>CAWBSN010000019.1:0-72500 GCA_963791445.1 uncultured Acidobacteriaceae bacterium
CCCGGTAGTGGAGGTAAACGACGCCGTTTCGGAAGCGACGCTCGGCCAAGAGATCCAGCTGGACCACCTCATCGGGAAGGGCGCGCACCTCCTCCGACCACGATCGGCGCAAGAACAGATGGAGCTCGTCTACGAGCCCTGCAGCCATCGCTTGACCTGCGAGCTCGGCACCGCCTACCGATATATCGCTGGCCGAGGATTCCTTGAGCAGCCTGACCGCTGAGGCGTTGAATTTCCGCTCTACGCGTTCGCGCGGCTCGACGGGGTGTGAAGTGTGCGGGAGTACACGATCTTTTTCGGCCCCTTGCCAGATCTCAGCGAAATCTCGGCTAACTGCCCGTTGGTCGACGCCGGTACTTCGGGTGTCCCAGACCACCATCGTCTCGTACATCCGGCGCCCATAGAGGTAGGTGCCTATAGGTCGCTCGAGGTCGTTGACGAAGGCATGCACCTCCTCATCCGGCGCCGCCCAATCGAACTTGCCCTGGCTGTCCTCGACGTACCCATCGAGCGATGCGAGGGCCGAATAGATCAGTTTGGCCATGTCAAGTGCACTCCTTGCCTTAGTCGCGACAACCATCCGCAGCGCCGGTGCGTACCCATTACGAAAGTATCGCGGCGCCGGGCCGGAGAATTAAGAGCTGACGACAGGCACCCGTCCGTTTCCCCACCCCCTCTTGCGCAAGAGCCTGAACCACAACAGTGCGAAATCCAACCTGGCCACTGTCGTGTGATGTGAACGGAGATCCGTCTTTGAGTGTTACTATAGCATCTATCTAGATAGTAGTAACGCCGAGCAGGACGTCAAGGAGGTGGAAGGCGTGCCCGAGACCGTGGCTGCGATGAAGCGGCTAGAGGTCGTGGCGTATGACGCGGATGGGCTGGGCGACCGCAGCTACCTGCTCCATGATGGCGGCAAGGCCTTCGTCGTCGACCCCCAGCGGGACCCGTGCCCCTACCTCGAAACCGCTAACGATCTCGGTGTGGACATCGTCTTGGTGCTCGAGACTCATGTCCCACAACGACTATGTAAGTGGCGGACTGGCCCTTGCCCGCCGAACAAGCGCCACGTACGGCGTTCCCGCCGGTGTGACGTTCGAATTTTCGCGTCAGAAAGCTCCGCCCTGGAGGAGGGCGACCTCCTGGGTGTCGGCGACCTGCGAGTGAGGGTCATGTCCACGCCTGGCCACACTCCCCACAGAACATCCCTTCTCCGGACGTCGCCTCGGCCACCGCTTCGCTGCCTCCGGACGAGGAAACGTGGGTGCATTGTGCGGCGGGTTACCCGAGCCGCCATTGCTGCCTCCATATTGTCCGCCCACGGGCTTCGTCCCGTTTTGGTCGACGATGCCTTTGACAATGCCATAGGCGCCAGGCTCGAAATACTGTGAGCCGCTCGAGAGCTAGCGAAAATAGGACGGACGCCGTGGGCGCCTGGTCCTCCTCCGGGCTCGGCGGGCTGCGGCGCTTGTTTTCGTTCCCGAACCCTGTCAATGAAGTGTCGGCGCGCCTGGTGGCGACGGGCGTGGTAGTGATGACTGTCCTGATGGTAAGCCGCGACTTGCGATGGGTCACGGCCGTTATCGCTTATGGCTTCGTGGCTCGAGTGCTTACCGGGCCGAAACTGAGCCCGCTGGGCCAGTTTGTGACCAGAGTCCTGACACCTCGCCTCCCCTTTGCCGAACGTCCGGTGCCGGGGCCTCCGAAGCGCTTCGCCCAGGGGATAGGAGCCGCGTTCTCTCTGTGCGCTTTCGTACTTACCCGTTCCGGGAAGTGGACGGCGGCGGAGGTCGTTTTGATAGTGCTGGCGACGGCGGCTTTGCTCGAGTCTGCTTTCGCGATCTGCTTGGGCTGTAAGACCTTCGCGACATTGATGAAGGCGGGTGTTATCCCCCCCGAGGTATGCGAAAGCTGCAACAACATCTGGGCCGCTCGCCCGGGGACATCATGACCACAGACAACGACGCCCGACCCTTTCCCAGCGTGCGACCGGTACTTGGCCAACTACTCGATGTGCCGTCGTGGTTACGGGTCGACATTGAAATGTTGCTGTACAGCCACGCGCCTTCCAACCCATCGGAGTGGAACCTCGAGATTGAACTGCGCCTGGCCACATCGAGCAGAGTCGAGCTCTTCTTGCAAGAATGTTTGATGGCCGTAGCTCAATACCAGCATACTGTCGATGGTTTGCTGGACCAGCCAACAACCTGAACTGCTATAGAGCCGCGCCGGTGTCCGCGACGACGCGTTCCGGGGCCGCCTGACCCGTCACCTTGGCGCGACGGGAGGTGGTATTGACCGCTAGCGATCAACGGAACTACGGCTGCACTCGATAGCGCAGACCAGTGTGAGCGATGACTAGGCGGGATGGGCTCGTCTCGACACCAGTGCGACGGCGGCGAGGATGATGGCCGTCACGAGGACGGCGTATTGGGCCTTGCGGAGGCCGGACCGGGCGCGCTCGACCGCGCTCTGGGCCTTTTCGGCTGCTTCCAACAGTTGGCCCACTTCGTCCAGCACCGCCTGCACCTTGTCGAGGCGCTCTTCTGTTCGGTCGATTCGCTCTTCTGCCAGCTTTATGTGAGCGGTCGAATCACTCATCGTCAGGATCCCTTCTGGTCTGGTTGCGCCGCTTTCCGTCTATGACAGACCTTTGCGCTCCGGATTGCAAGTCCTCGGGCGCATTGGCCGGGTGACCCTGTCATCTAGTGCTGCCGGTCTCGGGGCAGTTCACCGGTCTCGGCGCGTTTTTTGTTCGTTTTGGACATTAATCGCGCCGAGAGCGGAAGAGCGCCCCGAAAGAGCCGGTTAATTCCCGCCGCCGCCCCATTCCGGGCGCGCTGTACCACCGGTTCCGGCGCGCCCTAAGATTGTGCCGGTACCCTTCTTGGCCACGACTTCAACGCTGAGTTCGAGGTGCCATCCGGCCCACCCCTTCGCCTTCGTGACGCCAAAGTCGTAGCGATCGACCTGGCTGGTGGCGCGCAGGCGGAGGCCGGCCGTCGTCGCCTCCAGCTCCTCTATGGTCAGGTCTAGCGGAGCTGTCGTGCCACAGATCGTCAGCTGGCCATGGAGCGCCCACGCTTCGTTGAACGAGCCCGGTCCGAGCCCTGATGGGGCCGCCGCGGTGAAGGTGATGAACGTGGTCACGGCAGTCGAGCAGGGGAGCCGCACCGCTGATGCTCCCGGCCGGCATTGCAGGGCGACTCGGGCCGCGGCCCAGACCTAAACTGCAGGAAAAAGCCCAAGGGGATCGTTGATGCGCCTAGAGCAAGCGTCGACCCGGTCGGTGGATGTTCCTCGGCCTGGTCCACGGAACTACAGCCTGACCGGGCCTGAGGGGGCGGCGGCTATCGCCGCCGGCCTCGCTGACGCGGAGTGGTACCGGCCGCCGATTGACGCCGACCGGTTACGCAGCTTGATGGAGCGCACTAATGGGCGAGCGGCCCGTGATACGGCGCTGTGGTTCCTTCTGTTGGTGGGGACAGCGACGCTGGCTTTCATAAGCCTCGGCACCTGGTACGCCATCCCCGCGTTTGCCGCCTTCGGTGCGCTCTACGGCGGGTCGGCGGACGCGCGGTGGCACGAGAACGGGCACGGCACTGCGTTCCGGGCCAAGTGGGCGAACGATGTGGTCTACAACGTCGCATCGTTCATGCTCCTGCGTGAACCGACGTTGTGGCGTTGGTCCCATTTTCGGCACCACTCCGACACCATCATCGTTGGACGCGATGCCGAGATCGGCTTTCCCCGTCCGACACCGCGTTGGAAAGTAATCGTGGCGTACGTCAACCTGATAAAAGGGCCGCAAATGGTGTGGGTCACAGCCCAGCACGCCATGGGCCGCATTGACGGGACCACTCGGGAGCTGGTGCCCAAAGAGGACTTCCGGCGGCTCAAGTGGGAGGCGCGGGATTTTTATCGCTGTCTTGCTGGGGGTTACCGCCTGGGCCATCGCCAGCGGGTCGATCGTTCCGCTGCTGTTTGTGGGGCTGCCTTCGTTCTATGGGGCATGGTTGGTGGTGTTTTTCGGCATAACCCAGCACGCCGGTCTGCGCGAGGACGTCCTCGATCATCGCCTCAACACCAGGACGGTGTACATCAACCCTGTTTTTCGTTTCCTTTACCTCAACATGAACTACCACGTGGAGCACCACATCTTCCCTACGGTGCCCTACTACAACCTCCCGGCCCTGCATCGAGAGATAAAGGCGTACTTACCCCCGCCCCGGCCGTCGATGTTCGCGGCCTACCGCGAGGTGTTCCACGCTCTGCGGGAACTACGGCGCGACCCCGCCTGGGAACTCCCCGTGCCCGATTTCCGGGACGGTCCCTACGTTCCCAAAGCCCAATCAGCGGCACAGCCGGCCACTGCTCGAGAGGGGGCCACTGCCCTAGACGGCGCCACGGCTCGAGACGGGACGGACCTCGGCCCCGTGAGTTCCCTCGCCGTGGGCGAAGTGCGGCGCATTGACCACGAAGGCAATACATACGCTCTTTATCGACTGGGAGAAAACGAGTTTGCCGTGACGGACGGGCTGTGCACCCACGCCCAGACGCATTTGGCGGACGGCCACCTCGAGGGCGGCATCATCGAGTGCCCGAAGCACAACGGCAGGTTCGACGTGCGCACGGGCGAGCCCGTGCGTCGTCCCCCGCAGCTCCCGCTTTGCACGTACGCCGTAGAGGTAAACGACGGCAGGGTGATCGGGTACCTGGCGCCTTCTACCTTGGAGAGCGCCATAGTTGAAGCGGCGTCGAGTTCTACGCAGGAGGCTTCAGGCTCATATACGGCATGATGCCGGGTCGTGCAGTGCGGCGCCGAACACCGTCAGGGGCATGTGATGCTCGTCACGTTCCGGTCGCTCACCACCACGCCAGACACTGTGGTGTCCGATGTGTTGGAGACGACGAAGTCGTACGGCACCGTGTCGCCTACCGCGTATGCGGGCGGCTGAGGCGTCGTCTGGCCGACGCCACCGTTACAAAACGGTACTGAGGCCGCCGATGGCAGTCGGGCGCCTACGTTGAACGCCTTTTTTATTTAGTCATCCGCTTCGATCTCCGGATGCAATTCGGGGCGCTCGCCCGGCCAGTCCTCATACAGGCGCAATGTGGTCACTCGCCTACGCCCTTCGAATGCGGTCCAATAACGCGGGCTGCAGAAGGTCCAGCGGGATGGTTTCGGGACCGGCGAACACACCCACCAACAATGGGGAAACGTCGGGGTCGCGAGAGGATACTGCCTGGTCGAAATACGCCCGTCTCGCCCCCAGGTTTTCGGCATCCTCGATCTTGGCCACGGCCATTACGTCTGCCACAAACCGTACGCGTTCCATTCGTGAAGCCCGCTCGGCACCGTAGGGGGCAAAGTCGGCTGGCTGCCGCGCTCCGTCGATGATCAAGTCGCGGACGGTACGCGCATCCCGGAAACGCGACGGACAAACCTTGCGCCAGGACAGGGTCGTTATAACCCGCCGCGTCCCCTATCAGGACGACCCCGTCGGTGTACGGAACATCAGTCCACGTGTCGTCGCCAGGGTAGGTCGCACATGGACCGGCCGGCCAGGTGTTCGAAAGGAGCTCCCCGCACCGGAGGGTATTGCAGGCGGCGAGGAAACGCGGCACCGCGCCGGCCCAGAGAACTGGTGCCGGCCCGACTTGCCCATGAAAAGGTAAACGTGGCCCCTGACCGCCACCCTGATGGAACAGGGCAAACAGGAAGTCGCCGTCCGTTGCGATGACGTCCCGCTCACCAGGTACGGCGCCCAGACCGTCGACCAGCAGGCCTGACGAATAGCAGATAGCCTCCTGGCGCTGTAGGGGTATGCGGGATTGCCTGCGCACTGTGGACGCGCGCCCGTCGGCCCCTACCACAAGCGGGGCGGTCACCTGGTGTTCGCCATCGGCGTCGTAAGACACTGTGAGCGAACGCCCAGCGGTCAACGTAACGCCACGAACGCCGCGAACAACGGCCGCTCCGGCGTTGGCGGCGGCGCTAATAATCGCCTGGCACGCGGTCAGGGTGCCGCATGTTGATGGCGCCCGGTACCCCCTCGATCACTTCTGACATCAAGATTCTCTGCCGGTTCACGGCGGTCTTGCGTGTACTCCTTCCATACCGACGAGACGCGGGCGCCGGCGTCCAGCAGTACCTTGTCGACGCCCAGGTTGCTGGCTTCTTTAACGCCCCAGGGCATGATGGCCTCACCCCGGACGCGGTCGGGATAGTCCAAGGTGGGCTCGAGAACGACCACACCCAGCCCTCGGCTAGCCAACCCAAAGGCGAGAGACGCGCCCGCGATCCCACCGCCGACCACCACCACGTCGGCAACTGCGTTCATGAGGGCCCTTCCCTTTGCCGCCGCTCGGAGTTATCGGTATTAGCGGCAACTTTGCCCGCCCACCGGACGCGTAAAGGTGCAACGCGAGGCCAGTGCGGCAGTTAGATGAGCATAGTCGCGACCCGATAGAAGTTTTGTCCTGCCATCGAGCCCTGACGCCACGACTGCGCGGCGCCGCCGGCGCTTGTGGCCTTTGCTCGAACCCGCCGGGAACATTCCGCTAACAAGGCTCCGCTAGAAACCCTCGCGCCGAGACACAAAATCCGGCCGCTGAAAGGAGCGTGCATGAAAAAAGGTACCATTGGCGCGGGCATAGGTGCCCTGCTGGCGATGGTCTTCGGGCCACTGACGGTGGTCGAGGCCAGTACCGCAGGGGCGACCGTGATGCACCGGGCAGACCAAACCGAAGCCATTACGATCGACTCCTGGTTATACGCCGTCCCGAGCGAGAACGTTCTTTCGGCCACCGTTTGGGACTGTTTCAGGATCACCGGCGCCATCAACGACCAAGGTGGCGGGCCCACCTGGGCCAGTGACGCGGCCTACCACGTGCCGAACACGATGTCCTCGGGAGGCACCACCGCCGCAAGTCAGGAATGTTCCAAACAAAGCCCCCGCCGGCGGGTTCCTGCTCGTGCCCCCGCCCGAGGCCGGCCAGTACCAGTTCGCTACCTATACGGCGTCAGCCGGCTCGCCCGGGGGGCTGAGCACTCTTTATGCCATCCACACCCTGATCGCACAAAAGGGTGATATCTACATCACTTTCGCCGCAACGTACAACATGACCAACAACCCGGTACCCGTGAAGCTCCCCTCCGGCTCGACCGTGGAGGTCCAGCCCCTCACGACCGGCCCCCAGTGCACGTGGCTCATCACCGGGGGCACCGGCGCCTACTCCGGGGTACAGGGCAGCGGTACGTGCTTTGGCAATGGCGAGAACACGTTCCCGTGGATAAGCCACACCGAGCAGGGGACGGTCTGGTTCGCGAGGACCACTCACTAGTCCATCGACCCAGTACCTTTTGCGTCCCGGCGAGGGGCCGGACGGGCCGGTCCCTCTCGCCGGACGATACGAACGGCGTGATAGACGGCAGAGATCGTGAGATAATGCGTGCGTGCCCCCGCCGGACGGCGATGCTAACTGCCCCCGTGTGGCGTCGATTCGAGTCACCCTGCTCGGGCAGTTCTCTGTCAATCTCGGACAGAGAATGGCCGGGCCTGGCGTCGGCCTCCAAGCAAGCGTCTCTGCGAGCTTGTCCTCCTGAGCCCCGGTCGCCGTGTTGGCAGAGAACCGGCCATGGAAGCGCTTTTTCCGAGGCTCGAGCCGACCACTGCCAGAAGGGCTCTCTCGCAGGCCCTCTCGTACGCCCGAGAGGCCTTGTCGGTCCTGGGCGACGCGGCCCGCCCTGCTCCAATCCGACCGGGCTCTTATTTGGGCCAACCCCGAGATTGACCTCGAAGTTGACCTTCAAGTCGTGCAGGGGAGGCTGCGTGACGCTCTCTCGGCACAGCCTGGTTTGGAGCGAGACGACAGGTTGCTCGAGGCCTTAGCGGACCAGTCCGTACTTCTGGAAGACGAGCCCTTTGCCGAATGGGTGCTAGGCCCGAGGGAACAGCTCGAGCGGGCCCGGCAGGATGCGCGTTTGGAAATGGCGCGGGACCGCGTCGGGTTTCGGGCGCTCCCGCCCGGCCGCCGTTGTGGACGCCTGGGAAAGCTGCGTGGCCCACGACCCCATTTGCGAAGAGGCGACGGCGGCCCTGATGCGCATCTATGGCGCGAAGGCAGGTATGCCCTCGCCCAGGACACGTACGCACGTTGTCGGGCGGCCCTCGAGGAGCTTCACTTGTGCGCGTCCGCCCGCTGTCGAAGAATATCCACCGGACCGTTCCGCCTCAGTCTCGCCACCGTCCCGAGCCAACGCCTCGCTTGTTACGAAACGAACGTCGCCTCGTGACCATGCTCTTTGTCGAAGTGGCGCCCGCTCGGGGCCGCGCAGAACGCGGGCTGGAAGAGTACCGCGAGCTGGTCAGTACCGCTCTGGCCGACGTCTTGGCCCATGTGGAGAGCCTCGGGGGGACGGTCAGCTCTGTGTCGGGAGCTGGGCTGGCGGCCATCTTTGGCGCTCCCGAGGCCCATGAGGACGACCCTGAGCGGGCACTCCGGGCCGCCTACCGAGCTGTCGCCAGGACAAATGCCAGCGTTGGCGAGGTGGTCCTGCGGGCTGGTGTCGAGTCAGGTCAGGCGGTGGTCGGTGGGCTAGACGCCGTCCCCGGCGTCCTCAGCAGTGCGCTGGGCGAAGTCGTGAGCGTGGCTGCGACCCTCCAGGCCGCGGCCAGACCCGCGTCGGTCTTGGTCGGCCCGGCGGCCAGAGCGGCTTCCGAGGGGCTGTTCGAATGGGGACCCACCGAAGACGTGGTGACATCAGCGGATGCAAAACCGCTCGCCTGCTGCTACCTCGGACGTCCTCGGCCCCGCCCATCGGGCCAGGCCGGCAGAAGGAGCCTGGCCCGCAGGGCCGATTGGTGGGCCGAGAAAATCAAATGGGGCGGTTGCGCGACGTACTTCAGGGTGTACTTGCGGGCGAAGGCGCCAGCCTGGTCATTGTGGGGGATCCAGGGCTGGGAAAGACCCGCCTCGTCTCCGAGTGCCGCCGCCTATTCATGACCTGGGTCGGGGCCGCCTCAGGACGATTGCCTCTCTGGCTCGAAGGCCGCGCCGCCTCGTATTCGTCCTCCGCGCCGTTTCGGCCTGTACCAACATGTCTTGGGCTCGTGGGTTGGAGCGGCCCCGGACGAACCCGAAGAGACAGTGAATGCGGCCCTGGGCCGGGCCATAAGGGCGCTCTTCCGAGACGAACAGAGCCACACCCATATGGAACTGTTGTCCAAGGTCATATTTGGCTGGAGTAAAGAGAACGACGTCTCGGCCATTCTGACCCCGGAGCAAACCCAGCGAGCGATCTTCGGAGCGCTCCGAGACGTTGTTTGTCGCCTCGTGGCTCACGGCCCCACTGTTGTGGTGCTGGAGGACCTGCATTGGGCCGACCCCACCTCGTTACACCTCACCGAGAAGCTGGCCACTATTGCTTATGATGGGCCGCTGCTCATGCTCATGACGCGACGGCCTGAGCCTGACCCCGGCGTCTCCGCCCTCGAGGACGCCCTCGCCGTCGACCAGGGTGCCAAGTTCCTGCGGCTCGAGCTCCACCTTCTCCAACTTCACCGCCGAGCGGGAACTGGCCCGGGCTCTGCTCGGGGAGGGCGCCCCCGACGAGGTCGTCGACCTGGTAATCCAACGCGCCGACGGTAACCCGCTTTTCTTGGAAGAACGCCTTTCTTCTTTGGTGGACAGTCGCGCCCAAATACGTGCAGGAAATAACTGGGAAGTCGGAAAGAGTGGCGAAGCTGGGTTACCCGAAGCGCTCGAGCGCCTAGTGCTTTCGAGGGTTGACCGGATGCGCCGGCCCGCGCGGCAGGTGCTGATGGCCGCGTCGGTGCTCGGCGCCGAGTTTTCATTCTCGTCTCTAGCATTGTTGAGCCCCGTCGACCAAGATTTGCGGACAACGCTGGCCGACCTGTGTTCTGCCGGCCTCATAACCGAGGTGAGCGGTGCGGCCGACCCCACTTACCGTTTCCGCCACGCGTGCGATTGAAGACGTGGCCTACAAAGGACTTCTGCGAGAGGAGCGCCGCCAACTCCATGGCAAAGTGGCCTGGGCGCTGGAGGAAACATCGGCCTACCGCGGCGAGGAGGTGGCCGGTCAACTTGGGCACCATTTCGCCGCCGCAGGCGAGGTTGGCCGGGCCAGTTACTACTTCGAACAAGCCGGCGACAATGCCGCGACCGTTTTCGCGAACGAAGAAGCGGTGATGTCGTACCGGGCCGCGCTGTCATTGGCCGGTGACTGCAATAATCGCCAAACACCTAAAGACCGGCGCGGAGTGCTCCTGCGGACCAAGCTGGTGGAGGTCCTTTGGCATGCCGGTAGGTCGTCGGAAGCGCTGGCGGTCTCAGCAGAGGCCCTCCGGCTGGCTGCCGGCCTGGAGCCGGCCTTGAGCGCTCGCCTCTATTACCTCTCGGGACGGGTTGAGACATGGGGGCGCCGCTTCGGGCCGATGTTGGTTGCGTTCCAGGCGGCTGACGACCTGCTCAAGGGGAACCCAGAAGATTTCGACCAGGCCACCTTCGACCTATGGTTCGACGTTCAAATGGAAGGCCTGGCCACGGCCCACTACTGGCGGGATGAGCCGGAGCAGGTGGAAGCGGTCCTCGAGAAAGTCCGGCCCGTCCTAGGGGCGCGGGGCGGGCCCCTCCAACGGCAGTCGTACGAGAACGCCGTCGGCCTCTGGCTGGCGACCAAATATCGTCACGGCCCTAATGACGAGATGTTGGCGAGTTACCGCCGCGCCTTGGCCCAGGCCGAAGGGTGCTGCGAGCCGTACGAGATCGGCTGGAGAGTCTTCGGCGTGGGTTGGGGCTCGTTTATTCACGGGGACCTGACAGAGGCAGAGGAGACGCTGACCAGGTCGCTCGCCATTGCCAGCCAGATCGGGACCCCGGCCCTGGAAGCTCTTTCCCTTTGCTATCTGACCCTGACCGCGCTGCGCCGGCACGACGCGGCGCAAGTCGAGTCCCTCGCAGGCCGCGCCATATTGGCCACCAAGGCGGCAGTACTGCCTGACTACGAAGCAATCGTCCGAGCCAGCCTCGTCTGGTTGGCTTGGAACAAAGGCCGCCTTTCGGATGTCGAGCCAATGGCTGAGGAGGTATTGGCATTGTGGAGGGACGCGGCCTGGCACCCATTCCATTCGATCTGCCTGTTCCCCCTCATAGACGTTCGGCTGGCCCAGGGTAGGACGGCTGAAGCGGTCGAGGCCAGCCGTGAACTCCTCGAGCCCCCTCAACAGCGCCTTCCAGACGAGCTGGCGTCCGCCGTGCAAAGCTCGATCGATGCCTGGGATAACGCAATGCCAGACCTGGCCTCACAACGGTTGAAGGCGGCGGTGAAACTGGCGGAGCACTTTCGGTTCGCTTGAAGAGGTACAAGCGGGGACACCCGTCCGAGGACGCACACGTTCCTATTCCTTCCCTGGTCCCGTCGTCTGAATGTCGAACGCGGCTACGGGATAGCTATATTCGCGCCAACAACGATCAAGGCGGTGCGGGTAATGGCTAAGCCCTTCAAGGGAGTTATCAACGTCGACGTCACGCAGTCAACCCCTGACTGGGAGCCGTACAAGCAGCCGGTCGCCCCGGAGGGGACACCGAGCGTGCTGTTCATCGTGCTCGACGACGTCGGTTATTCGGCCATGGAGCCCTTCGGCGGGTTGATCGAGACGCCCAACATCAAGCGGATCGCCGAGCGCGGCATCACCTACACGAACTTCCATACCACCGCACTGTGCTCGCCCAGCCGG
This sequence comes from uncultured Acidobacteriaceae bacterium, assembly GCA_963791445.1. Lineage (GTDB taxonomy): Bacteria > Acidobacteriota > Terriglobia > Terriglobales > Acidobacteriaceae > Sulfotelmatobacter. Next base: position 11,763 of record CAWBSN010000019.1, read on the forward strand.
TCCTGCTTCATGACTGGGCGCAACCACACCACCAACGGGATGGGCACCATAACTGAGGCGGCGTCGGGCTTCCCGAGTTCTAACGGGCACATCCCCTTCGAGTGCGGGACCATCCCCGAGGTCCTCGGTGAGCGAGGCTGGAACACCTACATGGTGGGCAAGTGGCACCTCACCCCCGAGGACGAGATGAACCTGGCGTCGATCAAGCGGCAGTGGCCGCTGGGCCGAGGGTTCGAACGCTTCTATGGGTTCCTCGGGGCGGAGACCAACCAGTGGTACCCGGACCTCGTCTACGACAACCACCCCGTCACGCAGCCCCGTTCGCCCGAAGAGGGTTACCACCTGACCACCGACCTGGCTGACAAGGCACTGGAGTTCATCCGCGATGCCAAGGCGGTAGCCCCGGACAAGCCGTTCTTCTTCTATTTTTGCCCAGGGGCCTGCCATGCGCCCCATCACGCCCCCAAGGAGTGGGCAGACCGCTACAAGGGCAAGTTCGACATGGGCTACGAGGCCATCCGCGAGATCGTGTTCGAGCGCCAAAAGAAGATGGGCATCATGCCTGAGCACGCCGAACTATCGCCGATCAACCCTTACGCCAGCGAAAAGAGCCCGGACGGTACGAAGTCCTGGTCCGAGTTGGACGTAGTGCGGCCGTGGGCGTCACTGTCCGACGACGAAAAGCGCCTGTTCTGCCGGATGGCAGAGGTGTACGCCGGCTTCCTGAGCCACGCCGACCACGAGATCGGCCGCGTGCTCGACTACCTCGAGAAAAGCGGCCAGCTGGACAACACGATGATCGTGCTCGTCTCCGATAACGGTGCTTCGGGCGAAGGCGGCCCCAACGGTTCCGTCAACGAGAACAAGATCTTCAATGGGCTCCCCGACCTCATCGAGGAGAACCTGCCCTTCCTCGAGGACCTGGGCGGCCCTCGCACCTACAACCACTACCCCACCGGCTGGGCCTGGGCGTTCAACACGCCGTTCAAGCTGTGGAAGCGCTACTCCAACTGGGAGGGGGGTACGGCCGACCCCATGATCGTCTCCTGGCCGGCCGGCATCGGCAGCCGGCGGCATATGCCGCCAGTACACCCACGCCGTCGACATCGTGCCCACCATCTACGAGGGGCTCGGCATAGAGCCGCCCGAGGTAGTCAAGGGCTATACGCAGTACCCGTTGGAAGGGGTCAGCTTCGCCGCCACCTTCGCTGACCTCAACGCCAGCACCGGCAAGCAGACCCAGTTCTACTCGATGGGCGGTACCCAGGGGATCTGGCACCAAGGCTGGAAGGCGGCCAGCGTGACCCCGTCGGCCCCCGACATGTGGGGCGACTACGCCAACTTGCGCTGGGAACTGTACGACACTGACAGCGACCCGACCGAGTGCCACGACCTGGCCTCCGAGCACCCCGACAAACTCAAGGAGCTGATCAACTTGTGGTGGACGCTCGCGGGCCAGTACCAGGCGCTACCGCTGGAGGACCGCGACGTCGTGCAGATTCTCCTCACCGAGCGGCCTCAGATCGCCAAGCCCCGCAACCGTTACATTTACTACGCCGGCGGCGCCGAGGTGCCCGAGTCGGTGGCCCCCAACATCCGCAGTCGCTCGTACACCATCGCCGTGGAAGTCGACATCCAGACCCCCGACGCGAGCGGGGTACTGTTCGCCCAGGGGTCGCGTTTCGGCGGCCACGCCCTTTACATAAAAGACGGCAAGCTGAAGTACGTCTACAATTTGGTGGGGCTACAAGAACAGGTCATCGAGTCCACTCAGCCCATCTCCACCGGGCACGCCGTCTTGTCCGCCTCCTTCGCACGCGAGGGCGACAGCATGCCTGCCGAAGGCACGCTGACCCTGCACGTTGGTGAGACCAGGGTCGGGGAGGGCCGCATAAAGACCCAGCCCGGCAAGTTCTGCATTGCCGGTGAAGGCCTCAACATCGGCCGAGAAGGGGCCGAGCCGGTGACCGACGACTACCCGGGCGAAGCCCCATGGGCCTTCGTCGGGGGCACCATCGAGCAAGCCGTCATCGACGTGAGCGGCCAGCCCTTCGTCGACCTGGCCATGGAAGCCAGGGCCGCCTTCGCTCGCGACTGACCGGTCTACCGCAGCCTGCCAGGGTTGGCGCAGGACAAAGGAGTTCCGAGGAGACAAAAAGGGCTCTTGTGGCGTGCGCCGCCAATTGGTGTAAGTTCCCGGTTCAGGGTCGTGGGTGCACCACGAATACGGAGAAGCTCCCGCGTGCGACCACGGCGGCGGCGACATTGCCGAGGAGGTGCCCCACGAGGCCGCTGCGGCGGTGGGAGCCGAGCACGATCAGGCTGGCCTGGTGCTCCTCGGCGGTCTGCGACGATCCCCTTCCAGGTCGGCGCGGCCTCGACCGTCATGGCTCTGCGCCCGGAACCCGGCCTCGTCGGCCAGCGATGCTCCGTGCGCGGCGGTCTCCTCCGCGGCCTCTTCGACTTCGGTGGCCTGGTCCGCGTCGAAGTGGCGGTCGCCGACGGGCACGAATCCGACGTCGGCCGGCTGCCAGACGCAGAGGACCAGCGCCTCGCGCCCGGTCGCGAGCTGGCTCGCGGCCTGCTCGATCGCGAGCCCCGCGAGCTCGGAGCCGTCGTAGGCGAAGAGCACCGGGCCGATCGGCTCCACGGAGCCGATGTGAGTCGACACGATGTCAGTCGAGCGCCTTTCGGGTTCTAGCGCCCGGTCGGACGGCCCCGAGCCAAGTCTGGCCAGGAGCGGCGGGGAGTACCACGCCGGGCTTTGCCGGCGAGGAAGCGGTCGAGGTCGGGCGCCTGCGGACGGGCGCCGCTGAGCGCGTAGATGGCGACGCCGATGGCGCGCCGGCGACGGCGAGCCCGAAGCCGATCCAAGAGCAAGATGCCGGTCCCGTCGTCGAGGCTGCCGGACGGTCGCGGCGAAGTAGACGAAGATCGGCGCGACCATGAACGCCGCCACTGCTCGCAACAGCTCGACGATCGCGAACACCCGCTGCAGGTTGGCCGATGGCAGCGAGAAGCCGGCGACGAACAGCGCCGGCGCGACCGTCGCGCCGAGCCCGATGCCGGTCAGGCCCGAGCCGACGAGCGTGAGCGCCTGGCTTGGAGGGCACCTCGATGCGGAAGACCGCGATCCCGGCGGCGAGAACGACCATGCCGACCAACGGGAGGTAGTGCATCGCGCGCCTCTGGATGACGAGGCCGAGCACGACCGCGGTGATCACCGCGCCGCCGACCTCGGGCAGGTAGAGGACGCCGATGCGCAGCGGGCTGTAGTGGCCCGGCAAGCACCCCGGCCGTGAGCGCCGTGGCCGACACCGACGCCGCCGCGGCGAACAGCGCCACAGCGATCCCGGCGACGGGCATCGAGCTGGTCAGCATCGTGCGGATCGTCAGCAGCGGCCGCTTGGCGCGGTACTGGTAGACGACCAGGACGACGATCGCCGCCAGGCCGCCGAGCAGCGGCACGATCACCACGGGATCCAGGAAGCGGTGGCTCGTGAGCTCTGAGGCGCCGAAGAACGCGGCCACGCAGCCGACCGCGGCCAGCGCGATCGCCGGCAGGTCTCGCGGCGAGTCGGGATTGGCCGGCGGCGCGTCCTCGAAGGTCAACACGGCCAGCACCAGCGCCGCGACCGAGATCCCGGCGACGATCCAGAACAGCGGCCGCCAGGCGTTCGCCTCCGCCTGCAGGCCGCCGATGAACGGGCCGAGCGCGACGGCGCCGAAGATGCACATGTTCATGATCACCGCCGTGTCGCGCAGCTTGTTCGGCGGATAGCCGATCGCCAGCGGCGGCACCGCGGCGATCAGCAGCAGGCTGGTGCACAGGCCCTGGATCACGCGGCCCACGATGAACATGCCCGGGTCCTGCGCCGCGGCCGCCAGGATCGATCCGACCACGAGCAGCACGGCGTAGCCGAGCAGCATCCTGCGCTGCGGGAGGTGCTGGGCGAACTGGACGGCCAGCACGGTGCCGACCGCGTAGGCGGCGTTGGCCAGGCCGGAGCTGAGGCTCATGCGTCTGCACGCTCATGTGCAGCTGCTTGGCGATGATCGGCGTCAGCGGGCCGAGCGCCGCGGAGAGCGCCAGGTAGGGGATCAGCGCGAACATCACCATGGCCGCGACCGCGGGGTAGCGGCCGGCGAGCGGGCCCTGGCGCATCAAAGTCCCCGACCTGTCCTGCGATTGGAGACCACGTACGTACCCAGGTGGCGGGGACAGTGGGAAGTATGCCCGTCTGACGCCAGGCAGACAGCGCCCCGGAGGCACGGGGCCGGGGCGGGCGTCGACCCGGGAACAGACAGTCGGCGTGAACGGTGCATCGGTCTCCTTCTGGTGTCGGACAGACGGAGGCCCATCCCTGCCGATGCGGCTTGCTCCGGTCACATCGGGTTTAGCAGCACATGAACAGAGATTTCCAGTTCATTTGTTGGCAACGGGCTTGGTCTTTGCGTGTAAGCAGATGGGGGAGCCGCGGCGAGACGGCGCGCTTGGACCCTGGCTCCGCTACCAAAAAAGCCCCAGCCGGACGGGAGCTCGTCCGAGCCACGGCTGGAGGAACGTCGTGGGGGGGCGTCGCCGCCCAACACCGGACAAGGGTCTCGTCGGCGTCTGGGCTCATCGGAAGCCCTGCCAGCTCGTCTGGCTGAAGCGATCGCCCTTGCGGAACCCCAGGCCTCGCACCGGCTTTACCCGGAACACGATGGCGCCTACTGGCGTCCCGGTCGCTGAACGCCCCGTCGCGCACAATGAATTCCTACGGACCATTCGGGTACTTGACCGCGAACGGGCTGCCACGGGCTGGAGCTCGTCGTCGTCGGTCACCTGTTCGGCCTGGCCCTCGACCACGACGTCAAACCCTCCCTCGATGAGGTCGCTGCGCCCTGTCGTCAGCACGCACGACGCGTTCTCGGCCAGGTTCCTCGCCTTTCGCTCCTCAGGCCCGGTGGTGAACCAGAGGGCCTCCGTGTGCCAAACCGCGATCAGCGGGGGTGACGTGCGGCCGGCCGTCGGGGCGAACAGTGGATAGCCAGAAGGTGTCCGCCGCCCGTAACTGCTCGAGTCCCTCCGCCCACGGCGTCGGCGTCGAGCCCGGCTCGCTGAACCCATGGATTCCAGCTATCACGCCCTCCGCTGCCATCTCATTCCCTCCGTCTCCGGATCGGCACAACCGGTTGCGATCCGCAAGTGACGACGTCGACCTGATCCAGACGACTCGGTGTGCCCCCTCTCGTGGGGGCCTGTTCTGGCCCAAAACGCGAGACTGGCCTGTCCTCGTTGGGGCTCCGGACACGCAAGTGATCGGCCCCCCACGAAGGGACATGAAGTGCTTTAAGCCCAGCCTCCGTTAAGCCTGCTGAGATAGCGGGGCGTTTGATATGGCCCCGTGTCATGGACAAGCCCCGGCCGAGGAAGCCTCCTCAACCAGGGCCATTGTGGTGGCGGGGGCTGGATTTGAACCAGCGACCTCTGGGTTATGAGCCCAACGAGCTACCTGACTGCTCCACCCCGCTAACGGAGCAGGATACCAGGTGCTAGGGCGCCACCGGCCCGGTGCCGGCGAGGGTGCTGAGCCTGCACGCACGGCGACCCGTGCCCTTCTCACCCGGGTCGGCGAGACCAGCCCTAGGCCGGCGATGGGCTGGCCGCTCTGGGCTCCCGGGGTGGCGGTGGCCCGGTACGCCGGGTTGCCCGATAGCCGGGCTTGGGCACCCTCCAGCAGCGACAGTGAAGCTACCCCGGACGAGACCGCCTGGAGGAACGCCGGCCCGGCTATGCGCAGCAGCCGGCCCGGGGAAGTGGCCGTCACGGTGGCCGTCCTGGGGATGCCTTGAAGCAGGCCTATCTCGCCGAAGTAGTCGCCGGGGCCGAGCGAGGCCAGCTCGATCTGATCATTGTCCTGCCGGCGGGACATGACCTTGAGCGTGCCGGAGTAGATAACGTAGAGGGCGTCTGCAACGTCACCCTGGCGAACGACGTCTTCTCCCGGGCGGGTGTCCACGGGGTCGACTGGCGGGCCAGGCTTTCCAGCGCGGAGCGCGAGGAATCCACCAGGAGGGCGGCCCGCTGGAGCAGGGCGACACGGGGTGCAATTTCCGCCACCAGGGCGCTGTTGGCCTCGTCCATACGGCGCAGCCAGGGCCATCCGGCCAGGCATAGAAGAGGTATGCCCAGTCCTTCGAGCCAAAGGACGGTGGCGAGGCCCGTGGCGTTCAACACGAGAGGCGTTGCGAACACCCCGGCCGAAATGGCAATGAGGACGAAGGTAAAGACGGCGCCGAATGCACGGGCCAATTTGTCCTTTGGCAATGAGCGCTGGAGCGCGGTCATGGCCAGTACCTCGAGCACGAGGGTGCCTGCACCTCGCACGACCTGGACCCCGAAAGCGGCCACCGGGAGCCGGATGGTCAGCAATGCCAGAGCGGGGACGCAGTACACCGCCACTGTCACGATAATGGCGGTGCCCAAGCGGGGCCAGGCTGCGATCCTCTTCACGAGCACGGCCCCCAGCAGCCCTCCTGCCCCCAACCCAGCCAGCAGGTAGCTGTAGCCGGTGGCCCCGGTGCCGAGCCACTTTTCCGAGACGATCACGAACAACACTGTGTCAATGCCGTACACAAAGTTGGCTACAACGGCGTAGGCGACCAGCACCGTGGCGCTGGAAGAGCTCAAGATGGTCTGCATGCCGACCAGCATCTGGCGCAACGGGCTCAGCGTGCTGCCGGCGCTCACGTCCACCGGTGTGCTGCGGGCAGAAATCCGCGAGACGACAACCGCTGACCACAAAAAGCTAAGTGCATTGGCTGAAAATACGAAAGTGAGGTCACCAATCAGGAGCAGAACTGCTCCTAGCGCCGGACCGGCGATCATAGCCAGCTTGCTGACCGTGCTATACAGCGCATTTGCGGCCGCGAGCTCGTCCTCGCCCACGAGTTGAGGGGTGATGGCGGCAACCGCCGGCTTGTAAGGCATAACGAAAAGCGAGTTGACGCCACTGATGGCGACTGCCGCGAGGGCCGGGCCGTCGAAGGCGGCCAGGGCCTCGAGCCCGCACATCAGGACGGCACAGCAGAGGTCAAGCTTGACCATTAGACGAGTTCGTTCGTAACGCTCGGCCAGAACGCCACCATATGAGCCGAACACGATCGGCGGGAGGAAGCGGCTCAAGGCTACGGCCCCAACCCAGGTGGCCGAGTGAGTTTGTTGGAATACGAACACGACAAGCCCGACGTAGTACGCCCAGGAGCCGGCGGCAGAGACGGAATAAGCCTCCATGAGAAGGCGGTAATCACGGTGTCGCAACGGCGCGGTCAGCCCAGGCCGCGGAGCCCTGAGCATCACGGGGTGTTTTCGGGCCAGTGCCTACGCTTACACCGCGGTAGTGACGCAGGGCGCGGAACTGATAAACGGCGCCCCGAAGCTCCAATGGCGAAAAAGGAGAAGGATAAAGAAAGGAATTTGGAGGCGGGGCTCTCGGCCCGCCAATACAGCCGCCAGGCTCGGAGCCTTGCCTAACGCCTCCTCCACCAGGGCCGCCGCTCGGGTGCGATGTACCCAGCATAGCCTCGCTGTTTGCCCGGGCACGAGCCGTTATGGCGATGTCAGCCGTCCTCTGCGATACGGCCTCACTGGCCGCGCTGCCTTTACGTCACCACGAACGCCGGCTACGCGGGGACTACCGGCATCCAGGCCGGCCGTGACGATTCGTACGCCGTGACGTCATCGACGTAGCGGAGCGTCAGGCCAATGTCGTCGAGACCTTCCAGCAGCCGGCGCTGCGTGAAGGGGTCGAGCGGGAACGAGGCCTCGATGCCGGCCGCTGGCGCTTCTACCCGGAGCCGCTCGATATCGACGGTGATCTCGAGCGTGGGGTCATCTGTAACGGCTTTGAGCAATGCCAGCCCGACGTCTGGCTCGACCTGGACAGGCACGAGGCCTGCTTTGGTGGAATTGTTCCGGAATATGTCGCCGAAGCGAGGGGCGATCACGGCCTCGAAGCCGTAATCCGTAGGGCCCAGACGGCGTGCTCTCGCGATGACCCGATACCGAAATTGGCCCCGCTATAAGTATTGTGGCGCCGGCGTGCTCAGGCTTGTTGAGGACGAAGCTCCGGTCGTCCCGCCACTCCGAAAAGAGACCCTGGCCGAACCCCGTCCGTTCGACCCGTTTTAGCCAGGACGCCGGGATTATCTGGTCGGTGTCGACGTCGCTGCGGTCCAGCGGGACAGCTTTACCCGTTATGACTCGTATTGGTTTCACAGAAGATCCTCCGGGGAAGCGAAATGACCGGCGATGGCCGTGGCGGCGGCGACGACAGGCGACACCAGGTGCGTACGGCCACCCCTGCCCTGGCGGCCCTCAAAATTACGGTTGGAAGTCGAAGCGCAACGCTCGCCGGGGGAAAGCTGGTCAGGGTTCATCCCAAGGCACATGGAGCAACCCGGGTTGCGCCACTCGAAGCCCGCGTCGAGGAAAACGGCATCCAATCCTTCGTTTTCGGCTGGATTTTCACCTGACCCGAGCCCGGCACCACCATGGCCCGGATGCCGGGTGCCACCTTGTGGCCTGCGAGCACGGCAGCGGCGGCGCGCAGGTCTTCTATCCGAGCGTTTGTGCAAGACCCGATGAACACGGTGTCGACATTGATTTCTCGCATCGGCGTCCCGGACTTTAGCCCCATGTAAGCGGCGCCCCATGCCCGGACTCTTTGGCGGCCGCCTCGGGAAAACTCTCCGGGTCCGGTACTGCTCTGAGCAATACGATGTAGTCAGTAGACGCGGAGGCAACTGGGCCCGACTTTGAGTCGGAAATAATTCCATGCTCCCGATCGACAAGCCCTGCCTTGAGCAGAGGCGCCAAAGCCAGAATCACCGAGGTCGCATAGCAGCCGGGATTCGCCACCAACTGGGCGGCCGAAATGCAATCACTGTTCAACTCCGGCAAGCCATAAACCGCCTTCGCCGTCAGTGCCGCAGCCGTGACTGCATCAGCGTCCTGAAACGAGTAGATGGCCCGATGCTGTGCTTGTTTCAGCCGCCACGCCCCACTCAGATCGATCACGCGCAACCCTTGCGCCACCGCTTCCGGCACCAGAGACCGCGATGCCTCATGCGGCGTAGCCAGAAAAAGTAATTGCACGCCCTGACGCTTCAGTTCCGGCCACGACAGCGTCCGCAACGGATAGCCTCCGTTGCCGGACAACTCCGGAAAAACCTCGGCCAAGTCTGTGGCGCCATCGCTGCCGCCCTCACGCCGCAGCAGCACAGGCTTCTCCAGCCGCGGATGGCGCTCGAGAATGCGCGTCAGCTCCAGCCCCGAATAGCCACTCGCTCCCAGCACCGCGGTCTTGAGCTTCGCAGACATCAGCCCAGCATCTCCGCGATCCGCGCCGCAACCTTCCTGGCAGCATCCTTGTCAGGACAAACAATCAGGATCGCGTCGTCGCCGGCAATCGTTCCCAACACTTCCTCCCATTCCTGTTCATCCAGCGCCGCCGCCACCGGCTGGGCACTGCCTACGATAGTTTTCACCACCAAAAGGTTCTGCGCGGGCCGCACATCCAGCACAAATTCTCGAACCAGCCGATGCACCGGAGGCAGCGCCAAACCCGCAGCGCCTTCGCCCTGAGGCAAGGCGTAACCGGCTGCCGTCTTGCTCAGATTCAGGTCGTGAATGTCCCGCGACAGCGTCGCCTGCCCCACCTTGAATCCCCGCTTGCGCAACGCCCGCTGCAAGTCTTCCTGGTTGGCGATGGGTCCATGTTTCAACGCTTCCAGAACGGCTCTCTGTCGCAGGGCTTTATTCATTATGAATATTTATTCATTATTATGAATAAATATTCTCTATCTTACAGGCCACACCCTCCCTGTCAAGGAAAAACACCGCCCCTCCCATTTTTAGTAATCGGCCCACCAGGCCAGCCGCAGAAGAAACTCTCCCGCAACCCTAAAACCGGAGCTCGCCTCAAATCCTTGCTAGACTACTCGCGGTTGAAAAGCAGCGAGTCGCCGCAGGAGCCACGCCGCATGAGCAACAAACCCACCCTGGCAGCCGAGTTGGTTGCCGAGTTCCTCGGAACCTTCGTCTTGATACTCTTCGGCACAGGCGTAGTCGCCATGGTCGTCCTGTTCCCCTCAAACACTCCGGGCGCCACGGTCCACGGCGGCTACACCAACATCACGCTCGGCTGGGGATTGGCAGTAACCATGGGCCTCTACATTTCGGGAAAAGTTTCTGGCGGACATCTCAACCCGGCCGTCACCCTCACCTTGGCGGTGTTCCGTGGTTTTCCCTGGCGCAAGGTCCTGCCTTATTCCATCGCACAGACGGCAGGAGCATTCCTTGCCGCCGCTTTGGTCTACCGCAACTACCTGCCCGCGTTCCACCAGGTTGACCCTCAACTGCAAAAAACGGCGGGCGTGTTTACAACGTTCCCCACTTTTCCGGCGTTGCCGCAAGCAGGGTTTCTCGATCAAGTGATCGGCACGGCTCTGCTGCTGCTCATGGTGTTGGCCATCACGGATGAACTCAACGTTCCTCCCGGCGCCAACCTTGCGCCTGCGATGATCGGCCTGGTCGTGGTAGCCATCGGCATGAGCTTCGGCGGCATGCACGGATATCCAATTAATCCTGCGCGCGATTTCGGTCCGCGCCTTTTCACCGCGGTCGCTGGATTCAAAAACAACGGCCTCACTGACGGCGCTCGCGTGTGGTGGGTGCCGGTGCTTGCGCCGCTGCTGGGCGGACTGGTCGGCGCCGCGGTCTACGATTTCGGCATTCGACGATTTCTGCGCGCGTCTCAGCCGTCGTCCCAGCCTTGAACCAGGAACCCTCGGCAGAAAACAGGAGATCTCTTGAGTTACATTCTCTCTCTCGATCAGGGCACCACAAGTTCCCGAGCCCTCTTGTTCGATCGCGACGGCGCAGTCCAATCCATAGCCCAGCGCGAGTTCAAGCAGATCTTCCCCGAGCCCGGATGGGTCGAGCACGATCCCGAAGAGATCGCGGCATCACAAATCGCCGTTGCCCTGGAAGCCTTGGCCAACGCCAATGCACAGCCCCGCGACGTCGCCGCCATCGGCATCACCAACCAGCGCGAAACCACCATCGTCTGGGACCGCACCACCGGCAAGCCCATCTACAACGCCATCGTCTGGCAGGATCGCCGCACCGCCGCTTTCTGCAACCAGCTTAAGTCGCAAGGCCACGAAAATCTAATCCAACAGCGCACTGGACTGTTGATCGACGCTTACTTCTCCGCCAGCAAGATTTCCTGGATTCTCGAACACGTCCCGAACGCACGCCCACTCGCCGAATCGGGCCGTCTCGCGTTTGGCACCGTCGATACCTGGCTGGTCTGGAAGTTGACGGGCGGCCGCGTGCACGTCACCGACGCCAGCAATGCGTCCCGCACTATGCTTTTCAATCTGCATTCCGGCCGTTGGGATAACGACCTTCTCGATCTCTTCCGAATCCCCGCGTCGATGTTGCCCGCAGTGCGGCCCTCGAGCGAAGTCTACGGAGAAGTAAGCTCGGTCCCAGGCCTGAACGGCATCGCCATCGCAGGCATCGCCGGCGATCAGCAGGCCGCGCTCTTCGGGCAAAGATGCACCAGCCCCGGCCTCACCAAGAATACCTACGGCACGGGCTGCTTCATGTTGCAAAGCACCGGCAATCGCGCGGTCGCATCCACCAATCGCCTGCTCACCACCGTAGCCTGGAGAATCGCCGACGCTACCGACTACGCGCTCGAGGGCAGCGTGTTCGTAGGCGGAGCGGTGGTCCAGTGGCTGCGCGATGGCCTGGGAATTATTCGCAGCTCATCGGAAGTGGAAGCGCTGGCAAATTCCGTCCCCGACAACGGCGGAGTGTATTTCGTCCCAGCCTTCGTGGGCCTGGGCGCTCCGCACTGGGATTCCTACGCTCGCGGCGCAATCTTCGGCCTCACGCGAGGCAGCAAAGCAGGTCACATCGCGCGCGCCGCCCTCGAGAGTATCGCCTACCAGGTCGCCGACCTGATGGACGCAGTCCAGACTGACACAAACACCCCTCTGAAAGAATTGCGAGTCGATGGCGGCGCATCCGCCAACGATGCTCTCATGCAATTCCAGGCGGACACTCTCGGCGTGCCAGTCGTGCGTCCCGCCATGACGGAGACGACCGCGCTCGGCGCAGCATTCTTAGCGGGTCTGGGCGTCGGTTTCTGGAAGGACCTGCAGACAGTTTACGAAATGCCGCGTGCGGAACGGCGGTTCGAACCGCGAATGCCGCGCTCTAAAGTGGACGCCATGCGGCAGCGCTGGAACGAAGCCATCTCCCGCGCGAAATCATGGGAGCAAGTACGAAAGGAATAAATTTCTCAGCTTAGGTCCTGGTGTGACCGTTAACCTCAGCTGATGCCGCAGCAGTCGCATGAGCAAGCGCAACATCATCGTCGGTTTGGGCGAACTGCTTTGGGATTTATTTCCCGCCGGCAAGCAACTGGGCGGAGCGCCCGCCAACTTCGCCTACATCACCTCTTTGCTCGGAGATAAAGGAATTCCAGCCAGCCGTCTCGGCCAGGATTCTCTGGGTGCAGACGCGATCCGTCGCCTCGGAGAACTCGGTCTCTCAACCGAGTTCATTCAGCAAGACGCGGACCATCCGACAGGAACAGTGAAGGTCGAAGTGGACCGCACCGGTCAGCCGCGTTTTGAAATCTCCGAGTCGGTGGCGTGGGATTTTCTCGAGTGGACACCGCAGTGGCAGAAACTGGCGCAACAGGCCGATGCCGTGTGCTTTGGATCGCTCGCGCAAAGATCGCAACATAGCCGTGCCACCATCCGCAGATTTGTACGCGCTTCGCGCAAAAGCGCGATACGAGTGTTCGACGTAAACCTGAGGCAAAACTTTTATTCCGTGGAAGTCCTCGCAGAGTCGATGAAGCTGGCAACCATCGTCAAACTAAACCACGAGGAACTTCCAAAGATCATGAGCCTGTTCGAATTGGAGACTCGCGGCGAAGAAGCCTCGGCTCGGCAATTGCTTTCGCACGAAGTGAAGCTGGTTTGCGTAACCCGCGGCAACGGCGGCAGCCTCCTGGTGTCCGCCGACGAACTCAGCGAGCATCCGGGCTTCAAGGTGAAGGTCGCCGACACCGTCGGCGCGGGCGATGCATTCACCGCGGCCCTGGTGCACGGATATCTCCGCGGAACATCACTCTCGCAAATCAATGAAACCGCGAACCGCGTCGGCGCGTGGGTCGCCAGCCAGTCAGGAGCGACGCCGTCCCTCAAGCGGGACGGCCTTGCAAATACCCTTGCTGAAATTTGCTAAAGTTTGCCGATCGCACCGTCCCCACTACTACCGCTTTTAGTTTATGCTGTCAGGTTTGGCTTTCACCAATCAGGGGGCCCAGTGATCAGAACTAACGCATTGGTTTGTCTATTCGTCTGCCTCTCAGTTTTCCTCTCTATCGGATCGACCACCGCGCAGCAAGTTCCAGAAAATACTTATCAGGATCTCCATTGGCGCATGATCGGCCCGCTCCGCGGAGGCCGCACCAGAGCCGCCACCGGCGTCCCCAGCCAGCCGAATGTTTTCTATATGGGACAGGTCAACGGAGGAGTCTGGAAGTCGGACGACTACGGCCGCACCTGGACTCCGATCTTCGACCACGAATCTACCCAGTCGATTGGCGCCATAGCAGTAGCGCAATCGAATCCCGACATCATTTATGTGGCCAGCGGTGAAGGCCTGCATCGCCCCGACCTCTCGATCGGAAACGGAATCTATAAATCTACGGACGCAGGAAAAACCTGGACTCATCTCGGCCTGCGCGATGGTTTCCAGATTCCCGGCTCTCGCCATCGATCCCCGCGATCCGAATCGCGTCTTCGCGGCCGTGCTCGGCCATCCCTACGGCCCAAATGAAGAACGTGGCCTTTTCCGTTCCACCGATGGCGGCCAGACCTGGCAGAAAGTGATCAGCAAAGACGAGAACACCGGAGCCTCCGACGTCGAGATTGATCCTTCGAATCCCGACACAATTTACGCCTCCATGTGGGAAGCTCGCGAGGGCCCCTGGGAGGATGGCAACCTCTTCAACGGAACCGGCGGCGGATTGTTCAAGTCCACCGACGGAGGAAGCACTTGGCATCCTCTTACCAACGGTCTTCCCAAAGATCTGTCGCAAATCAATGTCGCCATAGCTCCCACGGACTCGCGCCGCCTCTACGCCACGATCGCCATGTCCTCGGGCAAGCTCGCCTTCTACCGTTCCGACGATGCCGGAGATAACTGGGCGCAAGCAACGGATGATCCGCGCCCCTCAGGCCGCATCGGCGGCGGCGATCTTTCCATCCCCAAAGTGGATTCAAAGAATGCGGACATCGTCTATTGCGTCAGCACCGTAACCATGCGATCGACAGATGGCGGCAAGACCTGGTCCGGATTTCGCGGCGCGCCCGGCGGCGACGATTACCAGAATCTCTGGATCAATCCCAACAATCCCAACATCATTCTCATCGTCAGCGACCAGGGCGCGATCATCACCGTCAACGGCGGCGCCAGTTGGAGTTCCTGGTACAACCAGCCCACCGCGCAGATCTATCACGTCGCCGTAAGCAACACTTTCCCCTATCGCGTTTGCGGAGGCCAGCAGGAGAGCGGTTCGGTCTGCATCTCCAGCCGCGGCAACGACGGCGCCGTCACCTACCGCGAGTGGCATCCCGTCGGCGTAATCGAATACGGCTACGTCGCACCCGATCCGCTCGACACTGACATAATTTACGGCGGCGGCAGAAGCGAAGTCTCGAAATTTCACTGGTCTACCGGCCAGGTTCAAAATGTCACTCCGATTCCGCTTCGCAGTCCAAAATACCGCACCGACCGCACCGAGCCCACGATGTTCTCGCCCATCGACCCGCACACCCTTTATTTCGCCAGCAACGTTCTTTTCAAAACCACCGACGGCGGAAACACGTGGGAGACCATAAGTACTGATCTCACGCGCGAGAATCCGGGAGTCCCGGCCAGCGTGGGCAGCCTCATCCCCAAAGGCGCGGACAAACAGCGCGGCGCAATCTACGCTCTCGCTCCTTCATTCAAGACCATCAACACACTCTGGGCGGGCACGGACGACGGCCTGATCTGGCAGACTCGCGACGGCGGCAAGAAGTGGAATGACATTACTCCAAAAGAATTGACGCCCTGGAGCAAAGTCACGCAGATCAGCGCCTCGCATTTCGATGACGACTCCGCCTACGCCTCCGTGAGCCGCTTCCGCATCAACGACGAGCAGCCCTACATCTACCGCACGCACGACGGCGGCAAGACCTGGAAGCTGATCACCACCGGCCTGCCTGAAATTGGTCCGGTCGACACAGTCCGCGAGGATCCCGTGCGCAAAGGCCTGCTGTTTGCCGGGACGGAGAACGCAGTCTGGGTCTCATTCGACGACGGCGATCACTGGCAATCTTTGCAATTGAATCTGCCCCACACCTCCATGCGCGATCTCTGGATTCATGACAGACGACCTGATCGTAGCCACGCACGGCCGCGCGTTCTGGATTCTGGATGACATCACCCCGCTGCGCGAAGCCACCGCTTCGCTCGCCGCCGCCGATGCCCATCTCTTTACTCCAGCGCCCGCCTATCGCGTTCAGCGCGACACCTACACCGACACGCCGCTTCCGCCCGACGAACCCACTGCCGCCAATCCGCCCGATGGCGCAATCATCGATTACTACCTGGGGCACGCCGCTTCTGCCCCCGTGACTCTCGAAATCCTCGACGCTCATGGCCAACTCGTCCGCAAATTCTCCAGCGCCGACAAGCCCGACGTTACCGAGGCCGAACTGAAGAAACAACTCATCCCTCTCTACTGGCTGCGTCCTTTCCGCTCGTTGTCGGCAGATGCCGGAATGCACCGCTGGGTTTGGGATCTGCACTATCCTGCGCCCGATTCCACGCGCCACGACTATCCCATCTCCGCAATTCCCGGCGACACGCCTCGTTACCCGCTCGGCCCCACGGCTTTGCCCGGTTCTTACACAGCCCGGCTCACCGCGAACGGAAAGAGTTATACCGCGAACTTCACTGTCAAGATGGACCCGCGCGTAAAAACTTCGGCCGCCGGCCTCGACCGGAAATTCCAGCTTGAAACGCGCCTGGCCATCGCTGTTGAGCCAGACTTCAAAGGCCGTAATGCAAGCCGGATCGATTCGCGAGCCGCTGCAAAAACTGAGCGAGCAAGCCACCGGCCCAACCCAAGATTCCGTTCAGGCTTTCCAGACAAAACTCGCAGCGGTGCTTGGAGCGCCGTCCGGTTTCTTCGCGCCGCCTTCCGCCGAAGTCACTCTCTCGCAAGTGAACGGCAAGGTCGCGGTGTTATATGGCCAGGTCTGGCAGGCCGATGCCGAACCAACCGCGGCGCAGTCTGAAGCCGCGACTGCAACCGAACACGACGCATCGGATGTGATGAAGCGCTGGGATGCGCTCAAGACTACAGATCTTCCCGCGCTCAATCGGGCGCTCCACACGGCTAATTTGCCAGAAGTACAAATCGAATCGGACCCGCACAGCGACGAAGGAGGGATGGACGAAGAATAGGTCGATCGCCGCGACCAACTTCGCCGCTGTCTACAGAGCTTCCACGGCGCTCTGCAGTTCTCGTGCGACCTGTTCCGGATCGCTTCCCGGCGCGAAACTCATCGGCTGTCCAATGCGGACACATATCTTCCACGGCGGCGCAAACTTCTTGCCCGCCTGCTTCACCTCAAACAACCCACGAATCCGCATGGGCAGCACCGGAATGCCCAGATTATTTGCCAGCAGTCCAATCCCCGCGCGAAACGGATTCATCTTGCCATCCACCGTATGCCGTCCTTCGGGAAACACCAGCACGCTGTATCCGCGATCGACCGCCTCACCCGCATAGGCGAAACTCTGCCGGAACCCGGCTTCGCGCGGCAGCGGAAACAGGTTCAGCAGCGAAACTCCCAGCACCCATCGCATGCGATCGTAAATTCCCGAACAACCATCCTCTGCTCGCAGCCGGCGTGTGCAACGCCTCCAAGTCTTCTCCCCGAGTCGCGGTCGCGATTCGGTTTCCCAGCCGCGCCGGCAACGCTGTCTGCACGAACGCAAAATCCACGTCGGCAATATGATTGCAGACCACCAGCATCGGACCGCTCCATCCCCGCAGATTCTCCCGCCCTTCAATCCGCGGCCAGCCCAACAAAATCATCGCCGGCTTCATCAGCAAATAGTGGGCCAGCCATCGCACCCACGTCACCGGCCACCGCAAAACCCATCCCGGATAGTGATACTCCGCTCGCGGCCGCGCCTCGCCGCGCAACATCTTTTCCACATCGCCCACAGTGCGCGCCGCACTGAAACGCGTCTCGCTCAGATCCACCTGGTACCGATCCTCCAGCGCGCTGATCAGCTCCACACGGTCCAGCGAACTGAGTCCAAGGTCGGAATCGAGCGCCGTACCAGCATCCAACCCACCAACGCTTCTGCCCGTGATGCGGCCGATCAATTCCGCCACCGGACTTTCACCCGCGCTTGCAATCTTCCCGCCAGGCCGCAGAATTTCCTTCGCGGCGAATTCGGCAATCAGGTTTCGCCGCGGCTTCTGCGTGTTCGTGCGCGGAAAGTCTTTCTGCGGCCACTCGACCCACATTCGCATGCGCTGGAATTCCGCCAGCGACTGGTTCGCCCGCTCCACCACCCCAGCAACACTAGCCCCGTTATGCAAATCGTCGCGCAAAATCAAAACCGCGCACGGCTCCGCATTTCCTCCGCGCTCAATCCCCACCACGACACAATCTTTCACTTCCGGCTGCCGCCGCAAAGCAGCCTCCAAATCTTCCGGATAAATATTCAGCCCGCCCGGAGTCACGATCACTTCTTTCTTGCGCCCCTTGAAATAAAGGTTCCCGGCGTCATCCAGCGCGCCCACGTCTCCGGTGCGATACCACCCGTCTTTATCTGTAACCCCATCTGTGACCCCGTCGACAACGGGCCGGTCTCCATCCCAATACCCCGCAGCGACTCCGCCGCCGCGAATCAAAATCTCGCCATCTTCTGCAAGCTTCACTTCCCGCCCCGGCAGCACCTTCCCAATCGACCCTTTCCCCAACTTGAACGGATGATTCACGCTGATCAGCGAAGTCGTCTCCGTCAGCCCATATCCCTGGATCGCGGCATAGCCAAGTCGATCCCAGAACTGTTCGGTCTCGGCATCGAGCGCCGCGCCTCCGCAGATAAATGCCCAGAACTTCCACCCAAACTGCCGGCGAATCCCGCGAAAAATCCACCACCGGTGCAGGAAGTGCTTTCCCTCCGACTCCCGGAACCGCCGCCGAAAATCTTCCATCTTTCCCCGAAATCTTCGAGATCGCGTTCGATCTTCTGCTTCAGCGACTGCAAAACTCTCGGCACGCTCACCAACACGGACACCCGCTCCCGCCGAATCGTATTCACAATCTCCGACGGCCCAAACTCTTCCTGAAAAATCACAGTCCCACCCAGCAGCGGAGGCAGAAACATCCCCAGGAATTGCCCAAACACATGGCTAAGCGGCAACAAATTCAAAAACCGCACCGGATGCACCCAGCGCTCATACTTCAAATACGCCTGCATCTCCCGCTCCAGCGGTGCGATGTTAGCCAGCACATTCCCATGCGTGATCACCACCCCTTTGGGTTCAGCGGTAGTGCCAGAAGTAAACACAATCTGCAGGATGTCGTCGCGTCCAATCGCCACCTGCGAATTCGACCGTAGCGCCGGCGTCCCGCTCGGCTAACCGGCGATGAAGTCTTCCAGAATCACGTTAAGGACGTCACGGCGCGCCGCAATCGCGTCGCATGCTCCCGCGAACAAACCCAAAGCTTCGCCTCAACCTGCCCCGCAACCCGCCCAGCAAACTCCGCGGACGCCCCATCATCCATGGGAACCACAACAACACCTCTCAGAGCGCATCCAAAGAACGCCGCAACCCACTCCGCGCAGTTCTCACCCCAAAGCATCACCCGCTCGCCCTTGCCGATTCCCCGCGCCTCCAAATCGCCGGCGAACCGAACCGCCATCTCCAGAACCTGCCCGTAAGTAAACCATTCCATCCGATACCCACACCGCTGCCCGTAAGCGCGCTCATCGCGGTGCGCTCGAAAGTTCGCCAGGAAGAACTCTGCTAAAGATTCAGCCATCCAGTTGAATCCAGGTCCAGTGTCGCTACGGTCTAAGTTTAGTGGAAGAGGGAAGGCGCAGGCGGTGCGGAGAGAGGGCCGCGAGGGGGCGGTCGGCCGGGAGCGGAATGGTGCGCTGTCCTGTGGATTTCGTACGAAAAATAAATCTTCGTCGACGCTAGCGTAAATGGTGGAGTGGGTGGAAGGATCCGGATTTCGGATTAAATTTTTTCTTCCGATACCTCTGAAAGCCTCGCCCAGCGCGGGTTTCGCGAAAGCGTATTTTGCAAAATCCTGCTGTCAAAGAACTTAGATCTCAAAATCTTGAGAACAAACATCTTAGGACGGCAGTACTTGGCTTTCATAGACCGTCACTACCTCGACTATGATGGCGCAATTGCGGAATGGAGGAAAGGTCAGATGTCACATTGCGGCTGTGGAAAAAAGGAAGCTGCGGCGCACGAATCGTGATTTTGTCCTCAGTAAGGTGCCATTCAGTTTTGTACAATATCCAAGGCGATCGGAGGTCCTCATGCTGCCGCGCACAATTGCGATGCTCGCCGCTCTTGCCTTTCTGAACGCACCCGCCGCTCCTGCACAATCGAAAGAGCACAGCCCCAGACGATCTAGTAGCTCGACTCTCGTACAACAGTACCTATGTCTGGGATGTAAGCGAGGACCGTTCGCCGCAGATTTGTTTTGCTCTGTACGGCGACGGATATTTCCGCATATCGAGGAGATCAAGGCAGGCGCAGGACGGCACCGAAAGTCTCCAGGGGACGCTGCCCCCGGATCAGACTGACGCGCTTCCGCACGCTGCTAAAGAAACTCGATTCTCAGACCGGGCTTGGCACGATCCACAAAGCCTCGGAGTCGCTCACGGCAGAGGTGATGCGCGACGGAAAGATCGTCCATTTTTTGTGGATTGATCCGGATCATGAGCGTCCGTTTCCACGATTCACGTGGCCCGTGTTGTCAACTGGCTACAGGATTTTGCGCCGCAAGGCTCCTCACCCCTCACCTTGCGCGAGCTGAGCGATCAGCCGATCTGCCCGTCAGCCTCCGAGAAACCGCTGCATCCGGTGATGGCCAGCGTCGAAGGCATGTCTGAGGTTCCCCTGTGCGGCCTAAAGGTGGGAATCGGTAACACGATCCGGAGTTGCGATCTCCGATTGATGTAATCGAACCAAGAAGCGATCGTCGCTTCACGGCTGATGTCGATCGGAGTACCAACGCGGACCAGTTTCCAGATTTCATCCATCTCTGCGTTCGTGACCGCGATGCATCCGTCCGTCCAGTCGTGCAGAGTATGCTCCCTGCCCACCCACGCATACTCCTTCGGAAGCCCGTGCAGCATAATATCCCCGCCCGCGCGGACGCCTAATTTCTCGGCTGGCTGCGATGTCTTTCGAGTTTGGATACGAGATGTGAAAAGCTTTGTAGAAGCGGCTGTTGGGATTTCGCGAATCTAGTGTGTAGACCCCCTCGGGAGTCCGGTGGTCACCCTGGCGGGCTTTAGGTCCTACAGGTTCGCTACCCAAAGCAATCTTGTATGTCCGAAGTTCTTTTCCTTGTGACAGAAGCACCAATTTTCGTTCTCGCTTGTAAACGACAACGCGGTCCACGTTTGCACTGGATCTCTGTCCAAACAGGAAGGGAAAGGATGTGAAGAGGAAGATGCCCGCTAGAATGCATCGCGCCAGAGTGGCCATTCGCAAACTCACTCCCTCCCCACCCCCAGCGCATCCGCCACGCGATTAATGTAATTAAACCAGGAAGCAATCAGCGTAATCTGCAATATCCCGCGATCGTCAAACCCAGCGCCCGCAGCCCCTCAATATCATCCTTCGAACACTTGGTAGCATCCTTGGTCAGCTTGACCACATAGTCCACCATCACCCGCTCCTGCGGCGTGATGGGCGCAGTCGTGTAATCCTTCTCCAGCGCCTCCACCAGCTCTTTATCCAGCGTCACCCTACGCAGAAACTCTGCGTGTGACTCGATTCAATACTGGCACCGGTTGGTCACTGAGACCATGGTGGTGATCATTTCGTGCTGCCGCCGGCTCAGCGGCAGATCCGGCGACATCAGCGCCCCAAA
This sequence comes from uncultured Acidobacteriaceae bacterium, assembly GCA_963791445.1. GTDB lineage: Bacteria > Acidobacteriota > Terriglobia > Terriglobales > Acidobacteriaceae > Sulfotelmatobacter. The sequence goes on from CAWBSN010000019.1 coordinate 33,042, forward strand.
GGTCGCGAACGAATGATAAAGCGCCTCCGGAATCAGCGTGTGCGACCCCACAATCGACGACCCTCCCGACTCATCGGGATGCACCGGCTCGAAGTACTCCTTGGGATACAGCCCCTTCTGCCCCTCCACCGCCTGCCGCAGCTTCTCATCGGCCTCTGACATCGGTATGGTTCGAATCCAAGTCATAATCGCGATCACCCTTTATCTCTGAGTTTCCAGCAATTGCGCACCGCAAGGCTACACCGCCCCCGCTCTCCTCCACATACCAGCTTTGTACTAGACAGCTCGCCATCCTCTTATATAGGGGCGAGTCTGCCCGATCCGCCGGTACCCGCCATTGATTCCCTTGGTAACCCTTTCGTACACTCCCTTTCGGTAACCCTTGGTAACCATGCGGTTCCCCCTGTCCAGCCGTACAATTGCCCTTGTCCGACCGGCCATCTCCAAACAGGAGTTTGGCCGCGTGACTTTCTCCCGCGCAGCGCTTCCGAGGAGCCGTCATCGAGTTTCTCGGAGCTGTCAGTAGTTTCTCGGCTGTATGTTTAGTTAGACCAGGTTCTGGGGCTCGTACACTTATGGCGTTCGGTTTCGGGTTCAACAAACAGAAAGTTCTCAGCGCTGCGGAGAAGTATGTCCAGCAGGGCAAGATGCAGAACGCCATCGCTGAGTACGAAAAGGTCCTCAAAGCAGATCCCAAGGATCTCACGGTCACCAACACCGTCGGCGATCTCTACTCCCGCCTCGGGGAAGCCAGCAAAGCTACCGAATGCTTCAAAGCTGTAGGCGATGCCTATGCCAACCAGGGTTTCACGGTCAAGGCCATCGCCATGTACAAGAAGATCAGCAAGCTCCAGCCTTCGCTCGAGAGCGTGCTGAAACTGGCCGAACTCTACACCCAGCAGGGACTCTTCAACGATGCCCGCGCCCAGTACCTGCAGGTCGCGGAAGAATTCCTGAAGTCCGGCGAACTGGACAACGCCGTCCGCATCTTCCAGAAGATTCTGGAAATGGATCCGGAAAATACGACCATGCGCATCCGCCTGGCGGAAGTTTATGTCCGCCTGGGCAAGAAGAACGAAGCCTGGCAGATCTTCTCCGCTGCTGCCGAGACTTTGCGTTCCAAGGGCTCGCTGCCCGCCGCCGAAGAAGTTCTGCAGCGCATGCTCACCCTCGATCCCGGCAATGGCTACGCGCTGCTCATGCAGGGCCGCAATCTGCTCGAGGCCGGCGACGCCGAGGCCGCCATCGAATCGTTGCAGAAAGTCTCCGATCTCGATTCCAATCCCGATGGCCTCCGCGATCTGCTCAAGGCCTACCTGAAGACTGGACGCCTCTCCGATGCCGGCACTCTGGCCAGCAAGCTCCTGACTGTCCACAATGACCTGACCTCCATCTCTACTTTCGCCGACGCTCTCATGCAGGCCGGCCAGTTCGAGAACGCGCTCCAGGTTTACGACCAGCATGCCGAGCGCCTGCTGGCTGAAAATTCCGACAAAGTTCTAAAGAACCTGCATTCCGTCATCGGGCACGTGCGCGACAATCCCGCTTCGCTCGAAAAACTTCTCGATCTCTTCCACAAGGCGGGAGACAACTCTCACACCACCGAAGTCATCGAGCTCCTGGCCCACGCCTCGGTTCAGTCCGGCGACTTGCCCCGCGCTCGCGATCTCTATCAGAAGTTAACCACCATGGAGCCTGGCAATCCCCTGCACATGAGCAATTACCAGCAGGTAGCCAGCCAGATCAGCGGAGATTCCGGCGCTACCCTCATTTCTGCCGGAGGAAGCCACCGTAATCGTCGACGAACTGGAAGCCACTTCTCCCTCCATCCATCAGCACTATTCCGATGCCGTCGCCCTCGCGGTTCGCTCCGCGCTCACCGACGCGGAACTTTTCATTTCTTACAACATGCCCGCCAAGGCCATGGGGCCTCTTCTGTCAGCCTTGCCTCAGGCGCCCAGCGACCTGCGCCTGAACCAGCGTCTGGCCTCTCTGCACACCCGGGCTGGCCGTTTCGCCGAAGCCGGTGTCTGCTGCCGCACTTTGCAGGACATCTACTCCGAGGCCGGATATCCGGAAGAGGCTACCCGTTACGGCGAACTCGCCGATCGTTACCAGGAGCGCTCCGGCGTTGCGCTTCTCACTGATTCCGTCGCCGAAGACGTTTCCGCTGAAACCCAACAGGAAGTTTCCGCCGAAGCCTCGGCTCCCTGGCCCGCAGCTCCACCGCAGCCCACTGAAGATGCAGAGTTCGCCATTGTCAGCGATACGGAACAGGATCAAGCCGACACCCAGGAAGAAGTGCAAGAAGAAATTCCCGAAGAAGTTCAAGAGGAGGCTCAAGAAGATCAGGTCTCAGCCGTCGCCGAATCTGCCGATCCCGCCGAGATCGATCTATCCTCCGAGTGGGACGACTCCGTCGTCGTCGAAGCCGACGCTCCGGCTGCCGAAGCCGCAGAAGCCGAAATCACCGATGCAGTTGGCGCACACGAGCTGCCTGCCGATGAGGTCGACGAGGCAAAAGCCGCCGAGACCGTCGAAGAAATCCGCTTCTATCTCGAGCATGGCATGCCCGAGCAAGCGTCCACGGCTTTTGAAAAGCTTCAGACTGTCACCAACAACGAAGCCATCTTGTCGGCCATGGAAGCTGAAATCCAGGCCGCTGCACAGCCCGCGCCTGCAGCAGAGCCTGCAGCAGAAGAAGAAGTAGCTCCAGCAGAAGCTGCTACTGAAATCACCGTCGACGAGCCTTCTGAAGAAATCACGATTGAAGAAGCTCCAACTGCCGTCGAAGAAGCTCCGGTTGCCGATGAGCCCGCAGCCGTCGTCGAAGAAGCTCCGCCTGCGCTGCCGGCCCCCCCAGCGAAACGAGCCGCTCCTCCGGTGTGGCACGCCAAGCCTGCCGCCCCCAAAGCTGCCGCACCCAAGCCGGTCGCGGCCGAACCTCCCGCAGCGCCTCCGCCCGTAGCCGCCTCCGCCCGCGGTCCTTCAGGAGTTCGTCTCCGATTTAGAATCTTCTCTGGGCGATAGTTTCCTTCCCGGAACCATTTCCCGCGAAGCCGAGCCCGCAGCCGAACATGCCTCGGCCCACGCTAAACCCGAACTGGAGCCGATCGGAAACGCCGCTCCCACTTCTTTCGGCGTGCCTGAAGCTGAGCCCATGGGCGAGTTTGTAGCCGATCTCGAAGCTTCCCTGGGTGAAGACTTCCTCAAAGGCGCTCCGGTTGCCGAGCCTCAGCCCGCGCCTCAGACTCACGCCGCACCCCGCGTTGAGGCGCCTGCCGCATCCGCTCCAGCGCCGCAGCGGCCCACGTCCGCTCCGCAGGTCAGTGCTCCAATCGCCGCCAGCGCCGCAGCCGGCGCGGTGTCGTCCGGCACGGTTGCTCCAGTCGCCTCAAATACCGGCCTCCGGTTCCTCAGAAGCCCGCACCTGCAATCGCGCCACAAGTTTCGCCCGGCATTCCCAGTACACCTTCCGCCGCCAAGTCTTCTCCTTTCGGCGAGGACGCCGGCGTGGATCTCGCCGAGATGTTCGGCGAACTCAAGCACGATCTCGAAGTCGGAGCCTCCACCACGGAAGAGGATCCCGAAACCCACTACAATCTGGGCATCGCCTTCCGCGAAATGGGATTGCTCGATGAAGCCATCGGCGAGTTGCAAAAAACCTGCCAGGCCGTCGAGCGCGGACATGCCTTCCCGCAGGTCATGCAGACCTACACCTGGCTGGCGCAATGCTTCCTCGACAAGGGCTTGCCTGAGGCCGCCATTCGCTGGTACCAGAAGGCTCTCGACGCTCCTGGCATCGACGAAGAGACCCGCACCGCTCTGCACTACGAACTCGCCGCCGCCTATGAAACCGCCGGCGACAAACCCTCCGCCCTCAAGCATTTCATGGAAGTTTACGGCCGCAACATCGATTATCGCGACGTCGCCGAGCGCATCAAGCCCCTGAAGTCGTAGAATAGCCCGATGGGTTTTGCCCCCAATCGTCATTCCGAGCCCGCTTGTCATCCCGCATGGGCTTGTCATCCCGAGCGAAGCGAGGGATCTTGGTTCTCGCCTCCACCGCGGTCGCCGCAGCGGAGCGCCCAGTGACCACCGATCCTAAGCTGCTCGGTCGAAAACCGCACCGTCGCGGCTTCCTCCGAGCCTTCGGCCGCGCAGAGCCAGACCAGCACAACCCTGCTCGACCCTCCGCCCCCGGACCCCGCACCGCAGCCCCGCAGTGGCCTGCAACTCTGGCTGCACCGGACTTCCGTATTTCTTTTCGTATTGATTTGCGCCGTCGCCGGCGTCCTGCTCGTGATCCTGCCCTGGACCCCGGAGTGGACCGACAATTATCTTTTGCTCTCGTTTCCCTGGCTTCGCACTTTCGTCTCCACCGGCTTCTTTCGCGGCCTCTGCAGCGGCCTGGGATTACTCGATATCTGGATCGGCTTCGCCGAAGCCCTCCACTACCACGAACACAGCTAACGCCCGAACGCAATTCGGCCGGCCGATGCCAAGGCCAGCCCGACTTAAGAACGTGAGTCTTCCGATGACCAACAAGCTCAACCCCGCGCCTCTGGCTTACCAGAACGAACCTTTTCTGAGCAGTCCCGACGGACGCATCCTCCGCATCCTTGCCGAATATCAGGAACCGCTTGCCCGTTTTCGCCGCGAGCAGATTCAGGACACGGTCGTCTTTTTCGGCTCGGCCCGTTTCCAGGGATCCACTGCCGCCCGCCAGAACCTGGCGGCAGTTGAAAAAGCCTCGAAAGCGCCCGCCGCCCAGCATGAAACCGATCTCAAGCGAGCCGTCGCCGCCGTCGATATGGCCCGTTACTACGAGGACGCGCGCCGCCTGGCCTACCTTCTCACCGAATGGTCCATTCAGATTCCCGCCCGCCGTCGCCGCTTCGTCGTCACCACCGGCGGTGGCCCCGGCATCATGGAAGCCGCCAATCTCGGCGCCCACGAAGCCGGAGGCAAGACCATCGGCCTCAACATCAATCTCCCGTTCGAGCAGAATCCGAATTCCTACATCACGCCCGCTCTCAACTTCGAGTTCCATTATTTCTTCATGCGTAAATTCTGGTTCGCCTACCTCGCCAAAGCGCTGGTGATTTTCCCCGGAGGCTTCGGCACCATCGACGAACTCTTCGAGATCCTCACCCTTGCCCAGACCGACAAGCTAGCCAAGAAGATTCTCGTCGTCATCTACGGCAGCGAATACTGGCACCGCATCATGAACTTCCAGGCCTTCGTCGATGCCGGCACGGTCGCCCCCGAAGACCTGAACCTCTTCAAATTCGTAGACACCCCGCAGGATGCCTTCACCTTCCTCCGCGACGGCCTGACCGAGTACCATCTGGGCGGCCAACCGAAGAAAGAAAAAGAAAATGAAGTCCTGCCCGAAATAGCCAAAACCAGGCCCTAACGATTCTGTCATCCTGAGCGGAACAAGTGCTTGCGCGCTAAGCGCAAGCGCTTGTGTAGTCGAAGGACCCCTTGCACCTCCAAATAGCCATCGACTCCGCCAGGCACTTCTATCTCGGAACGTTGCCTTCTTGCTCTAAACTGATAGATGAAAGCAGACAGCGTGCTCCTCTACTACATCACCGACCGTAAGGCTTTCCCCGGCGACGAACCCACCCGCCGCCGCCGCTTGCTCGACAAAATCGCCGAAGCCGCAAGCGAACATATCAACTACATCCAGCTCCGCGAAAAAGATCTCTCCCCCCGCGACCTGGAATCGCTAGCTCGCGAGGCGATACAGATCATCGGTGAAAAAAGAAAACCGACCACTGACCACTGGCCACCGGCCACTGCTCTCCTGATCAACTCCCGCACCGATGTAGCCCTAGCCACCGCAGCCAACGGCGTTCACCTCCAATCCAACGACATCTCCCCACAAGAAGTGAGAACAGCGTGGAACAGATCGTGTGGCGCGGGCGCCCCCGCCCGCGAAAGCTCACCACGAAACCCGCTGATAGCAGTCTCCTGTCACAACCCACAAGAGGTAGCCCAAGCCGCGGCAAACGAAGCCACCTTCGCCGTATTCGCCCCAGTCTTCGAAAAACAAGACGTCCAACCGACCGGCCTCGAAGCTCTCAGCCAAGCCTGCCGCGCACCAATCCCGGTTTTAGCCCTCGGAGGAGTAACCCTGCAGAACGCCCAATCGTGCCTGAAAGCCGGCGCAGCCGGCATAGCCGCCATCCGCCTGTTCCAGGAAAATGACATATCCAAAATCGTCCGCCGGTTGCGCAGCTAAGAGGGTGGAGCAGGCCTTCAGGCCTGCGTGAAGAAGCGTTCCGACAATCGACGGGCTTCAGCCCCTGACGGGACCTACCGACCCACAACCAAAAATGCCACGCTGCAAAAGCAGCGTGGCATTTTTCCTGATACCACTTACTGTGCCGGCGTTGTCGGAGCAGTTGCTGGCGTACTCGCAGTCACTTCCGGAGTTGTCGCAGGACTAATCTTCACCGTAGCCAGGATCTTCTCCAGCCGTTGAAAGACTTCCTTGCTGTCCACATGCTTGCCGCCTTCGGTCTCGCTTCCCGTAGTAGCAACCTTGAGCGCGAACTCATAGCAGGCCCCATTCTCGAACACGTGATAGTACTTCGATGCCTCCTCACGAGTCCCTTGGCTGGCAAGGGTTTCCGAGGATTGCAGTTCCATGTCGCCAACCATCAGCTTCGACGGTTGTATGGTTGCCGATGCGGGCGCTTCCGGATCCACGGGAGCTGCAGGCTTGGCATCGGAGAATTTGCCGCACTGCTCCGCCGTCAGCGTCTTGTTCACGCTGACGTCAAAAAACGCAGCGGCCAGATCGCCATTGGGATACACAGACGTGGGCAAAGTAACGGCTGCGATCGCAACTCCGCCAGCCTGCACGAAGTCCGTTGGAACCGCATCAGACGAGACCAGCTGATTCGCCGCATCACCAGTCTCGAGCGAATACTTGCGCGGGTACTGGAACGAGACGCCGGAAGTCTTGTCCTCATAAGTCACCGTCACCGGCGCCTTTCGGACAACTTTCTTGCGCACCGGCTTAGCCGCAGCCGGCACCGCGGGAACGGCTGGTGTCGCAATCGGCGGCAGAGGCTGTGTCATCGCCACCTGATTGCTTGAGTTCGTAGGTTGAGGTTTATCGCTCGAGCATCCGACGGCTACCGAACAAACGATCAAGAGCGCGGCGAACGACCAGCGTGCTGGTGGTTTTATCGAAACTGGTTTTAGCGAGATTAGTCTTGCCCCAGGTAACGGAGTCCAGAGTTGCCGGGTTACCGTGAAATGGGATGGTGCGAAATGGCTTGGTCTTAACTGACAAGTTGCGAAACAGATTGATGCGATTCATGGTTGGTCACCTCCTGCTGCTATGCAGCACAAGTGAGATTGCACGGAGGAGGCCAAGCATCGAACCATTGATTTCACGAGGGTTAGAGCAACGGAGGACGCCAGCGCTCGTGGCGTCGCAGACACGATGTGGACAGTGAGACACGAAGTAGAGGCCGCACATGGTCCAGCCGCAAAGCGGCGAAAGAATGCAACCCACAGCCTGCCCTGAGCAAAGCCGAAGGGGCGTAAGCCGTGGGTTAGAAACAGAGGGATAAGCGAGCCCCGGAGGGGCGAAAGAGAATTGGGCTGTTCTCAAGTATTCTTGAACTGTGACAACCAATTCCACAACACTTTATCGGCCAGTAGGCCAGAAGGAATTCGATCTCGTGCGAGCAAGCGGCTATCGTGAATTCCCGCCGAGATTACCGGAGCAGCCATTCTTCTACCCGGTACTGAATGAGGATTATGCGACGCAGATTGCACGCGACTGGAACGCAAAAGACGAGCGTTCAGGTTTCGCTGGATATGTGCTGCGGTTCAATGTGCAAAACGAGTTTCTTAGCAGATACGAGGTCCACGTGGTCGGAAACTTGACTCACCGTGAATACTGGATCCCGGCGAGCGAACTCGCGAGCCTGAATGCGAATATCGCGGGTAGCATCGAGGTGGTCGCTGAGTTTCGCAGGAAGGAATAGCTCCGCCTCATTCAAACTGCTTCCGAAACGCCGCAAGCTGCTCCTGCATTCCAGCGATTTGCTCTCTAAGCTCCGCCACTTCGCTTTCAAGAATGGTGAGACGATCCTCGCGCGAAGGATTCTCCGCAGCCCGCGCTGGTTCCACGGGAACCGCACCACCCGATAACAAGTGCATGTAGCGGGACTCTTTCGTTCCCGGCTGTCGCGGCAGCACGGCAACCAGTGGAGGGTCGCGCTGGCTGAGCCGGTCGAGCGCCGCATGCACATCTTCCAGCCCCTCGAACCGATACATGCGCTCTGCTCGTCCTCGTAACTCGCCCGGAGTCTGCGCCCCCCGCAGCAGCAGCACGCACAAGATCGCAATCTCCCGCCGGTCGAAGTTGAACACTTCCTGTAGCCGGTGCTCATACTTCGGAACCCGGCTGTCGGCGCCGCTGGCCGGTCCCGCCAGCCGCTGTACTTGAAGCGAGTCCAGGGCAGCCCGCACCGCGTCTTCATCGAGCATCATCACCGGATCGCGATTATTCTTCTGGTTACAAGCATTCACCAGCGCGTTCAGCGATAAAGGATAGTAATCGGGAGTAGTAATATCCTTCTCAATCAAAGCCCCTAACACCCGGACTTCCACATCACTCAGAGGATCCACGCCCACACCATCCATCCTTAGAACAACGCTGTCGGACGCCGCGCCCACGGCCTGCCTTTTTCCTTGGAAACCTTCTCCACGTCATTCACATACGCACTCGTTTGCGTTAGCACATGATGCAGATCGTTGCCGACGCTGATAAAGGTGAAGCCCTTGTCCAGAAACTCGCCAACCCGCGCCGTCCCAAACAGAAATAGTCCGAGGACGACTCCATTCTTGCGTGCGTGCTCAATCAGTTTCGTCGTGGCTGCATTCAGCTCGGGAGAGGTGTACATGTGAGGAAACTCGTACTTCTCGAACAAGCCCATCGACATACACAAATCGTTCTGCCCAAGGAAAAGAATGTCGACCCCCGGCACTGCCGCGATCTCCGCCATGTGCTCGATGCACGAAGCGGTTTCCACTTGCAGCGCCACGATCCCGTCCTTGTTAAAGTTGCCCGCGTAGCCGAGCAGCCCGGCTTTGTCCATGCTGCGCTGCGGAAAATAAACTGAGCGCGTCCCTACTGTCGGATACTTCGTGCAACTCACTGCCTGGCGCGCCTCTTCGGCGCTGTTGATATAAGGAATCAGCACCCCGTCCGCTCCCAGATCGAGCGCCTGCTGAATCCCGGGACGGTCGTTGTATGCCCCCACCCGCACCAGCGATTTTGCCCCCCCGTTTGCAATCCCGCTCAGCATCGCCGAGAGTTCTACGTTGTGCATGGGACCGTGCTGGGTATCCACCAGCAGCCAGTCATAGCCGCTGTGAGCCAGTTGTTCGGCAACCGTTGGACTGTGCGAGTTAACGAACAACCCCATCTTCGGAATTCCATCGTGCAGTTGTTTCTTGAATTCAGAACCGCTCAGTACAGGTGCTGCCATAAAGACACTCCTCCCAAGAGCAAATTGAATTCTGTAGTCTATCCCAGCCCGAAGCGCGCAAAGTGAATGCCTAGCGAATTATTCGCCCACGGCGTGACCCGGGGACAGGAGTCGGATTCAGCCGTTTCCTCAAAAACTAATTCGGTGGAACTTACGATGGTTTGATTGTCATCCTGAGCAAGCGTTCTTTGCGCAGCGAAAGCCTGCCCTGAGCGCAGCCGAAGGGGATCCGGGCGAGCCGCGCGATGTGTCGCGTTCGTTGCGACACAATAATCGCGCGTTTGGCTCGCTTCCCTATCTAACTGCACCACCACCGAACTTACCCCTCCCCCAACCCCGGTTCTTGATATAGTTCCAACCAGCCTGGAGTCACATCCGAGCGCAAGGAGTGAAAATGCGGCTGCTATTGAACTGGGTTCTCAGTGCGTTAGCTGTCTGGATCGTAGCGAAGATCGTGCCGGGGATTTCCGTCAGCGGCCCCGTCGCCGCTCTGATCGCCGCGCTGGTCATCGGCTTCATCAACGCCACGATAGGAGTCCTGCTGAAAATTCTCACCTTCCCCCTGACCTTGATCACCTTGGGACTCTTCTGGTTCGTGATCAACGCCTTGATGCTGAAATTTGCATCGGCTCTGGTTCCCGGTTTTCAGGTGCGCACCTTCACGGCCGCGTTCCTCGGCGCCATCCTGCTAAGCGTGGTAAACGTGCTGCTGAAGTGGCTGGTTTATCCCTCGCAAGACCGGGGCTAGCAAATGATGGCGGCAGCTCATTCGCATCTCCGACCGGGGCCGGCATCCGCCATCGAGCCCCAGCTCATCTCTATCCCCGGAGCTTGGTTCCTCATGGGCTCGGTCTCCGGCCAGGATTGCGAACGCCCCGTTCACCGTGTCTGGATCGACGCTTTCCTGCTCGCCGCGACGCAAGTCACCAACGCAGAATACGAACGCTATGTGAACTCGACATCGTCCGATCCGCCACCTTTCTGCCATGATCAGAATTTCAACCATCCCCAGCAGCCCGTAGCCGGCGTCTCTTGGTTCGACGCAGATCGTTACTGCCAATGGCTAGCCGAGCAAACCGCCCGCCCCTACCGTCTTCCCACGGAAGCGGAGTGGGAGCGCGCCGCCCGCGCTGATCTCGAGCAAAACGATTTCCCCTGGGGCAACGACCCGCCGCAATCTCTCCCCGACTACGCCACGCGCTGGCAAACCGGTCCTGAACCCATAGCCCGCTATGCCCCGAACCGCCTCGGTCTTTACAACATGTGCGACAACGTCCACGAGTGGTGCAGTGATTGGTACGATCCCAACTACTATGCCATTTCCCCCGACCGCAATCCCCGCGGACCCGAACCTCCGCCGAGAAGCCAGCGCAAATCCTCACGCGGCGGATCCTGGCGTCATCACGTCAAGGTCTCCCGCTGCTCCGCCCGTTCCAGCATCCCTCCCGAATTCCACTACGCCGACTATGGCTTCCGCGTCGCCTGCGACCCCATATAATCTTGTCATTCCGACCCGGGCGAACGCCCGGCGAGGAACCTGCCGTCAGCCGGCAGCTCCTCCGAATCGAGGGCAAGCACAAATGTTCCGCGACGACCTCCTCCGCGACAAACGCGTCCTGATCACCGGCGGCGGCACCGGCCTCGGCAAAGCCATGGCCCACCGTTTCCTCCAGCTAGGAGCCACGGTCTACATCTGCGGCCGCCGCGAGGAGGTTCTCGAGGAAACCGCCGCAGAACTTTCCAATGCCACCAAAGGCCCAATCCACGCTTTCCCCTGCGACGTCCGCAATGTCGACGCCGTTGAAGCCATGATCGATTCCATCTGGAAAACCGCCCCGCTCGACGTCCTCGTGAACAACGCGGCCGGCAATTTCATCGCCCGCACCGAGGAACTTTCCCCGCGCGCTTTCGAATCCGTAATCGGAATCGTTCTCCTCGGCACGCTCCACGCCACCATGGCCTGCGGACGCCGCTGGCTCAAAGCCGCCCACCCCGCGACCGTCCTCAGCATTTCCGCCACCTACGCTCCCGTGGGCTCGGCCTACGTTGTGCCCTCAGCCATTTCCAAAGCCGGGGTCGAAGCCCTTACCCGCAGCCTGGCCGTCGAGTGGGGTAATCGCGGCATCCGCATGAACGCTATCGCCCCCGGCCCCATTCCCACGCAAGGTGCGTTCTCTCGTCTGATGCCGCGTCCTGACCTTGAAGCGTTGGCGCTCGACCGCAATCCGATGCACCGCTTCGGCACGACTGAAGAGTTAGCGAACCTCGCCGCATTTCTCATCAGCGATGGCTCCGCCTACATCAACGGAGAAGTAATCCGCATGGATGGCGGCGAATTTCTCCAGGGCGCTGGAGAATTCAGCAATCTAGGCAGGGCGTTAACAGAAAAAGACTGGGAATCCCTGAAGCCGCGCAAAAAGTAAAGCGCGGCACAGCCCCGATTTTGTCGCTGAAAGCTGGAGCCCGAACCCGTCCCCGCGCATCCAACCTAACAATGGAGGTTCCTATGTACGTTGTTCTCGGAGCAAGCGGCAACACAGGTCACGTAGTGGCGAAGAATCTTCTTGCCCGCCAGCAAAAGGTTCGCGTCGTCGGCAGAAACTCAGCTCATTTACAACCTCTCGCAGCTCAAGGTGCGGAGATATTCGTCGGCGATGTCACCGATCCTTCCGCCTTAACCAAAGCCTTTCAGAGAGCAGATTCAGCCTATGTGATGATTCCACCGAACCCCACCAGCAACGATCCTCTCGCTTATGAAGAATTCGCAAGCGATGCCATTGCCGCCGCCATCAAAAGCGCCGGAATCAAGAATGTGGTTTCGTTGAGCAGTGTTGGAGCGGACAAGGCCGACCGGACCGGGCCCGTCCTTGGCCTGCACCACCTCGAACAAAAGCTCAACCAGATCGATAGCGCAAACATTCTCCATCTGCGGGCCGGCTACTTCATGGAAAATACCCTGCCCCAGGTGCGTACCATTCGCATGGCCGGCTCTGTGATCGGGCCCCTTCGCCCAGACCTCAAACTCCCCATGATCGCCTCTCGCGACATTGGAGCTGCAGCCGCCGACGCCCTCTTAAATCTCGGCTTCCACGGCAAGCAGACTCACGAGCTGTTAGGGCAGCGCGATCTCAGCTACACGGAAATTGCCACCATAATAGGCAAGGCCATCGGCAAACCCAATCTCGGATACGTTCATGCACCCGACGATCAGGTTCGATCCGCAATGGTTCAGATGGGAATGTCCGAAAAGTTCGTCGGACTACTTCTCGAAATGTGTGCCTCGCTGAACTCAGGATATATGCGGGCGCTCGAACCTCGCACCTCCCGGAACACGACGCCGACGCCGTACGAAACCTTCGTTGCCGAGTCGTTCGTCCCAGCCTATCAACAACAAGCCGCAGCCTAACCGCCTGGCGTGCAGAACGAATAAGGCCATTCCCACTCCGGGTGTGGCCTTATTCATTTTGGTGCCTGTAAACACAAGCATTCCGCTCCAGAGGCCAATTACCGACGTAATTAGAAGCGTCACATCCGGCTGTGATTAGATGTTACTTAGGGTTTCGAACGACAGCGTGGAGGTATTCCAGGCATACCGCGCGTCTTCCGGAACCGGGCTGGAAGGGCGTTTCGCCGCATAAAATTCCAACCTTTCATTGCGGTTTTGCGGGAGCTTTGGCAGTGCGGTTCGAGGAAAAACCATGTCAAAAAAGATACTTGTGGTAGACGACTCCAAAACAGCTCTGATGATGGAGCGCGAGATTCTGGAGAAGCGTACGACCTACGAGTGCGTGACCGCCAGCGACGGCCAGGAAGCCGTCGAGAAGGCCCAACAGGAGCTCCCAGACCTGATTTTGATGGATGTGGTCATGCCCCGCATGAACGGATTCGAAGCCTGCAAAATGATGCGTCAGCAATCCAGCACACGCGAAATCCCGATCGTTCTGGTCACCACTCGGGGCGAAGAAGCTTACATGGAAGCCGGCTTCCAAAGTGGATGCAATGACTACATCACCAAGCCGGTGAACGGCGCCGAACTCGTGGCCCTTCTACAAAGCTATTTGGGCGAGTAAAGCAACGAACCGCTGGCCCAGGTTTCCTTAGTTGGTTGAATCAGCTCAGCTTGTTCTGCGCAACTTGTTCAGAACAACTTGATCGGCGTAATGCGATCAGTGCAAGAAGGACTTCATGAAAAGTGACAAGAGCAACGAATCTGGGCCGAAGCCCCCTGCAGCCGACCCCACGACCGACGTGCGGCTGGAAGCGGCCCGCGAAAGGCTGGCCGAAAGCACCGGCCAAGAGGACGCAATCGACGGCCTGCGCGAGATCGTGGCCAACTTCCTCGGCTCTGAAGAAATGGGCTTGTTCCAGGTTGATGGCGGCACTTCAAACTTCCACGTTTTCTGGTCCTTCGGAATCGACCTCGAGAAATACGACCTGCTGCGGGCCCTCGGAGATGCCGGCCTTCAGCGCGTGATGCGCGGCGAGTGCCACATTGAGTTCGGAACCCGCGACAGCCGCGGCAGCATGGCCAAGGCCCAGGCTTTCGTTCCCATCCGTTCGGCGAACCAGACCATAGCGATACTCGCGATATTACGTTTGCTTCCTCAGAAGCTGGCCTTTGACCGGTCCGACATGGAACTGTTCAAACTTCTTTCCGATGAGGCGGCTCAGCCTTTGTTTGGCCCAAGCCCCTATCCGAAGCCCGCGTCCGAGGGACCAGGAATGAGTGCATGAGCGAAAACTCCCCTAAATTCAATCCGGCTGTCCTGCCCGCGGAGTTCATGGAGAAGTTCGACCGGCCGAAAGTCAAAGAGCCGCGCTACTTCCTTTACCCCGGACAAGTCTTCGCAACCCGTGATCCCGTTACCATTTCGACCATTCTCGGATCCTGCGCCGCCGTCTGTCTCTGGGATCGTAACAAACGAGCCGGAGGAATGAACCACTACCTCCTGCCCGAGGGCGTTGATGAAGGGCCCAACCGCCTGCGCTACGGCAATGTTGCCAATCAGGAACTCCTGAACCAGGTTCTGGCTCTGGGATGCGAAATCCGAAACATGCAGGCCAAGATTTTTGGCGGCTCCAGCGCTTTCGGCGCCGATCCGTCGAACTCTGTGGGATCGAGAAACGTGGAACTCGCCGAAAAATTTCTTCGCGCCGCCGGCATTCGCGTGATGGAAAAAGAAGTTTCAGGCAAGCGTGGCCGCCGTTTGGCTTTTCAGATTTCCGACGGCGTAACCACCATCAAGAATTTCGACCAGGTGTAGTAAAGCTGAGAGTAGTGGTTAGGCCCGGGAAGGGCACGACTTCAGTCGTGCCGTACAGAATCAATAGGGATGCGGGCTTTAGCCCCTGCCTAACTCGACCGTGAAAGGAGGACCAATGGATTTAGCGGACTTTGACCGTGACGCAGTGCTCGCGTCGTTCCTCGTCGAGTCCGAAGAAGGCCTGGACACGATGGAGCAAGCGCTCGTCCAGATGGAATCCAATCCTTCCGACCCCGAGCTCCTGCCCAGCATTTTCCGCGTCGCGCATAGCCTCAAGGGAAACGCAACATCCCTGAGCCTGAGTGAACTAGCCGGCTTCGCCCACGTCGTAGAGGATTTGCTTGACGTTTTTCGCGAGCAGCAGGCGCTGCCCAGCGCAGACTTGATTTCTCTCCTGCTGAAGGCCGTGGATGAACTTCGTGTCATGGTCTCCGCCGCCAAGGCCGGGTCCCAGCCCCTGACTGCGAAGCAGCAGAAGATCAGAAAAGAAATTGCGCAGGAAGTCGAAAAGCGATCCAAGAGAATCCTCTCTCCGAGCGGAGCGCGGGAATCCAGTTCAGCCGCAAAGATGGACTCCCTCCTCCCCGGCGCCAGTCCCCGCACCCTCCGCGCCGATGTCGACAAACTCGACCACATGCTCGACCTCACCGGCGAAATCGTCATCGCTCAAGGCCGCCTTCGCCAGATGATCGAGCAGCTCGGCACCGAGCAAGGCCGCACCCTTTTGGAAATGCATCGCGAAGCCGAACGCCTCTACATGGACCTGCAGAGTGAAGTAATGAGCATCCGCATGGTCCCCGTCGGTCCTCTGTTTCGCCAGTTCGTTCGCTCTGTGAGAGATCTCGCCCGCAGCCACGGCAAAATGGCGCGTCTCGAAGTAATCGGCGGAGACGTCGAGGTCGACACCACCGTGCTCGAACAATTGAAGGATCCTCTTTTGCACTTGCTCCGCAACGCCGTCGATCACGGCCTCGAAACCCCGGCCGACCGCGAAATCCACGGCAAGAATCCCTGCGGAGTGATCCGCCTCTCAGCCGCCCACAGCGGTGGAAACGTTGTTGTGAAGTTGCAGGATGATGGCGCCGGATTCGACCGTGCCCGTATCCTCGAAAAAGCAAAACGCCTCGGATTCCTGTCCGGCAAAGACAAAGACAAAAACGAGCTCAGTGACCAGGATCTGTGCGATCTGGTCTTCCAGCCCGGGTTCTCAACCGCCGAATCGGTCACCGATCTCTCCGGCCGCGGAGTCGGCCTCGACGTCGTCCGCCGTAACATTGAGGTTTTGCGCGGCGCGGCCGAGATATCGAGCACTGCCGGAAAAGGCAGCACCATTACGATCCGCCTGCCGCTGACCCTCGCCATTATTGAAGGTTTCTCGGTCCGGGTCGGCAGTGAAACTTTTATCGTCCCGCTCGAGCATGTCACCGAATGCACCGAATTGCCCGCGGAACAGCGCAGTCTCGAGGCCAGCGGAATCCTCAGCCTCCGCGGAACTGCCGTTCCCTACGTCCGTTTGCGGCACATGTTCAGCGTCGCCGGTGAAACCCCGAAGAGGGAAAACGTGGTGGTCGTCAAGATCAACGAATTTCATGCCGGCATCGCAGTCGATGAATTGCTCGGCGGCATGCAGGCGGTCGTGAAGCCCCTAGGCAGGGCGTTTCGAGCCCTTTCCGGGATCGCGGGTTCAACAGTTCTGGGGGATGGACGCGTCGGTTTGATCATCGACGTGCCCACTCTTCTGCGCGGAGTCATGCAGTCCGCTCTGCAGGCACAAGCTTAGTTGCAAGGCAGTCATCAGAGATGAGATCAGAGATGGAGAGAGGTGAGGAACAATGAAGACTTGGCAAGATCGAAAAATAGGCACGCGACTCGGCGTCGTCTTCGGCGCCATTCTGCTGTGCGTGATTGCGGTCGGCGGATTCGGACTGACCTGGCTCGGCCGGCTGAATTCCGATATGGCAGGCTCAATCCAGAAGCGTTACAACACGGTTGAGTTGACCCGCCAGACCATCGAACACTCAATCACCAACGCCCGCATCACTTTTCAATTGTTCGAGACTACCGACCCCGAACAAGAAAAAAAGCTGAACCAGGAAAACGACGCGATCAGCCAGGAAATCAGCAATCAGGTTGCGCAAATCGAAAAGACGCTCAGCTCTTCCCAGGAGCGGGAACTATTCGAAGTCGTCACCCGGGACCGTGACGCCTACAAAGACGCACGAGCAAAAGCCAAGAAGCTCTTGTTGGATAAGAAGCGTGACGAAGCGATGGCCGCATTGAGTGGAGACGTGATCCCTGCTCTCGATAAGTACCGCGCCACGTGGCAGAAGTTCATTGACCTTCAGACCGCTGCTATGCAACAGACTATAAGGGAGAGTCAGCAAGCCTACGCCGTGGGACGTAGCGTCGCATTGTTGCTTCTGGTTGTTACTCTCGTCCTGGCCACTTTCGCAGCCATCAGCGTCACCAGGAGCATTACCACTCCGATCCAGCAATCAGTCGAGCACGCCCAACGTATCGCTGCCGGCGATTTGAGCAGGGAGATCGAGGTCACGAACTCTTCCGAGACTGGCCAATTGCAGCTGGCTATGCAGGAAATGAGCGGCCGCCTGTCGGGCATCATCCGCGACGTCCGCGAAGGCTCCGCTGCGGTCGCCTCTGCCGCCCAGCAAGTCTCTGCCTCTTCGCAGAATCTCTCGCAGGGAACCAGCGAACAAGCTGCTTCTGTGGAGGAAATGAGCTCCAGCCTCGAAGAGATGAATGCGTCCATCACTCAAAACGCCGACAACAGCCGGCAAGTCGAGCAGGCCGCTGCCAAGGGAGCGCTTTCCGCGGAAGAAAGCGGCAACGCAGTCAAAGAAACAGTCGAAGCCATGAAGCAGATCGCCGCCAAAATCTCGGTGATCGAAGAAATCGCCTATCAAACCAACCTTCTCGCCCTCAATGCCGCTATCGAGGCCGCGCGTGCAGGCGACCAGGGCCGCGGTTTTGCCGTGGTGGCAGTCGAGGTTCGAAAGTTAGCCGAGCGCAGCCAGTTGGCTGCCCAGGAAATCGGCGGCCTAGCCGGAAAGAGCGTCAGCGTCGCCGAACGTTCCGGTCGTTTGCTCGTCTGACCTGGTGCCGTCGATCAAGAAAACTGCCGAACTTGTGCAGGATGTCACTGCCGCTTCCACCGAACAATCCAGCGGCGTAACCCAGATCAACCAGGCCATGGCCCAGGTCGACACCGTCACGCAGCGCAACGCTTCGTCAGCGGAAGAACTTTCCAGCACCGCGGAAGAGTTGGCCGCGCAGTCCGAACAACTGCAGCAGCTGATGACTTTCTTCCGGGTTGCCGGAGAAAAGTTCGCCGGAGAAAAGTTTGGAGAACCGTTCAACCAGCGCGGCGGCGACGGCAAACAACAGCGCATGATCATGCCCCTGAAGCCCGCGTTCAGAAACGATCCTGCGCAGCTGGGCCACGTTAGGCAAAATCACGGCAAAGCAACGGAAGAAGCAAACTTCTCCCCGTTCTAAAGGAGTCGCCAGAAAGGCCGGGCACACGCGACGATGCCAACGGCAGAAATGCAAGGAGTCAAACTATGCCAGCTTCGGATCAGGGGAAAAAGCAACTCCCCACAAGCACCGTGCAGTACCTTACCTTCCTGACCGCGGGCGAGGAGTACGCCATCGCGATCGTGAAGGTCAGGGAGATCATCGAGTATGAGGCCGTCACCACCGTGCCCAACACTCCGGTCTGGATCCGTGGTGTCACCAACCTGCGCGGCAAGGTTGTCCCCGTAGTCGACCTCGCCGTAAAGTTCGGCATGCCCGCCGCCAGCATTTCCAAGTTCTCTTGCATCATCATCACCGAAGTGATGTTCCAGGGCGAAAGCCTCATCATGGGAGTTCTGGCCGATTCGGTGAACCAGGTCATTGAGCTTTCCGCCGACGAAATCGAAGCCACTCCGCCGTTCGGTACTCGTGTCAAAACCGAATACCTTCTCGGCATGGGAGCGCTGGGCAAGAAGTTTTGTCTCATCCTCGACATCGACAAAGTGCTCTCCGCCGACGAAGTGCTCGCGGTGACCGAGTCCACCGCGGGCGAAGAAACTTCAGACGCCGCGGTCATCAATGCCCCCGCCAAAGCGGCCAACCGGATCGGGACTGGAGCATAGCCGTGAGCGCCGGATCCGGTGCGGGCGCTTCTCGTCAGATCGACCCCGGCCTTGAGCAGCAACCTCAGCTCTCGGTCAGCCCCGCCCTGTTCCAGAAATTCCAGAAACTCATCTACGCCGAAACCGGAATCTGGCTGGGAAACTCAAAGAACGCGCTGCTGTGCGGACGCCTCTTTCGCCGCCTTCGCGCCCTCGAAATTACTTCTCTAGAAACTTATTACGAACGCGTTTCCCATCCCGATCAGTACGAAGAACGCACCCGGATGATCGACGCGATCACCACCAACGAAACCCGCTTCTTCCGCGAGCCGCGGCAGTTCGAATTCATGGTGCAACAGGTGCTTCCACGCTGGCGCGCCCAGGCAGAGCACGGCTCGCGCCCCAAGCGAGTGCGCATCTGGAGCGCTGGATGTTCTTCCGGCGAAGAGCCCTACTCCATCGCCATGCTGCTAGCCAAACATCTTCCCGCCGAGCAAGGCTGGGACGTTCGCCTTCTCGCCACTGACATTTCCAACCGCGTGCTCGAAAAAGCGCAACGGGGAATTTACCCCATCACAAAATCGGCGGAGCTCCCCGGCGACTTACTCCACACTTTCATGCTGCGCGGAACCGCTGATCGTCAAGCCGACATGAAAGTTAAAATTGAAATCCAGCAGATGATCGAGTTCCGCCGTTTGAACCTGAACCAGGAATCCAATCTCCCCGAAGGCCCATTCGACGCCATCTTATGCCGCAATGTTCTCATTTATTTTGATATGGCTTCAAAACGCAGAGTAGTAGCCAACCTTACCCATAATCTTATGGCCAACGGTTATCTCTTCGTGGGCCACGCCGAAAACCTGAACAGCATGTTTCCCGAGCTGCGCAGCATCGAGCCGACCATCCTCATCAAAACCGAAAGAAGCGAGGGCCAGTGAATACGAATCCCACCCCGCTCTCTTCTGCCATCCCGGCCACATCAGCAGAGCCAAAGCGCGAGCCCCGCGAACACGGCGACGAGTTGCGCGTCCTGGTCGTCGACGATTCCGCCATGGTCCGCCAGGTAATGCAGGCCATCCTCAGCACAAACCGCATGGTCAAAGTGACCGTCGCCGCCGACCCGTTGATTGCCTGGGGAAAGATGCAGAAAGACCCTCCCGACGTAGTCATCACCGACCTAGAAATGCCCCGCATGGATGGCGTCACATTCATCCGAAAGATCATGGCCGAGATGCCCACTCCGGTGGTCGTCTGCTCCGGCCTCGCTGCCCGCGGCACCGAACTCGCTCTTCGTGCCCTCGAAGAAGGCGCAGTCGAAGTCATCACCAAACCCAAGGTTGGAGTGCGTGACTTCCTGCACGAATCGGCCGTGACCCTGCTCGATGCCGTCTGGAGTGCCTCGCACGCCCAAATCGCGCGCCGCTCAAGGCCAGCTGTACAGCCAGCTGCTCAGGTGCCGTGCTCCCTCGCCTCACCGCCGATGCCATCCTCCCGCGCAAGGCCAGGACTCACTCATCAGCCGCCACACCGGAGTAATTGCCGTCGGTGCCTCCACCGGCGGAACCGAAGCTCTTCGTGTCTTGCTCGCAGCCTTGCCCACCGACTGCCCGCCGGTCGTGATCGTGCAGCACATGCCTGAGGTCTTCACCCGCGCCTTTGCCGACCGCTTGAACCGCGAATGCGCAATCGAAATTCAGGAAGCCCGCGATGGCGACCTGCTGCAAACTGGCCGCGCGCTCATCGCTCCCGGCAACCGCCACATGCTGGTCGATCGCAGCGGCGGAGAACTTGTCGCCCGCATCATCGACGGCCCGCTCGTCTCTCGCCATCGTCCCAGCGTTGACGTTCTTTTCCGTTCGGTCGCAACCTGCGTCGGCGCGAAAGCCGTCGGCGTCATCATGACCGGCATGGGCGACGACGGCGCCCAGGGCCTTTATGAGATGAAGGAAGCCGGAGCCGACACCATCGCCCAGGACGAAGCCACCAGCATTGTGTTCGGAATGCCCAAGAGCGCAATTTCCTGCGGCGCCGTGGATATCGTGGTCCCACTCGACCAGATTGCCAGTGCGGTTCTAAACCTGCGGAGTCGGTCAGTAGGAAGGTAAGCGGTCGAGCAGGGAAGCGTTAAAAGCTGAAAGATCAAGAGAAGAACCACAGAAACATCAGCGGCCAAATCTGGAACATCACACGCTGCTTACTGACGCCAACCCAAGTGGTCTTCGCGTCCTTGGAAAATGTGGCAAAGCAGATTGATGACCCGCTGCTTCAGACGTCGCGGGCTGCGCAGTGCCCGTTTCCGTAGTCTCGGTTTTCGTTTCCACCTTGCGTTCAGGGGCGGGAGCAGCACCAGCAGCCATGAATGGGATCTCCTTCTAAGACGGATTCTCAGAAACCCATTCTAAGTTGCCTCTAATAACCGGCAGGAGATCACCAACGGCATAGCACTAAAGCGTCCCGGCTTAGAGGCGCCGCTAAGTTGCAGCACCACTCCGCCTCAGAACTCGAACCGCACCCCAAACTGGAAGAAGCGAGGCAATTGCCCCCGGAGCGTCGCCGAAATCGTCCCGAAAAACGGATTTGTCTGAGGTGGAACTTCCCGCAGGCCCACTTCCCACAGCCGAATTCGGCTGCCCAAAGCGCGGGTGATTGGTGAAGTTGAAGATCTCCGCCCGCACTTCCAGCCGCATGCCTTCTTTGGGCACGAACGACTTGTAAAGGTTCAGATCCGCGTTGTGGATGCCGTCGACGCGTAAGCCGGAAAAATAGCGTCGCGCGTTGCCCGGAATATTGTCTCCTGGATCTGCAAAACAATTCGCATTGAAGAAAGTGCCACCGGAGGAGGTTATCGCCTACGCTGCCGCGTTGGTTTCCCAGTGCAAGGCCACATCGTGCATGCTGGTCCCGCTCTTGAGCTGGGAACAGACAACATCGGGACGCTGGCTGCCGTTGGCCAGAAGCGGGTTGTTCAGGCCGATGGCCATGGGTTGCCCCGATTGTTGGGTGATTAGGGTTGCGACCGACCAGCCTCCGACGACCGCATCCACCGCTCGGTTCATATTGCCGCCAATCCATTGGTTGCGGCCGAAGGGCAGGTCTACAACCACGGCGCCCGCGAGCCGCTGTGGCGTGTCGCTGGCGCCGATGCTATGCTCCGCAGACAGCCGGTCCAGTTGTTGCGGATGGCCGAGACCGAGCGCTCCCACCCAGTTGTTCCGGCCTGCCGAAGAATAGTCGGTTTCCTTCGATATCGTGTAGCTCCCTTCGAAGCTGACGTGGTGCGTGGTGCGCTTCTGGAAGCGAATCTGCATCGCGTTGTACCAGGAATTCGCGCTCTCCAGCATCAGACCCTCGAAGTCGCCGGCGAATTGCGGGTACGTAGTTAACAGAGTCGACAAGGGCAGGGTCGATTCGCCGTAGTTGGAATTAACTTCATTGAAGCAAGGATTGGAAGGGGTTGGATGTGCAAGGGGTATTGAACATGGAGTAAAACGGGTTGCCGACTAGGGTGTTAAGAAAGTTGGTGACGCAATTGTTGGCGTCGCAGTTCCCGATGCCGTTACCTTGAGTGACGTCGTTGTTGTAGTGCACAGCCTGTGAAATCTGCGCCAGCAAAGACGATGGGATGTAAGCTCGGTTGTTTGTGCCAGACCAGGGTAGATGCGTGCTGCGGTTGGCAACGTAGTCGACGCCAACCACGATCTGGCTGGGCAGCTCTCGCTGCACTCCCAGATTCCACTGGTAAATGTCGGCGTCCCGCGCCGCCGTATTGCCCAGATCGTTCGGGTTTTGATAGCCCCAGTTCGCCAACTGGCCGTACTGCTTGCCCTGCGGACCGGTAAAGCCGGTGGGAAACGGGTTTTCCAGAGTCGCCGATTGAGTGCGCAAAATCATCGTTGGTAAAAAACAGGTTGGCCGTCTTGCGGAACGCCGAGCCGGGATACTGGAAGTTTGTGGCCGGGCTCATTCCAAAATAAACGCCGACTCCGCCCGCGCACCACCGTCTTCTGATCGAACGCATAGGCAAAGCCCAGCCTCGGCCCAATGTCCTTGCGGTACGTCGGAACCGTCCTCATGCTCGAAGTGGCGAACTGTGTCGTGCCGTACAACTCCTGCGTCGTCGGAAGATTCAGCCCCGGGATACTCTGCATAGTCGCCTGCGCGCTCATCGCCCCCTGCGCCGGGCACCGGGCGGAAGGCTGGTAAAGTTAATACCCACCCCGGTATCCGCCGTGAAATTGCTGAATTCGAGCTGGTTGTTGCGCGAGGTGTAGGGCGAACTCCACTCGTAGCGCAGGCCCAGATTCACCGTGAGTTTCGAATTTACCTTCCAGTCATCCTGAATGTAAAACCCCGTCTCCAGCGACCGGTTGGCCACCGAGGGAGTCACGATCAGCTGACTCGAGGCGTTGACGTTGTCGCCGTAACCAAAAGCCAGGCTGGCCAGTGGGTTGCCCGTGGTGATTGTCCGGATTTGCATCATAGTCGTTGTTCGGAGTCGGAGACGTGACTTCATCCGTAAAAGTCAAGAGTGCCGGTCGGGTTGTTCGGCTGCCAGAAATTGTTGTAGAAAATTCTCTGTTCCCCGCCCATCTTGATCAGGTGCGATCCCCGGGAAATCACCAACTGCGACGAATAGCTCACCAGCGTGTGGCCAAATTTAGTGTAGATGCAGCACTGATCGTAAAGGTCAGTCCACGGCAGATTCCCCTGCATCATAAACGTCGGCATCTCGTCGATCCCGTTGGCCTGCTCGAATACCGGCGGCAATCCTTGAATGCCAGCCGGCAGTGAGGCGTTGAAACTGGAGATCGTGGGGATACCGGGTAGCGACAGTTCATGCACCCGGTCGACCGCCGCGTGGCTGGTCCAGATGATCCGCGGGTTCACCGTCCAGGAATATTCGAACGAGCCGTTTTGCGCCAGGGTCACACCGCTCGCGATTCCGTCATTATCGAAGCCGTCGCCTAAGGTCAGCGGAGTCGTGTAGTTGCTCCAGCCTCGGCTGTAGCGGCCGTTGATGCGGTTCTTGTCGTTGATCTGGTGGTCTATTTTGATGTCGAACTGGTAATCCGGCGCGTTCGCTAGCGTTGTGTAGTTATAGTTATTGAATTCGTTCGAGTTGCTGGGCTTCGGGTAGAGATTGAGCACAGCCATTCCGATGGGATTCTGTTCGCTCACCGGAATTACATTGAGAGGCCCGATCTGCTGTTGGCGCAGTTAAGGCCAACCTGCGGCCGGATGACGTTGGTCGGCGTCCCGCAATTCACATTCGGGTCGTAAATGTTATTCGTAAGTCCCGAGAAGTCGCCTTTCCGTTCCGCCATCGTGGGTACGGTCACGACCCCGCTTTGCGCGCTCAAGCTTCTCACCTTCTCGAAGTCAACGAAAAAGAACGTTTTGTTCTTCCTGATCGGCCCGCCCAGCGAAAAGCCGCCCTGGTCGCGCTTGCTGTCTGGCTTGGGGTTGGGCATGGGATCACCCACGAAATATTTGGGATTGAAGAAATCGCGAGCGTCCATCTGCGGGCGCTGCAGGAAATACCAGCCCGTGCCATGGAAGGCGTTGGTGCCGCTCTTCAGCACCATATTTACCACGGTGCCGCCGTTGTTGCCGAACTCCGCCGAGAAGCTGTTGTTCTGCACTTTGAATTCCTGCACGCTATCAACCAACGGCTCGTAGTACACGTTGGTGTTTCCGCCCTCGCCCTGTTCCGGCGCGCTGATCAGGGCGCCGTCCAACCGTATCTCAGCCGTCGCATTGCGCTGCCCGTTGGAAGTGAAGTTCGTTCCCGAGGGATAGTTATCCGACGTGCCCGACCCTGCCACCTCGGTGACGCCCGCCGCCAGGAACGTCAGCCCAAAGTAGTCGCGGCCCATCAACGGGATTTCGTTTATGTACTCATGGGTGATGTCCGTGCCCAGCGTCGCGTTGTCCGTATCCAGCAGCGGCGCAGTCGTCGTGACTTCGATCTTCTCGCTCACACCGGCCGGAGTCAGAGTGAAATTGAGCGAAGCCTCCTGATCGACGGCCAGCACCACGCCCGTCCGCTCTGTCGTCCGAAAGCCCTTCAGCTCAGCCTTCACCGAATACGTCGATGGCCGCAAACCGGTGAAGAAGTATTCGCCCTTGTTGTCGGTGTGAGCCACGTTGGAGATATTCGTTCCCGTGTCCGTGATGGTCACGGTCGCATTGTGAACCACCGCTCCCGTGGCATCGGAGACCACGCCTCGCAGCTGTGCCCGGTAGCTGCCCTGTGCAGCCACAAAAGTCGCCAAGCCTCCGCAGAAGCACGCCACCAAAATGCAAGATAGGAAAAGTCGTCCCGTCGGTCTCATCGGAATCCCCCTTTTGATTGACTGTCATCCTGAAGCGACGGCCTTATCGTCGCTGAAGGACCTTAGGCGTGCCGCGCGCTCCACGGAGCCTGCCCTGAAAGAGCGCAAGCGACTGAAGGGCGCGTTTGGCTCGCTTCCTTACCCGTACGTTCCTCAAGAATGAATGTTCACACCCTGTACCACCCGGCTGATGGCGCCATTCGGACTCGGCGATCCGGCCGCAACTCCCACCGCAGCGAACCGAACAAACCCAGCAATTGCCCGAAAATCACGTCGACCGCCGGCCGGTAATCATCGCCAATGCCGCTCATCGCACTCGATTCCAGATAATGTTCGGCCAGCGAGTCCCTCCCGATTTCACTTCCGCCCACCACCACCCTGGATCCCACCAGCCGCTTCTTTCCAATCTCATCCAGCAAATCCCGCTCGTAGGGCTGCACCCGCCGGCTGCTCGAAAGAAAACAAACGAACAGCGTGCCCTGATCCAAAGCCGCCATCGGACCATGTCGCAGCCCCAGAACCGACTCCGACATCGTCAAAGTCTTTCCCGCCGTCAGCTCCAAAAGCTTCAGAGCAGATTCCTTCGCCACCGCCCTCAGCGCTCCCGAACCCACAAAGCAAGCCTTGGTGTATGCGTCCTTCGCCAGCGCCGACGCGCAATCCGCCGCGCGCGGCAGAAAATCCCGGCCCGCCTCGACCAGTTGCGACAAAACTTCCTCATACGTCCCAACATCGTTCACATGCGCCAGGCATTGCCCGAAAATCACCATGTTCGAAAACGAACTGGTCATCGCCAGCCCGCGGTCATTCACCGCATCATCCAGACAAATCCCCAGCACGCGCGGATCGTCGGCGCTTTCCCGGATCATCCGCCCCTTCGCATTGCACGAAACCACCAGGTGATGAATCTCCGGATGGTTCTTGCGCGCATTTTCCAGGACCGCAACTCCCTCCGGACTGTCCCCCGATCGCGAAAACGAAATCCAGAGATATTTCTTCTCCGGAATCATCCACTCATCCATGTGCGTCAGCAGATCCGTGCTCGGCACCGCGATCACTTCGCAGTTCCAGCACCGGCGAAGAAGAAAGGTAAGCGATTGCCCAATATAGTCCGAGGTCCCGGCGCCGATAAGAAAAACGGTCGGCCGCGGACGCGGACTGGCGCCGATTCCCGCCAGCGCCAGAAATTCCGCGATCTGCTCCCGTTTCTTCCGGAACACTTCAAACGTCGACAGCCAAGCCTCAGGCTGCTGCGCAATTTCCGCCGGAGTATGCTCCAGCCCGCGAGCAGCCTTCTCGCTCCCCGGCAAAACTAACAATTCCGACAACGCACTCACGTGCAATTCCCTCCCCGATCCCATGTCAAAACGACGCAAACGACCGATTGTCATCCTGAAGCGACAGCTTTATCGTCGCTGAAGGACCCGGGCGAGCCGCGCGACGTGTCGCGTTCTTTGCGACACATTAATCGCGCGTTTGGCTCGCTTCCATATCGCCGTGCTGCCCTACGGCTCAAACCAGAACACCGCGCCCTTCTCAATCGCGGGCAGCTTGTAAACCATACCGCCGTCTCCAGCAACCCCCGTCAACCGGCTGCACATCGCCCAGAAACGGAAGAAAGAATCCATGCCCCGTTCCTGCGCCAGCCACCGTAACCTGAACCCCGGTCTGCGGCGTCTGCACCGGATTCACTCCGCCCTCAAGCCCCGCAAAATTCGCAAAAAAAACATGCGTCTTCCCATCCACCCGCGCAATCGACGTCGCGATCATATTCGAAGCCGCAACGCGAACCGAAGTTTCCGCCTTCAGGCTCTCCAGAAACTCATGCTCCCGATCAGGGCTCGTATCGGCCACGCTCTTCTCCAACGCCGCGTAGTAATCTTTCCCCGGACACTTCCCAAACCGCACCACCCCTGCGCCGCCCACCTGCGTAGCGTCTTCTCCCGTGATCACCAGCCTCTTGCCACTCTCCACATACTTCCGGACCAACGCCTTTTCGCCTTCGTTCATCACCCGCACATCCGGAAGAATCAGAGTCGGTCCCCGAAACTCCGCCAGCGTCCGCGGCGTCACCACCTGAAACTCCAAATGTTTCTGCATCAGAAGAATAAGAATTCCGCGATAGGAAGAAATGAAGTCGTCGGCAAAATAATTCCGCGTCTCCGGAGAAAAATAAACTCCAATCGGAGCAATCGCCGTCCGCGGCTTGTAGAACGTATCTTCATGAGCCTTGATCCACGCAAAAATCCGTTTCCGCGTCTCACGATCGTTCGATCCCGCCATCGAATGTCCCGGCGCATCCCAGAAATTCGCTCCATCCATGATTTCCGACGCCGCCAGATTCATCATGGCCTCGCGCTTGTCGACTTTCTTGTCGCCATCCCACGAGTAATTCAATATCCAGGTAGCCTTACCCTGCGCAAACGCCCGAAACGTATGCATCCCCACCTGATAATCAAACCAGGTTAGCGGCGTCCTCTCCGACGCCATGCCGTGTTTGCCGAATGAATATTCGTGGGCAATGACGTCGACAACTCCATACATGCTGTAAACATCAGCTCCAACCCGAACCGCTTCCTTCTCAATCCCCGGATAAATCTCCGGAATCGTCTTGATCGCCGGATTCACCGACTTCGCATTCCGGTCAATCTCCGCCATGAAATCAGTGAACGTCCGAATCCTGAAATCGACCCACTTCCGAAAATTCGCATCCGAAAAATCCCCCAGCTTCAGATCTTTCTTCGCATCAAGCCCAGTCTCTTTCTTGAAAGCCGCCACGGTGTAATCGTCAAAGCTAGCCCAGGTGTCCTCCCATCCATCGAAGTGCGTCATCCAGTAAGGGATGTCCACATAAATCCCATCAATCCCCGTACCCGCAATCTGCCGGACGTGTTCCATGTAAATCTTCCGCCAATCCGGCGCGTAAGGACTCACCCAGACATCCTCATCCCCTTTGCGTATCCAGAAAGCCGTCCCGCCTCCAAAGAGCGCCGGCTCTCCCTTGATGTTCCTCTGCACCCAATCCGGATGTTCCTTGAACAACGTATGCGGAGTCTCATCCGCGTTGGCCGTAATGCACTCGGTCCCGGCGATATAAACGAAAGCGTAATTCCCCGCCGCATGCGCCTTCTCAGCCACAGCGTGAATAGCCTTCAGCTTCTCTGTCGGGATCGACAAAACTCTCATACCGCCCCTCAATATCGTTGTCGACCTCAATCCCAAACACCCCATCTTCCTGCGCGCTCTGCACAATCCGCTCCGCATTGTCGCTCCCCAACCCATAAGCCCCAATGCGCACATAATTAGTCCAATTCTGTTCCGTCGAATAAGGACTAGCCAGCAGCGCCCCAGAAAAAAGCACGAAGACAACCAAGGTGGACCTCAGGACGGCAGACCAAACCATGGACCGCAAAGCAGCCCCCGCGACTTCCGTATTCTTTCGTATCATTGCGCACCATAACTTTTACTTTCGCCCCTATGCGCCTGTCAAGTCTAAAAAGGCACCCCGGTTGAGCTCCTGGAAAAACACACAAACGCTTGGAATACCATGACAAATGCTTGGAATACCGTGGAAGAGCGACGCTTCAGCGCCGCGTTAGTGCGACAAAACGAGTGAGGGCTTCGCCCCCGGTGGTCGCTTCGCACTCTGATACCCCTTGACAATCTCAATCAAACAAAATTAAAAGTAATAGCTCGTAATAGTCCAACGCCATGACCACCGGACCCCAATCCCTAGCTGCTATCCCCCGACCATGACCCGCCCCCCAGCTCTAGCTCTGACCACCCTAACCCTGCTGACCCTGTCCATCGCCTGGACTCCCGCACAAACAAGCAGGGCGGCGCAGCCGCCAGCCGCGGTCGATTCTTCCGCCAAGCCGCAAATCGAAAGCAAGCTCCTCCGCGTAGAATTCGACCACAACCTCCACACGCGAGTGATCCCACTCTTCGCCGCGACGAAACCGCTAGTCCAGTTCTCCGCCTCAGAAACTCTGGAAGGCGCAACCCGCACCTTCACCGACTTCGCCCTAACCTCCGCCCAAACCGAGCAGATCTCCGACACCTTCGGCCCCGCGCAGCGCCTCACGGTAACCGGCAACGACGGCACTCTACGCAAAAAGGTCGAGGTCACCATCTACAACGACTTCCCGTCAATGGCGGTCTTCGAAGTCGAATACACGAACCAGGGCGCCACGCCGCTAACCATCCGCGGATGGTCCAACAACCACTACCGCCTCAGCGCTTCCACCCCCGCGACCATTCCAGCATTCTGGTCCTACCAAAGCGGCTCTTACGAAAAGCGCCCCAACTGGATCGTTCCTCTCCACACCGGATTCCACCAGCAAAATTACTTAGGCATGAACGCCAGCGACTACGGCGGAGGCACGCCCATCATCGACGTCTGGCGCAAAGAAGTAGGCCTAGCAGTAGGCCACATCGAGCCAGTCCCGCGCCTGATCGAGCTCCCAGTCACCATGCCGGACGCAACTCACGCGACAGTAGCTGTGAGTATGAAGCGCGAGCAAACCCTCGAACCAGGTGAAAGCTTTCACACGCTCCACACCTTCGTCTCCGTCCATCAAGGCGACTACTTCCGCACCCTAACCGAATACCGCCGCCTGATGATCCGCCAGGGATTCCAAATGGCTACCGCGCCCGACAGCGCTTTCGGCCCCATCTGGTGCGCCTGGGGATACGGCCGCAACGTCCAGCTAAAACAGGTCTACGACACTCTCCCCACAGCAAAGAAACTAGGCTTCTCCTGGGTAACGCTCGACGACGGCTGGCAGAACAATTACGGCGACTGGCAACTCGATCCCAAGAAATTTCCCAACGGCGACGCCGACATGAAAGCCCTGGTCGACCGCATCCATCAAGAAGGATTCCACGCCCAACTCTGGTGGTCCCCGCTAAGCGCCGTCCCCGACTCGAAGCTAATGAAAGATCATCCCGATTACGTCCTGCTGAATCGCGACGGCTCCCGCCGCAAAATTTCCTGGTGGGACTCCGACTATCTTTGCCCCGCCGATAAAGACGTAGTCGAGTACCACAAAGCGTTAGTAAGAAAAATTCTAGGCGACTGGGGATTCGACGGCCTCAAGCTAGACGGCCAGCACATGAACGCCGTCCCCGAATGTTTCAACCCAGCCCATCATCACAAGAAGCCGGAAGACTCCGTCGAAGCGCTGCCAGACTTCTTCCGCCAACTCTACGAAACCGCGCGCAGCGTAAAGCCCGACGCGCTAGTAGAATTCTGCCCCTGCGGCACCGCCTACTCTTTCTTCACCATGCCGCACTTCAACATGTCGGTAGCCTCTGACCCCGAAAGTTCCTTCCAGGTCCGCTCGAAAGGTAAAACCCTGAAAGCCCTCATGGGAGACAACATCCCCTACTTCGGCGACCACGTCGAGCTAAGCGACGGCGGCAATGATTTCGCCTCGACAGTAGGCGTCGGCGGAGTAGTAGGCACTATCTTCGTCCTTCCCGACGAAGTAAAAAAGCGCAGCAAGTCTGACCTGACTCCCGAGCGCGAAAAAGTCATGGCCAAGTGGGTTGGCATCTACAAAGAAAAAATGCTCTCCCGCGGAGAATATCTGAGGCGAACTCTACGACATAGGCTTCGACTTACCGGAGGCCCACGCCATCCAAAAAGGAAAAGAAATGTACTACGCCTTCTACGCAAAACATTGGACCGGCAAGGTAGAACTGCGAGGCCTCGAGCCCCGCGACTATCACGTAATAGATTACGAAACCGGCAAAGACCTGGGCAAATTCCACGGCCCAAAAGCCACAATCCCAGCAAGCTTCGATCAACACCTCCTGCTCGAAGCGCAACCACAATAGCCGTCATCCCACAATCGCGCGCGTGATCCCCTGCCACCACGAAGGATCGCTCCTCCACATATATACCGCGAGGCTCTGGCCAACAACCATCAACCCCAACGCATACAGATAAACCTGGTGCACCCGCCGCTCCACGAGCAGATCGCGCACCACCCCGAGAACAACCAGCAGGTCCAGGCAGGGATAGAAGAGATTATGGTCGAACAAGTAGTCAAAACGGCCAAAGGGAGCATCCATCAGCATGCAAGTTCCAATGAAGATCAGCCGCCGATGCAGCTCCGGCTTCGTCCGCCAATAAATGGCAAGCCCAATGCAAACTCCAAAGACAATCATGTCAAGGAACGGGATGCTCAAAAAGGCACGCGTGTCGCTCTCGCTCTGATGCAGTTGCACCATGTCAAAGCGCGCCATGACGATCGCCGTGGTAACGCCCAGCGGAACCATCACCGCAGCAAGCCCAGCCCCAAACCATCCAATAGAGCGATGCCAACTGACTTTGTGCACGCGCACCAGCGAGGACTGAAAAATAAAGAAAGCAATCCATCCGGCGAAAGCCGTCCCGTGAATCCACAGAAGAAACGGCCGCGGCACCGCAGGATGGAACAGGTGCTCGTTCACCGTGCGCTGGAAGCCGGTGATCACAATCGCAGCCATCACCAGCGACATCGAGAAATAGAAATACCGTTTCAAAAACCCGTTGCGAGCAGAAATCGCACCTCGAACAGGCACGGTAATAGTGCTCATGTTTTTCTCCGACGCGAGCATATACCCCGCCCGCGTGCCAAGCCATCTTTTTCGGACAAGCGGGCGATTCCCATGGATCTGTCATCCTGAAGCGACAGCTTTACCGTCGCTGAAGGACCTCCATCTCCACGTACCTCGCCCCCCGTGACGCACTCACAAACCTTTGTCCCGTAAAGCGCCCGACAGCAGAAGCGGGTCAGCCACAGACACCTCATCCTTTTTTAATAAAAACGTGGGTAGCATTCTCTCCGCAAACCGTCCGGAAGGGCGCATATCCAAGCTTCGCGAGATTGATTCCGGAAAATAAATGCTCGGCTTCGCCCAGCAGGACCGGCGCCACAGCTAAATGCATTTCGTCGATCTGCCCGGCGACCAGGCACTGCCGAACGACGGACACTCCACCGCCAACCCGAACGTCCTTACCTTTGGCCGCCTCTTTCGCTTTCTTGAGAGCAGATTCCAACCCATCGGTAACGAAGTGAAACGTATTGCCTCCCTCCATCGCCAGCGGAGACCGCGCATGATGCGTGAGCACAAAAACCGGAGTATGGAACGGCGGATTATCTCCCCACCACCCCTTCCACGAATCGTCTTTCCACGCTCCTCGAACCGGCCCAAACATATTCCGGCCCATGACCCATGCGCCAATATTTTCGAAAGACTCTGCGGCAATGTCACTGTCAACGCCCTTGCGACCGCCGCTTTGACCGTGCGCCTTTTTAAATGCCTCCGTCTGCTGAAACCATGCGTGCATTTCGAGCCCACGTACTCCCAGAGGATTCTGCACATCCTGCCGCGGCCCCGCGCCAAATCCGTCGATGGAAATTGAAAACGCAGCGACTTTGACTTTGCTCATATTGCAAATTGTATTCAAAGTCTGGAGCCGGTGAAACCATAAGATCCGACTTTGATTTCATCGGCTGCGATCGCCATTTTCTCTGGCTGCTACTGCGGCCGCGATATCGGGGAGTGCTTTTCTGATTTGCGCGGTGACATTTTTTCTGACCTCGTCCAGGCTGACATTGGCTGGGGAACGCTTGCCCTGATGGGGCGCGGGGTTTGCGGGGATTGCGTTTTCTGGGGTGGTGGCTGCGGCGCGTTCTTCTGCATCTTGCTTGAGTTCTGCCTGGCGTTCGGCTGCGCACTGGCGGGCGCCTTCTTTGGCGAGACGATTGGCTTCGGCTTCGGCCCAGCGGTCTAGTTCGGCTTTCTTTCGGGCTTTGCGTTGGGCTTCTTCGAGGGCCTGGACGCGCATGGCTGCTTCATCCTCTTCTTCGTCTTCGGCGGTGCGGAAGTCGGAGTCCTCCCAGACGTGGGCGCTTAGCGGAGTTTCGTTTACCGTCTTCGGATCGAGAACTACGTCGTGCATGAAGGGGTCGAAGCGCACGCGGGGGAGATTGGCGCTGGCGGTTTGCAGAGCGTAGAGCAGGAGTCCGGCAGTTTTGCCGTCGATCTGGCCGCCGATGATGAGGCGCATGATCTGCATTAGCGAGACCTGGATGGAGTTGGCGTCCTCAAGGACGGGGAGTTCCATGACGACCTTGCGGCGACGGGCGCGGGCGTTCTTTAGTCGATCGAGATCGAGTTCTATGCGCTCTTCGTGGTTGCGCTTGTGGAAGTAGCAGAGTTTGTTGTGGCGCAAGGCGGGACATCCGCACTGCGTGCCGTTTACCTTGATGTGCTGACATCGATTCGGGAAATTTGCCATGGTGATCTCCTACCCCCTCCCCCTGATCTATTGGAATCTTGGGTTTGGCGGGATTTTGCGAATTGAACTCTTGGTTGCAATGAGTTAGGGGGAAAATCTTGAGCCCCAACGGGTTAGGGGAGTGGGACTGCATTTTGGGTTTATGCAGTCAGTATTTGGTATTGCGGAGGGGCAGTAAAGGTTAGGTGAACAACGGGGGTGTGGAAATCGTTCGGGAACGGGAAGTATGGCTTGGATACGAACGGGTTCCGCTAGAATAGGCCAATCGAGGTCCACATGGCACAGATGACACCGGAAGTTTCGAAGCTGCTGGAACGGGCACTGTCGCTGTCGGTCGAGGAGCAGGAAGCATTGGCCGACTCCCTTATCTCGAACCTTGGCGGCAAGGTGGACGAGGGAGTACAGGCAGCCTGGGAAGCTGAGATCGGGAAGCGCGTTGCTGAACTGGATTCGGGCAAGGCTAAGACAACGCCATGGGGAGAAGTGCGCAGACGCAATCTAGCGAAGTTGCCCCGTGCCCACTGACGCAGCGGAATTTCATCACGAAGCTACCGCCGAATATGATGCCGCATTCGACTGGTACCTCGAGCGCAGTCCTGACGCCGCTCTAAGGTTCGATGCCGAAGTAGATCGCGCTCTGGCGCAGATCATAGCCGCACCTCAACGTTTGGGCCGCAGGCGCACACTCTACCCGCAGGTTCCTGCTCCGGCTGTTTCCATTTACTCTAATCTACCGGGACCGAGCTTCAACGATTCAGATCGTGGCGGTTGCCCACACCAGCCGGAAGCCGGGATACTGGAAGCGGCGGTTGTAGCCGTGCGGGCTTGACTGGGTCCGCGCGTCCCGGCTCTAGAACGGAAGCAGCAGCTTGTCTGGACCTTCGATTTCGCCCTTGGCTTCCAGGAATTCTTCGCGCCATGGTTTGCCCGCGCACTCGGCGCACTCATCGATCGTATTGCCAATAGCGAAACAGTGATAACAGGTTCCTTCGGAGCTGGCGCCAGGAAATTTGTTACACATCTTGCAGGGCTCGAACAACTCGCGCTCGAGCGCCCGGTGCTCGTCCCAGAGTTCGTGCTCACAGATGATGCACATAATCTTCTCCTGACGGCCGATTCTCTGCGTCCTAGCGAGTCTTTCAGTCGGAATAGTGTTCTTAGCCGCTAATATAACTCCATCGCCTTCTCCCTCGCTCTCTGAATAAGTGTCGGTATTGTTTTCTTACGAGCATCTATCCCACAACGGAAAAGGCCGTCGAGATTTCTCTCAACGGCCGTTATTTATGCCGGCAACGACTGGAGTCTTAACCTGAGCTTGTCCCGATGGGAAAGTCGACTTCGGTGTAGCTGCCGGGTATGGCAGCATTCACCGCTTCCACGACGAGCTGGACATGAGGTTCAAGACTCGGCCATTGCTGTAAGCCGAGAGCTACAACCGCGATTTTGCGGCCCGCGAGATTCTGCTGATAGCGCATGTTCTTATCGGTCGTCAGCAGCACGTCGAACCCGTTCGCTTCGGCGACCGTCAGCAATTCGCCGTTCTTGAGCATGTCCCAGCCTTGTTGAGCGGCTGTACGAACCTCATGTCCTTTGAGAGAGGCGCGAATCGGTACGGGCGTCGCTTGATCGAAAAGAACGCGCATCCGGCGAGCCTAGGGAGTGAGGGCAGGCGCTTTATCGAGACTCCGAGCGGCAAACTCAATGACCGCTTTGACCTGTTCGCGATCGAGACCGTCGTACCACTGCAGGATTTGGTCCAGGCTGGCCCCCGCCTCGAGGTTCTCGAAGATTGCAGACACCGGCATCCTCGTCCCCTTCAGCACCCACGCACCGCTGACCTTCCCGGGAACGCTCTCCACCGCCGAACACTGCGACCAATCGAGGGCTGCCATCGAAGCAACTCCAGTGGAAAGCATAACGCTTCGCAAACCTGAGAACAAGGCCGAAACTCGCGCAGCGCCAAAAGGGCATCTCGCGGCGGCCTGATCTTGACAGCCACCATGATTCAGCCGATGGCGTCGACAATCTGTCCGGAAATGCGCTTCGACTCCTCCGAGCCGGGCTGGGTCTTTTCGAGGCGGGTGTAAAGCTCCCGCAAAGCTTTCTTCGGCGATTTCTGCGCTTTGCGGCCGCGAGTGGAAGGCGGCGTGCCGGTTCGACGGCTCTGAGATTGTTTCGCGGTTGCCATATTCAAATCGTAGCAGAAGGCGACAGGCAGGGAAACATTACCGCAGAACAAAGGAAAAGGCCGTCGAGATTTCTCTCAACGGCCTTTATTTATGCCGGCAACGACCGGAGTTTATCCTGAGCGAAGCCGATGGACTCCCACACACTTGGCGCGTGCAGTACCATCGGCCCTGCGGGGCTTAACTTGAGGCGCTTAGAAGGCGTGAGCGCGCGCTCTTCGCGCGGGAGCCCTTCGCCGAAATCCTGAGCGTTCTTCGCGAAGGATCTCGATGCAGTCAGTTCACACTGACCGGGAATGAGGCAGCATTTGTTTTCGCATATGTTTCCAAATCAGCCCACACCTTTTCGTCGCCGCAGACCTCATTTCCCAGTTCGAAGAACTCGCTCTCTTCTTCAAGCGTTTCCATATAGTTCAGCCTCTGGTCCTGATGCAGGTGGGGATTCTCGAAAGGAAACATCGCAACTGCTTTCTCCAGGCGCTCGGCCGCCTGATCGGCCCCAATGCGGCGATATGCGTCCCCGAATTTTGAATACGGAGGGCTGTATGGAAACTCGTTCTCGAACAGGTATTGGAAGCCGCCGTTGTCAATGATTGCTTGTACCGAGTACAAAATGGCCACAGTCTGTTGGGGAAGATCCAGCCTAGATGGGTCGCCGCCGAGGCGCTCTAGCTCTCCATATGTGTACTCCGCGGCGCGATCAAGAAACGACTTCTCAGCCATCAGGGTTCCTCTCGCAAGCTTTCGGCACCACACCTTACCGGACCTTGCTACAGGACTCAAGCCCAAAAAAGGAAAAGGCCAATCTGATTTCTCAGACTGGCCTTTATTTATGCCGGCAACGACCTACGCTCCCACACACTTGGCGCGTGCAGTACCATCGGCCCTGCGGGGCTTAACTTCCGTGTTCGGGATGGGAACGGGTGGATCCCCCGCGGTAAGATCACCGACAAGTCGTAGCTGTCAGCTATCAGCCGTCAGCTCTCAGCTTCTTGCCGGAGCGGACGTTTTGTGCTGATGGACAGCAAACTTGTAAGCGCTCTCAACCGCCGGCTCCCGTCCAGGTGAAGCTGAGAGCTGACAGCTGATAGCTAGCTTTCAAAGATCGTGAGGACGATGCCTCACAACTGAATAGATTGGGTGTGGCTTACTTTCTTATTGTTTACTTCCAATTTCAGCCACCGTACATCGGCTTTGCTTTCTTCTTCGTCAGAAGTCAAAAGCGTCGGCGCAACAGTTATCAGTGTTGCACTCAGTCATCCAGGTTCGAACGACTTCAACAACATTGCTGGTTCCAGTTCAGTTTCTAACTGGCAACTGGCAACTGAGTACTGACAACTGTTTTCTGCACCGAGTAAATTTTATGGTCAAGCCGAACGGGCGATTAGTACTGGTAAGCTACGAGTGTTACCACTCTTCCACCTCCAGCCTATCAACCAGGTAGTCTTCCTGGGCCCTTCTTATCCCTTACGGGTTGGGAGATCTCATCTTGAGGAGTGCTTCCCGCTTATATGCATTCAGCGGTTATCACTACCGAACTTCGCTACCGAGCGGTGCCATTGGCATGACAGCTCGAACACAAGAGGTTCGTCCATCCCGGTCCTCTCGTACTAAGGACAGGTCCTCTCAAATCTCCTGCGCCCACAACAGATAGGGACCGAACTGTCTCGCGACGTTCTGAACCCAGCTCACGTACCGCTTTAATAGGCGAACAGCCTAACCCTTGGAACCTTCTACAGCTCCAGGATGCGATGAGCCGACATCGAGGTGCCAAACCGGAGCGTCGATATGAACTCTTGGCTCCGATCAGCCTGTTATCCCCGGCGTACCTTTTATCCGTTGAGCGATGGCCCTTCCATGCAGAACCACCGGATCACTAAAGCCTACTTTCGTACCTGCTCGACTTGTAGGTCTCGCAGTCAACCACGCTTATACTTTTGCATTCAACGGCTGATTTCCAAACAGCCTGAGCGTAGCTTCGCGCGCCTCCGTTACCGTTTAGGAGGCGACCGCCCCAGTCAAACTACCCGCCTTAGTATGTCCTTGTCCCGGGTTACGGGACTAAGTTAGAACCACAGATCTCGCAGGGTGGTATCTCACCGTTGGCTCCTCCAAGCCCGAGAGCCTGGAATCAAAGCCTCCCACCTATCCTGCGCAGCAAGGGCCATAGTTCATACTAAAGGTATAGTAAAGGTGCACGGGGTCTTTCCGTCTAGTTGCGGGCAACCGGCATCTTCACCGGCACTACAAGTTCGCCGTGTCAGTCGGCAAGACAGTCGCACTTTCGTTACGCCATTCGTGCAGGTCGGAACTTACCCGACAAGGAATTTCGCTACCTTAGGACCGTTATAGTTACGGCCGCCGTTCACCGGGGCTTCAGTTCGAAGCTTCATCTTGCGATTGACCTCTCCCTTTAACCTTCCGGCACCGGGCAGGCGTCAGCCCCTATACGTCGTTTTCGACTTTGCAGAGACCTGTGTTTTTGTTAAACAGTCGCAGTGCGCATTTCGCTGCGGCCCCCTCGAGCTATGAACTCTACCGGGGCACCCCTTCTCCCGAAGTTACGGGGTTATATTGCCGAGTTCCTTACCAACTGTTCTCACGAGCGCCTTTGGATATTCTCCTCGTCTACCTGTGTCGGTTTGAGGTACGGTTCCCTTACTTTCTCCTTAGAGGTTTTTCTTGGCAGCGTGGAATCGGCAGCTTTCCTCCATACGGAGTACTGCTTTGCGCCTCAGTGATAACTCTTCAACGGATTTACCTATCGAAGACACCTTACGCGCATCGACCGTTATAGCCATAGAACGGCCTGCTTATCCTCCTGCGTCACCCCATCGTATAACGAAAACAAGGGAGGTCCGGAATATTAACCGGATGTCCATCGGCTACGCCTTTCGGCCTCGCCTTAGGGACCGCCTGACCCTGAGCGGATTAACCTTTCTCAGGAAACCTTAGACTTTCGGCGCGGAGGGTTCCCACCTCCGTTATCGCTACTTATGCCGGCAGGGTCTCTTCTCAACCGTCCACCAGTGCTTTCGCTCTAGCTTCAAACTGTTGAGAATGCTCTCCTACCACGCACCACAGTGAAGTGATGCATTCGCTGCTTCGGTAACAAGCTTAAGCCCCGTTAAATTGTCGGCACCGGACCGCTTGACCAGTGAGCTATTACGCTTTCTTTAAAGGATGGCTGCTTCTAAGCCAACCTCCTGGCTGTCTGGGCGTTCCGACTTCCTTTCCCACTTAGCTTGTATTTTGGGACCTTAGCAGGCGATCTGGACTGTTTTCCTCTCGACTACGAAGCTTAGCCCCCGCAGTCTGACTCCCGTATTGGTTGTTCAATGGCATTCGAAGTTTGATTGGATTCAGTAAGCTGGAAAGCCCCCTAGTCCATTCAGTTCTCTACCACCACGACAAATCATACGAGGCTAGCCCTAAAGCTATTTCGGAGAGAACGAGCAATCACGGAATTTGATTAGCCTTTCACCCCTACCCTCAGCTCATCGGAGCTTTTTTCAACAAACACCCGTTCGGCCCTCCAGTGGGTGTTACCCCACTTTCAGCCTGGCCAAGGGTAGATCATCCCGCTTCGCGTCTATTCCTGCCAACTGATTCGCCCTATTAGGACTCGCTTTCGCTACGGCTCGCTTTCGCTTAACCTTGCTGACAAGAATAACTAGCCGGCTCATTATGCAATAGGCACGCGGTCAGACTTTCGGCT
>CAWBSN010000019.1:77500-219483 GCA_963791445.1 uncultured Acidobacteriaceae bacterium
GCGGAGGGATTCGTCGTCTACGATTTCTATGGTTACGTTGCGGAACGGTTGATTGGTTCGGTTGCTGGCTATGTGGGCGAAGGGGGCGGCGGCGAAGGTGATTTGGCCGTCCTCGAGTTTGATGGTTACGGGCGGCTTGTCTTTTACGGCGTTGATTACTTCGGCTGCGCCGAGGTTGACGGCGAAGTAGTCGTGGCGGTGATGGTGCATCAGGGTTTCGGAGTGGGGCGGGACTTCGACGTTGTAGACGCGGACGTATTTGTTTTCGAGCGTTAGGTGGTGGTGGGGCTCGGCGGAGAGTTCGACTTCGGGGGCTGTGGCTTGGGCGGCTAGCAGGGTTGCTATTAGACAGAAGAAAATTTGGCGCTTCATGCGGCGAATTGTAGCACTGGCGGAGCGCGGTACATCGGGGGCTAAAGCCCTACGACTTTCTGGCATTGTGCCGCAGGCCTAGAAGGCCTGCTCCACCCTCGCGGTGCAGCGCCTGAAGGCGCGGCCAGTTCGGCGGTCTTACGGCATGCCTGAAGGCATGCCCTGATACGAATCTTGTTCCGACTCCCCGCTGCGCTTGGCTGGACGGCCGAGACCGCCGTCCCCACATAAACCTTTCCACTCATGGAACTGTCCCCACATGGCGACGGTTCAGGGTTTTCCGGCTGGGTTATAATCGGGCGCTTATGAATCTTGCCTCTGGCGCGCGGCTTGGTCCTTATGAAATTGTCTCGCCTTTGGGTGCGGGCGGGATGGGTGAGGTTTATCGGGCGCGCGACACTCGACTTAAGCGGGAAGTGGCGATCAAAGTTTTGCCTCCGGCATTTTCTCTTGATGGGGACCGGTTGCGCCGGTTTGAGCAAGAGGCGTTGGCTACTGCGGCCCTGAATCATCCCAACATTCTGGCGGTGTTTGATATTGGCACCCATGACGGTTCTCCTTATGTGGTTTCGGAATTGCTTGAGGGCGAGACGCTCCGGGAACGGCTGCGGGGCGGGGCGATCGTGGTGCGCAAAACTCTGGACTATGGGTTGCAGATTGCGCATGGGCTGGCGGCGGCGCATGAAAAAGGAATTATTCATCGCGACCTGAAGCCGGAGAATCTTTTTCTCACCAAAGACGGGCGGGTAAAGATCCTGGATTTCGGGCTGGCGAAGTTGACGCAGCCTGATTCCGGGACGCACACCTCGATGCCCACGCAGACACAGGCTACGGAAGCCGGTGTGGTGATGGGGACGGCGGGGTACATGTCGCCGGAGCAGGTGCGCGGGACGGCGGTCGATCCGCGGTCTGACATATTCAGCTTTGGGGCGATTCTGTACGAAATGATTTCGGGGAAGCGGGCGTTTCATGGAGAGACGGCTGCGGACACGATGAGCGCGATTTTGCGGGAAGAGCCGGCGGAGTTGAGCGAGACGAATCGGAATGTTTCTCCAGCGCTGGAGCGGATGGTGCAGCACTGCCTGGAGAAAAATCCGGAGCAGCGGTTCCACTCGGCCAGCGACATTGCGTTCGACCTCGAGCATCTGACGGGAGTTTCCGGCACCGCGGCGCGAGCGGCTGTGACCGGGCCTGCGGGGGCGCGGCCGCGGGGCAAGTTGCTGGCTGCGATCGCGGGTGGTGTAGGAATTGCGCTGGTGATGCTGGGTTTGGGGTGGTGGCTGGGGAGTCGCGGACACGAAGCGGCGTCCATGGCCGAGTACCAGCAGATCACGTTTCGCACGGGTGCGATCGGGAATGCGCGGTTTACGCCCGACGGCAGCATTGTTTACAGCGCCGCGTGGGATGGCGGCACATTTGAGCTTTACATGTCGCGGACCGATGATCCGGGGGCGCGCGAACTGGGTATCAAAGATGCGGAACTGCTGGGGATTTCGAAGGGCGGAGAACTGGCGATCCGGCGTGACACGTCGTTTCATGGCGGATACGCGCGAAGCGGAACGCTGGCGCGGGTTCCGCTGAGCGGGGGAACGCCGCGCGAAGTGCTGGAAAATGTGGGGGACGCCGACTGGTCGGCGAACGGCGAGAGCATGGCGATCACCCGTTACGTTCCGGAGAATAATCATTGGCATCTGGAATATCCCGCGGGCAAGGTTCTGCTGGACACCATCAACTGGATCAGCCACCCAAAGATTTCGCCGGACGGGAAGTGGATCGCTTTTGCCGATCATGAAAACCCGGGCGGCGACGATGAGGGTTCGCTGGCAGTGATCGGAGCCGATGGCAAAGAGCAAGAGAGAAAACTTTCGTCGGGCTGGACTTCGTTGCAAGGCATTCTGTGGTCTCCAGCAGGCGATGAAATCTGGTTTACGTCCACGAACACGGGCGAGGCTTCGAACCCGCGCGCGGTTACGCTTGCGGGCAAGCTGCGAACGATCACGAACGTGCCGGGAGGCATGTGGCTGGAAGACCTGCGCAATGGGACGGTGCTGACGGTGGCGAATCACCAGCGGCTCGCTATTCGGGGCATGGCGCCAGGCGGGAAAGAAGAGCATGAACTGGGGTGGTTCGGATGGTCGGAGTTGCGCGACATCAGCGGCGATGGGCGGAAGATTTTATTTGAAGAGGAAGGCGATGGTGGAGGTCCGAATTACACGGTGTATCTGCGCGATACGGATGGGTCGCCTCCGGCGCGCATTGGCGAGGGCATCGCGATGGCCATCTCGCCCGATACAAAATGGGCGATTACAAGACGGGCAAAGGGCGGACCGCTGAATTTGGTGCCGACGGGAGCGGGGGAATCGAGACAGCTCACGCACGATGCGGTCACCTACGACGGCGCGCGGTTTTTTCCGGATGGCAAGCGCTTGCTGGCCTACGGGATTGAAGCCGGGCACGGCGGACGAGACTATGTGGTTGATCTGGGCAATGGGGATTCCAAAGCAATTACGCCCGAGGGGACGGCCGGGGTGGTGATCTCGCCCGATGGCAAGAGCGTTGCCGTGCGCGGGCCCGACGGTAAACGTGGCGTATGGTCGCTGGAAAAAAGTGAGTTTCAGCCGATACCGGGGCTCGGGTCGAATGACTACGTGATTGGCTGGACGCAGGACGGAGGGTCGGTGTATGTCGCCCCTCTCGTACGTGGCGCGAAGGCGGTGCAGATCTACCGGGCGAATATACAGACCGGGAAAATGGAGCCGTGGAAAAGCTTCGGGGCAGAAATGGGGACGCAGGGCGCGACGCTGGTTCCTCCTCATCTGTCGAGCGACGGGAGTGCGTACGCGTACCTCTACGTGCGGACGTTGTCGGAGGCGTACGTGGTTACGGGATTGAAGTAGGACTTGCCCCGTGTTGGATACCTGCCGGCGGTTCACGGTTCATAGTAGCCAGTACCTAGTTGAAGCCGGTCTTCTCGGTGCTCCGTACTTTATGCTTGGCGCCGTTACGCTACCGTGATCAGGCACCTTCTTGGTTTAAATCTTTGCGTGGCTAGAGAAAGGTGATTCCGTGAGGCGATTCTTCCCCCGCTGTCTGTTCCTTCTGTTGTTCACAGCATTCTTTTTTCTGACGAGTTCCTCGATAGCGGCGCAGGAGAGCTCCCGGGAACGGGTTTTCTTTCACGCCAAAGTTTTCACCGGCGATCCGCAGAATCCTTATGCGGAGGCGGTTGCGATCCGCGGGGAAAAGGTTCTTGCAGTGGGAAATCTGACTGAGGTGCTGAAATCGGCATCCGCGAAGGCGGAGCGCATCGATCTGGGAGGGAAGAGTCTTTTCCCCGGGTTCATCGATTCGCATAGTCACTCGATCGACGGCGGGCTGAGCCTGATTTCAGCCGACGCCAGCGACAAAGTGGAAACGCTCGATCAGCTGGCGCCTTTTGTTGATGAGGCGAAAAAGACGGGCAAGGGCATGCGGGGCGACATTCTTGAGATTCTTGGATTGCCGCTGGAGTTCTGGTCGCATCCTGACGTGCTGAATGCCGACTTCAGCACGGGGGTCTATGAAAAGCAGAGCGTTGTTTTGCGCGGGATGGATGGGCACACGGCGTGGGTGAATCGGGAAATGTTGCAGCGGGCCGGGATCACGGCTGACTTTCTGCAGAAGCTTTCCGTCGAGGCGCGAGGCTATTACGGCGTCGACAAAGATGGGCGGCCGAACGGATTTCTGGTGGACGCGGGCATGGAGAAGATCGAACCGCTGCTGCCTGCGCCTTCCGCGGATCGGTTGCTGGCGGCAGGGCGAGCCGCCGTGGAATACAACTACAGCCTTGGCATCACGGCGTGGCTTGATCCGCTGGCTGCGGACTATGTCTTGCGGGCGTACAAAATGCTGGCGGACCGGGGTGAGCTGAATTCGGAGGTGGTGGCGTTTCCGCAGGTGTTTGCAAAGGATCCGGCGGCGGAACTGGCTGGGGTGCAGAAGACGCGTGCGGCTTACAAGGACGTGCCTCATCTGCACGTGACCGGGATCAAGGTGTTTGCTGATGGGGTGGTGGAGTTTCCGTCGCAGACGGCGCATCTCAGCAAGCCGTACCGGAACACGGGGCGCAATGGGGATCTGCTGTTTGAGCCGAAGAAGTTTGCGGAGCTTTGTATAGCGGCGGACAAACAGGGATTGATTATCCACGTGCACGCGATTGGCGACGGCGCGGTGACGGCAGCGCTGGATGGGATTGCGGCGGCGCGCAAGGCGAACGGGAATTCCCGGTTGCCGCATACGATTACGCATGAACAGTTCGTGCAGCCGGAGGATTTTCCTCGGTTCAGGGAACTGGGCGTGGTGAGCGCGCTGCAGCTTTTTTGGGCGGAGGCTAGTCCGGATACGATTGAGATTCTGAAGCCTTATCTGGATCCGGAGATTTACGAGTGGCAGTATCCGGCACGGTCGATTTTGGATAATGGAGGGATTATTTCGGGGGCGAGCGACTGGCCGGTTTCGACGGCGAACGTGTTTCGGGCGATTTATCAGGCGGAGACGCGTAGGGGGTCGGAGGGGGTGCTCGATGCGGCGCAGGATATGCCGCGGGAGGCTATGTTTTACGCTTATACGCGGAATTCGGCGCGGGCTATGAATATGGATTCGATTGGAACGATTGCTGCAGGGAAGCGGGCGGATCTGGTATTGCTGGATCGCGACGTGTTGACGGTTTCTCCGGAGGAGATGCGGGATACGAAAGTTTTGTGGACGATGGTTGCGGGGAAGACGGTGTATCGGGCGAAGTGAGCTGAGATTTGTTTATGACTGAGTTGGGCAAGTTGCTGGTCGGGCTGG
Organism: uncultured Acidobacteriaceae bacterium; assembly: GCA_963791445.1. Lineage (GTDB taxonomy): Bacteria > Acidobacteriota > Terriglobia > Terriglobales > Acidobacteriaceae > Sulfotelmatobacter. The sequence continues at coordinate 82,703 of CAWBSN010000019.1, forward strand.
GTGCGGTGATCGTGGTGGTGGGGATTGTGCTGATGGTGCTGGGGCGGACGAATTTGCCTTTGGGGCGGCTGCCGGGGGATTTTTTGTACCGCGGGAAAAATACGACCGTGTATTTTCCGCTGGCTACTTCGCTGGTGTTGAGTGTGGTGCTTTCGATTTTGTTGTATCTGGTGAGCCGGTGGAGGCGGTGAGAGAGCAGCGGCATTGGATTCAAAGTTAGTGCGACCCTGTTACCCACGTAATCATTTGCATTCCTGGGAATGCCAGAATCCTGATCAGGATTCTGCGAGAGAGCCTTCTGATTGGAGCTCTTGTCGCTCGCAACGCTCGGCAGGGAGGTTCCACAATGACTCGAAGAAGTTTGCTGATCGCACTGATGAGCGCGGGCGGCGCCATGGCGGTGGCGGACGTCGCGCCTAAGCCGCAAGATAAGCTTGCCCAGGCCAATGAGAATGTTAAAGAGCTGCTGCTTCTGCTGGACGCCGACCAGAATGGCAGGATATCGAAGAAGGAATGGATGGCCTTCATGGAAGCGGAGTTCAATAAGCTGGATAGAGACGGGAACGGAGAACTTGACCAGAAAGAGTTGATGGAGGCGAGGCTCTCGGTGCGGCAGGGGAGTTCGGCGAAGGCTGCTAAGTAACGCGGCTTGGCAGAAAAGCGGCGGCGGTTATGTGACATTCTGTTTGTTGGCGATACACTCCAGAATCTCCCACAGTCTTGCGGACTTAATGTCCGAAACATCAACGTTGTACCGGGGCGCAATGCCTCTAGTGCCGTCCGTTCGCCGTCCCCTGCCCCCTGAGACTTCAGTTCACAATGAAGGCGTCGTATAGGCGCTGCTCGAATCTCGCCCCCTTTATAGTTCTAATCGACCAATCTCTGAAATCGCCTCACAGAAACGCGAGCAGTGGTGGAAATGTCTTGCGGGCCGGTAGTAACAAGGGGTTGCAGAGGTCCTTCGCTTCGCTCAGGATGACAGGGTTGGGAGATTGCGAGATTCTCTTTCGTTGGGAAAGAGACGCCGCTGGGCTACACTGCACTCGATATATGTCGCTCACTGATCAGCTCGGGTTCAGGTTTGCGGCGCCGGAGCGGCGGGTTTGGACTGTGCGCGCGCTTGTGGCGGCGGTGCGGACTCATGTGGAGCGGGAGTATTCCGATGCCTGGGTGGAGGGGGAGATTTCGAATTTCCGCGCGCCGGATTCGGGGCATCTTTATTTCACGCTGAAGGATGGGAACGCGCAGATTCGGGTGGTGATGTTCAGTTCGAAGGCGCGGCTGCTGCGATTTCGTCCGGCGGATGGGATGCAGGTGGTGGTGCGGGGGCGGGTGACGATTTATGAAGATCGCGGGGAGTTGCAGATTGCGGCGGAGTATATCGAGCCGAAGGGCGCGGGAGGGTTGCAGGTTGCGTTCGAGCAACTGAAGGCGAAGCTGGAGGCGGAGGGATTGTTTGCGGCGGAGCGGAAGAAAGCGATTCCTACATTGCCGGGGCGAATTGGGATTGTGACTTCGCCGCAGGCGGCGGCGCTGCGCGACATTCTGAATATTTTGCAGAGACGGCATCACTCGGCGAATGCGGTGATTTATCCGGCGCAGGTGCAGGGGGATCTCGCGGCTGCTGAAGTCGCAGCGGGTGTGCGGTATTTCAATGACGTTCGCGGCGATGAGAGCCGCAGCGTGGAAGTGATTATTGTGGGGCGCGGCGGAGGGTCGGCGGAAGATCTGGCGGCGTTCAATGATGAAGGGCTGGCGCGGGCGGTGGCGGCTTCGGAGATTCCGGTGATTTCGGCGGTGGGGCACGAGACGGATTTCACGATTGTGGATTTTGTGGCGGACCTGCGGGCGGCAACGCCTTCGGCGGCGGCGGAGTTGGTGATCCGGTCGCGGGTGGAAGTGGAGACGCAGGCGCAGTCGATCACGGAGCGGCTGGTGCGGGCGATGGAGCGGCGACTGCTGGAGGCGCGGCATGCGCTGATGGAGCGGGCGCAGGACGGGGCGTTTGCGCGCATGATGGACTTGATCCGGCAGCGGCAGCAGAAGCTGGATGATCTGACTTTCCGGCTGGAGCGCGGGGAGCGGCAGGGGCTGGAGTTGATGCGGCGGCGTTGGGAAACGCTGGCGGCGGCGGTGCGGCATTACGATTTGCGGCGGGTGCTGGCGGGAATTCGTGGTGAGCTTGCGGCGGGGACTGCGGCTTTGGCGGCTGCGATGCGGAATCAGCTTTTGCAGAATAAGGTCCGCCTGGAACGCATGGGGACGCGCGCTGGAGGCGCTTTCTCCTCTGGCGATTCTGGAGCGGGGGTATGCTTTGGTGTTTGATGGTGCGGGGCAGTTGGTGAAGGATGCTGGGGTGGTGAAGGCGGGGGATGAGATTTCGGCGCGCGTGGCGCGGGGGGAGATTTCGGCGGTGGTGAAGAAGGCGAGAGCGGATGCTGGCCGCAGCAGCCGCAAGCCCGGGCAGTGATGGAAACTCCTTGCGGAGCCGGCGGGACTGCCGAGCTAGAAGGGATCCTTCGACTTCGGAGGTGCGTCACTTCGTGACGCACTTCCTTCGCTCAGGATGACAGAACTTTACTGTCCGTCCTGGCATTAGAATGTAGAGTCCGAGACGGAGAATCCGGCGATGCAAATGATGGCGCCATGGTCGCGAGTGTCGTTTACGGTGCTCGACATTCTGCTGGTGGCTGCGATCATTTACGAAGTGCTGGTGATGATCCGGGGGACGCGGGCGGCGCCGATGCTGGCGGGACTGGCGGCGGTGGCGGCGGCGTTTTACCTGGCGCGAATTGGCGAGCTGGTTACGTTGAACTGGCTGGTCAGCCATTTGCTGCCTTACGTGGTGTTTGCTTTGATTGTGGTGTTTCAGTCGGAGATCCGGCACGTGTTGTCGGATGTGGGGCGGCGGGTCAGCTTTCTGCGCGGGTCGGCGGTGGAAGGGGATTCGTATGACGACATTGTGCTGGCGGCGAATCTGTTTTCGCAACATCAGACCGGCGCATTGATCGTGATCGAGCGCGAGATTGGATTGCGGACTTATATCGAGAGTGGCGTGGCGATGGACGCGCGGCTTTCCTATGATCTGCTGGCGACGATTTTCCGGCCGAGCGCACCGTTGCATGATGGAGCGGTGATCATCCAGAAAGACCGACTGGCGGCGGCGGCGTGCTTTCTGCCGCTGTCGATGAATCCGGTGCTCTCGACGCAGATGGGGACGCGGCACCGGGCGGGGATTGGGATCACGGAGGAGACGGACGCGATTGCGGTGATTGTTTCGGAAGAAACGGGCGCGATCAGCGTGGCCGGTGGGAGGAAAGATTGAACGGGACCTGACGGTGGAACACCTGCGCGAGGTGTTGAGCATGGAACTGCGGCGGTATATGTCGCCGGTGGCGTTGCCGACGGTTGGACCGCAGAGCGATGAATCGGATGGGGCGCAGGAATCGCCGTTGCGGGCGGGTGCGCAGATGAGCTCCGAGGGAGACGGTGATGCGGAGACGGAGCGGCCGCTATGATGAGTTTTTTGCGGCGCTGGGTGCTGCATAACTTCTGGCTGAAAGTTTTGTCGCTGGTGCTGGCGACGGGGCTGTGGCTGGCGATTGCGCCGGACCAGCAACCGGCGGAAGTGACATTGCGGGTGCCGATTGAGTTTCGACACGTTCCCCCGCAACTGGAGATCGATTCGGTCACCGCCCCTGAGGCACAGGTTCGAGTGCGCGGGCCGGAGCAGATGATCCGGGAACTGCGGCCGACGGACATCCACGCGGATCTGGAACTGAAAGATGCCGAACCCGGGCAGCACACTTTTGACCTTACGGCGCAGCAGATTCATCTTCCGCGGGATATGGCGGTGGTGCAGGTGGTGCCGGTGCGAGTGACGCTGATCATGGAACAGAGTACGCCTGCGGCGAATGGGCATTGAGTCATCGCAAAGCGTCGTCGATTCGCAGCGCCTGAAGGCGCGATCAATGGCGTGCGCGTTGCAGTATGCCTGAAGGCATACCCTGATACGAATCATCGTTCGGCGTCCGGCTCTCTATGAATCCCGCATTCATGTCATTCGTCTATGAGCAATCGTCTATGAGCAATCAAGGCAGACAATTATTTGGCACCGACGGGATACGCGGCGTGGCCGGGGAATTTCCGCTGACGGCGGAGAGCACGTATCTGATCGGGCGCGCGCTGGGACATGAGCTGATTCGCGCGACGCCGAGGGCGCGGGCGGTGATGGGGCAGGATACGCGGGAATCGAGCGGGTGGATTGCGGACCGCGTGGCCGGAGGACTGGCGGCGGTGGGCGTGGAGGTGCACAGCGCGGGCGTGATCACGACGCCTGGGGTTGCCTATCTGGCGCGGACGCGCGGGTTTGCGGCGGGAGTGGTGATTTCGGCTTCGCATAATCCGTGGACGGATAACGGGATTAAAGTTTTTTCCGCGGACGGATTCAAGCTGAGCGATGCGCGGGAGCTGGCGATTGAACAGGAAATCTTCGCGCTGCTGGCGAAGCCGGGAGTGATGGACGATACGGCGTTGAAAGTTGCCGGGCCGTCTTTGCCGGGAGAGGCCGTGCTGCGCAAGGCTTACATCGAGTCGTTGGCGGGGAGTGTTTCGTCGGACTTGAGCCGGATGCGGGTGCTGGTGGATTGCGCCAATGGGGCGGCTACGGCGGAGGCTCCGGAATTGTTTCGTGAGTTTGGGAATCCAGGCTACGTTTATTCATGTGACGCCGGATGGGAGAAATATTAATCAGGGGTGCGGGGCGCTGCATCCGGAGACTTTGGGTAAGACTGTGGCTGCTTCTGGCGGGAAGTTTGATCTGGGGGTTACGTTTGACGGCGATGCCGACCGGGCTTTGTTTTGCGATGACGCGGGCCGCGTGGTGAATGGCGATGGCGTGCTGCTGCTGGCGGCGCGCGATTTGCAGGCGCGAGGGAAGCTGAACGGATCGACTGTGGTGGCTACTACGATGTCGAATATGGGAGTGGAGATTGCGTTGAAGAAAGCGGGCATTCGCATGTTGCGGGCGAATGTGGGCGACAAGTATGTTCTTGAAGAGATGCTGAAGACTGGGGCTACTTTGGGCGGGGAGCAGTCGGGGCACATTATTTTTCGCGATGGCGATGCTACTACTGGGGATGGTTTGCTGACTGCTTTGCGGGTGATGGATGTGATTGTGCGTTCGGGGAAGACGCTGGCGGAGTTGGTTGGCGATTTGAAAGTGTTTCCGCAGAAGATTCAGAATGTGCGGGTGCGGGAGAAGATTCCGTTTGCGCAGGTGCCGGAGGTGCAGCGGGCGATTGATGCTGCCGAGCGGGAGCTGGATGGGAATGGGCGCGTCGTGGTGCGGTATTCGGGGACTGAGGCTTTGGCTCGCGTGATGGTGGAGGCGGAGTCGGAGGAGCGGATGCTGGCGCTTACGGCGGGGATTGCGGGGGAGATTCAGAAGAGGCTGGGAGTCTAGCATGGACATGAAATTTGACTACGGTGACGAGGTGTTCTTCCACGCTAAGGATGACGCCGGAAATGTCGTCGACAAGAGATGCTGCGTGGTCGGTATTACTCCGATCGAGCACGAAGAGCAGGAAATAGTTTTCAAGTATCCTCTCGGGACTGTTCTATATACGGTCGAGTTTAATGACGGTTCCGATGCGTTGGTTGCTGAGGGTGATTTATTACCTGCAAGGTGAGGATGGGCTACCGTTCCGGCAGCGGCCTTCGGACAGGAGTGTCCAACACGGACCTTGCCGCACGCTAATCTAGGTCTCTCCAGTTCGGGCCTACTTCCATTTCTACTAACAGCGGGACGGCTAGCTCGTGGACTTTTTCCATTTGCTCGCGGACTAGGGACTGCATCGTTTCCACTTCTTTCTCGGGGACTTCGAAGACTAGTTCGTCGTGGACTTGCAGGGTCATTCTGTGATTTCAGATTCTCGTTCTTGCAGAGTCGCGTCGATTCGGATCATGGCTACTTTGATCAGGTCTGCCGCCGTGCCTTGCAGCGGGGTGTTTACTGCGGTGCGTTCGGCGAAGCCGCGCTGGGTGAAATTTTTGCTGTTGATGTCGGGGATGGGGCGGATGCGGCCGTGGAGGGTTCTTACTTTCAGGTCGCGGCGGGCTTCTTCTAACGTCTTGTCGATGAAGGCGCGGACGCCTTTGTATTTTTCGAAATAGTTGGCGATGAATAGTTTTGCTTCGGCGGTTTCGATGCCTAGATTTTGCGAGAGGCCGAAGGCGGAGAGGCCGTAGACTATGCCGAAATTTACTACCTTGGCCTGGCGGCGGTGGTCGGGCGTGACCATTAACGGCGGGACTCCGAAGACCTGGGAGGCGGTCAGGGTGTGGATGTCGTCGCCGCGGCGGAAGGCTTCGACGAGGAGCGGGTCGTGGGAGAAGTGGGCCAGGAGGCGGAGTTCGATCTGCGAATAGTCGGCGGTTAGGAGAACGTGGCCGGGTTCGGCGATGAAGGCGGCGCGGATGCCGCGGCCTAGTTCGGTGCGGATGGGGATATTTTGCAGATTCGGATTGGCGGAGGAAAGTCGTCCTGTTGCCGTGCCTGCCTGATAGAAAGTGGTGTGCAGGCGTCCGGTGGACGGGTTGATTAATGCTGGCAGAGTGTCGACGTAGGTGGATTTCAGCTTGGTTAGCTGGCGGTAGTCGAGAACTTTTCTGGCGATCGGATGTTCTTCCGCCAAGGCTTCGAGGACATCGACAGCGGTCGATGTAACGCGTCCTCGGCCGTACTTTACTGGTTTCGGAAGGTTCAGGCGATTGAAGAGTACGTCGGCCAGTTGCTTGGGAGAGCTGATATTGAATTCGGTTCCGGCAAGCTCGTGGATTTCTTTTGCTTTGGCGGTGCTCTCGCGTTCGAGTTCGGTCGACATTTTCGATAGCGCGGCGGTGTCGATTTTTACTCCGGCTTGCTCCATGCGGGCTAGAACCGGGACTAGCGGGAGATCGATTTCTTCGTAGAGCTTGGTTAGTCCTGCCTGTTTCACGTCTTCGCGGAGAGCCGTCATTAGCCTTCCGGTTACGTCGGCGGCTTCGGCCAGGTCACCACTTAGTTTTAGATTGAAGCGGCGGAGGGCTACGTCGGCGAGGCGATGCGAGGAGTAGGTGGGGTCTAACAGGTAGGAGTAGAGCATGGGATCGTGCTCGACGCCTTGCAGGCTGATGCCCAGGGGAGCTAGCGCGTGAATCGCGGCTTTGTAGTCGTGGATTGCTTTGGGTGTGGTGTCGGTGAGGATGGTTCGTAGCTTCGCTGCGGCGCTGGCGGAGTCGAGCTTCACGATCGTGGCGAAGCCTGCGGCTGCGGAGATGGCGACGCGGCGGACGGCGGGCTCTGGTGCGGTGGTTGGCGATGAATCGTCGGTGAGCGCAAGCATGCCGGATTGCGGTTCTTCTTCAACGGCTTCTTCCTCGGTCTCCGGAATTGGTTCGACTTGTTCTGGACTCGACCGCGATAGCTAGCGAGCCTTCCCGTACGACGGAATTCAACACACTCTCTACATCTGCGGCGGATTGGGCTTCAGCTGTAATGAGATTCGGTGACCTGGACATCCGGCAGAAGCTCTTTCAAGAGCGAGGTGAATTCTAGTTCGGTGAAAAGCTGGCGGAGGAGATCGAGATCAGGCTGGCCGGCACGCATGGCCTCGACATTCAAATCCACCGGGACGTTGGTGTCGATGGTGGCCATGCTCTTGCTGAAGAGGATGATGTCGCGATTGTTCTGGAGGGATTCGCGGTAGGTTTTCTTTTCTACTTCGTTGGCGCGGTCGAGTGCCTGCTCGACCGAGCCGAAGCGCTTGATGATTTCGACCGAACCTTTGTCGCCGATGCCCGGGGCTCCGGGGATGTTGTCGACGGAATCGCCGCGGAGGGCCATGATATCGATTACGCGCTCGGGAGGGACTCCTAGAATTTCTTCGACTTTGGCGGCGTCGCAGATGAGATTGTCTTTGGGAGGGTTCAGGATGTGAACATCGTCGTTGACGAGCTGCATCATGTCCTTATCGCTGGAGACTACGTAGACGGGATGCTTTGCGACTGCGGCTTTGCGGGCCAGAGTGCCGATTACGTCGTCGGCTTCGAAGCCAGCTAGTTCGAGAATGGGGATGCGATAGGCTTCGAGGGCGCGGCGGATGTAGGGGATCTGTTGGGCTAGATCCTCGGGCATGGCGGCGCGGTTGGCTTTGTAGCCTTTGTATTCGACTTCAGTGAAGGTTTGAGTTTTGATGTCGAACTTGCGGATGGTGGTGATGGCTTCGGCTTGCGTGGCGCGGTGAGTCTTGGCGGCTACGTCGAAGACTGCGGCCAGATAGTTGGGGGAGAAATCGTCGCGCAGTTTGCGCAGCATGTTGACGAAGACGTAGATGGCGGCGGTGGGAAGTCCGGCTTTCGTGGACATGGAGCGCTGGCGGGCCATGGCGTGGTAGGCGCGGAAGATGAACGACATGGTGTCGATCAGGAAGATGCGGTCTTCGGCGGCGGGCGCTGGAGTGGGGTCAGGTTGCGGGGATTTTGTTTGCGGGGGCAAGGCAGTAGTTTAGCAGTCGGAGGGGTCGCGGGAGGGCGCAGCCGCGCTGCCTCAGGGGCTGAAGCCCGCAATCCAGTGGTGCTCTTGACGCAGGCCGGGAAGGCCTGCTCCTCCCTCGCCAGGCGACGGCTAGAAATCTACTTGGAAGTCGGCTTGTACTACTTTTTTTCCTGCGTGGCTGTTGCGGAAGACCAGGTAGTACCGCACTGGCTGGTTGAGCGTGGCGGGAAGGCCCAGGCTTACATCCTGATCATGGGACGAGTCGACGGAATAGACCACGTCGGCGGGATTGCCGTTAAGAAAATCTGCGTACTGCTGCTCGTTTATCAGGAGAAGGTCGACGTCTCCGTTTTCATCGCCGGATTGCGCGGTCGAATTTTTCGCAGACGAGTGATAGGTTCCGTGCAGTTGGGGGCTGGCGGCGTGTGGTGGAACCTCGAAGACAAATTTTGCAGTGGAAGTGACGGCAAACGTTTTGTTCACGATGGTGGTGCTGGTGCCTACGGGTGAGGGAGCAACGTGGTCGCTGGGATGCGCCTTCCAGGGCCGCGCCGGCTCTTCCTTGTTTTCTGTTTCAGTGCTCTGGGGCGCGGTGGCCGCGCCCATCAAGACCTGGAGCGGGCTCACCACCGTGTTCAGCGGGGCTTGATCTGGAGCCGCAGGTTTGGTGGCTACGGCTTGCAACTTTTCGGCGGTCCATGCCTTGAGCTGGGGCGGGTGGTTCTGGTAATAGACGCAAGCCCCCACCAAGGCGACGCCGACCAGCATCCATGAAACGATCCTATGCATACTCCCCGAGCCCCACTCCATAAATACCGCCGGGGGAGCCTGGTGACCAAGAGTTTCTTGGCCGTGGAAGTTACCTTGGTTTTCCGTATTCGGTGGTGTAGTGGAGCTGGATTTCACCACAGGTGCCCCGCTCGGCGGAGTAGACGATGCAGGTGTCGAAAGGGCGGGAATAGACGTGGAGGCTGACGGCACGCTGATTAAATTCCCGGGGATTGAAGACGCGATGGACGGGCGCGAGCGGATCGACGGCGCAGGGGTGGGAGACGTTCATCTCGACGGTTTCGGTGGGCTTGATGGTGGATTTGCCCTTGGCCAGGTCCTGGTTGACGACATGGAAGTTCTCTACCAGTAAGCGGCCGATGGGGACGGCCATCCAGCAGTTCTGGTCGCGATGGTTGTGGACGGAGCTGGCCTGGCCGATCTCCCAGCAGACGGCGATTAGTTCGTAGAGCGTATTCTTGTCGATCAGGTTGCGGGTGTAGTGCTGGCGATCCCAGGTTAGATAGGGGGCTAGCGAATCGGGGTTGAGTGGGTTGTCTTGAAGGAATCTGCGGACTTGCTCGGTTTCATCAAACGTGGCTTCGGGGAAGTTGCGGAGTTGGGCTACGAAATCATTGATTGGAATTTGGTTTACTGCGGTGGACATGGGCTGCTCCCGGGAGAGTATAGCGCAGATCGAGTTGGGCTACCGACTGGAAAACCTTTAACACAGAGGTCACTGGGGGACACAGGGTAGGACAACATCATTCTACGAACATGCAATCGCCGTAGGAGTAGAAGCGGTAGCGGTTGGAGACTGCGTGTTCGTATGCTGCCAGGACGCGCTCTCGTCCGCCTAAGGCGCAGACCAGCATCAGCAACGTGGATTGGGGCAGGTGGAAGTTTGTCAGCATCGCTCTGACCACTTTGAATTCGAAACCTGTTTCGGGGTCTGGGTAGATGAAGAGGTCGGCCGCAGCGGGGCCGGCGATGATTGTTCCTCTGCCGGCTCGAATGGCATGTTCTAGCGTGCGAACCGTTGTGGTGCCGACAGCGATTATTCGGCGGCCGGCGCTGAGCGCGAGATTGATGGCCGAGGCGGCGCTGGTGGGGATGGAATAGGGCTCGGAGTGGAGTTTGTGATCCTCGACGCGATCGACGCGGACCGGCTGGAAGGTTCCGAGGCCTACGTGCAGTGTGATGTCGGCGGTCTCGATGCCGCGCTCGCGGATACGGTCGAGAATCTCGGGGGTGAAATGGAGACCGGCGGTGGGCGCGGCTACTGATCCGCGCTGCTTCGCATAAACGGTTTGATAGCGCTCGCGATCGCCGGAGGAATCCGGGCGGGCGATGTAGGGCGGGAGCGGGACATGGCCGATGCGATCGAGGGTGGCGAAGAAGTCATCGTTATTCTTGAGGGGGTGAAAGCGGAGGTGGCGCTCGCCGAACTCAGCGCGCGTTAAGACCTCGGCCTGGAGTTCATCTTGATCGCCGAAGAAAAGGCGTTCGCCGACTCCGATTTTGCGGCCGGGGCGCACCAGGCACTCCCAATCGTTGGGATCGGCGGAGAGTTGGCGAGTGAGAAGGACTTCGATGCGGCCGGGAGCGCCTTCGCGGCGGCCATAAAGCCGTGCGGGAAAGACGCGGGTATTGTTGAAGACGACGAGATCGCCGGGTTGCAGAAGGTCGGGGAATTCGCGGAACAAACGATCGTTGTAGCGGCCGCTGGTGCGCTGCAGGTGCAGCATGCGAGAGCCATCGCGGAAGGCGAGAGGTTGCTGGGCGATGAGTTCACCGGGAAGATGGAAGTGAAAATCGGAAACCTGCACGGTGTCAGATTATAAGGGGGATGCAGGCGAAGGTATTGGTGCGCAGACTCGAGCAGTTTATGGTTTATTCCCTGGCAATTTGTTTGTCTCTTTTCGTAAATTTGTTTGTCTGTTCCAGCCAAGTGCGGTAGTATGCGGGGGCTGAAGCTTTAGCCGCTTTTTCGTCGCTCCCCCGAGAGTGTATTCCATGTCCGCTGAACGGAAACACAGGGAAGAAATTGTCCGCTACGGGCGGATGCTGCACGAGCGCGGGTTCGTGGCGGCGATGGACGGAAATCTGTCCGTCCGCCTGGATGGTAAGAGGATTCTGGTGACCCCCACCGGTGTTAGCAAGGGCGCGATGCGTGCCCGCGACATGGTGATCGTGGATCTGGAAGGCAGGCGGGTGGCGGGACGGCGGAATGTGACCAGCGAGATTGGGATGCACTTGCTGGTGTACCGCACGCGGCCTGATATTCAGGCGATCGTGCATGCGCATCCGCCGACTGCGACGGGGTTTGCCGCTGCTGGGATGGCGCTGACCGAACCGCTGGTTTGTGAAGTGGTAATGGGCTTGGGATGCATTCCGCTGGCGCGCTACGGGACGCCGGGGACTTCAGAGCTGGCGAAGACGCTGGAACCGTACGTGCCGCACTACGATGCCATTCTGATGTCGAATCACGGCGTGGTGACCTACGGGGATACGATCGAGCACGCCTATATGAAGATGGAGACCGTGGAGCACTTTGCGCAGATTGCGCTGGTCACGCACCTGCTGGGGCAGCAGCAGCCGCTGAGCGGGCGTGACATTGAGAAGCTGATGTTGGCGCGGACCAAGTATTTCGGGGGGAAGATGGCGGCATCGATGATGCCGATGGCGATCGTCAGGGAGCCTGAAAAAGTTAGTTGAGCGGTCGCTGTGCCTTTCTCCTGGTCTAATCCAAAGCAAAAATCCTAAGCTTGCCACAGTGTGAAGAATGTGCCTTGCTGCGCTCGGCTGGACGGGCGAAGGCGCCCGTCCCCACATGAGCCCGTCCGCACGCCAGGTCGTCCCAACATCGTCCCGTCCCTGCAGCAGCCACTGATCCATCCGTCTTCTGGTTATTCCCCTCCTATGCGGAAACGGAATCCGGCGCGGAAGTTTATGGGCAACGCGGGATAGCCCAGGACTTCGTTGTAGCGGCGGTCGAGGGCATTCGCAACGTCCGCGTAGACCGTCACGCGGTGGTTGATGGAGTACCACCCGCCGAGATCGACGCGGACGTAGCCGGCGGCGTGGTCGATGTTGAAGCCGTCGAAATCGGAATCGGGGCGCGGGCCTACGAAGCTTCCGGCGAGATTACCACCCCAGCGCGTGCCGAGATAACTGAGCAGGGTTGTCGCGGAATGCCTGGGGCGGCGAAGCAATGGATCTCCCGGAGCGTAAGGAAAACTGCAAGGATTTGCCGGCGTGCATTCCGGATTTTCAAGTATCTGGGTCGAGGTATAGGTGTAAGCCGCGGTCAGCAACAACCTTGGGCGGATATTGCCCTGCACCTCGACTTCGGCACCTTGAGCAAAAGATTGCTGCAGGTTGAAGAACTGGTATGCGCCCGAAGAGGTGGGTATCGCTTCAATCTGATCGTGGAAAAGATTGTTGAAGTAGGTTGCGTTCAGGGCCCAGCGGCCGGCAAATAATTTCTGCTCGAAGCCAGCTTCAAAGGCGCGGGTGCGTTCCGGCAACAGGGTGCGGTTTGAGGTGTAGTCGTAGGCAATCTCGCCAAAAGTTTCGTAGAGGGCGGGTTCCATGTAGCCGACGGCGTAGGAAAAACGCAGACGCGTTCCGGAAAACAGTTCTCCGCCGCGCAGCGCGAGCAGAGTAAGCGCAACCCGCGGCACGCCGATGTTGCCGTACGCGCTGCTGTGAACGAAACGTCCGCCGGCTATCGCGGAAAGCCTGCCCACTATGAATTGTTGTTGCAGGTATGCGTCCTGATCCAGGCGCTGGCCGGAAGCGGGAGGCGGGGAATTCTGGTCGCTCACGACGCCGTTTTCGCTCTCGACGCGATAGCCGAAGGTGCTGTGAGTCGAGAACTTAGCGGAGCTCCGCTCCGAGTAGTCGCCCTGATATTCCGATCCCACGCGGTTGATGCGGGTGTTGTAGAGATCTGCGTAGTTGTCGTAGCTGTCGGCGGGAGGGTTGAGGTTTGAATCGGTGTAACGATAGAGAGAGTCGAAGACGGTGAGGCGGTGCTGCCATCCTGAAGGGGCGGCCACAGTGAGTTCCGCGCTTCCAAGAATATTATTCAGATGCGCGGATTCGCTGGAATCGGGAGCGAGAAGCGGATCGCCGTTGAAATTCCACTCTCCGGGCAAGCCGGTATAGCTGTTGGAGTGGCGGCCGCGCAGGCGGAGTGTGACTTTGTCGGTGATCGCCATGCCGAGGTTCGCACCCTGGAGCGAATCCGAGTACGCGTCGTTCACGCCCAGCCCGGTGCTGTTGAATTGATCCCCGAACAGGTTGTAGTCGAAGCGTCCGCGGGCGCCGGCCAGAGATGTGTAGCCGTTGGCGGTTCCGAAGTTTCCGCCGTCGGCGCCGAAGCGGAGTTCTGGCGTAGGAGTGCTGCCGGTGCGTGTCCACACTTGCAGGACGCTGGTCATCGCATCGGAGCCGTACAAGGTGCTCTGCGTGCCCCGTAGAAATTCGACGCGATCGGCTTCGGTCAGCGGCAGGGTGCCGAAGTCGAAAGTCTCACCTGGGTTGTCGATCGTGACGCCATCGACGATCACCTTGTTGTATGTGGACTCACCGCCGCGCACGAACAGGGACGACAGGCCTCCGCGCTGGCCTGCGGTGTTGATGACAGCGCCGGGCAGAAAGCGGACTGCGTCATCGGAGGCGATGGGATTCATGGTTTCTAGCTGTGCGCTCTCCAGAGTCGAGATGCTGGCGCCGGATTGTTCGGCAGTTACAGGAGTTCGAGTTGCGGTCACGACTACGGTTTCGGAGGCAGTGGCTAGCTGGAGTTGAACCGTAATAAGGTCAGGCCCACATGCGGCGATGTCTTTGCTGTACGGTGCGAAACCCGCAGCCAGGACGCGAACATGGAGTGGACAGATGCAATCTGGCCGTGCATCTTCTATCGGTAGTCCCGGGACTGTCGCTACTCCTTCAGCAGAAGAGGAAGCTGATTCCGGGCTCAAGGCACATTTTGAGGAAAGGGTGACCTGAGCGCCCGCGACGGCGGCGGATTGGGGGTCGATTACTTTGACTTTGAGGTCGGCAGCGGAGGCTGCCGCGAGAAGTACGAAGAGCAACAACGAAGCGCGAAGTGCGCGCATAACCATCCTCCTTTTCACGCGAAAGGGGTTAAGGTGGACGGTTTACGCCGGTCTCCTGGCTTTGCGAGTGAGGATGAAGGAGCTATTGGCAATTCCCCGTTGGCTCTGGCATCCGGAATTTGCAGACGGCCTTCCCGGGATTGCTCCCAGTGGACGGCTGCGGTTTTCTCGCTTACAGTTGCGCGGCAGCGCGGGAATTGCACCCGCTTCCCTGTCTTTGCCCCGAGGCAAAGACGCGCAAACCGAAGGACATTTCAAAGAACTGGAAATCGTGGTGTGAGGAATTTAGCGGGTGGGAGTGGTGGAAGTCAAATCGCGAAGAGTCAACTTGTGTTGTCGTGGCTTATTTTCGATCGCGGGTTGGCTCGCCCACAAAGACCAGGCAGCCGTTGGGATCGCTGATGTGGAATTCGGTCATGCCGTAGTCCCGATCGAATAAATCGCGGATTTTGTAGCGGTCTTTGAACGTCTTGACGTGCTCCCACAGCGAGGCGATGTTGGAGACTTCGATGTAGATTTCGGTATGGCCGCGGACGCAGCGCATGACTTCTTCGGATGCGGCCTTCATGAAGTGGATGGTCTGGCCGTCGCGTTCGACGATGGCGTACTTGGCGGACTTCATCAGGGGAACGAATCCGAGAATGTCGTGATAGAACGCGAGGGTCTCTTCCATGTCGGCGGCTGCCAGCATGGGACTAATTTTCTTTGCAGTGTAAATCGTTGTCAGCATCGCGGCACTACTCCACTTCCACTGCGGGATAGCTTTCGATATATTCCTCGCCGTCACAGCCGTAGTAGGCGACCTTGCGCGCCACAAGATCGACATCATAGCGCACAACCCCGGCTTGCCATGAGGCCGCCAAGAACTCGGGGAATGTGCTCTTCCCGGCCTGGTCGGTGCGCAACGCCGCGACCAGAGCCTCCTGGTTGAACGCAGGTACATCGACGGTGCCAGAACACAGCGGTGTGCCCAGTGAGACGACCGGGCCATCCTCAGTCAGATACAGGCTCTGCCCTGCGGGTAGATACCAGAGATTTCGCGTCACACCGGCGCGGCGCAGGGTTTCGGCGAGGTAGGGGAACCCGCCGACTTTCGGCCGACCGGCCATGGCCCGTTTTTGGGCAGCCTGTAGATTTTCTATCGCTTTGCTCATTTGAGACCGTCCTCGATGGTGATGATGGCGCGCGCCTCAGGTTCCGTGGTAGCAAGGAAATTCGGGCGTGCCGACTTTTCTGATGTTGGCCTCGGCGAATTCGCGGACTCGGTCGAGTGAATCCTGCAGCTGTTGTTGATAGCGTTCGAGGTCTTCATCGCTGGCTTCCGCTGGAACCGGGATGAGCTTGCCGAAGCGCAGCAGGACGCGGGAAAAAGGTTTCGGGATGATGAGGCGGTCCCAGGTGTTGAGGACCCAGGCGCGTTCGACCGCCGTGTGATACATGCTCAACGGGACGCCAGAAGAGCGCGCCAGGGCGACCGGGCCGGGTTTCACTTTGTGGCGAGGGCCGCGGGGACCGTCGATGCTGAAGGCTACAGTCCAGCCTTCCTGCAGGGCGCGGCGCAGGCCGAGCAGGGCGCGGACGGCGTTGCGGCTGCTGGAGCCTTTGACGGCGACGAATCCGAATTTGCGGATGATGCGTCCCATGTATTCGCCGTCGTAGCTGTTGCTGCTCATCACGCGGACTCCGAAATCGCGGAAGATGTAAGTGGAGGGGATGATGCAGGCGTGCCAGAAGGAAGTGATGAGCGGGCGCTCGTCCAGCGTTTTTTCTGCGCCTTCTTCGCGCGAGACGCTTACACGCAGCGTGGGGCCGATTAGGCGGATGAAGGAGTATCCCGCGGCGATGATGATGCGGAGGATGATTCTCTGGCGGAGGGTGAAGCGGTGGGCGGGCGGCGACTTCGCTGTGGCAGGGGCTTCGTTGTGCTGGCTTCGGTCACGAGAGTTATTGTAATGGGGAAGGTTGTAGAAGCGGGCCTCGCGCTGCTTATGTACCGAGGGGGCTGAAGCCCGGGTTCAAGAGCTTCCTATCGCAGCGCTGAAGCGCTGCGCCACCCGAGCGGCTGAACAGCTACCCAAAGTCAAAGGTGCGCCTCGCTGCGCTTGGCTGGACGGGCGAAGGCGCCCGTCCCCACACGAACTGTGGCGGTATCCCCTGGACTTTGCTTAGCCTTCCAGGTAAGTGTCGATCCAACTTTTGACTTTTTGGCGGCGATCGTCGGCGGGGTCGAAACGGATGCCGAAAGTCTTACTCTTGTGCCAGGTCACGACGCCGCGGAGGTTGACGCGAGGCAGGGTGAGCAGGGAAAAGGAAATCTCCACGTTGGTGCCTGAAGGCACATCCTCGGAGCTTTTCAGCGACATGCCGCCGGAGCTGACCTCGAGGCTGGAGGCGACGAGACGAGTCCCATCCGAACTGACGACGGTGACCTCGGTCATGATCGGAATGCGGGCGTAGCGGCGAAATTCGTGGAGCACGAGCATGTGGGTGGCGCGAACCAGCTTGAGAGTCGCGGGCCGCTCCAGAGGCTCCTGAAACATGGCGTTGATGCCGAATTTGGAATAGCGCATGGCTTCCTGCGCATTGCCGCCGAGACCGTAGAGCACCATGCGGCTGTTGGAAGGCGAAGTGCGCGCCGCTTCCATGACGGCTTCGGCGCCAGTGCCCAGAGGAACCACGCAGGCCTCGAATTTCTCCTGGCGCACGCGCTCGGCCGCGCCGGAGGACACCAGCACCGTCTCGATGCCGAACTGGCGGAAACACTCGTGCAGCAGGGCTCGCGAGGAATCTTTCAAATCGACCAGGGCAACGCGAGCCGCTGCTTTCTTGGTGCGAATGGGCGCCGGGGCAGTGCCGAAGGCATTTTCCATGTCAGGGGACCGGTCTTCAATACGAAAGTTTATTGTGGCGCGCCGGAGAAAAGATGGAAAGACCCTAAGGGGCAGGGCGGGAGTACAAAGGTGCCATTACCTGAGTTGGACTGGTGGGTGGGCAGGCAAAAGTGCCGGCGCTTGGCCTCAGGCGTGGGCCACGGCAGCCATAAATGGCTGCGCCGAGGCATCCGCGGCCGGTAACTCGATGGTGACGCGTGCACCGTGGGGCTGCACGTTCTCGATTCTGAGATCTCCGCCGCGTTCTTTGACGATTCCGTAGCAGACGCTCAAGCCGAGGCCCGTTCCTTTGCCCACGGGCTTGGTGGTGTAGAACGGATCGAGGGCGCGGTTCAGGTTGCCAAAGCCGGGACCGGAATCTTCCACTTCGATCACCGCGCGAGAGCCGTTGCGGTAGGCGCGGATGCTGATCTGCTTGCTGCCGGCCATGCCCTCGAGAGCGTCGCTGGAATTGTTGAACAGGTTGAGCAGGATCTGTTTGATTTCATCTTCATTCACGGCCAGCGGCGGCAGGTCTGGCGCGATGTCGAGCACGACTCGCACGCTGTGCCTGCGCGTGTAGTATTCGCGGAGAGCCAACACTTCCTGCACCACGGGTGAGAGCTGCACGGCTTGCGTGTCGCGCGTGCTCTGCCGCGAAAAGCGCAGCAGGTTGTCGGTGATCCGCTTCATGCGGCGGGCTTCGCCAACCAGCTTCGTGAGCTGATCCCGAGTCTGCGGCCCGGCGATGGCTTCGCTCATCAGTTCGCTGTAGCCCATGATGACGGTAAGAGGATTGTTGAGTTCATGCGCCACTCCGGCCAGCAGTTGACCCAGGGCGGCCAGCTTTTCCGACCAGACCAGCTGGGTGTGCAACGCCTTCAGTTCGACGGCCACGGCAAGATCGCCTGCGAGCATTTCGATGCGGGACAACTCGAGGGCATCCATCGCGCTCTCGTCCCGGGGCGCGGCTAATCGGATGCAGCCGAGGTATGCGCCTCCGGCTGAGCAGAGCGGGATCAATAGTTCTTCGCGGCTTTTCCAATGTGCATTCGGTTTCACGCAGCTCCGGAAAAGGGATCGCTTCCTGCGGAGGCAACACGTAGGAATTCTTTCCCATGAGCCGGGATTGCGAACACAGAGTCTTAATATGGTCGAGCGTCCAGTCCTGGGTTTGCGCCTGCAATCTCTGCAACGACGCTGGCGAGAGTCCGCTCGAGCCCGCGACTCGCAGCCTGCGTTCGGCATCTTCGAGTTGCACCACGGCCACGCTGAAGTTGCTGACTTCGGTGATGGCGGAAGCAATGGCGGGACAAATGGCATCGGGCCGGCCACCGCCGAGCAGGCGGGAAGTGAGCGCCGAGAAGCGTTCCAGCTGGCGGTTCAGCACGGCGGCCTTGAGTTGCATGCCGGCGATCGATTCCGACTTGTCCTCCACCACGGCCAGAATCATTCCGAAGGCGACGAAGAACTTGGGGGTGTTCCAGAGTTCACCGGGAATAATCAGATTCGGAGCGAGGCGATCGACCAGCAGGCCGAGAGGAAACACCGCTCCCCAGCAGAAGAATCCGCCGGCGATGGTCAGCATGGCAGGCGATGCCCGCCAGTAATTGCGGCAGATGAAGACGCCGGACAAAGCAAATCCGATTCCGAGGAGCACGATGGCCCCTTCATCAAAGGAGCCGCGCAGAGCGGCGCGAATCGCCCACGCTCCGGCAAACGAACACAGCAAAGTGGTGGTCGTCAGAAACAATGACAATTTGCGGGTTACCCCGAAGAAGAAGCCGGCCGCACCACCGAAGCAGGTCAGCAGGCACAAGACATAAGGCCAGCGGGCGTGGACGTCGTAGCAGGTGCATGCCACGTACACCACGGACGGCACGCCCAACACCAGCAGCAAGAGAACGCGCTTGACGGAATCTTCCACCACGCAGGAAACCGATACCAGAAAAGTGACGGCGGCGGCCTGCAGCGATCCGGAATCGACAGCTAACAGGAAGGAACTGACCGGGCCGTGATCCGGCTCCAGCAGTTGCGCCAGGAAATGGGCGAACACCAGCGCCCATCCGATCGTCCAAAGTGTAAGGCGGGCACTGCGCGCCTGGCGCTTCAGACACACGAAGATGATAACGAGCACGCCGACGGTTAGAAATGTCGGGATTTTTTCAACGACACCCATTCGAGGTTACTTTTGGGGGGAGCATTTCGATTGCGACAGTAACTCAGGGTAACCAGCTAAACGCCTTAGTACAACGCCAGAACGTGCCATGAGAGTGGCACCAAGGTCGGGCATAGCATTCGGAAGTGAGTGAAAGAGAAGGAAGGTGCGGTCGTTAATTCGGAACGGCCAATCGGCTGCTCACGCTGTTCACGAGTTTTTCTGCGGCCTCTCCTGGATCTTGCGTGGCAAAGCTCTCTTCCAGAACGACGCACTGAGACGGTTGGATCGATTTCTTCCAGCGCCTTGGCGGTGGGTTTGCCATGCATGGTTTGCATCCGCGCGGAAAGCACCACAAGCTTAGCCTTGGTTGCCTTGAGCAGGATGCGGGCGTCGTTGACGCTCAGAGTGGTCATGGCGTTGTATCCGGCGCTGCACAGCACTTCGCGCAGAAACGTGCATACATCGGTGGACTCGAAAACGCAAAGCAGGCGCGGTCTCGCGTCCCCGGTTTTTCCCCGCGAATATTTGGAGCCGAGGTAGGCGGCGGTGATGGCTTCTTCCACCGAATCGTAAGTTTCAAATTGCGCGAGCAGGTTGGTGAGCTGCAGCACTTTGCGGATATTGGGCGGCAAGCCGCTCAGTTTGAGGTCTCCGCCTTTCGAGCGTGCGGCTTGCATCAGGCGCACCAACGCTCCCAAACCGCTGCTGTCGACGAACTCTACCTGGTCGAGCTGCAGCACGACATCGCCGTGCTTGTCGATGGAGTCTCCGACGTGGGAGTGCAGCGTGAAAACTTCATTGCCGGCGACGATGCGTCCGTGGCATTGAACAATCAGGACCTCGCCAACCGGGCGGCTTTCGAGCCGTAGTTGCATCGCGCCTCCTTTTCGTGGCGAATCTTACGTGGATGAAACCGGCAAGTCAATCGCAGTGGCACGGGCCTCAGGGGCTGAAGCCCGGCTCTCGATTTGACCCGGTGCGGCACGGCTAAAGCCGTGCCCTTCCCGAACCTTTATGAGTTGGATTCTTCTACTCTGACCATCTCCGGAACAGCAGCGCGCCGTTGGTCCCGCCGAAGCCGAATGAGTTCGACATGGCGTATTCGAGCTTGGCGTTGCGAGCGTGGTTGGGGACGAAATCCATGCCGCAGGTCTCGGGGTCCTGCGTGACGAGGTTGATGGTGGGCGGCAGGATCTGATCGCGCAGAGCCAGCACCGTGATGCCGGCTTCAAGGCCGCCGGCGCCTCCGAGCAGATGCCCGGTCATGGATTTGGTGGAGCTCACGGGAATTTTGCGCTCACCGAAGAAGTTGCGGATAGCGTGCGCCTCCAGCGTATCGCCGATCGGCGTGGAGGTTCCGTGGGCGTTGACGTAATCGACTTTGTCGGGGCTGATGCCGGCGTCGCGGGTGGCGTTGCGCATCACGCGGAATCCGCCTTCGTGCTCAGGCGCGGGCTGCGTCATGTGGTAAGCGTCGCCAGACATGCCATAACCGGCAATCTCGGCGAGGATGGGCGCGCCGCGCCGTTGGGCGTGCTCGAGTTCTTCGAGCACCAAGATGCCTGCGCCTTCACCCATGACAAAGCCGTCGCGATCTTTGTCCCAGGGACGGCTGGCTTTTTCGGGATCGTCGTTGCGGGTGGAAAGAGCGCGCATGGCGGCGAATCCGCCGACGCCCATTGGAGTAATCGCGGCCTCGGAGCCGCCGGCGATCATCACATCGGCATCGTTGTGCTGAATAATGCGGAAAGAGTCGCCGACGGAGTGCGCACTGGTGGTGCAAGCCGTGGCCGTGGCTTCGTTCGGGCCTTTGGCGCCCAGCCGCATGGAGACGTGGCCTGCGGCGAGATTGATAATGGCCGCGGGAATAAAGAACGGAGAAATCTTGCGCGGGCCGCCTTCGAACAGAGCAGTGTGTTCGCGTTCGATGATGTCGAATCCGCCGATGCCGGATCCGATGTGCACGCCGACGCGCTCGTCGTTCTCGGGCGTGATCTTGAGGGCCGACATCTTGAACGCTTCATCTGCGGCGGCGATGGCCAGGTGGATGAAGCGTCCCATCTTCTTGACTTCTTTTTTCTCGATGAAGTTGAGCGGGTCGAAGTTCTTGACTTCGGCGGCGATCTGGCAGGCGAAATTGCTGGAGTCGAACTGGGTGATGCGGGCTACGCCGCTTTTACCGGCGAGCACGGCCTTCCACACTTCTCCGGTGGTATTGCCCACGCCGCAGATCAGGCCGATGCCGGTAACTACGACCCTGCGTCCCAAACTACTTGCCGCCTTTCGAATGCTTCCCGATGTAGTCGATGGCGTCCTGCACGGTGCGGATCTTTTCCGCATCCTCGTCGGGGATTTCGATGTCGAAACCTTCTTCAAAGGCCATGACCAGTTCGACTGTGTCCAGTGAATCGGCGCCCAGGTCGTCCACGAACGATGCGCTGGAGGTGACCTCGCCCTCGTCCACACCCAACTGCTCTACGATGATCTGCTTTACTTTCTCGTCAACGGCTGCCATGTTTCTCCTCGCTTTAGCTCGATTTGATTTGAAATTCGATGCCGGGAATCGGGGACCGCAGTCTCCGCTTCCCGTCCGGCCTTCGCCCGGACCCCTCCGCGATTTTGCTCCTCGCAGGTGTTACCGCATTGAAAATAGGCGAACGTGTAGTGTAATTGCCCCGGTGAATTAGTGTAAAGGAAAGGGATCGCCACACGGGGCAAACCCTTGGCCAACTTTGGATCGGGACACTTGATCCTAACGGTTGGAAGTTCTCGTGGTCAAACGGCAGGCAAGTTATGATTGGACGATTCACAGCTCGGTCGACGGGAGTTCATGGTGAAACGTGTGTGGGTGGGGCTCTTGGTGTTATGCCCGATAGCTTATGCGGCACCTTGTCCGGCTGGTCAGTCGAAAGATGGGAACGCGCTGGTCCAGAATGAACAGGCGTGGGCCAAGGCGCTGGAGCAGCGCGACCCCGCGGCCCTGGGCTGCCTGCTGGCCGCGGAGTTTGAAGACGCGGGCCCGGACGGGACGCTGCAGGATCGCGACGCTACCCTCGCCAAAGCTGGCAAGCATCAGCCGGTGCATCATGAATTGACCGAGATGCATGCACAAGTGCACGGGGATTTTGGCTACATCCGCGGATTGGCGACGGCGGTGGACGCACAAGGCAAGGTTCTGGCGAGAGTTCGCTTCACTGACATTTATGTTTATCGAGATGGGCGATGGCAAGCAGTGGCTGCGCATGAATCGATGCTTGCCGGGACGCCGTAGTAGAAGAGCTTGAGAATTCTATGCGTGCTGTTGTGCAGCGGGTAAGCCGTGCCCAGGTTACGGTAAGTGGCGAGATCGCAGGCAAGATTGGTCTGGGACTATTGGTCTTGCTGGGCGTCGGCCGGGACGACACGAAGGCCGATGCCACCTACCTCGCGGAAAAAATCGCAGGCCTGCGAGTCTTTGAAGACGGCGAGGGAAAAATGAACCGCAGCGTGCAAGATGTCAGAGGGAGCGTGCTGGCAGTTTCGCAGTTCACGCTCTACGGAGACGTAAGACGCGGCAAGCGCCCGTCGTTCGACGCTGCGGCGCCGCCGGAGAAAGCGCGACAGCTATACGAGTTCTTCGTGGAACAGATTCGCGCCGCCGGTTTGGGCTGCGAGACTGGGCGCTTTCAGGAAATGATGAAGGTGGAACTGGTGAACGAGGGGCCGGTGACGATTCTTTTGGATTCGGCGAAGGGGTTTTAGAAAACGGTACAATCAACCGGGAGGTGAGTCTATGCGTAAGGGCAACGCGATTGCGATCTTAATAGTGATGTTTGCAATTACGGCCGCGGCGGGGTCGAAGATCGAGGGCACAACCACGCTGAAGGATTTCCAACCGTTCGGAACCATCGACAAGAAGACCCACAAGCATCAGCAGTACGATCTTTCTTTCGCCGCCATGGGTAAGCTGTACACCTGCCGATCGGTCGAGAAAGAGTCCCTGAAAGCCACCGATTTCGTCGTGGGCAGCGACGTCACGTACCAGATCAACGGTGACAAGGGTAAAGTGAAAAACGGCAGCGGCAAAGAAGTGGAATGTACGGTCATGCGGGTCGCCGAAGTGCCAGCCGCCGCACCTCCTGCCTCGCCGCAGTGAGGTAAGTGGCGAAGGATTCCATGATCGCCGAGCGCGCTTCCTACGTCACGGTGGTTTCCAGCAGGGGATCGGCGGGTTCCTGCGCCAGGTCGGCCAACTCCAGTTGAAGGTTGCCGGGATTGGTGGCGTAAGCCAGTCCAGTATCGAGATCGAGGACGCCTTCGCGGATCAGTCGCTCGATCTCGCCATCGAAGTGTCTGCATGCCGTCCTGACCACCGACGCGCATCGCATCCAGCAGGGTCTTGCCGTCGCCTTCACCTTTTTCCACGTATTCGCGAGTGCGCAGAGTGGACTTCAATATTTCAATGGCAGCGACGCGGCCGCTGCCATCCTTGCGAGGAATGAGTCTCTGGGAAATGATGTAGCGAAAACTTTTGGCCAGGCGGTTTCGCAGGGTGTGCTGCTCGGCCATGGGAAAAACTCCCACGATTCTCTCCACCGTCTTCGAGGCGTCGATGGTGTGCAGCGTGGAGAGGACCAGGTGACCGGTTTCCGCCGCTTCCATGGCGATCTCGATGGTTTCGCGGTCTCGCATCTCACCCACAAGAATCACTTTCGGAGCCTGCCGCAGCGCCGCTCTTAAGGCGAGCGCAAAGCTGGGCGTATCGGCGTGCAATTCACGCTGATGCACGATGCAGTTCTTGTGGGGATGCAGGAACTCGATGGGATCTTCGATGGTGAGCACGTGATAGAACTGCTCTTTGTTAATTTTGTCGATGATCGCGGCCAGGGTAGACGATTTGCCGGAGCCGGTGGGGCCGGTCACGAGCACGATTCCGTTGCGCAGGCCCACAATCTTGCCCAACTCAGCAGGCAGGTTTAGAGATTCGAAATCCGGGACCTTGCCCGGAATAACCCGCATCACTACGGCACAGGTGCCGCGCTGCATGAAGATGTTGCACGCGAAAGCGATTGGAGCCCGGCAAACTGTAGGACACATCGCACGACCCCAGTTTCTGCAAGTTGTCTCTGGCATCTTCGTTGTTGCCGATGAGGTCGGAGGCGATGCGCCGAGTATCTTCCCGGGCGAGGGCGCGCGTGGCTCCGGCGGGGGTGAGTTTTCCGTTGATTTCCACGAGCGGTGGTTTGCCCGGCGAGAAAAAGAGGTCGCTAATCTTCGCCGAAGTTCTCAGCATTGCCGCCAGCAAGGTGGGGGTCGAGATGGGCGCCGCGGCCGGGGCTGCGGCGGCAGCCGTCCGCGGGGCGGAAGAAGTTGGATTCGCTACGGGATTCGTGGGAGAAGACATAGAGGGTTCCTTGCGTTATCGTTGGCACCACCAAGAACCCTGTGAGCAGGTACAGAAACTGAGGAGACCTTACCCTTGAATGCTACTCATGCCGCCCTGGTGCGACTGTTCAAAAGTGCTCGTTTGTCTTGCGGTTATTAGGGATTTCTTATTCCACGCAGGCATTTCTACGCGTGGGCGGCGAGGATTGCATCAGTTACGCGGGCCGCTTCGACGGCCACTTTTACGTCATGGGTTCGCAAAATGTGCGCGCCTTTGAGAATCAGAATGGTGTGAGCGGCTAGATTTCCGTAGAGGCGGTTCGCAACGAGCGCGTCTTTTCCATCTTTCGCCAGGGCGCGGCCGAGGAACGACTTTCTCGACGTTCCTGCAACCAAGGGAAATCCCAGGGACTGAAAGTCCTGAAAGCGAGCCAGCAGCGGATAGTTCTGCTCAAAGTTTTTTCCGAAGCCAAAGCCCGGATCAAGCGCGATCTTTTCGCGGCGCACGCCAGCCAGCACGGCCGTTTCCGCCCATTCTCGGAGTTCGCGCTTGACCAGCAGAAAAATATCGCCGGGCGGCGGCAAGGTGCGCCACTCGTCGGGACGTCCGCGCGTGTGCATCAGAACGACGGCACATTTTATTTCGGCAATGGTGCTAGCCATCAGCGCGTCCCAGCGCAGCCCGCTGATGTCGTTGACGATCTCGGCTCCGGCCGCGGCCGCGGCACGGGCCACGCTGGCTTTGTATGTGTCCACGGAGACTACTGCATCGGGACGCTGCCTCTTCAGTGCGGCGACCACGGGCAACACGCGCTTCAACTCTTCTTCCGCGTTCACGGCGACTTTAGCGCCGGGGCGGGTCGATTCCCCGCCGATATCAATGATGTCGGCGCCTTCCTCGATTAACTGCACGGCGTGCGCCGTAGCTCTTTCGGGATCGAGATAATCGCCGCCGTCAGAAAAAGAATCAGGTGTCACGTTGACGATGCCCATGATCAGCGTGCGTTTGCCCAGTTCCAGCGTGCGCGTACCCAGGCTCCATTGGAAGACAGCTCTCATGCGGCAGATTTTAAATGAAAGATAGAGAGCAGAGGAGCGTAAGTGAATCGCGCTACCGGCGGCGGACGGCCGCATCCCGCTTGCTCATGGTGCGTAGCGCGCCGGGGCCTGTGCCGGTCGGCGGTTTGCGCATTCCGTCGAGCAAGTCCTTGAGCACGATTGCGTTGTTGCGCGTCTCGTTCTTTGAGGCATAGAGGAGCGTGAGGCGTTTCCTCTTGTGGGCCAGAGAATAGAGTCTCTGCAGATCTTTTTCGGCTTCGGGGCGCGCCAATTCCTTCAGGTAACGCTTGCGAAAGACCGGCCATTGTTCCGGCCGCGCGTGAAACCACTTTCGCAGTTCGTCGGAGGGAGCAAGATCGCGCAGCCATTCCTGCATCGCGATCTCAGTTTTTGAAATACCGCGGGGCCACAGCCGGTCGACGAGAACGCGCGCTCCATCGGAGCGTGACACGGATTCATACACTCGCTTCACCGCGACTGGCATGGCTTTCCAGCTTTCCCCTATTATTGTAAGTCGAGTGCGACTGGGGCGGCTGTGGGAAACTGGACATAAATGTGGGCAGTGAGATCGTGACCAAGATGCAAATGATGAAGGCCGCGAATGATGAAAGTGGCTGACCGGCAGCGGAGGCGCGCGATGGATCATCGGTGCTGGATTGGAGCGGCGATGGCGGCGCTGCTGGCGCTATCTGCGCTTGCGGGTTGCGATGTGGAGCGCCGCAAGTCAGACGCTGAACTCGGTCTCAATCCCCAGCAGGCGGCCGGACGCAAGCTCTATGACAACTACTGCGACCGCTGTCACCGGCCCGATTCCACGAAGGGGAAAAAGGGGCCTGGATTGAAGGGCATGTTCCAGCATTCATATCTTTCCCAGACCGGACTGCCGGCGAATGACGACCGCGTCACTGACATTATTCGCAACGGCCGTCCCGACATGCCGGGCTACAGTCAGGTGCTGAGCGCGCAAGACATGCGGGACCTGCTGGCCTACCTGCACACGCTGTGATTGGGCCGTCGAATCAACCGTGTCCAGTTCATTCTCTTCGTGGGATAATCTCCGGGTGAAAGCTGCTGCGCCATCGGAACTTTTTCGCAAGCTGCCTTCTGTAGACGACGTGATGCGCGTTTCTGCGGTTCGCACGCTCGCGGCGAGTTACGGCCATGATTCCGCGGTGGACGCGGCGCGCGCAGTGCTGTCGCGGCTGCGGCAGGAAATTACGTCGGGGCTGCTGGACGCCGATGCGCTGGAGCTTGCGCTTTCTGGCTTAGCTGGGGCAGTGGAAAACCAACTTCGTCAGGCGCTGAGTTATTCTTTGCGGCCATTGATTAACGCCACCGGCGTGATCCTGCACACCAACCTGGGCCGCGCTCCGCTGAGCGATGCTGCCATCGAGCATATCCGCGAGACGGCTGCTGGTTATTCCAATCTGGAGTTTGACCTTGGCGCTGGCGCTCGCGGGAAGAGGGATATCCACGTTGATCGATTGTTCCGGCGCCTGCTGGATGAAGAAATAAGAAGCGGCGAAGTGAAGACCCCGAAGCCTGCCACTATCTCGACCATCGCGGTTAACAACAATGCGGCTGCCGTGCTGCTGGCGCTAAACACCGTAGCCGAGGGCGGAGAGGTCATTGTCTCGCGCGGTGAACTGGTGGAGATCGGCGGGTCGTTCCGCATACCTGATGTAATGGCGAAGTCGGGTGCAATTCTGCGCGAGGTAGGCACGACCAACCGTACCCGCACCATCGACTACGAGCGCGCTATCACGGAATGGACGCGGCTTCTGTTGCGCGTGCATCGCTCAAACTTCGAGATCACGGGTTTCACCGAGCAGGCTTCCACGGCCGAGTTGGTTGCGCTGGCGCGGAAACGCGGCATTCCGCTGATGGAAGACCTGGGCAGCGGAGCGCTGTTTGATCTGCGATCGATTGGCATCAGCGGCGAGCCCGGCGTGCTCGACAGCCTCCGCAACGGCGTCGACATTGTCACCTATAGCGGCGACAAACTACTCGGCGGCCCGCAGGCAGGATTGATCAGCGGTGGTTCGGAGTTGGTGGCGCGCATGCGGTCGAATTCACTGTTCCGGGCGTTGCGCGTGGACAAGCTGATCTATGCCGCGCTGGAAGCCACTCTTCTCGCATATGTCCGGCGTGATCACGATGCCATTCCTACGCTGCGCATGATGAGGCTTTCCAAAGCCGAGATAAGTTCGCGAGCTGAAGCGCTCGCAGCGCAAGTTGCAGCTCCGAGGTTGAAAGTTGAAATTGTTGATGGTGAATCGATCCTCGGCGGGGGCGCGGCGCCGTCTTCTGTTCTGCCGACACGATTGCTGGCGCTGACTTGCGAAGACCTGAGTGCCGACGAACTGGCCGCGCAGTTGCGTGGTTCAGAGCCTCCGATTATCGCCCGGGTCGAAGAAGGCCGTGTGCTGCTGGACTTGCGGACTGTGTTTCCGGAGCAGGACAATGCGATCAAGGAGATTCTGGCAACTCTGGGCCACGATCGCTAATCTTTTCTGGCGAGGGAGCTTGAGATGTGGAAGACGGTTTGCACATTGTTGGTTGTACTGGTGGCGACAGCCGCCGGCGTTCCAGCTCAGGAATTCGCGATCGACGCCCAAAGCCCCGTGCAGACTGACCGGGAGCACACAGAATGGATTGATCAGGTCATGCGGTCCATCGCGACAATCAAGCCAGGAATGGCACGAAAAGAACTCTTCAATGTGTTTGCGGGAGAGGGCGGACTCTCGACTCGCACCCGGAGAATGTACGTTTACAAGCTCTGCCCTTACATCAAGGTGGAAGTGGAGCTCTCTCCGGTCAATGGGATAGGGACGCGACAAGCTACGACGCATGAGGATCCTGACGACAAGATCGTCAAGATTTCGCGGCCATACCTGGAGTATTCGATCATGGACTAGCCTTATCTGAGTTACTCTGCGACCTATGCAGCGTCGCAGTGATGATATGACTCTTTTCCGATGCATCGTTTTTCTGCTGTTCACGACGACTGTGGCTCTTGGGCAGCTTGCTCAAGAGCCTAATCCGGCTGGCCTACCCAAGGAGCCAGAGGCGCTGGCCCGGAGCCTCTATCAGCAGGTGGTGGCTCGCCACCCGCTTGGGGTGCCCTATGGGGCGGATATGAAGGTTTTCGCTCCATACCTCAGCAAGGCATTGCTTCACAGATTCGATCTAAATGACGCTTGCTTCGCTGATTGGCATCGGCAGAATCCAGCCCCGAACTTGAAGCCTCCGGTCGGCTCGATTGAGGATGGGCTCTTCTCAGGCGCGAACGAAGAAGCAGAACCTCAGGCATTTCACATCGAGAGAACGGAATCGGAAAAAGATGGCTCCTTTCGCGTGCGTGTCCGGCTCACGCGGGGGGCGGCGCCGGAGAACCCCTTGATTTGGCGAGTAGCGGCAGTCGTAGTACCAGAAAGCGGGCGCTTCGTCGTTGATGACGTTATCTATCTGAAAGACGAGGCGCGAGACGTTGATTCGCGGCTATCGGAGTACTTATTCGCGGGATGCGACGGCGCTCGCTGGGTCGGGTACGGCGGCCGGCGAAATGACGTGAAGCAGCAAAGGTAGACGGCGCAAGATTCATCAGGACCTGCATCGAAACCGCATTGGCTCTCCTCTACACTGTCGGACATTCGACCCGCTCACTCGACGACTTAGTCGAGACGCTTCAGGCTCACGGGATTGAGACGCTGGTGGATATTCGCGCCTTCCCCATGTCGCGGCGGCTGCCGCAATTTAATCGCGAATCCCTTGAGAAGAGCTTGCCGGCGGCTGGAATTAATTATGTCTGGATGAAGGCCCTGGGCGGCTATCGCAAGAAGAGTCGCGAAGACTCCCCGAACATCGGGCTGCGCAACGCGAGCTTCCGCAATTACGCCGACTACATGCTGACCACGGAATTCGAAAACGCGATGGCCGAACTGGTGGCGCTGGCTGAGAGTTCCCGCACAGCTTATATGTGTGCCGAGCGCGTATACTTCCGCTGCCACCGCATGCTGGTCTCTGACTGGCTGGTCGCGCACGGACATGAAGTGGTGCACATTGACGGGACCGGCCCGGTCAAACCGCATAGCCTGACCACAGAAGCTCGCATGATAGACGGCGAATTGATTTACCGTGGAGACCGCCTGCTGTAAGGCGTCGAAAAACCCGCAGTAAGGTGTTTAAAAATATGATCGTCGGCACGGGCATCGACATCGCGGAAGTTCCGCGCATCCGGCAATCGATCGCGCGCTTTGGCGATCGCTTTCTGCAGCGCATCTATACCGCGGGCGAAATCCGCTACTGTGATTCCAAGGCCAACCGCGCGGAGCGCTACGCCGCACGCTTCGCCGCTAAAGAAGCGGCGATGAAGGCTCTGGGCACGGGCTGGAGCCATGGCGTCCGCTGGCAGGATTGCGAAGTGACGCGCCTGCCGGGCGGACGTCCGACCATCACTTTTCACGGAAAAGCCGGCGAGATCGCCGCCCGGCTGGGCGTGAAGCATGCTGCACTGTCGCTTTCGCACACGGCCGAGCAGGCCATCGCGCAAGTCATACTCGAAAGTTAAGCCGAGGCTCGAAAGTTAAGCCGAAGCACGCCGAACTCCTACTCCTTCTGCTAGACTGGCGCATTCCAAACATTTCATGTCTGTGACCATTCAAGCTGCCACGCCGGTTACTTCGTCCACTGAAATTCCCGAACGCACTCTTCTCGCCGGTTTGGCGTTGACCAGCTTCGCCGCATTGTTGCTGGAACTGGCACTCACGCGATTGTTTTCCGTGGTGCTGTTCTATCATTTCGCGTTTCTCGCGATTTCGATTGCGCTGCTGGGGCTGGGAGCCGGCGGAGTCTTTGCCTATCTATTCAAGAATCGCCTCGCCAAAGCCGCCACGCGCCAGCTGGCCGCGCGCCTGTGCCTCGAAAGCTCGATCCTGGTGCTGATCGCGCTGGAAGTTATCCTGCACATCCCCGTGGCGCTCACCATAACCTGGAGTAATTTCCTGCACTTGACCGCCCTTTACGTGGTGGCGGCGCTGCCTTTTTTCCTGACTGGATTGCTGTTTTCCGTGGTCTTCGCCCGTGAGACGCGGCGCATTCCATTGCTTTACGGCGCCGACCTCGGCGGCGGGGCGCTGGCCTGCCTGGCCACGGTCCCGCTGCTCAACTGGATTGGCGGCCCGAATACGATTCTGATGGCCAGCGTGGCGCTCACGGCGGCGGCCGCGGTCTGGGCGCCTACGCGCGCCTGGCGCCGGGGCGCGGGTGCTTGCCTCGCATTATTTCTGATGCTGATTGCCGGCAACCTTTCTGACCGCCTGTTCGATGTGGTCTACGCCAAGGGAATGTTCCGCGATCCCGCCTGGGTGGAGTTTGCCCGCTGGAATGCGTTGTCGCGCGTGGAAGTGGATCGTCAGGGGCAGAACAAGACCATTGTCATTGACGCCGACGCTTCCACCTACATCATGAATGTCGAACCGGAGCAGGTGCACGGTACGCACTGGCAAGACATTCTTATGTCTCGACCGCCAGCGTTGGCGAACGTTCTGCGGCCCCACGGGGAGTTCGCAATCATCGGTCCGGGCGGCGGGATTGACGTGCTGAGCGCGTTGGCTACCGGCAGTCCAAGTGTGACCGGCATCGAGATCAATCCGCTCATCGCCAACACCATCATGCGCGGGCGCTACGCCACTTATTCCAGGCACCTGTACCAGCGGCCCGATGTGCACATGCACGTGACCGATGGCAGATCGTATCTGCGTTCAACGCCGCAACAGTTCGATGTGGTGCAGATGACGCTGGTCGACACTTGGGCCTCGACCGCCGCGGGCGCTTTCGCATTGAGTGAAAACAATCTATACACGGTGGAAGCCTTTCGAGAATATTTCGAGCATCTCAAGCCAGACGGCATGATCGCCATTACGCGCTGGGAGTTCCGCGAGCCCCGGGAGGCACTGCGCATAGTTTCGGTCGCGATGGAAGCGTTGCACAGGCTTGGCGTGGCGAATCCGGCGCGCAACTTTATCGTGGCCTCGAAGGGCCGCTCAATGAAGATGGGATTCCAGTGGTGGTGCTGGCCAAGAAAACTGCTTTTACCGACGAAGAGGAGTCCGCGATACAGGCTCATCTCGACGACTATCACGAACTTGTTCGCGCTTTATATGCCTTCCTATCCCGAAGTATGGCAAGCCGGTCATAATCCGTTTGCTGATCTGATCGCGAGCAACGATCCTTACGGGTTCGCGCAGAGTTATGCCTACAACGTTTCGCCGGTCACCGACAACGCGCCGTTTTTCTTCTTCACGCTCAAACCCGCACAAATCCTCGGCCAGCAGGGACTGCGGCATAGCGTTGACTGGAAGGTAAACCTGGGAGTGCTGGTGCTGGTTCTGGTGCTGGCCATCTCGTTCGTTGCGGTTCTCGGCTTCCTGATTCTGCCGCTGGCCCTTCATGGAGGCCGCCAGTCGCCGGTTCCGCTGCTTTATTTCGTGGCGGTGGGTTTGGGCTACATCCTGGTGGAGATCGCATTTATTCAGCGCTTCGTGCTTTTTCTGGGGCACCCGACCTATGCGCTGACCGTTGTGATCTTTCTGCTGATGCTGTCGAGCGGCGCTGGAAGCCTGTTTTCGCGACGCTGGCTTCCCCGTACACAAATGGCCTGGATGCCGCTGGTGCTCGTAATCCTCGCCCTGGTGGGCAATGTATTCTTGCTGCCTCGCGCGCTTCCCGCCTGGGTAGGCCTCGCATTTGGTTACCGCCTGGTGGTGAGCGGCCTGTTGCTCGCGCCGCTCGGCTTCGTGATGGGAATGCCGTTCCCTACCGGCTTGCGCGCACTCGCGGCGCGCCCCGTCTTCGAAGTTCCCGCCGGAGTCACTGAGGCAGATAATGCCGTGGAGTGGGCCTGGGCGATGAACGCCGCTGCCAGCGTACTGGGTTCCGTTCTGGCGATGGTGATCGCGATCCAATTTGGCTTGACCGTGACCCTGGCCTGCGGGGTTGGAGCCTACCTGGTCGCCCTGATGCTTTTGCCGACTCTTCGCCCACAACACACTTAAGAATGGGCCGGGGTTTGTTATGATGCTGCGTGGGGCGGCGGTTGGGCTGCCTCGGGAGACCGCCGCCGATAACGCCGAAGATAACGCAGATGGCGGTTTGAGGAAATCCTTTGCCGAGCCAAAAGCAACTCAAATGGTCGCAACTTCGGGTCGGTATCACAGTGATTGTCGCGAGCCTCGTGCTCGGGCTGCTTCTCTTCCTTATGTCCGGAACTGGCGGTTACTTCACGAAGCGAATCACGCTGGCCTCCTACTTCGACAATGCGGAGGGTCTGCGGGTGGGCGCGCCGGTGCGGCTCAGTGGCGTGGATATCGGCAATGTCTCAAAGATTCTCATTGTCCGCGACCGGGACAAGCAACTCACTCCCGTGAAAATCGTCATGAAGGTGAGCACGAAGTACAGCTTCAACCTGCGCCGCGATACCCGCACCGTACTCGAGACTGCCGGCGTGTTGGGCGAGACCTTCATGGACATGGACAGCTCACAGGCCGTCGGTCCGCCGGCGCAGGATGGCGACACGCTTCCCACTCTCGTCCATCCCGACTTCAACGAAGTCGTGCGCTCCAGCCAAAGCACGCTGCAAAACATGGACGCTCTGCTCAAGCGCGCCGACCGCATCCTGGCTTTCGCAGAAAGCGGCAAAGGTTCGCTCGGCAAGTTGATCTACGATCCGACGCTGTATGACCGCTTCTCGCAGACCGTTGCAGAGCTCAAAACTGTTGTCGACGAGATTGCCAAGGGACAAGGCAGCCTGGGCCAGTTGATCAACAGCAACGACGCCTACAACAAGTTCGTTGCGACCCTCGACAAAATGAATGGAGTGGTGGACGACCTGCAACAGGGCAAAGGTACGGCTGGAAAGTTCCTGAAAGACCCTACCCTTTATAACAACGCCAACGACACCGTCGCCAATTTAAAGAAAGTGAGCGAGGACTTGAACGCGGGCAAGGGAACCGCGGGGAGATTGCTCAAAGACGAGGAACTGGGGAAGAAGATCGATACGACCATGACCAAGCTCGCAGCCTTGACCAGCGAAATCGAGGCGGGACAGGGAACCGTGGGGAAACTCTTCAAGGACGATACGCTGTATAACAACGCGAACCAGATGCTGGAAGAGGGCCGGAATCTGATAAAAGCGATCCGGGAGAACCCCAAGAAGTATCTCAGCATCAAGCTGCACATTTTCTGAGAACGAACGCTGCGTCTAGGAGACCACCCGCGGCGCGGAGGTGGACTCGGCCTGCTCGTGCGCATGATAGCTGGAGCGCACCAGCGGTCCGGACTCGACGTGCCGGAAGCCGAAGCGCAGTGCTTCGTCCCGCAACTCGCGGAACTCATCAGGCGTGTAGAACCGGGCAATGGGCAAGTGGTCGCGCGAGGGCCGGAGATACTGGCCGACGGTAAGAATGTCGACGCCGCGGCCACCGAGATCGCGGAACACCTCGATTAGTTCTTCTGTTGACTCGCCCAGGCCAACCATCACGCCACTCTTCGTCACCATTCCGGGAGAAAACTTCTTGGCGTTCTCCAGCAGAGCCAGCGTGCGTTCGTAACGCGCGCCGGAGCGAACTGCTCGATACAAACGCGGCACGGTTTCAGTGTTGTGGTTCAGAACGTCAGGCTGCGCCTCAAGCACGATCTTCAACGGTTCTTCCAGACCTTGAAAATCCGGGATCAGCACTTCGACGCGGCACTCCGGAATCAGCTCGCGAATTTCGCGAATGGTTTCTGCGAACACCTTGGCGCCGCCAACGTTGTCATCATCGCGATTCACGCTGGTCACGACGGCATGTTTCAAACCCAGCGTGGCCACAGCCTCAGCCACCCGGCGCGGCTCGTCCCAGTCGATAGGCTCTGGGCGGCCCTTGGGCACGGCACAGAATCCGCAGCGACGAGTGCAGATGTCGCCCAGCAACATAAATGTCGCGGTTTTGTGATTCCAGCACTCGCCGATGTTCGGGCACTGCGCCGACTCGCAAACCGTGTGCAACCCCAATCCACGCGCCAACTTCTTCAGGTCGTGAAAGTTATCGCCAACCGGAGCTTTGGCCCGCAGCCAATCGGGCTTGGGCATGCGCGGCGGCGGCGCAAGCTCGATCTGGATGAGTTGTGAAGCTCCAGCCATCTTTTTGATTCTATCAGTTTGCCTCGGCTTCACTCCTCACCGCGGCGGCACGTCGAACTAAGTCGGAGGCCTTAATTCGCGCGCAGAATTGTTCAAAGCTCGCACGCGGCTGACGCCAGCAAAGATCATCGACCGTATCAAATACCGGCACGTCGAGCCGCAGCGTAGCGAGCGCGCGAAATAACAGCGCATCTTTCCATCCCGAAAACAGCGATTCCGAAAGTGGACGGGCCCTGCGGATCGACGGATCCCACTTTCGCCAATCCTTGGGGACGTCTTCCAGATGCGGATACTGTGAAAATGTAAGCGCCGCCGCTTTCTGCCCCCATCCCGGCAGCCCGGGAAAGCCGTCCGCACTATCGCCGACCACGGCCAGGTAGTCGGGAATCGATTGTAGGCTTCACGCCAAACTTAGCCACGACTCCCGCTTCGTCGCGCACCAGGTCACGCCGGCGATCCAGTTGCACCACGCGCGTACCCACAACGCTCTGGCTGAGATCTTTGTCAGGAGTGCAAATGAAGATCTGGTTCACGCGATCATCGAGTGCGGCTTTGGCCGCCGCGGAAGCAAGCGCATCATCCGCTTCAAAATAGACCATCGGCCACACCACCACTCCCATCGCTTCCAGACCTTCTTCAAGAATCGGAAACTGGGAAAGCAACTCCGGAGCGACGCCCTCACTCGTCTTGTATCCGGCGTACATCTCGTTTCGAAACGACTCCACCACGTGATCGGTTGCGACTCCAACATGCGTTGCGCCGCGTTCGATCATCGACAGCACCGATCCCAACACTCCGCGCACCGCCCCGATTTCCTGGCCGGCCGCATCTACGGCAGAGGGCACGGCGAAAAAATACCGGAATAATTCGTAAGTCCCGTCGATCAGGTGAACGTTCATCGCTTCATCAATTTCCTAGCCCACTTCAACCAGACCGTAGGTATGCTGCCAGCGCGTGCGCAAGGCCACGAGCGCGCGGCTGATTTCCACCTGCGTAACTTCGGAATTAGGCCCAGCCATCACCGCCGCGGCTTCGCGCTTGGCCAGCTCCAGCAATTGCCGGTCACGAATCAGATTGGCCACGCGGAAGCTCGGCATACCCGCCTGCCGCGTACCGAAGAACTCTCCCGGCCCGCGCAGTTCAAGATCGAGTTCAGCGATCTGAAATCCGTCATTGGTGCGCACCATGGCGTCGAGGCGGCGCTCGCCTTCTTCCGTCACCTTGCCGCCGGTCATCAGAATGCAGTAAGACTTCGCGGCGCCGCGCCCAATGCGGCCGCGCAACTGGTGAAGCTGCGCCAGGCCGAAAGCGCTCGGCATGTTCGATTACCATCACGGTTGCGTTCGGCACATCCACGCCAACTTCGATCACCGTGGTCGCAACCAGAATCTGCAACTCGCCTTTCTGGAACATCCGCATGACTTGATCTTTCAGCTCAGAATCCAGCCGTCCATGCAGCAGCCCGACCTTCAAATCGGCAAACACTTTCCCGCTCAGCTCGCGATACATCTTGATCGCAGCCTTCAGTTCGGTCTCTTCGTTTTCAGCGATGACGGGGTAGACCACATATACCTGGTGCCCCTTCGCGACCTGCTTGCGCACAAAATCCCACACCTCGGACGAGCGGTCGTCAGTAATTCTTCGCGTGACGATCGGCGTGCGCCCCGGCGGAAGCTCATCAAGCACGCTGAGATCGAGATCGCCATAAAGCGTAAGCGCCAGCGTGCGCGGGATAGGGTGTTGCGGTCATGACCAGAACATCGGGCTCGGCGGGATTTTTGTCGTCGACTACCCTCGCCCGACTTCTTCATCAGCTTCAAGCGCTGCAGAACGCCGAAGCGGTGCTGCTCGTCGACGATGACCAGACCCGGGCTTCGCGAACTCAACTTTCTCCTCCAGCAGCGCGTGAGTGCCGATCACAAGCTGCGCGTCTCCCTGAGCGATGTGGCGGCGGATCTCGCGCTTGCGGTCGGCCTCGAGAGAGCCGGTCAGCAGCACGATTCGATATCCCGCATTCTCCAGAATTCTGCGCGCCGAGAAGTAATGCTGTTGCGCAAGAATTTCAGTAGGCGCCATCAACGCCACCTGACAGCCATTTTCGATCGCGATGATCGCCGCCTGAAAGCCGATGATGGTTTTTCCCGAGCCCACATCTCCCTGCAGCAAACGCCGCATGGGATAAGGCTTCTGCATGTCGTCGGCAATCTCTTTCAACACCCGCTTCTGCGCGGCTGTGGGATGGAATGGCAGAATCTTCTTGATCGCCTGCCGCACCCGGTCGTCCAGCCGAAAGGCGATGCCGGTTTGTGTCTTTTGCTGGCGGCGCTTGAGCTCCAACCCTAACTCGATAAAAAACAATTCCTCAAAGATCAGCCGAATGTGCGCAGGCGTGCGCGACGACTGCAAATCCGCCAGGCTCTCTCCAGCCTCGGGCCAATGCACTTTCCACAAAGCCTCTCGCGGAGAAAGCAGCGCCAGCCGCTCGCGCACAGCGGTCGGGATGGTTTCGGCCAGATCGGGAGTGAGAT
Organism: uncultured Acidobacteriaceae bacterium; assembly: GCA_963791445.1. GTDB lineage: Bacteria > Acidobacteriota > Terriglobia > Terriglobales > Acidobacteriaceae > Sulfotelmatobacter. The sequence continues at coordinate 120,299 of CAWBSN010000019.1, forward strand.
CGTCGAGCGCCGTGCGGATGACTCGGCGAAACCAGCGTGCGGTCACGCGCCCTTGCCCTGCCGACTCATAGATAGGCACGATGCGCCCCACTTCAAGCGACGTGGCGGCCTTGTCATCTGCGCCGTCGGAGCCGGCATCGCCCAGCATCTCAAATTGTGGCTGGATGATCTGCAGTTCTCCGCTGCGCGAATCTTGCTCCACCTTGCCATAGAGCGCGATCAACTGGCCGGGCTTGAACTTGTCCTGCAGGTAAGTGCCATGAAACCACAGGCAGCGCAGCTTCGATCGTCCCTGACCCACGGTTAATTGAAAGATGGGCATCTTGCGGGTGCGAAACAAACCGGAGTTGCGCACTTCGCCAATCACGGTAGCCATTTCGCCGGGGCGCAATTCCCCAATGCCGCGCGGATTCAGCCGGTCTTCATAGCGAAACGGCAAATAATTGAGCAGATCGCCCACCGTGGCAATGCCCTTGGTGGCAAGAATCTCCGCCAGCCGCGGACCAATCCCCTTGACGTATTGCACCGGCGTGGTGAGTTCAAGCATGGCAGAGGTTCCCAAGGAATGTTAGCAGCAAGTCGGCCCATGAATACGACGCCTGGGTTTGCTGCCAAGAAAACGCCGTTCGGGCAACAATCACTCTCGCGCAGGCAACTCTCTCGGCATTGGGTATCATCCCTCCCATAATGTTGGCGAGAGTTTGTCCTTTGGTCCTGTTGCTTTTGTGCGGAGCCGTCGCCCAGCAGGATTCCAATCTTCGCGTTCAGTCGAATGTCGTGCTGGTGCCGACGTTGGTGAGGGATGCAGAAGGTCGCGTGGTCTACGGCTTGACGCAGAATGATTTCGTAATCGACGACGATGGCGTGGAACAAACGGTTCGTTTAGACGATTCCGCCGAATCTGAGCCCGCTTCAGTTGTCGTGGCAATTCAGACAGGAAGGCGAGCCTGGCGCGAATTTTCCAGAATGCGTGGGATCGGCCCCATGCTGATTCCCGTTTTCAACCAACTCCGATCGCGAGTCGCTTTGGTCGAATTTGACAGTCATGTCAATCTCGTCGAGGACTTCAGCGACGATGAAAACCCATTTCTTGAAGACCTCACGGGGCTGCAAGCGGGCGACAACGGAGCCGCGATTCGCGATGCCGTAGCTTTTTCTGTCAGCTTGCTTGAAAAAGAACCGCCCGAGCGCAAGCGGGTACTGCTCCTGGTTTGCGAAAACCGCGACCATGGGAGCCATGTGTCCAAAACTGATGACGTCGTGGCCGCCATCGGGAATAGCAACACCACTATCTATGCACTGGCGTTCTCGCCTTCGCTCTCGCAGGTGCTGGACACCGAGCGGGGTGCTAACCGGGACGAAGCCTACTGGGACGCGCCTCCCGACATCATCGGCACTCTTCTGATGGCCAGGAATGCGATGAAAAAAAATATCACTAAGGCAATTGCATCGATGACCGGCGGCGAGTATGAGTTATTCACAACCCACAAGGGCTTCGAGGATCGCCTGGTTGACTTTAATAACCACTTACATAGCCGCTACGCATTGAGCTTTGCACCGGAGAGACCACACCCTGGGCTCCATCAGATCCAAGTGCGCTTGAAACAGCCTTCCCCTGGAGTAAGTGTTCTGTCGAGAACCAGCTATTGGGCGGTGGGCCCGATTCCGTGAGCGTGGCACGCGATGCGAGGAGCCGGTGTCTAAACCCTCGGTGCTTCTAAATCTAATCCAAGCTCTCTGCGCCATCATCCTCGGTAACGTGGCGTACTTCCTTCTCGCTCCGTCTCTCCCCGTAGCGCGTCACCGGCCGTTCCAGCTCGACGCTGGCATGGTCGTCGACTTCTGGTTCTGCCTGGTCGCCTATGGCCTGATCCGCACCGCCAGAAGATGGAAATAGGGGAATCCCTGATCCCTTCGAGCCAGGTTTTCCTAGTTACTTTCGGAACCTCTAACAAACGCCGCCGTCACGTTACGATATCCCCAGAAGCATGAACAAAATCGCAGTCCTGTACGACGCGGGCCAGGCTGTGCTCTCCACCTTTGATCTGGACGAGGTGCTGCAGCGCATCCTCGGCATCGCGCACGACTATTTTCATCTGCGGAATGTGGCGATCGCGCTGCTCGACAAGCAGTCGCAGGAGCTGTACGTCCGCTCGCAGATCGGCTGGGATGAGGGCCAGGACAAAGTTCGGCTCCCTCTGGGCCAGGGAATATCAGGAGCCGCTGCGCTGAAGAAGCAGCCCGTCTATGCTCCCGACGTCAGCAAAGATCCGCGCTATGTTTGCACCGCCAAGTCGACTCGTTCCGAGGTCGCCATCCCTCTGATGGTGCGGGACGAAGTAGTGGGCGTGCTCGATTGTCAAAGCGACCATCTCAACCATTTCGACCCCGAGACTATCGACTTACTGACGCTTTTCTCCACCCAGGCGTCGATCGCGCTGCAGAATGCCCGCCTGTACTCTCTGGAGGAGCAGCGTGCGCGGCAACTGCAGGCCATCAATGCCATCGCCCAGCAAACCACGGCGGTTCTTGACCTCGAACAGCTGCTGGCTCGAGTCTGTGAGCTGATTCAGGGCGCGTTCCGGGTATCGCACGTCTCGCTGTTTCTGCGCGAGGATCACGACCTGGTGCTGCGGGCCCATCACGGCACGCTCACCCCTCGCGTTCCCGAGGGTGGCCGCTTTCCGGCGAGCACTGAACCCTGGGCCACCATCCTGGCCAGCAGCAACACGGCGATGGAAACCGATCTTTGCGTCGCACCCGCCGGCACGAAGTTCTTCGCGGAATCAGCCTCGCGCATGTGCATTCCACTGGTCTCGTTCGGACAGACGCTAGGGATTCTCGCGCTCGACAGCGCCCGGCCAGACGCCTTCCGCGACGGCGATCTGCAGTCGCTCGAATCCGTAGCCGACATTTGCGCCACAGCCATCCAGAACGCGCACTATGTCGAGCGCGTGAAGCAGCTCGCTTATCTCGATGGTCTCACGGGTATTTTCAACCGCCGCTTCTTCGAGCTGCGCATCATGGAAGAGATTGAACGCGCCCGGCGCTACGGCACGGGCATGGCCGTCATCATGGCGGACATCGATCAGTTCAAGCGGCTGAATGACGAGTTCGGGCACGTGCTGGGCGATGAAGTGCTGCGCCAGGTTTCCAGCCTTTTCCATCAGCAGCTGCGGAAAATCGACGTCGTCTGCCGCTACGGAGGCGAGGAATTCGGGATTCTGCTCACTCAAACCAATGCCAAGCACGCCATGAAGATCGCCGAAAAACTGCGCAAGATGGTGGAAGGTTGGCTGTTCCCCGGCGTGCCCCGCACCGTCACCATCAGCGCCGGAGCCGCCGCTTTCCCCGAACAAGGCACCACCCGCGACGAGTTGGTAAGGGCCGCAGACTCCGCCCTCTATGCCGCCAAGCAGGCGGGACGGAACAAGGTTTGTCTGGGAACGCTAGCGCGCGTCCACGTCGGTAGGGTCTTAAATCAGTGGCCAGTGTCCAGTGATCAGTAAATCATTCTGGAGTTCGGTTTTGCTGGCCACTGGTCACTGACCACTGGCCACTGCTTCTAGATGTCGAGTGAGTCGGCAGTCATCTGCCGACGAAGCTGTTCCATCTGCTCGCTGCAGTTTCTCCCGGCTCTTCTGCTAGTTCTTCCTGAACCTTGGGCCGGAGTTCCTGCCTTAGCTTCTCGGCCTGCTCCCTGAGCTGTTTCTGCTGATCGCACATAGCCTTGCGCATTTCCTCGGACGCCTTGCGGCTTTCCTCTCTTGCCAGCTCCATCTGAGGCCGGAGTTTGGCAATCTCGTTCTGCACTTCACTCAACTCCGCCTGAGTTTCCGCACTCAGTTCGGGCCCTTGCAGGCTTTGCTCAATCATCTCGCCGGAGTCCTTGCGTTCGGGCAATGTGATGGTAAGAGTTTGCTCCTTCTTGTCGCGGATCACGCCCACGCTAACCGACCCAGCGCTGTGGGAGTGCAATACGTGGCTGAAGTCGCTGGTGTCATGAACCGGCTGGTCGCCGACGCGAGTGATGACATCGCCGGCACGCAGCCCGGCTTTATCGGCACGGCTGCCCTTCTCCACCGAACGAACCAGGACTCCATTTCCGTTCTTCGCGCCAAAAAACTCGCCCAGTTGCGGCGTAAGGTTCTCCACCATCAGGCCGCTGCGCATCGAGGATTGCACCACCACAACTCCGATATTCGGAACATCGAAGTCCGGCAGGTTGGGAATCGGCGGAATCTCGATGTGCACATTCTTGTCCCAGTCCTTGTCTTTCCCGGACATGTGCGCAAACTCGCTGCGGCGGTCGGCCAGTTGCACCTTGATGGTCAAAGGCTGTCCATCGCGGCTGATCCCGAACGTAACCACGCGTCCCGGCGGAGTTTCACGGATCATCCGCTGCAATTGCGTCTTGCTTGCGATGCTCATTCCGTTCATGGTCAAGAGAACGTCGTGTTCCTTGAATCCGGCTTTGCCCGCCGGAGCATCCTGGTCGACCATCGTCACTTCGACGCCTTGTTCTTCCTTCAGCTTCAGGGCGCCGAGCCGGTCAGACGTAATATCCGCAATGTCCACGCCCAGGTAAGCGCTCGCCCCAGAATCTTCGCTGGGAATGCCCATCGGTTGCAAGGGATCAACCGTCCATCTTTGCGAGGCATGCGACAGGTTGAGCAGCAAAGGCAGCACGGCGATCGTCGTCAAAATGTGTTTGCGCATAGCCAACCTCCTGAGTCTTAACGCACCACAGTCTCTTGTCATCCTGAACAAGCGTTCTTTGCGCGGTGAAGGATCTAGGTGAGCCGCGCGAAGCTGCCTGCCCTGAGCAAGCGACGCGCGCCGAAGGGTCGCGTTCTTTGCGACGCAATACTCGCGCGTTTGGCCCGCTTCCTTATTGATTCGCCCGCCGGAAGCAAATATCCCCCGTCGTCGTCCTCACCTTCAGCACGGGACCGCCTCCGTTCAACTTGCCTTCCGCAGTCAGCGTCTTCGGGCTCCACTGGTCGCCTTCGCTGGCGACGTGGATGTCCGGAAAGTCAGAAGTAATGCGGTGCCCATTGCCCAAGTCCACGCTGGCGCGTACCGAGATCGCTACATCCGGCGCGATATAAACCGTAATGTCGCCCGCGGAAGTTTCAAGCATAGAATCGCTGGGTGGAGCTCCAGTCTTTACCAGCTTCACAACGATGCCGCCCGCTCCCGTCTCAACCCGCGCCGAGGGAACCCCATAGAGTTCAATCCCGCCGCCGCCAGTGTGAGCCTCCACATGGCCCTTGGCAGAAGCGAGATGGATGCTACCCCCGCCGGTCTCAATCTCCGCCGGGCCGCCAATGTCTCCCAGATCGATGCTGCCCCCGCCGGTTTCCGCCTTCACTTTGCCGCTGCACTGCTTCACCTGAATTCCGCCGCCGCCGGTCTCGATGCTCGCGCCCTCCGTGGCCGAAACAATCTCGATGCTGCCGCCGCCGGTTTCCGCAATGATCTTCCCATTGGCGTGATGCACCTCGATCGAGCCGCCGCCAGTATGCAGCCCAATCTCGCCGGTGATGGTTCCCACATCAATGGATCCGCCGCCCGTCTCGGCGTGCGCGCCTCCGCCAATGTCATCCAGGTGCATACTGCCGCCGCCGCTCTCTGCCTCCACGCGTCCGGCGACGCCAGTGGTGTCAATGTTGCCGCCCTCGGTTTCGATCTTCACCAGGCTGATCTCGCGCGGAACATTAATGGCGAATTCTCCCGAAAAATGTCGCGGCCGCCCGCCCTGCCAGTCGCCCACGATCCACGCCGTGTCTCCGCGCACGTAGGCCGTGAGCTTGTAGGATTCGAACTGGCGTTTGGCTTCCTGCTCGGAAGAGGTATAAGAACGAGTATGAATGACGTAGTTGATGTCCCGCTGCGAGCCGCCTTTGACGATCACTGAACCAACATCTACCTTCACCCGCAAGGTTTTCACCGCGGCGGCCAGCGAACCGTTGACTTCCTGGCCCCAGGCGCCGCCCTCGCGGGAAATGCGCGTTTCCTGCGCCCATGTCAGGGGCGCAATCAGAACCAGCATGCCAAGCAAGCCGGCGAATTGTGGCGAACGTTTCAAAATGACCCACCTCAGTTTCTTAAGTCTGTTCAATCAATCTCCGGCAACTGCGCCAGCATGGTCCGCGCTTGCGACTTGATGTACTGGCTTTGATCCTTCGCCGCCAGCGTCATCAACACTCCGCGCACGCTGCCATCGGCTTTCACCGGCTCAATCAGCCGCAACGCTTCGGTGCGTACGCCGGGGTTCGCATCACTCACCAGAGCTTCGAGCACCGCGTCGCGCACCCGCACATCATCCTTCACGAAGCTGCCTAGACCATCGAGGGCCTTCAGCCGTACTCCCGGATTCGTGTCGTACTGCAGCGCATAAATCAGCGCATCGCGCACTTGCGAAACATCAGGCTTCTGGGTCAGCAGATCCACGGAATCCATGCGCACGCCCGAATTGTAGTTATTCCGGGCGGCGAACAGCAGCAATTGCTGGATGCGCTGATCATTCATCGATCCCTGCGTCTCCAGTGTGGAAACCGTGTCGTACTTGATGTCGATTTTATTTGTGCCCGGCTCCTGCGTGATGGAACGGATGCCGGTGATCGAAGCCTCGGCGGGAGTGGAAGCGGGAGTTGCGGTGGTGGCTGAACTCGCCAGCGGGTGATCGAATACCCGGTAAGAAGCCCCCACTCCACCGGCAAACCCAAGAATCAGAATCACCGAAGCCAGCGCGGGCGAGAAGCGCACCTGCCGCAGCCAGTTCGCCGGATCGAACGCCAGACGATGCCAGAAGCGACCCTGCTCAGCCGTCTCCAGTGCTTCCTGCAGCCGCATACGCGAAGCCGCCAGCAAATTCGGCGTCGGCTCCGCCGCCCGGTCCTGCGACAACACAGCGTGAAACTCCTGCTCCGCCTTCAGTTCGGCGGCGCAGTCGGCGCAGCGCGCCACATGCTGCTCCAGTTCATGGCGCGCATCATCGGCCAGTTCGCCATAAACATGCAGCGTGATATTTTCTCGAACCCATTCGCATTTCATAGCTAGCAACCCCGTTTCAAGGTTTATGAGGTTTCAAAGTTTCAAGGTCTCTGAAACCCTGAAACATTGAAACTTTGAAACCTTTTCATCTCATATCCGCCAGCGCCCCGCGCAACTTCTGCGTGGCTCGAAACAAAGTGTTCTTCGCAGTCTCTTCCGTCGTATGCAAAATCTCGCCCACGGTACGCAATTTCAATCCGTGGTAATGCTTCAACTCAAACACCATGCGTTCCCGCGGCGTCAACTTCTCCAGCGCGCCGGAGATCCGCGCCCCCAACTGCCGGCGCATCAAATCGCGCTCCGGATTCGCTCCCGCCCGCCCATCTGGCACCTGATCAAGCAGGTCGTACTCCCCGCCGTCACCATCCTTCACCACCGGCGCATCTTCCTTGCGCACATTCTTCTTGCGCAAGTGATCCAGGCAAAGGTTGGTCACGATGCGGTAAATCCAGGTATAGAACGAACACTCGAAACGAAAGCTTCCGATGTTCTTATAAGCCTTGAGGAAGGCGTCCTGATAGACATCCTGGGCGTCGTGCTCGGCCCCGGTGAGATGCAGCGCCAGCCGCAACACCGCCTGATCGTAGTAACGCACCAGTTCCTCGAAGGCGGCGCGGTTCCCGCTTTGCGCCTCGCGGATCAGGATCGTATCGTCGATGCGGCGTTCTTGCCCAGCCATGCGGTCCCGCGTGGGGTCCTGGTTCCCGCTGACTTTTTCGGCCCTCGTCTTCAACGAGGGAATCCGTTCACCAACCGCAAGTGTTACTGCCCAAACATCGGCCGGCATGTTTCGTCGTGTCCTCTACCGCCCGGTGTCAATGCCGTACCCGGGCTTGCACAGGAATAGACGGTCAGTCAGTGGAACCGTGAGCAGAAATTATAGGCTGCCAGGGAATTTTATGCCGCCTAGGTGTTTCTTTCGTAATGGTTTAGCGGGAAACAGAACAGTTAGCGAATGGGGAGAACACTGTTTTGGTTGGAAAAGTGCCTCATCAGCGGGGCAAATGCCTTCACCAGGACGGTGCGTGTAAAATAAGCCAATGACCGGAGTCCAATTCGTAACCGATGGCAAGGGCCGCAAGGTAGCAGTTCTTATCGACCTGAAAAAACACGGAGCCCGGCTTCGGGATTTCTGGGATGGCTTGATCTCCGAGTCCCGCCGCAAAGAGCCCGGTATACCGCTCGAAAAGGTAAAGGCAGATCTGGTCAAGCGCGGACGTCTTCGTGACTAGTTATGCGGTCGAGCTGAAGCCCTCAGCACGGAGGGAACTCGAATCACTGCCCGATATTGTGCTGGCGCGCGTGGTCAGCAAGCTGGAATCACTTGCCCATGACCCAAGGCCTGCGGGATGCAAAAAGCTGAAAGGCTATAAAGACCAGTGGCGAATCCGCGTCGGCGACTGGCGCGTTGTGTATATCATCGACGATCAAACAAGGCTCGTGAGCGTCACTCGAATAGCACACCGTCGTGAAGTCTACGATTAGCACTCCCTCTCAATAACAACCTTTAAATTTGCCGGCACGGCGAACTCGCCAGGGTCTTCAGCAGTTCGTGTATGGGAGACAAGAACACTTAATGCGCCGTACGCATCAGAGCAGCCCCAATCAGGATGGTAAGCCCGCAAACAATGTTTACCGCGGACCAGAAGGCACGCTTAGCCTGCATCCCGCGAAGCGCGTCGGCCGGCAGTGCAAGCAGGAATGTGATGGAGAACAGTCCCAGTGCTCCCAGCATCTTGATCATGAAGTAAAAGACGTAGAGCCGCTGTTGGCTGACATGTGGATAGACTTGCGTCCATTGAATCACGCCGGTGACGGCAACCACCGTGACACCAGTCCATTTGATATAAGCAAATCTCCGGATCACCTGCGCGAGAAATACTCCACGCTCAGGTTCGGCCAGCACCTGCAAGGAAGGCAGCAGCACCATACGTGCATAGAACAAACCTCCCAGAGAGGTACAAGTGGCGGCAATGTGCAGAACCCGATTGATCAGCAATAAGTTCATAGTGCCGCAAGGGTGGCTAAGCGTGGGCCTCGCGTTTCGCCAGGCTTCGTCCGCGCAAAAACGTGCTCAAGTATGTAAGAAACCCGGCGATGGCCCCCAGCACCCAGTAACGTCCCCAGAACTCGCCGGCGAACTCGCGAAACAGGAGGCTGCTCACTGCACCCAGCAGCGAGCCCACCGCCAGGATCAGCAGCAACATCAGCTTCGAACCTTTCCAGCGATCAGGGGAGAAGTGGCTGGAGCCGGCGGCGAAGACACCACTGAACGCGCCGACCACGAATACGTAGACCCCAAGCCCCGGCGATCGAGGCAGGAAGGTGATCAGATAAGCGAAAGCTCCAAAGGCAAACGGTTCCAGCCAATGCGCGTCGCGGCCGTATTGCGGCGCAATTCCGCGTTCCTTGGCGCTGAGCTCGATCTCGCGGTCGTCGCGGTAGAAGTAAGAGAGGAAGGCTCCGACGGCCAATCCGATGTAGACGCCATTGGCCAGCCACATGAGGGGACGATCGCGCAGCAGTGGAAAGAACGGCCCTCCAATCCAGATCAGCACGGCGCCCGTTACACCACCCCACACCGCGCCGAACCATAATCCGCGATCCATGCGTAGAAGAAAAAAGGCAGACCGCAAAATCAATACCTGCAGGATTGCCATCACGACCGCGATCGTCAGCAACGGCCAAGGCGGCCCAGAGTAGCCGACTGCGAGGGGAACGATCAGAGAAAAGCTGATCCAACCTACCAGGCTGGTAAGAAAACTGGAGGCCCAGGAACTCCGTCGTCCTAGCGCGCCGGGCGTCATATTCCGGATTTACTCCCGTAAAAGAAACGCGAGCTCGATCATGCCCAGATCATAAGCGCCCGGGAGACGTTTACCAGTATCTGGGTTGATTCGGATCTTGAACCGATCGGGCCGGCAAGGCGCCCAAGCCTCAACTCACGCTCCTACTCCGCGACCGATTCCTTCTCAATCACAACCTTCAAATGCGCAGTCACGTCCTTGTGCAGCTTCACCGGAACGGTGAATTCGCCAAGAGTCTTCAGCGGCTCGTGGAGCTGAATCTGCTTGCGGTCCAGGTTGATTCCCTTTTTCACGATGGCGTCGGCAATGTCGCCGGAAGTGACCGACCCGAACAACTGATCGTGCTCGCCCGCCCGCTTCTGGAACGTAGCCGAGAGTCCTTCAAACTGCTTGGCCAGTTCCTCGGCCTGCGACTTCTCCTTGGCCGAGCGCCGCACCGAAGCGGCCTTCATCTGCACGATGACGGCTTTGTTCCCCGCGGTGGCCTCAATCGCCAGCTTGCGCGGCAAGAGAAAATTGCGCCCATATCCTTCGGCAACCTTCACCACGTCGCCGCGCGTTCCCAACTTGCTTACATCTTCTTTGAGAATGACTTCCATAATATGACTCCGATTCGGAATTCTTTGCCACGGATTTACACGGATGACCACGGATAAATCAATATTCTTAAAGTTTATCCGTGAAAATCCGTGCAAATCCGTGGCCGATTCTTTACGATGCCCGCCCGGCAAACGGCAGCAACGCAATGTTGCGGGCCTGCTTGATCGCCGAGGCCAGCCGGTGCTGATGCGGCGAACACACCCCGGTCAACCGCCGGGGCACGATCTTGCCGCTCTCCGCCACGAACTGCCCGAGCAGGCGGTAATCTTTGTAGTTGATATCGGCGATCTTCTCCGTGCAGAACTTGCAAACCTTCTTGCGCCGGAAAAACTTGCGCCCACCTTCACGCGGCGGACCGCCAGGCCCGGATCGCCCACCACCTCCGCCGAAACGCGGACGGTCTCCCGAAGGCCGGAACTCGCGCGGTCCATCGCCAGCAGGCCGCTCCGGCCGCTCGCTTGGTGCTTTGGTCTCGTCAGTCATAACGCTCCTTAATCAGTGGCCAGTGGTCAGTGACCAGTGGCCAGCAAAACAGATCTCGCCTTCGTGAACTGGTCACTGACCACCGGCCACTGACCACTGTTCTTAAGCCGTTGCCGGAGTTTCCGCTGCCGGCGTCGCCGGCGCTTCTTCCGCCACGGCTGCGGGTTGCGCGCTCACCTTCTTCTTCGCGTCGCGCAGCTTCTTGATCTTCTCCAGCCGTTTCTGCTCTTCATCGATGCGCACAGTCAGGAACTTGATCACCGGCTCAGTGACCCGCAACCGGCGCTCCAGTTCATGGACCACCGAACCCGCCCCTTCGATCGTCAGCAAAATGTAGATGCCTTCGCGGAACTTGCGCACGACATACGCCAGACGGCGCTTGCCCATGCGGTCCACGCTCTTGATCGAACCAGCCGCCGCAGTTACGGTCGACTCCAGGTTCGAAATCAGTTTTTCAAGATCCTCATCCGCCATATCCGGCCGGACAATAAACATCAGCTCATAAGTACGATTCATTTGTATCTCCAAATCTTTAGAAGGGCTAGGGATCAGGGGCAGGGGGTCAGAAATGCATCGTGGACCATCCATTCCTGGCCCCTGAACCCTAGTCCCTGTCTTCCTTCCGGTTAAATCTATTCATCGCCGCCGCCGCACCTTCGGTCAGAATCGCCATCGCCGCTTCAGCGGCAATGTCGAGCATCCCGTCCACTACCGCCAGCTCAGCCTTCCGAAACGGCGCCAGCAAATACCGTTCGCCGTCTTCCACCTTGCGTTCCGGGGCTACGCCAATCCGGATGCGCAAAAAATCCTGCGTGCCCAGCGCCCCGATGATCGACTCGATCCCGTTATGCCCCGCCGAACTCCGCCGCGTGTGAATCCGCAGCGTGCCCAGCGGAAAATCCAACTCGTCCTGGATCACGATCAGGTCCGCTTCCGGCTTCGCGTCGTATTCCGCCACCAGTTCCCGGACCGACACGCCACTCAAATTCATGTAGGTCTCGGGCTTCGCCAGCAGCACCGACTCATCCCCAACCTGTATCCGCGCCGTCAACGCCCGGCACTGCCGGTTCCTGATCTCAACCCCGCGCTCGCTGGCGATCCGGTCGACCGCCAGAAACCCTACGTTATGCGGCGTGAACTGATACTCGATACCAGGATTGCCCAGCCCAACGATCAGTTTCACGCCTTGTGAGTTCCTCGTGATGGAAAGCAAACGTCATTCCGAGCAAGCGCTTTTTGCGCAGTGTGGAATCTGGGCGAGCGGCGCGATTCCACGGAGGCTGCCCTGAGAGAGCGCAAGCGACCGACGGGCGTCAGACTCACTTCCTTATTTCTTCTCCTTTTTCTCAGCCTTCTTCTCGGCCTTCTCAGGCTTCTCTGCCGCAGCCGCCTCGCCCTCTTCCTCAGTCTCCGCCTTGCCCTTCTTGATGACTTCCGGCTCCGCCGGTACCGCTCCGGCTTCCGCCGCCACCACTTCCGGCGCAGCCACGACCTCTTCCTTCACACTGGTCACGTGGGCTACGGGCTGGTTCGCGTCCGAAAGAAACTTCAGCTTCGGGTTGTGCGGCAAATCCGATACCCGCAACACCTTGCCGAAAGTAAGCTCGCTCACGTCCACATCGATGTGGCTCGGAATATCTGCCGGCAGGCACTCGATCTCAACTTCGCGCAGTATCTGCTCGAGAATCCCGCCCTCAGTTTTCACGCCCAGCGGCACCCCCTGCAGCATGATGGGCACATTGACCCGCAAAGCCTTATCCATGGCGATGCGCTTCAGGTCGATATGAAGCAGGTGTCCCTTGATCGGCTCATACTGCCAATCCACGATCATGGCCTTGGTGCGCTCGCCGCCATGCAGCGCCAGATCGAAAATCGTATTGTGCCCGCTGTCAGAGCGCAGAATGCGCAGCACGTGCCGCGGATCCACGCTCACCGGCACGGCATCCTTACTCGCGCCATAAACTACGGCAGGAATCTTGCCTTCGCGCCGCACCCGCCGCGCGTGGTTCTTGGTCCCAGCCTCGCGCGGTTGCGCTTCCAGAATGTTTTGTTCCAATGTGGTTGCCATAAATTCGATTCCTTCTAAAAGTGTTCCCTCACGCATTGTCATCCTGAGGCGACAGCTTCATCGTCGCCGAAGGATCTGAGCGAGCCGGGAGAAGCGTCGCGTTCTTTGCGACGCAATAATCGCGCGCCTGGCTCGCTTCCTTTTATCTCTGGCCGCGCCGAAGGGCCGCCGCTAGATAAACAACTTACTAACCGACGTCTCTTCATGATTGGCCTGAATCGCCCGCCCAATCAATCCCGCAATCGAAAGCACCCGGATCTTCGGCTCCCGCTTGGCCTCTTCATTCAGCGGGATAGTATTCGTGACCACCACTTCCCGGATCACCGATTTCGCAATGTTCTCGACCGCCGGGCCCGACAATACCGCGTGCGAAGAACAGGCATAAACCTCAGTAGCGCCGTTTTCCATCAAGGCCGTCGCAGTTTTCACCAGCGTACCCGCCGTATCGATCAGGTCGTCGATGATCAAGCAGGTGCGCCCATGCACATCGCCGATCACGTGCATCACTTCTGCTACGTTCATCTCGACGCGTCGTTTGTCGACAATGGCCAGCGCCGCGTCCACCTTCTTCGCGAAAAACCGCGCCCGCTCCACGCCGCCCGCGTCCGGCGAAACCACCGTCAGATTCGGCAGGTTCAGCTTCCGGAAGTGATCCACCAGCACCGGCGAAGCGAACAGGTGATCCACCGGGATATTGAAAAATCCCTGCAACTGCGGCGTATGCAAATCAACAATCAGCGCCCGGTGCGCCCCAGCCGTGGTAAGCAAATCCGCCACCAGCTTCGACGAGATCGGGCTGCGCGGCTTGTCTTTCCGGTCCTGCCGCGCATAGCCAAAATAAGGCATCACCGCCGTGATCCGCCGTGCCGACGCGCGCTTCAGCGCATCGATCATCAGCAGCAATTCCATCAGGTGCTCATCCACGCTCGTGATCCGCCCATCGGGGTGCACCACCCGGCACGTGGGCTGCATGACGAACACATCGCCGCCGCGAACGTTCTCCTGGATCTGCACATACGCCTCGCCATCAGCAAAGCGCGTCACCTGCGCCTGCCCGCGCTGCATCCCCAGAAACTGGCAAACCTCGTCAGCCAGCGGCTCGTTCGCCGTCCCGCTGAAAATCTTGAACTTTTCGTCCAGCCGCGCGCGCTGCTTGCGATCCGGCTTTTCCTCGGGCGTGGGTGGGACGTTCTTTTCCATCTTCTCCGCTTTTTCGGTCGGCGTCACCAAAGTAGCCATAGAAGTTTCTCAGTCCCGTCTCTCAGCCCCGGCTCTTGCTCTTACTGAGAACCGAGAACTGAGAACTGTTTTCTGGCTGGGCCGCTAGGATTCGAACCTAGACAAAGTGCTCCAAAGGCACTTGACCTACCATTAGTCGACGGCCCAGTACCATTACTGGTTTTTGATTGATCCCGAAACTCGGGCATCCCTATTGTCAATCAACAATCAGCAATCAACAATCAAAAATTCGCCGCCAGTACTGGCCCCGCGTCAGCGTAACCGTCGCCTGCGCCGCCCACCCTTGTCTCCGCAGCCTGATCACCGCCGCGCGCGCCGCCTCTTTCGAAGCAAACAGCCCGTACAACGTCGACCCGGAGCCCGACAGCGACGCATACTTCGCGCCCGCGCGCTCCAGCGCACTCTTGCCTTCACTCAGCTCGGGATACTCAGGAAAGACGACTTCTTCAAAGTCGTTCTTGATCCCGGCCCGGACAAGCTCGAGAAGCGGATTCTCGGCCCGGCCCCTCCTTTGAATCTGACGAGGAGCACCGGAGTAACTCTTGCTCAGCCACGCCGAAAGCCCTCGGCCAAGCTCAACCATTCTATCGGACCGTGCTGGGACCGTCAATTCTGTCGGGATTTGTGTGGGGACAGGCTCCTCGAGAGCCTGCCCCGAGCGAAGCCGAGGGGTCCGGCCGAGCGCAGCACGGGCCGCGTTCCTCGCCGACCCCAAGTTCTGAGCGATCTTTCGATCCCACTCCGCAAACGCCTTCGGAGTCGAAACTCCCACCTCGGGAGTCACCGCCACGCAAGCCGTAGCCGGCAAATCCTCCAGCGGATACACTTGTTCCCCGCGCCCCACCCCCAGCACAGTTCCGCCCACCAGAAACAGCGGCAGATCCGATCCAACTTCCGCAGCAATCCGCAGCCGTTCCTCCGCCGGCAAAGCCTTCTTCACCACCCGCTCCAGCCCCAGCAGCGCGGCCACGGCGTTGGCCGAAGCCCCACCCAGCCCACCCTGCACCGGCAGCCGCTTTTCAATCTCAATGACCACCCGCCCCTTCGCGCTCAGCGCCTGCATGGCCTTCTCAACGATGCGATAACAGGTATTCGACTCATCCTTCGGAACTCTGGGGTCCGCGCACCGAATCTCAATCCCCCTGCCTCGACCCACACTTACCCGGATCACGTCATGCAGTCCAATCGTCTGATACACCGTCAGTAGCTCATGAAATCCGTCCTCCCGGAGAGCGCCAATGCGCAGCCCAAGATTAATCTTCGCAAACGCTCGGACGGATATCGTCATCGAGGCACGATTGTAAAGTGTCAGTCGCTGATTTTCGAGGACAGTTTTCTTTCGGGCAGAAGTGGACTCCTCTCGTCACCTGCAATTCGATTTTCTTGTCTTCTATGCCTATACTGTCACCGCATCGAAACTCCTGGAGATTGCGATTGGCTATCAATACGATTTCCGGGGATACCATTGTTAACGTTTCTGATCGTCGCTGTTGTGACGGCCCTGGCAATCCGGGGACTGGCCTGGAATTACGTTAAGCGCCTTGTGGCTGGCGGATGGACAACTGGCCAGGGAACCATCGAGTTCGGCAGCGTGGAGGAGCGTAGAACCCGCTACGGCAGCTATTACGTCGCACGAATTGATTACTCGTACTCCGTGAACGGAGAATACTTTTCGGGGTACCTCGAGCGAGTCTTCATTTGGGAGAGCTCGGCCGATAAATTTGTCGCTGCAATGAAGGGTCACAGCGTTTTTGTGCGCTCCAACCCCAGCCACCCGGAGCGTTCGGCTCTATTGAAAGAAGACCAGCCGGGAGGCTGGCCCGCTTAAAGCCTCTCCCCCACCCGACACACCACCTTGGTAATCTCGACTCATCGACTCTACAAGCGCAATCTAATGAGGTGTGATTTCGAT
This sequence comes from uncultured Acidobacteriaceae bacterium, assembly GCA_963791445.1. Classification (GTDB taxonomy): domain Bacteria; phylum Acidobacteriota; class Terriglobia; order Terriglobales; family Acidobacteriaceae; genus Sulfotelmatobacter. Next base: position 136,467 of record CAWBSN010000019.1, read on the forward strand.
CACACCAACTGCCTCCCCACGGCCCTCCCATTTGGGATAAGTACGACCGCAAACACGAAGCGCTGGCCCGTCCGTAGGGCCCCCTGTGAGCGCTGGCCCGCAAGTTGGGCGTAAGCCGTTGCCTGCGGAAAAAGCAAGCGGATCGACTTAATTTCAGCCCGTGCTCCACGACGACCGCGGATAGGCCGCGTGTAAGGGCGGGGTAAACAGGGGTTTCACTATGCGCAGTCTCATTGCCCGTCTTTCATTGCTGGCGCTCCTTCTTGCGGTTGCAGTCTTTGCCGCGGCGCAGGGCGACTACAGAGTCATCTCCGTAACCGACGGAGGAGCGATCTCCGGCACCGTCAAATGGTCGGGACCGGTACCCCGCCAGCTCGATTTCCCGGTCAGCAAGGATCCCCAGATCTGCGACCCGGACGGCAAGAAAACCGTCAGCCTCGAACGTCTGATCATCGGGCCCGAGGGCGGCGTGGCCAACACCATCGTTTATCTCAAAGACATCTCCGCCGGCAAAGCGCTGGAACTTCCAGAGCAACGGCGTCACCTCGACCAGAAGCAGTGTCGCTACGTCCCGCACATTCTTCTCGTTCCTCAGGGCGCGGCACTGCAGATGAATAGCTCCGACTCCACCCTGCACACCATCCACATGGACGGAGCGGCCACCTTCAACCTGCCCTTCCCTTTCCCCAATCAGCCCGTCTCGCGCACCATGTCCACGCCCGGCCTGATCAATCTTCACTGCAACGGCGGCCACGTCTGGATGAACGCAGAAATGATGGTCGTAAACCATCCTTATTACGCCGTTACCGACGAGAGCGGCCACTTCGAATTTACCGGCGTCCCGCCCGGCACCTATCAGATCGTTGCCTGGCATGAAGGCTGGGGGCTGGCGGGCAAGGAGCAGGCCTACGACGTCCTGACCGAGCACACCGTCCAACGGCCGATCTTCACCGAACCAAAGAGCTGGGGGAAATCGGTCACGGTCAAAGCCAACGAATCGAGCACGGTCAACTTCGCGATAGGGAATAAATAACGCTTCGTCACGTATGGGATCGGGAAGGGCACGACTTTCAGTCGTGCCGCTCGACGGCCCCTCGAGCTGGCCTTTAGGCTCTGAGGCTAGCCACCGGCCCGCCACCAACGACCTTCGGTTCCATCCACACTGGTCTGGACTTTCATAAAGCAGCGTGGAAAAATACCGGACGAACACCGCCAACCCTAAGAACAGCGATGATCGTGCCTAACTACTTCGCCGCATCTCTACCGAACTTCCTCCCGCGAGAGTTTCGGAACCTTCCCTTCATATTGTTCTGGGTCGCCCTGGTAGCAGTCTGGTTTCTCATCAATCGTTTCCCCGGTTGGATCCGCTCAGTGCGTGCGCGAAGTTGGCCTCTCGCAGACGGCAGGATTGAGACCGTTAACGTAAAGGAATTCGGTCAGCAAGCGCTCGGCGAACTCGGCTATTCCTACCTAGTAGAAGGAAATCGCTATTCAGGATACTTTTCGTGGCAGTTCGGGGACGAGCAGCAAGCATGGGACTATGTCACGGGATTAAAGGGCCGGCCTGTGGCCGTCAGATACATGAGCAAGAATCCGGATGTCTCAGCCCTCAGAAACGCCGACCAGTCGCAAACAAATCTGAGAGGTAGCGGCTTCTTAAACGCGCTCTGGACGGCCCTCATGGGTCAGTTCCACAAACGCATCTAGGTCCGCCGCTTATACAGCACCGCAAACTCAAACCCCGCATTCGCCGGAAACAATTCCGCCACCTTCCGCAACCGCTCCGCCAGAGCCGAAGGCGCCAGCAGCGGATAGTCCCGCTCCCGCAGATCGCGGTAATCCACATCCAGATACAGCGAAAGCAGGTAAATCGAAATCGAATCGGAAAACGTGGCCTCGAAATATTCGTTCTTAAAGCGTTCCGCATCCGGCCCACCCGCCGTAGCCAGCTTCCGCGCTTCAAAGGCGTCCAGCGAAGTCTCGCCGCGCGCCCCGGCCTCCACCTGCTTCCAGGCCAGCTCGCTGAATTCCGCGGAAACTCCGGCAATCTCCACCAGCGCGTGCCCCACGTTGATGTAGAACTCGAACGCAACGGAAAACTTGTCGTCCATCAGCCGGGTCGAGATAAACACGCATTGCGAATCACCCAGATTCAGGTTGCGATGGCAAACCGCGTTATCGCTGAGCGCCACATCGTATCGGTCCGCGATCAGAGTCTCTTCTCCCTGGCTAATGGCCAGTGGGACAAAGTAATAAGCCTTGCGCTTCAGCGCCCCAGCAATCTTCGCGGGCACAGCAGCGATCATGCGCTCCAGGTCAAACGAGCTGATCGAAACCTCGCCCGCCACGGCATAGCACACCCCATTCGCCGCCTGTGAAACCGGCGTCATCCGCACCACATCCCCGGGGCTCCGCGTAATAACCGTCGCTGCCTGCGACATAATGACTCTTTTATACACTACCGCTGCTCGCGTGGAGCGGGCGCTCCTGCCCGCTGCTTTTGACTTTGCTCTTGAATCGTTGAACCTGACGTCTGATGCATGTCGTACGATTGGGAACGTGGCCTCTGCCTTGGAATCTCCGCCCGATATGCTCGTGCCATTTAGCCCTCAGGGGAAGAGCATGAGATTCTCGGCTCAGACGGAACGCAGAGCCGTGGAAGAGCCGGCGCTCAGCGCCGCGTAGAGACGCCGAGCGAAGTCGAATGTGGCGTCTCAGGGACCATCCCTACCGCAAAGTCGGAACAAGTCCAGGAGAAGACGACTCCAACTATTAATTCCCTTGACTTGGGTTTCGAAAAGAGTGATCCTATCTCTACCCGCATTGGTTCTTTGATAACTGAATAGCAATGAGCTAACTCCCGCAAATCCAATATTTTGCGAATCTCGGCCGCTGATTCCAAGGCATTTAGCGAGAACAAGCCTACCTAAGTCCTTTGAATGTAATATTTTGCAAGTAAGTTCTTTACTGGCAATATTTTAGGCAGATTCAACCCAGATCTCCAACCCGCAACTCATTGATTCCAGATATTTTAGTCAGGATCGATCTGTGTTTTTTTTGAATCCAGATCAGGGCGCCGGGCCGACACCTCGAACGACCAGATAGTGATAGCCTGAAAGCATGCCACCGACCCCGCGCCCACCTCGCTGGTATGCGATTCCGGTGCGAGTCCTGCTGTTGACCTTCATCGGCACTCTGATCTCGTTCGCCGTCAGCCTGCTCTTGGCAATCATCGGGACCGTGGCCGTGGCGGCCGTGCGCCACGTCCATCCCAACATGACCGTGGCCTACCGCCAAATCGCACTGCCAGCAGCCGCAGTCGCAGGCAGCATCATCTTCGTGCTCGCGCTCATCATGGAAATCCGCCACTACCGCCAGTCGAAAATCCTGGCCGCGCTTGAGGGGTTAACGGATACGAGAGGATGAGCTGATTGCCAACTAACCCACGGCCCCGCATCGCCATCCCCATGCCGCATTCGATCGATCGCGAGTACGCCGAGCGCGCCATCCCGCAATACGAGCGCGCGGTCGAGCAAGCAGGAGGCGAGCCCGTCCGCATTCCGCTCGACCAGGCCTCAGCCGAAATCATGAAGACCGAAGTCCTGAAAATAATGGAGAGCTGCGACGGCGTGCTCCTGCCCGGAAGCAAAGCCGATGTCGATCCCTCAAAGTTTGGCGCGCCGCGCTCACCCCACACCGCCGCCGCCGACCCTCGCCGCGACGCTGTCGATGAGCTTCTTCTGCAAGACGCCTACAACCGGCGCAAGCCCGTCCTCGGCATCTGCTATGGCCTGCAAAGCCTGAACGTCTACCGCGCAGGATCGTTAGTCCAGCACATCCCGGATTTTCTCTCGGAAGACTTGCGCACGAAGGTCAACCACGAAGCGGGCAAGAAGGTTGCGGTCGCACACACGGTCCAGATTGAAAGCGATTCAAAGCTGGAAGAGATTTTAGGCAGAGGCGACAAACGCATGATTCCGGTGAACTCTTCGCATCACCAATCGGCCGATGTGATCGGCGAGCGGCCTGCGCATCGCCGCTCGCTGCCCTGACGATGGCATCATCGAGGCCCTGGAAGGAACTGCCGCCGATCACTTCGTGCTGGCAGTGCAATGGCATCCCGAGCGCTCCGTCGATCAAGACGAGCCTTCCCGCGCCATCTTCCGCGCCCTGATCCAAGCGGCGCAACACTGAGCGGCGAGATGCGAAGGCTACTTGGTCCTCGCGCGCGTCTTCTTCCGCGCTTTCTTCGTCTGCGTCTTTCTTCTGCGCCTTCTTCGGACTGCTCCGCTTCTCCAGCAACACCACCACATGCGCGACTGCGGCGTGATCCAAATTCAGTCCTTCGGGAGTCTTCGCTTTCAGCCCTACGCAATCGGCGTGCACTCCCAGCAAGCTCGCCACGCGCACTCGAATCGCCGCCGCGTGCGGTCCAATCTTAGGCGCAGCCAGAATCAGGCTGGCATCGATGTTGGCCACGACGTATCCCGCATCGTGCACGCGTTTCAGCGCCTCGCGCAGGAAGACAATGGAGTCTGCGCCCTTCCACTTCGGGTCCGACGGCGGAAACAGCGCCCCAATGTCGGGCGCAGCCACAGCGCCGAGCAGCGCGTCAGTAATGGCGTGCAGCAACACGTCGCCATCGGAATGCCCGCCCAGCCCCCGGTCGTGAGCCAGAGCGACGCTACCAATCTTCAGCGGAATCCCCTCGCGAAATTCGTGCGAGTCAAACCCGTAGCCAATTCTCAAGATCAACTCCCGCATCGCCGAAGAGTCGCGCGATGAAAGTCTTTCACTTCTTTAAGTAGAATTCTGCCAGTTCCATGTCGGCGGGGGCTGTGATCTTGATGTTCCGCGGTGAACCCATCACGACGGTCACTTCGTGGCCCGAGCGTTCGACCAGCGACGCTTCGTCGGTGCCGAGGAAACCGTCGGCTGACGCTTCGTCGAACGCCTTCTTGATCACGGCATAACGAAAACCTTGCGGTGTCTGCGCCAACACGATGCCGGCGCGCGGAATCGTCGCCTTGATCAGCGCGCCATCGGCTGTGCGCTCCACCTGCTTCACGGTATCGACGGCGGGCAGGGCGGCAATCGCCGCACCGTATTTCTCCGCTGCATCAATCACTTCCTGAATGATCTCGCGGGTCACGAACGGGCGCACGGCATCGTGCACGAGAACGATATCATCGTCATGCGCCGCTGCGGCAACCACGTTCAGCGCGTTCTCCACCGACTGCTGGCGATGCTCGCCGCCGACGACCAGCTCTACTTTCTTCTTCAGGATGTCTTTTTCACTCGCGAGCCGCGCGCGGAACCCTGCGATCTCGCTTTCCCGCAGAGCAATCCAAATCTCGCTTACCTTGTCGACGGCGGCAAACTTGCGCAGCGTATGAATGAGAATCGGCGTGCCGCCTAACTCAGTGAACTGCTTGGAAGGAGGCGCCTTCTTCTTGCCCTTAGCGCCGACGGGCATGGGGGCCATGCGGGTTCCAAGGCCCGCAGCCGGAATGATAACGATCACCTTCATGGCGGGGAGTAAGTATACGGGCGCGGGACAGGGAGTTCAAATCCAGAGGCAGTTTGTAATGCTGCAGTTTGGCTTACGCGTTGGGTCGGTTAAGCGGGAGATCCTTCGCTACGCCTGAAAAGCGGCTCCGCTCAGGATGACAGTCTCGTGTAATTGTCAAACTGCACCAATACCGAGCTTACCGTCTACGGTTGAGGCTTGGTCTCGACCAGCGTGTTCGGGATCACCGTGGCAGGCCCCGGCGCGCTGGGGATCGCCGGCACTACTGGCTGGACCACGCCGCTGGTGCGGGCAAAGGCGCGTTCGTCCCACTTGCCGAAGATCATTTTTCCCGCTGTCGTCTGTAGCACTGACGTGACCGAGACGTCGATGGTTTTGCCGATCATCTTCCGGGCATTGTCGACGACTACCATGGTGCCGTCGTCGAGATAGGCGACGCCCTGGTTGTATTCCTTGCCTTCTTTCAGGATGAATACCTTCATGATCTCGCCGGGCAGCACGATAGGCTTGAGCGAATTCGCCAGCTCGTTGATGTTCAGCACTTCGACACCCTGCAGCTGCGCTACTTTGTTCAGGTTGAAGTCGTTGGTGATGATCTTGCCTTCGTAGACTTTGGCCAGTTCGATCAGCTTGAGATCGACTTCGCGGACGGCGGGGAAATCATCTTCCACAATCTGGATCGACAGCGTGGCCATTTTCTGCAGGCGCTGCAGAACGTCAAGGCCGCGGCGGCCGCGGTTGCGCTTCAGCGAATCGGCGGAATCGGCCACGAGTTGCAGCTCGCGCAATACGAACTGCGGGGTGACGATGATGCCGTCGAGGAATCCGGTTTCGGCAATGTCGGCGATGCGGCCGTCGATGATGACGCTGGTGTCGAGAATTTTGTAGCTTTTCTTGCCTTGCTTCTCGCCGCCAAAAACGCCGCCCAGAGCCGCTAAGTTCAGCAGGTCGCCCTTGCTTGCGCCCACGATCAGGCCCACGTAGGCCATCAACAACATGACCAGAATCTGCAGGAAGCTTTGGGTGTTGCCGGCGGGCACACTGCTGCGAATGACCAAGGCAAACAGGTAGGCACCGCAGATGCCGAGCAAGCTGCCAATGGCCGCGCCGATCAGCCGCTTCAGGCTCACCGCGCGCAGCTTCCATTCGAACAGGATGATGCCCGCGCCAACCAGCGCGCCGATTCCGGCGTCCAGGTTGCGGGGCAAGCCGAAGGGAGCAATAACGTAACAGGTGGCTGCAACTACTATGACAAAAAGAAGACGTACCAGAATCAAATCCACAATATGACCTCCCCCGGATGCAGCTCCGCTAAACATCTGGCGCGATGCACCGGTGCCATTTCCTCGCCGCCTCGGGCGGGAATCGGCAAATCAGCATGCGGGGCGCGCAAGAATTAGGGGAATGAATGTACGCCCCGTCCCGGCCCTTGGAGGCGTGGCCGGGAGACCTCGTTAAAGCTACGCCGAGAGTATATACCTGACGGCAAATTGGCAGCTGAGAAACTGGGTAGTGGTGCAGTTTCTCCGGGTGTGATCCGAGCAGCTGCTTTTCAGGCGGAGCGAAGGATCTCGGGCGCCGTCAGGCCGCCCGTCAGCAAAGGTGGAAGGAGATTCCCTTCGGCTTCGCTCAGGGCAGGCTCTCACTCGGGTGAAGTGCGCCGGGTTTCGGGATGACGCCTTCTGAAACAGAGACCAGGAGTTAAACTGCACTGCTGGGGACTGACCTGTCTGCGAGCCCGGCTCAGTCCGTCCTGCTAGACTTCTGTCCATGAAGGCCTTAGTAATCACCAAGCTCTCCGGCCCCGATGCGCTCGCTGTTCAGGATGTCGCTGAACCTGCATTGAAGGCGGGACAAACGCTGGTCCGCGTGGCCGCCGGAGGCTTGAATTTTGCTGACTTCATGACGGCACAAGGCGGCTACCCGGGAACGCCCGCGCCGCCGCTGATCGCCGGCCGCGAGTTTGCTGGCGTGGAAGCGAGCACTGGACGCCGGGTTATGGGCTACATCCAGTGGGCTGCGTTTGCAGAAAAAGTTGCTGCCTCCGCGAACGCGCTGTGGCCCGTGCCTGAGTACTGGACCGACGAACAAGCCGCCGCTTTTCCTGTCAATTATTTCACTGCGTATCTTGGCTACTGGCAGGGAGGGATGACGGAGGCTCCGGTTGCGGGCAAGACTCATCGCGTGCTGATCCATGCCGTTGCCGGAGGCGTGGGCACGGCGGCGGTGCAGATCGGTCGTATTCTTGGCATCGAAATGTACGGGACCTCGTCGACCGATGAGAAGCTGGCCCGAGTAAAAGAACTTGGCCTGCAGCACGGCATCAACTACAAACAGCACGACTACGAAGAAGTGGTGAAGAACCTGACGCACGGCGAAGGCGTCGACGCCGTGTTCGAAATGCTGGGCGGGGAACATACCGCGAAGAGCCTGCGCTGCCTGCGCGACTTCGGACGCGTTATCCAATACGGCACCGCGACTGGCAAGCCTCCGCAACTGGATGTGCGGGCTTTGTATGCAAAATCCGCGAGCCTGCAGGGCCTGTGGCTGACTTATTTATCGCAGAAGCGCGAGGTCATGGAGCCGGCGTGGAAGCAGCTTTCTGAATGGATCACGCAACGCAAGCTGTCTCCGGTGATTGGCCAGGTGTTTCCCCTCGAACGCGCTGTCGATGCTTACAAGCTGCTGCAGGAAGGTAAGAATTACGGGAAGGTTGTGCTGAAGATTTGAGAGGGAGACTTCAAGAATCAGGCTTGCGAATCACTCTTTGCCCAGATACCGGATGCGCGCATCGAGAGCGCGCCCGTTGCCATCGATGAAGATCGGAGCTGGCTGGGTTGGCGGATTAATGATGCCGTTCGACAGCAGGGGGTCGGGATGGTTCGTGATGTTGTCGAAGCCGGTGCGCACCGCCCAGTAGCGCCGGAATAGATGGATGCGTTTCTCGAACTCCAGGTTTACGGTGTAGTACGTCGGAAAGCGAAAAGTTCCCGGAGGAGCGGGTGGGTAGATTTCGCCCGTTTCTAACGTGGCGTTGACGGGCAGCCCGGTACGCGCTTCGGCGGAATAAACCAGATCGACTTTGTGGACGATGGGCAGCTTGAAGAACGGCAGCACACCGTATCCCACGAAGCGGTTGGGCGTATCCCAGGGAAACGGGCCGGGCAACTGCTGGCTGAGCACGGGAAGATCCACACTGAAGTCGAAGACCTGGTTGGTGCGAGCGCGGGAGCGGGTGTAGGCACCGAAGATCTCATAGTGCTGGCGAAAGCGATGGCGCAAGCTGACAGTGAAAGCGTCGTAACGGTCTTCGCGCTGGTTTTGAAGAAAGAAGTTGCCGTCTACCGCGCCGTTCAGGGTGTTGTAGGCGAAGCCGTGGGCGCCGCGCTTCTGGATGAATTCCAATTTTAGAAAGATGGCCTGCGGCAGCTTCTTCTCGAGGGCGATGCTCCAGTTGAGATAACGGGGAGCCGCGAGCGTGTTGCGGTTGACGAAGAACGCGGTCGGCAGGGGGATGGGCGCAGGCTCCGGCGTCCCCGGCTGCCCGCACTTAACGCTGACACCACTCGCTTCCAGAGGGCAGCCGTTCGAATCGAAAAAGTAATCGACCCTCTGTCCGTTTTGGGCTTGTTGGATCAGGCCCAGACTGGTCGCGTCATAAGTAATCCCAATTCCCGCCGAGAGCTTGGTATTGCTTTCGTCGTCGAAGATGTAAGTTCCGGCCAGGCGGGGGGAGAACAGCGGTGTTCGGACGATTTCATCCCAATCGAAACGCACGCCGGGCTCGACGAGCAGACGGTTGGTGATGAGCCAGCGATCTTCGGCGTAGGCGCTGGCTTCGTTGTTGTAGATGGTGGAGTAGTTGCCACCGGAGAAAATCGAATAGCGCGCACACGTCGGCGCGGGCACGATGGGAAGTCCGTTTGTATCGGTGGGACAGGGCTCGGGCGATTGCCCCGGCGGCGGCTCGACTTGCAGAAACGAGATCGGCTGGCGCAGGAACTGCGCGTCGTAGTTGAGGCGGTCGAGGTCGGTGCCCAACTTGATGTCGTGGCGGCCATACCACTGACGCGGCGGAAGGTAGAGATTCGCCAGGGCCTGCAGACGGCGGGCGGAAGAGTCCTCGTGCAGATAGTAGTTGCCCCCGCTCGTCAGGATGGTCTCGATGTAGCCGGCATCTCCATGCGGAGTGAGGGTCAGGTTGTACTGGTCTCCGCCGATTCCGGTTTCGAGCAGCGCGCCGCCGCGGAAATAGTATTGATCTTTGAGCGAGCCGAGGTAGGCGGTTTCGACCTCGCTGGGAGTGGTCTGTGGAGGCATCAGAGCCCACATTCCGGCGTTGGGATCGTGAAAATAATCCGACAGGAAACTGGCCGTCACGATGTTGCGGGTGGTGAGGTTGGATTGCAGCTTGATCAGGTTGTCGATGCGCCATACGTGGTCAAAGTCGGACCCGTCGGGGAGTTGCTTGGTGATGTAGTTGTCGTACTCGCCGTCGAGGGCATCGAAGAACCACGTGTCTCCCTTGCGGATGGGGCCGGACATGGTATAGATGGGCGTCCAGTTGGCGAGGGAGATGCCTTTGACATCCTGCGGCGCGGGAATGAAGTCGGTCGCGAGGAAGCGGAAGTGATCGTTGCCCATGCGCGTGTTCAAAGCCATCACGCCGCCGGAGCCTTTGCCGAACTCGGCCGGCTCGCGACTGGGGGTAACTGCGAGGGAGCGGAAGGAATCGACGCTGGTCTGCACCACGAGCGCTCCGCTGGTGGGCTGGGTCACGTTGAAACCGTCGAGAACCAGAAGCGTCTGGTAGGTCTCGGCGCCCGCTACGTGTGCTTGACCGTAGGCATCGGGGGTGACTCCAGGCATAAAGATCAGGGCGTTGCGATAGTCGTGCGGACCGGGGTAGGGAATGTTGAGAAGTTCCTCGCCGCTGAGTTCTTCTTTGGCAGAAATTTGCGCGGGATCGATCGCCGGTGGGGATTCGACCACGTTCACAACTTCGCGCGCCTCGCGCTGACGGGAAAGAGTCACGTCCACATTGGCGGTAAGACCGACTTGTACATCGGGCTGAACGGCGGCATAGAAACCGGCTTTTTCGACGCGCAGTTCACAAGTTCCGGGGGATAAGTCGGTGAATTCACAATGCCCGGCAAAATCAGTGCTGCAGCGCAGTGGGAGGGCCGGCGGCGGGGGTTGCAACTGCACTCGGGCGGAGCTGACGGCCAGTCCATTTTCGTCGGTGACGGTAATAGTGAGCTTCTGAGCGGGGATCGGGCGGGACGAGGGAGGCGACGCGGTCTGTGCTGAAGAAAGAATCACGCCCAAAGCTTCGAGCGCGAACACGAGCAGCCATTTCACGGTCGCGCTCCTCCCCGGCATGGTTCGAGTATGGAATCATTCGGGCGGCACAGCAAGATTACCGTGGAGGTTCTTGGCTTCAGCCTCAAAGATCCACTCCTCGCTTACCAGGAAATTCAACAGCGAGCAGGACGCAATGGCGATCGCGTTCGCGATCAGGTAGTTCACATGGCCCAGGCCGACTATTATCTTCATCAGCGCCAGATTGCCGGCGATGGAAACTCCGCCAGCCGCCATGTTGAAGCGCAACAAACGCGGCGGCGACTTTTGCCACGATGGGTGCACCCGGTCTGCCCAGGTATAACGTTCGTGCCAGAGAAAGTTGTGCACGACCGCGGCTTCCACCGCCAACGCTGTCGCAAGCAGATAGTTGAGATGAAATCCGCCCTTCAGCCCAAGCAGCATCGTGAGCTGTACTGCAATCCCGAGGGCGCCTACGAGGTTGAACTTCAACCAGCGGTGAAGGACGCGGAAGCTCGCCCGGGGGTTGTCTCCGGCTCGGGTTGTCACTGGGCGATGCTCTTTTCTGCGGTCCTCGCGTCGCCGATTTTTTCTCCGGAGATCGTCTCTCCGGAAACCCTGTCTTCGCGATAAAGGCGCACGGTGTTTTGTGCGGTGAAGAAGACGACCATCAGCGCCATTCCAGCCAAGCCGATCGTTCCTCCCAGGTCGAAGAGTTTGTAGTATCCCCCGAGAAAATGGACTTGTGGCTTCCACAACACCGCCAGGTTGCCCACCGCGAGCAAGATGCGCAGTTCAGTTGGACCAAAGCGCCAGAACGACAGATGAAACTCGCCCAGCGCGTGCGTCGCGAGATAAGACTGAATCGAGAGCATGAGGAAGGCAACGAGTAAGCCGGTTGCGATCCAGGGATGCATGTAACCAGACAAGGCTAGCCCGCCCATCAGAGCTACGACTCCGAAACTATCGACCATGTGATCGACGTAAAAGCCGTAACGCGGACGTAACTGGTGCCGCACGCGGGCTAGCGTTCCGTCGAGCGAGTCTCCCAGCCAGTTCAGCGCCAGGCAGAAAATCGCCCCCAGCAGCGCGTACCGGTTCCACGCAGCCAGCATGTAACACGCGCCTGCCCCGAGTTGTGCCGCTAATCCCAACCCGGTGAGATGGTCGGGGCCAATCCATCGCGGCGTGCGCGCGGCCAGCCATAGCAGACCGCGTTTTTCATGTGCCGCTACCCAGCTTTCCTGCACCCGCTGCATTTCCGGGAACGGACGCGCTCGCCTCATCTCCAGAAGCACGCGCGGGTTCACTTGCTCACAAAATTCAGTCATGGTTTGAGAACCAGGGTTCGCAAGAGAACGGATCACTGTAATTGCCTCTTGGGACAAGCGTCCGAGGCCACTTTGACGCGGACGGCATGCGGGGGCAATGCACTAGGGATCAAATGCGGCTCAACTCGACATCAACCGGGAAGTCTTTTTTCCGCAGTCTGTTACCGCGGGAGATCATTTGAAGGACGCGTTCGCTGGAGCGGCTTTTTTCCGCCAGATCGCTACTGCTCTCTCCAGTGTCAACAAAGGAACCATCGCAGTCTGATTCGGACGATAAACTCCGTCCCGGATGCGACCCTCTGGTAGGCTTTGAAGGAAATTCGCGTCCTGCGGACATAAATCTGCGGCCCATGAACAGACTTCTACGGTTCTTCCGCCCTTCGCACCAGCACACGGCTTTTTCGGCCACACTGCTGCTGATGTCGGCGGTGATGCTTTCGCGGGTGATCGGCTACGTGCGCGAGGCTTATATTGCCTATGCTTTCGGCGCCGGACCGCAGACCGACGCTTACGTCGCAGCCTTCACCCTGCCGGACTGGCTCAACTACATCGTGGCCGGGGGCGCGGCTTCCATTACATTCATCTCCATCTATACGCGGTTTCTCGCCGAGAAGCGAGAAGCCGACGCGCAGAAAACTTTCTCCATCGTCATCACGGTGATGACTACGGTGCTGGTTGCCGGGACCATTCTTACGGAGATCTTTACGCCGCAATTCGTGCGCTGGATGTTTCATGGTTTCTCGCCTGCGCAAGTGGATCTGACCGTCCACTTGACCCGCATTCTGTTGCCGGCGCAAATCTTCTTCTATGTCGGTGGAGTCGTCTCGGCGGTGTTGCTCTCGCACCGCTTGTTTCTTTTCCCCGCCTTCGGGCCGCTGCTCTACAACATATTCATTATTTTTGGCGGGGTGATTGGCGCACGCCACTTTGGGATTGCTTCACTGGCGTATGGCGCGCTGGTGGGGAGCATTGTCGGTCCGTTTCTGGCCAGTGTGATCGGAGCGGCGCGGATTGGGACTGGCTATCGTCCTTCGTTTGACGTCACCAATCCTGCGTTTCGCGAGTGGGTAAAGCTTTCGGTGCCGCTGATGCTGGGCGTTTCGCTGGTCACGGCCGACGATTGGATTTTGCGCCACTACGCCTCGAGCGGCATTGGCGACATTGCCCGGCTCAACTATGCCAAGCGTCTGTTCGCCGTGCCCATCGCGGTGTTAGGGCAGGCTACGGGACAAGCCTCGCTCCCATTTTTTGCCCGCCTGTTCAACGAGAAGCGCTTGCAGGAATTCGCTACGACCGTGAATGATTCCGTCTACCGCGTCGCCGCCGCATCATTTCTCGCTACGGGATGGATGATGGCCGCAGCCTTTCCGCTGATCGATCTGGTCTACCGGCGGGGAAGGTTCCTGGTCTCCGATACGCAAACCACGGCCGTCTATTTTTTCTGGTTTTCACTTTCTCTCGCGCTCTGGGCCGCGCAGGGACTGTACGCCCGCGCCTTCTACGCTTCCGGTGACACGCTGACTCCTATGGCCGCGGTGACGGTGATCACGAGCGCTTCGTTGCCGGTGTATTCGCTGCTGTTTCACCGCTATGGAGTCGTCGGCCTGGCATGGGCTTCCGATATTGGCATAGGAGCGAACCTGCTGGCACTGGCCTTGCTGCTGCATTACCGGAAACTGGTTTCGCTGAGAACGCTGCGCTGGGGTGAGTTGGGAAAGTCCGCGTTGACAGCGGTGATCGCCGGCGGCATCAGTCTTGAAGTGGCAAAAAGCATCATTCCATTCATATCGGCCCAGGGGAGCCGCATCGCTGACCTGCTGAAGTTAGGATTGATTTCTGTCACCTGGGCGGCGGCGGCAGCTGTGGGACTGTGGCTGCTGAAGTCGCAACTGCCCAACGACCTGCGGCGGCGGAAAGCTACGGCGTATCCCGCAGTGGCGGAGGGTCAGAGCAAAGAGATTTTGGGATCGGGAACGCAGCCGTAAGGCAGTTAGAAAAACAAAGCGGCGGGCATTCGCATTCTCTGCGAACGCCGCCGCTGATTCTGAGATGCGGCTAAAGCGAACTTACGCGCGTGCGCCGACTGCTGTGGGCTCGGCTATGGCAACGCTCTTATCTTCGCCGTTGGCCTTCTGCGTGGGCTGGCCGCCCTTGCGAATGTCGATGCCGCCTTTGAAGTAGGCGCCGTCTTCAATGGAGATGCGCGCTGCTACTACGTCGCCGGTGAGCGAGCCGTCGCTGCGGATATCCACGCGGTCGCTGGCGGTCAGGTTGCCGCGGACCTTGCCCAGCACGACGATTTCGCGGGCATTGATGTTGGCCGCGACTACGCCGTTGCGGCCGACGGTTACGCGATTGCCGGAAAGGTTGATCGAGCCTTCCACGCGGCCGTCAATATAGAGAGATTCCGATCCCGTCACCTCGCCCTTGATCACCAGCGACTTGCCGATGGTTGCCTGGTCCGCGGTGGTAGTGGTCGCGACCGGACGCGGGCCAACGGCGGGCTCAGTCGCCATCATGGCAGGGGCATTCGGGGTAGACGTAGTTGGACGCTCGGGCTCGGCTGGCCGTCCTGGGGTCTGAGGCTGATTCGTCGGCTTCCACATGGATGAAAAGTTCCTTTCCTGGTTGGGATTAGAGGTCTCGTGCCGCACTTGCGTGACCAAACCGAATTGTACTCCGCTGTCTCAAAATGAGCACTGTGGAAAAGCCTTTATTTTCAACAGGGTTTCCTACCTTGGTACGTAATTGGAATCTTCCCAAGTTGGTTGTCGGGTCGGCTGGACCCCTCCCTATTCTACCCGGCTGCCGTGTAACGATTGCCGGAAATAAAATCGCATGGATTCCAGTTTCACAGGCTCTGGGAGTATGCTGTTGCATCGAAGATTTGTCGAAGGTGCAAGCCAGCCTCGAAGGAGCAAAGCCATGTTGGAACCAGCCGTGATCACCCCTTCAGCCTTCACTGTTGCCCGGCCCCAGGCGGGCGAATACGCGCCCTATTACGAGCGCTATATTTCTCTGGTGCAGGGCGACGACATTCTCAACACGCTCGACCAGCAGCGCCGTGAAATGATGCTGCTGCTCTCCTGCCGCGATGAGGAAGAAGGCAACTTCCGCTACGCGCCGGATAAATGGAGCTCCAAGGAAGTTCTGGGCCACATCTGCGACACCGAGCGCATCTTCGCTTATCGTGCGCTGCGCATCGCACGGGCTGACGCCACGCCGATGGAAGGTTTTGAACAGGACGATTACGTCCGCAATGGCGGGTTCGCGGAACGTCCGATTGGCGATCTGGTCGAAGAATTCATCGCGGTGCGCCGCGCGACGATCTCACTGTTGCGCAATCTCGACGAAGCGGCGTGGGTGCGGCGTGGTCTCGCGAACAAGAATGAAGTGAGCGTGCGGGCTCTGGCCTACATTATTGCGGGGCATGAGTTGCATCACCGCAGGATTCTGGAAGAGAAATACTTTGCGGCGAAGGGCTGACTCAAACCATATGTCTTCGCGCGCACTGACTGAACTGCTGCACGGCAAAGGCGCGCACGCGGATCCGCTTGCATGCGTCGAGGATCTTCCTGCCGAATTGGCTGCGCGTTCGGTCGCGGAATTTCCGCACTCCATCGGACAACTTGTCTTTCACATGAATTATTGGATGGAATATGAAGTGCGCCGCATTCGTGGCGAGCGGCCGGCGTATCCGGTACATTCTTCGGAGAGCTTTCCTCCTGCGCCGTCCCCCGCCGATGCGCAAGATTGGGATCGGCTGCGAAAGCGCTTTGCCGGTCTGCTCGCCGATTTCGCCGCGCTGGCGAAATCTACTCCTCAGGAAATGCAGCGCCGGATTGAAACCGTCCATCTCGGCGACACGAAGCTCGCAGGAACGCTTGAGGCTGTGTTGTGGCAGATGGTGGCGCACAACAGTTATCACACCGGCCAGATCGCGATGATCCGGCGTGCGCTCGGCGCCTGGCCGCCCCGCGGTGGCGGAGACACGTGGTAAGAGCAAGATCTCGGCAGGGTGCGCCGCGCTGCCTCGAGTCCTTCGGTTATCCTGAGAGCTGATAGCTGACAGCTTCCGCATGCTTTCCGACTCGACCATCCTGAAACACATTGCCCGGCAGCCCAAGCGCGCCGCTGGATTCAAGCAGCTGGTGCGCGAACTCGGCCTGCATGGCGACGCCCGTGGCGAACTCGACTCGCACCTTCAGAAGCTGGTGGCAGCCGGGGAACTGGTTCAGCTCAATTCTGACCGCTACGCTCTCCCGCAACCCGCTGCCGATAAGAATCTGGTTGTCGGACGCCTCAGCATGCACCGCGACGGATTTGGTTTCGTCATCCCGGACCCGAGTTCGCTGAGCGCGTCGCTTAAGTCGCGGCTGGCTGGGGATATTTTTGTTGCGCCTCACGCCATCGGTAACGCCATGCATGGCGATCGCGTGCTGGTCGACATTATGGCGGTTCGTCCCGACGGCCGCGCTGAAGGGCGCATCGTGCGGCCGGTGGTGCGCGCTCATCCTACCGTGGTGGGGATTTTTCACTACGGCAGCCGTCATAACTTTGTAAAGCCGATCGACAGCAAGATCACACAGGACATTGTGATTCCGGCGGGCATGGAGTATCCCGAAGTTGTAGCGCCGCCGCCCTCGGCAGCCCCTGCGAAAGGCGGGACGCGGGCGCTGCAGAAATCTGTCGACCGCGTGCTGGGCGACGAGGCGGCTCGCCGCTTGGAGTGGGAAGACCTTGAGGGCGTGGTGGTTGACGTCGAAATCACTGACTGGCCGACGCCGACACAAAATCCACGGGGCCGCGTGGTTGAGATTCTGGGGCGGCAGGATGACTTTGGGGTCGACGTTGAAATCACCATTCGCAAGTTTCATTTGCCGCATCACTTTCCCGCGGCAACACTGGAAGAGGCGCAGGATATTCCAGCAATCATCCCGGCGACGGAACTTCGCCACCGCCGGGACTTCCGCAACCTGCCCATCGTCACCATCGACGGAGAGACCGCGCGCGACTTCGACGATGCCGTCACCGTGCGGCATCTTCCCGACGGGAATTTTGAGTTGCAGGTCCACATTGCCGACGTCGCACAATACGTGACGCCGGAATCCGCACTCGACCGGGAGGCGCGGCTGCGCGGCACCAGCGTTTATTTTCCCGACCGCGCCGTGCCCATGCTTCCGCTTGAACTCTCGACCGACATCTGCAGCCTGCGTCCGCAAGTCGAGCGGCTGGTTCTGTCGTGTGTGATGCGGATCGATTCCCGTGGCGAAATTGTTGGTTGTGAGCTATGCGAAGGCGTGATTCGGTCGACCGAGCGTATGACTTACACCGCGGTGAACGCCGTGCTTGAAGGCGACGCCGCCGCACGCGAGCGCTATGCGAAGCTCGTTTCCACGTTCGAACTCATGCGCGACCTGGCCTTGATCCTCAACCGAAAACGCCAGCGCCGCGGATCGATTGATTTCGACCTGCCCGAGCCGGTCATCGAATTTGACGAATTCGGGTTGATGAAAAGCATCACGCGCTCGGAGCGCAACATTGCTCACCGTCTGATCGAAGAGTTCATGCTCTCGGCGAACGAGTGCGTTGCGCATTATCTTGAATCGAAACACGTCGCGTCTTTATATCGAATTCATGAAAAGCCGGACGCCAAGCGCGTCTACGATTTCGAGGTGATTGCGGCGACGTTCGGATATTCGCTCGGAGTGGGCCCGCTGCCCATTCATCGCGTACAGCTCAAGACAGACCGCCGCGTCGCGCGGGGCACCGGCAAGCAAACAAGTCACATCGAAATACCAAAAGACGTACACATCACTCCACGCATGTACCAGAAGCTGGCCGCCAAGATTGCCGGTAAACCGGAGGAGCGCATTCTGAGCTACCTGATGCTGCGGTCGCTCAAGCAGGCGCGATATTCGGAAGAAAACCTGGGTCACTTCGCGCTGGCGGCAACCAGCTACACGCACTTTACGTCGCCGATCCGCCGCTATCCCGACCTGATCGTGCATCGCATCTTGAAAGATGTGCTGCGCGAATCGGCCGAGAAGCGGGACGGCGAGGTTCCAGTTGGAGTTTCACCTGTAGCTTCCACCGCTCATGGCGCGCATGATGATGAGGCGACCTCGTCGCCCTGGTCGAAGCGCCGCGATCACGCCGCGCACGGCGAAAGACTCGATCCGCTGGGCGGCCCCATCAAACTGGAAGAGTTGCACGAGATTGCGGAGGAATCGAGCCAGTCCGAGCGCCGCGCCGACGATGCTGAGCGTGAATTGATGGAGTGGAAGAAGGTTAAGTTCATGCAGGATCGCATCGGCGAGGATTTCGACGGCCTGATCACCAGTGTCACCAAGTTTGGTTTCTTCGTCGAACTCACCGATTTATTTGTCGAAGGCTTGGTTCCGCTGAACACGCTTACCGATGATTTCTACACCTACCACGAGAACACGCGACAGATTATTGGCCAGCGTTCGCGCAAGACTTACAGCCTGGGGCAAAGGATTCGCGTTCTGGTCGACCGCATCGACCCGGTAGAGAAGAAAATCCAGTTTGCCATCCTGGAAGAAGCCCCGCGCCGGCCCGCGCCCAGAATCTCTGCCCGCAAAGCGAAACGCAAGCGACGGTGACAATCAATTCAGGCGAAAACTGCGCCGCTGATGATAAACTTCTCTGGTAACCCCATCCGCTGTGGATGCGAAGCAGCGGGTTCCTTCCTAGTCGGGACGTGGCTCAGCCTGGTAGAGCACTCGCTTGGGGTGCGAGGGGTCGGCAGTTCAAATCTGCCCGTCCCGACCATTCTTCTCTCGCCTTTCAACTTTCGACTCGAGGCAGCATGTCCTAATGAATCTTCGCGAACCAAGAAGAATACTTTGATCCCAAGTACCTTTTCCCAGACAATCACAGAAAGCTGCGCCTGGATCACGCGGGCCGCAGCGCCGCTCTCGTCGAGCTCTTTTTCAAGATGTCGTTGAGAGAAGTCCACATCGGGAGAATTCTTATGTCTGGGCAAGTGATTCTGTATTTCGACGATCAGGCTGACGCGCTTCGTTTTGCTTTGGCCGCGGGCTCGGTGATGGCGGGCGATGATGCTCGCGCCACCGACGATCTGGTGCAAGAGACTACACGCGTCAGCCGCATCCGCCTGGACGCCGCGAATGCCGGAAAGAAGCCGACTCCAGAGCGCGCGGCGTGAAGAAGACCAGCGCACGCGGCTAGCTCGACGCAAGCCCCTGCGCCAAAGTCGTTTGTGTCTGCGCGTAACAGTCTTCTAGTTCTGAACAATTCTGAAATTCTCTAGAATGTAATCCTGACTGCCAACTGCCCAATGCGCGGCGCTGGACCTCGAAAGCTTCCCGTCGTCGTGATCTGGCCAAAGGTCGCGCCATTGATGTTCGTGGCCCCGTCGAGAACTGTGGGCTGCGCGAACTCGGGATGATTGAGGGCGTTGAAAAACTCCACACGAAATTCCACGCCGACGCTCTCAGTAATGGCGGTCGTCTTAGCCAGCGCGACGTCAAGATTCGTCAGATGCGGTCCGCGCAGCACGTTGCGCGCGAGACCGTAGGTGCGGTCCGATGGATTATTCACCGGATCAAGCTCGGGGAAGCATGGGTTATCGCCCTCGTAATAGGCGTTGTTCTGCAAGGGAATGTTGGAGAAACTGTTGGGATCGAAAATGAAGTGCCCGCTGATGGGAGTCCCCGTGGTGATCTGACACTGATTCGGGTTGTTCGGATTCGTGCCGTAAATTGTCGGGACGATTGTGGTCAGGCGCCTGGGGTCGAGCATGTGTATCGGTGCGACGACAGCGGCATGGGAAAGAATAGGATCGCCGGCGCCTGAGGTTCCGAAGTTTGCGGGGTCTGTGGTATCTCCCAGCCCCGCCGGAATGTCGAAGGGGAAACCAGTACGCCAGGTCACGATGGGATAGACGCTCCATCCCTTGGTCAGCCGCTTTGGACCAGTAGCCCACATCCGATCAAACGGCAGGTCCCAGCCTCCGCTGATGCTGATGCGCTGACGGACATCACTGTCCCCGGAGGCATAGAAAAGATCTGGGCTGTAAGCCGGCACTTGCGAATTGCGTTGGGCGAACCCGGATGCGTTGTCCAGATTGTGACCGTAGGTGTAGGCGAGGGTGAAATAAGCCGTACCCAGCTTGGAGCTCTTGGGCTGCCGGGTCAGGCTGGCCTCGAGAGCGTTGTAGTTGGCATTCGATACGTTCTGGAATTCGGGAAGTTGGCCGAAGCAGATCACGCCCGTGACAGTTCCGCAGTTGCCGCTACTGCTGTCCAGCAGGCGATTCGTGCTCCCCAGTACCATGGGATTGATGTCTCTAAGCGAGGTCAATCCACGCCCGGAACTGCCCACATAGTTTGTTTCCAGAACGGTATCGGCGAAAAGATTGCGTTGCAAGCTCAGGTTGTATTGGTAGACATAGGGCGTTCGCAGATGTGGGTCGTCTATAAAGACAGCGCCACTGTTGTTGATGGGAAGAAACTGCGCAAAGTGACATCGGTTGCTGGTGGTTTCGAGGGAAATGTGTTTATAGCTCGACGACTGAAACGGCTGACTCGAGATAACCTACCGGCCCGCTCTGGGACGGGCCAACACTGTCGAAGTAGAAACCCGGCTCGGCATAAAACGGAAGCTCACCGTTGAATTGCAGGTTATCTTCGCCCTTCAGGATGTCGTAGAAAACTCCTAAGCCGCCGCGGATGCTGGTCTTGCCACTTCCGGTTGGGTCCCACGCAAAGCCGAAGCGGGGCGCGAAGTTCTTCTTGTCAGGGAAAGTTCACGCCGGTTGGGAGCTCCGGGATCGCCGGGGAACACCAGCCCCAGTGGCGCGTTGGGAAATCGTTTCGACTGCAGTCCTGGAATCACCGAAAAGCTGCGGCCTTGGGTGTCGGACTTGGGGGTGTTGTATTCGTACCTCAGGCCGATGGTTAGCACCACGTTCTTGCGTACGTGCCACTCGTCCTGGCCAAATACATAGGTGCTCTTGCTGCGTATGTTGGAAGCGGCAAGCGGTCCCTGAAAATAGCCAGACGCGGCTCCCAGCAGAAAGTCGGCGTAGGGATTCCCGGAAGCGGTGGAAGAACTGTCGAGGGAATAGAAATCGAATTCTCCATTCGTGTAATAGTCGTAGACCAGATTCTCCTGGTAGGGCGAGAATCCGGCGCCGAACTTCCAGTTGTGTTTCCCTCGAGTCCAGGAGACTGCATCGGCCCACGAAAAGGTATTCTCCACGAAGCGCGTAGGACCATTTTCACTGGGGCCAAATTGATAGCCCGTGTCGAAGTATATGTTGGTCGGGCCGGTTGCAAGGTCCGGCGTAATGCTCGACGCCGAGGCTGGATCCGGTGGGCAACTGCTTGGTTACACTATCCTGCAGATAATTGCTGCGATGAGTCACAAAGTGAAACTCATTCAGGAGAGTGGGTGAAAAGATCCGGGTATAGCCAATGTTCGTAAAGTAATAATCGGCGGTGGTGCGACTGGGAAATCCCGGCACGGTGGCGTAGGGGAACGGGTTCAGAAACAGTGTGCGATTCGCGCCGATCGTGGCGGAGACTTTGTCTTTGGCGCTCAGATTGAAGTCGAACTTGGTGGTCAGCTCATCCGCGTTGTTCGTCTGTTCCAATGAGGTAGAGAGGAGCCCGCTGCAAATTTCATTCGCGATTGCAAGCCGTCTGGTTCGTCGGCGAAGTCGCGACCAAGCCGGCATTGATGTAATTCTGGGTCACAGGATCGATCTTGGTGGGGTCGATAATCGCCTGTGCCGCATTCCCATTCGGCGACGCAAAATAAGGATTGTTCTCAAGGAATGTGGCGACATTCGGGTCTGGGCATCCGCCGGCCGTCGTGCAGGTCACACCGTCTTCTGGTATCACCTGCGAGAAATTTCCCTGCAGTTCCTGCGGCGTGTACACCGGAATATCGACGTCAGGTACGGCTTGAATCTGCTTCTGTCCCTGGTAGGCGAGAAAGAAAAAGATCTTATCCTTGCGGATTGGGCCGCCCAGCGTGGCTCCGAACTGGTTGCGCTTCAAGTCTAGCCGCGGAATACCCAGCGGAATGTTGAAGAAATCGTTGGCGTCGAGCACCCGATTGCGGAAAAAATCGAATGCGCTGCCGTGAATCTGATTGGAACCTGATTTGATTACCTCGCTGATAATGCCTCCACCGTTGCGTCCATATTCGGCGGTGTAGTTGCTGGTAAGCAGACGGAATTCGGCAATGGAATCAGGGTTGGGATCGAGAAGGTTGCTGTTATCCAGCAGGTCGTTGTTCAGTCCGCCGTCGAGCAGAAACGTGACGGAATCGGTTCGTCCGCCGGCGATACTGTAGTTGCCGGCGCCGCCGTTGTCGTCATTACTCTCTGTCACTCCGGGCTGAAGCAAGGCGAGGTCGAGCGCGTCGCGGCCGTTCAGCGGCATGTTGGTGAGGGTACGTCCGGTGATCGATTGCCCCAGAGTCGGGTTGACGGTTTCCACGGCGGCAGCCTCGGCGCCAACGTCGACCGTCTGGCTGGCGGCTCCGATCCCCATCTTGATGTCGATGCGCAGGGCCTGGTTGATTAAAAGCTTCTGCTCGGCGCTGACCACGGTGCGAAACCCGGCGTGCTCAGCCTTCACTTTGTAGTTCCCGATGGGTAGCGCTAATACCTGAAAACGGCCCTCATCGTCTGTCACCGCAGTGCGGACGACTTGGGTGGCTGTGTTGATCACAGTGATCTGCGTCGCCGCGATTACGGCTGCCTGCTGGTCGTAAACGGTTCCGAAGATCCTTCCGGTTGCGTCCTGAGCCGACGACCCGGACGGGATCGCGATCGCCGCCAGCAAAAGCAAGGCTGCCCTTGAGCTCTTTTTGGCGATCTCCACAAACTTCTCCCAAACAATGCCTTGCTTCTTCTGACGAATTCCCATTGGTCCCTCGCCGCAGAGCGGCATTCTACCACCGGTGCGCGGGCGCATTATCGAACTAGGTTGATGACAAGGCAGGCTGCGGTGCAGGGTGGGATTGCGGAACGGAGTGATCGGTGCAATTATCCGGTGCGGCGCGTGGAGAGTAGATTCAGTATCTCGCGCAGTCCCTGGCGGATGCGCTGCATTTCGGCGGAAGATTGCGCGGGGAATGGAATTGCGGCTTGCCCTTTATCAGTTTTTGCTTCGGAACGCAGTTGCTGGCGCGCGCCTACGATGGTGAAACCCTGCTCGTAAAGCAGCTGCTTGATACGAAGGACGTTTTCCACATCGCGGCGCCGGTACATGCGCTGGCCGGTGCTGCTTTTCACGGGCTTAAGTTGCGGGAACTCGCTTTCCCAGAATCGCAACACGTAAGCGGGCAAACGGCACAGGGTGGCCACTTCGCCGATGCGGAAATAGAGTTTGTCCGGGATGAAGATTTCATCCGTCTTCTTGCCCGAACTCTTCTTCCTGGAATTCATGTTTTTCGCGCCCACGCCCGCCCTCAAGTTTGAACCCCTGTGGTTCCCAATTGTGACATACCCGGAGGAATCCTTATACCGAGAATTTTGGAGATAGACTGAGCCGAACTCATCTCGGGGAAGCCTAAGCTAACGCTAATTGCAAATTGCTAACTGCTCCAAAAACAAACGCCTCTCAAGAGGTGCTTCTCCTGAGAGGCTGGTTAAATCTTGGCCCGTGCGAAGTATCGTTTCGCAGAACGGTTAGTGTTTCTTCTTTTTTTTGGCCTTTTTCTTCGTTGCCATGAAGATTCCTCCGTGAACGATTTTCCCTTGCAAAGGATGTCAGAGACCTGACACGTTTTGCGAAACACCGCCCAACTTGTTGTACGGGCAGCGTCCTTAACACAAGATATTGCGGCAGTGTAAACACCGTGTCAACAGAATTGTGCAGGGGAGCGGAAGAATTTTATCTGAGCGTTACGCCGCCACTCATCGACGCCCAACCATCAAGGCGCACGATTCCGGTACACTGCGCCTCATGAGGCGCGATCCCATCGAACTGGAAATCTTCAAGAACCTTTACCACTCGATTGCCGAGGAGATGGGAGCGGCGCTGCGCCGTACGGCGTTTTCTCCCAATATCAAGGAGCGGCGCGACTATTCCTGCGCCGTGTTCGACAGCGCAGGCGAGGTGATCGCCATGGGCGACCACATGCCGGTGCATCTCGGTTCGATGCCAATGTCGGTGCGGGCGGCGATTGCGGCGTGCGAGATGGCGCCGGGAGATGTGGTCATGCTCAATGATCCCTTCCGCGGCGGAACTCACTTGCCGGATATCACGTTGGTAGCCCCTGTCTACGTGAAGCCCCGCCGACGTGCGAGACCTGCTTCACCAGACTTCTATGTTGCATCGCGGGCGCATCATGCGGACGTGGGCGGAGCGTATGCAGGATCGATGGGCCTGTGCCGGGAGATCTATCAGGAAGGATTCCGCATCCCGCCGGTGAGGATCATGCGTGCAGGCGTGATGGAGCGCGATGTGCTGGCGCTGCTGTTGAACAATGTGCGCACTCCCGAGGAGCGCGAAGGCGATCTGGGCGCGCAGATCGCGGCTTGCCACACCGGGGCTGCGCGGCTGCAGGAAGTTTGCGCGCGCTACGGAATCGACCGCGCCCAGAGCGCAGCACGGGAACTGCTGCGGTATGCGGAAGAACTGATGCGCAGCTTTCTGCTGCGCGTGCCCGCGGGTACCTATCGCGCAGAAGACTTTCTGGATAACGACGGCATCAGCGATCCGCCGATAAAGATTGCGGTGACGGTGAGGGTGGCGGAGCAACCCTCTGGCCGGGTCGTCACCGTCGACTTCACAGGCAGCGATCCGCAGGTCGAAGGAAGCGTAAACGCAGTCGAGGCGATTACCTATTCCGCGTGCTTCTACGTTTTCCGTTGCCTGCTGGCCGATGATGTTCCGGCAACCGCAGGACTGATGCGGCCTATCCGGGTGATTGCTCCGGAGGGTTCAGTTGTAAACGCGCGGCCCCCGGCGGCGGTTGCCGGAGGAAATGTCGAAACCTCGCAGCGTATCGTGGACGTTCTGCTGCGCGCGCTCGCACAGGCCATTCCGGACCGTATTCCCGCGGCGGCTTCGGGAACCATGAATAATCTCACCATCGGTGGAATCGATCCCCGTACCGGCCAGCCCTTTGCCTACTATGAAACGATCGCGGGTGGCATGGGCGCGCGTCCGGGCAAGTCCGGTGTCTCCGGCGTGCATACGCACATGACGAATTCGCTGAACTCTCCGGCAGAGGCGCTGGAGTATGCCTATCCTTTGCGGGTTCGCCACTATTCGCTTCGTTCCGGCAGCGGCGGAGGGGGAAGGCATCGCGGAGGCGACGGAATTATTCGCGAGATTGAAGTGCTGACTGACTGCGAGGTCACACTTCTCGCCGACCGGCGCCTCCGCGGGCCGTGGGGACTCGCTGGTGGCGAGGCAGGCGCGCCCGGGAAGACCTGCGCGATTCGAAGCGGCGGATCGGTCGAGGAGATGCCGGGGAAGTTCAGCACTCGGCTGGAAAAAGGCGAGCGCATCCGAATCGAGTCTCCGGGCGGCGGCGGCTGGGGACGCTCAACTCAATCTGGAAATTAAGGAGCGGTCTATGCACATCATCAAATCGGTTGGAGTGTTGTCGGTCGCCAAGATCCTGGGATTGATCTATGGATGTATGGGCTTGATCGTCGCGCCATTCTTCCTGCTGATGGGACTAATGGGGTCTGCTTTCGGTCAGCAGCAGAACAGTCCTTTAGCCGGAGCCTTTGGGGTTGGCTTTGGCATAGGCCTTGCCGTCCTCGCACCGCTGCTCTACGGGGCGATGGGATTCGTCATGGGCGCGATCGGCGCGCTGCTCTACAACCTGTTTGCCAAATGGGTGGGAGGGTTCGAACTGGAGATCGAGGTGCGACAGCAGATTCTGACGGCGCCATACCCGATCATCCCGCCGGCAAGCCCAGCATCTAATTCGTGACAGGCCAAACTTATGACTGACGCTGCAGCTCATTACATCGAAGAAGCCCGTCGGCAGATGCGCGGACACAAGCGTCTGGCCGAGGGCGCGATGATCCAACTCAAAGACGAGGAGCTGTTTATCACGCTCGACCCGGAATCGAATTCCATTGCCGTCCTGGTGAAGCACATGGCAGGGAACATGCGCTCGCGCTTCACCGACTTCCTCGCGACTGACGGAGAGAAACCCGATCGTTTTCGCGATCAGGAATTTGAGCTCAATCCCGCGACCACGCGCGCCGAGCTTATAAAGTTGTGGGAAGAAGGCTGGGCGTGCGTGTTTGCGGCGATCGACTCGCTCAAACCAGAGGATGTCATGCGCACGGTGACCATCCGCGGAGAGCCCCACACCGTGCTTCAGGCCGTGAACCGGCAGATCGCGCACTATGCGCATCACACTGGGCAGATTATTTTCCTGGCCAAGCATCTGCGCTGGAGCGCGTGGAAGACACTGAGCATTCCCCGCGGGAAGTCGGAGAACTACAAAACGGCTCCTCCAAAATCGAGCCGGGGATTGCCGCCGGAGCGTTGATGCAACGGCGAAAGCACATCCGGCGTTCCCACCGGTGCTAAAATCAAATGTTTTGTGTCCGAGTCTGAATTCATAAGGTAGCCGTCATGCCATCCACGATGTTAGCGGTGGTCAAACCCGAGGCCGCGCCGGGCGCCGAGGTTTGCGAGGTAAAAATTCCTGCCTTTGGGCGGAACGAGGTACTGGTCAAAGTAAAGGTGGCGTCGATCTGCGGCACCGACCTGCACATTTACAACTGGGATCGCTGGGCGCAGAACCGGATCCATCCCCCGCTGATCCCCGGGCATGAGTTCTGCGGCGAGGTCGCAGCGTTCGGGGATGAAGTAACCAGCGTCAAGGAGGGTGATTTCGTCTCCGCCGAGATGCACGTGGCTTGCGGCAAGTGCCTGCTGTGCCGTACGGGCGAAGCTCACATCTGCCAGAACGTGAAGATCATCGGCGTCGACGCCAACGGCGCCTTTGCCGAGTACGTAGTGATTCCTGAATCCAACATTTGGAAACTTGATCCTGCCATTCCTCAGGAGTACGCATCGATTCTCGATCCTTTGGGCAACGCCGTTCATACCGTACTTGCGGGCGAGATCGCTGCGAAAACCGTGGCCATCACAGGGTGCGGGCCGATTGGGCTCTTTGCCATTGCCGTGGCGAGGGCCGTGGGTGCGACCCACGTGTTTGCCATTGAAGTCAACGAGCACCGGCGCAAGATCGCGCGCGAGATGAAGGCCGATTACGTGCTCGATCCGTCGAAAGAAAACGTGCGTGCGATTGTGATGGAGAAAACCGGAGGCCTGGGCGTTGACGTGGTGCTCGAAATGGCGGGGCATCCCGACTCCATTCGAACCGCGTTCGATATTGTGCGGCGGGGCGGAAGAATTTCCCTGCTCGGCCTGACTTCGAAACCCATCTCGCTGAACTTTTCCGAAGACATTATTTTCAAAGGCATCACCGTGCAGGGCATCAACGGGCGGCGCATGTACCAGACCTGGTACCAGATGACTGCGCTGCTCAAGGCCGGCAAGCTCGATCTGCATCCGGTGATCACCGACCGCATTGCGATGAAAGATTTCTCCAAGGCCATGGAGCGGCTGAAGACGGGTGAGGCTAGTAAAATATTGGTCTATCCGAACGGCGTTCGGTAACTTGTGTGGCGCGGGCGCCCTCGCCTCGCCCGCGGCTTTCTCGGCTCACAAATGCACCCGCGGAACGAGAACGGCAGATGGAAGTAAATTATGGCCCTTGATGCGTTCGTCCGCTGCACCTGCATCCGCGACGGCAAAGCGAAGCCTCACCCGTTTCCTGACCGGCTCACCTTCGACGAGCGCGGCGAACCGATTCTCACCGGCGACCCCACCGACGACGAATGGGAAGCGCACGACCAGTGGCTTGCGGAATCGTGTGAACATGAGGGATTTATCCTCTCATTTTTTCTCGGCAACATTACCAAGGTCGGGAATCTGCGCAGCTTCCTGCGTCATCTGCAGGGAAAACCCGGGCCACGTTTTCCCGTTCTGCTGGAGAAAGTTCTCTACGACGGCACGCACACTGGCGATTGGATTCCGATCAAGGAGTCGCCGGCACTGCTGAAAGAGGTCAATACCGTGCTCCACTCCAGCGATATTCTGGCCGAGTCGGAGAAGGAATTCTTCACCAACATGAAGCTTCTCTGTGAGGCCAGCATTGCGACCGGTAACCCGATTATGTTCTGAATAGCTTCTTCGCCACAGATTTCGCGCGGATGAACACGGGTTACGCTCAGCAGTTCGATTGGGTCTGGAACGGGCCACGCGGTGTCTAAGTTGGGCGAAGGTACGTTAATGAAAAGGCTGCCGCTTTGGGCTGGGCTTGCCGGAGCTCTGTGGATGGTGATTGCCATCCATAACGTAGCCCCGCGGGCAATCTTCCTAACGAACTTCGTTGGCTTTCGCACGGCAATGATGATCCCGAGCATAGGGCGCGAAATCCCAGTCTGGCAGGATGTTTGGATTTTCAATTCCTGGCTGATCCTCACCAGTGGCGTCGAATGGGCGCTGATTGCGTCAGGCATCCGACTCGCAGTTCGCAGATTTTCGAAGTGACCCCTATTTCCGACTAGCCTCCGTTCCCTTGTTTCTCTCCCTGGTATTACACTGACTTGTCTTCCCATCCGTGGAATCTGTGACAAAGAGGTCCCGAGGCACGACATGATCACCGCAACCCGCACCAATCCGCTCTCCTATCTCACCGACCAGCTTAACGAACTCAAGGCCAAGGGCACGCACTTCAAGCTGCGCGTGCTCCAGGACGAGCAGGCGCCGGTCTGCACTTTCGACGGCAAGAAGGTCATCAATCTGGCGTCGAATAATTACCTGGGGCTGACCACACATCCCAAGCTGCGAGAGGCTGCGCTCGAGGCCACGCGCAAATATGGTGTGGGATCAGGCGCCGTGCGCACCATTGCCGGGACCATGAAGATCCACATGGAGCTCGAAGAGAAGATCGCGCGCTTCAAGAACGTGGAGGCGTGCGTAGTTTTCCAGTCAGGCTTCGCGGCCAATGCAGGAACGGTTTCGGCGGTGCTGGGCAAAGACGATTTCATCATCTCCGACGCGCTGAACCACGCTTCCATCATCGATGGCGCTCGCTTGTCCAGGGCAAAGATTCTGGTTTTCCGCCACAAAGACGTCGCCCACGCGGAAGAGCAACTGGCCAGCATCAAGGATGAACCCGGCAAAAAGCTGCTGATCACCGACGGCGTGTTCTCGATGGATGGCGACATCGGCCCGCTGCCCGGTCTGTGCGATGTAGCCGAGAAATACGGCGCCATTATGATGGTCGACGACGCGCACGCCTCCGGCGTTCTCGGCCGCAACGGCCGCGGCACCATCGATCATTTCAAAGTGCACGGGCGGGTGGATATTCAGGTCGGAACTCTGTCGAAGGCCATCGGCGCGCTCGGCGGATACGTCTGCGGAACACGCGATCTAATCGATTTTCTCTATCACCGGGCACGGCCGTTCTTATTTTCGACGTCGCATCCGCCGTCGGTTGCGGCAAGCTGCATTGCGGCCTTCGATGTTATGGAAAGCGAACCCGAGCGCATGGAAAAACTCTGGGAGAACACACGCTTCTGGAAAAAGGAGCTCGGCTTGATCGGGTTCGACATTGGCGGCCGCGCTACTCCGGCGAGCGAGACTCCAATCACGCCCATTATCATCGGTGACGGCAAGCTCACCATGGACTTCTCCCGCGAGCTGTTTAAAGAAGGAGTGCTCGGCACTGGCATCGCCTTCCCCACGGTGCCTGAAGGCAAGGCCCGCATCCGCACCATCATGACGGCCACGCATACGAAGGAAGAATTGGAGCAGGCGCTGGAGGTGCTAGGAAGGGTGGGGAAGAAAATGGGGATTGTAAATTGATCAGTCGGCGCGGTACACGATTTTCCCGCCCACAATCGTTGCCACAACTTTCCCCGTGAACTGCCAGCCATCAAACGGAGTGTTGCGCGACAGCGACCGCGACTTTGCGGCTTCGAACGTCCAGCGCTTCTTGGGATCGAAGATGGTCACATCGGCGAAATTGCCGCGGACGAGCGATCCGCGACCGGGGAGGTCGAAGACGCGCGCCGGGCCGGCGGTGAAGAGTTCGAGGATGCGGGTCAACGGAATCTTGTGCTCGCGGTGAAGTTTCGTAATCGCCAATGCTAACGCAGTTTCGAGTCCGGTGATGCCGAAGGCGGCGCGCTCGAACTCGACTTCTTTTTCGTGCGCGGCGTGAGGGGCGTGGTCGGTGGCAATCGCATCCACGGTGCCGTCGGCCAGCGCGACCAGGATAGCTTCACGGTCAGAGGCCGAGCGCAGCGGCGGATTCATCTTGAAATTGGTGTTGTACTCGCCCACATCCTGATCGAGCAGGGTGAAGTGGTGCGGCGTCACTTCGCACGTCACTCGGCAGGTGACGCGGGCATTATGAACGCCGCGCTTGCCGCGACGGACGGCCTTGAGCGCATCGGAAGTGGAAAGATGCGCCACATGCAGGCGCGATTCGCGAATCTGTTGCGCGAGAGTGACGTCACGATCAACAACGCTGGCTTCGGCGGCGGCAGACATGCCACGCAGACCAAGACGGAAACTGGTGGGGCTTTCGTGCATGGAGCAATGCTCGGTGAGGCGCGTATCTTCGGCGTGCTGCACCACCGGCAAATTCAGTTCGGCGCCGAGCCGCAGGGCCGCACGCATGATTTCGTCGTCGAGAATCGGTTTGCCGTCGTCGGTGACCGCGACTGCTCCAGCGCGTTGCAGGGCAGCGAAGTCGCTGAGTGCGGCTCCGCGCGAGTTGCGCGTTGCGGCCGCGATGGGGAAGACGTTGACCACAGCACCGCGTTCCGGATGCCGCAACCAGGCAACCCACTCGGCAGTGTCCACGACGGGCGCGGTGTTTGGCATGGTGCAGACCGAGGTGAAACCTCCGGCCGCAGCGGCTGCCGTGCCACTGGCGATGGTTTCTTTATATCCCTGTCCAGGCTCGCGCAAGTGAACGTGCAGGTCGATGAATCCCGGGGCAACGATCAGGCCGCGCGCGTCGAACTTCTCATCGGCGCCGCCGCGCACCTTGTTGGGCAAAGCAATCTCGGCGACGCGTCCATCGCGCAGTAGAACGTCCATGGGCGCGTTGATCTTCGCTGCAGGGTCGATCAGATGACCGCCCTTGATCAGCAGGGACCCCGGTTTGGATTTTGCGCTCATCGTTCTTTCAATCAGCGTTCTTTCAATCAGTGCCGATCCGTGAAAATCCGTGGCTCATTTTGCCTTCCCCAACGCTCGCGCCAGAATTGCCATGCGCGTAGGCACACCGTTGTGAACCTCATCCAGGATCACCGATTGCGCGCCGTCGGCGACTTCCGTGGTCAGCTCCAGGCCGCGGATAATGGGTCCGGGATGCATGACGATGGCATCGCGCCGGGCCAACTTCAGCCGAGACGGCGTCAGCTGATAGTGGGCAACGTAGTCCTGCAGTCGAATCTTTTGCCCGGCAAGGCGCTCTTTTTGCAAACGCAGAAGCATGATCACATCTGCGCCCCGCAGCGCCTCTTCCGGGTGACGGGAGACGCGAAGACCGGGCGTTAGAGTCGCCGCGACCTCGGGCACAAACTCCGGTGGACCACACAGCGTCAGCTTCACTCCAAACTTCGACAGCAGATGGCAAGCGGAACGCGCTACACGGCTGTGGTAAATATCGCCGATGATGGCAACCTGCAGGCCCTTGAACGATTTCTTGTGTTTCAGGATGGTGAAGGCATCGAGCAAGGCCTGGGAAGGATGCTCGTGCATGCCGTCGCCGGCGTTGATAACGGGAATGTCGAGGTGCTTCGCCAACAGGTGCGGCGCTCCCGCACAGGGGTGGCGAATGACGATGGCGTCCGCGCCCACTGCGCGCAGCGTGGCTCCAGTATCGAGCAAGGATTCCCCCTTCTCGATGCTCGACCCTGAGGACTGCACCAGGGTGGTGATGGCGCCGAGCGACTTGGCAGCGATTTCGAAAGAGGATCGCGTGCGGGTGGAAGCTTCGTAAAACAGCAGTACGATGCGCTTGTTGCGCAGCAACGGACGCACCTTGAGCGGATTCATCCGGCGGGCAAGCTTCAGCAGGCCCAGGATTTCTTTCTCCTCGAGGTGCTCGATGCCGAGCAGTGAACCGCGCGCCGGTTTGTTCATCGCGTAAGAACGCAAACGCTGCATCATACGCGGACGGCGCTGGGCAGGCAAGACCGGGGTGAAAACGCCCGCGGACCGTCCCATGCGCGTGCTACCGACGATCGCGGCGTCCGAGCAGGGCTGCGCCGAGAGCTCCTCCGCAGGTACCCAGAACAACAAAGGCCAAGAGCCCGAAGATCACAGAAGCCACCATCATGATTGCGAAACCGTCTGGGGATTTTACAAAGTCGAGGAAGGGTTGGACCTCGGGGCCGGGATAGCGCGCGGCCGCCTGCTGGACCTTATCGAGCATTTGGCCACGTATTTCCGCGCCTTTATGAAGTAAAGCCACGGCCAACAATTCCAGAATGGTCGACATCGCGAAAAACAGGATACCGCTGACGGCGCCAAGCCTTGCGCCAGACCCGCTCCGGATCGAAATTCCGGGGCCGCCACGCCGGTAGAAAGCAACCGCCAGAAATCCAGCGCCGAGCGACGCCACAAACGGATTGAGACCGAGGGCTGTAAGCCCAACAGCAACTACGGCGGCGAGAGCGCACGGTCGTAAGGTACGAGCCTCACTCCCCGGCAGGGAGCCGACAGGGATGACGGAGGAACTCGGTGCCAGTTCGCGGTCAAGCGTTCGCACGCTTCCGTCGCCTTGAGGTGCGGCCTCCACCAATGTTTCGGGAATGGCCACACGAATCTGAGGCGCCCCGCACTGCGAACAGAACGGTTTGCCATCTTCGATAGTGTGTCCGCATTTGTGGCAGGGATGATCCATGGGATCAAAGAAAGGCTGGCCTGAAGGTATCGCACGATGAACGGTAGGCGCAAGGAACCGCGACCGCGCTTCCTGGATGGAAGCTCTTTGATTTCGCTTTTGCTCTAACTTTAGAGGTCAGCTTGCTTGCCGCGAGTGTGCACGTAAACCAGTGCGAAGGTTGAGCCGCTGCGGCCGTCGCTCGGTTGGATGGCGACTACGTGCTGGTTGTCCTCCGTCCCAACTTTCAGTTCCGTAACCGGGCCTGCATTGTCACGGTCGCACTTGGGTTCTTTGGAGTGCTCGTCGTCGTTGATTTCGGCGTGGGCGCCGCTCGGTTCGCTGGTGTGGCACTCAATAACCTTGCCGTACTTTTTCAGTTTGTTGCGATAAAAATCGATAACTTTTCCCGGCGCGTCGTCGGAATCGTATTTCACAACCACCAGCTTCATGCCAAAGGCTTCGGTGACAACGCCGAAATTCACTCCTTTGTCGTTGTCTTCGTCCCGGTGGAGGCGCGCCCCGGGATAGAGCGGCAAGCCGGCTTTGCGGGCGTCCGCATCGGTGCCCATATGCAGCTCGCCCACCGAGCTTTGGATATCCAGATGCTTATCCTGACTGTTGTCCGTTTGTTGCGCTCGCGCAGCCAAGCTGCAAATTGCCACAGCGATGCCGAATACTACCGTGAGCATTGCTCGAAAATGTATCGGTCGAAACATGTCTGCCTCCGGGAACTCCAGAAAAATCGGGCCCTAGATATCAGCATCCTTACCGTGCGTGCGCACATAAACCAAAGAGAAGCTCGATCCTCCGCCCTCCGACCGGACGGCAACAATGTGCTGATCGTCTTGCTTGCCTGCCTTGAGCTCGATGTCGCTTCCCCCGCTGCCTTCGCAGGTCAGCTCGTTCGAACTATTCTCGGATCCGTGCGATCCCATGTTCACGTTCCAGTTGCCCCTGGAGGTGTGGCATTCGAGCACGTTCCCATATCTCTTTAACTGGTCTCTGTAGAAAGACAAGACCTTGCTGGGCGCGGCGTCCGATTTGTACTCCAAAGCCACAACTTTCAGCCCGTAGCCGAAGCCGGAGATGTTGACGTTAGCGCTTTTATTGCTACCGTCGGAATCTTTATCCTCCAACGTGGCGCCCGGATAGACGGGAAGTCCGACGTCGGCAACGTCCGCCTGATTGCTGACGTGGACGCCACCAAGAAGTGTATGGATGTCGACCTGTTTGTCCTGGCCGTCAGCTTCCTTCTTCACGTTCACGCTGCACGCGGGCAGGACCAGGAGCGCAGCCAAGCCGGCTCCGGCGACGACTTTAGCAAGTGTCGAGAATTTGTTCGTGCTCATTTTAAGACCCTCCACCAGCAACCTGAAGTGGACGCTCGAGACCGGCGCCACGCTGGGCGACATCGGGAATGCTCACGGGAAGATGCCCGCGAATGGCAATTTCTCCGAACAACGCTTTGACCGCGCTTAGCTCCGACACCGACGCGTTAGAAAACGTACACATGTAGTTCGCAATCTTCGGGAAGTCCGACGCCAGGTATGGGTTTCCCATGGCGATGACCACCGTCTTTTCCGCCGCACGATTCAGCAACTGCTGCAGGAGTTGGCCGGACGCATCTGTCGTGGCAACCGCATTCCCTACTCTGCCCGCTGTTGGCACCACGTAGACCGCGGCCACCACCGTTTTGGCTTCGGCTACGGCTTTCAGCACCTCGTCGCTCATCCCAGCGGCGATGCGCGGATCCACGTAGAGCACGCGGGCGTCAGGAATGCGAGCTCGAAATTCACGTCCAAACACTCGCCCGGATTCGGTACGCACGTCCTCGGAGAAGAGCACGGCCACAACCTGACTGCGTGTCTCCTCTTGTGTTGTATACGGAAGGGCCGCCTTCGCGGTTCCCTGGTTTTTGAGTGAGGATTTAAGCGGCAACACCCTGCCGTTGTCACGCACCAGGGTCACCGCAGAGTCGGCCACCTGCTGGCCGAACGCGAGGTTTTCCGGCTTGCTCACCAGGTTGGCGACGGCATTTATGTCCACCAGCCGGGCATTCTGCAGACCCAGAGACGCCTTTGTCTTCAGGATCTTAAGCACAGAGCGGTCGAGGCGCTCGCGGGAGATTTCTCCCGACTGAACCGCCTGCAGCATGGCATTGTATGAGGCGGGAAAATCGGCGGGAATGAGCAACAGGTCGTTGCCAGCCTTGAAAGCCTCGACCGCAGCCCGGCCGATGTTGTTGGCGAAAAGGTGTGTAAGGGCAGCCATGTCGAGCGCGTCAGTGACAATGATTCCGTGGAAGCCGAGTTGTTTTTCGAGCAGATCCGAAACAATTGCCGGCGAAATCGTGGCCACGTGGTTGGGATCGGGATCGAGTGCGGGCACCGTCACGTGCGCCACCATGACCGAGTCAACCCCAGCCGCAATGGCCTGGCGAAACGGCGGCAGTTCAATAGTGTCGAGGTGCGCGCGATCCACGTTGACGCTGGCCACACCGAGATGCGAATCGGTCGCCGTGTCGCCGTGACCGGGAAAGTGTTTCGCCGTGGTCAGCATTCCGCCTTCATGCGCGCCCTTGATATAGGCCGCGACCAGATCGCCGACCTGCCTGGGATCTTCGCCGAACGAGCGCGTGTTGATGATGGGATTCGCAGGATTGGAATTCACGTCGGCGTCAGGGAAGAAATTCCAGTGAATGCCGATGGCGCGAGACTCTTCGGCGGTAATGCGGCCGAAAGCCTCGGCGTCTTCTACTTTGCCATCCCCACCGAAAGCCATGGCATGCGGGAAAACCGTGGTTCCCGTCAGGCGCATCGAGACGCCGCGTTCAAAATCCGCGGCGAACAGCAAAGGCTGTTTCGACTCGCTTTGCAGGCGATTCAGAATTTCAGCGGCTTCGTAAGGCTCGCTGCGCAGAAGGAATGGCCCGTCCACATGGACCGTCATGGCGAATGAGCCCACGTGATATTTCTGCATGTCTTCAAGCCACTGCTGGTATTCCGGATTTTCCACGTTGAGAAAGCTGGCGCGGCACCAGATCATGAAAACCTGCCCGACTTTCTCTTCGAGGGACAGCTTGCGTAGA
The DNA here is from genome assembly GCA_963791445.1 of uncultured Acidobacteriaceae bacterium. Lineage (GTDB taxonomy): Bacteria > Acidobacteriota > Terriglobia > Terriglobales > Acidobacteriaceae > Sulfotelmatobacter. The sequence goes on from CAWBSN010000019.1 coordinate 172,699, forward strand.
GTCTTCTCCGCCCACTTTTCACCGTCGCGGTTTAGATGAACGGGACCAGGGCGCTGATATTTGTCTTTGGCGGATGCTGACGTGGCGCAGACGACACTGAGCAGCAGGATTGCGAGTGTGCGGGGCATGCGAGAACGATAGCAGAAATGACGTGCTGTTGCGGTCCTGCCGGTTCATCCGCCAGGATTCGTGAAATCCGTGGCGAGTGCGGTTTTGACACGAGCCTCGGCTTCGTGCTGAATCTGCACGTCGTCGCCGAACCCTCGCCACCAATGGACCTCCGGCTCGCGGCGAAACCATGTCATTTGCCGTTTGGCATAGTTGCGGTGAGCCTGCTGAGCGGCTTGGAGCGCTTGCTCGCGCGTCAGTTCTCCGCGAAGAAACTGCAGAGCCTGCTTGTAGCCGAGTGCAGACAGCGGGCCGGCGGTGTCACCGTACTTCTCAACCAAGCGCTGCGTCTCTTCGACCAGCCCAGCATCGAACATCTGCTGCGCGCGGCGGTTGATTCGGTCATAGAGCGCCTGCCGGTCTGGATCGAGACCGAGGCGCAAAATGCGGAAGCCACGCAGAGGGTCGCGCCCACGTTGCCACAATTCCGTCATCTTCTGTCTCGACGCCAGGCACACCTCGATAGCGCGGATCATCTTAGGCGCATCGTTGGCGTGAATCTTTTCAGCCGCGACACGATCCAGCCGGTGCAGAATGCGGTGAAGGTAAGTCGAGCCGCGTCCGTCAGCAACCTGTCTCAATCGCTCGCGCAGTTCTTCGGAGCGCCGCGGGCCTGGGAAAAGTCCTTCGAGCAGAGCGCGCAGGTAGAGTCCAGTTCCACCCACCAAAATCGGCAAATGCCCGCGCACTTTGATCTCATCAAGCACTTGCCTTGCTTGACGGGCATATTCGCCGGCGGTGATATGGCTGCTGGGTGCTACGCAATCGAGCAAGTGATGCGGAGCGAGGGCTCGTTCTGAAGGCGTTGGCTTCGCGGTCCCAAGATCAAACTCCCGGTACATGGCGACGGAATCGCAGTTCACGATCTCGCCGTGGAAGCGCTCCGCGAGCGCCAGAGAAAGCGCGGTCTTGCCGCTGGCGGTGGGGCCAAGCACCACCACCAGCAGCGGCTCGGGCTGCACCGAAGCCACCGTCAGCGCACGCTCCAGTGAATGGCGTGCCAGTAGCGAATCAACGTGAGAACAAGCAACAGGAAGGCAATCAGCAGCAGGCCGGAAGTTTCCGTGGCATAAATCGCGTGCCGGCGGTGCTTGCCGGAGGAATCGTTCTGGCGCTGGGCGTCAGGCACACGAATATTGTACGCCCGGCGGGAAGCCCCACTGTTGGTGCTACACTACGCGTCGTCGGTCGCCCATCGTCATGCCCGCTTTCCAAGGCAACTCCAGCAGAATCGCGCGTTTTGGAGTATTCGAGCTCGACTTCTCCGCCGGTGAACTGCGCAAGAACGGCGCCAAGCTCCGTCTGCAGGAGCAGCCGTTTCAGGTTCTGGCCTTGCTGCTGGATCGCGCAGGCGATGTGGTGACGCGCGAGGAACTGCGCCAGAAACTCTGGTCTGCCGACACCTTCGTGGATTTCGACCACAGTCTCAACACAGCCGTAAACAAGCTTCGGGAACTGTTGGGCGATTCGGCATCCAGTCCACGTTATATCGAGACGCTGGCCCGTCGCGGATATCGATTTATTGCACCCGTGCAGAATAGTGTGGCGACAGCCTCCGCGCAAAACTCCACGCGAAGCTCCCCGAGCGCCCTGCATCCTGAACTCGAAGTGCCGATCCCGCGGCGCGGGCTCACGCGGGGACTATTCGCCCTCGCTCAAGTGATGTACCTCATCTTCTACGTAGTCGCGCTTTCGCGTCTGCATGCGATCCAGGGAATCGCAGACTCTTTCTTGCCGGCATGGGGCGCAACTACGCTGGCGGCCGTGGTGATGGTGACTGCCGGGGCGGGAATTCCGCTGCGTTGCTATCTGCTCTCCGCCGTCGGATTCGACTACCAGCGCCTGGGCGAAAAGTTTCAGCAGATGTTTCCTTTTATTCTCGCGCTCGATCAACTCTGGGCCGTGGCTCCGTTTCTGCTGATGCAGAAGATCGGGCTGGGCGCAGCTTTCGCAGCCAGCGCCGGATTACTCTACGTGCCGTTCTCAGAGAGCACTCTGATTCGCATGGCATACGTCAGACAGCGGGAGCGGACTTAGGGCCCAATCCCTGCCGTTAATTTTCTATGGAACCGGACTCACTAATCGCGCGTAATCTCGTCTAAGAAGAAGCTGGACGGCAGTGTGTCTTCTCAAGGAGGGTATTTCTTATGAAACGCATGAAGCTTGAACGCTGCTTCACGGTTTTGATGGTCATCGGCTTCGTCTGTTCCTGGGCCGCTCTGCCCGCGGCAGCTGACGAATGGTCGAAAACCTATACCCTCACGGGTCAGCCCGATTTGCGGGTGGATACTTCTGACGCCAACATTCACGTTTCCACCTGGGACCAGAAAACCATCGAAGCCAAGGTGACCACCGAGCGCTATAAAATCGGCGCCGACGGCATCCGGATCGAAGAGCGCCAGACCGGCGACACAGTTGAGATCAACGTGCACTTTCCGCACTCCCACGGGGTCACAATCGACTGGGGCAATCATGGCAACCGCCGCGTCGACATCAACATCCACATGCCGCGCGAGGGCCGCGTGGACCTGCACACCGCTGACGGCCACATCGACTTGGCAAACTTTAAAGGAGAAATGCAATTGAACAGCGGAGACGGCTCGCAGGAGGTCGATAGCGTAGACGGCAAACTCCGGGCCACGACCGGGGATGGCCACATCCGCGCCCATGGCCGCTTTGACGAGCTCGACCTCAAGACCGGCGACGGCCATGTCGACGCGCAGGCCATGGCCGGCTCCGCTCTGGCGGCAAGCTGGAGGCTCGAAACCGGCGATGGCTCGGTCACATTGGAAGTGCCGGAGAACCTTGGCGCCGACGTGGATCTGCACACCGGAGACGGCCACATCGATCTGGATTTGCCCATCACGACTGAAGGCAAGATTCACGAAGGCGAGGTTCGCGGCAAGCTGAACGGCGGCGGAAATCTACTGCTCATTCATACTGGCGATGGCTCGATCCGTCTGCGGAAGATCTAAGCTCAGGCTTCGGCTTCACGAAACAGCAACCGGCCAGGCCGCACCGGCTTGACGCGAGGCTTTATACTCTTCAGTCCCGCGGTTTCGATTTCAGCGGACAATTCTGCCTCAGGGTCCTTCGGCAGTCACAGGGAAGAGGTCGTCATGACAGTCGTGCGCGTCTTTAGGTTTCGCAGTGTCTTCGTGCTCGCGTCTCTGTTTTTCCTGACGTGCTCATTGGCCAGCGCGCAACAGTCCGCAGCCGCGCCGTCGAAGCCCGAACCGGCGCTCGATGTGACTTCCATGGATCGCAGCGTAGATCCGTGCGTGGACTTCTTTAAGTACTCCTGCGGCGGATGGATCAAAAACAATCCGATTCCTCCCGACCAGTCTTCGTGGGACACCTACTCGAAGATGCAGGACGAGAACCGGGGCCGGCTGCGTGGAATCCTCGAGGCCGCCGCCGTGCCTGACCCCGCGCGCAACGCCGCTACGCAGAAGATTGGCGACTACTATTCCTCCTGCATGGACGAGAAAGCAATCGAGGCCAAAGGAACGGATCCGCTGAAGCCGGGGTTGGAGCGAATCGCAAAGATCGACTCCAAGGCGGAAATCGCCGACGTGGCCGCGGCCATGGTTCATAGCAACGCGCTGTTTCGTTTCGACTCCACGCAGGACTTCCGCGACGCCAATCAGGTAATCGCAGAAGCCGATCAGGGCGGACTCGGCCTGCCCGACCGTGACTACTATGTGAAGGAAGACGCCAAGTCGGTCGACCTGCGCAAGGCTTACGTGGCGCACGTGCAGAAGATGTTCGAACTGCTCGGCGATCAGCCCGGCACGGCCGCAGCGGAAGCGCAGACCGTAATGCGCATCGAAACCGCTCTGGCCAAGGGATCGATGACGCGCGTAGAGCGGCGCGAACCCAAGAACCTCGACCACAAGATGACCACAGGTGAACTGGAGAAAATCAGTCCCGATTTTCAATGGCAGGTTTACTTCACTAAGGTCGGCCTGCCGTCCCTCGCCTCCCTGAACGTGGTCGCCCCCGGGTTTTTTAAGGCGATGAATGAAGAACTCAACAAAGAAAGCCTGGCCGACTGGAAGATCTATCTGCGCTGGCACCTGGTGCATGCCGACGCTCCATTTCTTTCCTCAGCATTGTTGAACGAGAACTTCGCTTTCTATGGAAAGACCTTGCGCGGCCAGCAGGAACTGCAACCGCGCTGGAAGCGCTGCACGGAAAATGTAGACGACGACCTGGGAGAAGCACTGGGCCAGGTGTACGTCGAGAAATATTTCAGTCCACAGGCGAAGCAAGAGGCCTTGAAAATGGTGAAGGAGATCGAGGCCGCGATGCAGCAGGACATCAACTCTTTGCCGTGGATGTCCGCGGCCACCAAGCAGCAGGCGCTGATTAAGCTGCACGGCATGGCCAACAAGATCGGCTATCCCGACAAGTGGCGCGACTACAGCAAGCTCGAGATCATTCGCGGAGATGAACTCGGCAACGTGGAACGGGCGCGCAAATTTGAATTCGACCGGCAACTGGCTAAGATCGGCAAGCCCGTCGACCGTGGCGAATGGGGAATGACGCCGCCCACGGTAAACGCCTACTACGATCCGCAGATGAATGACATTAACTTTCCGGCCGGAGTGTTGCAGCCACCGGCGTTCGATCCCAACTCCGATGCCGCTCCCAACTACGGCGACACCGGCGGCACCATCGGCCACGAACTCACCCACGGCTTCGACGACGAAGGCCGCCAGTTCGACGCGCAAGGCAACCTCCGCGACTGGTGGACCGCCGAAGATGGCAAAGAGTTTGTGAAGCGCGCCAGCTGCATCTCAGACCAGTATTCCACTTACACGATCGTCGACGACATCAAGATCAATGGCAAGCTGACCCTCGGCGAGGATACCGCCGACCTCGGCGGCCTCATCCTGGCCTACATGGCGTGGAAGGAAGATACGAAGGGACAAAACCTGCAACCGCTCGACGATCTCACTCCCGATCAGAGATTTTTCGTCGGCTACGGTCAGAGCTGGTGCGGTGAAACCCGCGACGAGACCAAGCGGCTGCGTGCCACGGTAGACCCGCATTCTCCGGAGAAATACCGCACCAACGGCGTGGTCTCGAACATGCCGGAATTCCAGGAGGCGTTTCACTGCAAGGCGGGATCGCCGATGGTCAATCAGAATCGCTGCCGCGTGTGGTAGAGGAAAAGTGGCTCGATAGTTAGTCGAGCGGTTCGGCAACTCGAAAGGAACTATTCCAGTCCTTCGCTCTCTTCTTTGGTGGGGTTGTAAAAGAATTTGAAGCGCAGAGCAAGATACTGTCCGCCAAATTCAGCGGGCAACGTTGGAAATGGGTTTGACGCGCTGATGCCCGCCCAGGCGGCGCGATCGAGCGGAATATCTCCGGAAGGGGTGACCAGCTTCATGCCCGCGATACTTCCATCTTTCATAATCGCGAACTCGATAACCAGGCTTCCGTGTTTCATCTCCGCGGATACGGGAATTGCGTTGTACCAATTCTGCTTCACGTCATGAAGCACACGCTGAAGATAGGGGCCGAAATCCACGCCCATGGTGTCGCTGAGAACTTCAAGGCCGCCCACCTGGCGTCCATGCGCCCCGGTGCCTAATCCGAAATCGCCGTTGTCACCTTGTCCCCCAGCCCCGCGCCTGGCCGCGGCCGCGCGAGCAGCGTCCTCAGTCGCAGAACCCGCATACTGCGAACCGCTATACTTCTTGAACTCACTGGCGACATTCGGTGTGGCTGGAGTCTGCAACTGCGCGATCTGCGGATTCGGCGCTTGCTGCAGCTGAGGCGCGGGCTGACTCTGCGCCAATCCAGCAGACGACTGAGGCGTCGGCTGCGGTGCCCCGCTCGACCCCGGCGCTCCCGGCGGTGGAGAGGCCAGAATCTTGCGCAGCTCTTTGACATCCAGCTCCGGATGCCGCGTCGTGGCGATTCGGTTTTTGTCCGAAATGATATTCGTGTTCGGCTTCTGCGGCACCTTTTGCAAGTCAGAAGGAAGCTCGAGGAAGGTCAAATCCTGAGGGCTCGCACATTTTTACCGCGACAACCGGGTGCGGAAGATATTTTCCAAAGTAGAGCAAAAGGATGACAGTGACGTGGACAATTATGGAGATATATATGGCTTCGCGGCGCCGCGAGCGCTCCAGATCATCCTGCAACTGGATGAGCAGATGCGGTACGCGGGCGTCGTCATCCAAGTCGCGGTAAGCCGTTTCCCATCCCTGGCTGTCGTACAGCCCCAGCTGTTCCGCTTGCGGCTTCTCGGGAGGAGCCACGGGATCCTGGAATGGAATTTGCGTGATAGGCATGAACTAAGTTTGTCCGAGCTGAGCGTGTCCGAGCCAGGCCTGTCCGTTAGACACAAATCCCCCTCGCCACGTTGCATCCCGCTTATCACGGGATGACGCAACGAACCAGCACAGCCAAGCTGCTTTATTTTCGCATCTTTCGGGGGATTCTGCCCATTCCCAAAATGTAGGAGGGACTTACCTCTGTAAACATTTGTAATTGTTCAGGTTCCCGGCTGCAACTCGCAGCCTCTACCGGCCCATTTATTACTTTTTGGCGCGCACTACGGCTATGGGCCATTCGTTCGCGGAACATGCGGCCTCATCCGTCGCGACTTGGGGAGCAACCTGGAGCGTGACCTGAGAAGACCCGTTCAATGGCAGTTCATCGCGCCGCGTGGCCTTCTTAATCGAAACCGGCTGATTCGGCGTAGGGTCAACTTCCAGATGAAAAATGTCGAACCGATTGTAGTGTCCGACGATGTCGTGCATCATCTTAAGCTCGATGCTCTCGGCGACATCGATGTCGGCCACGACCATGCCTTCGCCCCCCGTAACCGGATCGGCCAGCGCTTCGCCATCTGGACCAACGATGATCGACACAGCTGGCGGCGTTGCTCGTAACAACTCCTTCATCTCGGAATCCCCCTGAGAGAGTTGCTCAATAGCATCGGCATCGAGAGCGCAGGAAGCGACGATGTTGAATACCTTCCCTTCGAACGCATGCGCCGCCGAGCGCAGGCGGATGGCCTCCGTCAAATTGTAGTTGCGAGCGCCACCACCGGGGCGATGGAACGGCCACGCCGGCGGATAAGTCGCAATATGTACTTGTTCGCCTTGCGCCAGCAGCGCGAAACGCGCCAGGGTATTGGTGTTCTCTCCGCAGATGAGCGTGCCCACCCGGCCGATGTCAGTCTCCTCCGGACGCAGATACGCCGCGTCTCCATTGGCCCAGGTGAGCTTCTCGGCCCACGTGGGAACCAGCTTGCGATGGCGGTTCAGCAACGTCCCCTCGCGATCGAACAGAAGATTGGTGTTGAAAAGCGTTCCCATGCTGAGCGGACCCTTTTCCGTGACACCGACCGAGAGGAACACGCGATGGCGCTTCGCGATTTCGCTGAGCCTTCTTGTGTGCGGTCCCGGAACCTGCACCGCGTTGTCAAACATTCGGCGGCAGAATCCGTGCTGGTCTATCGGAGCATAGATCAGGTTCCATACAGGAAACGCGGGAATAAAAGATTCTCCAAACACGATCAGGTCGGCGCCGGCATCCACGGCCTTCTGCACCAGCGTGTCCAGCTTATCGATGGTCGCGTCCCGGTCCAGAAACACGGGCGCCGCTTGCACTGCCGCCGCCCGGAACTTCGGATAGGTATCGCCTGGCATGATGAATTTTTTCCTCGCGCCTATGCCTTCCTTCTTGCCTCAATCAGCATGCAGGTCCCGGCCTCTGGTTTCCTTGATGAACCGCATGCCAATGAGAAAGCTGAGAGAAACGATTATTACTGGATACCACAGGCCGTAGTAGATGTTGCCCGTCGCAACCACAATGCTGAAGGCAATGGTTGGCAGCAGTCCTCCAATCCAGCCCACTCCCGCATGGTACGGAACCGACAAGGCGGTATAGCGAATTCGCGTGGGAAACATTTCCACTAGAGCAGCAGCCTGCGGAGCGTAGCCCACCGCCGCCAGTGCAATAAGAGCCGTTAGCAACACAAGGAGCATGCCGATGTTCATCCGGGCCGGATCGGCGAGAGAGGGATAGGTGGCTGCTGTCAGTGCACTCTGAATGGCCTTGGCATCAAATCCTGTGATCGCGCTGGATCCGACCTTGATCTCGATGCCGGACCCAGCCGGTAAGGTTGAATTGGTGTAAGGAACGCCCATCTTTGAAAGCAAGGCTTTGACTTTGTCGCAGTCGGTGAAGTTCTTCCGACGGCCGACGGGATCGAATTGGAATCCGCAAGTGGCTGGGTCCGCTGCCACCGTCACCGGGTTGGCGTGCGCGGCCGCCTCTAGTTGGGGATTCGCATAATGCGTCAAGCCCTTGAACACTGGGATCAGAGTCAGAGCAGCCACCAGCATCCCTGCCATCATTACGGGCTTTCTTCCGATCCGATCGGAGAGCCGTGCCCAGAGAATATAAAAGGGACTCCCCAGCAGGATAGCCCCGCCCATAAGCAAATTCGCGGTCATGGGAGCCACGCGCAAGGACTGAATGAGGAAATAGAGAGCGTAGAATTGCGCCGTGTACCAAACGGCAGTCATTCCAGCGACCATGCCGAAAGCCACGAGCATCTTACGAAGATTCTCCTTCTTCCCGAAAACCTCTTGCAACGGGGCTCGAGAGAGTTTGCCTTCCGTCTTGGCGCGCAGAAATGCCTGGGATTCCTTCATGGAAAGGCGAATCCAAAGTGATACGCCCAACAAAACCGAGGAAAACCAAAACGGAATTCGCCAGCCCCACACGTCAAAAGCTGACTTGGTCGCGAGGCGGCAGCACAAGATCACCACCAGAGAAAGCAACAGACCAAGCGACGCGGTGGCTTGAATCCAACTCGTGCAATAACCCCGTTGGTTGGCCGGCGCCTGCTCGGCCACATACACGGCTGCTCCGCCATACTCGCCGCCCAGAGCAAGCCCCTGCAAAAGCCGCAGGCTGATCAGCAGGATCGGCGCGGCCATGCCGATGCGCGCATATCCCGGCAGCAGACCGACCGTCAGAGTGGACAGTCCCATCAGGAACATCGTCATCAGAAAGGTATGCTTGCGCCCAATCAGATCTCCCAGGCGGCCGAAGAAGGCCGCGCCAAAAGGGCGGACAATAAATCCCGCCGCAAACGCCAGCAGAGCGAAAAAGAATCCGGTAGTCTCGTCCACGCCGGAAAAGAATTGCTTGGAGATGGTCACCGCCAGGGAACCGTACAGGAAAAAGTCATACCACTCGAAGATAGTTCCCAGCGCTGCGGCTAAGATCAGCCTCCGGTCCTCAGTGAGAAGTTTGGGAAACGAAGGCGTGGTGACGAATGGGATTGAACGTGTTTCCACAGTCCACTCCTTAGTTCGCTGGCGGGCGCAAGATCTGCGGCTCGCCGCTTTGGATTTGGAATCCCGGGGGCGGCTTTACAGGCGCCCAACGATACTCGTGCCCACGCGGAAAAACAACTTATTTCTCCAGCGGAGTGCGGGCCGCAAAACGGGCCGAGCATCGGGCCGTTCAACCAGCCAATGCGCGGTGAACGATGGCGAGTAATTGCTCACGCTCGAAGGGCGCCACCAGGTAATCGAAAGCCCCTCTCCGAAGGAACTCACCAGCGATAGCAACATCCTGTGCTGCACTTTCGACTACAACAGGCATACTTGGGAATTTCTTCTTTGCCCGTTCCAACAGACCGAACCCGTCCAAGTTGGGCATCAGGAAGTTGGTGATCATCAAATCAAATTTTTCGGAATCGAGCACCCCCAGGGCTTCGAGCCCATCCGCGGCTGTTCTGCACTGGTAGCCAGCCGCAGTCAAAATCGCGGAGATAATCTCACGCACTGCCTCCTGGTCATCCACGACAAGAACGCGGCTAGATATTTCTGTCATTGGATTGACGTTTCGATTGGCTCGTTTCGCCGGAATTTCACTTCGCCAAGCCTGCAAGCCCGACTTTCTTCCCATGCTCGCGAATCTCACCCACAATGTCGAGCGCGAGAGCCAGCGCGCGGCGCCCATCTTCGAGCGGCACCACTGGCGTGGAGCGCTCCCGCACCGCGTGCAGAAACGACTTCAACTCGGCGTGCAAAGGCTCTTCCGAAGTCACCGGAGGCTTGGCTACTTTGATCTGCGGATTAACAGTAGGAGCGCCCGGCGCGCCATCGGCCCCGACCGTGAATACCAGCACTTCCTGCCGTCCGTAGTCGACGGAAACATACTGCTGTGGCTGAAAAAAGCGCAGCTTGCGCACGCGCTCAGTCGAAACGCGGCTGGCCGTGAAGTTCGCCACGCATCCCGATTCGAACTCAAGCCGCACATTCGCAATATCAACCTTGCCCGAAAGAATAGGCAAGCCGACCGCGCGCACCTCTTTCACCGGAGAATCAGCAAACGAAAGCACGATGTCCAGATCGTGAATCATCAGGTCCAGGACCACGTCAACATCAAGTGAGCGCGGAGTGAACACGCTGAGCCGGTGCACTTCGAAGAACATGGGCTGCGTAAGCAGCGGGATGGTGGCGCGCACCGCCGGATTAAAGCGCTCAAGGTGCCCCGCCTGCGCAATACGCTTGTGCGTGGCAGCCAGTTGCACAAGTTCGTTTGCCTCATCCAGCGAAGCAGCCACCGGCTTCTCAATCAGCACGTCAACCCCGGCTTCCATCAGCGCGCGAGCCACTGCAAGGTGATGCACGGTAGGCGCGGCCACCGACGCCGCGCGGATTTCGCTGTGCGTGGTCAGCATCTGCGCGACCGAGCCAAAAGCGCGGCAGCCAAACTCCCGCGCCACCGCGTCGGCGCGATCCAGATTTGGATCGACCACGCCCACCAGCCGCACCGGCTCGCCCTGCTGCTCCAGTTCGTGATAGACCCGCGCGTGGTTGCGTCCGAAAACGCCCACACCCACCACCGCTACGGAAATCGCATTGTCAGCTTGCAGGAAGGAACTCTCGCCTGGCTGGTTGCCAGCAGGAACAACAAATTGTAAACGTAAAGCCAGGAAAGAGCATCTGGAATACATCGGGGCCCGTGGTGCGACTTGATTGTCATCCCGAGCAAGCGTTCTTTGCGCCGCGAGGGATCTGAGCGAGCCGCGCGACGCGTCGCGTCTTTTGCGACGCAATAATCGCGCGTTTGGCTCGCTTCCTTATCCTGCCGCACCAAGCCCACGAAAGGGAGCCACTTCACCTCATGCGAACCATTGCCCTGCTTACTGTTTCCAACATCTTCATGACCTTCGCCTGGTATGGTCACCTGAAATATCGCGAGGTCCCGCTATTCAAAGTGATCGTGATCAGTTGGATGATTGCCTTCTTCGAATATTGCTTCCAGGTGCCGGCCAACCGCATCGGTTCTTACGAATTCAGCGCCGCGCAACTGAAGACCATTCAGGAGGTCATCACGCTGGTCGTGTTCTCGGTGTTCTCAGTGCTCTACCTGAAGCAGCCGGTGCGCTGGAACCACGCCGTCGGATTCGCCATGATCGTGGCCGCGGTGGGAGTGATTTTCAAGCAGTGGTAGGTGAGGAGATTAGGGCGACTGGCAACTTCCGGATTTCGCGGTCATGCCCCTCGCACTTTCTTCAGAATCGCAATCTGCCCGGCATGGTAGAGCGCGTGTTGCGCCACGCCGTGCAGCATGAAGTAGAAATCGTATCTCTTGCCGGGAACCCGTTCGCGCAGCCGCGACTCAGGCAAGGCCGCAACCGTCTTCACCAGCACATCGTGCGTGTGCTTCGCACCAGCGACGGCCTCGTGCCACGCAGTTTGAGTAGGTTTGGGAACGATGGGAAAATTCGCCGTGCCCGTGAGCTGCACTTTCTCCCCGTCCAACCGGCGGCTGGCCGCATCGTCCCAGGCGGAAACGTGCAGCACCAGCTCCCAGATGCTGTGAACATCGGGCAGAGGCTGAGCCGCAGCGGTCGCAGCATCCATCTCCTGCAGCAACTCCAGCAAAGCGGGACCATGCCAGGCATCGCCTTCAAATGCGCGGCGAAGCTGTTCGGCAATCAAGGCAGGTTCAGAACTGGGAGTGGTCATAATCTTTTAACTTCCTTTAAGAGGATCAACAACAGACTTGCGAACACAAGCAAATATGATTCAGGCCGAGTCCGCTACAACCGCCATCCCAGCGGCATTCGCCGCGTCGAGAACTTTCTCACCATCCAGCAGCAGACATTTTCCCGCATCCAACGCAAGGCAGGTAGCGCCTGCCGCCTGCATCACTTCGATCGTCTTCACTCCGATCACCGGAACATCAAACCGCATATCCTGATTCGGTTTCGCGATCTTCACCACCGTGAGGGCGCGGCTCAGCGTGGAAGCATCTCCGCGCAGCGAACCCATGATGTGCCCGGCGCGCTCGATGGCGGCGTCAGTGCCCTCCATGGCTTCCACCGCCACGCAAGCCGATTCCGCAATCACCACCGTCTGCCCAATGTCATACTGCGCCAGCTGCCGAGCCACGGCGCGGCCGTAGTCGATGTTCTTTCGTTCCTGTTCGCTCGGTGCGCGGCGCGTGAGCACTCCGGCCTTCACCAGCAGCGGCTCCAGCAGCCAGGTCGAACTCTCGAGCGTGATGCCTTCTTCCGCGAGAACCTTGGCCACCGCGCCGAGCAGGCTATCCGTATTGCGCGTGGTAAGCGAGAGCAAAAGCTTGGCCAGCCGCCAGTCCGGCCGGATAGCGGAGAAAATCTGCTTGTGCTTCACCTGCCCGGCCATGATCGCGCGCCGCACGCCTTCGCGCTGAAAAGTCTCAATCAGCTTCGAAAGCTCTGCCAGCGAAACCCAGTGAACCGAAGCCGCGCCGCGATCCTCAATCTCAGCCGAAGCCTCTTCCTTGATCGCGACCACCACCACTTCGAATCCCTGAGCGCGAGCGGCGTCCAATATGAGAAGAGGAAACGTGCCGTTGCCAGCGATAAGGCCGATGCGTTCCATAGCAGTGCTCAGTGGCCAGTGGCTAGTGGTCAGTGCCAGATCTACTGGCCACTGATCACTGACCACTGGCCACTTACTTAATAACTCCCCGTTCCGACGCCTCGATAAACCGAATCAGCATCTCCACATCTTCCCCGCGGTCAGGCTCGGACTTTCAGCTTCTCCAGCGCCTGCGAAGTATTCATCTTCGACGCCAGCAGAGTCTTGTAAGCATGATGAATCTTGCGAATGCGTTCCTGCGAAAAGCCGCGCCGCTCGAGCCCAACTTTATTCATCCCGTAAGCGTGAGTGTTGCGCGCAGCAGACGTCATGGAAAACGGCAGCACATCCTGCGTGATGGTCGTGCCCCCGCCAACGTAGGCGTGAGCCCCGATGCGCACAAACTGATGCACCGGGCAAAGCGCGCCCACCACCGCCCACTCCTCCACGGTCACATGTCCGCCCAGCGTCGCGCCGTTCACCAGCATGCAGTGGTCGCCGATCACGCTGTCGTGTCCAATGTGCGCGTAGGCCATGATCAGCGTGTGGCTGCCCACACGAGTGAGTCCGCCGCCTTTCACCGTGCCGCGGCTGATGGTGACGCACTCGCGAATCTCGTTGTGGTCGCCGATCTCCAGCCGCGTAGGCTCGCCCTCGTAGGTAACATCCTGCGGCGCCATGCCGACAGCGCAGAATGGAAAAAACGCATTGCCGTCCCCAATCTTCGTCGGACCGTCGAGCGCGACGTGCGACACCAATCGGCAAGCCTCGCCCAGTTCGACCTCAGCCCCAATCACGCAGTATGGGCCGACCGTGCATGATGCTGGCACTTTGGCCCGGGGATCGATAATCGCCGTGGGATGAACATTCATGATCGAGTCATTGCAGCATCAGAGGATGCACTGGCCGTGGGGCGCCCAGACCCCGCTTCATTCCGCATCCGCGCCGTTGCGTGCACCATCCGCACCGTCCCCGCGCGCGCGCGAATTGTCGATCAGCTGGCACGACACCGTCGCTTCCGCCACGCGCTTGCCCGCCACAAACGCGACGCCGTGCATCTTCGCAGCGATCATGCGGGGGATGACCCGCCAGCCCTGCACTTCCACCTCGATCCGCAACTGGTCGCCGGGACTCACCGGGCGGCGAAACTTGGCCCGATCGATTCCGGTGAAAACCATCAGCTTGTTGCTGCGATCTTCCAGTTCGGTGAGCAACAGCGCTCCTCCGGCCTGCGCAATGGCTTCCACGATCAGCACGCCGGGCATGATGGGCAATCCGGGAAAATGTCCGTTGAAGAAGGGTTCGTTGATGGTGACGTTCTTGATGGCTACGATGCGCTCTTTGCGTTTCAGCTCTAGCACCCGGTCAATCAGCAGAAACGGATAGCGGTGCGGCAGAATCTTCAGGATCTCGTGAATGTCGAACCCCGTCTTCGACACGGCCCCATCGCTCACGAGTGGAGTGCTTTCAGTCATGCTTCGCTCTCAATCAGTTCGCCCCAATCAGCCTGAAGATTATACTGTACCGCGTCGCATTCACGGCGCGCCGCCACCAGCCAGCGAAAGGAATTGTGCCCGGCATGAAAGCAGGAAAATCAGCAGCAGCTCACCCTCAGCCCGCAGGGGCCGATCGCCTGCGCTATTTCTCGGAACATCAAGACCAGATCGTCGACACGATTCGCGAGTCTTGTCAAAATCGAATCGCCCAGCGACAACAAGCCCGCAGTCGACCGCATTGCCGCCTTCCTCGCGCCCAGGTTCGAAGCCCTGGGCGGACGCACTCGTCTCCATCGCAACACCGACTTCGGCGACAATTTGCAGATCGACTTCGACGCCAAAGTGACTCGCAAGCCGGTTCTGCTGCTCGGCCACTACGATACGGTCTACCCCCTTGGCACTCTGGCCACCATGCCGTGCAAAATCGAGAACGGCCGCTTGCGTGGCCCCGGCGTTCTCGACATGAAGTCAGGCATCGCGCTCATGCTCCATGCCATCGCAGCCCTGCAGGCATGGCACGGCCAACTCCCGCGGCCCGTCACGGTGTTCCTGGTTTCCGATGAAGAAGTCGGCAGCCATTCTTCGCGAAAGATCACTGAGGCTCTGGCGAAAGAGTCTGCCGGAGTGCTGGTGCTCGAACCCGCCGCCGGGCTTCGAGGCGCCGTCAAAACCGCGCGCAAAGGGGTAGGCGAATACACGCTGCGGGTGAAAGGCGTCGCTGCCCACGCCGGACTCGATCCCGGCAAAGGACACAGCGCCATTCTCGAACTGGCCCGCCAGATCGCGGTGGTCTCCAAGCTCAACAATCTGCGGCAAGGCGTTTCGGTAAACCCGGGCATAGCGCAAGGCGGAACCCGTACCAATGTGGTCGCGGCCGAGGCTTCGGTGGGCATCGATGTCCGCATCAAGAGCGCAAAACAAGCCTCCGGTCTTGACCGCAAGCTGCGCTCCCTCAAGCCGTTCGACAAGCAGTGCAGACTCGAAATGACCGGCGGCATCAACCGCCTCCCTATGGAGCGCACTGCTGGAGTAGCGGCCCTTTACAAAAAAGCGCAGGCGATTGCCCGCCAGATCGAACTGGAGACTGGAAGAAGCAGCCGTAGGCGGCGGCTCCGACGGCAACTTCACTGCCGGGATGGGCATTCCCACGCTCGACGGCTTAGGCGGCGTAGGCGATGGCGCACATGCTGTCCACGAATTCATCGTCATTTCCGAACTGCCGCGAAGAGCGCTGCTGCTCGCCGGAATGATCGAAAGTGTTTGAACTTACCCCGCAGGAACCAGAACCAGGAAGTAGTCCATCTTGTCGCCCTTCACAAAGTCATACTGCTCCAGCAGTCGATAGCCAGCCTGCGTAGCTTCCTGCAGGACTACGTCGCGGCCCACCCCATGGTCTTCGCCATTTCCATTCCGGTCGATGATTCCAACCTTGGCGCCGGGACGCAGCGCCGCCCGCAGATTTCGCAACAGAGCAACCGGCTCGGCGACTTCGTGATACGTCTTCAAGAGCAGAACAGCATCGACCGTACCCGCTGGAAGCACCGGGTCGTCGGCTTTGCCAAGGATGGTCTTTATGTTGTGCAACTGCTCCTTTTTTGCGCGAGCCTCGACATAGCGGATCGATTCCGGATTGATGTCCACGGCATAAACCGCGCCGCGTTCGCCCACACGCCGCGCCGCCCGCACCGTGAACCAGCCCGACCCCGCTCCAATGTCCGCCACAGTCTTTCCGGCTTTGATGCCAAGAATGTCCATGACGCGATTCACTTGCAGCCGCTGATCCCGCCCGGGAGAATCGAAAATCGAAAGATCTCCCGTATAGGGTTCGCTGGTCTTGCGATGTTCGGCAGGGGCATTCGCAGGAGCCTGTGCTGCCCCTTGACCGTAACCGTGAGAAACCGTCCGGCACAAAATAAGCAGCGCCAGCATCAGCGCACAACGTCTAAGAGTCACCGCATACCTCCGGGAACAGTCTCTAGAATAGACTTTGCGAGAGCAACGCGGTGAGCGGCGATTCAGCGGCGCGGAACAATAGCAGCGCCGCATTCTTTGACTCTGCAGTTCCCATAGCCTAGACTTTTTACAGGCAGTTCCACTGATCCGCCTCGTGTTCGGAACGCCCGAAGCATCCCTGGAGGAGTTATGGGTGAGTTTTCGCCTTGGCATTGGCTGTTGATTATCGCCATCGCTCTTCTGCTCTTCGGCCCCGCGAAATTTGCCGCGGTCGGCAAAGGCATCGGCGAAGGCATCCGCAACTTCAAAGCTTCCATGAAAGAAGGAGCCGAACCGAAAAAAGAAAAAGAGGAAGAAAAGAAGTCCTAGCCGAAGATTTGTAGCAGCAATTCAGAGCGCTCCCCGCATTCGCAGCATGCGATATACCAGAGCCACCGGCAATCCCACCACATTGCTGTAGTCCCCTTCGATCCGCGGGATCCACCGCGAAGCGATGCCCTGAATCGCATACCCTCCCGCCTTGTCCATGGGCTCGCCGGTGGCCACATAATCGCGAATTTCGTTGTCGGACAACTCGCCAAACGTCACCATCGTGGATTCGGAAGCAGTCCACGCGTGAGCGTTACCAGCCCCCGGCCAAACCAAACACACTCCGGTGATCACGGCGTGCGTGCGTCCCGATAACATCCCCAACATGCGCACAGCATCGTCCGCGTCACGAGGCTTGCCCAGGATTGCGCCATCGACCACAACGATCGTATCCGCGCCGAGAACACAATCCCCGGCCCGGCCCTGAAACACCGACAGCGCCTTCTCCCGCGCCAGCCGCTCCGCACATTCCCGCGGAGACTCCCCCGCGAGCGGAGTTTCATTGATGTCAGCGGGCTGCACCGTAAATGCAATCCTGGCATTGCGCAGCAATTCCTGGCGACGAGGCGAGGCAGAGGCAAGAACAATCATGCGACCTGAATCCTAGCTGAAAAGTACCGAGTACCGAGTTTGCGAGAACGAGTGCAGGCCACAGCGAAAGCCAAAACTCGGGACTCGATACTCGGAACTCGGGACTCGGGACTGGGTACTAGATACCAGCGACTACCTGCTCCCAACCACCCCGCGCACCGATTCAATCAGCTTCGCCGAATCGTAGCCGACTCCGTCCTTGAACACAGTCTCCACGTTCTCGATTTCCTCGATCTTCTTCGACGGGTCGCCCTTGATCACGACCAGATCTGCCTGCTTCCCCGCAGCGATCGTGCCAATGCGGTCCAGCTCCCCCAGGAACTGCGCCCCATTCGCGGTGGCTATATGAATCGCCTCCACCGGCGTGAATCCCGCTTCCACCAGCAGCTCGACTTCGCGCTGATCTCCGAAACCCGCAATCACCCCTCCCATGCCCGTGGGATCCAACCCAGCCAGCAGCAAACCGCCCGCCTGTACGAAGGCATGTTCGAACTCCATTTCCTTCTTAAAAGCCGCGGTAAAAGGAGAAGCGTCGCTGTGATAACGCTGCCGGATCAGGCTGCTATCGCTGGCACGCACCTTGTTGTTGAGCACCGCGCTGCGAGCGTCAGGCGATAAAGCATCCAGAATGCGCTGCTGAATCGTCGGCCGTCCGGGCACTAACATTTCAAACACCGGCAGCGTCGAGGTGACCGCAACGTGATGTTGAACCAGATCGACGATCGTGTCGTGCAATGGCCCGCTCTGCACGTCCAGCTTCGAAATGAACTCATAGTCAAGTTTTTCCGGGCACTCGCCGGGCTTCTTCCAGGGAAAAAACTCCGTGTCTACAAGCAGACCGTGTTCCAGATCGTCAATCCCAATTGCAGCCGCTTCCCGAAAGCCGATGGAGCAAAGATGTCCGGTAACCTTGGCGCCGCGCTTGTGCGCCGCTGCCACCGCAGCGGAAAGTTCCGCCGGAGTAATGAACATGTACGCCTTGAAATTGTCGACGCCCTGGTCCAGCCAGAAATTAACCGTCTTCGTGGCGTCGTCAGGCCCCGTGAGCTGATGCATCTGCAGCGCCCAACTCCCGGCTCCTTCCAGATAAGGCCCGGTAACGTGAATCTTTGGTCCCGGTGTTTCGCCCTTGTCGATTTCCTTCTTGAGTTCAAGATCAGTGTAGGGCTCGAGCGCACCAGTCGTGCGGATCGTCGTCACCCCGCCAGCGAGGTACAAGCGCGGAAAGCTGAACCCCATTTCCCCGAAGATGCCGTTTCCCATCGGATAGAACATGTGATCGTGCATGCCGACCAGCCCCGGAATAACGCTGTATCCGTGCAGGTCAAGCACTTGGGCGTCTTTAGGAACGTTCGCCGACGCAGCATTAGAAACCGATTCGATTTTCCCTTTTGAGATGACAACCGTCTGGTCGTCCCGCGCGCCCGCTCCCGTGCCGTCGATCACGCGCACATGGGTTAGAGCCACGACGGGAGCATCAACTTTCACAAAGTCGCGCACCTGCGGCGAAAGAGTTTGAGCCGACCCCACGCCAACCGCAAGCAGACAGCCCACAATTAGCCAAACAGTAAACAAAGTCAGCTTCTGCATAAGCGCCACCTTGGCTGAGAGAACTCTGGCCGCAAGATTGTAACGGATCGAAGGCTCTAAGGGATCACGGGCCATCGTCAGACCCCGGTACAAGCCCTACCCGCTGATCAACTCGATACGATTCCCGAATGGATCGTGCACGTGGCACCGGCGAACGCCGGGGATATCGTGCGGTTCGATCACTTCAATTCCCGCATCTCGCAGTCGCTGCAGCAGCGCGGCGTAATCGCGGCAAAGCAAGGCCGGGTGCGCATTCTTCGTCGGACGAAAGTCACTTTCCACTCCGAGATGGAGTTGCAAGCCGCCGCTTTCGAACCAGCACCCGCCACGCTTGGCAAGTTCCGGCGGCTTGGGGACTTCCATCATCCCAAGCAGGCCTTCGTAAAACGCGCGCGCCTTCTTTTCCCCGCCGGGAGGCATCGCCAGTTGCACATGATCGATGGCGATGAAAGACCCTGAAGCCGCTCTTGTCATACCAACATGCTAACCGAGAACCGGAAACTGAGAACTGCTCCCTCCCCCTGTTAAAATCAAAGATTAGCCGCAGTCTAGCAAGAGCACTGGCAGTTCGGCCGCCAGTTTCGATTCGGTTTTTGACTGGCAACTGACAACTGGCCACTGGCCACTGAACTATGGACGCCGCTTTCCTCCGCAACTTTGCGATCATCGCGCACATCGACCACGGTAAATCCACGCTGGCAGACCGCCTGCTGGAGCTGACCGGATCGCTCACCATGCGCGAGATGCAGGCCCAGGTGCTCGACACCATGGACCTCGAGCGCGAGCGCGGCATCACCATCAAGGCCCATGCCGTCCGCATGATGTACACCGCGCACGACGGGAACACATACCAGCTCAACCTCATCGACACCCCCGGCCACGTCGATTTCTCCTACGAGGTCTCGCGCTCGCTCGCGTCCTGCGAAGGTGCGCTGCTCATAGTCGATGCCTCCCAAGGAGTGGAAGCACAAACCCTCGCCAACGCCTACCTTGCCATTAATAACGGCCTTGAAATTATTCCCGTCATCAACAAAATCGATCTGCAAAGCGCCGACATCCCACGCACCAAAGAGATGATCGAGAGCGCCGTCGGCCTCGACGCCTCCGACGCCGTACTCATAAGCGCGAAAACCGGCCAAGGCGTCCCCGACGTCCTCGAAGCCATCGTGAAGCGCATCCCGCCGCCCAAGGGCAATCCTGACAGCCGCCTGCAAGCGCTGATCTTCGACTCCTGGTTCGACGCTTACCGCGGGGTAGTGATCCTCACTCGAGTTTTTCAAGGCACGCTGCGCAAGGGCCAGAGAATTCGGCTCTGGTCAAACGGCACAACTTTCGACGCCGAAACTCTGGGCGTGCAAAGTCCAAAGCCGGTGGAGATCGAAGAATTAAAAGCCGGCGAAGTCGGATTCCTCATCGCCAACATCAAGAATGTAGCTGACACAAAAATCGGCGACACCATCACCGACGACGCCAACCCCGCCTTTGAAGCGCTCCCCGGCTTCGAAGAAATCAAGCCCATGGTGTTCGCCGGACTCTACACCGTAGACGCGCACGAGCACACCCGCCTGCGCGAAGCGCTCGAAAAACTCCGCCTGAATGATTCCTCATTCTTTTTCGAGCCGGAAAGCTCAGTAGCGCTGGGTTTCGGCTTCCGTTGCGGCTTCCTCGGCCTCCTCCACATGGAAATCATCCAGGAGCGCCTGGAGCGCGAGTTCGCCCTCGAACTCATCACCACCGCTCCCGGCGTCCGCTACAAAATCACGAAGACCGATGGCGACTTGATCGAGGTCGATAATCCCTCGCGCTGGCCCGACCCCAGCGAGATCGCAAAAGTCGAAGAGCCCGTTATCCTTGCGACGATCCTGACCAACGAAGAATACGTCGGCGGCATTCTCAAGCTCGTCGAAGACAAGCGCGGCAAGCAGAAAACTTTTGAGTACGTCAGCTCCTCGCGCGTGATGTTGCACTACGAGTTACCCCTCAACGAAATCGTCCTCGACTTCTACGATCGCCTCAAGTCCGTCTCCCGCGGCTACGCTTCGCTCGACTATCACCTCGCCGATTACTGGGAGTCGCCCATGGTGAAGCTCGATATCCTGGTGGCCGGCGAACCAGTAGACGCGCTCTCCATCATCGTGCATCGCGATTTCGCCTACGAGCGCGGCAAACTGCTGGTCTCAAAAATGCGCCAGCTCATCCCTCGGCAGATGTTCGAGGTAGCGATCCAGGCT
The DNA here is from genome assembly GCA_963791445.1 of uncultured Acidobacteriaceae bacterium. Taxonomy (GTDB): domain Bacteria; phylum Acidobacteriota; class Terriglobia; order Terriglobales; family Acidobacteriaceae; genus Sulfotelmatobacter. The sequence continues at coordinate 193,999 of CAWBSN010000019.1, forward strand.
TCCATCGGCGCCAAAATCATAGCCCGCGAAACCGTATCGGCGATCCGCAAAAACGTGATCGCCAAGTGCTACGGCGGCGACATTTCCCGCAAACGCAAGCTGCTCGAGAAGCAAAAAGAAGGGAAGAAACGCATGAAGCGCATCGGCCGCGTCGACATCCCCCAAGAGGCTTTCCTGGCCGTGCTGAAGGTCGGCGAAGACAGCAATTGAGTTGTTTTGTTGTCCGGCCGGGGGAGCAGAATCGAAAGGTCAGTGACCCCAAAATGTGCAAATCTGCAAAGTGGGAACCACCCGACTTTCCGTAGGTCTTCCCGATGTTAATGCGGAGTGAATTGCCTAACTGGTTACTATTCAGGACCTTAGGAGCTGAAAATCAGTCGTCCCAAATAGTCTGACAAATCTTTACCCCCAGCCATTTCCCTCATCGCCAGCAATTCCACAAGCTTTTCCACAGCACATCCAGCCCCACGCAACCCGAATCCCCTAAGGTACTTACCACGGCAAAACTACAGTCATTCCTGCACTCGGCTGGCTTCGCGGAACCGCCAAGATAAAGACCCTTGTCATTCCGAACGGAAGTGAGGAATCTGCTTTCTGCCGGCACCATCACCGCCTCAATACTTCGGAAACGCCTGCAGCACCGTGGAAGAGCGGCGCTTCAGCGCCGCGTAGAGCTCCAAGAATGGACACGGGCTTCAGCCCCCGTAGTCGCACGTTCATCCTGGCATCACTCCTCCGGCGCCATCCCCCCCTCAGCCATCATCTCAAACCGGGTACAGTTCTTCCGGAAAGCCAAGACTAGCTTGCCCGTCGGCCCATTACGCTGCTTCGAGATAATGATCTCGGCCTTCCCCTGCAGATCAGGATCGTCCTGCCGGTAAACCTCTTCCCGAAAGATAAACATCACCAGATCGGCATCCTGCTCAATCGACCCCGACTCGCGCAGATCAGAAAGTTGCGGACGATGATCCCCGCCCCGACTCTCCGGCGCCCGGCTCAACTGCGAGAGCGCCACCACCGGCACGCTCATTTCCTTGGCCAGTCCCTTCAATCCTCGCGAAATCGCCGACACTTCTTGCGTGCGATTCTCGTACCGCTTGCTCCCACCCGACATGAGCTGCAAGTAGTCCACGATAATCAAGTCAAGCCTGCCCTGCGCTTGCTTCAGCCGCCGCGCCTTGGCCCGCATCTCGCTCAGCGAAATGCCGGGCGTGTCATCGATAAAAATCGGAGCGTGCGCCAGATGCTCCATCGCCCGCACCAGTTTCTTGGTGTCATCCTGCCACAGCGAACCGGTACGCATCTTGTGCGCATCCACTTCCGCGGTCGAACAGAGTAGTCGCAACAGCAGCGCCTCGCGCGACATCTCCAGCGAAAACACCCCCACCACCTGCTGGTCCTTGATCGCGGCATTCTCGGCGATGTTCATGGCAAACGCAGTCTTCCCCATCGAAGGCCGCGCCGCAATGATCACCAGATCCGACCGCTGCAGTCCGCTCGTCATCTCATCAAGATTTTCATAATGCGTAGCCAGCCCGGTAATACGCTGCCCACGCTGCAGCAAAGCATCCACTGACCCAAACGACTCGCGTACGATCTCCTGCACGCCCATGAACCCGCGCCCAATGCGCTTCTCCGACAGCTGAAAAATCGCAGCCTCAGCGTCGCTGAGCACTTCCTCGGCCGCATCGGACTGATCACCAGCCCGCGCAATCGCCGTGTTCGCCGCATGAATCAGCCCGCGCAGCAGCGCCTTGTCGCGCACAATCTTGACGTAGTGCTCAATGCTCGGCCGGTCCGGAACCCCATCCAGCAAACTCGACACATAGCCCACATCGCCAATCGCCTGCAGATCCTTGTGCCGGTCCAGCTCGTCGATCAGTGTAATCATGTCAATCGGCCGCGACGACTCCGCCAGATCGACCATCCGCCCATAAATCCGCCGATGCGAATCCAGCGAAAAATCCTCGATCCGCAAATGCTCCGCAGCCTGGTTGTAAGCAAAGTTGTCCAGCAGAATCGCGCCCAGAATCGAGCGCTCCGCTTCTACGTTCGCAGGAAGAGTGCTGATGTTGTAATCGGTAGTTGCCATTTGCGCACACGACCACTAACGCCTCGCACCCCGTCGACACGAGGCGAACATAAGGCGAATCATTACTTTATGCCGAACAAAAGACTTCTGTAAAGGGTGTCCCGATCGAGTGAATCCACCTTGCAAACCCGGGCAGAAGCACTTGGTGAATCGTGGACTCACGCACGATAGTGAAGTGCTGGGCGAAAAGCGGGCGAACAAACAAGATAATCTGTTGACAACCTACGGATTTTCTGTGGAAGCAATGACAAAACAAGTCTTTAATCTCTCTCCGGGAAATCGCGAGAGCTGTGAGAGGCGGAAGTGCTGGTCTCTCTTATCGTCATCGTTACGGTAGAACGCTTCGATGTTCATCGGATACTCCGCCTGACAAATGTGTTCATCGAAACAGCCAAGCGACAAACTTCGCGAGCTCAGCCATAAAACATCCGAACAGAAGCGTTCTCAGAGCGATCTTCTCGCACAAGGCGTAAAGCTCGTCTACGCGTCTGCCTATCCGCTCGAGTTTAGTTTTGCTGGCCACCAACTCTACCTACCGTAATTGTCGGCGCAGCATAAGCGAATGCAAAGCGAATTTGCCCACTGAATTGTGCAGAAGCTGTGGAGGCTGTGCAATATCCTGTGGAGGCCCTGTGAAAAGAGGACCCTAACAAAGAGCGCGCACACTTGGAGGAGAAGCACCGTGGCCCATCGCGCAAATCCGTGGCAAGAGGTTTTGCAAAAAATAAATGCGGCCGGGGCCAGCCACCCCAGCCGCATCGCTCGTGGATCTCTCGCCCTGCCTTCCCGCCGCTAGGAGCAGCGAGCCGACGGTACTGGTCCGACAGCGCTCGCCAAAAAGAAGAGTGCCGCATTTACCAGTACTGGCCGCAGAGCATAACTCTGTGAATATGATTCGCAGAATCGCTTCTCTGCAACCCCTGCGTTGGCCAGCGGCCCAGCCCGCTCAAGGAGCAGACTGTAGAGGAGGCCGCAATGCCCGGGCAACCGATTCGCGCTCGCGCGCGTTTCCAATTTCCCCCAGCAATTCACCCTCGAGAATTGCCAGCTGCCACCGGCGTCACCGCAATCATCATCCGGCAAGCTTTGAGATTTCCACGTTTGCGCTGCACTCACTCTCAGTCAGAATGTTGCGACCCGCAACCGAAAAACATTTCCCCCTTGTGCAGAAACTGTGGACGATAGGACTTCCCTGTGGAAGCCTGAGGAAATCCGCGCAGGAATCGCGGCAGTGGAAATGAGCGCCTCGACTTTTCAATAACCTAGGCGCCGTGAAGAAATAACCGACTGAACAAACTACGAAAAAGATCGCCGCCGTAATTGTCATCCCGAGCGAAGCGAGGGACCTTGGTGTATGCCTGCGGCGGCATCGCCACCGCTGAGAACTCCTCCGCACAACCCTGAATGCTATCGATCCGTCCCGGGGCACGGCCAGCAGCGGCACCAAGGAGGTACCATGCCTCCCGATACTTCTCATAATTCGCCCAGCTACTCCCACTGTGTAGCGTGATATTATCCATGCCTAGAACCACTTCTTCAGGAATAATGTACCAGGCATCCTCCAACACAATGTAGGCGGCCAGAAAGTCGAAGGATCCGGGCGGATACGGCTTGCTCCCGCGCAACTTGCAAACCCATCCTTGCTCCAACGCTGAGGTAGTAGATTTCACCTGCACCGCCACAAAATGCCCCGGACGCCCCACCACAAAGTCATAACTTCGCGTCTCTCCCCAGGGTTTGCTGACCGCGATCCCTAGCTCCGTCGCGCGCGTCATAAATATCATCTCCGCCCATTCGCCGCGGTGCTTCTTGTCTACGATAATCTTCCGCTTCCGCTTCCGCATCCTCATCCCCACGAACCTCAGAACGAAAAGGCGGCATTCGGTGAAAATTTGCTAATGCCGCCTGATCTTTCCATTGAGCCGGAAAAGCAATCGGAAGACAAGGTCATCCCGCCGAAAATTTGGGGGCGATTTCCACAAGGGGCCCCATGTTCAGCGCTGGATACTCTATATGATGTGATATCATATAGGATGTGCTAAAAGTGGTAGTGGATACCTCCATCGTCGTCGCCGGGCTACGGACGCGGTTGGGAGCTGGCAATGCGGTTTTGCGGTTGGTGGCTGAGAGGCGGATACGGCTGCTGGCGACTCCTCCGCTCTTCTTGGAATATGAGGATGTATTGAAGCGTCCTGAGCATCGGCTGGCTCACGGCCTAACGTTGCTTCAGATTGACGAGTTCCTGGCAGAACTTGCTGGCTTGGTCGAGCCCGTCGAAGTTCATTTTCTATGGCGGCCACAGACGCGGGACCCGAATGACGAAATGGTCCTGGAGGCAGCAATCAATGGCGAGGCAGACGCTATCGTTACATACAACGTGGCCGATTTTGCCGAGGCGGGCGAGCGGTTCGGGATTTCCATCATGCGCCCGGCGGAATTACTGAAGAAGGTGAAATTATGAGTAGGGCAACTTATCCGTTAAAGCTTCCTGTCTCGATAAAGAAGGCTGCGCAGCGCCTGGCGAAAGAAGATGGAGTCTCCTTGAATCAGTGGATCGCCTCTGCGGTTGCGCAGAAGGTGGGAGTCGTGGAAACCGCAGCCGACTTCTTCCGGAAGCGGGCTGGGAAGGCAACTGGAGCGGGCTTGATGAAGTTTCTGCGGAATGCGCCGAAGGCTGCGCCTGAGCCGGAAGACGAACTCCGGTGAGCTTGCGAGGAACTGCTAAGCGCATGCACAATCCACCCCATCCAGGCTCGGTTCTCCGCGAATATCTGGGAGATCTGCCCGTAACAACGAGCAGCCCATTTGACGTTCGCTGCGATTATCTGAGCCAGTAAATTTTGATTTCCTTTTCGAGGGGTCTGAATTCGGGGTCGCCGGTGACGAGTTCGGTTTTCCTTTCCTTTGCCAGCGCGGCGGCAAAGGCGTCGGCCAAACTCAATTTGAAGCGCGCCTTGAAATCGGCCGCGGTGTGGGCCAGCGCGCGGGTTGTGGAATGAAAATCAATGGGCAGGCCCTCGAGGACCTTCGCGGCTTCCGCCCACGCCTGTGCGCCGTCCTTCTTCACAATGGAGTACTTCACCTCGGCGTAGTTCACGTCGGTCATAAGGAGCGGGCTGTCTTTCTTACCGGCGGCGACGAGCAGATCTTCCACTGTTTCCGCGCCGTGCTCGTCGCGGAAGTAGGCGATCAGTGCGAAGCTGTCGAGCACTTTAGCCGGCATGGCGTCCCTCGAGTGCCCGTTCCTGCTTCTTGTGCTCGGCCCAGTCTTCCGTCAGCGGCTTGCCTCCGGGCGCGCGCTTGAGGATGCCGCGCCCGCGCTTGATGAGCGCCGCAGTCATGGGCTTGAGAAGAATTCCCTCCGGTGTGGCTTGGACCACGGCCTTTGTCCCATCCTCAATGTCGAATTGCTTGCGCAGGCGAAGTGGGATGACAACCTGCCCCTTCGTGGTGAACCACACGGTTTCTGGCTTCTCAGTTGTACTCATGTTTCTGAGTATGACATGATGAATAAAGTCCGTCAATATCTATAAGTAGGATTACTGATTCGCAGGAGGAGTCCGAGAGCAGTACCGGACACTCATTGCGAGAGCGGAATATTCCGAGAAGGGGTTTCTGCCGTCCCTACGGGACTCGGTTCCATTTCTTGCGGACTTACCCAGGACTTACGTCCTGGGCTATCATATGCCGCCCCTACGGGGCTTTGATTTTGCGCCTTCAAAAACGAAGCCCAAGGCTTGCGCCCTGGGCTGCACTCTCACGCCACTTTCGCGGCTGACCCCTTAGTCTCTGACTCCATCCATAAACGCCCGCAGCTTGCGCGAGCGCGACGGATGCCGCAACTTCCGCAGCGCCTTGGCTTCGATCTGGCGGATGCGTTCGCGGGTCACGGCGAACGACTGGCCTACTTCTTCGAGCGTGTGCTCGCTGCCGTCTTCCAGGCCGAAGCGCATTTTGATGACTTTTTCTTCACGTGGGGTCAACGTGCGCAGAACCTGGCCGGTCTGGTCCTTGAGGTTCACGTTGATCACGGCTTCGGCCGGAGAGACTACGGCGCGGTCTTCGATGAAGTCGCCGAGATGTGAATCTTCTTCTTCGCCGATTGGGGTTTCGAGGGAGATCGGTTCCTGCGCGATCTTCAGGACTTTCCGCACTTTGGCGACGGGAATGTCCATTCTTTTAGCGATTTCTTCCGACGTGGGCTCGCGGCCCGAGTTCCTGCACCAGCTGCCGCGAGGTGCGGATCAGCTTGTTGATGGTTTCGATCATGTGCACCGGGATGCGGATGGTGCGCGCCTGATCGGCGATGGCGCGGGTGATGGCCTGACGGATCCACCACGTGGCGTACGTGGAAAATTTGTAGCCGCGGCGGTATTCGAACTTGTCGACGGCCTTCATCAGGCCGATGTTGCCTTCCTGAATTAAGTCGAGGAACTGCAGGCCGCGGTTGGTGTACTTTTTCGCGATCGAAACTACGAGGCGCAGGTTGGCCTCGATCAGCTCGCGCTTGGCCTGCTCGGCGTCCATGTCGCCCTGGATGATCTCGCGCTGGGTGCGCTTGATCTCCTGGAACAGGAGGCCGGCTTCGACTTCGAGCTTTTCGATCTCGCTGCGTACGGCGCGGGCCTGGCGGCGGTATTCTTTTTTCTGATCCTCGCTGCGCGTGGCGTCGGCTTTGCGTTCGAGATTCCCGGCCTGGCGGTCGAGTGAACGCATGCTGTCGACGGTTTTGTTGACCCGGTCGATCAGTCGCTTGCGCTCGGCGTTGGTGAATCCGAGCTTGCGGACGGCGAGCGAAACCCGCACGATGCCGCGAGCCAGGTTGCGGCGGGCGCGGCGATGGTCCTTGGGCCGCTTTTTCTGCGACATGGCAACGTACTTTTCCTGCAGAATGCCGGCCTTCTTGTACAGCTTGGCCATGGCGTCGATCTTGCCGGTGAATTCGTTCAAGCGGTTCTGCAGAATCTCGTCGGTGATCTCTTCTTCATCGAAGGTCACTACTTCTTTGATGGAGCGCACGCCCTTCTTCAGGTCCTCGCCCATGGCAAGAAGTTCATGGATGACGATGGGAGAGCGGGACAGCGCCTTGAGCACGCGCAGCTGGCCGCGCTCGATGCGCTTGGCGATTTCTACTTCGCCTTCGCGCGTGAGCAAGGGAACGGTTCCCATCTCGCGCAAATACATGCGGACGGGGTCGTTGGTTTTTTCGAGAGCGCCGGGAGTGAGGTCGAGTTCAACGTCCTCGCCCTCTTCGCCTTCTTCGAACTTCTTATCGAGCGCGGCGGAAGGCAGTTTGGGGCCTTCCAGCACGTCAATGCCTTGCGTGCCGATCGTCGTGAGCAGGTCGTCCAGGTCGTCGGGACTAACCACGTCCTGAGGGATTAATTCGTTGACCTGGTCGTAGGTCAGGTATCCCTTCTCTTTGCCGGCATCGACCAGCTTTTTTATGTCGTCGTACTTGTCTTCAAGAGCCAAGAGGTGTTCCTCAAATCCTTCAATTCGCCCGCGAGGAGCGTGTGATACGGCCTGTTCAGGTGGGAATCTGGGGTAGCGCGGAGTTGTGCGCCTAGCACAAACTTATGGATTCTAGCACATAAGTACTGGCCGGTCTATCACTTGCCCCGAAAGCTCCCCGCCGGTTGCCGCTATCTATAACTCCGCTAAATAGTTAGATGATTTTAATGGTCGTTTTGTTTCATGCACTTTTCTTATTTCCTGGGGCGTTTCTCAGTCCGTGCTCAGCCAAGCTGGGATCCCTCAGTGCCCGGCTCAGGCGATCTTTTTCCAGGAGCAATTCGTTCCTGATGACCTTATCGTCACTAACGCCCGGCTTGGTTAGCTCGCGCTGCACCTGCTCCAGGCGGCGGCGCAGGTGAATGCGGCGCAGGGCGCGGACCGCGCCCTCCAGACGCTCGGCGCTGAGTTCCTCGTCCTCTTTCAACAGGATGGAAGCCAGCATCCGGCGCTCGGTTTCGGAGCATGGCACCTCCATTACATCGGCAACTTCGGCCCCGGCGTTGAGTAGGGCCTCGACCAGCGATTCGGTCGCCAGGCCGCGATGCAGGCCTTCGCTCTGAAATGCGTACTGCGCCTGGCGAGCGGGATCAAACTCTTCGTCCTTTACAACCTCACGTTTTATAACCTCATGAGCGCCGTCGCTGGCGGAGACGTGCTCGCCCGCCTGGATCTGGCGCGCCGAGGCCAGCGCGCGGATCAGAATTCGCTCGGCGTCGGTGGCTTGCGCCTCGGCTGGAACTTTCACTGCGGTTGCCGAACGTTCCGACGCCACATGCCGCAATTCCTGGCGCAAGACTGACGAATCGATGCCCAGCTTCTGGGCGATCTCCTGGCTTAATTCATCGCGGACGATCCGGCTGGGGACGCGCTGAATGTGGGGCAGCAGGTAGTTCACTGCCTTCTGTTTGCTCTCGCCGGTGCGTCCGGGAAAATGGCTTCGGGCGCGGTCGATGAGATAGTCGAAGTATCGTTGCGAATGGCGTAGAGCTTCGCCGTAAGCGTCTTTGCCTTTGCGACGAATGAAGAGATCAGGATCGAACCCCTGCTCGAGCGTCAGCACCTTGATCTGGAATTCTTCCTCCACCAGCAGGCCTAGAGTGCGCTCGGTGGCCTTGGCTCCCGCCGTGTCGGGATCGAAGTTGACTACTGCGTTTTTGCTGAAGCGCCCGAGCAGCTTGGCCTGGATCTCGGTAAACGCGGTGCCCGAGCTGGCGATCACGTTGTGAAACCCGGCGGCGTAGACGGAGATGCAATCCATCTGACCTTCGACCAGGATGGCGTAATCCAGTTTGCGGATCGCTTCTTTGGCTTTGTCGAGATTGAAGAGGACGCGGCTCTTGGAATAGATGCCAGTCTCCGGCGAGTTCAAATACTTTGGACCGGACTTTTCATCGGCGGCCAGGGTTCGTCCGGTGAAGGCGATGATTCTTCCTGCATCGTTGGCGATGGGGAACATCACGCGGTTGCGAAACTTGGAATACATGGCGGATGCGGGCTTCGGGCTTTGGATTTCGGGCTTCGGCGCTGGCTCCGAATCAAAATCCCCGCCCTGTCCGTCCAAAGAACGGACGGACGAGGACGGGGCACCCTCTTTCCAGGAGAACAGGCCGCTCTCCCGCAGCGCGTCTTCGCTGAATTCGCCGGCCAGGCGGTCACGGAGCAGGAAGCCGGAATCCGGGGCGTAGCCGATGCGAAAGCGCGCGATGGTTTCTTCGTCCAGCCCGCGCCCTTGCAGATACTCGCGCGCTCTTGCTCCCTCGGGACGGTTCAAGCTTTCCTGGAAAAATGCGGCAGCGCGCTCCTGAGCGTCGAGCAACTGCGCGCGCAGTTTGGCTTCTTTCGCCTCCGCTGGACTTGAGTACGTCGTCTTCGGCAACGCAATTCCCAGCTTCTGTGCCACTAGCCGGAGTGCTTCGGGGAAGCTGATGTTTTCGATTTTCTGGACGAAGCTGAAGACGTCTCCTGAAACGCCGCAGCCGAAGCAGTGATAAAACTGGCGCGTGGCATGCACCGAAAACGACGGTGTCTTCTCCCCATGAAAGGGACAGAGGCCTGAATAATTTTGCGCCCCGGCTTTTTTCAGCTTGATGTAGTCGCCGATGATGCGGACAATGTCCGCCTGCTGCTTCACCGTCTCTTTGAAATCTTCAGTGGGCATGGATGGAATCGCGAGCTGAGGGCGACACGTCTCCCTTTAGGATTGTCAGCGAGAGTGCCGCTGATAGGAATATACCGGACGGGGATAGCTGTGGAGAAACTGTGGAATACGAATCTATCCCGTTGGTGGCATAGGAAAAGGCGGCGGAATTGACGGTTTCGGCACACTCCTGGGAAGGGTGGGGGAAGCGGCAGGGATCCTTCGACTCCGTATTATCGTCCGTTGGACGATAATGCTGCGCTCAGGATGACAGTACCCAGTCTCACGAAAAGCTGGCGTCAGTGACGGACTTTCCTGTCTGTCATGCTGAGCGGAGGAGGATCGTCCAAAGGACGAGCCTCCGGCGTCGAAGCATCCCTAATTGCTTTACCGCTGCCTGTCATCCACGGGTACCACTCTCTGGCCAAGTCCAGCCAGTGCGGGTTCCTCGATTCAATCAGCGCGGTCTTCTTCGCCCGGGACCATCCCTTCAACTGCTTTTCCCGCGCGAGGGCCTTGTGCACATCGTCGTAAGAAGCCCAGTACAGAAGACGCTCGACGTCGTACTTGTTGGTGAAGCCTTCTATCTGATGGAACTTGTGTTCGAACACTCGCTTGTGGAGATTGCCCGTGAAACCGATGTAGAGGGTTCCCGACTGACTGCCCATGATGTATACGCAGTAGCTCCGCCACTCTCTGGCCGTCATTGTAAGGTAGGGGTCCTTCGACTGCGCAAGATCGTCTTTCAGACGATCTTACTTCGCTCAGGATGACAGGATGCGAGAGTTTCCTACAGAGGAAAGAATGACATCGAGGATAATCAGGACGCAGCCGTGCCAGATCGGAACCCGACACGGCCGCTGAGATACTGCACCTTCATCCTGGAAGGCGCTGGAGCGGCGGCAGGGATCCTTCGACTGCAGAGTTAGCGTCCTTTGGACGATACTCCTCCGCTCAGGATGACAGACCTACACCCTCAACTCCACTACCGTGGCTCCGCCGCCGCCCTCATTCTGCGGGGGCTCGGCTACTGACTCTACGTGGGGATGTTGTTGCAGCGCCTGTCGTAAAGCTTTCCGCAGGATGCCCATGCCGCTGCCGTGGACTACGCGCACGCGTGGCAGGCCGGCGAGAAATGCATGGTCGACGAATTTCTCGACTGCCCGAGTCGCGTCGTCCACGTTAAAGCCAATGACGTTGATCTCCGACGCTGCATTTTGACTTTCGTTTTCGTTATTTAGCGACACGGAAATCCCACGCGCGCGCGCTGCCTTCACTGGAGAATCCGCTGCTTTGCTCAGCACTTCGGCAATATCGTCGCGCGCGATCTTCATCTTCATCGCGCCGACTTCCACTTCGAAGTGGTTGTCATCTAGCTTGCGCGAAATCCTGGCCGCACGGCCGGTTGATTTCAGTTTGACGCTGTCGCCTTCGGAAACGTGCTTGACGACCTGGGGCTGTGCATGAGGATCGCCCTCATCGGCGCCGCTGGCATGCGCTACGACGGTGGAATCGAACTGCTCGCGAAATTCGCGGCGCAATTTGGCGATGCGCCGCTCCGCGTCTTTCGACAGCTTCTGGGCCGCGGCCCGCTCCTGGATGGCGTTCACCGCCTCGCGGGCGTGGTATTCGAAATCGCGCAGCACGCTCTCGAGTTTCTTCTCCATCTCGCGCAGCTTGGCCTGCTGGTCTTTTTTGCCTTCGGCCGCCAGGCGCGTCTTCTCGCGTTCCAGATCCTGTTCGCGGGTTTGCAGACGCAACCTTTCGCCTTCTGCGTCGCGCAGGCTGGCGTGAAGCTTGTCGAGAAATTCGCCGACATCGCGCGCCTGCGAGCCCAGACGCGCCCGCGCCGCTTCGATAATCGCCGGATTCAGCCCCAGCCGGTGAGCGATGTTAATTCCCGCCGAGGCTCCGGGCACTCCCATCTTCAATTCATAAGTAGGTTGCAGAGTGGTCTCGTTGAAGCCCACCGAAGCGTTGATCACACCTGGGGTGTTCGCACCATAGACCTTCAACGACGTGTGGTGGGTCGAAATCACCGTCATGCAGCCGATGCGGCCAAAGTATCCTGCAATCGCAACCGCCAGCGCTGCGCCCTCCTCGGGGTCGGTGGCTGAGCCCAGTTCATCGAGCAGCACGAGAGAGTCAGTGGTTGCGGTGCGCGAAATGAAATCGATGTTGGTGACGTGCGCTGAAAAAGTCGAGAGATTCTGCTCGATCGATTGGTAGTCGCCAATATCGGCCAGCACCGCATCGAACACCGGCATTTCCGCGCGGTCGGCGGGAACTGGAATTCCCGATTGTGCCATCAAGGCCAACAGCCCCACTGTTTTGAGAGTTACTGTTTTGCCTCCCGTGTTGGGACCGGTGATCACAAGCTGCCGGCGGGCGCCTTCGAGTTCGACGCTGATTGGGACTACCGCTGCGCCTTTGAGCTTTAAGATTGCGCTCGAGCAACGGGTGGCGGGCATTGTGCAGAAGCAGGCTCGCTCCGCTCAGGGCAGGCTCTCCGAGACGGCTGTCCCCACTTGGATCGTGCTGGCTTGCGGCAGGCGTGCTTAACTGCACGGCTACGCAGTTGTAGTCTTCGGCGAAGCGCGCCTTGGCGAACTGCAGTTCCAGCTCGCTGAGGACCTCGGCTGAGGCCAGGATTGCCGCCGACTGCTCACCGATGCGCCGCGTCATCTCGAGCAAAATGCGATGAATCTCGGCCTGCTCTTCGTCTAGCAAGCGAACCAGTTCGTTATTCTGCTCGATGGTCTCCAGAGGCTCAACAAATACAGTCTGGCCGCTCGAACTCGCTCCATGCACAACACCTTGCACGCGGCGTTTCTGCTCAATCTTCACCGGGATGACAAAGCGCTCGCCGCGGATCGTGACCAGTTCATCCTGCACGGTTCCGTCCTCAGCCAGGCGGCGCAAGTATCCGCGCAGCGATTCCTGAATCACGCGCCTCTGCTTTTCAATCTCGCGGCGAATGCGCGCCAGTTCGGACGAAGCGTGGTCGTCCAGCGTGCCATCGGGCAGAATCTTGTTTCGAAACGAACGCAAGAAGTCTGTGAAGTCCAGCACGTTTTCGGAAAGCACGCGCAGCCGCCGGCATTCCGTCCTCATGTTCGCGGGAGGATGCAAGGCGATCTCGCGCCACTCGGCAGCGCGGTCTACCACCAGCAGGACGTCGCGAATCTCGGTGGTTTCGAGCGCAGCTCCCGCGATTCGAGATTTCTCAACCAGCTTTGTAATATCCAGCAGGCCGGAAAAATCGAAGCTCCCACCCACGCGGCGGAACTCTCGCACTTCGGCGGTCAGCTCCTGTTGCTCGGCAATCCAGGCGGAATCGGTGGAAGGTGCTAGGGCTCGAATTCTCGCGTGGCCCAGCGGCGAAGACGAGTATCCGCGCAGCAATTCACGCCAGGCGTCGAACTCAAGGACGCGGGCGGAGTTGTGGGTAAGCGGTTGGGACACCGCTTCGGACATCGCTTCGGACATTGCCTCGGACACCGGAATTCATGTTACAGGAAGGGCGGGACTCGGATGAAGATGCGAAGCGGGGCTCTCTACGACTGGACGGCTGCCAGCGCCTGGCTGTCGCCTTGTTTCGCCACGGGCAGGCGCAGCACGAACACCGCTCCGCCTTCCGGCTTGTTCTGGCAGGTTATTTGTCCGCGATGATCCTGCACCACGCCATACACGGCGCTCAGTCCCAAGCCTGTGCCTTTGCCGATCGGTTTTGTGGTGTAGAAAGGATCGAACACCCGATGCGGTTCTTTGACGCCCGGCCCGCTGTCGGAGAACTGCACGACGACTTCTTGCCGATGATGCTGGGCGCTGACCTGGAGCGAGCCTCCACCCGCTTCCTCCAGCGCGTCTAAAGCGTTTTCCACGATCTGGACGAAAGTCTGGAACAGCTGATGGCCGTCACCCCAGACGCGCGGCAGGTTCGGCTCGATCACGGTCTCGATGCGAATTTTCTGATCATGACGCTGCAGCTCGCGCATTTGTACGCTGCGCTGGAGAAGTGTGCCGAGATCGACCATCGTCCTCTCCCCGGAACTTTGCTGCGCGAAACTCAGCAAGTTCGAGATCAGCTCGCGGGTCCGTTGAGATTGATTTACGATTTTGCGCACCAGCGTGTCCTGCTCGCTGGTCAAGCGCTGGTTCGACCACAGCTTCTCGGAATACTCCATGATTGCGGTGAGGGGATGGTCGATCTCATGGGCAGCGCCCGCAACCAGCTGGCCCAGAGAAGCGAGCTTCTCGCGCTGCACCAGGTGGCTCTGCAGGCGTTGCTCGTTCTCGAAGCTGCGACGCGAGTCCCCGAGCAAATGGATCAGTGCCTGATCCTGCAGATACTGGCGCACAAAAACGAACACGCCCAGCACCAGCATGGCTGCCAGCACGGTGAAAAGACGGAAAGTGCGCGCCTGCGGCAGTGATGCGTCCCATCGATAGACCCAGAGTCCCAGCGCCGGCAAGGAAAGCATTGCCAGCATGGCTAGTCGCAGTGTCATCGCACCCCAGGTGTCATCCGCCTTGGCTGGAGCCGCTTCTGGCTTCCACTGACGAGCGGTCAGCGCGGTGGCCGCCATCCAACTTGCAGCGCCTATCAACGGAACATCGTAGAGACTTCCCGAGTAGTATTCCCCTTTGGCGAACGTCAGGGTCACGCCCAGGAATCCCGCCCCGTAGAAGGCGTAGAGTCCACTTGCCGTCAACAGGTTCAGGTACACCTTCTTCCATCCCGCAGGCGCGCCCCGGGAGGCGAGTCCCAGCATCAAGATCAGCACGCCACTCTCAAGCATGTAAAGGGAGCTGTAGTTCCTGTGGTATGCCGCCTCATTCAGCGACACGTATTGCCAGGGGAACACAACGAACGCATAGAGAAACAACCACCAAACCAGCAGCAGCAGAAAATCCAGCGCACCTACGCGGAGTTTTCGCTCACCCTCGGTCCGATGCGGACGCAAGCCAACTGCCGCGATCATCGGAACCAGATGGAGAAAAAGAAAGACATCCATGAACCACGGATCTGGCGGTGCCGTGCGACGCAGCACCTCGCAATAGACCCATGCCGCCTGATTGGCGGCCCACAGAACGCTTCCCGCGCCCATCAATGCCCAAAACCGCCGGTTGGCCCCCCGCTCCGACCACGCGTTGGCCAGCATGGCCACTGCAACTGCGAGGTACAGTAAAAGAGATCCAACATCAGAAATCGCGGCCAGCGCCGGACCGCGCGGCACGGTCAACGACACCGCGGCGAATGCCAGCGTGATCCCGCCTGCAAGCACAAACCAGCGATATTGTCGGAACCGGCTCATCAGTCTCTCATGTTATGTATGTCTTTCAATTTTATGGATAAGAGCGGCGATTCTCAGCTCGCTTCCGGCCCCAGCAGGTTACTATCGTCACCTGGCAGGTCTTAGGTCCTGAGCATCCTTTCCTTGAGCCTAAGACCCAAGACCTGAGACCGTACCACCTCCGGGCCGCGCCGACTCCTGCTAGAATCAGCTTTGGAAGTGGTTCGCATGGCCTTTCCTGTTACCCGTCTTCGCCGTCTCCGCCGCACCTCTCAGCTTCGCGACCTGGTCCGCGAAACGCGCCTCACTCCTGATGCATTTGTCTACCCCATATTTGTTTGTCCTGGCGAAGGTGTGCGCAAGGCGGTTCGCTCCATGCCGGGTGTCTTCAACTTCTCGGTGGATGAGGCGGTAAAAGAGGTGCGGGAAGTTCACTCGCTCGGCGTGTCCTCGGTGATTCTCTTCGGTCTTCCCGACAAGAAGGATGACGTCGCCACGGGAGCCTGGGCTGAGGACGGCATCGTGCAGCAGGCCGCCCGCGCCCTGAAGCGTGAGGTTCCGGACTTAATTCTGATGGGCGACGTCTGCCTCTGCGAATACATGTCGCACGGACACTGTGGCGTCGTAAAGACGGGTTCTACGCCGCAATCGCTGGGAGCTGCGGCCCGAGACGCTTTGCAAAATGCCACGCGGCGGGGCATCGCAGTGAAGGCGGTGAAAAGCCGCCAGGAAAAAGAAAAAGTGATCGAGGAGCTGGCATCGATGGTGGCCCAAGCCGTTGAATCCAGATTCGAGATCGACAACGATGCCAGCCTCGAACTGCTGGCGCGCACTTCGGTCTCGCTCGCCCGCGCCGGCATCGACATCATCGCGCCCTCCGACATGATGGACGGCCGAGTCGCCGCTATCCGCCGCGCACTCGATGATGCCAGCTTTGAGAACACGCCCATTCTTTCTTACGCGGCCAAGTTCGCCTCGGGATTCTACGGTCCGTTCCGCGAAGCCGCCGACTCGACTCCGCAATTCGGCGACCGCCGCTCTTATCAGATGGATGGAGCCAACCTGCGCGAAGCTATGCGCGAAATCGAACTCGACATCGAAGAAGGCGCGGACATGATCATGGTCAAACCGGCGCTGCCTTACCTCGACGTAATCGCCGCCGCCCGCCTGCGTTTCGACCTGCCGCTCGCGGCCTATCAAGTCTCCGGCGAATACGCCATGATCGAAGCCGCCGCGCAAAATGGATGGATCGAACGCGACCGCGTCATGATGGAATCCCTGCAAAGTATACGGCGGGCAGGGGCCAGCATCATCCTCACCTACTACGCCAAAGACGCTGCCAAATTGCTGGCATAGTTGGATCGTGTTGAGTTGCTGGTGTGCTTGTAAAATTGCACTGCCATGCCCAAACAGCATTACTTCTTCAAGCTGATCCCTCCGCGGCCAACCTTTCCGCAAGACATCACCGACAACGAGAAGCTCCTGATGAAGCAGCATGCAGACTATTTTCAAGGGGAGTTTGCGGCCCACAGAGTCCTCGTGTACGGCCCCGTGATGGCGACCGGCGGAACATTCGGACTGGCGGTCCTTGAGGTGGATAGCGAGGCTGAAGCCCGCCAATTCGGCGAGAACGACCCCTCGGTGCAGGCGGGCCTGAACCGATTCGAGATTCATCCCATGCGGCTCAGTGGCGCACAGGCTCAGCAAGAGTGAAATGGTTCGGGAAGGCAGGCACCATCATGCTGACTTACTACACCAAAGAAGCCAGCTGGCGTAGATTGAATTCGCGGCTGGTACAGAGCGGATTGGGCGTAGCGCCTAGGCCGCGGACTGGGCGGGTACAGGTCCGACGAAGCTAAGCATCGCCTGCTTCAATTGCGAGTCCACTTCATCCGCGATCGTCATCACGTCGAGCAGAACGTGGCTGAAGTCAACGCTCGACAGATTATTTTGCAACGTCTTGAAGATGCTGACCTGTAGGATTCGTGACTCCTCGACCATCATCGCCGCCGTATAGCCTTGCTGACGGCGCAGATTTCCATGTTCGTGCGCGGCGAAGGAGAAACTGGCTTTCCCGGTGGCAGGCATGCGTAAACGGTAAATCAGGTCGGCTAGAAGATTGGGAAGATGCCCGGTGCGATCTTCAAAGTTCATCTGAATGCAGGTCAGTTCTTCGTTTTGCCCGACTAGCAACATCCACGCCTGAACCGTAGCCTCCAAGTCGTGCTCCAGGATTGAGGCCACACTCACCGTCGTCAGGGGCCTGCGAACTACAGGGTGCCTGAGTTTTTCGTGAATGATTTCCCTCAGCGAAGCGATTTGGATGGGCTTCACCAGGATTTCGTCAGCCTGCAGGCGGATGGCTGACAAGGCCTCCTCCAGTTCCGGATAACCGCTAAGTACAAGCGTCACAGCGTCGGGATGCGTGTGCCGCATGGCGCTCACCACCGTGAAGCCATCGCCGGCCAGCGGCATGTGCAGGTCAGAAAGCAATACGTCGAAGGTCTCTGTAGCGATGCGGCTCAACGCTTCGCTCACGCTCGCTACGGCAACGACTTCGAAACCGTCACGTTCCAGCGATGTCTGCAACATATCGCGTACGGCAGCGTCGTCCTCAGCCAGCAAAATTTTAGCCATCGTTGTACGCCCTTCCTCCCGCACGTGGGTTTGATTCCAACAATAGCGCAACTCACCAGGTCCTTCTGTCTAGAATTGCACACTTTTTGAGGCATGCATGGAACGCGATTGGATTCTCCATACACTGCACGCTGAGATGCAATGCGGTTCCATGCGGCAGCGCGTCGGAAAGGCGAATCGAATGGTTCACTTCAGAGGTATTGCAGATATCGATGCCTACACGGAGGATTGCCTAGATACAATGTTCCAGTTGGAGCATCACAAATGTCCCGGCGGAAATACTCGTCCCTACGCTCCAGCCGCGCCCTGGGTCTGAAATTTAACCTCGACCAGTTTGCGGTCCTCGTCCGACACCTTGAACATAGAGCGGGGTTTCAGTTCCATAAAGCTGGCCAAGAATACCTCAGGGATTTGGCCGATGCGGGTGTTGTAGGTGTTGACGTCGTCGTTGAAAAACTCGCGCCGGTCGGCGATGCGCTCTTCCAGTTCGCTGATGCGGTTCTGCAGCTTGAGAAAATTCTCGTTGGCCTTGAGCTGCGGATAATTCTCCGCGACGGCAAATAGGCTGCGCAGCGCGGCCGTCATGGTTAAATCAGCCTGGGCTTTCTGTCCGATGCTGGCCGCGTTCATGGACGCGGCCCGTGCCTGCGTCACCGCCACGAGCGTCTGCTGCTCGTGCTGCATGTAGCCCTTCACGGTCTCGACCAGGTTCGGGATCTCATCGTGCCGCTGTTTGAGCAGCACATCAATGTTCGCCCACGCGCGGTCATTGTCATTGCGCAGGCGCACCAGTTCGTTGTACAGGATGATGACGTAGACACACACTCCCACGATGAACAGCAGGAACGCCGCGCCTTCGATCACGCCTCCGCCCATCTTTACCTTGACCTCGCCAACAGCTTGACCTCTCCCAACCCAACCAAGTCGGCTGGAATAGTCCAAGTGAAACAGCAGAAGGGGCTGGCACGCAAGTGCTGACCGGGCTGCGCCTAAAGTCACAAGGGCCGAGCCCGCAGGCCCAGCCCTTATCAGTTTCGTAACCGGATTCAGCCTCAGCCGTTGCTAGGGCTTTTTCGGCGTCAGATCGCAGGAGCGCTTGACCTCATCCAGGTTCAAGCCCCCGGGTGAGAACTCGGCAATCGCGTATCCGGTCCTGGTCCTGACTTCCACGTTGAAGACCTGGGCTCCGATGGCGCCGCGAACCGTGCCCTTATCCATGGAAAGGAAGCGGCCGGCTACCCAGTTCCAGCCCTTATTGTCGTGGCTGTCATCGAAGCGGACACGAACCTCCATCTTAGGCTGGCCCCAGAAGCCGGGGTAATCGGGGCGTCCCAGCCGGGTACCGGGATCGAAGTTCGCGCGGTCGTACTTGCCGTTGCTGCAATACAGCTCGACTCGCGGCTTGTAGTCCGGATCTTCGCGGAAATAATTGTTCGCCACAAGCTCGAAGCGGACTTTCTTCGCGGCGGTGATCTTGTCCTCCGAGCGGAACGCCATCCATTTGCCGCCGACGCTGACGCCATCTCTCTCGCCCTGATAGGGGCTCATCGCGCCCTGTTGCGCACCGGCCGACAGCGCCGCAGCGGCCGTCAAGACCAAGGCCGCGAACCCTGTCCCCGCAGCCCAAGCGTAACGATTCTTATCGTGAAGCAAGCGCAATAATTTCAAGGTTCTCCTCCGAAAAAAGACCTTCTTTCCCTATTGAACCCTGCCGACCAGCAAAAGTTGTATGGCAAGTTCCTCTTTTCGTGAACGGCGAACTCATCGCAGGTCAATTCTGAGATCAATGTAGACCTGAGAGCGGTCATCGAACTGGCTGACGGACTTGGTGTCGCTCTTGTGGCCGTTGAACTGGGCATAGACCTCATAATCCGTGGTAGAAAGGCCAGGGAAACGATAGGTACCTTCCGGGCCAACGATGTAGGTCTTCACCGCGTGAGTGCGCAGGTTGGTGACGTAGACGATGGCACCGACCACCGGATTATCCTGCTGGTCGAGTACTTTGCCCAACAGCAGCCGGCCTTGCGGCTTGTCCTTGTTGTCGGGAGTAGCATGGACAGCCACGGAGACAACCACCAGGAGCGCGGCGGCCATGAGGAAAGCATTTCTGAAAAACATTCTAGAAGCCATACTTGCCTATTCCTCTTGTCTCCTGAACCGCTTACTTCGTCAAGTGCAAACCAATGTCCACGCGCTCGTCATACTCTACGTGGACCGGGACCTCTTCCGCCAGATGTAACGGGGAACCGTCCGTCATTTTCACGCCCTTGAGATCGGCCGAGACCATATAGTCGGCCTGGCCGGCGGGAACCCGCTGGGCGAATTCGCCGGAATGATCGGAATAGACTTGCCACTTGGGCTTCTTATCCGGCACGCGGCGGATCTTAACGGTGATGCCAAAGACGGGGCGGTCGTCGGGGCCCCAGACCGTCCCAAAGATGAGCGCGTAGGGATCGGTCGGTTTCAAGTTCTTGGACGCGGGAGACGCACTGGCCACAGGCAGGACTTGCCAGCCCAGAGCGGTGCAGAAGAAAACAAACAGAAGGCAGATGGAGGACGGGCGTGCGAGCAGAGCGGTGAATTGGAACCTAGGAGTCGTCACCGTCTTCGCTTTCCACTTCTTCTTCCTCTTCCACGTAGCCGGCCTCGATCGCCTTCAACTCCAGCGGACTGGTGGTCACGACTTCGAAATCCGTGCCGCACTCCGGGCAGGAGACGATCTCGCCCTCGTCGACCTCTTCCTCTTCTACATCCAGATCGGTTTCGCATTCGGGACAAAGAACCATGACTCCTCCACTCCCATTTGATGGCATACTTCGATGACCTCTTAGATACGCTCCATAATATTTAGATTCTTTCCCCGCCGCAGGTCAAGGGGTGAGCGCGGTAGGGCGGGGGATTTATAATCTTGGGGAAAAACTGCCTTCGCCCTTGACATTTCTTTACGCCGGAGCGTACATGATTTCTCCCTTCCAGAAAAGACCGTTGCTTGTGGCTGTGTGGCTGGTGCTTAGCTTGGCCACCGTGGCTTCTGCGCAGAATCAGGCCGGTTCCAGCGCTGCGGAACCGATGGCCGTGGATGGCCGCATTTCGACCGCGCTGCAGCAAGTTTCAGCGGAGCGTATCCGGGCGAACATTGAGAAGCTGGCGAGCTTTGGAACTCGACTGACGCTGTCAGCACAAGACCCGACCGCGATTGCTGCGGGACGCGGGATTGGCGCGGCGCGCGAATGGATCAAGTCTGAGTTCGAACGTTACGCGAAAGATTGCGGCGGCTGCCTGGAAGTGAAGACCGACAGTTTCACTGAACCGGCCGGCGACCGCATCCCGCAGCCTACCGAAATCACGAATGTTTATGCGGTTATGAAGGGGGCAGACGCGGAGAATGCGAAGCGCATCGTGCTGGTGACCGGGCACTACGATTCGCGCCCCAGCGATACTCTCGACGTGAAAGCGGATGCTCCGGGCGCGAACGACGACGCCAGCGGAACCGCGGTCAGCCTGGAATGCGCCCGGGTGCTGAGCAAAATGAAGTTTCCGGCAACGATTATTTTTCTGACGGTGGCGAGCGAAGAGCAGGGATTGAACGGCAGCCGCCACTTCGCGAAGATGGCGAAAGACGAGGGCTGGGACATCGAGGCAGTGCTGAATAATGACATCGTCGGCGGCGATAAGAGTGCGGAGCAGGACCATTCCGTGGTGCGCGTCTTTTCTGAGGGCTTGCCCGCCGCGGCGGCGGAGCAGGATGTCCGGCGGATTCGCGCGCTGGGCGGGGAGAACGACTCCGGGTCGCGGCAACTGGCACGCTACATCGCCGATGTGGGCCGCGCTTATTCTAAGGATGTGGGCGTAGAGCCGCTGCTGGTGTTCCGGCTGGACCGGTACTTGCGCGGCGGCGATCACTCTTCGTTCAATCAGCAGGGCTTTGCTGCGGTACGCTTCACCGAGTTTCGCGAGGACTTTCATCACCAGCATCAGAACGTCCGCACCGAGAATGGCATTGAATATGGTGACCTGGCGAAGTTCGTAGACTTCGACTATGTGGCGCATGTGGCGCATTTGAATGCCGCGACGCTCGCGTCGCTGGCATCGGCTCCGGCGCCTCCGGCGAATGTGCACTTGCTGACCAAGGATCTGCAGAACGATTCGACACTTACATGGGAAGGGTCGCCGGGCGGGCGGGCGGCGGAGTATGAGGTTCTGTGGCGGGCCACGACCAGCCCGGAATGGGAACACGTCCAAAAGGTTGGCACCGTTCTGCGCGCCACTCTGAACCTTTCGAAGGATAATGTCATCTTTGCGGTCAGGGCTGTGGACGCGGAGGGACATCGAAGTTTGCCAGTCGTGCCCGTGCCGGAGCGATGAGAGGGAAGCTGATAGGATAAAGAGCAAGACAAGAGCGATAAGACGGTTCCGAGTTCATGCCAAGAAACACTTCCTTCGAGATGATGCTGCCGCCGTTTCGCGGTGCGGTGCGGCAGATCATCATCGCCAGTGCTGCGATTTACGTGGTCATTCTTCTGTTGATGTCGTTTGCCCCGGCGGCCGGTTCGACCGTGCTGGCGTTGGGAATTTTGGATCCGGCACATATTCGGCAAGGCTGGTTGTGGCAGTTCGTGACTTACGCCTTCATGTATGTCGATCCGCTGGAATTTGTTCTGTCGTTGTTGGGGGTCTACTTTCTTGGGGCAGCGGTGCAGGAGCGCGTGGGCCGGGCTGGCTTTTACGGCCTGTTCTTCAGCAGCATCGCGGTTTCGGGAATTGCCGGCTTCGTTCTCTCGCTGACCGGCGTTATTGCAAGGGGCCCGGCGTGGGGCAGCGCTGCGGCCGCGAACGCGATTCTGATGGTGTTCTATCTCTTTAATCGGGACGCGCCCTTGATGCTGTTCCCGCTCCCCATTCAGATTCCGGTGAAGTGGATTGTTCTGGGCATTGCGGGCCTGGAGACGGCCTACTTGCTGCTCAACCACTTCGCGCTTTTTTACTGCGTCTCGCTTCTGGGGCTGGGCGCGGGATACGTGTGGCATGCCGCGTTTTTCTCGAGGGGATTTCGCTGCGTGTCTCGGAGCGTTTCTACGAGGCGCGCAACGAGTATTACCGCTGGCGGCGGAGGCGGGCGGCGAGAAAGTTTGAAGTCTACATGCGCAAGCACGACCGTGACGTTCATTTCGACGAGCACGGCAATTACATTCCGCCGGATGACGATCCGAACAAGGGCAACGGCGGGTCGAAGTCGGGCTGGGTGAACTAGACCGGTCTGCCACGGATACGCGGATTTACACGGATCGAATGCGGGTTAACCTCTGAATTTTTACTTCGCGAAAAACTCCTGAAATTCCGACAACACGTTTCCCGATAACTTGTCCCGCCCGGCTTTTCCCTTGAATCCCAAATCGTGGCCTGCGCCTTCAATAGTCAGCAGCTTCGTCTTCGCCGGTATCAGCTTCAAGGCTTGCTCGATCTCTGCGATCGAGCCGAAGGGATCGCGAGTGCCTTGGACAAAGAGTGCGGGCGTCTGCAGGTGGAAAAAATGCTGGGTGCGGAGCTGCTCGGGCTTTCGCGGCGGATGCAGAGGATAAGACAGCAAGAGGAGGCCGGCGGCTAGTCTCGCAGCTTCTTCCGGGGATTTCTCTGCGATCTCGGCGCAGAGCATGCTGGCCTGGCGCCCGCCGTAGGAATGGCCGCCGACAAATACGCGGCCTCTCGCGAGATTCTTCAAGACTGCGATCGCATTCTTCAGGCCTGCGCGATCGCGTTTGCCGTCGCCCGGTCCGGGCGGACCGTAGGGCCGATCCTGACGGTAGGGGAGATCGCAGCGCAGCACGATGAAGCCAGCCTCGGCGAAAGTTTCCGCCAACGCGACCAGCAGCGGAGATTGACAGTTCGATCCCGCGCCGTGGGTCAGAACAAGGCCGTCGCCATTGGGGCTTGCAGGGCGGTGCAGAAGGCCGCGCACGAAGGGGTCTACGGAAACGTCGGTAAGAACTTGCGGGCTGGATTCGATGGACATCATTCGATGGACATCAACGACGGCTGGCTCGTTTTCTGTTCAGGCAGGCGAGTCTGGCGATCCTACACGCCGACTTCCTCCAGCTTCTCATAAACTTTAAGGATCTGAATCTCGTTCCCCAAGCGGGCCCAGCAGCGAAGCAGTTCGGGATCTTCTTGCGCAGTACGGCGGGCCTGTTCGGAATTCCAGTAACGGAGCAGTATGTAGTGAGAATCGCCGCCGCGGTAAAGCAGATCGCGGCCGTATCCCTTGTTCGAGACGATGGCGTTGAGTTCGTGGATGGTCGCGAGCGAAGCCGCCTCCATGCCGGGCAGCGGTTCCCAGATCGCGATGGATAGATACTCCTGCGACATACCCGGCGATTATAGCTTCTGACGAGCGGCGGTGCGCTTGCGTTTCGATCGCGGGACGGCGTCAGCCTCTTCCGTAGTGACCGTGTGCAAGCGCATGAAGTTGGTGGAACCGGAAGCCTGGCGCGTACCCGCGACCACGCCCAGCACGTCTGCCGACTTCAGCAGTCCGCGGCCCAGCAGCTCCTCCTCGGCCAGATCGACCATGTGATCGATGGAAAGCGCCTGATCGCATTTCACGGGCTGCACTCCCCAGTAAAGATTAGTGCGCTGGGCCACGGTTGCGTTGTGGGTGAAGGCGTAGATGGGGGCTTGCGGGCGGTATTTGGAAATCATGCGCGCGGTGTTGCCGGTTTCTGTGAAAACGGCGATGGCGCCCATGGGCAGGTCTTCGGCAGCGTGGGCAATGGATTCGCAAATAGTTTCCGCAATGGAAAGGCCGTGGCGGTCGCGGCGCCGGCGAGGCAGCGTAAACTCTCCCATGTTGCTCTCGGCCTCGACGACGATGCGCGACATCATGGCGACTGCTTCTCGAGGATAACGCCCACTGGCCGTTTCGGCAGAGAGCATCACTGAATCGGAGCCGTCGAAAATGGCGTTGGCCACGTCACTGGCCTCGGCCCGCGTGGGGCGCGGGTTTTCAATCATCGACTCAAGCATTTGCGTGGCCGTGATCACCGGCTTGCGCCACTGCGCGGCGCGGCGAATAACATGCTTCTGAATCACCGGAACTTTTTCCGGCGCCATTTCGACACCCAGGTCTCCGCGCGCGACCATCACTCCGTCGCACGCTCCCAGAATTTCTTCCAGATGGTCAATCGCCTGCGGCTTTTCCAGTTTCGCAATGAGGGGAGTGTCGCTGCCACGTCCGGCAACGATCCGCCTGACCATGTTCACATCGGCGGCGGAGCGGACGAAGGAGAGTGCAACCGCGTCCACGCCATGCTTGAGGCCGAACTCGAGATCCTTGCGGTCTTTTCCCGTGAGGGCCGGAATCGACAAAGCCGTGCCGGGCAAATTGATGCCCTGGTGCTCGCCCAGCATTCCGCCATTCAGAATGTCGCAGACCACATCCTTGCCTCGCACTGTGCGCACGCGCAATTCGATCAGGCCGTCGCGCAGAAGAATGCGAGCACCGGGGGTGAGCTCTTTTGCGAGGTCGGGAAAGGTAGTGGAAATGCACGCGGGAGTTCCGGGGACGTCACGCGGGGTAATGATTACGGTTGAGCCGCTCTCGAGCAGGATGGGTTCGTGCCGCTCCAGGCGTCCAGTGCGGATCTTGGGGCCTTGCAAATCCTGCAGGATGCAGACGCTGCGGCTTTCTTTTTCGGCGGCGCGGCGCAGGCGCTCGATGTTGCGGGCGTGTTCTTCGTGCGAGCCGTGAGAAAAGTTCAGGCGGGCGACGTCCATGCCGAGGCGAAGCAGGTCCCGCATCGCGGCCTCGG
>CAWBSN010000020.1:0-45294 GCA_963791445.1 uncultured Acidobacteriaceae bacterium
GCAAGTACGACCCGAGCGAAATTGTCGGAGCGGCTTGCTCGGGTCGGAGTTCCATGCGAGTGTGGCTAGGTTAACAAAGATCGGGCTTCGGCTTCCGGGTTTTGAGCTCGTGCACGCGGGACTCCAGGTACGGACGAGTTATGAGGCGGGACGCAGTTTGCGCTTAAGATCGTCGGCGATCTGCTTGCCATGGAAGCGGCCGTTCTCGATGAAGATTTCGTTGGTGCTGGAGCCGGCGACAATCACTCCGGCAACGTAGATCCCGGGCACATTGCTCTCGAGCGTCACGGGATCGCAGACCGGACGACATTGCTCCTCAGAGAGTTCAATTCCCATGCTGCGTAGAAAGTCGTAATCGGGATGGTAGCCAATCAGGGCCAGCACAAAGTCGTTCTTCAGCCGGATTGGGCCACGCGGCGTGACGATGACGACGTGGTCGACACCGATCTCCTGCACCCGGCTGTCGAAATAGGCCACGATGTCTCCGTTCTTGATGCGATTTTCGATGTCAGGCTTGATCCAGTATTTGACGTGGCGATGCAGTTGGCTTCCTCGATAGACCAGCGTTACGCGGGCCCCGTGACGCCAGAGATCGAGAGCGGCAATCGCGGCGGAATTCTTGCCGCCGATCACCAGCACATCCGTGTCGTAGTAGGGATGAGCTTCGGCGTAATAGTGCGAAACCTTGGGGAGATCTTCTCCGGGCAGGCCGAGTTGATTGGCTAGATCGTAATATCCGGTAGAGGCGATCACCTTGCGGGCGCGGTAGTCGTGAGGCCGGCCGGCGCGGTCGGTGGCCGTGATGCTGAAGTTTCCGTCTTCACCCATCACCGTTTTAACCCATTCGTACTGGCGAATGTCGAGATGGTAGTGCTCGGTGACTTTGCGGTAATACTCGAGAGCCTCCTCGCGAGTGGGCTTCTGCAGGGCGGTGGTAAAAGGGATGTCGCCAATTTCGAGCAGTTCGGGCGTAGTAAAAAAAGTCATGCCCGCGGGATAGTGAAAAAGTGAATTGACCAGACAACCTTTATCGAGAACGATGACTTTGAGTCCAATCTTCTGCGCCTCAATGGCGCAGGCCAGTCCGGTCGGCCCGGATCCGATGACCAGGACGTCGGTGCGCATTTCGGGAAGCGAACGGAGTTGCGCCTTCGGTTGAGTTTCAACTTCCGCGGCGGCGAGAAAATGAGGCATGAAGTCCGTGGCGCGTTGCATCGGCCATCGAGGCACGGGTAGAAGCCGATGATTTTAGCACGCGCAGAAGCTGACTTTCTTACAGACGGGTTAAACGGAAGCACGGCAAGGGCGGATGCTTGGGCCGCGCTATAATTTGCGGTTACTTCATTCATCACGCTAATCAGGAATCTCATGTCAATCTCCGCAGAACCGGCGGCTCGCACGCGAATTGAATCCGACAGCATGGGGCAGATCGAAGTCCCGGCGAATGTTTACTGGGGAGCGCAGACACAGCGCTCGCTGCTGCATTTCAACATTGGGCGCGACACGATGCCGCCGGAAATGATCCGCGCGTTTGGCATCCTCAAGAAGGCGTGTGCGCTCGTGAACCAAGGCCTCGGCAAACTGCCGGCCGAAAAGGCCAAGCTGATCGTGCAAGCTGCCGACGAAGTAATTGCGGGGAAGCTGAACGACCAGTTTCCGCTGCGCATCTGGCAGACGGGCAGCGGCACGCAGACCAACATGAACGTGAATGAAGTCATCTCGAACCGCGCCATTGAGATTGCGGGCGGCGTGATGGGATCGAAGAAGCCGATTCATCCCAATGATGATGTGAATATGTCGCAATCGTCGAACGACACGTTTCCGGCGGCGATGCACATTGCCGCGGCATCACAGGTGAAGAACGTGCTGATTCCCGCGATCAAGAATGTGCATGATGCGATCGCGGCCAAGGCGCGAGAATTCAATGACGTAGTCAAGATCGGACGCACGCACTTGCAGGATGCTGTGCCTTTGACCTTCGGCCAGGAGTTTGGCGGCTGGGCAAGTTTGCTCGAACGCGACATTAAGCGGCTGGAACAGGTGCTCGAGGGACTTTACGATCTCGCGATCGGCGGAACTGCTGTCGGAACTGGCCTGAATACTCATCCTGAATTTGCTGAGCGGGCTGCAAAGAAGATTGCCGAGCTTACGGGACTTCCCTTCCGATCGCATGGGAACAAGTTCGCAGCGCTTTCGGCGCATGACGAGATTGTGTTCGCGCAGGGTGCGATGGAAACGCTGGCGGCTTCGCTGATGAAGATTTCGAACGACATTCGCTGGCTGGCTTCGGGGCCGCGTTGCGGACTGGGCGAGATCTCCATCCCGGAGAACGAACCTGGGTCTTCGATCATGCCGGGCAAGGTGAATCCGACACAGTGCGAGGCGATGACCATGGTCTGCGTGCAGGTTCACGGTGCTACCGCCGCGGTGGGATTCGCCGGCTCGCAGGGTAATTTCGAACTCAACGTTTACAAGCCGGTGATTATTTACAACTTTCTGCACTCGGTCACGCTGGTTGCCGACGCTTGCCACGGATATGTCGAGTACATGATCAAGGGCATCGAGGTCAATCGCGCGAAGGTGGATTGGTACGTGAAGAACTCTCTGATGCTGGTGACGGCTTTGGCGCCGAAGGTGGGATACGACAAAGCTGCCAAGATTGCCCACACAGCGCTCGTGGAACACAGCAGCCTGCGCGAGGCGGCGCTGAAGCTGGGTTATCTTACGGGTGAGGAATTTGATCAGCTGGTGAGGCCGGAGAAGATGACGCGGCCGTAGTGGATATCGTTCCGGAAATAAAGTTTGGAGCGTCGTTGTGGCGAGCGTTCGATCGATCGCTCGTGAACTGAAAAGTGTGGTATCCCCCTCCCCCACCCCTCATTGGAATCATCACGTTAGCAGGAAATTCCCCGCAAAATCCGGATGTCAAAGAACTTAGATACTAAAATCCGTGAAACAAAGGACTTCGGGGCGCGACGAGTTGGCTTCTGCCAACCGTCACGGCCTCGACTATGATCGCCCATGGGATGGGCTGTGGACAAGGTTGGATGTCACAGTGGCTTGTGGAAATTCCTTGAGTGACTGGGAAGTCCCTGTGGCGGGTGGCCTAGGTTTTTGATCTCGGTCGCATCTCCGACACAGGGGGTGCCCCGTCCTTCGCGCACTTTGCGAAGGCGGGAGTGGGGTGCCGTCCCTGACGGGACTCGGTTCCGTTTGACTTCGTTTTCCCCGCACTTACCTGCGGGGCTAGCGAATGCCGTCGCTTCGCGACTCGACGCGCGCCAGGGCTGGGTTTCCGATGGGAAATCCCCACTCAAGCCAAAACGCGAATCGAGTGCGCCGCCGCGTCACTTCGAGATGGGAAGTCAAAATCCCCACCCTAACGTCGCAAAGAGCGCGACGTTAAGGATGGGGCACCCCGACCTGACGTTTGTGGCACTTCTATCGCAACGGTGGACCGCTGCGCCCCCAACGCCGCGCCGCCCTCCGTCAGGCCGCTTGTTCGTGGAGGTCGGACTCTGGGTGGGCGAGGAGATGCTTGCGGAGTTGTTCGAGTTGTGCGGTTGCCTCCTTGATTTGCTGGGCGCAGGCATAGCCGAGCGGGGGCAAAAATCCGTCGTATTTTTCAAGCAAGAGGCGGGCATTTTCTTCGATGGCTGCAATCTGGGCGCGAGTCTGGTCGTCGGCGGCAGAGATCAGCCTGGTTAGTTTCTCCAGTTGCGAATCGCGCTCGGCTAATTGCTGCCGGCTTTCTGTGGCTTGCCGTTCGAGGGCACGCTCGTGGAAGCGGATGAGCAGGAAGGGGCCTGCGGTTAGCACAAGCAAACCCAAATTGGCGGCGATGGTTTGCGACATGGCTTGGCTGGAGTTAGCGTCCCTCTGTTTTTCGAGCGCCGCAGAGCGGCTGTTTTCCAGGGAAGACAATGAAGACAGGAGAGACCGAGCTTGATCCGAGTATTGTTTGCCTTGGTTGGTTTGCACGAGCTGGAAGGCGCGGTGGCGGTATCCCTGCTGGCGCAAAGCGATGGTTCGCTCGATCTCGGCTTGTTTCGAGGCGGCGAGGGATTCCAGTTGAGTTTCGAGCGCCTGCTCGGGTTGGGGGCGATTGGTTAAGGAGGAGCGAAGATTGGCGAAGTCGGTAGCGATCCCGTTTTTTGCGTCAACGTAAGGCTGCAGGTAGGCAGGGTCGTCGGTGAGAAGGTAGCCGCGCTGTCCGGTCTCCATGTCGGTGAAATCCTGCCAGACGCGGGCGATGCCAGCTTGCACACTGGAACCCTCCAGGCTGAGAGCCGCAGTCGCCTGGATTCCCTTTAGGTGATCGATGGCGAGATAGGTGTTGAACGCCATCAGGATGAGCAGCGCCACGGCTGCAATTTGCAAGGCAGCGTTCCGGATTGTCACGTTGGGCTCCTAGTGCTTAGGTTGAGCCTATCCTCCCGCAAGTGGCTGACGGGTGGCCCACTTAAGGCCGGCTTGGCCTGAGGTATGGCGAAAGCCAGCAGGGCTTCCAGCGGGGCGGGCGGGGGTGGCTTGCATTGGAATCAGTCTGACTCTAGTCGAAGAAATCAGAGTGGTTGCTTAGATCATCGTGTTTAGATCATAGGCGAGCGGATGGGGAGCAAATTCCGTTATCAAAAGTTTTTATAGGCAATAGATGCGTTGGAGCATGCCCGCAGCGGCGGCGATGACGTTTACTTCTTCAGCAGGCTGGTGTGGCTGGCCACGCATTGCTCGCCGGGCTTCAGGCTTCGGCTTCTGAACTGCTGGCGCATAGCGACGTTAGGATCAGGCACCCTGCTCTCTGGTTGTGCTGCGCACCTTCGTATCTCGGCTCACATGGTGGCTATGTATAGTTTGTTCGGGTACAGGGCCTCCACGACTTTTCGGATTACCTCTTCCCCATTTTCTCCGTTCGTGAAAACCACCACTCCGATTCCAAGCGAGGGCACCCACATCGCGAAGGTCTTGACTCCCCAGTCGGAGCCGTCATGATCAAGAATTTTTACTCCATTCACGGTTTCTACTTCCCATCCCAAAGCCATTCCGGCCGACACCGTGCAGGGGTCCGGGTAGCCAGCTTCGTTGCATGCTTTCTCCAGGTTTTCCGGCGTCAATTGATTCCGCGTCATGATCGCGCGTTCTGCGGCAATCTCCTTCGTCAGACCCTCGTCGTTCATCACGCTCGCCACGAATTTCGCATAGTCGCCGATTGTCGTCCGCAGTTGGTCTGCGCCATTCCAAGTGGTCACAACCTGATCTACCGGCTTTTCTCCCTTTGGCCCATGGGGAACGGCCAGCCGTCCGGCATACCAATCTTTCGCGGTGAACGACGTCTCCTTCAGGCCGATGGGATCAATACGGTCTGCTGCGCCAGCACATCGAACGGTTTCGCCATCTTCTTTTCGACAAACCTGCCAACGTAGTTGTATCCCTCTCCTGAATATCCCGTCTGGGTTCCCGGGCGCCACCTGATCTTCAGCACTCCTCCGGTCATTCGCCGCCAGTTTGCAAACCCGGTCTGGTGCGACAGGCACAACCGGGGCGTCAGCAATTTGGCCCAGGGATCATCCTTTATATCCGGGTCGAGCCAGAACGGCCACATCGGTTCGTCCAGCGAAAGTTTGCCGGCAGAGGCCAGTCGCAAAACTGTCTCCGCCGTCACGGGCTTCGTCAGTGACGCCACGTTGTACAGCGTTTTTCCGGTCGCGGCGACCCCCGGACTCTGCTCGCCATACGCCGCTGTCCACGCGACAGTTCGATCTTCGACGTATGCAACCGCTACGCTGGGCACGTCGCTCTGCTTTAACCATTCGGCCGCATGGGCATCGACGTCGGCGCGGCCATCTTTTTTTGCTTCGGCCGTCTTTGCCGTGACGGTCGTTGCTCCGGTCTGAGCAGCGGATTGCGCCTTTTCCTGCCCCGCGGCCGAGTTCACGCTTATGCAGGTCACTAGGGCAACGGTTAACGCCTTCACAGCGTCGAGGTCTCCAGTCCCATAATTCCTCTCCGACGCAGCTTTGATGTCTGTCCTGTAAATCATATACGTCTCATTCCTTCCGGACGTTCCGATTGGCCGCAGGTCGACCGTAGCGATACGACCTCTGAACAACGAGTAACGGAAAACCGGGGGGTGGTACTTGGATTATTTCTTCAACAGGCTGGTGTGGCTGGCGACGCATTGCCAGCGGCCTTCGGCGTATATCCAGGTGTCGGTGAAGCGGCCGAAGTGCTCGTAGGGTTTGTTCTGGTACATGCCTTTGGTGTGATAAATACCGATGACTACGGCTGCGTCGGCGTACATGTTGACCTTGACGTCTTGAATTGTCAGGCTGGTGGGTTTGAACTGCGGGTCTTTGATGTCGGCCAGGAACTTGGCTTTGTCGCTAACCTCGCCATCGTACTCGGTGTTGATGAATTGGCTGCCGATCATGGCGTCGAGCACGCGGGCGTCGCGATTCACCTGGGCTTCATTCCACAGGTGTTCCATGATCAGGAGCTTGGTTTCTTGTGAGTCGTCTTTCGACTTCTGGGCAGCCGCTTGGCTTAGCGAAATGAGAGCCAGCAAGAAGCAGCAGCATGTGGCACGAAGCATAGCCTTGCTCGTCCGCCACATCCCCACGTGGGGCGGACGCTCGGGAAAACATAACAGTCGGTTGCTGGTTGGGGATATCGAAATGCTCGCGGGAGCGTTACGAACGTACCTCGGGGGCAAAAGCCCAATCATCCGCGGTGCAACTGGGACGCAGCGCTAAAGCGCTGCTCCACCCTGCTGGTCACCCAGGATCAGGAGCGGTTAAGGACTACGACCGCGGTGGCTGGGGCGCCTCGCTTCGCTCGGCGGGACGGCCGAAGGCGGCCGTCCCCACATAAGCCAGTCTAGAAGGCCCAGCGCAGTAGGGCCGCGCCTACCGTGAAGCCGGCACCTACTGAGGCCATCAGGACCAGACTTCCCTTCTTCAGTTTGCCTTGTTCTACGGCAGTATTCATGGCTAATGGAATCGTGCCTGCGGTGGTGTTGCCGAAGCATTGGATATTGACGATTACGCTTTCCGGGCGCAGGCCCAGGCGCTCGGCGGTGGCGTTGATGATGCGCAGGTTGGCCTGGTGGGGGATGAAGGCGTCGATATCGGAACCCTTGAGGCCGTTGCGTTCGAGCAGTTTCAGGCAGGCTTCGGTTTGCTTGCGCACGGCGAACTTGAAGACCTGCTGGCCGTCCTGGTGAACGTAGTGCATTTTCTTGTCGACGGTTTCGCGGGTTGCCGGGTTGAGGCTGCCGCCGCCGGGCATTTGCAGGAAGCATCCGCCGGAGCCGTCGACTTCGTGGATGAAGTCGATCAGGCCAACGGAATCGTCTTCGGCGGGCTCGAGAATTACCGCGCCGGCGCCGTCGCCGAAGATCACGCAGGTGGCGCGGTCCGCATAGTCGATGATTGAGGACATCACATCTGCGCCGATCACCATGACTCGCTTGTGGGTTCCCGTGGCGATGAATTGCGCGCCCGTCTGCACGGCGTAAACAAAGGCGGAGCAGGCGGCGGAGAGATCGAATCCCCAAACCCCTTCCGCGCCTAGTTTGTGCTGGACGAGGCAGGCTGTTGAGGGGAAGAACATGTCGGGCGTGACCGTGCCGACGATGATGGCGTCAAGGTCACTGGGGGCGAGGCCGCGCTGGGCGAGAGCCTTCCTGGCAGCTTCTACTGCGAGATCGCTGGTGGCCACACCTTTTTCGACGATATGGCGTTCGCGGATGCCGACGCGGGCCAGGATCCAGTCATTGGTGGTGTCGACCATCTTTTCGAGGTCGGCGTTGGTGAGCAGCTTAGGCGGCACGTAGGTGCCGAGGGCGCTGATTTTGGCGCGAATCGGTGTGGTCAATTAGAGCTCCTGAGTATGAAGGGAGTATTTTGCAGGATTGGAGCGAGAAAGTCTAACGCGGATGAGAAACGCACTGCTGCGGACGGAAGCGTGCGGCGGGAGTTTCGCAAGTTAAACGTCCGTGACGGAAGGTTCCTTCGAGCCGAGGACGCTGTAAAGATGCAAGGGGTCCCCTTCGGCTTCGCTCAGGGCAGGCTTTCGACTCCGACTTGCGCTCCGCTTCGCGGAACGCAAGTCTCTGCTCAGGATGACAGTTTGTTTGAGATGCGGGAAATTAAGATAAGCCAGGCACCGGGGGCCCACTGCACACGCAAGAGCCCGTTACCGTTGCTTCCTTCCGGACCTGGCGGGGTTGGCGAGAGTACGTCGCGTGAGACCGATGCCTGACCTGAATGATTCTAGCAAAGAAAAGCGTCGATTCCGGTGGGGAGTGCGTGATCGCAGCGGCGCGCGCAAAGGGGCGGTGACTTTCGGTGCAAGAAAGAGGCACGAAAGCCTTCCCTTCTGGATAGAACTTGTCGAACAATAGACTTAGCCCAGATACCGAAACTCAGGGGCTTGAACAAAACTGTTTAGAGGCGGACAGGCTCTGAGCGCGTCCGCTACTTTCGATGGTGCAGACCAGCCGACAACTCGAATTGAGCCCGCTGTCTCAGGCGATTAACCGATACTTCGAGTTGTCTGTCTATTTACTTGTGCTGGTTGGGTTTGGGACATTGGCCAGCACTGGAGGTCTGGATCTTCCGACCATGATCCTGGCAGGGGCGGCGCTGGCCTTGCGTGGCTACATGTTGGCGACTGGGCGGACCGTCGTGATTTCGGAGCACTGGACTACGCCCCTCACGATTGGATACTTCGTCTTCTACGGGGCGGATTACCTTCTTATCTCCCGCAGTTTTCTGGCGGCTACGGTACACCTGGTGCTGTTCGCGGTGGTGGTGCGTACTTTTTCTCTGCGGCGCGATCGCGACTACACGACGCTGGCGATCCTCGCCTTCCTGATGGTATTGGCGTCGGCGGTGCTGACCGTCGACAGCGTTTTTATGTTTTTCTTTGCGGTATTCATGCTGATGGCGGTGGCCACGTTCATCCTGATGGAGATGCGCCGGTCTGGGCAGGCGTCGCGTTTTCAGGCGCGACACTCCAGCGACACGCAGGAGCACCGGCACCTGGCCTTCTCGCTGGCACGGGTCACGCCTGGCCTGGTGCTGATGATACTGATTGGCGCCGCGGCGATGTTCTTCCTGCTGCCCCGCATGTCGGCGGGTTACCTGGGCGGCTATTCATTCGGCACGGATTTTTCGACTGGCTTCAGCGACCAGGTGCAACTGGGGCGGATCGGGCAGATTCAGCAATCGGATGCGGTGGTGATGCACATCCAGATTGACGGGGACCGAGACGGCACGCACGCGCTGGCGTGGCGCGGCGTGGCGTTGGCGAATTTCGACGGCAAGAACTGGTCTAACCCGCGCCAGCAGTATGTGCTGTATCGCGAGGCGGATGGAAGCTTCCGCATTCCACTCCTGGGCCAGGGAGTTACGCGGGCCTGGACTTCGCGCTATCACCTGATCCACTACCGCGTGCTGATGGAGCCGATTGGAACCAACATTTTCTTTCTGGCTCCGTGGGCGCGCCGGGTGGAGGGAGCGTATCGCACGTTGCAGATCGATAGCGGCGGAGCCGTGTCTGATCTGGACAGCCAGCGCTCGGTGAGCATTTACGAGGCCGATTCAGATATCTCAACTCCTGCTGCCGCGGAACTTCGAACGGCGGGAAACAATCTTCCACAATTTGCCCCGGCCTATCTGCAACTACCAAAACTCGATCCTCGTGTTCCGCGTCTGGCGGCGCAGATCGCGAGTTCCGCCTCCAATAACTATGACAAGGCGATTGCGGTGGAAAGATACCTGCAGTCGCATTACGCCTACACGCTGCAGTTGCCGCGCTCAGCGGTTGCCGATCCGCTGGCTAACTTTCTTTTCGAGCGCAAGCAGGGGCACTGCGAATACTTCGCTTCGTCGATGGCTGTGATGCTGCGGACGCTCGGCATTCCATCGCGCGTGGTGAATGGATTCCGCAGCGACGAATTCAACGATGTAACCGGCTACTACGTGGTTCGGGGAAGAATGCGCACTCCTGGGTAGAAGCTTACTTCCCCGGTTACGGATGGGTCACGTTCGATCCCACCCCTGGCGGCGCGATTGAGTCACCGCAAGGCTGGGGAAGGGTGATGCTCTACCTGGACGCTGCGGCGTCGTTCTGGCGGGAGTGGGTGGTCAGTTACGACACCTCGCATCAGTACGTTCTAGGACAGTCGTTGATAAGCGGGACGCGGGGCTTCTGGGAGCGCGGCCGCATGTGGGCCCGGCTGCGGTATGAGCGGCTGCTGAATTGGGCGCGGCGAAGCCAGCGAACAGTGGGACATTCGCCCGGACGCTGGTTCGCGATTAGCGTGGCGCTCGCGCTGGCGTTTTTGGTGCTGGGCAATGCAGGGCGGATAATCCGGATGATCCGTACGAGACAGTTGCAGGCGCATCCAGAGCGATCGCCGAACCAGGCTGCCACAATGTGGTATGAACGAATGGCGCGTTATCTGGCGCGGAGAGGTATGCAGAAGCCGGCCGCGCAGACTGCGCGGGAATTTGTGCGCGTCATCGAAGATGAGCGCCTGCGGACTCGGGTCGGGGAATTTACCGACGCTTATGAATCAGCGCGGTTTGGGAATTCGTCAGACGACGCGCGCCGGCTGCCGGAATTGTACGAAGAGGTGGAGCTGGCGAGTAAGAAATAGGGTGTCAGAGAGTCAAGCTGCGCTTGACGGACAGCCGAGGACGGCTGTCCCCACATTCACTGCTGGAGCCGGCGGGACCCTTCGACTTCGCTCAGGGCGGGCTGCCGGCGCTACAACTAGAAGTGCCACACCACGCCACCGCCTACGAAATAATTGTGCTGGCGGGTCTTGCCGGTATCGGCCAAGGGCAGATTCGGCGTGCCGGACCAGAAGTCGCGGACATCGAGGCGAATACTGAACTGGTGCAAAACTCGAACGTCGAGGCCGAATCCACCCTGGAGCACCCCTGAGGTTGAGGAGGTGCCAGGATTTGGTCCGTAGTAGATAAGATCTTTGTTCTCGCTGAAGTGGGCGAAACCCCCGCCGAGACTCACCCAGGGCGAGACCGCGGTGTCGGGAAACAGATTCAAGCGAGCCGAGGGAGTTACGAAGATCTGTTTGTAATTCTTGGGAACAACATTGTCGCCCGAGCCGAGCTGCTCATCCAGATTGAAGACAGCTGGCACTTCTCCTGAGACCGCAAAGATGGGAGTGCCCATGAGGCGGCGCGCGTAGTTGACTTCGAAAGTTAGTCCTTTACCGGAACGGACAACCGGATTTTCATTAGTCGCGCCGATGATGCCCTGGTCGCTGATGAAGATGCGGCCAATCAGGCCGGTCAGCTCGTTTTTCTCGTCCTGAGCTGCTGCGGAGCCGCCCAGAATCGACATTATCACTGCCAGGACTGCAATTAGGGCCTGTTTCCCAGACATTTCCCCTCCAGGATGCGGGACTTACACTTTTCTTCGGTAACGCTTAGGGTAGCATGAAGCGCAAAGTTTTCATCCACAGGTTGTGTATTTCGTGGTCCCTACCGTCGGACGGTAAAGAGATGCATGCAGCCTGAGAGATGGTTGCGCCTGAGACCTCCACCAAAAATGTTAAAATAGTCAGATTGCATGCCCTCGAAGAGCCTCACTATCTCACGTTCCCACGAAAAAACGACCGACAGCGCGTCGACTGAGCCCTGAACAGGTTGCGGTCCGCCAGAAAATCGGATTCGTCAGCCTGGGCTGCCCCAAGAACCTGGTCGACAGCGAAGTGATGATGGGCTGCTGGCGCGGGCGGGGGCTGAAATCTCGCCCCGGGCCGAGGACGCCGACGTAATTGTGGTGAATACCTGCTCGTTCATCGAGAGTGCGCAACAGGAGTCGGTGAATACGATTCTTGAGATGGCTGGTCTTAAGACTTCAGGACGGGCGAAGAAGCTGGTTGTCGCCGGGTGCCTGGTCGAGCGGTTTCGGGATGAAATTCGGAAGAGCATTCCGGAAGTGGATGCGGTTGTTGGGACCGGGGAGTTGCAGAACATTTTGGCGGCTACTGGGATTATCCCGCCTGCAGCAGCGAATTTGTCGCACAGCGCTTCCCCGTTCGTGGTTCTACCTTCGCGAGCCGAGGGCGATGCCCGGGCGGCGCAGGGGCGATTCTCGCGCGAGCAATGGGACGGGGCGATTGCGGATCTTCCGAATTACTTGTACGACGATGAGACTCCGCGCATTCTGGCTACGCCGAAATCCACGGCCTACATCAAGATCGCGGAGGGTTGCGATCATCCTTGCACGTTTTGCATCATTCCGCAGTTGCGCGGGCAGTTTCGCTCGCGGCGGTTCGAGTCAGTTGTTGCTGAAGCCGAGCGGCTGGCGCGGAGTGGAGTGCGGGAAATCACTTTGATTGGGCAGGATACGACCTGCTACGGCGAGGATTTTGGCTTGAAGGATGGTCTGGCGCTACTGCTTGAGAAACTGGCGAAGATTGAAGACCTGCGCTGGATCCGCTTCCTCTATGCTTATCCCAATAAAATTACGGGCAAGCTGCTGGAGACGATTGCATCCTCGGAGAAGATCTGTTCCTACATGGACGTGCCGCTGCAACATGCCTCGGCTCCGGTGCTGAAGCGCATGAAACGCGGAGGCGGAGCGGATTTGTTTCTGCGCTCGATCAGCAAGATGCGGCGGGCGATTCCTGACCTGACTTTGCGGACCTCGTTTATCGTGGGTTTTCCGGGAGAAACTGAGAAGGAGTTCGAAGAGCTGTGCGATTTCGTCCGCGAAGCGCAGTTTGACTGGATGGGAACTTTTTCCTACTCCGATCAGGAGGGCGCGGACGCCTATGGACTGGACAAGAAGCTTTCGGTCCGCGAGATCGAGCGGCGGCGCAAACACCTGATGGGAATTCAGCGGCAGATCAGCAAGAAGAAAAAGAAAGCGCTCGTGGGACAGGAGTTCGATCTGCTGCTCGAGGGGGCGTCGGAAGAAACCGATCTGCTGATGGAAGGCCGCACTTCGATGCACGCTCCCGAAATCGACGGCAAAGTCTTCGTGAATGACTTTCCGGCAGAGACTGAGCCCCAGCCGGGCGAGTTTTATCGTTGCCAGATCACAGAGGCGCACGACTATGATCTGGTGGCGAGGATCCTGTAAATACCCAAGCACGTTCGCCCGCCGAGTACAATTTCAGAGAGGCGAGCGTCCATGAGATGGCCTACAGGGATCCTCTACAGCACTACGGCGCTTCTCACTGGGTATGCCGCCTTTTTTCTAATGATGCAAACGGTAAATGGCGGCCCTTGGTCCTGGTGGGGACCAGTTATGCTGGGAGCCTCAATCCTGTTGATGGTTGTGGGGATTCGTGCCTTCGCGGCTCGGCTTGCCGTCGGCTGGCTGGCCGCAATCGCCGCGGCGACGCCACTCCTAATCTGCTCTGCGTTTGGTGAATGGCCGCTCGGGTGCTGGATCTTCGCACTCGCGGTGGGTCTGTCCGCACTGGCCATTTTCAAGGTCGATGCGACCATCAAGCACGGCGACACTGCGGCATTCTTCGCGAGTTCGCTGCTGGGCGTGTCATGGATTTCCGTTTCTGTTAACACAGTTCGTGCCTACTTTTCGGCGAATGTTGCAAATCCAAACCCAGCTGCCCTCGCTTTGCTGTTCGTCTTTTGGGGCACTATCATCGCCACGCTGCTGAATTCCGGACGTAGTGTTTTTCGAAGGCCTTCAATTCGTTGAGTAATTAGGACTATGCCTCGCAAACGCACTTTGAAACTCCGCTGCCCAATCTGCAAGAGAACGGTGAAGAGCGGTGACCCTGAGTTTCCCTTCTGCAGTGACCGTTGCCGCACCATTGATCTTGGCAAGTGGGCGAGCAGCGCTTACGTGATTCCATCGCCGGTAACAGACGCGGATGAACCGATCCGCGAGCGCACGCCCGAAGATGTGGACGAAGAATCGTGAAAGATACTCAGGAGCCCGATAGTAGCGCCGGCGTCCCGTCGACTCCCGCGACGGCGTCCCGGCAAACTCCCATGTGGGCTACGCTGATCGCCACGTTTTTCGGTATTGGACGGCTGCGGCCGGGGCCGGGGACTTGGGCCTCGGCGACAACCGTATTGCTGTGGGCAGCGTTGTGCTTTGCACTTGTGCCTGCCTTGCGTACTCCTATCGCGATTGCTTTGGTCTTGCTCGTCGTGTTGATCGGAATCCCTGCGGCTACAAAGATCGCGCGAGGTTCGGGGATAAAAGATCCTCAGTTTGTGGTGATTGACGAGGTTGCTGGTCAGCTTGTGGCGTTAATCGCGGTGCCGTTCGCGTGGAAATCTTTTCTGGCGGCCTTTATACTTTTTCGTGCCTTCGATATCGTCAAGCCGCCTCCGGTGCGACAATTGGAGGCGCTGCCCGAAGGCACAGGGATCGTGTTGGACGACGTGGCCGCCGGCCTTTACGCGCTGGGAACAATGCATCTCTTGTTGCACTTCGGTACGATAAGGCTTGGTCTTCTAAGATAGTGTTGGGCTACACCGGTGCGAGTGTTTTCCTCATGGGATTCTCCGAGCGCATCCTGGGCAAGAAGAACGTGAACGGTGGGCCGCACATTGAGTCGGTCTCGCCCCTGCTGGCGCTGGCGGGAGGCGAAATTCGCATCGCGGGTTCGGGATTGCGGCCCCAACAGTACCAGCGTCCACGCGTGCAGTTCGGCGAAGTTGAGGGCGGAGTGGTGATCAGTTCGGATTCGTTTCTTGTGGCCCGCGTTCCCGAAGGAGCGACATCAGGCCCGGTCGTGGTGGCCGCCGATGGGCACGTCAGCAATGCGCAGACTGTGAAGGTGGCAGTCCCCATCGCCGACAACCTGCACCCCGTGACCAACCCGGCGCTCGATGCTCAGGGCAACATCTACGTGACTTTCTCTGGTTCGCGAGGCCAGAAGGTTCCCATCGCGATCTTCAAGATTGACACCAACTACGCCGTGAAGCCGTTCGTCGCGGAGATGATGAACGCAACTTCGATCGCCTTCGATCGTCAGGGACAGATGTATGTTTCGTCGCGCCATGACGGCGCTGTCTATCGCGTGGCGCCGAATGGAAGCATGTCCACCTATGCCGAGGGCATGGGAGTTGCTAC
This sequence comes from uncultured Acidobacteriaceae bacterium, assembly GCA_963791445.1. Taxonomy (GTDB): domain Bacteria; phylum Acidobacteriota; class Terriglobia; order Terriglobales; family Acidobacteriaceae; genus Sulfotelmatobacter. The sequence continues at coordinate 15,100 of CAWBSN010000020.1, forward strand.
GGGAATTGCTTTTGATAAGAATCAGAACCTCTACGTGGGCGACCGCAGCGGTACGATTTTTAAGATTGGCCCCGACCAGCAGGTGTTCGTGTTCGCCACGCTGGAGCCGAGCGTCTCGGCCTACCATCTTGCTTTCGGTCCACAGGGCGATCTATTTGTGACGGGGCCGACCACATCGAGTTTTGACTGCGTGCATCGAATTGATCCACAGGGAACGGTCCACACGTTCTACCGCGGCCTGGGACGCCCGCAGGGCTTGGCTTTTGACTCGTCGGGAAATCTGTATGCGGCCGCGTCGCTCTCCGGCAAACGCGGAATTGTGAAGATCACTTCCGAGGGTAAAGCCAGCCTGGAAGTCGCGGGCCATGGGCTGGTGGGACTGGCTTTTGCACCGGGACGCAGCGTGATTCTGGCGACCACCGATGCGGTGCATCATCTCTCGTGGAATATTCCGGGACTGCCGTTGCTGCCGGAGTAAGGCAGTTCTCAGTTCTCAGTTCTCAGAAAAGCCTGGCCCGCATCGCTGAGAACTGAGTACTTATAACTGGCTGCATCATTTACACTTCTTGCCGTGAATGCCGAGATCATCGCGGTTGGCTCGGAGTTGCTGACACCTTTCCGTACGGATACGAATTCTCTTTATCTTACCGAGCAGATCAACCTGCTGGGCGTTGAAGTGGTTTTCAAGTGCGTGGTGGGCGACGATCTCAAGCGGCTGGTTGAAGCGGCGCAACACGCGCTGTTCCGGTCGGAGATCGTGATTTTCAGCGGTGGTCTCGGCCCCACCGAGGACGACCTGACACGTGAAGCAGTCGCGGAAGCTTTGGGCGTTTCCTTGCGGCGCGACGAAGCAGTTTTAGCTGGCATCGAACAGCGCTTCGCGGCGCGCGGTTGGAAAATGTCCGCGAACAATGCAAAGCAGGCGGACGTTCTTGAAGGAGCGACCGTGCTTCCCAATCCCAACGGGACGGCACCCGGACAATGGCTGAGCGGCAAGTTTGACGGGCGCGAGCGCATCGTCATACTGTTGCCGGGGCCACCGCACGAACTGAAAGCTCTGTTCGAAGCGGAGTGCGTTGAGCGGTTGCGGGCGAAGTTGCCGCGCGCGTTCCTGGCGACTCGTGTGCTGAAGGTCGCGATGCTAGGTGAGTCTCATGTAGATGCGCGGGTCGCGCCTATCTACAAGCGCTTTGGCGACGTGCAGACTACAATCCTGGCGGGAGCGGGAGAGATCCAGCTGCATTTTAAATCGCGCGGCGAGACCATGGAGGCGGCTCAGGCGCGAGTGGACGAAGCGGCGGACGCGGTTGAGGAAGAACTCGATGACGCCGTGTACTCGCGCAACGGCGAATCGCTCGAGCAAATCGTAGGCTACTGGTTGCAGATGCGCAACGCTACTCTCGCCGTGGCGGAATCGTGCACCGGCGGTTTGCTCGGGGAGCGCATCACATCGGTCAGTGGAAGTTCGCGATACTTTGCCGGGGGCGCGATCGTCTACTCGAACGCGGTAAAGACCGAACTGGCGGGAGTGCCCGCGGACATGATTCAACGGCATGGAGCGGTAAGCCGTGAAGTAGCGGCGGCGCTGGCCGAGGGCATCCGTTATCGTTGCGATGCGACTCTCGGAGTCGGCATCACGGGGGTGGCCGGACCTAGCGGAGGAACTCCGGACAAACCCGTGGGACTCGTGTTTCATGCTCTTGCTAGCGATGGCGGGACGGAAGTGATCGAGCGGAATTTTCCTGGTGATCGTAAGCGGATTCGCTGGTTCGCGACGACGATGGCGCTGGATATGGTGAGAAGGAAGCTGATGTGAAGGAAGCTTCTGGCTGCTAGCTTTGGTTTTATGCGGCTTTTCGTTGCGGTCGACATCGACGACGCCATTCGTGAACGCATCAGCCGCTTTCTCGAGGGAGTGCGCGGGTTTGCTGAGGAGGCGCGGTGGGTACGGCCGGAATCGTTGCACGTTACGCTGAAATTCATCGGAGAGAAGTCCGAAGAAGAGGTTGAGAACATCACACGCGTGCTGGAAACGATTGAGGCGGGCACGTTCGAAATGAGCATTCGCGGCTATGGATTCTTTCCCGGTGCGCGGGCGCCACGGGTGTTTTGGGTGGGAATTGACGGAGGTCCGCAATTGACTTCTCTGGCGGCGACGGTGGACGAAAAGCTGGCGCAGCTCGACATCCCGAAGGAGGAGCACGCTTTTACCCCGCACCTGACGCTGGCGCGGGGCGGGGGAGGCTCGGGTTCGCCGCACAAGCAAAAGAGCGACCATCCGAACCGCAGCTTTCAGGGCTTGCAGGAAAAGTTGGCGGCCCTCCCGGCGCCTGATTTTGGCTCGATGACCGCTCGCGAGTTTTTTCTGTACCACAGCAAGCTCTCTCCTGACGGCTCAAAGTATACGAAGATGGCGAGTTTTGGTTTACGGTAGCCGCACGCTGCAAAGGAAAACGAGATACCTTGCGAACGCTCTTAATTATTGCCGCTTTGAGCTACCTGCTGGGGTCGATCCCCTTCGGCTATCTGCTGGTGCGCATTTTTCGCGGCGAAGATGTGCGGCAAAGTGGTAGCGGAAATATCGGGGCGACGAACGTTTCTCGCAAATCGCCCGCGCTCGGAATCGCGACGCTGCTGCTGGATGCGCTGAAAGGAACTGCCGCAGTTGCTCTCTCCTATGTAGTGGCTGACCGCATGGTCGCTGGGCCTCCTGCCCTCGAGCAGGCGCGCTGGGAGCGTTGTTCGCTGTTGTCGGCCATGTGTTTCCGGTGTGGCTGAAATTCCGCGGCGGTAAGGGAGTCGCTACCGGACTGGGTGCGTTCGCGCTGATCGCGCCTAAAGCGGTGCTGATCGCAGCAGGCATCTTTATCGCTGTCGTCGTGATCTCGCGCTACGTTTCCCTGGGATCAATCGTTGCGGTTGCGGTCTTTCCTTTTATCGCGTGGTGTATCGGTCAGTTCTATCTTTCTCCTACTTCGCTCGCTTTGATCTCGCTCGCGTCCCTGCTCATTCTTGTAAAACATCGCGAGAACCTGCGGCGGCTGTGGGCCGGGACTGAAAGCCGCATAGGAGCAAAACGCGCGTGAGCGAGATCGCAATCATCGGCGCAGGAGCCTGGGGTACGGCGTTGTCGATCGTTCTTGGGCGCAAAGAGAGTCATACGATTCGGCTGTGGGCTCACGAAGAGGAAGTCTGCGAATCGATCTCACGACAACGCGTGAACGAGAAGTTTCTTCCCGGTCAGCCCATTCCGGCCTGCGTTACAGCCTGCAACGATCTTGCAGAAGCGCTTGAGGGCGCGGCCATTGTGGTGAGCGTGATGCCCTCGCAACACTGCCGTCAACTGTTTGAGCAGATGCGACGACACCTGTCCGAGGAAACCGTGATCGTCAGTGCGACCAAGGGGTTGGAAGAAAAATCCTTTCTGCGCATGACTGAGGTGATCATGCAGGTGGTCAAAGGACATGGCATCCGTGCGCCCAGGATTGGCGCGCTTAGCGGCCCATCGTTCGCGGTGGAAGCGGCGCGGGGAGATCCAACGGCAATCGCCATTGCTTCGCAGGATAACGAGCTCGCGCGCTTCGTCCAGCATGAGTTCAGCCACGCCAGCTTTCGCCTCTACACCAATCAGGACCCGGTCGGCGTGGAATTGGGTGGCGCGCTGAAAAATACGGTAGCCATCGCCGCTGGCGTTTGCGCGGGTCTTGGTCTGGGACACAATTCAGTAGCCGCGTTGATTACGCGAGGTCTAGCCGAGATGACTCGGCTGGTGGTGGCGTGCGGAGGCAAAGCCGAAACCATGGCGGGCCTTGCGGGCCTGGGAGATCTGGTGCTGACTTGCACGGGCGGCCTTTCACGGAATCGTAGCGTGGGGGTTGAGCTTGGCCGTGGACGCAAGCTGCCCGAGATTCTTGCCGGGATGCATGGCATGGTTGCGGAAGGGATCTTCACCACAACTGCGGCCGTGGGGCTGGCGCGGGCTCGGGGAGTCGAGATGCCCATCACGGAGCAAATGCACGCCATTCTGCATGAAGGCAAGGCTCCCCGCGAAGCGATTCATGACTTGATGACCCGCAGCAGCAAAAGCGAAACTCTGGGGCCGTGATGCATCGCCGCGCTGGAAGAATCTGGCGCGTTTTCGTACCAACGTTTTCGCGCCAAACGTTTTCCTGCCAAACCAGCACCAGTCGTGCGCTTCGAGTGGTACTTTGGTAACGGCAAATCTCACGGTTTTCACCGCCGGGCAATCCTTCGACATTAAAATTCTATAGATACCTGTGAAATCCGCCGCCACTTCGATCGACGGCGCTTCCGCACTGAGCCAGGGGAGCGACCTGTCTTCCAACGCACCCAATCGCGGCGCGCATTCCGATTCTCTATGTAATCCTCGGCGTGCTTCTGGTGATCAGTATCGTGCCCATGTATTTCTACTCCTCGGAAGTGGAGGCGATTAACCGGGACCGTCTGAAGACCAACGAAATGCTGCTGCAGAACACAGTCACGCGCTCGCTGGCCGACGATCTTTCGCAGCACGAGCGTTCCGTGCGGATGATGCTGGCCAATCTTTCGTCTGCGATTCAGGTGGCGAGCGGCGGCGATATTGGGAACAAGAACATTGAAGCACCGGAGTTGCGCGCGCTGTTAGAAAACTTTGTTTCGTCCTCGGATGAACTAGCCTACGCAACCCTGCTCAACTCTGAGGCTAAGGGAATCTCGGCGGGCCGCATTGCCCCGGACGCCTTTCTGCAGCGCGAGTTACAGCATGCCTACGATGCTGCCCGCGACGGCCGCGCCTACAACGGCCAGGCCCTGCAGGTGGAAGACGGCAAGACGGCACGCACGGTTGTGCTGGTAAGCAGTCCGGTCAGCTACGGCGGACGTTTTCTGGGCATGGTCGGCGCGGTCGTCGATCTGCAATTCCTGATTCGCAGGCTGCAGGAAGTAAGCGGCGGCGGTCTGATTCCTTATGTCGTGGATGCGCAAGGGCGTCTCGTGGCCGCTGGCACTTCGCAATACATAACCGGGCAGGACATGAAGAGCCTGGAGATCGTCCGCAATTTTGTGGATGAAGGGAACAAGGCGCAGCTGGCCGCTACCAAGGAATTCGGCGTCCGCGAGGGCAAGAATAATGTTGAGATGCTCGGCACCTACAGCCCGGTGACCGCGCTCGACTGGGCGGTGGTGGTGCAGAAGCCGCAATACGAGGCTTATCGCGGAGTCGCCGAGATGCAGCGTACGGCGCGCCTGCTGGCGCTGTTGGCGGTGTTGCTGAGCATCGGCGTCAGCATCTTCGCGGCCCGCAGGATTACGAATCCGCTGCAAATCCTTACCCAGTCCGGCCGGGCTCTGGCGCGTGGTGATTTTTCGCAGCGCGTGCACTTGCGAAGCCGCACCGAAATCGGCGAACTGGCGGAGACCTTTAATACCATGTCGCAGGAACTTGAACAATTCGTCGAAGATCTCAAGCGGGCGGCGGAAGAGAATCGCGCCCTGTTTCTGGGCTCGATCCAGATGCTGGCCGGCGCGGTTGACGAGAAGGATCCCTACACTCGCGGCCACTCCGACCGCGTCACGCGCTACTCGCTGCTGATCGGCAAAGAAATGAACTTGCCGGCCCCTTTCATGGAGACGCTGCAGATTTCCGCGCAGCTCCACGACGTGGGGAAGATCGGCATCGAAGACCGCATTCTCAAGAAGCCGGGCGCGCTGACCGCGGAAGAATTTGAGGTCATGAAGACTCACACTACAAAGGGTGCCAACATTCTGCGTCCGGTTACGCAGCTTGCCGAGATGCTTCCCGGCATTGAACTGCATCACGAAGCGCTCGATGGCCGGGGCTATCCTTACGGCCTGCAGGGAGATCAAATTCCGCTGCTGGCGCGGGTGATCGCGGTGGCGGACACGTTTGACGCCTTGACGACCAATCGTCCCTACCAGCATGCCCACACTCCGGAAGAGGCATTCAAAATCATTCAGAATCTTGCCGGGAAACGGCTTGATCCCGAGCCGGTAGCAGCACTGATTGCGGTTTATGGACGGGGTGAAATTCGCATCCAGCGGCTCTCGATCAAGAGAGCTGTGGCAACCCCAGATGCGGCCCCGGCTGATGTTCCGGCTGCCGCGCCTGCCCCGGCGCTGGCCGCTCCGGAAGCGGCCAACCTGGAAAGAACCCGCGTCTAACTACTTCTCGCTGCGTCTTGTTCTCGCCCATCTTGTTCTCGCCCATCTTGTTGCTCGACACCGCCACCAACGGCGGTCTGGCCGCGCTGACCGCTATAATCAGGTTCAGGACTCTTCATGATTCAAACTCTGTTTGGCAGTACCGAGGAAACGCAGCCGGGGCTCTTCGAGCGCATGAAGCAGGCGGTTACGCGTACGCGCGAGAACCTTGCCGAGCGCATTGAAGAGGTCGCCTTTGGAAAAGAGATCGACCGCAATACCCTCGACGATCTTGAAGCGACGCTGATCGGCGCCGACCTGGGCACTGCAACCACGCAGGAGGTCCTGGGCAAGCTCCGAGACAAAGCCGACCGGAAACAGATCAAGGATGTGCAGGAGCTGAAACGCCTGCTGAAAGAGGAATTGCTGGCGATTCTGAATGCTGCGAATACTCGGCCAGTTCAAAGAGTTGACGGCACGCCGGAAGTGATTCTGGTAGTGGGCGTGAACGGTACCGGCAAGACCACGACCATCGGCAAGTTGTCGCAGGTATTCCGGTCGAAGGGCAAGAGCGTGCTGCTGTGCGCGGCGGACACCTTCCGCGCGGCGGCGATCGATCAGCTGGAAATCTGGGGCGCGCGCACAGGTACGGAAGTGATCAAGACCAAGCCCGGCGGCGATCCTGCAGCGGTATTGTTCGACGCATTGCAGGCGGCAACGGCGCGTAAGACAGACTACGTGATCGTCGACACCGCCGGCCGACTGCACACCAAGGCAAGCCTCATGTCGGAACTGGAGAAGATGCGGCGCACGGCCCAGCGCATTATTCCCGGAGCGCCGCACGAAACGCTGCTGGTGATGGATGCGACGACCGGGCAGAATGGTTTGCAGCAGGCGCGCCTGTTTACGGAGTCGGCGGGCGTTACCGGCATCGTGCTTACCAAGCTTGACGGCACCGCCAAAGGCGGCGTGGTCGTGGCCATTTCGCGCGAGCTGGGATTGCCCGTGCGATTTGTTGGCGTCGGCGAGAAGGTGGGCGATCTGCTGCCGTTCGACCCGAAAGAGTTTGTGGATTCGCTGTTCGAATAGGAGCGCCTATGCGCGATGCACGAAGAGAACGCCCGCGATTCAAGGCTGTGCTGGATTCCATTCGGCGCCTGCTTGGTAAGAAACCGCCACCGTTGCCGGACGACCCGCCATACGCCGAACGAATGGCCCCGGTGCGGCGTGGACCCAAGGGTCGTAGCGGCGCCGCGGCTGTGGCCGAACCTGAGGAAGAGTCCTATCGCGCGTTTCCGCCTCGCTGACGATAGGCACGCGATTCTCAGGTTTTCTGCGGCCCGGAGTCTGCGTGCGCGAAAGCCCAACAACGCTTCCGTAGTGAACGTTAGATTGATGCCAGACCATTCCACTGACGAGCAGTTCCTGCGCCGCGCGCTTGACTTGGCGCGCCAGGGCGTCGGATTGGCGTCGCCCAATCCCTACGTTGGTGCCGTCATCGTCGACCAGGCGGGCAGCGTCGTGGGCACAGGGGTTTACACCTACGATGGCGTAAAGCACGCTGAGGTGCGCGCTCTCGAGGCCGCCGGAGAGAAGGCTCGCGGGGGAACGCTCTACATTAATCTCGAACCACACTCGCACCAAGGTCGAACGCCCCCTGCACCGACGCTTTGATCGCCGCTGGGATTCGTCGAGTGGTGGCGTCGATGCCCGATCCCAACCCCAAGGTGAGCGGGCGAGGTTTTGAGCAGCTGCGCGCCGCCGGCGTCCACGTGGAGGTTGGAGGGCTGGAAGCGGAAGCTCGAAGATTGAACGAGGCCTTTGCGCGCTACATTCGCCACGGCGTTCCCCTCGTGACGCTGAAATCTGCCATGACGCTTGATGGCAAGATCGCTCCACCACCCGCCGCTGTAGCGAAGCACAGCGCAGGAATTCCTGCCGGCGGATGGATCACGGGAGAGGCGGCCCGCGCGAACGTACAGCAACAGCGTCACCAAAGCGATGCGATCCTGGTGGGGGTGGGGACGATCCTGGCTGACGATCCGCTCCTCACCGATCGCAGTGGCAATCCGACGACGACGCCCGCTGCTGCGCGTGATTCTGGATTCGCACTTGCGCCTTCCGCTGGAGTCGCGCCTGGTACGGAGCTTGGGAAATGAAGGCGCTTGCAAGAACGATGTGCTGGTCTTTTGTTCCTCTGGCGACGAAAAGAAAAAGGCCGAACTGGAGGCGCGCGGCGTTCGCGTCGAGCAGCTTCCATCAGACGCGCCGGACGGCCGGCCCGATTTTCATGCGATTCTCCGCCGGCTCGGGCAACTTGAAATTACAAGTGTGATGATCGAAGGCGGATCGGTGGTGAACGGCGTCGGCGCTTGCCTCCGGAGTGGTTGACAAAGTTTTTCTATATTACGCACCGAAGATTCTGGGCGCTGCGTCGGTTCCGTTCGCTGCGGGCGCAGGCCCCGCCAACCGGAAAAAGCACTGCAGATTAAGCATCTCCAGTTGTACCGCTTTGGTGAAGACTTCGCGATAGAGGGGTATCTGCGCGATCCGTACGAAGAGTGAGATCATTCATCGTCGTGGCATGGGTTTATGATGTTTGGTTACTCGTCGAGGTCCTCATGTTTACTGGCATCGTGGAAGAAGTGGGGCGCATTACACGCATCGAACAAAACGGCGAAAATCGCCGCATCACCGTTGCCGCCAAGAATACCTCCCGGGAATTGAAGACTGGCGACAGCATTGCAGTCAGCGGAGTCTGCTTGACCGCGCTCGATATCCAGCCGGGCTCGTTCTGCGCCGATCTGGCTCCGGAAACCTGGGACGCGAACGTCGTTCTCGCGTATCCGTGAAGGCGCGCTGGTCAACCTGGAGCTGCCCATGAAAGCCGATGGCCGATTCGGCGGTCACATCGTGCAAGGCCACGTGGATGGCCTCGGCAAGCTCATCGCGCTGGAGCGCATCGCTGATTCGGAAAACTGGTGGTTGCGCGATTGAGTTGCCCCACGACGTGGAGAAGTACACGGTCTACAAAGGATCCATCACGATTGAAGGCATCAGTCTTACCGTGGCAAAACTCGAAGGCAGGAACTGCACCGTTGCCATCATCCCTCACACCGTCGAGATGACCAACCTCAACTCGCTGCAGCCTGGGGATCCGGTGAATCTGGAAGCCGATCTGATTGCCAAATATGTCGAGAAGATGATGGGTAGAGAGTCGGCTGAGAGTGTCCTCACTGTGGAGGAGCTGGTGCAGCAAGGGTTTTGAAGGCAGTGTCCAGCGGTCAGTGGCCAGCGGCCAACTGAGACTCATCAAAACATGGTTTCGAGCCATGCAGAACATCAGGACTGCGCGATCTCACCAAACGATCTCTGCCAACGATCCCGGCCTCTGCGGCGACTGCTTCCACGCCCGGCGCGTAACATCCGAAAAAGGTTCGACGTTTCTTCAGTGCCAGCTTTCGTTCACCGATTCGCGTTTTGCGAAGTATCCGCGCCTTCCGGTTCTCACTTGCATCGGCTACGTTAAACACTCGGGCTCGGCGACTCCGCCCTGATCTTCAAATCCCAGCTTCAACTCGTCCAATTCAAGAAACTCCTGCACGATCGGCTCAGTGGATTTTTCCAGTTCCGCGTAAGTGCCAAAGAAAATCGACTTTCCTTCGTACAGAAACACCACCCGGTCGGCCAACTTCTGGGCGAGACGCATGTCGTGGGTTACGACGATGCTGGTCAGGCCCAGCTGCAGCTTAAGCCGTTTGATGAGATCGCCGAGCAGTTGCGCCATCAGAGGATCCACCATGGTTGTCGGCTCGTCGTAGAGAACACATTCGGGACGCGCCGCCAGCGCCCGGGCAATGGCTACCGAGCGTTTCATGCCGGTCGAGAGATCGGAGGGCAGCAAGTCGCGCATCTCCTGCACGCCCACCATCTTCAGCAATCCGTCGACGATCTCGTAAATCTGATCTTCGTTCAAATCTCGGCTTTCGCGCAGGGGAAACGCCACATTCTCGCCGACCGTGAGGGAGTCAAACAGCGCTCCGTTCTGAAAGACCATGGTGACCTTTTTTCGGATGGCTTCCATCTGATGTTCGGAAAAGTCGGTGATGTCCTCGCCGGCGACGATCACCCGGCCGGAGTCGGCCTTAAGAAAACCAACAATAAGTTGCAGCGAAACCGATTTGCCCACGCCGCTGCGCCCGAGGATGCAGACGGTCTCGCCGGGCATGACGCTGAAACTGACGTGGTCGAGCACCGCTTTGTCGCCGAAAGCTTTAGAGACCTCGCGGAATTCGATGTAGGGTCGCACAGGATCGGGCATTGGGGTTTCTCGAAAGTCAGTCCTCTTTTCTCTTTCGCCGGGCGGTCAGGCCCGTCGTTTCTCAGCCTCCAACTCCTCGGGCGTATTCAGGTTGCGGAACATGGTGGACGAGAATCCCGCGCCTTCCAACTCTTCTTGCTCGATCACTCGCGTGTGAACCTCATCGAACAATCGGTCGATCCTATTTTGCCGCGCCTGCAAGGCACGCTCTGCGACTGCGGCAAACTCTCGCCGGTAAATAGCGCAAAGCGGCTGCCGCCGGCCGTCGCTGCGCGGAACAATCACCACGGCATCGGGAGCGCTCCGCGCCTGGGTGATCAAGTATTCCAAGAAAGCCGGCGAAACAAATGGCATGTCCACCGCGAGCATCAGGTTGAGTTCGGTCAACGAACCTAGCAATGCCGCATGAATTCCGCCCAGGGGTCCGCAGTCACGGAATACATCTTCCACCACCGGAGCAAACCCCGCAAACTTTTCTTTGCTTCCCACGATCCATACGTCCGGAGGCAACCGAGCGGGCTAGGTCGAGCGCCCGCGCCAGCAGCGTGCTGCCCTCATACTCCACAAACGCCTTGTCCGTGCCCATGCGCGTGCTCTTGCCCCCGGCGAGGATGAAGACACTCACATCGCGGGCGTAGCCGTTTTCCACGGCACGATCATACACTTTGACTCTGGCAACTGAGCCTGGTAACCGCAGCTTCCCGCATCCAAAACATTTTCCACAGCGTAAGTATCTGCATCAACTCGGTTTGTCTTCCAGTTCATCCGGTGACCGACACGAAAGTAACCTACCCAAGAATTCGACGCCGGGAGATGATGGGTTTCGGGCGCTCCCGTCAGGTCCGGAAGTAACCATCATGCCGCAAAAAATCATGGATGTTCTGATGCTCGGGCGCTGCTCCCACGAGTTCTCCTGGCCGCGGCGCGGCGCAGATGGAGACTATTACCAAGTTTGCCTGCTGTGCGCGGCCGAATACAAGTATGACTGGACCACCATGCGGCGCACCGAGCGCGTGGAGCACGCCAAGCCTGAAACCGTGGCCCGGCGCAGCCACACGCGGGAAAAGCGGCCGTCGTGGACGCCTCGCGCCCGCCGCTTGAAGCTCGACGTGGCGCTCCGCTACCGCGTCAATAACACCAGCGCGTGGCATGAGGGCATAATCGACAACTTGAGCCAGAGTGGGCTGCTGTTCCGAGGTCCGCAGCAGTTGCCGGTGAATGCGTTGATCGAGATGGTGTTTGAGATGCCGGAAGAAATCTCCGGCCAGAAGAACCGCAATGTGCTCTGCCAGGGCCGCGTGATGCGCTCCAAGAACAAGCAGGGCAAGGAAACCCAGGACAAGGACGCGGAAGACGGCACTGGCCTGCTGGCGGCCTCGATCGTCGACTACAAGTTCATCCACTAGAACATTCGGAACTGCGAACCCTCTGCCGAAGTGCTGCATTCTCCTGTTCACACTGGAAATCACGGACGAACTCGCCGTCCCGATCGGCTTCGTCGTACACTCTGGAAGCACGGTGAGTGCATTCCCATGCCTCCAATCACAGCGCTCCTGCACACGAAGAACGATGCCTTACGCCTGGGGCGGGCGCTCGAAATGCTTCTTCCCTGCACCGATATTGTGATCGTGGACCATCATTCCGCCGACGCCACTCTGCGCGTCGCGCGTCAATACGGAGCCCGCGTCGTAACGGCAGATGCCCATCCTGCCGCAGATCACTATCTTGACTTAGCGCGATACGACTGGATTCTCTGCCTCGATCCGGCGGAATCGATCAGCGAAGGATTGCAGGCAAGCCTTTTCGAGTGGAGTGTGTCGCCCGTTCGAGCCGACACGAGCGGCGCGGCCAACGGGTCGGCCTTTTCCGTGTTCGTCAGGCAGCAGACCAGCGAAGGATGGCTGCAGCTTCCTGCTCCCGAAACCCGCCTCATTCCCCGCGGCTGGACCCGGTGGGACGGACGGCTTCCCGCCCGTGAGCCTTCCGCGGTCGCGCTCGAAGGGGAACTGTTGCGTTTCGCCTCTCCCTGAAACGACTCATTTCCAACCTGTTGCGGCCTCCGTGCTGTCTGATCAGCTTGCTGCCCATTGTCCGATTGGACAGTGACTTCAGTACCTTAGTCCTCCCTGCCCTCGCCGCCTTATAATCCACTCAAGAACCGACAATACCTGCGTTCTGAGGAAGATGGCGCGGCGGTGCGGCCGCAGCTTTCCGACGAACGCCCGCGAGACTTAGTGGATCCATTTCTTGCATCTTCGATGTTTCTCTTCGGGCTGGCCTTTGGCAGCTTCCTGAACGTGTGTATCTATCGGATGCCGCTTGGGCTTGTCGGTGGTCACACCTCGTTCCGCCTGCCCGAATTGCAAGCGCCCGATAGCTTTTTACGACAACCTGCCCGTCCTCAGTTGGCTGTTTCTTGGCGGCCGCTGCCGCCATTGCAAAGCCAGAATTTCGCCACGCTACCTGCTCATCGAAGTGCTGACCGGAGTTCTCTTTCTCGGCTGTTACGCTTATTCCGGACTGACGATCGCTACTCTGAAATACTGCGTCTTCGGGTTTCTCCTGCTCGGTCTCATCTTCACCGACGCCGAAACCAAGTTGCTGCCCGACAAGCTCACTCTGCCCGGCCTTGCCCTTGGCCTGCTGTTCAGTTTGCTGGTTCCAGTGCATGACATGGCTTCGCAGTTTCTGCCCGGGATGGTGAACCTGCCCTTCAGCGCAGATCTTTCCGTTCGCCTGTTTTCCCTGCTCGATTCCCTGCTGGGCGCGGCCGTGGGCGCTTCGTTTATCTACGGCGCAGGAGCGATCTACTTGCGCTGGCGCGGCGCTGAAGGCATGGGCTTCGGAGACGTAAAGCTGATGGCGATGGTGGGCGCATTTCTCGGCATGAAACTCACGATCTTCACCATCTTCGCCGGTTCGCTGGTCGGGTCGATGTTTGGCCTGACTACCATGCTCGTGGTGTGGATTAAGCGCACCCATCGTTTCACCCGGCGGCTGGAGAACCTGCAGGCGGCGCGCCGTCGCGGCTGGCAGTCCGCGCAAATGGTCTATCGCCATTATCAAATGCCTTTCGGCGTTTTCCTGGGCAGCATGGCGTTGCTCGCCTTGTTCGTGGGCAATCAGTTCCTGAGTTGGTATGGGAGGCTCTGGTGGTAAGAATGCTGGCCAATCCGTGCTTCTGCCCGCTGCGCTCGTGCTGGCCATTGCCGGTGGCGCATTCGTGTTCGCCATTTGGGTGATTCGCGGCTTGCGCCGCAGCATTGCCGAGGAAGCTAATCTCGATTCCGCGGCCACCCCCACGCTGGAAACTCTTCCACTCCACCTCTATAACACCGTCATTCAGCAACTGAAGCAGCAGAAACATGAATTACAGGTGCAGACGCAGGCCGAACAACGCCGCGCCCGCACCACTGAAAATTTCAGTCAGGCCGTCCTGTCTAATCTCTCCTCCGGCGTGCTGGTGTTCGGCGTCAACGGACTGGTGAAGCAAGCCAATCCTGCCGCCAAAGAAATTCTCGGTTTCCATTCCCCCTCCGGCATGAGCGTGGAAGATATCTTTCGCGGCGCCGCAATCTGCTCGGCGGACTCATCCTCTGCCCGTAACGATGGAGCGGGAAGCGCCCCCGGGCGTCTCACCGAAGAAATCAATGCGGTGCTGCGCGAAGGAAGCAAATGCCGGCAGTTCGAGGCGGATTACACCACTCCAGCGGGCCGGACACTTCATATCGCGGTCACGGTTTCGCCCGTGCCCGCAGTCGACGGCGGCTTGCTCGGCGCGGCTTGCCTGATCAGCGACCGCAGCGAATTCGAACGGATCCGCCATCAGCAAGAGTTGCATGGTGAGATTTCCGCGGAGATGGCATTGGAACTGCGCACCTCTCTGGCCACGATCGCCGGGTACGCCCAGCAGTTGGCGCGGAATCGTGATCCGGAGATGGCTCCGCAATTGGCTGCCGACATTGCCAGCGAGGCATCGCGTCTCGACCGCCACATCGGAGGATTTCTCTCCGAAAAACGCTCCGCAGCCGCGGCATCTCGTGCCGCGCGCGGCAGGAGGCAGCAGGTGAATATCGTCGGGAAGATCGAGCTCCAAACAAACGTGCAAGTAAAGGGTGAACCTATGAAGCGCATCACACTGATCGGATTAGCACTCGCATTGTCCATGGCCCTGCTGGCTTCTATGGCGGTCGCACAGACCGCCAGCTCCGGCACCGAGTCAATCATCGCTCGGCGACTATGCCCGCAAGATCCGTAAGGATCCAGGGACCGCCAAGGCCAAGCCCAAAGTCTTCGACAATGACAACCTCCCGACCGAGGACAAGCTTTCTGTGATCGGCGAGAAGTCTGCGGACAATGCGGCAGGGGCTCCCGCGGACGACAAGAACGCTGCTGGGGCCAACGCCGACGACGAACAGGCCAAGAAGCAAGCCGGCTGGAAATCCTGGCAGACCAAGCTGACCGCACAGAAGGATCAGATTGACCTAGCCACCCGCGAACTCGACGTGCTGCAGCGCGAATACCAGCTCCGCGCCGCCGCGATGTACGCCGATGCCGGCAACCGCATGCGCAACTCGGCTGAGTGGGATAAGCAGGACGCGGATTACAAACAAAAGATCGCCGACAAACAGAAGGCGGTTGAGGACGCCAAGTCTAAGCTGACGGATATGCAGGAGGAAGCCCGCAAGGACGGCGTTCCCTCTGCCATGGTCGACTAGACGGTACTCGATGGGATGCAGCGTCGCGCAGCGCGGCTGCGATTCACTCAATTCGCACGATAAGAAAGCGCCGGCTCCGGAGCCGGCGCTTTTGTTTCTGCTAATCCACCTGGAAACTGGCGGCACTTCACTCGATTGGCTTCATGCTTTCGCGGAGCCGGAGAAGCTGCTTCACGTGATGCCGTCCATGCACAAAATGAAACTTTCTCCACTGGCCAGCGGTCAACGGCCCCAGAATTGGATGATCGAGCAGACGCTGGCTGCGCCCAAATCGGGCTTCACATTGCGCGATGATCGCGTCCATCTCCACAATTTTCGCTCCCACCTCACTGCGAACTTTCACTCCCGGCAGGCCTTTCGGACGGGTGTTCGCGGGCGCCTGGCGGCCCTCGGGCATGTGCTGGAATCCCACAACCACCAAGGTCCGCATACGCTGCTTCATGGAGGCTCGCGTCGCCAGCGGTTTGCCGGATTCCAGCACCTTGGTGAATCCTTTTATCGTTCCGGTGTAGGTCAGGTAGAGATGTTCCAAAACCTCTGCCGCGCACCATTTCTCCGCGGGATGCCAGCCCAGTTGCTCGCTCGACAGACCCTCAACCGCCGACTCCACAGCTTGCTTCAACTCTTCCAGTAGGGAATCCATGGCGGTACTCTCGTGTTCCTGCGCGCTTCAGGTAGAATGTTGCGCAACAATCAAAACACTCAATTTATAACAGGAAGGACGCCATGAAGATGCGGGACTTCGTTCAGTCAGAGACCGCCGTCGCCACCGCAGTTGATAAAGATTTTATTGCTGGAGTTTCTGACACGACTCGGGCAGTCCCGCGCCACGGGCGCGTTCGGGCCGCAACGGTCTTGGTGGCCGCGGTCTTCGCTGTTACTATTCTCGCCCTGCTCGCGGGCTGCAACTCCAGTCCCACAAACACTGCTCCGGCCAAGCCGGAAATCAAGCCTCCTGAACTGCTCACCGGCCGCGCGGCGTTTTATAAGACTTTTATCGCCGCCCGCAATTATGCCGCGGACGTAAAGCCCTTCCGCATCGAGTCGACACCCTCGAGCGAGAGCAACGGCCAGGATGGCAAATCCGCAATCTGGCGCGTCAGCTACGCTTCGGCCGCGCAACACGGCGTAAAACCTTTTTTCTGGTCGGGCAGCAATGCCCCTGACGCTCCCTCTCGCGGCGTTTCTCCCGGCAACGAGGATGTCTACAACCCCAGCAACGCCTCCACTCAGGTTTTCGATCCGGCATTTCTGAAGGTGGATACCGACCAGGCTTTCGCCGAAGCTCAGAAGCACGACGGCTGACAAAATTCTTGAAAAGGATCCCACCACCCCCGTGCTCTATATCTGCGAGTGGAATCACAACACCAACCAACTGGTTTGGCACGTGATCTACGGCGCGTCCCGCGAAACCGCCAAGCTGACGGTTGCCATCGACGCTTCGACTGGCGCCTTTATCCGCGTGGAGAAATAGGCCGAGTGGCTTTCGCTGCTGAGATGGTGGCCGCGCCCTTTTACGTCTGAGACTATCTCAAGTTTGGATCGGCGTGCGCCTGCTGGAGCCACTTTTGTGGTGAGCGTTGCAAACGAGGGTCTTGGAGAGTCCGGCGGGATAATCCTGCGGGTTTAACTGTATTGCCAGTGTAAGAGCAGTTGTACGATATTAGTTAGACACAGTCAAAGCAATCGGGCCATGCAGCAATTCTGAGGTACGGAGGCGGGGCCTTTGCCCAGACAAGCAGATCCTCAACTCGAACAGCGCATCCTTGACGCCGCCTGCCGGCTGTGGTCCCGGGGCGGCGAAAAAGCCCTCACCATGCGCGGCGTTGCAAAAGCGGCCAGCACCACTACCCCCACCCTCTACGAGCGTTACAACGACCGGGACGATATTCTTCGCGCCGTGCGCATGCGGACGCGCTCCGAACTTTTCGCCGCACTCAGCCGCACCCGATCGCTCACGCAAGCCTGCCAGCGTTATCTGGAATTTGCCCTCGAGCATCGCCACGCCTATGAGGTTCTGTTCGATGGATTCGCACAGCCTCCATCCCTCCACGAACCCTGGCCTTCTTTTAATCTTATGCGTCTCCGTCTGGCCGAGCGTTTGGGAGGAGATCCGCGCAAACACACTCGCCTCATGCTTTCAGTGTGGTCGTTGATGCACGGCACCGCGATGCATCTAATCCGCGGAGGCGTTGCCGGGCCACTGCGCGCCCAGATGGTTCATTCCTGTCTGGACGCGGTCGAAGCCATTGTTGTGCAAGCCACCCGTACCAGGGGCAAGGTGCACTCCGGTCCGAAGTGGCCGGCGAACCTGATCCTCGGAGAAGCCCACCACAGCACGGTGAGTGATGGCGACACGAATGGCGGGACGGAATCCGGTGCGAGGCGGGATAATCGCATGAAACGGAAGTCTGCAGTCCGAGTCAACGGAATCCGCTCTGGCGGACGTCCCGGTCGATCGTCCGCGGCTACTGGGCGGTCTGCGCTTTCAGCCGGTTAAGTCGCCTTCTGCGCTTCTGAGGCCTGTGGGCCGTGCGGCAGAATCTTCAAATAGCTTTCGTATTCGGCGCGGGCATCGTCCCAGATTCGCAGCTTTTCCAGGCACACAGCCAGCCGTATCGTGGCTACCGCGTCGTTTTCTTTGAAGCGCAGCGCCTCGCGGTAGCGGTCTTCGGCCGCGCGGTAGTTCTGCCGTTTGAAATAGAAATCACCGATTTCGATGTCTTTCGCCGCCTTGTGCGGATCCCAGATATGAAGCTCGGTTATTCCCCCGCCGCCTGAGGTGGCAGCCTCTGCTTCAGCCAGGGCCGCTGAACTCTGCGGATGCACCTTGGCGTCGTCTGTCGGAGGGCTCAAGTCCACCTGCGTATCTTTGCTGGAGCTCTCGCCAACACCCGATCCCAAATCGTCAGCCTGAACGCTATCCGAGCGCGGTGGCGTCATGCTCGGAGCTCGCTTCGCAGGCGTGTTCGCCGGAGCTGGTTGCCCCGGTGTGTCCTCCGGGAAGGAAAGATCGCGGCTCAAACCGGAAGCGTCCCGATTCTCAGCAGGAGCGGAGGGCGGCGGCGAAGAGGGCGGCGGCGGGTTCTGCTGCGCCCGCGCCGCGATGCCCAATCCCAGGAGCAAACAAAAATGCAGCAAACAAAAATGCAAATAAGGCCGACCTGGCATGCTCGCTATTTTACCGCCGTCGCTAGACTGTTTGGAAGCAGTTCCTGTCTGGCGGCCGTAGGGTGGAAGCTGATGGCAAAAAAACAGGCCGCTCAAGGGGGAGGATCTGAGCGGCCTGGTTGGCGAAGTTCTCCGGGGGAGGAGAATTTGCTATCTGTCGATTACATCGACGAAGGATTATTCTGCCCAGTCGTCGCCGGTGTTGTCGCGGGCTGCGTGGTGTCGCCCACCGTGTTAGTCATCAGGCGAACATCGACGCGGCGGTTGTCTGCGCGGCCGGCAGCGGTCTTGTTCGTCTCGACCGGCTTGTCCTTGCCGAGGCCGATCACGTAAATCTTGTGAGCCGGCACGTTGTACTTCGAAGCCAGATACTGAATCACCGAGTTGGCCCGGCGCTGGCTCAAGTCGTAGTTATAGTCAGCGGAACCCACGGAATCCGTGCTGCCTTCGAGCGCGATGATGTAGCCCTTGGTGCTGGCGATCGTACCGGCCAACTGGTCAAGCGCTTCCTTGGCTTTGGGCGTCAGATTGTCTCTGTTGAAGCCAAACTTCACTGACGTTTCCGCCACCGGATGATAGTTGTCCAGGTTGGCGACGGTGTTGGTCAGTACGCCTACGCGGCCGTTGGCGGCGTCAGCGGTTTGCTGCGCCGATGCCGCGGACTGGCCGGCGGCCTGCGCTTTCTGCTCCACATCTGCCGTCTTGGCGTTCACAGCCGCGATGCCGGCCTGCGCTCGGGCATCAACGTCCTTGATGTCCTTGCTGTTCTTCGCCGTCATATCGTCCAGTTCGTTGGTCTTGTTGATCAGCGGCGTGGTTTGTTGCTTCACGTAGTTCTTGGTGGTGCAGCCAATCGAGGCAGCCATGGTGACTGCGAGGAAAATCGTTAACGAAGTGCGGGTCATATTGGAAATGCTCCTTAGAATTCTTGTCTCAGCGCGTTCGGGCTCTCCCCGTGCGCGGAATTTGCCGTCTTGCAGGCCCCTGGGGGATATTCAATGCTTACAAGTACGTCCCTTACTTTTGCACGGGACGTGCCAGTTCCCCGCATGGGGAACACTCGCCATAAGTATATACGTTTTCAATCATTTGCAGACAAAGTAATGCAAATGCCAAAAAATGGCATTGCCCTTTAGTAACGCAAACCGCACATAGGTGGTGGAAATTTTATACAGTTGGCTGGCAGACTTCTGCTACTGCCGGGAGAAACCTTTGCGCGAAGAAAGACGGGGGGGGCCGTCAGTAATCACGCCCAGGTGGCGCAAAAACCTCTGAGGAATCGGATGGAATGCCTTATCCGTTGCTCTTGACAGCTCACAACCGACCTTGCAACAACGCCAGGTTAGCAGGTCTTTCTCGACGCTTTCAATGAACATCGCCCCATCCTCACAGCCAAGGAAATTTCTAGTCCCCGGATCAATCGAGCCGTCGGAAGCACTGATATATCCCCCCGACTCGAACAACCTAGCGCACCCCGCCTCAGCGCAGCGAAAGACGATTGAAGTCCAGACATGCAGCCCCTCCCATCTTCATCCTCCGCCGACCGCCACCATCCCAGTCAGGTGCCGGTCGCACAACGGCCGCATATCGCTTTTCATCTCCCGCCCAGACATATCTGATTCTCCTTCATGGAAGTTTAGCAGTGGGAGAACAAAAAGCAAATTTCTTTCGACAACTCCGGTAAGGAACTCAATCCATCTAATAAAATGAAATTGTCGCAATGGATCTCCTCGCCAAAATCCGCACTATCCCCACCGAGCCCGGCGTCTACCTCTACAAGAATGCCGAAGGCGAAGTCATCTACGTGGGCAAGGCGAAGAACCTGCGCAGCCGCGTAGCCAGCTACTTCCACGAAGGCCGCTGGGAGGACTCAAAAACCGGCACCCTGGTGCGCGAAGCCGCCGACGTCGACTACATCGTGGTCGCCAACAACAAAGAGGCGCTCGCGCTCGAAAACAATCTCATCAAGCAGCGCAAGCCGCGCTTCAACATCCTGCTGCGCGACGACAAGACTTACCCCTACGTGAAGCTCACGCTGGGCGAGCGCTGGCCGCGGGTTTACGTCACCCGCCGTCTGCGCAAGGACGGCAGCGTCTACTACGGTCCCTACTTCCCTGCCAATCTTGCCTATCGTATCGTCGACCTGATCCACCGCAATTTTCTGATTCCGTCGTGCAAGGTCGATCTCACGCGTTTCCATCCGCGCCCCTGCCTGCAGTACTACATCAAGCGCTGCCTGGGACCGTGCGTGAAGGACCTGACTACGCCTTACGCTTATCAGGAGGCAGTCCGCGACGTGAAACTCTTCCTCGAGGGACGTCCCACAGATTTAAGCCGCTCACTGCACGAGAGGATGGAGCAAGCGGCCGCAGCCGAAGAATACGAGCGCGCAGCCCGCTACCGAGACCTGATTTCGACGGTCGAGCAGTTGCAGGAACGCCAGCGCATCGCCGCCGCCGAGGGCGATGACGCCGACGTCTTCGGCTATCACTATGAAAACGGAATGCTGGCAGTGAACCTGTTTCATATGCGAGGCGGCCGCGTAGTCGACCGCCGTGAATTTTTCTGGGAAGACCTGCCCGAGTTCGCATTCCCTGAAGCCGCCATGTCTCCGCAGGTTTCTTTACTTTCGTGTCATCCTGAGCGGAGCGAAGGACCTATGCAGTCTGCCGGCATCACCGGAGCTGCCGACGAGTCCACAGGCTCTTCGGCCGGCAAACGTCGCCAGCCTCAGGATGACAAGATAACAAGCACGGATTTTGTTCCCGGCGAGTTCTTCTCCGCTCTCCTGAAGCAGCTCTACATCGGCCAGCCGTATGTGCCACGCAATCTCTACGTGCCGGTAGATTTCGAGGATCGAGAAGAGTTAGAAGACTTACTTTCAGACCAGGTCGCGGGCGAAACGCCCGCCCGGCACGAGTTCACATTCTCGTCCCACAGCGCGGCGATAAGCGCTCGCTCCTCGATCTCGCCGGCACCAACGCCAAGCAATCCTACGATCAACGTTTTCGCGTGCTCAAGCCCAATGCCAAGGCCATCCAGGAAGAACTCCAGGATGTCCTCAGCCTGCCCTGAAGTCCCGAAGCGCATCGAGTGCTTCGACATTTCCCACATTCAAGGCGCGGAGACGGTCGCTTCGATGGTGGTCTGGGAAGACGGCAAGATGAAGAAGTCGGATTACCGCAAGTTCATCATTCGCACCGTCGAAGGCGTCGACGATTTCGCCTCCATGCGCGAGGTGGTCACGCGCCGCTACAAGCGCCTGCAGCAGGAAGAAAAGCCCATGCCCAGCCTGGTCCTGATCGATGGCGGCCTCGGCCAGCTGCACGCGGCAGCCGAGGCCCTGGACTCGCTCGAGATCATCAATCAGCCGCTCGCAGCGATCGCCAAACGCGAAGAAATTCTCTACGTCTACGGGCAGGAGAAAGATCCGATCGCGCTCGATCATCACTCTCCGGTGCTGCACCTGATTCAGCTCATTCGCGACGAGGCCCACCGCTTCGCCGTAACCTTCCATCGCAAACGCCGCCAGATGCGCGACCGCTCCACCGAACTGTTGGAGATCCCCGGCGTAGGCGAGAGCACGACTCGGCGGCTTCTCGAACACTTCGGCAGCGTGCAGGCGGTAAAGCAGGCGGACGCGTCGGCACTGTCGGCGGTTGTGACCCGGGTGCAGGCGGAAGCAATCAGCCATCACTTTCGGAAATAGTCGAACGCTCGCGAAACCCTGGACAGGACACTTCTATTCCCTACGCACGCGGAAGCTGAGGAAGCGCGTCAAAGTGCGCGTCGCGGGCACACAGGACGAGCGAATGCTGCAGCACGAGGGCCGCGATCCACATATCATTCGTCGGGATGGGAGTGCCTTGTTTCCGCAGTTGCCGGTAAACAGCGCCGTAATGGTGCGTGGTCTGCTCATCGGCGTAGAGCACGCCGACGCCGGACTTTGAGCAGAAAGCGGCGCAGGACAGCTTCGTTGCGCGGTCCCGGGCTACAGAAAGCTGCCCACGGCAAATCCAGCGCGCAATTCTCCCAGCACGATGAAGGGCAACCAGACTTCATCGGCCAGTTCAACCGTTTCGACAACCGACGCATTGCCCCGGCAAAGGTCGGTGTAGCGGTTCGTGTCGAGCGCCAGCCTCACCGCCACATCTCTTCGTCAATGGTATCCTGCGCGGCCAGGGCGCTTGTCGAATGCGGGATCTTTGCGCCAGGTGCCTGCGATGTCGGCGAGATCGCGCTGCCGGTCACGTTCGCCAGTAACGCCGGCGCCCCGGGCCAGAGCTTCAATCGCTACCTCGTTCAGGCTTTTGCCCAGCCCACGGGCGGCCCTGCGAAGCGCCTTGTCCAAACTATCGGGCACCTTGCGGATGGTGTATTGCATGCATCTATTGTAGGCACTGCAGGCATATAATGCAAGCGCAACTTTTTACAGTGCGAAGAAACCCGAAGGCAGGTGAGCAGGTTGCGAACGTCAGCATCGACAGTGAACGGCCGCGAGCAGGAATTTTTTGCTACATTGATCGCAGAAAGGTGATGTGGCATGGAAGCGCAGACGAACAAGCGGCACACTCATCATCACCGGTGCAAGCCGCGGCATCGGCGCGGCAATAGCCAAGCTGGCTGCGACGCGCGGTTTTTCTGTCGCCGTCAACTTTGCTACCGGTAACGCCGAAGCCGCGGCGATCGCCGAACAAATTGTTTCCGCTGGCGGCCGCGCCTGTGCGATTCAGGCCGACGTCGCCCGCGAAGAAGATGTCGTCCGGCTCTTTGAAACAGCCGAGCGCGAACTGGGGCCGATCAAGGCTCTGGTCAATAACGCCGCCATTACTGGCGGGTTTGCGCGCGTCGACTCAGTGAGCGCAAAGACGCTGGAGCAAGTGATGGCGGTCAACGTCACCGGCGCGATTCCTGTGCGCCCGCGAAGCGGTGCGCCGCATGTCGACCCGCCACGGTGGAACCGGCGGCGCGATCGTAAATATTTCCTCCCGCGCGGCCCAGATAGGCTCCGCCGGAGAATGGGTGCACTACGCTGCCTCCAAGGGCGCGATCGACAGCTTCACGATCGGGCTGGCGCGTGAAGTTGCAACCGAAGGAATCCGCGTAAACGCAGTCGCTCCCGGGTTGATCGACACGGGACTGCATGCCGCGAGCGGCGCGCCCGACCGGCTGAGTCGGCTGACGTCAACCATTCCCATGCAAAGGCCGGGCACACGCACTCGAGGTAGCCGAAGCAGTGCTCTGGCTGCTCTCTCCCGCCGCTTCTTACACGACCGGCGCTATTTTGGAGGTCGGCGGCGGGCGGTAGTACTTTTCCGAGGACTGACTTCCCGGCTTCTCTGCTTCAGATTCTCCCGCAGGTAGGCTTTGATCTTCTCCGGCAAACGCGAGGTATGCAGAATGTCGCGCAGAAGCGGCGGGGGA
Source organism: uncultured Acidobacteriaceae bacterium (assembly GCA_963791445.1). Classification (GTDB taxonomy): domain Bacteria; phylum Acidobacteriota; class Terriglobia; order Terriglobales; family Acidobacteriaceae; genus Sulfotelmatobacter. The sequence goes on from CAWBSN010000020.1 coordinate 38,893, forward strand.
AGACCGCGGGAAAATTCCAGTGCGCGCGCGAGCGGAGTGTGCGGACTGCGCAGCAGTGCCAGGCGAATCTCGCGTCGCAACGACCACTTAGGGTGATGGCATACAGCTTCGACAAAAGCTGCGCCAGCGTTTGGGCGCAAGACCGCCCTTGATGACCGCAGCTTCGGTCAGCCGCGCATTTTCGAGCGCCGTATGCGCCACGCGAGGTTCCTTGTCGAGCAACAACGCCGCGGCAACGGTTTCCGAGGCGCGGCGGGCCAGCATCAGGCGTTCCCCCAGCGTCACCGAGGGAAGACGGGTCACGAGCTGTTCCGCGGCGAAATGTTTCAGATCAGCCGCGACCGACGGCTTCAGCGCAAACTGCATAAGATCGCCGGTGTAAAAATGGCGAAGCAGGCGGAGCGCCAGATGTCTGGGCGTGCGCGGATGAGCCGCAAGGGCAACACACACCTTTCGCGACTTCAGCGCGGCAGGGTTCTGCCCAAGTTGTTCGAGAGTTTCCACCGGCAGGTCGCGGCGCTCAAGCAGCGCGAGAACAAGGTCGTCACTCAGCGGAAGGGTAGGGTCAGCGGCAGAAGAGGAAACGGCAGCCGCGTCCGACTGAGCGGCCTTCAGACCGCCCAACCCCGGGCAATAGCACATGCTCCTGTTGGATTTCTTCCGAATCCATAAATGGATCGCGGCGCTCACCCAGGCTTCCGGGCCATCTGCAATGCGCCATGGACCGGGTCGACCACTTCAGGATTCAATACGACGTCTGGATTCGCCGCGCGCACTTCATTGTAGAAAAGTTCGCGAATCATCGCCGCGTGACGAAAGACGCCGCCCGCCATGGCCATCGGGACAGCAGAAGCAGAAGAATGTTGCGCAGAAAAAAGCCGGCGCAGGACAATTCCGGCAAGTTGCGCCAGTTCGCGAGACGCCTCCGCGATAACCTGTCGAGCCACGGCATCCCCAGCTTCCGCCGCAGCTAAGACTGCGGGAAACAGAACCGCGAAGTCCGGGTCGCGTTAGCCGCGCGCGCTAATTGCGGGAGCGACTCCAGGCTCCAGGCAGTCTTCAGTTCGGAGAAAAGCGTACCGGGCGGGCCATGATGGATCGCGCTCGGCTTGATCGTCTCCAACCTCATCGGCCGCGCGCAGCACAGCGCGAACCGCCGCAAGCGCCGATCCAGTGGGCCGAGCCTTCATCAGAAATCGCGAACCCCCAGCCTCCGGCGCGGGCAACTTTTCCTTGCGCATCTCGGCCGAAGACGATCGATCCGGTCCCGGCAATCACAATCACGCCCGGCCCCTTGCCGAAAGCCGCCGCCAGGGCGATCTCCATGTCGCCCACTACTTCGATTTCCCCGGGAATAATCTCGGCAACAATCTTGCGCACCGTGCTTGCGATTTCTTCGCGCCCGGCGCCCGCAGCGCCGATGCACGCACGGAGCACTTGCTGAGGATTAATTTTTGCAGCGAGGCACGCCTCGCGTATGGCTTGTTGCAGAGTTTCACGGGCACCGGCCTCGCCTACGCGCGTGATGTTGCTGCCACCGGCCGTAACCGTGGCGAGAAGCGAAGATTCGTCGCCCACAACGCATATTGTCTTGCTACCACCCCCGTCAATGCCCAGATAGTAGGCCACGCGTTAGTTCTATCACAGGGAAAGTTTGAGTTCTCTCGAGTTCGCTGTCGGAGCTTCGGAAGCATCTCTCCAGCCATGTCTATAAAGACTCACTCGCGCCGCGGGCGCGATTGACGCCATAATTCAAAGTCGAAACTTTCTGTAGCAGATTGTCCAGCGGCAGAACGAGCAAACGATGGGTCTCGACAAACTCGATCTCGCGATCATCGCGCTGTATCTGGTAGGAATCACCCTGTTCGGTCTGCGCTTCCGCAAGCGTCACCGCTCGCTGCGCGATTATTTTCTCGCCGGACGAGACATTCCCTGGTGGGCAATCGCGCTCTCCATCGTCGCCGCCGAAACCAGCACGCTCACCATCATCAGCATTCCCGGACTCGCCTATGACACGAACCTCACCTTCCTGCAGGTGGTGATGGGATACCTCGTAGGTCGCGTGGTGATCAGCCTTGTGCTGCTGCCGCAATATTTTCGCGGCGATCTTTACACCGCCTACGAGCTAATCGAACGCCGCTTTGGCCGCGGGTTGCGCTCGCTTACCGCGGGACTCTTCCTGTTGACGCGCGCGGCCGCCGAAGGCGTCCGTGTGTATGCCGTTTCGATCGTAGTATCGATCGCGCTCGGCACAGGCGAGGTAGCTTCGATCGCCATCATCACTGTATTGACGCTTATCTATACATTCGAAGGCGGATTGGCCGCGGTAATTTGGACCGACGTGGTGCAGACCGCGATCTACGTTGGCGGAACTCTGGTCGGATTGGTGACGATCCTGCATCTTGTGCCAGGAGGATGGACAGCGATTCATGCCGCGGCGGCAAGCGCGGGCAAACTGCAGGTGTTCGACTTCCGGCCCAACTTCTGGCTGCCTTACACATTCTGGGCGGGCGTGATCGGCGGAACCTTCTTCATCACGGCGAGCCACGGCACCGATCAACTCATCGTCCAGCGCCTGCTGGCGGCGCGCGGGCAGAAGCAGTCGACTGTCGCGCTGCTTTCGAGCGGGGTGGCAATTCTTGTTTCAGTTTGCTCTTTTTCTGATTGTGGGCGTAATGCTGTGGGCGTTCTATCGCGTGCCCTCGGCGAACTTTGGAAAGCCGGATCGAATCTATCCCACATTCATCGTCAGCCAAATGCCGCACGGAATTTCTGGCCTGCTGATTGCCGCGATTCTCGCCGCAGCCATGTCGAATCTGAGCGCGGCGCTGAATTCGCTTTCGTCGAGCACGATCATGGATTTTCTTTTGCGCTTGCGCCCGAACACCGATGAGCAGGCGCGAATGAAGCTCTCCCGGATGGCAACGTTCTTTTGGGCGATGGTGCTTTTCGGGTTGGCAGTGTTGGCCCTGCAAAAAGTGGGACGCGTGGTTGAGGTCGGGTTGCAGATTGCTTCGGTCGCTTATGGCGCTCTGCTGGGAGTTTTTCTGCTCGGAGTTCTGACGCGAAAAGCCAACCAGCGCGGCGCGATGGTCGGAATGCTCTTCGGCTTCAGCACCGAACTGTATTTGTGGAGAGTGCACGTTCCGTGGACCTGGTGGGTGATGATTGGAACGACAGTGACGTTCGCCGTGGGATACATAGCAAGCCTGTTTCAACCAGAGCATCCGAAGAAAACCGACGCTGCCTCTGACGTATACTGACACCCTTCCATCATGCCCGAACAGACCCAGCGAACCACTGCGCGTCCGGAGTTGGCCCGTGATCTGGGCGTGAGTCACGCGTCTGCGGTGGTCGTGGGCACAATCATCGGCAGCGGGATCTTTCTGGTTCCCACCGAGATGATGCAGGCCGTCGGTTCTGCGAAGCTGGTGTATCTGGCGTGGCTCGTCGGTGGGATTCTGTCTTTTTTTGGCGCGCTCACCTATGCCGAACTTGGCGCCATGAAGCCGCAGGCTGGCGGAGAATATGTTTATGTCCGCGACGCCTACGGTCCGCTGGGCGGGTTTCTTTATGCCTGGACCTGGTTTGTCATTGCCAAACCTGCGTCCGTGGCCACGATCGCGATCGGACTGGTTCGCATTCTCGGCACGTTCTCGGTCTTTTCGTTTTTTCCCACGAACGTTATCTCCGTTCCTTTCGCCATTACCTGGGGACAACTTGTCGCGATCGCTGCGGCGGTTCTCATTTCCCTTCTCAACTACTTTGGAGTCAAGAAGGCCGGCGAATTTCAACTTGTGTTCACGGTGCTGAAAGTGGCAATCATTCTGGGCATTGTGGTGATCTGCTTCAGCGGAGCCGGCAGCGCTACTGGGCGCGGCTGGAGCAACTTTGCCACCACTTTTACCGGGGCCAAGGGCGGAGTCGCCGGCTTCATGGCGGCGCTGGTGGCGGCGCTGTGGGCGTATGACGGATGGAATGATCTGAACATGGTTGCCGGCGAGGTGAAGAATCCCGCGCGCAGTATTCCGATTGCGTTGATTGCCGGCGTGGCTACGGTCGGGCTGCTGTATGTGCTGGTGAATGCCGGCGTGCAATACGTGTTGCCGGCGAGTGCGATTGCGGCGTCGCCGCGGCCTGCTTCCGACGCGGTCGCGCTGGTCATGGGGCGGATGGGCGCGAGCATCGTGTCTGCGGGCATGGCGATCTCGATGCTGGTCACGTTGAACGGCACAATTATGAGCGGCGCGCGCGTGCCTTTTGCCGTGGCTCGCGATGGATATTTCTTCTCGGCCCTGGCGGAAGTGCATCCGCGCTTTCACACGCCGTCGGTTGCCATCGTGTTCCAAGCCGTGCTGTCGATCGTTCTCCTGCTGCTGGGAGGAAACTTCCGGCAGCTTTTTTCTCTCGCCATCTTCGCGGAGTGGCTCTTCTATATGATCGCGGGCAGCACCATCTTCGTATTCCGCTGGCGCGATCCGCAAGCGGCGCGGCCTTATCGCGTGTTCGGCTATCCTGTCGTCCCAGCCCTGTTCATTCTTGTGGCCGCTGTGCTGCTCTGCTACACCTTCCGCGGAGACTGGCCGAATTCTTTTTATGGATTGCTGGTAATTCTGGCCGGCGTTCCGGTGTTCGAGTGGTTCCGGCGGCGCAGGGTTACTGTTTGATTACAGGGTACCCCCCTCCCCCCTCCCTCTTTGGAATCATCGAGTTAAGCATGTTTTGGCCCGCAAAATACGTCGAACAAAGGACTTAGAGGTCAAAATCTAGAGAACAAAGGAATTAGGGGTTGATTTCTTGGTCTGTGCCTCCGTTTTGCTTGCGCTGCGTGTACTGCCTTTGCTGGGACAATTCTGAAACGAAGCTGGGGCTGTGCGCAAGGTCAGATGTCACAGCGGGGCTGTGGAAAATTGCCTGTGCATCTTTTCGAACTAGCAATTGGGAACGTCCCGTCTGTCCCCGGTTTTCCGGGTTATACCGCAATGGGCGAACGGACCAGGGATTACAGGTAATACATCAAGCTATGCATGATTGACTCGTACATTTCCCTGAATTCCTCGAACTGTTCCCGCGTGAAGGCCCTGGGATCATAACCTTCCTTCAGCGCCCGCGCTGGGTGGATCAAATTCCGGAACTTTCTGATCTTGTCGACGACATCTTTGGCGACATATTTTGGGGGCGTGTTGTCCTCCCGAATGTGTGACGGAAATATTGATCGGCGCATTCAGGACATCAATCTCGTTCGCTGCCTCTATCAGTTGTCCCATATCGGCGGAATCGGGTATTTCGAGCTCCCCAGTGCCGTCATCCTCGCCAAACTCGACCAATAGATAAGTCAGAATTGCAGTCTCCAACGCAAACCCCAGAGCGATGGCCGCCATGAAGTATTGTCCCGCCTTTTCCAGTTCGCCCACCTTATCGCCGTAAAACGCGAACAGGTTGTTGGCTGCATCGCCATGGCGGGTTCCGGTAAGCTTTCCCATAGAGAATAAATAGACGATGGATGTGTCATTCTAATCCGGTTTAGGCACGAGTAGAACTCGGGCCTACCCGATCTTCCGAGTTCGGGCACTTCAGTGGCTAAAGCCAGCTCCGAAAGAGAGCATCTTACGCAGCGCTGGAAGCGCTGCTCCACCACCCAAAGCCTTTGCGGCGGGACTTGAGGTTAGTCCCGCCTGTCCCGGTTTTCAAGGCGGCTTCATTGATCATTCTTGGCCTTGGGGCGTCGTGGTTTGGAATCTATTTCCCGTAACAGCAGAATGTGTTGTCGGCCAGTGGCGCGCCTGCGCGACACAGATGATGTGGAGGATCAGGAACACTGGCACGGCGAACGTTGGAATGTAGCTCATGGGAAGTACGGTCATGGCTGCAGGGGGGATTCCGTGCGGATCGATGACACCGGCGAGCGCGGCTAGGGTCAGGGCATTGACGAGGTCGGTTATCCCGAGGACCTGCCAGAAGATGAAGCCTTTGCGATGCGCCGGGTTGGCCAGCCAGAGGGCTGCGAACGGAGCACTCACGCCGATGGCGATGTCACCCCATCCGGCAGACAAGGCGAAGAACGCGGGCAGAATTTTATAGGTGCTGAGGACGAGGAATACAAAGCCGGCGATCCGCATGGTATGGCTGAGTGTGAGAGTGCGCGGGCTCAGCGAAAGACGAACTGCCGGAATCCCGGCGAGGACGCGAGCCAAACTAGGAACAACACGATGGGGATGGCGACGGCGAGGCCCAGGGCGATCGGCGGCGTGTTCGGAACGTTTCTATAGAGATGCAGTGCGGAGGAGAATAAAGAAAACACTAACCAGGCTGCCAGCAGCCCGGCACTCAATTTGGCGTATTTGGACATGGCGAATCTCCTTATGCTGTGACCTCTGCGGTCACTTCGTTGGTTAGGTTCAA
>CAWBSN010000021.1:0-154086 GCA_963791445.1 uncultured Acidobacteriaceae bacterium
TCGGTCGCTCCCCAACATCAGAGCGGCCGTTTCGATCGCCCTCTCAATGACCGGCATCTGGCTCTGGTACAGCTTGAAATAGATAATCTCCCACGGTTCTGTCTCCTGCCCCGTTAGCTCCTTCTCGACCTCCTGCTTAAACTGCTTCTGAGGCATTTCCCGTGCCCGGTGCAACCAGATTGCACAATCGAAGTGCTGTCCGTCCTTTCTCGCCAGCTTGGCCAGCTCCAGCCCCTTCGCCCAGCCCAGTTCCTTCAGCTGTTTTCTCGCCTGCGGCGGCAAGTGTTCGTGAATCGACATCAGGTAGTATGCCTTCCGCCGCGAACCCGGAAACCTCCTCTCCAGAAACTCGTCGAAGCACTTCAAGTTCTCCAGCCGCCAATACTGTTCCGCCCGGACCTCGCATAGATAACGCCCCAGTTCCACGAACTTGGTGTCGCGCTCCATCTCCTTCCGCTGTTCCCAGGCCAGAATCTCGTCGATCTTGCCCAGTACGAACAGGGCGCGGCGGCGATTGAGCTTCGGCGGCATGGGCGGATTCTCAGTAATTAAGCTCGTCAAGCCAATCAAGACTGTCTGCTCCTGGACGCCGCATCAAGCCGGCGTCTGCCATTTGCTGGTTTCCAAGACAAAGCCCAACGTAGGGACAGCTGCTGCAGGGGTTCTGGGGAAAGCGGATACCGCTGTGTGGCAGGAACTGTGCCGACTCGATTCTTTGGATCGTGTCCCCTACTAAGCGGCCGAACTCCTCGCGCTGCTCGTCGGTGATGGTGGTTTGCAGGTACTGAATCTCCACCAGCCGTTTGCGAACGAATACGATCTGGGCGACTTCCGAAATCCCAGTCATCCATGAGTAGCAGACGAGTTGGGGATCCAGAGACAACAGACCCGCAGGCTCTTCCGGGTATCGGCTGGACGAGGTCTTCCACTCTAGTAGGCAGCGCTTTCCGTCGAGTTTCCCGATGGCGTCGATGTAGCCGACGAAGTCGTTCGTTCCCGTGACCGGCCTGTCAAACTTGATCTGCAGATTCCGTCGAGGCTGGGGGACCTGGATGCGATCGTCCTGACAGAACCGGGTCAATAGCATGATGCCCTGCCGCAACATTCGATCCCAGGAGTCTCCGTTGGAGTAGTGCAAGCCTTGGTTCTGATAGGCAGACCACTCGGAGAACAGGACTGCTCCGGGATCTTCCCGGCGAAAATAAGCGCCCAGGGCTTGTTCGAAGGCGCGGCCGAAGACCATCGCCGCCCGAGTGTCCTTTTCTTTCCAGCCATCGAGGTAGCGATGCCGATATCGCCGCGGGCAGGTGAGGTATTGGCTGATCTGCGTGTAGCTGTATGTCATTTTCGGGCCACCTGCGGGTTGTCCAGATTTGCCGGGGAAAGTTCTTCCCAACGGCCGGCGGGAGCAAAACCATCGAATCGGAGCAAGGAAGCGCCGTTGCAAACGATGTGACTGATCTTGACGACACCCTTCAGACCCAGAAGTTGAGTCTCGTCCACCTCATCGCGTCCGAGCAGCTCGGTGTCGTAGCCGAAGTCGCGCAGGAACCAGTTCAGCTTCCACAGAGCCTTCGCGTTGCAGTAAATCCGGCTCGAAAGCGTGTGGCCCGAGAAGCGACTGGGCTCGAGAATGGCGAAAGTGATTGTGTAGTAGGGCTTTTGTGCATGCCGACGAAAATAGACCCGTTGTACCCGAACAAAGAAGATTCCATCAGGGACCTGGTCGGCGGCACAACGATCCGCGGCGTGTAGACCTGTGATCTGCCGTTTCACGCGGCACCTTCTTTCTGACCGAGGTAGCTGTTGAGCTGGCAGAGCAGGGCCGGGCGGTCTCTCTCGGCCCAGTCGGCCAACTGTTTTACGAAGGTCTCCACCTGTTCGCGGGTGGCATCGCGAAGGGCTTTGACGCCACAGAAGTCGGTGGCGTAGGCCTTGACTAAGTTGGGATCAAGTTGATGCTGGCGAATCAATTGGCAAAGGCGGTCGCGAACTTTCGGGCCGCCATAGTTGCCGTTGCCATTAGACGGTTGCGGCTGGAGCTTCTTCGACTCTCGGGAGGATTGCGATGGCTCGGCGAACGAACCGATTTCCTCTACCGAGCAGATGCCGATGCCGTACGCTTTGCGAAGCGCGCGATTGACCGCCCTGGTTTCCGCCACGCGCATTTCGGCGCCGTGGACGAGGAAAGAGACATTGGAAGGGTCGGCATCACCGTATCCGACAAAACCTCGACAGGTTTTGCTCTTGTAGACTGTGGCCTCGAATGCCCAACGTTGGGAAGAAGGATCACAAAAAGTGGAGGCGGGCCGAACATGAATGCCGGCGCATCGACTACGGCGCGCCAACCCTAACAAGCCTGTGTGAGTCACGTACCAACCGTTGTTCAAGTAGATCAGATCGCCGGCACCCACTGAGAAGTGATGTTCGGTTGCGATTTCCTTGAGTCGGATGAGCGCTTCCCGAGGGAGATTCTCCCAAGTCCTTCGAGCCCTACGGATATTCGCCTGGACAGTGATCTTTTTCGGCACGATGCCTCCCTGAAGGCGCCTATACTTAGGCGCTTATGTATTCACCTCTTTTATACGTAGGCGCCTAAGTATATGTCAAGAACTTTTGTGGTTGATTTCACGCGATAGGAGGATTAGGTTCTACATCATCAATGGCTAGGAAAAAGAACCCAAATGCCGTCGCTCTGGGAAAATTGGGCGGGTCGAAAGGCGGCAAGATTCGGGCGGCCAAGCTAACTCCCGAAGAAAGAAGCGAGATAGCCCGTAAAGCAGTACTCGCAAGGTGGGCCAAAGCTAGGGAAAAAGCCCGGCAGAACGACGTTCGAACAAAATCTGCTGAGGATTCCTCTTAGAAATTGAGCCTGCCCGTTGATCGGACTAACAGGAGAGCCAAGCAAATAAGCCCCTCTGCCTTGTGTTAGGCGTTTTGAGTCAAGTTACGTTAGGGCTTGCGACTTGCGTAATATAGTTTCCGGCGCGTTTTCGGTATAGGAATAAAGAAGTCACGACTTCCGCTAGTTGTGTCCGAACCTCAAGGCTGGACAAGTCACCAACACCAGCACTACGAGTAGGCAGCACTAAGACCAGCGGCCCAAGCACCAGCGCCAGCGGCCAAGCACCCTCGCCGCACGACCCAAAGATTGATTTTTGAAGCAGCGAAGAGTTTCGCATGTTTGAGCCGTTTTGGGAGTGAATCTGGACAAACACGCGAACCTCGAAGAAATTCAACAAAGTTGGAGGGAGCGGCATCCGATCTCCGGCAAGGGCGATGCGCACGATTGGTGCGACGCCGCGTCTCGATGAGGAGAGGGGGGGGCGAGAGTTCGATGGGCAAAACAAGAAACGCAGAAAGAAATCCAGAGTCAGCGAATGAAGTCGATCCAGAGAAAGAGAGAGACGAGAAAGAAAGAGAAATAAGCTCATGGAGCATAAGAAAAAGCGATCTGACAACGTGCAAGAGCCTCCTACAACGGTCCCCCGCTTGCCGCTCATCTTGAGATGTTCGCAAAGGCAGTGGCGGAAGAGGCGAGCCACGTTGAGGCGGCTGTTAAATGTGGTCGGAAACGAGGGTCGCCAGTTTCCTATACGCTCAGCCGGGCGTTAAGGAGCGAATTGCTGAACTCAAAACGATAGCCAGGAATGCGACCGAGAAGGCAATCGCGAACAATGCAGCCAAGCGGAGCGGCGCGGTCGACATTAATCGCAACGAGATCATCAATGTTCTCGCCGAAATCGCTCGAGATCCGCAGCAACCAGGCGGTGTACGAGTTTATGCCGCGAATGGGCTTTCGAAAATCTTCATGCTCCAACCCAAGAACCTTAGGGAACTGAAATCGTTTTACGGATGGACATCAGACGAACTGGAGGAATACGGTGAAACAGGAAAAATCCCCGCACGAATTCGACAACTCTTTGGCGAAGGCGGCACGGAAGCGCCGAGAGCTTGAGCAGGGAAGAAGGCAGGCCCAGCCGAATCAGGAGGATCAGGCGTTCATCGAGCAGGCGACGCGCGACCCTTACACGTGGGTGACCGAGCACACCGAAACCTACAACCAGCATTGGGTCGAGGAACAGCGGCCATCGCCTTACGAAACCTTCCCCCCGGAAGAATCGGCCGACTTCGAAGCCATGTTCGAATTACTCGTCTCGAAGCGCGAATTCCCTGATGAGAGAACTGCCGAGACCTGATGGTGTCCTGGTCTTGCGTCGCCTACCTGACGTTGCATGCGATGCGTGCCGGATCGCGGCGTGCTGTTTCAGACCCAGAAGGAAGACAAAGTCCGCCAGCTGGTCGAGTATGCGAAGTGTCTCTACTCGCGACAGCCGCAACGGCTCCAAGATGCCTATCCGCTGACCAAGCCGCATCGATCTCCAGCCGAACTCGGCCTGAATTTCGCCGCCGGCGGCTACATCGTCGGCATACCCGGCGGCGCGGACCAGATGCGCTCCTATCATCCGTGGGGCGACCTGAACGACGAATCGAGTTTTCAGCCCGAAGCCGGCGAATGCTTCAACGAGGACATTTCCGCTGTCCGAGGGAAAATTATATTCAACTCGAGCGCCGGGCCTGGTTGGTATGCAGATGCACCACGGGACATCGTGGTGATTCATGAATAGCAAAGCGATTAGGGCCTTGGAGAGAACCAAGGCGGTCCCTCCGCAGACTCAGGTGGAGATCATGCGCGGCCTCACCGTGCGGCGGACGAAAGGCGGAATTCCTGTGATACGCCATCACTACTCCGCCGACCCCAGCCGCGACCCGGATCTCAATCCGGCGTGGAAAGCCGCGGAGCGCAAGGCTTATACCTCGCAGGCCGCCTGGGACCGGGAACAGGAAATTCGCGACGAGGCGGGTGGCGGAGAACTCGTCTTCGCCGACACGCTGGTCACGTACTGGTCGAAGATCGTCATCACCGACCCCAGGTGGAAGCCGGACCGAGACTGGCGCGTCGAGGGAGGCTTCGACTACGGCAAGACCAACCCCACGGTACTTGAGCGCTGCTACTTCGATCACGACGGCGTGGGCTATTTCTGCGGCGAGTACTACATGCCCGGCCTCGAAGTGGCCCAACACGCCCCACGGCTGAAGGAGATGCAGGACCTCGATCGCTTGGACGTGTGCCATGCGGACCCGAGCATCTTCCCGGCAAACATGGAGCAGGGTTCAGCGCGCCCGGGCGAGGCGCAGGGGCGCGCCAAGTCGATCGCGAAAGCCGACACGAGAAGGGACTAGGAATCTTCTCGAAATTCCACGGCGACCGCTCCGATGTCAGTTTTGCCGAACGCCTATTGATGCACTGGGCGAATCTCGACGAACGCGAACCCACGATCAAGATTGTTTGCCGTTCCTACTCCGAGCGTCCGCAACCCGGCCTGCACAACTGGGACTGCCCGAACCTGCTCTGGGAACTCATGCGAACTCGTCGGGAAAAGCTTTCAGCCCAGCAGCTTCTCACCAGAAATGTCAGTGAAGGCATGGTGGGGAAGGACAACCACGCGACTGCCACCTGCAAATACATCGTCATGTCGCATCCCGAGTCGAGCAAAAAACCCTACGTTACGCGCGTCACCGAGCGCTTCGAGAAGGTCTGTAAAGACAAACCTCCGACCGAAGCCATGCTGCAGCTCTCGAAGATCCCGGAAGAAGAGCGCGAGCGCGACAACTCTGTAGCGACCTACTACGGCGGCAACATCCGCCACGCCCTCGCCCAGGAACAGCGCAAGGTCTTGAGGGAGGCTCATGCTACCCGTGGTTTCTGATACCTCCGATAGGATTCGCCTCGGTCGACAACCAAGCCTGGCGCGGTGTTTCGTCGAAGTATCGGATTCTACTATCACGTCGTTTTCTTAGTTAGTGATAGAAATTGATACCGCGAAAAATAGCAGAGCAAAGTCGGCCACAAATCGAGTTCCGACGGGAAGGAAACCATGCCTCGTCTGCGCGCGGGGAAGACAAGCACTCAAGATTTCTTCGATTTCATCGGAAATGACCGCACTGGCTTTTTTGTTCGATCATCGGCAAAGCCGAGCGCTCTCCGGCATGTCACCAAACAGGGGAGTTCGATGCTACGCTTCTTGCTGGTGCAAAGCACCGGAGGTCACCGTGCGCAGGCATCGCGCCGTTTCTGCCGCGTAGCCTCGTCCACCTTAGCTCTCTTCTTCATTTGCCTCCGTCCCAACGCTCTTGTTTCGATACCGCTCTTTCATGCGGGCAAGGCAATGCGCCCGATTCTTGGCGTACCAGCGGGCGAAGCGCCGCTTGTTGCTGGCCTTCGCCCCGGGCGAGTGGGGATCTTTAAACGGCATCCTGCTCCGATCATTGTCGCACAGTTTCGGATTGCGACGATGCAGTTTGAAATTGTTTTCAGCGATATTCAAACTCAATTTTGACACAAGTGTTGTAATTTCTTTTTCTCTCGTCTATAACTGCCGGGTGATTGCGTAAAGGATTCGATATGCAATTCAGCAGTGCAGGTGCAAATAGTGGAAATGGCGGTCGCCCTTCCAAGAAGAAACAACCATATATTCGACCGAAGGCGACCTTCGTCACCCCTGATCAGGCCGAAGCATGGGCGAGGGCCAAAGCAGCACCAGGCCGCCAGGAGTTCGAGACTGCTCCGAGCTCATTGCAGAAGCTCGAAAGCGCCAGGAACCTCGCCGAGGTTGAGCTTTAAGAGGCGGGGGACACACCCGGTCCGATAAACGATGGATCGCATTCTTGAGCATACTGTGCGAGTCAATCCGCGAGCGGGGTCAACTGTAATCAGGGATTTATTGCCGCCCAGAAGGGCTAGCAGGTTCTCGAAGGACGGGAGACGAGGCGAGCGATCTCCAGAACATTTCTGCGATCGGTGCTGCCCCTGCAAGTGGATCTTCAGGGGTTGGAGGTAGTTAGGGCTTGAGCGAGCGCTAGCGGACGATGACAGTTACAGTTTTGCGCTAGCGTAAGAATTAATCTCACAATTCAAGCAAACTTCCTCAAAGGTAGGCGTTGTCCACTGCATAGTTCCCTCCTAGGGTTCGAGGCTTTCCGTGATTGTAACCCAGCACTCCCCGCCCAATCAACAGCCGCAGCCGAGCCCCCCCTCGCCAACCCCAACTATGAATCATCGACTTTTCCACACGAGGAACCATTGCGGCCACTGCCTAACCCGTCCATCCCTATTTACCTTGATGTCTCTCAGTTTTGGAGCTCTCTCAGGTCCGGCGGGAAAGGCAATCATGTTTGGCAAGACGATTTATGGCACTGCTTTCAAAGACGTTAATTTCGTTCCTCTTCAATCGGCTACGTTTTGCGTCCAGTGCGAACTGATCAGCACCAACAGCCGGCCCTATTGCCTGGCCTGTGGAAATCCTTCGCTGCTCAGCCTTTCCCGCGTTCTCGGCGGATCCCTTCGCCACCAGCAAACCGCTCATCTCATCACCGATTCCGAACTCGACAGTCTGGTCCGCGACCTGCTGCGCACCGTCCCCGATCCGCATATCTTGAATAAGGAACTCGCAACGTTGCCGATCATCACGCTCGCGTGCCCTCGATTGCGCTTCGCAGCCAGCTTCGCGTCGCCAATGCGGCTCACCCGTTTCCGGTTTTCGCGCCGTACATCCGGGGAACTCGGACAAGAGGTCGACATTCACGCCGCTGAACTAGATCTTGAGCCCGCCATCAGCGCCATCACCGAACGCGCCCAGCATCTCACCGGCGCGACCGGCGCCGCTATCGCCCTGCGTGCCGGCGACGAAATCGTCTGCCGCGCCCGCGCCGGCCGGACCGCTCCCGACCTCGGTGTCCGCCTGCAAACCGATGCTGGCATCTCCGCCGAAGCCGTCCGCACCGGCGAAGTCATGCTCTGCCATGACGCCGAACGCAACCCGCGCGTCGACCTCGCCAGCTGCCGCCGTCTAGGCGTACGCTCCATTCTGGTCTCTCCGCTGCGCTACTATCGCCGCACTCTAGGCGTGTTCGAAGTCCTGTCGTCCTCCCCCAGCGCATTCGACGAACGCGACGTGGCCACCATGCAACTCCTTTCCAGCATGATGGTCGCCGCCATCTCCCGCATCTCCAGCCTGCATCAGGCCCAGATCCTGCGCCGTTCGGCATAGAGTCTTAAGTTTTGGGCATCCCTGGCCGCCGTTACCTTCCGATTTCTCCTGCTACTTTTCCACAATATCGGGTTAATATGTAGCAGCAAGACTTGATCGCGGTTCCCTATGTCGGCCATCGCCGAGGCATCTCGACCTGTTCCCTGAACCGCCGTCGTCGTGTGCGTCAGAAAGTGCATGCGCCCGCCTATGCCAGTTTCGGCGGCGCCTCCAAAGCGAGATGCTCGATCTCTACGAGGTCCTCGACATCAGCGAGGTCGGCGTAGCCGTGCAGTGCGCATCGCCGATGAAGATCGGCCAGCAGGTGGACTTGTCTCTGGATCTCGCCGAGGCCAGCGGACAGATTTCCCTCCTGCCCGCGTAGTGTGGTCAGACGCACCGGACGCGTCGGTCTCAGCCTTCCACCTCTGGCCAATCGGTTCTGCATCGCCTGCGGGAGTGGCTGTTCCTGAATGCCATGGCTGCGGCCGCCAATGCCGCGTCTTCGGCTCGCTGCCCCTCCGTCTCACCGCCGAACTCGTACTCCGGCCCGACTATACCGACACGCTCACCGCCGCCTCCGCCGTGCAGCGAGAAGCGGAGTCCCTGGGCTCCGATCTCGAAGCGGTTCTTTCCTTGGTCGCTTCCCGTTCGCAATCCCTGCTTCGGGCTTCCGGCGCGGCCATTGCCCTTGCCGGCCAAAAGATGCCGGCACCATGATCTGCCGCGCCAGCGCCGGCTCCAGCGCTCCGCCCGTGGGCGCAACTTTGCAGGTGGGTTCGGGTTTTTCCGGAGAATGCGTGCGCACCGGAAGAATGTTGCGCTGCGATGATACCGAAACCGACGAGCGCGTAGATCGCCAGAGTTGCCGCGCCCTCGGCATTCGCTCCATGCTCGCCGCTCCCGTACGCTGCGGCGAAAGAGTGGTTGGCCTGCTCGAAGTTTTTTCCGCGCAACCCAACGCCTTCGGTGAGAACGACAGCGCTGTGCTGCAGCGTTTCGCGGAGACGATTGTCGCCGCAGTCAATCGCGCCGTGCGTGTCCATCAATCCTGCCCCGCCCCCGCTTCTCCAAAACCTTTTATCCCGCGCCCGGCAGCATTCTGTTCGCTCGCGAGCCCGAAGCTGAACAGAAAAGAAAGACGATTCGCCGAAAGATGGTTGATCAAAGATGGTTCGGCCGATGCCGACAAAGTGGGCGGTATTCGCCTGCCTCGCGCCCATCTTTATCTGCTCGTCGTCGTCGCCGCCATCATCTTCTGGTGCTGGGCTACACCCTCGCCCCGTGGATTCAGGAAAAGCTCCAGAGCCGCGAACGAATGGGGAACAAACAGTTCTGGCTTCACGCAAGCGCCGCCGCAAGCCACCGTGAATCCCGCCAACCCCGGCCATCGAGACCGCAACCCTCGACCAACTCCGCCAATTGCCGGCAAAGGCGAACCGGCGGCCGAATATGCTCTTGGGCTACGCTACGCCTCCGGGCGAAGGCGTAAAGCAGGATGACAAGGAAGCCGCCTCCTGGTTCATCAAAGCAGCCGAGAACGGAAACGTGAAGGCCCAAGCCACGCTCGGCACTCGTTACTGGGGAGGCCGCGGCGTTCCCCCAAGCCTGACCCAAGCCTACTTCTGGACCGTCCTGGCCCGCGCTGCCGGAGACCAGAACAGCAAGACCTTCGCCGAAATCCTGGCTGTCCCGCATGACGCACGCCCAAGCCGTCGCCATCGAACAAAAAGCCGAAATCTGGTACGAGCAACACGAATCCAACCGCCAAACCCGCCCCCGGCCGCTAGAGAACCTCTCATCTGAAACGACCCTGTCATCCTGAGCGGAGGCCGTGCTTCGCGAAAGCGAAGCACGCCGCAGTCGAAGGACCCCATACCCGCACCGCATCACCCAAGCCCCGCAAGGCGTTTCCACCAGAGCGTACCCGCGCCGCCACTCCGCAGCGTTAGAATACAACCAGAGGTTCCCGTGCCCACCCTCCGCACCGTTCTCGACCAGCAAGTCCGCGAAGCCGATCCCGCGCTCTTCGAGAAGCTCGACAACAATCGCGTGCGCTGCTTCGCTTGCGGACATTGCTGTCCCATCCCCGAAGGCCAGCCCGGAGTCTGCAAAGTCCGCTACAACCGCGGCGGCACGCTCTACGTCCCCTGGGGATACACCGCCGGAACCCAGTGCGATCCAGTCGAAAAGAAACCATTCTTCCACGCCCATCCCGGAGCGCTCGCCTACAGCTTCGGCATGCTGGGCTGCGATCTGCACTGCGCCTATTGTCAGAACTGGGTAACGTCGCAAGCTCTGCGCGATCCCAGCGCCGTCTCGCCTCCGCTCGAAGCCTCACCCGAACTTCTGGTGCGCGATGCCGTCGCGCAAGGCGCGAAGATTCTGGTCAGCACCTACAACGAGCCGCTGATCACCAGCGAATGGGCGGTAGCCGTCTTCAAACAAGCCAAAGCCGCCGGACTGATCACCGGATTCGTTTCGAACGGCAACGCCACTCCGCAGGTTCTCGAATACCTGCGCCCCTGGCTCGATCTGTACAAAGTCGATCTCAAGAGTTTCGACGACCGTCACTACCACGAACTCGGCGGCCGCATCGCTCCCATCCTCGACAGCATCCGCCGCATCCACGAGTCAGGACTCTGGCTCGAGATCGTCACGCTTCTAATCCCCGGCTTCAACGACATCCGCCGACGAACTACGCCGCCTCACCGAATTCCTCGCCGGAATTTCACCCGACATTCCCTGGCACGTAACCGCCTTCCACGGCGATTACAAAATGACCAGCGCCCGCGACACAAACTCCGAAGACCTCCTGCGCGCCGTCGAAATCGGCCGCCAGTCGGGCCTTCGCTACATCTACGCCGGCAATCTCCCCGGCATGGTCGGCGAATGGGAAGACACGCGCTGCCCAAACTGCAATGAAACTCTGATCGAGCGCTACGGCTACCTGATCAAAGACTATCGCCTAACCCCAGAAGGCCACTGCCCCAAATGCGCCACAACAATCCCCGGCCGCTGGTCCGCCAAATTTCGAAGGCCAAATCACCTCCCGTCCTTTCCTGCCACGCAAGAGCACGCTCTTGTCTACAATCCGTAGTTCCCCGTCCTGAGGACCGCGCGCTGGTTTACTTTATTTTCCCCTCAACGTGAACTTTCTTAGCCGTTGACCCGAATACCAAGGTAGAGAAGCTGATTGTCCGACGATAGACAAACTTGGGAACGGATCCGCAAGGGAGACGTGCAGGCCTTTGACGAATTCTATCGGCAGAACGCGCCGCGCCTGGAGGTCTTCCTGCGGCACGTTGTCGGTGATGCGCAGGCAGCAGAAGACATTATGCAAGAGACGTTTGCGCAAATCTGGTCGCGGCCCAACGGGTTTCAACCTGAGCGTGGAGCACTTCGCTCCTATCTTTTCGGTATTGGAAGGAAACGAGCCGCTGAATGGTGGCGAATGCAAGGCCCGAAAAGTCCGGAAGTCGAAGACAATGCAATCCCCGCTCTGACAGAGACCGCAGCCGTCATCGACGATGCATTTCGTCGCCTTCCAGAGGAACAACGGTCCCTTCTGTGGCTCCGGGAAGTGGAAGGGCAGTCGTACGCCGAACTCGCTGGAATACTTGGCGTTCCGATCGGAACCGTCAGATCGCGCCTATTTGCAGCCCGCGAGGCCTTGCGAAAACTATGGAAAAGTCCACGCCCAGTATGAAGGAGGGTGCATGAACTGCGATGAAGCCGCCGAATCTGTGTTCGCCCTTTCCGATGGCGAAACGATCTCTCGCGAGGCGGCGAAGCACATCGGCGAGTGCGCTGCATGCCGCGCCCGCTTGCTGGAGTACGCGGAGATAGGAGCGGAGTTGCGTCGCCTTTCAAGCCTGCAATTGACGGAGGAAGAAAAAGCGCCACGCTGGCAGAAAACGCAGAGCGTCACGCCCAACTGGTGGCGGAAGGGGTCGAGCACAGTGAGAATACCAACGTTCGCGTTTGCAATGATGTTAGTGGCGATCATCGCGCTGGCATCGAGCCTGATGATCGTCAAGGTGCGTGCTCACTCGCACGGAGTGGTGTTGATGCTGACCGGGGAAACGGCGAGCGGTCGCACTGTGCGCTGCGCGCTCTCCTTCGACGACAAAAAGCTCGATTCCTGCGCATCGGAAGAGATAGTAACCGGGGTTCGAGAGCTCTACGAGTTCCGAATTATCTCCAGAAACGAAGACGGCATTGAGCTTGGAGTACGCGCAAAACGAGGTTCCGACGTCCCCTCCTCTGTTAACGACGTTGATCAGTTGCCCGAGACGCGTTACCGGTTCCAGCCTGGAGAAAAACTGCACGTCGATGTGCAGGGATCTGCACCCATGGTGGTTAGCGGCGAGTTGCTGGACCACTTACCGCCCCTCCTAGCGGTGTCGGGTGAGCAGCTCGACCCAGGTCCGGGCGAGCTTCGCTTCGTCGACCCGGTTCTGCTGCGTGGCAAAGAGGTGCTGCATGACTTTCAGGGATTGACTGTATCGGGCACGGCAAAGGGCGGGGGCATCGAGCTTTACGCGCCACAAGACGGACGCTACGAGATATCGTTGTCACCGTTGCGGGGCGCAGCCGAGGGTCGAGTCAATGGAAGCCGAATTTCTTTCGAGTTGAATGGCCAGCCACACGAAGTGTTAACCGGCGCGCCTGTGGCTCGGCCAGGCCGAGTCTGGATCCTCTATCTTCCAAACGACGAATCTGCAAGCGCCGACTACGACCGCGGCTTTGCCGCTTACGTGCCCATGACCCAATACCTGGCCGACGCGCCGCGGGACTGAGCCCATCGGCAACGCACCTCCCGTTCATTTCTTGCCGCATAATAGATCGTTTTGTTTACAATCCAAGAGCATTGACCCGTAACTCACCTGCGTTCATGTGGAAGCCGCACATCACCATTATCTGCACCGCCTCATTGCTCCTGCTCACCTCCTGCTCCCCGCGCGACTTCCTAACTCGCCGCCTGGCCGCCGACCTGATCGCGACCTCCGACACTTTTCGCGTCCAGCAGCAATTTCAGCTGCGCCTCGGTGTAGTCGCCAACAAGGATTACCTCTCGCCCGACTACCTCGCACTCCAGCATCACGGCTGGATCTCCGCCACCAACGTCCCATGCCCACCAGCTCTGGCCCCGCCGCCGTGCTGGGATGTCACGCTCACTCCCTCAGGCGTCGATACGTTTCAAAGTCTGATCGCTCCCGGCGATGCCGAGAACCAATCCATCACCATCCCCGCCGCGCGCCGCGAACTGCTAGCCATCACCGGCATCGCCAGGCAGGACAACGTCGCCGACATCGAATTTACCTGGCGATGGATTCCCCTGAACGAAGTCGGCGCGGTCTTCTATTCCCCAGACGCCCACTACCGTTCCACCGTCGGCTTTCGCCGCTACGACGACGGCTGGCGCGTAGTGCAAGGCATTTCCCATCCCGGCCAGCCTCTAGACGAAGCGCTGAAGAACGTCGAGCCCGTGCAATAATCGCAAGCCCTCGAGATTTACCCTGTGTGACCCCGTGTCCCCTGTGTTTAAGAATTTCGGAAACCACCACGATAGCCGCTCTCTAGACGCCTGACTCCGAGTCAGCCAGATCCGAGTCAAAGGGTTGCTAATTGCAAACTCGCCGTTGTATAAACCTACTTCCCACCATTGCTTATGAAAATCTCAAAACATATTTTGTGGTTGGTCGCACTTCCTGCGTTTACCTCATTAGCCTTTGCCCAGAGCAAGCCCAAACTGACTCTCGACGAATTCTTCAACTCGGTAAGCTACAACAGCGTAGCCATCTCTCCCGACGGCAATTCCGTCGTGATCGTCACCGAGCGCGCCGACTGGAACCAGAAGATCTTCCGCGACGACCTCTGGCTCTACCGCGCCGACACGCTGATTCAACTGACTCAATCCGGTCACGACTCCGAGCCCAAGTGGTCGCCCGACGGCCGCTGGATCGCCTTCCTCTCCGAACGCAAAACCTCCGCCGAAAAAGATTCCGACTCCGACGACGACAGCGACAAAGACAGCGACAAAGAAGTCAGCCAGCTCTACGTCATCTCTCCCGCCGGCGGCGAAGCAATTCCCCTGACTCAAGGCGATGAAGAAGTCCATACGTTCTCCTGGTCCGCCGATTCCCGGACAATCTATTTGGCCACGCGCAACCCGTGGACCAAGACCCAGAAAGACGATTACAAGAAACAATGGAAAGATGTCGTGCAATATCGCACCGCCGAACGCGGCGACACCATCTTCGCCCTCGACGTAGCGACGGCTCTTGCCCACAACACCGCCAAAGGAACAAAAGAAGAACCCGACACCGAGAAGGAGCCCGACCTTAACCCCGGCGCTAGCCCCATTGCAACCTCCCCGCTGCGCGTAGAGGATCTCGTCACCACACCCGACGGCAGCAAGCTAGCCTTCGTCACCAACTCCATCAACCAGCGCGCGGAAAGAGCCGAAGACGCCGAAGTCTTCGTTCTTGCAGCGCCGGCGTCCTCGCCCGCATCTGCCGGCACCGAAAACAAGCCGGTCTTAGCACAACCCCGCCAACTAACCCACAACCAGGCCCTCGAAGGCAGCCTGCACTGGGCCAACGACAATCGCCACGTTTTCTTCACCAGCGAAAATGATCCAACCGGTTCTTACCGCGACCTCCAACCGCATCTCTACTGGGTGGATAGCGAAAGCGCTGCCGTCGAGCAGTGGGGCAAAGATTTCATCGGCCCAGTCGAGCATTACTCGGTAGCAGCCGACGGCATGCTTGCCTCCGCTCGCATCGGAACCGAGGTTGCGATGTACTCGGTCGCTCAACCCGGTCAAGCGCTGCACAAACTCACCGCATGGGAAGGCACCTACGAAGCCATCTCCACAACCCCTCACTCTCCCCGCATCGCCTTCGTGTATTCGTCGCTGCAGAAGCCGACCGAAGTCTACATGGCGGAGAGCGCCGACAAACTCGCCGACGCGCGGCCCATCACCTCCTTCAACAAACTCTTCACCGAGCGCGAGCTTCCCCAAGGCAAGCCCTATCGCTGGAAGGCCGACGACGGCACCACTATCGAAGGCATGCTGATCTATCCTCCCGGCAAATTCGAGGCTAAACATCTGCCCCTGTTCACCTTCATCCACGGCGGTCCTGCCGACGCCGACGGCAACCACTTCGGTGCCGACTGGTACCAGTGGGGAGCGCTCGCCGCCACCAACGGCTGGCTCGTCTTCGAGCCCAACTACCGCGGCTCCACGGGATACGGCGACAAGTTCCTCGAGCAGATCGTTCCCGTAATCGTCTCGCGTCCCGGCAAAGATATTCTGGAAGGCGTCGACGCGCTGGTAAAAGACGGCATCGCCGATCCCGATCATCTCACCGTCGGCGGCTACAGCTACGGCGGATACATGACCAACTGGCTGATCACGCAAACCACGCGCTTCAAAGCCGCGGTCACCGGCGCGGGCGCGGTCGAGAATGTCGCCAACTGGGGCAACGACGACACCACCATCGACGACGCCTATTTCCTCGGCGGACGCCCCTGGGAAGCCCAGCAGCGCTATCACGACGAAGCCGCCCTCTTCCAGATCGACAAAGTCCGCACCCCCACGCACATGGTTGCCGGCGCCGACGACATCCGCGTAGCCGTGCTGGAAGATTATCTGCTCGAGCACGCGCTCTATTCGCTGGGCATTCCAAACGCCCTGCTCATCTTCCCCGGCGAAGGCCACAGCCTGGCAAAGAATCCCTGGCACGGAAAAATCAAAGTGCGCGAAGAATTGAAGTGGCTGCAAAAGTACGGCGGCGTGCCAGCGTCCAACTAATCCGCGACCCAGATCGGTATTCGAGGGTGGGATTTTGAGTTTGGGGTCCGCCTGTGGATTTGTCCCTCGAATAAATTTTCCGGTTGGAATCGCCGAGATCGGTAGCTTTGCCAAACCGTCCAGATCTCAGATCAAGTTTTTTTGTTCGATACCCCTGAAATCCTTGTGCAGCGCGGGTTCCGCGAAACGTATCTCGCAAAATCTGGTTTTTAAAGAACTTAGATATCAAAATAAAGAAAACAAAGGGTTCGAAGCAGGCGGATTCGGTCTCTCTCGACCGTTGCGGCCTCGACCATGATTACGCGATTCATGGGACCGCAAGGTCAGATGTCACAATCCAGATGTGGAAAAGAATGGCCCGAAGCCGCGTTTTGGTCTGACACATAATACGTGTCCACATATACTGTGGCAATGAACGTAACTCTTTCCATCGGTGAGCAACTCGTTGCTCGTGCGCGAAAGAGGGCCGAAGCTCTCGGGAAGAGTCTCAATCAACTCGTTCGCGACTACCTGCAAACGGTGGCCGGCGGAGACGATCCTGAGCGTGGCATCGAAGAGTTCGAGCGGCTCTCGGGACGAGGCGATTTGCAGGGATGGCGCTTCAATCGTGAGGAGGTTCACGAACGACCTCATGCATATCCTTGGTACTAGGTACCAGGTACTTACTTCTCTGCGCTGGCCACCTTCACACTACGAGACGCAGCCGCATACCGCGCGATGCCCTTGTACAGAGCCTCGGCGATCTGCTCGCGGTATCCGTCGCTGCGCAGCTTTTGCTCGTCGGTGGGACTACTGACGAAGGAAACTTCAGCCAGGATTCCCGGCATCGCGGTCTCAGTGAGAACGACGTAGGACGCCTCTTTTACGCCGCGGTCGCGCAGACCGGGATTTTGCGCTGCCAAGGTTCCGTAGAGCGAGTGTTGCACGCTGGCCGCGAGACGGCGTGACTGTTCGATCTTGTCATGCAGTTCCACCGGAGAGAGCGATGCGGTCACAGGATTCTTGTTACCGGGAGTGCCTTGGCGAGTCTCAAGGTCTTTTGCGTTCGGCGACACAAACAAGTTGGTGTAGTAAGTCTCTACACCGCGCGCCGAAGGCAAGTCGCTATAGTTGGCGTGAACCGAGATGAACAGGTCGGCCTGCGCCTGATTGGCGATTCCAGCGCGTTCGTCGAGTGGAATGTAATTGTCGTCGATCCGGGTGAGAATCACTTCCGCACCGAGGCGGCTCTCGAGCAGCTTGCCCAGGCGCTGGGCGATCTCGAGCACCAGATCTTTTTCCAGCAGGCCCTGACGGCCGACGGTTCCCAAATCCCAGCCGCCGTGGCCCGCATCGACGACGATGCGCATCTTGGGTACGCGGGCTCGCAGTTGCAAATCTTCACGCGTGGGAGGCGGGACAACGATCGCTAACTTCTTTTCCGCGCCCGCTCCCGGAAAGAGATTTACCTGCGCTTTGGTGTCCGCGCCGAGCTTTCGTACCTGCACGATCAGGCGATAGGGATTCGGCTCAAGGCTGACGGAATAGTTCGAGTCGCCTCTGGTTTCGAGCACCAAGCGGGTCAAACCCGTCACCGGCTGGGCCACGCGAACCCGCGCCAGCAGCGAGTCGCCGATCTCGATGGTCTTTCCGGCGAATTCAGGAGCCAGCGCGGTATCGTGCAGATCGAAGTAAATGCGATCGGGACCTGTCAGCCGATGCGCTTCGTACTGCACCTGATCTTCCAGGTCGAGCACCACAGTGCTGGAATCTGCGGAGGACCAATGGCGAATGCCGGTGATGCGAGGCAGCTTCGCCAGTTCCTGCGGCGTGACGTTTCCGCTCAAGGGTTCAGCGTTTGCATCCTCATCCGCCGCAGCCGCGGAATTTGTTTGTCCGTCGAGGCTGGTTCCGGATGAGTTGGCCGAAGGAGATGTCGTGTCCGGAGTTGCGGGCTGCTTCACCGCCGCAGGCTTCGTGATTTTCGGTTCAGGTTTCACCACGACATCGCCGAGTTGTGCATTCTTCACCTTCCACCAAATGCCCCCGATCAGCAGAGATGAGATCATCACCACCACCAACACCAGGACGGGATGACGGCCGGACGAAGTTCCGATTTCGCGGACGATCTGCGGGGCAATCGCATCCTCGGTCACGCGCTTGGGTTCGATCTTGCGCTCCGGCACTGGCGCGGGTACTGACGCGGGCACAGGCACAGGCACGGAGATTGCCTTTGCCGTCTCCGCAGGCGCGACCTTGGGTTTACCGGCGACTTGCGGCGCGGGCGCAGCAGGCACAGCGACTTTCGGTTCGATGGGTTTTGCTGGGGCGACTTGCGCCGCGGGAACTTTTTCCGCCGGCAGAGGCGCTTGGGCGGGAATCGCGGGCGCGGCTAATGCTGCTTCGGCTGCCTCGGCCGATTCCGCGAAGCGGTCTTCGTCCTCAGGTTTGAGGGCGCCGAGAATCAACTCCGCCAGCAGTTCCAGGCTGCCGACGTCGCTGTCGTTGAATCCGAATGGTTCGGCCGAGAAGGCTTCGAGCAGTCCGATCACGCGCCGCCGGCCGCAGAGCGGCACCGCAACCATGGACCGCGCTCCCAGTTGCCGGCAGGTGTAGAGGTTTACGCGATCGTCGGTCTCGGTGTCGTCGCAGCGGATGATCTGCGCCGTGCGGAAACAGGCTCCCGAGAAAGCTGAGTCGCGCTGGATGCGCTGGCCCACATCGGGCTTGATCGCTCCCGCCGAAGCGCGCAAAACGATTTCGTTAATCTCAGCCAGGGCGATGCCGAGGCCATCCGCTCCAGTGATGGCGATGGCTCGTTCCGCAACCAGTTGCAGCACTTCATCCAGAACGAATTGCTCGGACGCCTCGAACTCGGCCGGAGGAGCGATCGTCTCGAATCCTTTTTGCCGCGAGGCCAGTGCGCGCCGGTGACGCACCTGCTGATGCAGCGCCGAGAAGGCCAGAAGCGCCTGCAGCGCGTCGCCTCCCGAGGGGCGCAATCCGCGAGCCCGAGTCTGCGGGGAAAAAAAGTCTTCTCTGGGCGCGGACGCACCCCGGTCTGTAGGCCACGCCGGCACGGACGCATCGGCCGGCCTGTCGCCTACCTCGATTTCGGGTTTGGTGGGAGTTGTTGCCATTCCGTGATTGGCTGGTCAAACGCTTAGTCTGAGTGTGGGCACCCCGCCGAGCCCCTGTCAATTGACTACTTGGCGTAGCTACTTCGACTTCGTCCCGCTGGGGCGAGGCCGGTCAGCCCGGCTCCGGTTTTTGCCGGGTTTAACAGTAAGTTAACCGGGTTTTGCCCTATATGCAATGATACCCCCCTGCCCACCCGACCATGGCCTTTGGTAAGCGGCCTTTCCCCCTCCAGATTCCCGAACCAACCCAGTCACTGCCAGCTTGGTGGAGCAGAAACTAGAATTTGAGGATACGGGCCCCGTCCGAGCGATTCGTCTTCGTTCAGTGTTCATTTGGCGGCGAATATGCAGGCAGTCTCCATCCCCCCGCGGCAGGCACGCACCCACTACCGGCATGAGCTGCGCAGCCTGACCTACGTTACCCTCGATGAGACCAATGGCGGAATCATCCGCAATCTCAACCATGAAGGCGTTGCGGTGCAGGCTGTTGCGCCGCTGCATCCGCAACAGCGCGTCCGGCTGCACTTCGATTTGAGATCTCCGCGCGTGCGCGTCGAAACTTCCGGTCAGGTTTGCTGGGTCCGGTCCTCGGGGCAGTGCGGTATCCGCTTTGTTGGCTTGTCCGCACGGACCGGTCATCAAATCAACGAATGGATCTTTTCGAACCTGCTGGATGCGGTTGCGCGCGACGCGGGCCATCCCCGGTCCGACCTCCGGAGCTTCGATCTTCGGGGCTTCGGTGGTCTCGATTCTCGGTGAGGAGGATGTTGGTGACGAGAATGCTCCGGAGGAGAGACGACGGGCTGACCTTGTCACCTCGACCGCGGCCGGCGATTCGCCTGCAGCCAGGCTTAGCCGCACGGGATGAGGCGCCTCGCCTGCAACATTACATCGAAGAAGACCTTACGGATGAGGCCAATGACCCGTACGCGCTAAGCTGGCTTTCCCAGCCGCTATCAGGACGCACCCTCGCCTGGCTGGTGGATAGTCTTATCGTGATCGCAGGGTTGCTCCTGTTCGCTTTGATCTTCCTCTCCATTGCACACGAACTTCCGCCGCTGTCCGTGACTCTGGGAACGTTCTCGGCAGCGGCAGCTTTCATCGTTGTGGCGTACTGGGCTGTGTTTGCTTTGTTTGGAGGATCAAGTCTGGGCGCGAGGATGGCGCAAACCGTATCCAGGCTGCAAAAGGAAGAACCGACCGAAGGCGCTGACCGCTTCCGCTGAGTAGGCCTCGCTGCGAAAACCGCCCGAGGCCGTGCCCTTCCCTTTCCTCTAGTTCGCGAAATACTGCTGCGCCAGCCAGAGCCGCAGGGTGTGCTTCATCTCGGCGGGCATCTTCACGAAGCGGATGCCGATATTTCCGCGATCGTCAGACCAGGCTATCTCGACCTCGGCCTTCACGGCGCTCTTGGTTCCAGGCAACGCGAAAGCTACGCGGGACGCTTCGCTGGCGTCGAATCCCTCTTCGACGCGAACCTGCAGTCCGCCCTGGCTTAGGTTGATGAGCTGCGCGCCGCCCTGCTTGCGGCGGCGGCCACTCAGAGTTACGGGGACTTCAAGGCCGGCGCGGTGGTAGCGCAGGCGTCCATCAAGAATCATGTTGCGCGCGGCGGAGAGCGTGCGCACCGCCTGCTCCACGGAAATCGGTTTATCGAAAGCGAACATGGCGCCGGTTCCCTCCATGTCATGCTTTCCCTGACGGCGGCCCATGATCACCAGCGGCACGGTGCTGGCGCGCGGAGCTTCCTGTTGCAGCTCGCGAAAGAACTGGCCTGTGCCGTTCAGGTCGCAGTCGACGATCAGAGCATCGACTTTCGAGTTTGTGAGCCGGGAGAGAGCTCGTTGCGGTTCGCTCTCGATGGCCACATCCATGTGCAAGCCGCCAAGAATGCATTCGAGAACACTGACTTCCTGCCAATCACGCGAAACTACCATCGACGAGAGTGTCATGCCTTCAACTCTATCGAGATTGGTAATCTAGAATAGATCACGAACGTAACGAGATGGCCGGATTAGAAGTCGAGCGAGGAGGGGAAGGAGGGCGATCTTGCGCCGGTTGCGAGCGAAGTCGCCTGCCTACTACAAACCGGAATCCCGAACGAATTACTTCTTTACGCCGTTTTCCTCTTTGTCGCCTTCGAACTGTTTCAAGATGGCGAACTCGCCGTAATCGTTTTTCGAGAACTCGAACCGAGTGGGCCACGGCTTAGAGAAGAACTTCGTCTCCGACTCAGGAAAAACAGGAAGCGTACTGCCATCGTCAAACTCCACTAACAGATGATTGCCCACGGGCACCATCTTCAGGCTGTAATCCGGAAACTGGTACGTCCCTGCATACCGTGACAGAACCTGCTTGGGCAGAGGGATCTCTCTGTGTACGGACGGTGTCGGAGGTGCTTCTCCGAGTGCGACTGCTGCAAGTGCCTTATTCATCTCGCCTGTGACGGTGCCATTCAGATTCGCCAAAACGATGACCGCCAATTCGTCTTCGGGATAGTAAGCCACCTGCGCGTTATAACCGATGTTATTGCCGTCATAGTCGATCAAGAGGCGACCTCCGGCATGGCGCACGTATAGGCCGCAGGCATAATCGTGCTTGAATGGAGCGGTCATCTTGCGCAGCGAGGCGGGTGTAAGCAACTTGCCGCCGAAAAGCCCGTTCTCCCACCGAAGCATGTCTTCGGTTGTGGAAAAGATACCTCCCGATGCCAAGCTCGCTCCGCTAAAGTTCGGTCGCTCTGCATTCTCCATCCCGTCAGCTCCGGGCCAATACCCGGACGCGCGGTGCGGAATGATAGCTACAATGGAGCTCACTCCCGAATCGTTCATGCCGAGCGGCTTGAAGATGTTTTCGGTAAGAAAATCCGGATAGGATTGCCCGCTGATCTTCTCCACCAGATACCCGAGCACCATATAACTTTCGTTGGTGTAATCCCAATTGTCGCCGGGTTGAAAGGCCAGTGGCTCGTCGCGAAAGACCAGTCGGTCCGGAGGTCCCACCTCATATTTCGCCGCGTCGCCCGCGATGCCGGATGTCATCGTCAGCAGGTTATAGATTGTGATTTTGTCCCATGCTGCTGGCGCATCCGGCAGATATTTTTTGACGGGGTCTGCCGTCTTCAGCTTACCCCGCTCTTCCAAAACCAAAATCGAAGCTGCGGTGAATTGTTTCGTCACTGAAGCGATATTGAATCTGCTCGTGGACGAGTTTGGAATGTTCCACTCTGCGTCCGCCCAGCCGTAGCTTTTGCTAAATAACACCTTGCCGTGTTGCGCCACCAGTACGCTGCCCATGAACATCTGCGCGTCGATATACGGCTGCACAAGTTTGTCCATGCGCTCTACGGTCGTTTGAGCGCTGCACGTGCCCATTAAGAGCGCAAGCGGCCACAACCCCGCTCGAAAATTGCGCTTGAGTGGTCCACTAAATGCGCTGTATTTGGAATCCATCGGGCGAAATATACACCCATCAGCGTAACTTGCCGAAAAATCTCTATTCCACTCACAACACTCACTTCCCCCGGTACCATTCCACGGTCCTTCGCAGGCCATCCTCGAAGTTCACTTTGGGTTTGTAGCCAATATGCTTTTCCGCCAGGGAGATGTCGGCCAGCGAATGCTTGATGTCGCCGCCGCGCTCCGCGCCGTATATGGGAGAACCGGAATATGAGGTCAGCGGCTGCAGCAGTTTGAAGGTCTCATTAAGCGTGACCCGCCGCCCGGTTGCCACATTGAACATCTTCCCCGCCACTTCTCGGCGGGAGCTTTGCAGGCGAGCAGGTTGGCTTCGACCGCATTGTCGATATAGGTGAAATCGCGGCTCTGCTCGCCGTCGCCAAAGATGGTGGGCTGCTGGCCCGCTTAGCATCTGGGTGATGAACTTGGCCAGCACGCCGGAGTAGGGCGATGAGGGATCCTGCCGCGGACCAAAAATGTTGAAGTAGCGCAGCGCCACCGTCTCCAGGCCGTAACAGCGATAGAACGAGGTCATGTAGTGCTCACTGGCTAGCTTGGCTACGGCATACGGCGAAATCGGATCCGGCGTCATGTCTCTCGTGCTTCGGCAGCGTGGGAGTATCGCCATAGGCTGAGGAGGAGGCCGCATAGACCACCCGCTTCACTTTGGCATCGCGCGCCGCCACCAGCACGTTCACGGTGCCGTCCACATTGGCGCGGTTGCTGCCGAGCGGGTCGAGCACCGATTTCGGCACCGAAGGGATCGCGGCCTGATGCAAAACGTAATCCACTTCCGCGCAAGCCTACTTCATGGCTTCGAGATCGAGCATGTCGGCTTCCCGAAAATCGATTTGAGCCAGGATCTGGGCCAGGTTCTCCCGCTTGCCGGTGGAAAAATTGTCGACTCCTCGAACCTGCTCGCCGCGCTGCAATAACTCCCGCGCCAGAGACGATCCGATGAAGCCGCCGATGCCCGTGATGAGGTAAACCGCCATGGGCTTCCATCATAGCAATCCGCGGGAGCTTTTTGAGACGAGACGGGAAATCTGGTCGCGGTACAGTTTGGCTTACGCGCTGCGCCGGTTAAGCGGGAGATCTTTCGCTACGCCTGAAGAACGGCTACGCTCAGGATGACAGCGGGGTGTGCTACTGCCTTTTGCGCAGAATCCTGAGAAACTCTTCCCGGCCCATCATGTGGCGGTCTTCGAAGAAGTTTACCATCGCCTCCAGGGTTGCGCCCGGGTTCGCAACCGGCGGTGAACCCAACGGCTGCAGAGTCGACGGAGCAGGCACGGCAACTCGCGCTCCCAGAATCACGGACAGTCGCGAGATCGAGCGTACCAGTTCGCGCAAGCGCTCACGATCTTCCTCCGACATTTGGCTGAAGGAGATTCCCATACCCAGGTGCGGATACGACACGCGCACTTCTCCGATCGCCTCAACCCGGAAACCGTTGGCCTCGAGCTTCAGGCCGAGCTTGACGCCGACACGATAGGCAGTGGTTGCCTCCACATAACAACCATGAAGACTGATGTCGGTGAAAGTCGTCCACATCGCCACCGCCTTGTCGATTTCGCGGATGTGGGCGCTACCCTGGCAGCGGTATCGAGGGCTTCGGCGTTTGTCGGGCTCCTGGGGAGGATCTGCATCGCCGGTTCGAGTTCAGGCGAACGCGGCGCAACGGGCGCGCGCGCCGGCGCGGCGGGCGGCCGCAGCCCGAGGTGGGGAGGATTGCTTCAAGGCGGCTAGATAAGCCGCGCCGGCATCTTCTTCGTCAGCCATGGGAATGAATACGCGTATCCGCATCGCGGCCGGGAACGAAACTTCCGACCCGGCTTCTCGTTGCGGTAGACGTCCTCTCCTAGTCTACGGAGCTTTCAGGCGCAAGACTCAATGGAAGTGCGGACGGCTCGCAACGAAGGGATTGGGCAGTTTCCTTAATGCGGAAAGTTCAGGATTGGAACGCGGCTGCGGGAAATTCGGCCGCAGATTGGCGAATCTTCTTCCACACTTCATCCCGCCCGGCTCCGGTTTTTGCCGAGAAGGCGATCACAGTCGCCGTGGGATACGCTTCAGCTAGGCCCTTCAGCGCATTACGCAGTTGATTATTGGAGAGCCGGTCGCTCTTGGTTGCGATCAGCAGAAAGTCGCGTCCCGAGGCATTAAGAAAGTCTAAGAGTTGGCGGTCGCTCGCTTGCGGCGGGACGTTCACGTCGACCAGCGCCAGACATAACGCCAGCGTTGACCGGTCGTTGAGGTAGGGCTCGATGAACTTGGGCCACTCCTCGGAAATTTCGCGCGAGAGCTTGGCGTAGCCGTAGCCCGGAAGATCGGCGAAGATGACCTCGGGCTGGGGCTTTCCCGGCCAGCGTACTTCGAAGAAATTGATGCTGCGCGTGCGTCCGGGTGTGGAGCTGGTGCGCGCGATCTTATCGCCAATCAGCGTATTGATCACGCTGGATTTGCCTACGTTCGAGCGGCCGAGGAAGGCGACTTCCGGCAGGCTGGGAGCAGGGAAATGGGCGGCGTCCGTGGCCGCCGCGAGGAAACGCGCGATAACCCTCATGCGCTAGTGTGCTATGGGGCGGAGGAAGTTGGCAAGCGGGTCAGTGGGGACGACTTGGACGCTTTCCGGAGAGCAATGCTCGGCGGACTCTCCATCGCAAAAAGAAAAAGAAAAGGGCACACACTCCTAAGAGAATAGCTTGGGATCTGAATGATGCCAGCGTTGCCACAAGCCGCTCAAACGTTGAGCCCGATGTCCCAAAGGTGAACCTGCGCACGGCCTCACGCCAGGCGAAGCCGACCAGAGTCAGGAAAATCAAGGCAGCTCCGACGGCCTGCACGATCGTGGGTTTTTGTTTCGCGCTCGCGAGATTCCGCCAGAGACTGGCCTCGTTTCGGACAGTGTCAGGAAATACGGTGTTCCGTTGCCGCGCGCTTATATCTTGCTGCCATTCTTCCCGTCATTTGCTCATGGCAAAACTACCCTACTACCAGGAACACGGCTCAGCCCTTACGAAACTGCTTGCTCAGCGTCAGCGCCTGGTGCTGGTAGGACGATCCGATGTTCGTGCCGTAGATCTTGTCGGGCCGGCGCAACAGAGGCATGTAGTTCAGTCGGCCTACGAGCTGGCCGTGCTCCATCAGGAACGGAACTTCGTGGGCTCGAACCTCAAGCACGGCGCGGGTTCCCTTGATGTCGCTCGAACCGTAGCCAAAGCCAGGATCGAAGAATCCGGCGTAGTGAATCCGAAACTCGCCGTCAGAAGGATCGAAGGGAACCATCTCTGCCGCGTAGTCAGGAGGGACGCGAACTCGTTCCCGCGAGGCAAGAATGTAGAAATCGCCGGGTTCGAGAATCAGATTCTTGCTGGCATTCTGATGGCGAACTTCCCAGAACTCCTCTGGTCGAATAGAAATTAATCTTGTCGAGTTCGATGGCCGGAGCATAGCGCTTCGCCCTGTAGGCAATGATCTCGCCCGCTTCTGCGCCCTCCAGATTGACAGTAATTCTCAGGCCGCGCTGCAGGCGGCGCTTTGCCCGGGCTGTCTTCTTCGTCCATGTAGACGAGAGGTTCTTCCTGATCCAACTCGCGGATAGTGCGGTCGCCGGAGACTGGATTCCCCTGCACAAAGCGCAGCTGGCTCAGCCGCATTCCGGCTCGAATGGCGACCGTGAACGTGCGGGAAACAACTTCGGCGTAGAGTTTGCCTTTGTATCCCGGAGGCACGCGGTCGAACTCCGTGCCGTAGTCGGTGATCAGGCGAGTGAAAATGTCGAGGCGCCCGGTGGTACTTTTGGGATTCGCCTTTCCGGAAATATTTTCCGGCAAGTTCAATTCCTCGACGAGCGGGACGATGTAGACGCAATCTTTTTCGAGAACAGGAGCGCCGGTCAGATCGACGCGCGCCATCCGAAGTTCTTTGATTTTCGCCTCGACCGTGCTGTTGGGGCCGGGCAGAAAACTCGCGCGCACGCGATGCGCCATGTCGCCGAGGCGCAGATCGAGACTCGCCGGCTGGATGTGGTCCGGGTTGATGGCGGGCGAGGCGATGATATTTCCCTGGGCAATCAGGTTGCTGATTTCCTGCGAGGGCAGGATTCCAGTGGTCCGGGCTTGCGCGTCTTCTGCCGGCAACTCGGGCCCGTTTTCAAAGGCAATTTGACTTTGGTTGGAGGTAGACATTGTAAGAATGCTTATTGTAAACCTTGGCGACAATCGCGACGATCACTCCCTTTAGATGATGTCATCCTGAGCGGAGTCGAAGGACCCCTTACGCGACCGGTGCCGAGACGAACTCAGCGGGGAGTTCGCATGATGCGGCGCCGTTTCGTGATGGAAACTCCCTGACGAGTCCGGGGTAACATCAAATTTATGGGGTCCTTCGACTGCGTAGCCGTGCGCTGTCGCGCGCGGCAACTCCGCTCAGGATGACAACGCTGGTGCAGTGTCCCTGCCTACTGATGCGCCGCCGGACTGTCTCCGGCGCTCGAAGTCAAAGGGGCGATCGGTTGGTTGGATACATCTTCGCTGATCGAGGGCAGCGGCGACTCCAGGGCAATTTGCAGGACCTGATCCATCGTATCGACGAAGTGCAGCTTCATGGCAGTGCGCAGATTCTCCGGAACCTCGGCTAAATCTTTTTCGTTGTCCCGCGGCAGGATAATTTCAAACAACCCGGCACGATGCGCGGCCAGCAGTTTTTCCTTGAGCCCGCCGATGGGGAGAACTTTGCCGCGGAGAGTGATTTCGCCGGTCATGGCGAGATCGCGCCGCACCGGAATCTTGCTGAGCGCGCTCGCAATCGCCGTGGCAATGGTGATGCCGGCCGAAGGACCATCTTTCGGGATGGCGCCTTCGGGTACGTGCACATGCAGATCGAGGGTGCGATAAAAATCACGGGTGAGGCCGAGGCGGTGCGCTCGTGAGCGGACATAGGACAAGGCCGCCTGCGCAGATTCCTGCATAACATCGCCGAGCTTGCCAGTCAGCGTCAGCTTGCCCTTGCCATCAACCACTGTGGCTTCGGTGCTCAGGATCGAGCCGCCGACTTCGGTCCAGGCCAGGCCAGTGACCAATCCCACTTCGCTCTTCTCATGGGCCAGCGTGTCGCGGAACTTGATGACGCCCAGGAAGTCATTGACGTTCTCGCCAGTGACGGCGACGGTATAGTTCTCGCCTTCCTTGACCACCTTGCGCGCGACCTTGCGGCAGACGTTGCCGATTTCGCGTTCCAGGTTACGTACCCCAGCTTCGCGCGTGTAGGAGCGGATGAGCCCCAGGATCGCTTCGTCGTTAAACTTGATGTTTTTCTCCGACAAGCCGGCCTGCAGCATCTGCTTCTTGACCAGAAATTGTTTCGCGATTTCCAGCTTTTCCTGCTCGGTGTAGCCGTGCAGGCGCAGCACTTCCATGCGGTCCTGCAAGGCGGGGGGATGGTGTGCATCACGTTGGCCGTGGCCACAAAGAAAACCTGCGACAGGTCGTATTCCACGTCGAGGTAGTGGTCGACGAACATGAAATTCTGTTCGGGATCGAGCACTTCGAGCAGGGCGGCCGAAGGGTCGCCGCGGAAATCCATCGACATCTTGTCGACTTCGTCCAGCATGAAGACCGGGTTCTTGGTGCCGGCCTTCTTCATCATCTGAATAATCTGGCCGGGCAAGGCGCCGATGTAGGTGCGGCGGTGGCCGCGGATTTCGGCCTCGTCGCGCACTCCGCCGAGCGACATGCGAACGAACTTTCGTCCCGTGGCCTTGGCGATCGACATGCCCAGAGAAGTCTTGCCCACGCCGGGAGGCCCGACGAAACAGAGAATCGAGCCCTTGGGATTTTTCACCAACTGCCGCACGGCGAGAAATTCAAGGATGCGCTCCTTGATCTTCTCCAGCCCGTAGTGATCTTCGTTGAGAACTTTTTCAGCGCGCGAGATGTTCCGAATTTCTTTGGAGCGCTTCTTCCACGGCACAGCCAGCAGCCAGTCGAGATAGTTGCGCGAAACCGTGGACTCCGCCGACATCGGCGGCATGGCTTCCAGCTTCTTCAGTTCCTGCAGCGCCTTGTCTTTCACTTCTTTCGGCATGCCGGCGGACTCGATCTTCTTCTTCAGTTCGTCGAATTCGCTCTTTTCGCCGCGGCCCAACTCCTTCTGAATGGCCTTGATCTTCTCGTTGAGGTAATACTCTTTCTGCGCCTTCTCCATCTGCCGCTTGACGCGCGACTGGATGGTGCGGTCCACGTTGAGCTTTTCGATTTCCACATCGAGCACGTCGGCGATGCGGTTCAAACGCTCGGAAGGATCGAAGATTTCCAGCAGTTCCTGTTTTTCTTCGATGGAAAGCTGCAGGTTGGCGGAGATAATGTCGGTAAGCTTGGCCGGATCTTCCATCCTCACGGCCGAGATCATAGTCTCGTAGTTCAGCGCCTGGCACAGCTTCACGTATTGCTCAAACAGCGTGGTGACGCGCTGCATCCCGGCTTCGATCTGCGGGTTCATCTCTACGGGATAACGCGCGACCCGCACCGAAGCCTGCATGTAACCATCCGAATCGGTGGCCTGCAGCAGGCGGCCGCGCTCGATGCCCTCGACCAGAACCTTGATGTTGCCATCGGGCAGCTTCAGGCTCTGCACGATGTTGACGATGGTGCCGACCTGATAGATTTCATTCGACTTGGGTTCGTCAATCGAGGCGTCGTGCTGGGTGGCCAGGAAGATTTTTTTGTCCGCCGCCAGCGCCTCTTCCAGCGCGCGCACGCTCGACTCGCGGCCCACCACGAACGGCGTCATCATGAAAGGGAAGATGACCACGTCCCGGATGGGCATCATGGGCAGCTTCTTGGTTTCGAATTTTTCCTTGGATGTGGTCACTCAATCTCCCTGGGTCTTGTTGTGAACGCCTCGCAGTGAATGACTTGTCTGTAATCGACTCAGCGCGACATGACTCGCGCTTAATAACAACCGTCCACTACCAGTTTACTCCTCTTCCACTACCCGGCCTTCTCCAAAGCCACAGAAGCGCTGCGTTTCTCAACCATCTCGCGCGTGACCTCAAATTCTTTCAGTTTCTTCTGGCTGGGCAGGTGGAACATCAAGTCGAGCATCAACTCTTCCAGAATCATGCGCAGGCCGCGCGCGCCCACTTTGCGCGCCATAGCCTGCCGGGCAATGGCTCGCAGAGCTTCGTCGGCGAACTTCAGCCGCACATTCTCGAACTCGAACAGCCGCTGGTACTGCTTGACGATGGCATTCTTGGGGCGGGTGAGGATTTCGATCAGGGCAAATTCGTCCAGATCTTCCAGCATGCCAACGACGGGCAGCCGTCCGACGAATTCAGGAATCAGTCCGAATTTGATCAAGTCTTCCGGCTGAATTTCGCTGAGCAGTTCGAAGTTGCGCTTGCGCGAAACCGCCATATCTTCTTTCTCAGCTTCCTCGCCCGTACGGAAGCCGAGCGATTTCTTTCCCACGCGCCTTCCGATGATCTTCTCCAGGCCAACGAACGCCCCGCCGCAGATGAAGAGGATGTTGGTGGTGTCGACGGGAGTGAACTCCTGGTGAGGATGTTTGCGTCCGCCCTGCGGCGGAACGTTGGCAATCGTTCCTTCCAGAATCTTCAGCAGGGCCTGCTGCACGCCTTCGCCGGAAACATCGCGGGTAATCGAGGGATTTTCGTCCTTGCGCCCGATCTTGTCGATTTCGTCAATGTAGATGATGCCGGTCTGGGCGCGGCTTACATCGCCCTCAGCCGCCTGCAGCAGTTTCAGGATGATGTTCTCCACATCCTCGCCCACGTAGCCGGCTTCAGTCAGCGTAGTGGCGTCGACAATGGCGAAAGGCACGTCGAGCATGCGGGCCAGAGTCTGCGCCAGCAGCGTCTTTCCAGTGCCCGTCGGACCGATGAGCATGATGTTCGACTTGCTCAGTTCGATGCCGTCGTTGGTTTTCTGCCGGTTCATGAAGATGCGCTTGTAGTGGTTGTAAACCGCCACCGCCAGCTTCTTCTTGGTCTGCTCCTGTCCGATGACATATTCATCAAGGAAGGTTTTGACTTCTTGCGGCTTGGGCAGTTGGTTGGGCGCCGCGGTTTGGGGAGTCGCCGTGCGGTCGTCTTCCAGGATTGAGTTGCACACCGCTACGCACTCATCGCAAATATAAGCGCGCGGATAATCACTGGGCGACGAGATCAGTTTGGCTACCGCATCCTGCGACTTATGGCAGAACGAACAGCGCAAAATCTCGTCGGAGCCCGACTTGGTTTTCACTCGGCTCTACTCCTTGTTAATGTCTGTCATCCTGAAGCGGACGCTTTTTGTCCGCTGAAGGATCTGAGCGAGCCGCGCGACGCGTCGCGTTCTTTGCGACGCAATACTCGCGCGTTTGGCTCGCTTCCTCATCAAGCTTCCTTAACCGAAGGCAGATCATACCGCTTTTCCGGTCTTATAGATGATATCGTCTATGATTCCGTATTCCTTAGCTTGTTGGGCATTCATAATGAAGTCCCGCTCCACGTCCTTTTCCACCTTGTCGAGCTTCTGCCCGCTGTGCTTGGAGAGTAACTGGTTGGTAATCTCCCGCATACGCAGGATTTCGCGCGCGTGGATGTCAATATCGGTAGCCTGACCCGATAATCCTCCCATCGAGGGCTGGTGAATTAGGATCCGCGAATTGGGCAAAGCGTTGCGCTTCTTGGGCTCCCCGGCCGCCAGCAGCAAAGCCGCCATCGAGGCCGCCTGTCCCACACACAGCGTCATGACGTCATTCTTGACGTATTGCATGGTGTCATAAATGGCCATCCCTGCCGTGATCGACCCGCCCGGAGAATTGATGTAAAGCTGAATGTCTTTCTCGGGGTCTTCCTGCGCCAGAAACAGCATCTGGGCAATCACCAGGTTGGCGATGTTGTCGTCAATCGGCGTGCCTATGAAAATAATGTTATCGCGGAGCAGCCGGGAATAAATATCGTAGGCGCGTTCGCCTCGCCCGGTCTGCTCGATGACCATCGGAACGAGCATCATTTGCGCGTCGTTCCTGTTCCCATCATTTTGCTTCACGTTCACCTGCCACACTCCGCCCCGAACTACCGCTTGCAATCTCGGGGAGGGTCGAAAGTGGTCCGCATCTTTTTCAAGTTACGCGGACTGGTGATAAAGAAATTCGAGGGTCTTCTCGCTGCGGATTCTATTCCGGATTCTATCGAGGCCCCCATCCTCTGTCAAACGAGCGCGCACCGCTTCTGACGTCTGTTTCGACTGTTTCGCCAGAGCTTCCAACTCCCGGTTCACTTCCTCGTCGCTGACCTCGATTTTCTCGAGATCGGCGATCCGTTCGAGCAGCAGCGAGGATTTCACGTCGTGCACCGCCTGCTCCCGCTGCCCCGCTCGAAGCCGCGGCAGGTCCATCTTCTTCAAGTCTTCCATCTTCATTCCCTGCGCCGCAAGAGCCCGCAGGCCGCGCTCGAGACGCAGATCGATCTGCCGGTCGACCAGCGACTCCGGCACCTCGAAATCATTGCGCTTCACCAGGTCAGCTACGAGCTTGTCTTTCGCCGCATGCTCGGAGGTGTGGCGCTTCTCGGCTTCCATGTTGTCGCGAATCTGCTTGCGAACCTGGTCGAGACTGGTGAACTCTCCCAACTCCTTGGCGAAATCATCGTTCAGTTCCGGCAGGCTCTTCTGCTTGATGCCATTTATCTTCACGGTGTAGACGAAGGTCTTGCCGGCCAGCCGCTTGTCGGTGGCATCTTCGGGGTAGCTCACATCGAAGGTGCGCTCCCCGCCGGACGCAGCGCCGGTAAGGTGCTGCGTGAACTCAGGAACCGTGTTCTTGCCGCCAATCTCGATCAGCACGTCGTCCATGTGCACGGGATTCGCTTTGGCATCGGCGACATCTTTACCATCTTTGGGCTTCCCGTCCATCGAGGCCTGTGCGAAGTCGCCTTCGGCGAGCGGCCGTCCTTCGACAGTGCTGTAGGTCGCGTGCTGCTCGCGGACGCTGTGGAGCGCCTGCTCGATTTCCTCGTCAGTGACGGCGATCTCCGGCTTGTCGGCGCGCAGATCTTTATAGCCCTCGACCTGAATCTCGGGCAGCACTTCAAACGTAGCCTTAAAGGTGAGCGGCTCGCCGTCGTGCATGTGCAGGTCGGTGACGCGAGGCTGCGAAACCGGAATCAGGCCCAGCTTCTCAGCTTCCCGGCGAAAGTATTTCGGAATCAGAGCCTCGGCCACGTCGTTCTTCAGACCGTCGCCGAAGCGCTGCTTGATGATGGAAGCCGGCACATGCCCCGCCCGAAATCCCGGCAGCCGCGCACTCTTCTGATAGCGCTGAATCTGGAACTCGGTCTCGCGCGCAACCTCGGCGGCCGGGATCTCGATTGAGATCTCGCGCTTGATGTCTTTATTGGCAGTTTCCATCTTCTTTGCGTCGATCTTGTCCGCGTCGGTAGTTTCTGTAGGGCTCACGTTGGCCTTTCACCCGCCGCGTGGTTCAGAGGCTCCGTCTGGGAACGGAACGCCGGATTCATACAGCGTTAACTTGAGTGTAAAGACAGAAGGAAGCAGCGTCAAACGGGGAGGGGGGATAGCTATAGGGCGGGAAAAATTCCTACACCCCCCATTTCGGAGCCAGGGTGCACGGGGGAGACGGCGGGGGCGAGGGAGTGGGTGTGGGGGAGGGAGCGGGAAGCGGAGGGAGCGAGCGTGTCCAGTCAAAATGTGCTTGGCAAGACCGATGGAAACGCTACGCGCGACCACATCGTGGAGATTGCCAAGGTCGGACGGATTGCCAGCCACGCACCCGGACCAAAGGCGCGTCGGGCGCAGACCAGCGGCAACACACCATCGCACGGTTGGCTTGGCAGCGATCCAGCCTACCAGCTTGGCTCAATGAAGAAACCTACACACGCAAGGTTCAGCCACTGCTCGCTGGGATCGCAAACCCGGTCATCATGTCAGCGATAGGTATTTTCGTGACGTATGCCGTTGCGATCCGCGCGGGCCGACGGCGTCCGCACCCGCGACATTGGCAGGCCCTGGCGGAACTGGTCGGGGTGTCGGCGGATTGTCAATGAGTGCAATAGTAATTTTCGGGTTGGATATTCTGGAACTGTGTGTGTTAGGATCGCGCGCGCAGCGTGCCACATCACCAACAAGAAACTCAATCTTGAGTTTGCGTTTCGTTTTCGCCGTTGGCTGATTGTCCAGCATTACGCTCTCAGCACTCACGAAGCGTATTGCCGCATCGTACTCAGCCTGTGTCGCTTTCTTGGGAACAAGGCGATGCGCGACGTAACGCCGTTGATCATCGGCGATTTCCTGACACAGACTCTCCCACCAGAGTGGTCCGACGACCATGTAAGCCATCAACTCTGTGCGCTGCGCTGCTTTTTTGATTTTCTTTACCTGGGTGGGGTTGTGGACAGCGTTGCGCCGCGATTTTTGCGGGCGCGCGCCCGCGTGCGGAAGTTGCCCAAAACGCTAACACAATCGCAGATCAAGCGGCTGATTGCGGCTACGGACAATGCGCGAGATCGTGCGCTCATCGAGCTGTTCTACGCGACGGGATGTCGTGTCGGCGAGGTTACGAGGATTCGTGTCGAACTAATTAACTTCAGACGGCGATGCTTCCCGGTTCGCGCAAAGCGGAAAGAGCGCATGGTCTACTTCGGTGCTGCGGCGGCGAGAGCCATCCATAAATACCTGGGACGGCGCAGGAGTGGGTATCTGTTTCGGGACATCATTCCTCAGCAGAAAGGCTCCCTGAAAGGTGTGCGCAGAGTCGTCAGTAACGGAGCAATTGAGCAAGTCGAAAAGCTTGTGAGTGAACTGCGAGCGATTAGCTACTGGGATGCGGATTATAAGCGACACCGCTGTCCGGAGTGGTACGAAACGGTTGCTTACGCGTCCAGGCAGAAAAGGCGCAGCGAGATCATTCGTCAGCTTTACAAAATTAGAACAAGAATCGTCGTCTAAACAGTCCGCATTGAAACTGTCAAACTCCAAAAGAGGTGCTCGCTGGACGGTTCCAAGATACGGATGAATCGGCACACTACGAATTTCTCTGCAAGAGCGCTGGAGTTCCCATTCACTATTGCGCGGAGCCTTTCAGGAACAACACTTCAAGCCCATCCACTGTGATGAAGACTTTGAAGCGCGTCATGGCTGCGGAATACAGCCGGGAACTTTCGGAACGGATGACCCGCACGAAAATCATACTAACGAAAAGCGGATTCCGAGTAGGAGGCGCCGCCGGATACGGATTGCGAAGGATGTTGCTCTCTCCAGAGGGGTCGCAGCGGCGATTGCTTGCTCATGGAGAGGTCAAAGACATCCGAGCAGGCAGAATTATCTTGGTACCGGGGCCAGCCCACGAGGTGAAGATCGTTCGGGAAATATTTCGACTAAGGGTATCAAAGCATAAGAGTGCCGACGCTATTGCAGCTTACTTGAACGGGAAAGGCGTTACGCACCCAGGCGTGCCGTGGGACGGGGCCCACGTGCGCGACATACTGGAAAATCCGAAATATGTCGGATGGGCGACATGGCGGCGCACGACCGGACCGCTTGGTACCCGATCTGTCAAAGTCCCACTGAACAAGTGGATTTCAAAGGTCGGCGCCTTCGAGGGTATTGTCGGTCAGGAAACCTACGATAAAGCTCAAGAGATTCTTAAGAACTCAACGATTCATAAGTCAAATGAGGAGCTTCTTTCAGGATTGCGAGCGCTATTAGTACGCGAAGGTAGAATCTCAGAGCATCTTATCGATCAGTCACCAGATTTGCCGAGTTCATTGGCTTACAACAGGAGATTCGGAGGCCTGCGGCAAGCCTACGCTTTGATTGGCTATAGAGAATTCAGAAACATCCCTGCGGTGAGAAGGACGAGGCTGCGCCTTTCCACGATTCGCCGTTCAGTATTCCGTCACATACTAAGAGTATTCAAGAATCAGGTGACGGCAATTCAGGAGAGGGGTGGAAGCAAACAGGCTATGCGCTTCCATGATGGAGTGAAGATTTCGATTTCAATCTGTCGTTGCGTGGATTACGGTTCCGGGCTGCGGTGGATCATCAACGTAAATAGGTTTGAACGTGATTACCCAACGTTGATCTGCCGATGTACTCCCGACAACAAATCTCTGAAGGATATCTATCTTGTGCGGCGAGTCGATAGTGTAAGCAAGACCGCGTTCTTGACAAAAGAGCATGATCCCTGGCTGAGGCGAGGCAAACGAGTTCGTGACCTGTCGCTGTTGCGAAAGATGCTTGACCGAATGCTCAATAGCGGCTGACGTACTGCTTTAAGCACACAAACTGCCCTGCTCCACCCCTCGCGCGCCTGCCGCCCGATCGAACTCAGTGCCCGAATGTCTTGTCGATATATGTTTTCAGCATGAAAAAACCATGACGAGCAGCATGTTCCCTGATTACGGCTTTTTGATTTTCGATTGAGTTCTTCTGAGTTTCATCTGACATGCGAACGTATCCTGCGGCAGGCACAAGCTTCTGTAATGGTTGAACGTTCTCAACGCGAGATTTCATCGGAGGACGGCGATAAGGCATTGTCCTCCGATTCTACGCCCTGTGGATAACTTTAGCCTACGACATTCTCAGTTGCCCTCGCCCCCGCCGTCTCCCCCGTGCACCCTGGCTCCGAAATGGGGGGTGTAGGAATTTTCCCCGCCCCATAGCTATCCCCGTCAAACGGGGAGGGGCAGTGATGCTTCAAGCCCAAGCCCGTTCAAGCAGCCCTGTTATCCTGAGCGAAGCATGACGCTCACGAAGTGGACGTCACGCGCAGTCGAAGGATCCCTATCCGCTGCAACCAATCATTGGCCCGACAAGGCATTTCCGCAACAGTGCCGACCCACGTCGGGAAGGCAATGCAAACAACCCAAAGCGTCGCCCACCCGAGGGCCTAAGTGCCACGCCCAAGTAATTTCCACAACCCCCATGTGACATCTAACCTTGTGCCCTCACAAAACCTGCGCGATCATAGTCGAGGCCGTGACAGTCGCGCGAACCCGCATCGTCGCGCCCATAAGTCCTTTGTTGTCCGGATTTTAGTACCTAAGTTCTTTGACATCAGGATTTTGCGGGGAATTTCTTGCTAACCCGGAGATTCCACTAGACCCCAGGGGGGAGGGGGTATCGAGATCGAGCTCAGGTGCCCACGCCACCAACACGAATCCGAAGTAGCCTCCTGGATTTTATTTCCATGAAGAATTCACAGGGTCGTGGTACTGAAGGCACATAGAGAACAGAGCCGTTTCCCCCAGGAGGGCTAGGTAGATTTTTTTGGCAGTAGCCCGTCTTTCTCCATCTGCTTCGGGACTTCTTTCACCAGGCCGTCGGCGACCTTCTTTGCCGACTTTGGATTGAATGAGTCGCTGATGCCGGTCCATACCAGGTCGCCGTCGGGCTTGCTGGTGGCGTAAACGTTGGTCTCGACCTTCACCGTCGTGTCTTCGAGGGTGTAGCCCGGGTCGTAAACGACGGGATACACCACG
Source organism: uncultured Acidobacteriaceae bacterium (assembly GCA_963791445.1). Classification (GTDB taxonomy): domain Bacteria; phylum Acidobacteriota; class Terriglobia; order Terriglobales; family Acidobacteriaceae; genus Sulfotelmatobacter. The sequence goes on from CAWBSN010000021.1 coordinate 36,996, forward strand.
CCCAGGTAGCCGTAAAAAGAGTAGTAGTAAGGAAACGGTACCACGTAGGTCGAACTCGGGACCGTCGTCACTTTCTTGTCGACCTTCAAAAGACGCGAGACGACCACGGCGTCGATCTGATAAGCGCGGATCTGTTCGCGGAGGTAGTTGAGGTCAAGTTTCGCTTTGGGGTCCGGCCGCAGCAGAATCTGGTTGCCCGGAATCGTCTGCGTATCCGGACGCGCGAGCTGAGCTGCCATTGCATCTTCGAAGTCGGCACGCACCGGCAAGTCCTGAGTGATCCCGATGACGAGGACCTTGTAGAATACCTGCCCTTCGTAGTGGGGATTGAACCAACTCGTGACCATCTTGATGGATTTGCCACTGGCCGAAGTAAGAGCCAACAGCAACAGGAAGATGCTCACAACGCCTGAGCGGAAGGACAGCCGGAGGAATCGGGATGAACTGGGATTCTTCGTTACGGGAATGAGAAGCACTGGCCATTGTGAGCGCTATTGGCGGATTTGCGCAAGGACGGCAGCCCATTCCTCCCTGCGAGACTAGCCGAGATTTCACGGAGAAGTAACGCCTGTGTAACGTCTGCGTAATATTCGGCGGCTAATACTCTCGTGGAGGCTTTATATGAGAGCAAATAGGCTGGTACTAGCGGGAATAGCTGTGGCGGCGACGGTGGCGTTGCCGACCCTCGGAATCGCGGCCGGTACACCCACTGTGGGCTCAGGAAAAATCAAGCATGTCGTTCTGTTGAGCATTGACGGCATGCATGCAGTGGATTTTTATAACTGCTCGCATGGGATCGCGGGCGTGAATGGCGGAGATCTGTACTGTCCGAACATGGCCGCGTTGAGCCAGACCGGGATCAACTACGTGAACACCGAGTCGTCGAAACCCTCGGATTCCTTTCCTGGAATGGCGGCGCTGGCTTCTGGCGGAACGCCGAAGACGACCGGTCTTTACTACGATGTGGCCTACGACCGGTCGCTCGATGCTCCGGCCAAAACTACTGGCACCGGATTGGCTGGTGGGACGTGCACGCCCTATGCTCCGCCGACCGGAACCACCACCGACAACGACCAGGGCATCGACCTTAACGACAACCTGCTGAACGGGGGGCGCCCGGCGCCGCGTTGACCGAAGGTGGCATCGCCTCAATCGATCCCAAGAAGCTGTCGCGCGACCCGCAGGCGGGTTGCGCTCCCGTGTATCCGTGGAACTTCATCCGGACGAACACGCTGTTCGGCGTGCTCCATGCAGCAGGTGGATACACGGCGTGGATCGACAAGCACCCGTCGTACTCGTTTGTGGGTGGGCCCGGCGGGAACGGCCTGGATGACTACTATTCGCCCGAGGTCGACTCGGCCGTCGTGGCGCTGCCCGGGGTAAAGACCTTGGATGGCGCTTCATGCGATCCCATCCGCGACGCAACCTCAGTTGGCACGTCGGCGTGGAATGCCAGCTTCAAAAACATCCAGTGCTATGACGCGATCAAGGTCTATGCGTTGCTGAACCAGATTGCGGGCAAGACACATTCCGGCGCGCCGGCAGTTGTTCCGGCGGTATTCGGCATGAACTTCCAGTCTGTGTACGTGGGACAGTCTGTGAATGAGGCTGGTGTGGCTTCCGGCGGCTACAAGAACGCGGCAGCGGAGCCCACCGCAGAGTTGCTGGGGGAAATCGAATACGTTGACACAGCCATCGGTGAGATTGTCGGTGCGCTCAAGACTGCCGGCATCTACAACGACACTCTGGTCATCATCACGGCCAAGCACGGCGATTCGCCGATCGACCCCACCCGGTACGTAGCCGACGGCGCCAATACGCCGGCCACACTGCTCGCGACTGCCGGTTTCATTCCCTTCTCGGAGTCGCCGCTGAACTCGAACGGCATCGGCGCAACCGAGGACGACGTCTCGGTGCTCTGGCTGAAGAAAGGCTCAAGCGTGCCTACAGCTGTCGAGTTGCTCGAAAACAACGCGTCCGCGATTGGGATGGGCGAGATCTACTATGGAGGCAGCCTGGCGCTCAACTACAACGTGGGCGGCACGGAGCCGGGCGAGGATCCGCGGTCGCCGGACATTATCGTCACTCCGAACGTCGGCGTGACCTATTCGGGCAACACGGCGATGATCGGAGATCACGGCGGATTCGCGCATGACGATACCAACGTGATGTTGCTGGTAAGTAATCCAAGCTTCACCCCGCAGACGGCCGCGGCCCTGGTGGCAACCAGACAGGTCGCGCCGACAATCGTGAAGGCGTTGGGGCTCAATCCATGGGCACTCGACGCGGTGCGAGCTGAAGGCACGCCAGTGCTGCCCGAGGTCTCCGCGCAGCTTGCGAATCAGTTCGCTAAGTAGTGGTTAGCAGAGCATGAAATGGGCCGCGCACGGTTCAGCGGCCCCTCTTTTCTTTTTAAGAAACATGAAAAACATCCGCGCTGCTGGTCGATCAGCACTGCACTCTGTTAGCTTGCTTTGAGCAACAATGTGACGATCGATCATCCCAACTGGCTAACCGTTCTCAACCGTGAAGTCATTGCCTGCACTCTCTGCCCGCGGCTGGTCGCCTATCGCGAGCAGGTGGCCCGCGAGAAGCGCCGGGCGTATCGCGACCATGAGTACTGGGGCAAGCCCGTCCCCGGCTTCGGCGATCCCGCGGCGCGAGTACTGATCATGGGTCTGGCTCCCGGCGCCCACGGCTCCAACCGCACTGGACGGCCCTTCACCGGCGACGCCTCGGGCAAGTTCATGTTCCCTGTGCTTTATGAAACTGGATTCGCCAGCCAGCCGAACGCGACCGATCGCAACGACGGGCTCAAGTTGAAAGATCTGTACATCACGGCGGCGGTCCGATGCGCGCCACCGGACAACAAGCCGACGCCGCAGGAGCTGGCCAACTGCTCGCATTTTCTCGATCGCGAGATGGCAGGATTAGAGAATGTGAAGGTGGTGGTCGCGTTGGGCAAGATCGGCTTTGATGCTTATCTTAACTACGTGAAGCGACGCGGCTTGCTCTCCAGCAAGCAGGGCTATGCCTTCAAACATGGCGCCAGTTACCGGTTACCAGACGGTAAGGTGTTACTGGCGTCTTACCATCCCTCGAACCAGAACACACAGACCGGCAAGCTCACGCGAGAAATGTTTGTGAAGATATTTAAGCAGGCGGCAAGACTTGCCGATGAATGAGTTGAGGCGCCGCCGGGCGGATCGTTGCACCTTCCCCATTTGAATGGGGTCACAATGGAGAAGCGGGGGTCACGATTCCGGGGCGGCGCCGATCGCCTGCTTTGCTGGTTGGACCTATTTTAGTTTTGTCACCGTGACTTCGAGTTGGAAGGTGCGCTTGGAGTTGGGATCGTCGACACTACCCACCACCATCGGCTTTCCCAGTTGGGCGAGGGTACTGGCTTTGATGGAGAGTTGACGGATGATTGGCCGCGCTTGATCAGGCATGGCGAAGTTGCTGATTTCCGCCCGCACCGCGATCGAAAGGCCATTAGGCCGCTCCTCCAACCTGCACCAGATACTCGTTCCCACATCGATGTACTGAAACTCACCCTGCTTGGTGTTGGTGTCGACTGGAACGCGCGTGCCAATCTTGATCTCATTGGATTCTTCGGCATTGAGGTTCATCGAATATTGTCGCGTGTTTATTTTCTTCCCGTCCTCCATTTCATTGACGGAAAAGTCGATCCGATAGGGGTTTACGGCCTTCTCGGATGCAGACGTTCCTTTCGGCGTATTCGATTCCTGTGCCGCTTTCGCCGTTCCTCCCGCTGCCATCATCGCCACAATCAACGCCGCTGCTCCCAGTGTCTTCTTGAACATGGTGAAATCTCCTTATGTGGGTTGGTCTTCGTTGCTGTTAATCCTTATTCGTTGTTCGGAAAGTTGTTCGGAAAGTCGTCTGGAAAGTGGTCATCGATTTCTTCGGCCGCATCCCTGCGCCGCAAGTCGGCCCTGGCTTGTGCGACCAGCGCTGCTTGCTCCGGATAGTTTGCAATGTATCTCGCCAGAATCCTCTCCTGTTCGCTTAACGGTTGCGGCGAAGGAAACTGATCGAGCTTCGGCGCAGGACTAGCTACGCGCACAGAGTGGCGGACAGCACGCGGCTTGAGCTGCCTTCGGGATCCGGCGTCGTGAAGTTGAGTTGCGCCGCTTCCGCTCTGCTTTACTTGTGTTCCAGCGTGCCGGTCGATCTGCTTGTTCGCGGACGGATTCGAAGCAGTCTTCTGAACCGGCCTTTCTAGTCTCCATGCCAGGAACACCGTCACGACAATCGCCGCCGTGAGAGTGGCCAAGGCTGGCCAGCGCCACCATGAGTGCACTGTCACATGTGCCTGCTGCGCTCGCAGGTTCGCCAAAATGCGGTCTTCCAGTCCGGCTCTCGGCTCGCCTGCCGTGAATTTCGCAAGCGCCGCGTCGAGTTCGCGGTCGAGCGCGCCGTTATTTAGGTTTTCGTGTTTCATGGCGTTTCCCTGGTTATCGCTGTCCCTCTGGGGCTAAAGCCCGTCCTCGATTGCCAGATGGCGGCACGGCTGAAGCCGTGCCCCTCCCGAGCGACTACTGATCGCGATTCTCGAGATGGCCCCCACGCCCTTTCAAATCGTTCCCGCTTCAAGTCGTTCTCCCAGTTTTTCTTTCAAGATCTTTCTTGCGCGGAAGACTCGGGACCGCACTGCAGCTTCGTTGATCCCAAGCATCGCGGCAACTTCACGTGGCGACATCTCTTGCACTGCCGACAAAATCAGCGGTTCACGTAGTTTCTTCGGCAAGGCCGCGATCAGGCGTTCCAGATGCGCGCTCTCCTGCGAGCTTTGCATCGCACGATCTGCCGGAGTGTCCGAAGACCGCACTTCTTCGGCCGAGTTCCCGGGATCGTCGAGCGCGATCTCCTGCTTGCGACCGCGCTGCCGGCTGCGGTCGACTGCCACTCGCCAGGCGATGCGCGCCAGCCAGGTTTTTGGGTCTTCGACCGTTGCCAGTTTGTGCCTGTAGCGCAGGACGCGGAGAAATGTTTCCTGCGTGGCGTCTTCGGCATCGTCATGGCTTCTGAGCGCGGCATAGGCGATGCGGTAGACCAGGCGCGAGTGCTGGCGGACGAGTTCTTCGAGCACTTCGTCTGGACTGCGGTCTCGACTGCGGTCCTGACTGCCGTCTTGACTGCGCGGTACCGTCGCGGCTTCGTTCAGGACTGCCTCTCCCGCAACCAATCGCTTGACCTCAATCATGAAGACCGCCGGGGGGTCTGGTTTGTTCAGGTATTTCTTGGGGAGAACGGTCGGGGAGATGTTGCTTGCACGTATGACGCGTCAGCATCAGTGGAGCCTCGCCAGGGACAGCAGGTTCCTTTCGACTTCGCTGAGGGCAGGCTCTCCACTGCGCATCCCATTCCTTTCAGGAATGGGATGCTCCGGTCGGAATGACAAGTCTTAACGGGGTACCTCAAGCGTGAAGCTGGCTCAGAAGGCGGACTAAAATCCGCTCTAGAAGCCAACCATGACCGGTTCCGGTTCCAGAGGGACGCCCCAGATTTCCTCCACGCGATGCTGGATCTGGTCTTTGAGGGCGAGGACGTCGACCGCTGTGGCTCCGCCGCAATTGACGATGGCTAGGGCGTGTTTGCTGGAGATGCCGACGCGGCCAGAGCCGAATCCTTTGGCGAAGCCGGAGCGCTCGACCAGCCAGGCGGCGGAGACTTTCTTGCGAGTTTCGAGCGCGGGATAGTTGGGCACGGTAAATCCTCGCGCGGCGGCGCGCTGCTTCAGATCCTCATGCTGTTCTGCGGAAAGGACGGGGTTCTTGAAGAAAGAGCCGGCGCTCTGGCTGTCCGCGTCCCCTGGAGTGATGAGCATGCCCTTGAGGGCGCGGATGTGGCGCACGGCCTCGCGCGTCTCGGCCAGATCCGGCTGAGTTTCGCGGCCCTCGAAATGGCGCTTGAGGTCGGCATAAACGATGCGAGGGCTGCCGCCGGGAGTGAGCGCGTAGGTGACGCGAAGAACGATGAAGCGTCCGCGCTCGGTGGTGTTGAAGATGCTGGCGCGATAGCTGAACTCGCAAGCTTCGGGGCAAAGTTCGCGCACCTGACTGTCTTTCAAGTCGAGCACTTGCACCGAGGCGATGGTATCGGCGACTTCCTGGCCGTAGGCTCCGACGTTCTGCACCGGCGTGCCACCGACGCTGCCGGGGATTCCGCTCAGGCATTCGACTCCGGCGCAGCGGGCCATTGTTGCGTTGGAGACGAACTTGTCCCAGGACTCGCCGGCGCCGGCGTCGAAAAGAGTTCTGCCGTTTTCATCATGGCCGCTACGCTGGTCGATGCCCTGTACGGAAACTTTCAAGACCAGGCCGGGCCAACCAGCATCGGCGACCAGCAAATTGCTGCCGCCGCCGAGAACGAACAGAGGCAGGTCGCGGGAGCGCGCGAAGGTGACTGCCTCCTGTACTTCACCGACGGTCCTGGCTTCGACGAAATATTTTGCCGGGCCCCCGATCTTGATGGTGGTCAGCGGGGCGAGCGGGATGTTTTCGAGCAGGAGCACGAATAGATTTCAATATACACACGGCCGGAAGCGGGTGCACTGGGTTGGTCAGAATTGCCGACCGACGATTTAAACGGAACTTCGGAGTTGAGAAGTTTCGGGGAGACATTTTTCGGTAGACAAGGCAAAGCCCTGCAAGATAAAAGAGATGTGCCCGCGAACACCTTTGACGGGCGAGTGCAAACGGAGTAGCGCAAGATTTCTAAATGCTTACCGAAGAGCGGCAAAGAGCGATCCTTGAGATACTGCGCCGGGAAGGCCGGGTGCTGGTGGTGGACCTGGCCAAGCAGTTCCACACTTCCCAGGTGACGATCCGCAAGGATCTGGAAATTCTCCACGTCAAAGGCCGCGTTCATCGCACCCACGGCGGGGCGCTGCCGGCGCGTGAAGGCGCGCTCGAAGACCCTACCTTGCGGGAAAAAGAGAAGCTGCATCGCAAAGAGAAGCTGCAGATTGCCGCCGCAGCTGTGCGCATGGTGGCGGAAGGGCAAGTGGTGATCCTTGATTCCGGCACCACGACTACGGCGATAGCCCGCGCCCTGCGTAATTTTCAGAACCTGACCATCATCACGAACGCGGTGAACATTGCCGCCGAGCTTTCAGGATCAGCGGTGGAAGTAATTCTGACCGGGGGCAATCTGAGAAAAAATTCTTTTTCACTGGTGGGGCCGATTGCGGAGGAGACGCTGCACAAGCTGAATGCGGACATCCTTTTTCTCGGAGTCGACGGCTTCGATGTGCAATATGGACTGAGTACGCCCAATCTGCTGGAAGCGAAGGTAAACCGTGCCATGATCGAGATCTCGCAAGTTGCAGTGGCGACTTGTGACTCCAGCAAGTTTGGCAAGCGGAGTCTTTCGCTGATCGCGCCGCCTTCCGCCCTGCAACATGTCATCACCGACGAAGGCATTCCGAAGGCAGACCTGATTGCGCTGAAGAAGTCCGGAGTGGAAGTGACAATCGTCTAATTGTTGATCGTCTGACTGCCTGCTTTGTGACGCCCGCGTCGCCGCGATCGACGCGGCACGAAAATATGCTCACCTTCAAGAAAGCTAGCGGTATAAGAAGCGTGTTGATCGCCGGTTTGTTCCTCGTCGGTGCGCTGGCGGAAAGCCAGAGCACCCTGCAGAGTCGTGCCAAGAGTTCGGAAAGCCCATTGCTTTACGGAGCGTCTGCCGGAATAGCCAGAGTGCAAATTCAGAATCAGCTTCTCTCGCTGTCGAACCAGATGATGGAAGCGCAGTGGTCGGTTCGCGGAGGCAAACTGACTGGGTTGAAATTTGTGATCCGCGGGACAGGAGCGGAGGTGGCTCTGCCGCGCGATCCGTTTCTTCTGATTTTCAGGGATGGGACGTCCGCACGCGCTTCCGAGATGACGTTGGCGAGCGAACCGCGAATCGAGTTGCTGCACACCGATCCTGCCGCGTCGCGCGCCGCTGAACATTTCGCCGGACGCGCGATTCTTGTGCGGCTGCAAGATCCCGCTCGAAAGATTTCCGTCGATTGGCGAGCCACCCTGCGCGACGGTTCCAACTATGTTCGCGAAGAGATTACGATCTCCGCTCTGAACGACGATCGGCCGATCGCCGAAGTGAGGTTGTTCAATGGCAGTCTGCCCGGCTCGCGCGTGATTGGGAGCGTCAAAGGGTCTCCGGTGATGGTGGGAGATTTGTTTTTGGGTTTTGAAGATCCCTTGGCGCAATGCCAGGCGGCCGCGACTGTGATTTGCGGGATGAAGAGGGAACTGCCGCTCAGGAAAGGGCAGACGGTCGACTATTCGCTCGTGATCGGAGCAGTCCCTCCGGGGCAGATGCGACGCGGGTTCCTGAACTACGTGGAGCGGGAGCGGGCACATCCCTACCGGACGTTTCTGCATTACAACACCTGGTATGACATCGGGTTTGGCAAGCCATACGACGCTGCGGCGGTGCAGGACGTGATCAGCGCGTTCGGAACAGAGCTGGTACGCAAGCGCGGAGTGAAGCTGGATTCTTTTCTATTGGATGATGGATGGGATGATCCGCATTCGAGCTGGCAGATGAACTCGGGGTTTCCCGGCGGTCTCACTCCGCTCAATCGCGCTGCGCACGAATACGGCGCTGCGATGGGAGTGTGGCTGTCTCCGTGGGGCGGCTACGACGAAGCGAAGCGGGAGCGGCTCGATTTTGGGCGGAAGAACGGGTTCGAGACCAATGAAGGAGGGTTTGCGCTGTCGGGGCCGAAGTACTATGCGAGGTTCCGGGATGTGTCGCTTGATTTCATTCGTGACGGAGTCAATCAGTTCAAAATTGACGGTACCGGCAATGTCGACAGCGTGTTTCCGGGCAGCAGTTTCGACAGCGACTTTGCGGCGGCCATCAGTTTGATTCGCGACTGGCGGGCAAAGAAGCCGGACCTTTACGTGAATCTGACGACCGGAACCTATCCCTCGCCCTTCTGGTTGCGGTACGCCGATTCGATCTGGCGCGATGGAGATGACCACAGCTTTGCGGGAGTGGGGAGTTGGCGAGAAAAATGGCTTACTTACCGCGATGCGCAGACCTATCAGAATATTGTGCTGGCGGGGCCACTGTTTCCGCTGAATTCCCTGATGCTGCATGGGCTGATTTATGCGCGGCAGGCCGAGCACCTCGATAGCGATCCGGGAAACGACTTCACGAATGAAGTCCATGACTACTTTGGAACGGGAACGCAGCTGCAGGAGATGTACATTTCGCACGCGCTGCTTTCAAAGAACAATTGGGACGTACTAGCGGAGGCTGCGAACTGGTCGCGGCGCAATGCGGGAACACTCAGAGACACGCACTGGATCGGCGGCGACCCGGGCAAGCTTGAAGTTTACGGCTGGGCGGCCTGGTCAAGGACAAAGGGCATCCTCACGCTGCGCAATCCGAGCGACCAGCGCCAAAGCATTGCGATCGACGTAGGGCGGGCGTTTGAACTGCCGCCGGGAGCGCCGCGTCGCTTCGTCGCTAGCAGCCCGTGGAAGCAGGACCGAGGAATGGCACCGGTGGCGTTAACAGCGGGTGAGGAGCATGTCTTCACGCTGGAGCCCTTCGAAGTGCTGACTCTCGAGGCGCGCTCTTCTACTTCTGGTGGAAAAAGCGCGCGATACCCGCGACCAGTAATCGACTTCAGGAACAGCAGAGCCGCCTGGCCGAAGTTCGCAGGGGGAGGAACTTTGGCGGCAGCCAGGCCGCGGGCGAGATGGGTCTTGGCGGACGGATGTCCCGTGCTGAGGGTGCAGGGCTCTTTCGGTTTCGCCCGGCACATGGGGCAGCGGACGGATAATATGTGCCGCACCGTGAGCTTCGCGACTTCCACACCAGTATTATTCAACGTTGCGGACTCAAGAACTGGTCAATCTTGCTCTTAAATGAGTGCAATCGCCCAAATTGGGAATCCTCTGTGACGGACCAGCGTCTTTGGGAGCCAGAGCTAAGATCGCGAGATTTGGTTCCGGTTGAAAGACGGTTATTTGAGATTTCTGGCTGCCGACTGATATTGTTGCGTCGGACAACAACTGTCTAAGCAGGTCGAACACATGGTCGGCTTTTTTTCTATTCTCGCCGTGGGATTTTTTCTGGGGATGCGTCACGCCACCGACCCGGACCACGTGATCGCGGTCACAACCATCGTCAGCAATCAGCGCAACCGCATGCGTTCGGCGATGATCGGAGCCTTTTGGGGCCTTGGCCACACGGTTACAATTTTCGTGGTCGGCGCTGGAATCATTCTTTTCAATCTTGTGATTCCTGTGCGCATCGGGCTCAGCATGGAGTTGTCGGTCGCGGTGATGCTGATTATTCTCGGCCTGGCGAATGTAGCCGGTTTTCTGCGGTCCATGCCCGTCGGATCGATGCCTTCCGGAGCAATACATACTCATGATGGGGCGGAAGTGCACTCTCACGCCCATAGCCACGGGGACTTCATCCATAGCCATCCGCATGCTCACCGGCCCGAGTCCCATCCCCACGCGACCGACCAAACTCCGCTGGGCTGGCTGGACCGGGCCTTCGGCAGGATCGGGATTTATCAATATCTTCGGCCGTTCGTGGTGGGAGTAGTTCACGGACTTGCAGGTTCCGCGGCTGCGGCGTTGCTGGTCCTCACCACGATCCGAAACGTTCATTGGGCCGTTGCTTACCTGCTGATCTTTGGAGTGGGAACGATTGCGGGCATGATGCTGATCACGATGAGCCTTGCTTCGGCGTTCATCATGGTAGGGAAGGGTCGTGAGAAGTTTTCCCGGCGGCTGGCGCTGGCCTCGGGGTTGCTGAGCCTGGGCTTCGGGCTTTTCGTGGCTTATGAGATCTGCTTTGTGAACGGCCTGTTCACGACCCATGCGCGGTGGATCCCGCATTAGAACCGCCGTCCAGCTCTTCGCATTCATAAGAGGACTAATGACACGAAAGCTCTGCATCAGACTGCTTATCTCGCTGGCATGGCTGATCCCCGCTGATGGCATGCAGGCGCAGACCGCCGAGAAACCGGATTTGAGCAAGCAGCCAACGCTTTATGTGGTTGGCTATGCCCACCTCGATACGGAGTGGCGATGGGAGTATCCCCAGGTCATCAGCGAATATATTCGCAAGACCATGGAGGATAATTTCACCCTCATTGATAAATATCCTCATTACATCTTCAATTTCAGCGGGGCCAATCGTTACCGTTTCATGAAAGAATATTTTCCTGCCGATTACGCCCGGCTGAAGAAGTACGTGGATGAAGGAAGATGGTTCCCGGCAGGCTCGTCCATGGAAGAGGGTGACGTGAATGCGCCCAGCGCTGAGGCGATCATCCGGCAAATTCTTTATGGCAACAACTGGTTTCGTAAAGAACTTGGCAGGTCCAGCGCGGAATACATGCTGCCGGATTGCTTTGGATTTCCCGCGTCGCTGCCGACCATTCTGGCGCACTCCGGCGTGAAGGGATTCTCAACCCAGAAGTTGGTGTGGGGATCTTCCGCTCCACGCGGAGGTCCGGAATCTTTGGAGAAGACGCCGGAGGGGACGCCTTTTAATGTGGGCGTGTGGGTGGGACCGGATGGCGAGAGCGTGATAGCCGGACTGAATCCGGGCTCCTATGACGGCGGCATCGAAACCGATCTCAGCAAGCCATTGCCTCCGCTGCCGCATGATGCCGCACTCCAGGACATACAAAAGAAGCTGCAGGCGGTGCGCGCCAAACTCGACCAGGAGCAAGGCAGCGGGCATGCTTCCGATACTAAGGACATCGAGGAATCCGTTCATCTGCGAGATGAACTAAACGCTTTTACGCGGGTCGATCAAGACCGGGCGCAGGCGCAGCATCAAGGCGACTGGGCGGCGCGCGTCGAACTGAACGGCAAAGTCAGCGGCGTGTTCACCGATTACCACTATTACGGAACCGGCGACATTGGCGGCGCTCCGCGGGAAAAAGATGTGGCACGTCTGGAAGCGATCGTCACGCAGGGCATGGCGAGCCTGCCATCGAATGGCCTTGCGATCTGACGAAGAACATAGCGATGCGCCGCCGGTGAAGGTTGGCGACGGGCCGGTTCATGTGATCTCGGCGAATGCGGAGCAGATGTTCCTCGACATCACACCAGCCGAGGCCGCCGGACTGCCGCGCTACACCGGCGAAATGGAACTGACCAATCATTCCGCCGGCTCACTGACTTCCCAGGCTTATCAAAAGCGTTGGATCCGGAAAGAAGAATTGCTGGCCGATGCCGCCGAGAAGGCTTCGATTACGGCGGAATGGCTGGGAGCGCGTCCGTATCCGCTCGGGCGCCTGAATGATGCCTGGACGCTGGCCATGGGTGGCCACTTTCACGATATCGCCGCCGGCACGGCCACGCCCAAAGCATACGAGTTCGCCTGGAATGATGACGTAATTGCGATGAATCAGTTCGCCGGTGTGCTCAACAACGCTACCGAAGCCGTTGCGGCAGCGCTGAACACCGATGCGAAAGGTGTGCCGGTGGTGGTCTTCAACCCGTTGAACATCGTGCGCGAGGATTTGGTGGAGGCGAGTGTCAACTTTCCGGAAGGTATGCCGAAAGAGGTGCACGTCGTTGGTCCCGATAACAATGAAGTTGCGGCGCAGATCTCGAATGGCAAAGTGATCTTCCTGGCCAAGACGCCCTCTGTCGGCTACGCGGTTTACGATGTGCTGCCAGGGGCGGGGACGCCCGACCGATATCGAATGAAAGTCTCGGAGAATTCTCTCGAGAACCAGTATTACCGCGTGAAGTTAAACGCGGATGGTGACGTTGCCAGCATTTTCGATAAGTCGATCAACAGGGAACTGCTGGCCGCTCCCGTGCGTCTCGCCATCTCCTATGACAACCCTGAGCACTGGCCGGCCTGGAATATGGATTGGGACCAGGAGCAGGCGGCGCCAACGGCGTACGTCAGCGGTCCGGCGAAGATTCGCGTCGTGGAAAGCGGTCCGGCGCGCATCGCTGTCGAGGTGACACGCGAAACCGCGGGCTCGCGCTTCGTGCAAACCATCCGGCTTTCGGCGGGAGACGCGGGCCGACGCGTGGAGTTCGCAAACGTGATCGACTGGAACACACGGGAAGCGAATCTGAAGGCGACATTTCCTCTCACTGCCTCGAATCAGATGGCGACCTATAACTGGGACATCGGCACGATCGAGCGGCCGACCGCGCAGCCTAAGAAATTCGAAGTGCCGTCGCACCAGTGGATTGACGTGACCGACATGAAAGGCGAGTTCGGCGCCACCATCCTGACCGATTGCAAGAACGGATCCGATAAGCCGAACGACCACACCATCCGGCTCACCTTGATTCGAACTCCGGGCACGCGCGGCGGTTATGCCGACCAGGGCACGCAGGATATTGGGCATCACGAATTCTTTTACGGAATTGCCGGGCACGCCGCCGGCTGGCGCGAGGGCCAGACTGACTGGCAAGCGCAGCGGCTGAATGCTCCGCTGATCGCGTTTCAAGCTTCCAGGCGCGCGGGACTCCTGGGCAAAGAGTTCTCCTTGCTGAAGGTCAGCAATCCGCGGATTCGAGTGCTGGCGCTAAAGAAAGCCGAGCAGAGCGATGAGATCGTCGTGCGTCTGGTTGAACTTGATGGCAAACCCCAGCGTGATGTCAAGATATCTTTCAACACCGCGATCATTTCTGCCAGGGAAGTGAATGGGCAAGAGCAGCCGGTCGCAAGCACGCCTGTCTTCGGCGGATCGCTAGTCACTTCGTTCTCCGCGTACCAGCCGCGTACATTTGCCGTTAAGCTGGCTGCGGCTCGAACCAAAGTTGCGAGCGTTCGTTCGGCGCCGGTTGCCTTGCATTATGACCTGGCAACTGCGAGCAATGATGGGACGCCCACAGTGGGCGGATTTGACGGCAAGGGCAATGCGTTGCCGGCTGAAATGCTGCCCGAACAAATCACGTTCAATGATGTACAGTTTCGGCTGGCCGCGCCGAAGACGGGCTCTCCCAACGCAGTTGTGGCCAAGGGGCAGACGATCGATCTGCCCGAAGGCCGATATAACCGCGTGTACGTTTTGGCCGCCTCGGCGGACGGCGATCAGAAGGCCGCATTCGAAGTCGGGAATAAGAGAGTCGAGTTGAATATCCAGAACTGGGGCGGATTCGTTGGACAGTGGGATGACCGACAATGGAGCTCGAAAGACACATCGAATGACGATTACGGGGAGATGACCGGCATCAAGCCGGGCTATATCAAGCGCGCTGACCTTGCGTGGTACTGCTCGCATCACCACAACGCTGCGGGCGAAAATGTTCCTTATGCTTACTCGTATCTGTTCGCCTATTCCATCGACCTGCCGGCCGGCGTAAAGACGATCAAGCTGCCGGATAATGACAAGGTCCGCATCATGGCCATATCGGTGGCCGACGAGAATGCCGAGGTGAAGCCGGTGCAGCCGCTTTACGATGTGCTTCCTCCGATCGCCGCAACAACGTCCGCCACGACGGCGCCGTGAATCGGTTGCCCGGGGCGCGGGTCGGAGGCGATACGAAAGTATCGTTGATACCATCGTCTAATTGTTTTGCCTTTACGCTTCTGATCTGATGGGGTGGCTTCAATCGCAAGCGATGCGATCGGACATCCGTGGTGAAAGGGAAAAATCCACCCATGACTCTCGCAAAAGATTTCGGGTTTCTGCTCATAATGACTGATCTGTGCTCTGCTTTGAAGTCGTAGGAGGACCCACTATGAAGAGAATCGCTTTCTTGCTGGTTGCAGTTGCGACCTTGGCCGGCGTGGTCTTCTTCAGCGCTCCCGCATCTGGACACGCCGATGAAGCGGCCGCTCCGATCTTCGGAATCAAGATTCCCCCCGGATACCGCGACTGGAAGTTGATTTCGGTCGCCCATGAAGAGGGCAACCTCAACGATCTTCGCGCCCTTGTCGGCAACGATGTAGCGATCAAGGCCTACCGGGAGGGGAAGCTGCCATTCCCGGACGGCACCATCATTGCCCGGCTGGCGTGGACCTACGTCCCGTCTGAGGAAAACAACAAAGTTTTCGGCCGTGCCCAGTCTTTCGTGGCCGGGGCTGCCACGAACGTTCAGTTCATGGTGAAGGACTCAAGAAAATACGCCTCGACCGGCGGATGGGGGTTCGCTCAATTCAAAGACGGCAAACCTGCGGACGAGGCGCTGCTCAAAACCTGCTTCCCCTGCCACGAGCCTGTCAAAGCTCGCGACTTTGTCTTCACTCATTACGCACCTTAAGACCGAAGCGAAATCGCAAGTGCGCGCATCAATAACCCAATGAGCCGCAGGAGGGTTTATGGCAGCGAATAGGGCTACGGTAGTTCCCATGAAGGTGGCGCAGATGAAGGCCGCGCAAGTCCCCAAGCCCGGCGCAGATTTCGAGATCGTCGAGCGCGAGATTCCCAAGCCAGAAGCAAGACAGGTGCGCATCAAGGTGCAGGCTTGTGGCGTTTGCCACAGTGACGTGCTTACGAAAGAAGGCTTGTGGCCCGGAATTCAGTATCCCCGCGTTCCCGGTCACGAAGTGGCGGGCATCGTCGATGAAGTTGGCGCCGGTGTTTCCGAGTGGACGAAGGGACAACGCGTGGGTGTCGGCTGGCACGGCGGCCATGACGGCACCTGCCGCGAGTGCCGGCGCGGAGATTTCGGCAATTGCAGGAACATGAAGATTTGTGGCGTCAGCTACGACGGCGGATACCAGCAATACATGGTCGCTCCCGCGGAGGCGGTGGTGGCGATCCCGGAAACTCTAAGCGACGTCGACGCCGCGCCTCTGCTGTGCGCCGGCATTACTACCTACAACGCGCTGCGGCACAGTGGCGCGCTTCCTGGCGATCTGGTTGCGGTGCAGGGTATCGGTGGCCTGGGTCACCTCGGAATTCAATTCGCGAATAAGTTTGGTTATAAGGTCGCGGCGATCGGGCGCGGATCTGAAAACGCGGCACTCGCAAAGAAACTGGGAGCGAGCGTGTACATCGACAGCCAGGCCGTGAACGCAGCCGAGGCGTTGCAAAAACTGGGCGGGGCGCGGGTAATTCTAGCAACAGCCCCGAGCTCGAAAGCGATGTCCGAGCTGATCAACGGTCTGGGACCGAACGGCGAACTGTTGGTGGTCGGTGCGACGCCGGATCCCATTGAGGTGACACCGATACAGCTTATCAACGGAAGTAAGACCATTCAGGGCTGGGCCTCGGGAACACCAGCCGATTCCGAAGACACTCTGAGCTTCGCTGAATTGAGTGGCGTGCGTCCCATGATTGAAACCTATCCGCTCGAAAAAGCGGCCGAGGCTTACGCTCGGATGATGAGTGGCAAGGCAGAGTTCCGCGTCGTTTTGACGATGTGAGGGCTCACCTTAACGAATATCTACAACAAAGGAGATGATTTATGTCGCACCATTATTCCGGTCCGGACTTTGGTTTTCCCCACGGCGATGCCCGCCTCGACTTTACTGACCTGTATGCCTTCCCCAAGCCTGGGGACGCCAGCAAGTCGATCCTGATTATGAATGTACATCCATCGTCCGGCGTGAACCCTCAGGGGCCCACGACAGACGAACCCTTCGCGACCGAAGCGGTGTATGAGCTTAGGATTGACACGAACGGCGATGCTATCGCCGATATCGCTTACCGAGTGCGCTTCTCCTCCGACAAGAGCGGGGCGCAGACCGCAACGCTGCGCCGTGCTGAAGGGGAGCAGGTCACCGGGATAGGCGACGAAGGGAAGACGATCGTCGAAGGAGCACCGGTCTCGACGGGGCCGGATGGCGCACGTGACTGAGGCTGGGGACTACCGCTTCTTCGCCGGCTGGCGCAGCGATCCATTTTTCTTCGACGTGCAGGGCGCCCTGAACAACCTGCAATTCACCGGTGACGATTACTTCACCGACAAGGACGTGTGCAGCATCGTGCTGGAAGTGCCCAACTCTGCCCTCGGTCTTAAAAAGATGGGCCTGTGGGTTCGTACGTTGGACGGCGCAAGCGGGAAATGGGTGCAGGCGGATCGCGGTGCGCGGTCAAATCAAACTCCCTTCCTTGCCGGCGAGCAGAACGCCGCCTATCTCGCTGCGGAGCCAGCGGGCGATGCCCGTTTCGTCCCCGTCTTCGCGCACGCGCTGGAGCACGCCGGCGGATATACGCCGGCGGAAGCAACGCGGGTCGCCGGAACCCTGCTGCCCGACGTCCTCCACTTTGATCCCACGCGGCCGGCGTCTTACCCGTGACAATGGCCGGGCACTCACCGACGACGTCGTAGATTTCTTCCTTCCTCTCCTTTCCAATGGAAAGGTGACGGGAGATAAAGTAGGGCCGCACAAGGACCTGCTCACCGTGTTTCCTTATGTCGGCCCGCCGCACAAGGCCCGGTCTGCGGAAAAGGTGGCCGCCTGAGCTCACGGAAAGGAACATCCCATGAAGTATCCGACTCTTTATCGCACAATCCAGATCGATGGCTTGTCGATTTTCTACCGAGAGGCCGGTCCCGAAAGACGCGCCGACGATTCTCCTGCTCCACGGGCTGCCTTCATCGTCGCGAATGTTCGAGCCGCTCTACGCCCGGCTTTCAGATCGCTATCACCTGGTCGCGCCCGATTACCCCGGCTTTGGACACAGCGACTGGCCGGACCCGAAAACATTCGCGTACACGTTCGATCACTACGCTGAGATCATGAATCATTTCACCGAAGCGCTCGGCCTTTCGCGCTACACGCTTTACATGCAGGATTACGGCGGTCCCGTGGGCTTCCGCATGGCCTTGGCGCATCCCGAGCGTATCGAAGCTCTCATCGTTCAAGACGCTGTGGCGCATAACGAGGGCCTGGGAGCGAATTGGAAGACGCGGCGGGCGTTCTGGGCCGATCGCGCCGCCAACGAAAGCACGCTACGCACAAATCTTCTTGTCGCTGCGAAGCAGCGCGAGCCCGACATGCCGGAAACGATCCGAACGTAGATCGTCACGATCCAGATCTTTGGACCGACGAATATTATTTTCTGAACCAGCCCGGCCAGGCCGAGATTCAAAGCGACCTGTTCTACGACTATCGAACCAACGTTGACGCTTACCCGAAATGGCAAGCATGGATGCGTCGAGACACAGCCGCGCCTGCTGGTGATCTGGGGTAAATATGAACTCTCGTTCGATTCCGGGTGAGCCGGAACGCTATCGCAAGGATGTGCCGAAAGCTGAAGTCCACGTTGTCGACGGCGGTCATTTTGCGCTGGACACGGCGGCTGATGAGATCGCCAGCATTCGTCCAAGAGTTTGTCGATTCTTCCCGCGGAAGGATTGCGGGCGAGCGACGGCGCAGGCTGAGCCGCTATAAGAATGCCGGCTGCGCGACCGTGAATTTAGTCCGAAACCTTGAAGCGGCTCCCACAGGGCCGCGGAAGGTAAAGCAGTTCGCGAAAGAAAACTTCGTGAGCGAATCTGCGTCGCAACCACTATCATTGTTAGTTCCAGGTTCCCGATCAACGTCGAGAGGCGCCACGGGAAAGGGGTATTGTTGAGCAAGGCGAACTTAACCAACCGCAAGACGATTCACATCGAATGGGGCGACTGCGATCCTGCTCAGATCGTCCACTACCCGCGCTACTTGGCCTATTTCGACGCATGCACGACGGCATTGTTCAAGAAGGCCGGCCTGTCCAAGCGGCAGATGCTAAAGACCTATCAAATCGTGGGCATTCCAATGGTCGATCTGCGTGCCTCATTTAAGGCGCCATCGCGATTCTCGGACACAGTAATCGTCGAGTCTGAGATAACCGAGTGGCGCCGCAGCAGCTTTTGCGTCCGCCATCGGTTGTTTAACAAGAATGTTTTAGCGGTGGAATGTTTTGAGATCAGGGTCTGGGCAGTGACCTCGGAAGCCGACCCGGATCGGATTGAGAGCAAGACCTGTGCCTCGCGAGGTGATCGAGATGTTTTCTGCGGATAACGATCGTCGCCCGGCTCAGCAGAGATCGCCGCAGAGATCGCGGCGAAAGAAACGATGAGCATGCGCACACAGGTTGGGATTGTCGGGGCGGGACCCGCGGGGCTTGTCTTGGCGCACCTCCTGCACCGACAAGGAATTCATTCGGTTGTGGTCGAAGCTCGAAGTCGACAGCATTGCGAGCAGCGGGTACGAGCCGGAGTCCTGGAGCAGGGCACCGTCGACCTTCTGATAGAAATGGGTTTAGGCGAGCGAATGAAGCGGGAAGGTCTGATCCATGATGGCGTGGAAATTCGTTTCCGGGAGCAGGGGCATCGCATCGATTTCAAAGCCCTGACGGGGCGCGGTATCACAATCTATGCCCAGCAGGAGGTTGTGAAGGACCTCATTGCGGCGCGGCTCGCAGCAGAGGGCAAGATTTTCTTTGAAGCTGAGGATGTCACGATTCACGACTTCGATTCCGCAACACCGAAGATACGATTTCACCACCATGGCGAACCTTCGGAAATCCTTTGCGATTTCATCGCGGGCTGCGACGGCTTTCACGGAGTGTGCCGCCCGAGCATAGAAAAAGCTTTAACCATCTATGAACGGATTTTTCCGTTCGCCTGGCTCGGCATTTTGGCGGCTGCGCCGCCATCTTCCGAGGAACTGATCTATTGCTATCATGATCGCGGGTTCGCCCTGCACAGCATGCGGACTCCGGAGATCACCCGCCTGTATCTCCAATGCGCTCCTGATGAAGACCTGGGCGCAGTGGTCCGATGAAAGAATCTGGGAAGAGTTACAGACGCGCCTCGCCACTCGCGACGGGCGCAGGCTAACAGAAGGCGCCATCTTGCAAAAAGGCGTTACCGGTATGCGCAGTTTCGTGGCCGAGCCGATGCAGTACGGCAGGCTCTATCTGGCTGGGGATGCGGCGCACATCGTCCCTCCGACCGGCGCAAAAGGCCTTAATCTCGCTGTCGCTGATGTTCGGGTCCTGGCCGCCGCGTTCGCGGAATTCTATGCTTCTGGAAATCTCGCAACTGCTCGACCGTTACTCAGAGACCTGTTTGAGACGAGTATGGCTGGTGCAGCGGTTTTCGTTGTGGATGACTTCCATGCTGCACCGGGTTCCTGGTAACGACAGGTTCGAGGAGCACAGGCAGTTGGCCGATCTGGATTACCTGACAAGCTCACGCGCGGCGGCGCAAAGCTTCGCCGAAAACTACGTCGGACTGCCGATGAGCTGAATCGACGTACAATCGGTAGCATCGGCAGCGCGGAAACGTTGCTTCCGCCGGAAGACACTGAAAACGGCAACGGTGAGATAAACATGTCCTCTTCGCTGATTTCGGCCAAAGGCAAACATCCGAGAGAGTCAGTCGTCCCTTTTCGTCGGCATGAGCCGGGGACCCAGCCGGATTCTTTCTATCCCGCGTATCGCGCGACGAGGCTGCGGGCGCCATCTCAGCCGTTGATCTTCTTGCCGCATACTCTTTCCGAGGTCACAGGGCCAGTCTTCGGCCATTCCGATATTCATCCCAACGATCAAGATCTCACGGTTCAGCATGCGGGAGAGCCGTTGGGGGAACGCATCATTGTGCGCGGGCGAGTGGTGGATGGCGATGGCCACGCCGTGTCGAATAGCTTGATCGAGATTTGGCAGGCGAATGCGGCGGGACGATATGCACACGCGAAAGACGACCACCCCGCACCGCTCGATCCGAACTTCACCGGGACAGGACGAACGCTGACCGACGCGGACGGATTCTACAGCTTTGTGACCATCAAGCCGGGCGCCTATCCATGGCGCAATCACGACAATGCGTGGCGTCCGGCGCATATCCATTTTTCTTTGTTTGGGCCGGCCTTCGTTACGCGGCTGATCACGCAGATGTATTTCCCTGGCGATCCGCTATTTGCTTACGATCCCATTCTGCAATCGATTCCTGACGAAAGGGCGCGTCAACGTTTGGTTTCGAAATTTGACCTGGAAACGACGAAGCCGGAGTGGGCTTTGGGCTATCGTTTCGACATCGTGCTGCGCGGCCGGGAATCAACGCCATTTGAGAGATAAAGAGAGGTAGAGAAGAATAACGATGGACTTCACGCCGACTCCTTCGCAAACAGTTGGTCCTTACCTGCATCTTGGCCTGACGGATGCACGAAGCATTTCGCGCGTCGCCGGCGATGGGAGCGAAGGGCGAACGTGTGTGGCTCACTTTTCGTGTGCTGGATGGAGAAGGAGTGCCTGTTCCCGATGCGATGATAGAAGTGTGGCAGGCCGACTCCGAAGGGAATTACGCGCATCACGACGGCGGTGCGGACGACGCAGCCTTTCGCGGCTTTGGGCGACTGGCGACGGCGGAAGATGGCTCGTGCACATTTGAAACGATCAAGCCGGGATGCGTGCCGGGTCCAGGCGGAGCAGTTCAGGCGCCCCACATTAACGTATCGATTCTGGGCCGTGGCATTCTCAAGAGATTGTCGACACGACTTTACTTCGCAGGGGAGCCGGCAAACGCGGCAGATCCCGTATTGGCCTTGGTGCCGGAAAATCGGCGCGCGACGTTGTTGGCCCAGCCGGATCTGGCTCGCTCCGGCAATTGGATTTTCGATGTGCACCTTCGTGGAGAGGGCGAGACGGTATTTTTCGATGTGTAATCATTTCAAATTGAACGGCCGACCTGAATCGAAGCAACCTTCGTCGCGGAGTCGAAGATGAGCGGACGCTTGATCGAAAGTCTGGCAACCACACCGGCCTTGGCCGCGCTGTTTTCCGACGAGTCGGTTCTTCAGGCCATGTTGGAATTCGAAACTGCCTTGGCGCGCGCAGAAGCGCGATGCGGAGTGATCCCGGCTCAGGCTGCAGACGCGATCGCGGCTGCCGCAAGGCTCGGCAATTTTGATATCTGCGCTCTTGCTGACGCCGCATTTCGCGCTGGAACACCGGCAATTCCTCTGGTGAAAATGCTGACCGACCAGGTGCGAAAGGCGGACGCGGAGGCGGCGCGATTCGTTCACTGGGGAGCCACCAGCCAGGATGTCGCCGACACCGCGATGTCTCTTCTTGCTCAAGCGAGCAGAACCGATTTTGATCGGCGATTTGAAGCGATTGGAAAAAGCGCTGGCGGATTTGTCAGAGCGGCACAAGGACAGCGTCATGCTCGGACGAACGCTGCTTCAGCCCGCTCCGCCAGTGACCTTCGGACTCAAAGCCGCCGGATGGCTGGCTTCGGTCCGCCGCGGAAGGCGGCG
This sequence comes from uncultured Acidobacteriaceae bacterium, assembly GCA_963791445.1. Taxonomy (GTDB): domain Bacteria; phylum Acidobacteriota; class Terriglobia; order Terriglobales; family Acidobacteriaceae; genus Sulfotelmatobacter. The sequence continues at coordinate 59,187 of CAWBSN010000021.1, forward strand.
CTTGCAGAAGGCATTTCGCGCTGCGGCGGTGTTGCAGTTTGGCGGGGCCAGCGGCACTTTGGCATCGCTCGGCGACCGCGGGATTCCCGTCGCAGAAGCTCTGAGTGCGGAGCTTGGATTCGGAAACTCTCCCGCAGCGCCCTGGCACACGCAGCGCGATCAACTTGCGACGCTGATCTGCGCTTGCGGAGTGCTGACCGGATCTCTCGGCAAGATGGCGCGCGATATCAGCCTGCTCATGCAGAACGAGGTGGGAGAGGCGGCCGAGCCTGGAGGAGAAGGCCGCGGCGGATCGTCGACCATGCCGAACAAGCGCAACCCTACAGCTTGTTCTCTCACGCTCGCGGCGGCGCATCGGGTGCCGGGACTGGTTGCATCGTTTCTCTCTGCGATGCTGCAGGAGCACGAGCGGGGTGTCGGAGGCTGGCAGGCGGAGTGGCCGATCATTGCCGCCGTAGTCCAGTCGACCGGCGTGGCGATCGCCTCGATGGCTGAAGTGGCGGAAGGGCTCTCAGTTGACCCGCAGAAGATGCGCCTCAACATCGAGAATACGAACGGAGCGATTTTTGCCGAGCGCGCCATGATGCTGCTTGGAGCAAAGCTGGGGCGAGATGTCGCTCATAAAATTCTTGAGGCGGCGGCGAGGAAGAGTGCAGAGGAGGGCAGGAATCTCTCTGCCGTGCTTGCCGAGATTCCTGAAGTGACGATCCATCTGGGTCCTGCCGAGCTCGAGCAACTGGAAACGCCTGAGCAATATCTTGGGTCCGCAGAGGCTTTCCGGAAAGCTCTGACATCAGAGTCCGATCGCGGATAAGACAACGACAAGGAGCAATGATTTGCCCTTCGCAACGATTCACGGTACGCGGATGTTCTACCGACTGCAGGGAAACGCGGGACGGCCTGTCCTGATTCTGTCGCACTCGATCAGTACGGACCACGCGATGTGGGATCTTCAAGTAGAAGGGCTGCTTCCGTACTTCCAGGTTCTGCGCTATGACACGCGGGGCCACGGAGCTTCGGAGGCAACTGCCGGTGAATATTCAATTGAGATGTTGGGCAAGGATATTCTCGCCCTGGCCGACGCGTTGGAGATTTCGCAATTTGCTTTTTGCGGCTTGTCGCTGGGTGGGGCTATCGGGCAGTGGGTTGCAGTGCACGCGCCCGAGCGCGTCACGCATCTTGTGCTGGCTAACACCTCGCCGCAGTTCGTCCCGCGCGCGAATTGGGAAACGCGAATTGCGGCGGTACTCAAAGGTGGGATGTCGGCGGTCGTCGATGTGGCGATGCAACGATTCTTCTCGCCGGACACGCTGGCGAAACAAAATCCACATGTCGCTTCGATCCGCTCGGTCTTTCTGGGAACGGATCCAGTTGGATATCTGGGATGTTGTGCGGCGCTGCGCGACATGAATCACGGAGATCTCCTCAAGCAGATTAAGGCTCCAACTCTGGTGATCTCCGGCGACCGCGACGTTGCGACTCCGTGGAGCGGGCACGGCGAGAGGCTGGCGCAGGAGATTCCGGGAGCGAAAGCGATTCACCTGGCGGCCGCGCATCTTTCTAATATTGAACGGCCGCACTCGTTTACCACGGCGCTGCTTGAGTTCCTGCTGCCGCGACCGAATGCCGATGCAGATTCCCTGCAAGCCGGATTCGAAGTGCGTCGCGCCGTGCTTGGCGACGCACATGTCGATAAGGCAATTGCTGCGACGACAGAATTTACGCGCGAGTTTCAAGAGTTGATAACCCGTTACGCTTGGGGAACAATCTGGTCTCGTCCTGAACTGGACCGGCGGACCCGACGGCTGTTGGTGCTGGCGATAACCGCATCGCTTGGAAGGTGGGAAGAGTTTGCCCTCCACCTGCGAGCTGGTTTGGCCAGTGATCTCGAATTATGCGATTTGAAAGAAGTGCTTTTGCAAACCGCCGTGTACGCGGGCGTTCCGGCGGCGAACACCGGATTTCAAATTGCGGCGGAAGAGATCAAGAAGAAGGATGAAGGATGATCGAGCTGCCAATCAACCAAACGTGAACGCGAACGCCTGCACGCCCGGATCCAGGAACTCAATCTCGAATGTTCTATCTTCCACCGGCCCTTTTTGCCGAATGAGCTGATAAAGCCGGTGCCCTTGCACTGTTCCTGAACCGTTGTTGTCGGTATCGACGCCGTGATCGTCACCTGGCGCCGTGCCGTCCAGCTTCACCTTGAAGCGAACTGGCTTGCCATCCTTCGTGGTTCCCAGGACGAGGTGAAGATCGCGGGCATGAAAACGGAAAACAATTTTTCCAGGGGCCGTCTGAAGCACTGCGCTTTCCGCACCGACCTTCCAACTCCCACCGAGAGCCCATTGATTCAGCGAGAGTCTGGGTTGTGGCGTATAAGCACGCTTGGAATCTTTAGCGATCGCCTCGGTGGAAGCGAAGTGTTCTGCGCGATGGTAGCCGACGTAGGTTTCCGGTGAACGGACGTTCGCGGTGTCGGGAGCGGCTTCCGCGCCGGCGCCGCGATACGCGATGTGCCGCCGACGACGACAGTTGCGCTCCGTTTTCCTTCAAAAGCTCCCGGATTACGCGCTCCGACTCGCCGTACTCGCCCTCGCCGAAGTGGTGATAGCGAATCCGTCCCTTGCCGTCGATGAAGTAGTGGGCCGGCCAGTATTCATTGTTGAAGGCCTGCCAGATCTTGTAGTCGCTGTCGATGGCGACGGGGTACGTGATCTTCAAATCGCGCACCGCCTTCTCGACGTTGCTGCGTTCCTTTTCGAATGCGAACTCGGGGGTATGCACGCCGATGACTACCAGACCAGCATCCTTATACTTCGCTGCCCAACCTTCCACGTAGGGCAATGCCCGCAGGCAATTGATGCAGGAGTAAGTCCAAAAGTCGATGAGCACAACTTTCCCCTTCAGAGATTTGCTACTGAGCGGAGGCGAATTGAGCCAGGCAACGGCGCCGCTCAAATCCGGCATGGGGCCTTCATCGTCAAGCGCGGGTGAGCGTGTCGGCTGCGCTTGCTGCCAAAACCGCCGCCGGCTTCTCTGGACGCAACCGATCGATCAAATGCTCTTCCGCCTTTGCAGTGTTCACAAAGGAAAACTTCGTGAGTAAATTTGTGTCCCAGCCTAGAGCGATTGCAACCACTCCCATGATCACCGCAACGCCTAATCCACGACGGATCCAGACCTCAAACGAGAGCGATCGTTTCAGGGCGGAGAAAACTTTGTTGCCGGCGAAGAGCGCAATTCCCAGAGAGGTCGCGGCACCTAGCGCGAAGGACAAGAGCAAGAACGACGAGCGAGCACCTGGGCCCTGAATTGCCGCCCCGGTCAAGATCAAGCCAAGAATCGGGCCCGCACAGGGAGCCCATAGAAGGCCCGTCGAAATTCCTAACACAAAGGATTTCCCGATGCCGCTCTCCGCAGACGGACCGCCCTGCAGTTTGCTGCCCGCACGCACCAGCGGACGAGTCAATGCCTCCGCAATGGAGGGAAAGAGAAGACTCACCCCCAACACGAGGAAGATGAGCATCGCCACGTAGCGCCCTCCTTGATTCAGGCGCACTACCCAATGGCCACCGAATGCAGCCGCGATTGCCACAACGGAAAACGTCAGCGCCATTCCCACGAGTAAAGGCAAACCGGAACGGCGGAAGGGTTGGTCCGCGCGCGCGAATACAAACGGCAGCACGGGCAGGATGCACGGACTCAAAATCGTCAGAACACCCCCAACAAAGGCCAGGAGATAGATCAGCATCGGACGGTCCAGTCTGCGTTCTTAATTGTGCGCAACATGTTCGAACCTTACCCAGAAGGTTGGATTCATCAGGACTTTCAAAAGTTACCGAAATCTGAAATCGAAATTCTGTTAGCGCGACGCGTTCTTCCCAATCACTTCATATCGAGCAGCGCAGCCATCGTTTCCACCCCGTCCCACAGATTCTGCAAGCGCAGGTTCTCATTGGCGGCGTGCTGATTGTCGTCGTAATTGGCGATGGGTACGGTGATGGTGCGGGTCTGCGCGGCGCGTTCCATCGCTCCCAGCGGCACGCTCCCTCCCATGGTGGGCAGCAGCACTACATCTTTGCGCGCGCTCTTCACCGCTTCAATCACTTCCTGCGCGATGGGCAGATCCATCGGCGTGCGCACAGCGTTGTAGCCTGCCTCATCGCGCACCACCATCGCAACTCGCGGATGCTCCAGGAGGATCTGCTGCGAGGGTTCGTGGTCCACGATGAAGTAGCCGCGGGAGCGAATGTAGTCTACGACGCGTTGCTGCTGCGCGCGCCAGTCGATCCCGACCACCAGGCGCAGGTCCAAATCGGCGGTCGCGGTGGGCGGAATGACATTGGCGGCTCTGGCTCCGGTCTGGCCCGAGGAGAAACCGTTGATGTTCAGCGAAGGCTGGTTGATCAGCTCCAGCAGATGCGCGCCGGCGCCATCGACGTGCCCCAGCCAAAAGGCATTCATCAGCATCCGGTCGTTCACCGGCGCACGGGCCAGCGCTTCTTTTTCAGCCGAAGAGAGCGGCTCAATTCCGTCATAGAAATGCGGCACCAGAACGCGGCCGTCTTCATCTTTCATTCCGGCGAGCAACTGCGCCAGCATCATCGCCGGGTTCGGCGCCCAGTTTCCATAGTGGCCGCTGTGCAACCCATGGTGCGGTCCATAAACCGTGATTTCCAAATGCGCATCGCCGCGCGCTCCAAAGACCACCGTCTGTTGCCCGCTCTGATCGACCGGCCCATCACACACCAGCCACACATCGCCGTGGACCAGGTCGCGGTTGGCATTGAGGATCTGCTCCAGATGCGGTGATCCCGCTTCCTCCTCACCCTCCCACACGAAGCGAAGATTCGCCCGCAACGGGATCCCGGCCGCTTTGAACGCATCGAACGCCGTAAGCTGCGCGAAGATCGCCGCCTTGTCGTCGCCGGCCGATCGGGCGTAGATGCGCTGCTCGCCGTTTACTTCCCGCACGACCGGCGTGAAAGGCGAGCCGCCATCCCATTCCGACGGAGTGACCGGCTGCCCGTCGTAGTGCGCATAGAAGACAATCGTGTGTTGCGCACCCGGCACATCGATCTGCCCGAAGACCACCGAAGGCGCGCCAGGAAGAGAGAGCAGCCGGGAATCGATACCGCGTTTCTGGAGCTTTTCGAGGAGCAGGTCGGCATTGCGCTTCAGGTTTGCCGGATCGGCGGCAACGTTCGGTATCGACAGCAATTCACTAAACTGCTGCACGAGTTCCGCCCGATGTGCCGCCGTGTACTCGCGGGCCGCCTCCGGCGGCGTCTGCGCCGCAATCGCGGTTGCAAGACAAATGAAGAAAGGCAGCAAGGTAGGGAATTTTCATATGCTCACTATACAAGTCGCTCGTGCTGGACGTTTCCCCGCTGACTTTGTACTGAAAAAGTTCCGGGAACGCCGTTACCAGAGTGTGGGGCTAAACCCGTTGACTTCACGCCCGATCTTTGCTGTACTAAAGACGTTATCGACGGTGAAGGAGTTCACCGAAACCGCTGTCCCAGTCTTTGAGCCGGCACAGCTGATGACTCCTGACAAGCGGTGTCTTGTCGCGGAGTCATACCCCGGCAACGATTCCGCAAAATCAATCTAGAGGTACGCTCATGGAGAACGTATGGGCTCTCGCCTCGGTGTGGGTGGGCTTGGCTCTGATTGTGACGTTGGTTGCCATCTGGCTGCAAGATCTCGGAAAGGAACTTAGCGCGATGCTGAAATACGTGTTGGTGGGCGTGGGAGGTGGTCTGGGCTCGATTTTGCGTTTCTGGTTGGGCAGTTATATCGGCAGCAGAATGGGAACACGCTTTCCCTACGGGACATTCGTCATTAACATTACGGGTTCGTTCTTGATTGGGCTGGTCTTTGCTTTAATGACAGCACGGACTTCCTGGAGCCCGAACTGGCGATACTTAATCCCGATCGGTTTCATCGGAGGCTACACGACATTCTCCAGCTTCGAATATGAGACATTGCGCACCATCCAGGATGGCCAGATCGGCCTGGGTTTTCTTTATGTAGCAGTAAGTGTGATCGTTGGATTCGTTGCGGTGTGGGGAGGCGTCATGACGGGGAGGGCGATCCCATGAGGCGAAAGCTTCAATACTGGGGCGAAATCGAGCAGAATTGAAATAGGAACATGAAGCCGTCCTTGAATAGCTAAGGCACAGGATTCGTAAACAGGAGGAAATGTGCTGACACCGGGGCCGGGTAAGAAAGTCGGCGTCTACGTTGCCGAAGATCAGCAGTTCCACGGGACGGCGGCCTATGCGGCCATCCTCGACTTTTTGTTTTTTCATGGCGTCTCGGGCGCCACGGTGACTCGTGGCATCGCTGGATTTGGCGCGGATCACCAACTGCACACGACTCGCCTGGTTGACCTGGCGGTGCGTTTACCGGTCAAGGTCGAGTTCATTGAAACCGCCGCGAAGGTTGAGGAATTGTTGCCGAAGCTGCAGGAGATGGTCGGCACAGGTCTGATTGAAGTGCAAGATACGACCATCGTCAAGCCGGCCGAGAAGAAGCAGAAACGAGGTGCCTCCGAAGGCCTCCGCCTTGAAGCGGGAAGGCAAGGCCAAGATGATGCGCATCTACATTGGGGAGAACGACAAGTGGAATGGCAAGCCTCTTCATGAAGCCATCGTCAACGGCTTGCGAGCGCACGATATTGCTGGCGTAACGGTTTATCGCGGAATTCTGGGCTATGGCGCGAACCGGCGCATCCACAAGGATGCCGCGCTGAGCCTTTCGCACGACCGGCCTATCCTGCTGTCAATCGTTGACACGGAAGAGAAGCTGCAGGCGTTCATCCCGATTCTCGACCAGATGGTGCAGCAGGGTCTGGTCGTGCTGTCCAACGTCGACGTCATTAAGTACACCCACAATTACCAGAAGTCCGATCGGCGGCAGGAGATGCAGATATGAAACTGGAAGGCAAAGCCAAGATGCTGCGCATCCATTTCGGCGAAGATGACAGGTGGCAGAGACAAGCCGCTCTATGAAGCGATTGTGATCAAGTGCCGGGAACTCGATATCGCTGGTGCGACCGTATTTCGCGGCATTGAAGGTTATGGAGCGAGCACACTGATCCACAAAAGGCATCTGCTTCGTTCGTCAGATCGGCCGATCATGGTCTCCGTGATCGATACTGAGGAAAAGATCAAGAGCCTCATTCCTGCGCTGGATGAAATGGTGGACGAAGGATTGATTGCGATGTCAGAGGTGGAAGTAATCCGTTACGTTCATCAGGACGGCGTCCGGTCAGAGGCTTAGAGATGAAATCGGCCAGAGAATTGGTGGAGGCGGCGGGAGTCGAACCCGCGTCCGAAAATGTTACTGGTCAAGAGACTACATGCTTATTCACGTTCATGCCCCAGTCATTAGAGTGTTGCCACCCCTGCCCGGGACGTTCGCGGCCCACGCTCAGAACGGACAAGAAACGCTAGCCGCTAGCCTGAGATCTTAACCTCTCCGCCCAGACGTAGCGGAGAAGAGCAGCCCTCTGTGTGACGCTCGCTCACCGCCCAAGGGCGAAGCGGTGGAAAGCGGCTGCCTAATTAATTAGGCTGCGTATGCCATTTGTTGATTGGCAATTATCATTTTGCCCACGATTACGGGTGTGTGCACCCCGGCATGCCTCTTGGCCGCAAGCATCTCCGTCGAAGCCGTGACGCCCCCACTGATGGGATTGGCCATACTCAAAGAGCTAGTTCCAGACTAGGTGCGAAACCTAGCTAAGTCAACGGTTTGATGCGGTAAGGCGACCCAAAGGTTCAGCATGTCGGGGCACTGCTGGATGAATGGCTCCGCATTCGGTTCTTCGCCGGAGTGGATTCCAACATTTCTGACACATCACGCGGCCGGGCATGCCCAGAAAACTTATTCTGGAACCAAGCTCTGGGACAGGCCATCTAGCTACTGAGGAGAATTCATAATATGGCTTCCACGATAGTTGCTGATCAGAAGAGCGCGACGGGGGCAGGAAAAGCGTATCCGGCGAAGGCGTATGCGGCGCAGAGTGCGGCTTCGGGACTGGCACCGGCTGCGATTCGGCGTCGCGAACCGGGACCCACCGACGTGCAGATCGATATTTTGTTCTGCGGAGTCTGCCACTCTGACCTGCACCAAGTGCGCAACGAATGGGAAAACATGATGCCCACTGTATATCCGTGCGTGCCCGGGCACGAAATCGTGGGTCGCGTGGCCAAGGTCGGCAGCGCCGTCAAGAAGTTCAAAGAGGGCGATCTGGCGGCGGTGGGCTGTATGGTCGATTCCGACCGCGCGTGCCCGAACTGCCGGGCCGGCAACGAGCAATTCTGCGACAGCATGCCAACCTTCACTTACAACGCCCAGGATAAGCACCTCGGTGGTGTGACCTACGGCGGATATTCGGACAGCATCGTGGTCGATGAAGCCTTCGTGCTGCGCGTCCCGGAAAAGATGGACCCGGCTGCCACCGCGCCGCTGTTGTGTGCCGGCATTACGACCTATTCGCCGATGCGGCACTGGAACGTCCGCAAAGGACAGAAGGTTGGAGTGGTGGGCCTGGGCGGCTTGGGACACATGGGAGTGAAATTTGCCTATGCCTTCGGCGCGCACGTCGTCCTGTTTACGACTTCGGCAAACAAAGTAGCAGATGGACTGCGGCTGGGAGCGGACGAGGTGGTGATCTCGAAAGAACGAAGCCGAGATGGCGAAGCACCTGGGTAGCTTCGACTTTATTCTGGATACCGTTTCTGCGGAACACAACTTGAACGCCTATCTCGACCTGGTGAAGCTCGACGGAACGTTAACTCTGGTCGGGGCGTCTCCCACTCCGTTACCTTTAGGGGTTGGGAGCTTGCTGTTCCGGCGGCGTTCGCTGGCGGGTTCGATTATCGGAGGCATTCGAGAGACCCAGGAGATGCTGGATTTCTGCGCCGACCACGGTATCGTTTCGGATATCGAGTTGATCCCGATTCAGCAGATCAACCAGGCCTTCCAGCGGCTGGCGAAGAGCGATGTGAAATATCGTTTCGTCATCGATATGGGCGTCGCTGAAGTAGCGCGGTCAGGCCTTGAGCTTCTGTTCCAGAGTGGTTTTTACAGACGGCCACTCTGAGTCGAGAATGCTGAAGTAGACCGAATCACGCACCCGGCCGGTCCAGGTGACCACGTGCCGGCGCAACGTGCCTTCCTCTTTGGCGCCGATGCGCAGGATGGCGTTGCGTGATTTCAGATTCAACGCGTCGGTTTTCAGTTCGACGCGAAAGCAGTTCCACACTTCGAAAGCATGCCGCAGCATCAGGTATTTGGCTTCGGTGTTCACCCCAGTCCGTTGCCATGCGGGGACGATCCAGGTGGAACCGATCTCGACCCGGCGGTTGGCCCGGTCGATGTTCATGAAGCGCGTGCTGCCGATCACCTGCCCGGAACCACGGTCGACGGTGGCAAATGCCACTGACTCTCCACGTTCCTGCTCCTCAAAGATCTTCTCCACGAGACGCTCGAAGTCCTCACGCGTGTTTACGCGGTAAGGAATCCATTGGAAGATGTCGTCGAGGGAATCCTTGGCTATCTCCCAGAAGATCTCGGCGTGCTCGCGGCGAATCGGTTCGAGGCGTACTGTGGAGCCTTCCAGCGTGACCGGCGTTACGATATGCAATGGAGATGCGGCCAGATTCATCGGGCATTCCTTCCCTGACCGCACCATTATCTTGCATCTTGCGCCGGTTTGCGGCATCTCAACAGCGACGCCACTATAGAATGAATGACGTTGACCTGCGATGATCTCATCCGTCCAATGCTGTAGAAGCCGGAACTGTACCGGCCGGCGATGTCAGGAGAGCCAGCGGTGAAAGCGCAGTGTCTGCCCTTTACGCAAATCCCGCACACCACGCGCCTGTTCACTGATTTTCTCGCATACTCCCCCAGCGTCCAACCTTTTTATCCGCATTCTCCGCATTTCAGCGAATGGTTCAAGGCGCAGGCTTCCGCTCTGCAATATGACCCGTCCCGGCGCGAGCGCGTCAGCACGATTCTGGAGCGGCAGAATAAATCCTGGGGCGCCTCGCCGCAGACCCTGGCCAACCTGAGCCGTCTTCGCGCGGGCGCGGCGGCCATCGTGACGGGCCAGCAAGTCGGACTGTTTGGCGGGCCGATGTTTGCCATCTACAAAGCGCTGACCGCGGTGAAGTTGGCCGACGAGGCGACGGCCGCCGGCATCGATGCGGTTCCCGTCTTCTGGCTGGCCACGTCGGACCACGATCTCGCTGAGGTGAATCACGTTTCGATTCCCGGTCCCGACGGCCTTCTGCGCACGCTCACAACTTCCAGCCACGGGGTTCCAGGCGCGCCGGTCAGCAACGTGCGTCTGGGAGAAGAGATTTTGCCGGTCGTGGAAGAGGCCGCATCTCTGCTGGGAGATAGCGAGGCGTCGCAGTTTCTGCGCGACGTCGTATCGTCCGGGAGAGACGCTGGGCACCGCTTTCGCCCGCTTCTATGCGCAGCTTTTTGGCCAGTGGGGCGTGATTCTTCTCGATGCTTCTGACCCCGAACTGCATCGCGTGGCGGCGCCAATGTATCGCGCTGCAATCGAACGCGTGGAGGATCTGGATGCTGCGCTGCTGGCGCGAGGGGATGCTCTTGAGAGGGCAGGTTATTACCAGCAGGTGAAGGTGACTCCGTCGTCGGTGCTGCTTTTCGCGTTGCGCGACGGCGCGCGCACGGCGATCCACCGCCGGGAAGGATCGAATGAGGCCGGGGAGTTTGTTATCGGCAGCGAACCTGGCGCGGAAAAGATTTCATCCGCTGAATTGCTGGATCGTATTGCCGCTGCCCCGGAAAACTTCAGCCCGAACGTTCTCTTGCGGCCCGTTGTGCAGGATTATCTTCTGCCCACTCTGGCTTACACCGGTGGCGCTGCCGAGGCGGCATATTTCGCGCAGGCGGGCGCGGTCTATGAAAGAATCCTGGGCCGCGTGACGCCGATCGTGCCTCGTTTTTCGGCGACTGTGGTTGAGCCTAAAGTGCAGCGCTGGCTCGGGCAGTACGGCATTGCAGTGCGAGACGCATTCGATGGGCCTGAGGCGCTGCGCCAGACGCTGGCTGCACGCACTCTGCCGGCAGGATTGCAGGCGGCCTTTGAACGCGCGAACAAATCCGTCGAAGAATCTTTTTCCGGTTTGCAGGAAGCTCTGGCCAAACTTGATCCCACGCTCGTCGAGGCCAGCCAGACGGGCGCTTCAAAAGTGCGCTACCAACTCGACCGCCTGCGCGAACGCGCCATGGCTGCCGAATTGCGCCGCAGCGAAGTGGTGAGCCGGCATGCCGCCGCGCTCAGCCAGGCGCTCTATCCCGAGAACGCCTTACAGGAGCGCGGCGTGGCCGGCGTGTATTTCGTCGCTCGCCACGGAACCGAATTGCTGCGCAGCATCTATGACACGATGCGCACGGATTGCCACGACCACCAGATTTTGGAATTGTAGGATCGTCTTTTAAAGCGCAGCCAGCTTAGCGCAGCTGGCTTACCGCAGCCACGCTTCGAGCTGCTCGAGCGACTCCACGCGCGGCAGTTCGCGGTCGCGATAGGCGCCGGACACATCGAACAAGACCGCTTCCATTCCCGCATTCCGCGCCCCCACATAATCCACGGAGTACATGTCGCCCACGTACAGGCTTTCATCGGCGCGCGCCTGCATCGCGCTGAGCGCTGCCTCAAAGATTTCTGCGCGCGGCTTTTCGACTCCAACGGTCCCGGAATCTGTGATGCTTTCGAAGCAGTCGGCAATACCGCAGCGTGAGAGCACGTGCTCGATCTTTCCATCGGAGTTGGAGATCACCGCGATGCGGAAGTTCTGGCCGATGCGGGTGAGGGCGTCGCGCGTGCCCGGCGAGAATTTGATCCCAGTTGGCCGAGCTCCGCGTATTCTCGACCAGCACTTCGCGGAGGCCTGACGCTTCCTCGAGTTGCTGCAGCAGGTGAGTATGGAATATCCACCAGAAGCTGTGATCGATGCGGCCGCTCGTCATGCCCTGATCGAACTCGTGCTTGGTTTTACGCTCCAGGGCCTGCCATTGTTCAAGTGAAGGATGGCGATCGCTCGAGATGGGGGCCAGGATTTTCGCCGGTTGGGAAACAGAAGAGTGTTGCCGACATCGAAAAAGATGACACGCCGGTCCGCCATCCGTCCATCTTACTGAAAGTATCTTACTGAAAGTATCTGGCTGAAAGCATCTGGCTGAAAGCATCAAGAGCGGAGCAAGGAGTTGGTTCTTGTGTGACCTGAGGTGGAAACCGGATGGCCCGGCTGATGCCGTCGCCGCGCCGCCTCCGTGACCCGCGCAGAGAAAAAATGTAATATCCTCACTTGCGGCATCCAGAGTGCCTTTTTGCCACTCGGCCCTATGGCGCTTTCTTCGACAACGTGGATGATCTCGGGCTTCGCGCGGACCACGCGGGCCGCGCTCTCGCTGCACACTCTGTTACGGGCCCAGCCCGCGCTGGTCGCGAGCCTGATGCTGTTGCAGCGGCATTCCAGCCGCCGCGACGACGTTTACAACATTCTCTGGGCGATCGTCTTCGGGTTCGCCACGCTGAATATCCTGAGCCTGGCCGCACGGCGTTTCGAGCCCAACCGCCGCGGCCTCACCTTTGGAGAGTTGATGGCAGTGCTTGTGGTCCTGCTTTCGATCTTTCTGCTGGGCTGGGAGTTGTTGGGCGTGTTCCGCATTTTCCCAATCAAACTTCAGCGCTAAGGCGTGGCCTTTGAGCTGCTCCGCCGAGCTTCCCGCTGCACGTGGCCCGCTAGGTCCGCTTTTGCGGTATCATTCGCAAAATGGCGAAGACTCCCTCCACGATCGAAGTCACTTGCCCCTGCTGCAGCGCGCTGCTGAAGATCGATACCGCAACGGCCGCTGTGATCGCCCACACCGCCGCGGTGAAACCCAGGATGTTCGAGGATATGGAAGCAGCTGCCCGGGCTATGAAGGAACAGGATAGCCGCCGCGAATCGATCTTCCGGCAATCGGTGGAGGCGCAAAAACATGCTTCCGAACTTCTGGACAAGAAATTTCAGGAGGCGGTGAAGAAGGCCAAGGAATCTCCAGACACGGGCAAGCCCATCCGCGATTTCGATCTGGATTAGCAGCAGTGGCCAGTGATCAGTGGTCAGTGGCCAATAAAACCAGAGCTGGCGCGATGACTGACCACTGGACACTGAACACTGTTTACTGAGGTTTAGAAGGCGATGGCGATTCGTCCGCTGCTTCTTGGCCACCGCGGCTCGCGTGCCGAAAAATCTGTTCCTGAGAATACGCTGGCCTCATTCGATCTCGCGCTCGCCCAGGGCTGCGACGGTTTCGAATTCGACCTGCGGCTCACGGCGGATGGGCACGCGGTAGTCTGTCACGATGCGATTGCCCACGGCTTGAAGATTGCGGAATCCTCACCCGAAAAGCTGGCCTTGCCGCGAGTTGGGTGAAGTCTTAACTCGCTACCAGAACACAGCGTTTCTCGATATCGAGCTGAAAGTCACCGGCCTCGAGGCGATCGCCACGGATTTGCTGCGAAGGTTTACACCAGACGCGCGGGTTCGTGGTCTCTTCGTTTCTCCCTGAAGTGCTGCGAGCCATACATGAGTCGGACGCGACCATCCCGCTGGGGTTGATCTGCGAGACGCAGGCCGAGTTGAGCCGCTGGCCGCGGTTGCCGGTCCAGTACGTAATTCCGCACCACAAGCTAGTGAGAAAGATGCTGATCGATGAGATTCAAGCCACGGAAAGAAAAATATTGGTCTGGACCGTGAACGCTACGGTCGACATGAAGCGCTTTTCGAAGTGGGGAGCAGAGGGCATCATCTCAGACCACCCCAAGCGGCTCGTGCGTGCCTTGGGCCGGCAAGAAAAATCTTAACCACAGGTTTTCACCGATACTTCTTTTTTGATTTCTAATTTTCGATCTGGGGTTACTGGTTCATCCGTAGAAATCCGTGCAGGATCGGTGGCCAAGGATCTAGTCGGCTGCGGCTTCGAATGCCGCAGTGGCGCGCCCCACCGGCCGCAAGAAGGCGGAGCGCTCGGTTTCAAAAGCTTCCAGGTTCGCTCCCATGGCATGCTCGTCCCAGCCGAGAACCGCGCCGATGCGCAACGTGGCTTCGCGGCTGCACGACTCGGACCAGCAAGCCCCCAGCGCCACCGGCACGCGGCGCAGCAGCACATCGCCCAAAGTTACGGCAAACTCTCTGCGGTAGGCTTCCACAACCTCGGCGATGACGTGAGACGTGTGGGGGCAAATCGGCGCCCGCAGTTCCGCGCTCACCAAAGCCATGCGCGCGATGTCGGCAGCACGCTTGCCGTGCCATTCCACCATGCCGCGAGCCGTTTCCTCGCTCACTGCTCCGATGCGCGCAATTTCGAGCACCGCGTCGTCCAGAAAAGGATCGAGCGCATTGTCGGGTCCCATGGTCATCGTATTCGGTTCAATCGTTTTCAATCCAATCTTGCGGGCACAGTCGCGGGCGAGTGAAGCCGCGGTGGTCAGCTTGCCGCCGATCACCGAGAGCATGCGCGCCGCGCCGTCATCTGTGTGATCGTGAAGAATATGCTGCCGCGTGACTGCCGAAGGCTTATTGTCCGGCGAATAAGGCAGGGGACGGATTCCAGCAAATGCGTGCTTCACGCTCTGCGCAGTTATCTTGGCCTTGGGAAACAATTGCGCTACAGAACTCACGAGGTAGCTGATCTCGTCCGGCGAGGGAACGGTTCTGGCCGGGTCGCCGTTGTCAGCTACTTCGGTTGTTCCCACGAGGATCTGATCGTTCCAGGGAAGGATAAAAATCGGACGGCCGTCTACCGCTTCGGTATAAACCGCGGCATTCGGCGAACCCGAAAACCGCGGCAAAACAATGTGGGAGCCGCGTACTCCGCCGAGCATTGGTTTAGCCATGCGGATTGAAGAACGCTGGCACATGCGGTCAGCCCATGGTCCGCTGCAGTTGATTACCCAGGCCGCATCGACACGCTGGTCGCGGCCGGTGATCTGGTCGCGTAACAGAACGCCGCGGGTGCGACCGTGCGAGACGTCAACCGCCAACGCTTCCATGTGATTGCGCACGGTTGCGGCGGCGTCGACGGCTTCCATCAACCATTCCGCTACCAGCCGCTCCGGAAATTCGCATTGGGCGTCTTCGTAGTTGTAGAACGACCAGCGATGCCCGGCGTCCAGCGCTCGCTCCAGCCGTTTCAATTCCATTTCGGTGGCGTCTTTGCTGGGCGGTTTTCCGGCCATGCGCTGGTAGAGCCACAATCCGGCGCGCACTTTCATGGCACTACGCTCGCTGGTTTCATTCAAGAGGAGCAGAAAGTGCATAGGATGCACGAGGTGAGATTTTTCCCGAAGCAACTTTTCCCGCTCGCGGAGCGATTCCCGAACCAGACCTAATTCACCATGCTCTAGGTAACGCAGGCCGCCGTGAATGATGCGCGTGGAGCGGCTGGTTACTCCGGAGGCGAAGTCATTCTGTTCGACAAGCAGTGTATGCTTCCCCGCGCGGGCGCATTGCCGCGCCACAGCGACGCCATTGATGCCCCCACCAATCACCACTACTTGAAAGTGCTGGCCTTCCAGAGAGGCTCGGGGATTTGCCGCTAAGACCATATTTTATCAATCAGATACAGGGTTTTCGAAAGGTTCTACTAGAGCCACAAACCGAGCCGCGCCAGACACTATGACCCTTAAAGTGTGCACTCTCTCCGCCGGGCAGAGAAGGTAACCTTGGTACCGCAAAATTAGATGACCAAAAGGCCAGCCACGCTGGCTAAAGGTTACGCAGGGCAAGTGTAAATCCCTGCACTCGTTGCTCGCACCGCGATGGCTCATTTAGAGTGGTTGCTCAAATGTCCACGACCGGCGAACGTTTCGAACGCGCAGTCGCCATTATGGAGCGCTTGCGGGCTCCGGGAGGTTGCCCCTGGGATCGCGAGCAGACCTTCGATTCCATCAAGCCCTATACGCTCGAAGAAACCTATGAGGTGCTCGAAGCCATCGATAATCGCGACTGGGATGAGCTACCGGGAGAACTCGGTGACCTGCTGCTGCAGGTGCTTTTCTATTCCGAGATGGCCAAGGAGCAAGGGACATTTTCGATCGACGACGTTCTCGACCGGCTCTCAGACAAGCTGGTGAGCCGGCATCCTCACGTATTCGGCGACGCGAAGGCCGACACTTCTACCGAAGTGAAGCGCAACTGGGAAGCGCTGAAAGTTGAAGAACGGAAGAAACGTCTCGGTGGGATCGCGGAGGCAGCCGGCAACTCCGCCGCGAAGACTACGCCATCGATTCTGGCTGGCATCTCTTCGTTGATGCCATCTTTACTCGAGGCCCACAAGCTCAGTTCGCGCGCTGCACAGGTTGGCTTCGACTGGCCTAACATGGAGGGCCTGTTCGACAAGCTCAGCGAGGAAACCGCCGAGCTTCGCCAGCATTTGCAGGAATTTCCCGCGCCCGGTCCGCGCCCGGAAGGCCGCGGCGTAGCCGGTTCCGGGCGGCAGACGATTCCCGAAGATCTAAGGGCGCGGCTGGAAGGAGAAGTCGGCGACCTTTTTTTCGTGCTGGTCAACCTCGCCCGCTATCTCTCACTTGATCCGGAATCCGCGCTGCGCAAGACTAACCGCAAGTTCCGCCGCCGCTTTGAGTGGATGGAGCAACGCTTGCACGAGCGCGGCGCCAATCCAGAAAGTGTTTCGATGGATGAACTCGAATCCCTCTGGCAGCGGGCCAAGCACGAGGAGAAGCCGGCGTGACCGCGGACGCCATCGTGATTCGCCGTTGTCAGGGCCTGGACGAACTGCGGGCCTGCGTGGCGTTGCAGAAAGACGTCTGGAACTTCAGCGACGCCGAACTGGTTCCGCTGCGGATGTTCGTCGTGGCTGAAAAAGTCGGCGGACAGGTCATGGGCGCTTTCGACGGCAACGAAATGGTTGGCTTCGCGCTTTCCGTGCCGGGTACGCGGTCAGGCCATGTCTATCTTCACTCGCACATGCTCGCCGTTCGGAAGGACCAACGCAATGGCGGGCTCGGCCGCCGTCTCAAGCTGCTGCAGCGGGAAGATGCGCTGGCCCGGGGCATCGAGTTGATCGAGTGGACCTTCGATCCGCTTGAGATCAAGAATGCGTATTTGAATATCGAAAAACTGGGAGCCATCTCCCGGCGTTATAACATCAACCAATATGGAATCACGTCATCGCCCCTGCAGGGCGGGCTTCCGAGCGACCGGCTGATTGCTGAATGGTGGCTGAAGTCCAGGCGCGTGGAAACGCTTCTGGCAACGGGAAAGAATCCGCCCTTCGAGCGGGAAACTACGATTGAAGTCCCGGCGCAGATTTACGAGTGGAAGGGCGCGGCGGAAACGCGAGGCAAGGCCCAGCAGGTGCAGGAACGGAACCGCGAACAATTTCTCCGCGCGTTCGGCGATGGGCTGGCGGTGCTCGGATACGAGCGCGATTCCGCAGGCAACGGCAAGTTCGTGCTCGGGAACTGGGATGAGGAATGGTCGTATGCATCGGAAGACTAAGAATTCACCACAGAGGCGCAGAGTCACGGAGAAATTCTCTAGAAAAACCCAAAGATTTGTTTTCTCTGTGCCTCTGTGGTGAATTGTTCTCATAGATTATGAAGATTGAAGCCATCACGCTCCGCGAGATTCACATGCCGCTCGTCCATTTCTTTGAGACGAGCTTTGGACGTACCTACAGCCGCCGCATTCTGCTGCTCACGGCGCACTGCGACGGCGTCAACGGCTGGGGCGAATGTGTGGCCGGCGAAGATCCTTTTTACAGCAGCGAGTGGACCGAAAGCACCTGGCCCACGATCACCCAGTATCTTGCTCCCGCGGTTCTAGGGCGTACTCTCGAATCAGCCCGCGACTGCGCAGCTCTTTTCTCCAGAGTGCGCGGTCACCGCATGGCGAAAGCGGCCCTCGAAAACGCGCTTTGGGATGCCGAAGCGAAACAGAAAAGCCAGCCCCTGTGGAAGCTGCTGGGCGGCACGCGGACTGAAATCGCTTGCGGAGTTTCCATTGGCATTCAGGATTCCGTCGAACAACTTCTTGAGAAGATTCAGATTGAACTGGCCGCCGGGTACCGTCGCATCAAAGTGAAGGTCAAGCCGGGCTGGGATGTAAACGTGCTCGAGAAAATACGCTCGCGCTGGGCCGATATCACACTCAGTTGCGACGCCAACTCTGCCTACACGCTCGATCAGGTGGAGCACCTGCGCTCCTTCGATCAATTCAACCTGCTGATGATCGAACAACCACTGTGGGACGACGACATTTTCTACCACGCCCGCCTGCAAAGAGAGCTGCGCACCGCGATCTGTCTGGACGAGTCGATCGTCAGCGCCCGCACTGCGGCCATTGCGCTCGAAACCGGCGCATGCCGCATCATCAACATTAAAGTCGGACGCGTGGGCGGATTCAGTGAGGCGAAGAAGATTCACGATATCTGCCATGCCCAGAAGATTCCCGTCTGGTGCGGCGGGATGCTCGAATCGGGCATCGGCCGGGGTCACAACATCGCTCTTTCCACGCTCGAGAATTTCAGCCTGCCCGGTGACGTCTCCGCATCCAAACGCTACTGGAAGGAAGACATCATCGACCCGGAAGTGCAAGTCTCGCAGCAGGGAATGATTGCGATCTCCAGTCAGCCCGGAACCGGTTATCGCGTTAAAGAAGATCTCATCGAAAAGCTCACAGTAAAGAAGGAAACGCTGCGCGCATGATGCTTGAAGCCGTCCCTCGAATCGTAGTAACCGTTCTCGTCAATTGAGATTTCGTCGGTTACGAATGTACTCTTCCAGAAGAGCCAAGCTGTTTCGTTTCTACGAATGCCCCGCCTCATTACCTAAGGTCTCAAGCTGAGGTTACATTTACCGCCCGCTGCAACCCCGGTATTTTAGGGTCGGCATCTGCCCCGGCTTATGTTGTCTGCCGGGGAGGAAGAAGTAACGGCTATGCTTTGTCGTGGGTTCTCAAGAGGGTCCGAAAGCAAGCGCAATAAAATGAGCATTATGGGGAAGGCTCTATCTCTCGCCTTTGTGCTGATTGCGCCTGCCCTGGCGCAAAATCAACTACAAGCGCCACCGCCTGCTACGGCCGTTGGTCCGACTTACGATGTGAGTTTCGGCTATAGCTATCTCTCATCAACAATTCCCTCTGCGGGCAGAGTAGGTCTCAACGGACTGGATGTGACCGGCCACGCCAACTTTCTGCCGCATTGGGGAGTCGCCGTAGACTCCGGTTACGTTCGCACCTCCAACGTCCTGGCGACCGGGCAATCGGGCTACACTTTAGCCTTCCTGGCGGGCCCGGTGTTTCATCTGTTTGAGGCCAGAAAAACGCAGATGTTCGTGCACGCGCTGGCCGGCGCTGGACTGGTTGACAGTGCGGTCCCTGTCAGCGGAACAGAATACTTACAGGGATGGGTGGCAAGGCCAGCCTATGCACTCGGGGGTGGGATCGAACGCTCGGTTGCGGGGCCTTGCGCCCTCCGTCTCACCGGAGATTACCTGCGCACCGCATATGCAGACTCTGCCGGCGACGTGCGCCCGCAGAACAATCTTCGCGTCACCGCGAGCATCGTCTTTCGGCTGAGAGATCGCCAAGGTATGGCAGCCGGCCGCTGAAGGCTTTTCCTAGTGCGACTTAGGATCCGCCGTTCCCGCTGCCGGTTTATGATCCTCAGCTAGCTTCGCTTCCTCGGCCTTCAACATCTCCACTCCCTGGGCAAACGTGGTGTCGGCCGGCACGCGGCGGAAGTCGCTGAACACCTCGTCAGACTTGATCACAATACTCTTGAATATAAGAATCTTTCCCGTAAAGCTAAGGGACATATGCGAAATTTCCCATGATCCATCGCCAACGTCGCATTGATCGACCAGAAAGTGTCCGCCTTTGTCGAGATGCCCCAGAATTCCCCAGCCGAAGCCGACCTCCTTGAACAGAGTTCCATCGATTCGCGCGATTCTGCGCGCTGCGGGATCAATCAGCAAGAATCCCTGCATGCCCTCGAGCACCTGTTCCACCCGAGAAGGCGGTTCGTACGCGGGATTGGGCCGGAATTTCAAACGCACCAGCCGAGCCCCTTCCTTGCCTAGATGTGCCGCGCCTGGCTCATCACCGTCGTAGTCATACAGAAAAGCCTCGGGCAGGGCCTTCACGATGCGCAGAGTGCGTTCGGCAGACTGCTGCTCCTGTGAATGTTTGCGGCTAAGCTGCTCCGGATCGTTCACCAGACCCGCCAAGTGGTTTTCCTCGCCCTGCTTTTGTTCGGGCGTGAGCGGGTGGTCGTCGTAGGCGATCGTCATGCCGGCCATGGCGCTCCGCGTTTCCACATAGAGCCTGGTTTGCGAACCCTGCGGAGTCTGCTTACGTGATCGGAACATGTGCTTGATCGAATCGTTGTTGGCCGCCACTTCGTTGGCGACCGCGGCCCGCACCAGCTCGATCGCGGAAGCCGAATCCGCAGGAAGACTCGGGTGCGCGGCTGCATCGAGGGAAGTCGCACTGCTCCCGGTGAGCAACACGCCTAGGAAAACAGCAGTGGCGAAACGAATCAATTTTGTCCGTGTCATGCTGTCCGGCACACTTCCAGTGTAGCAACTGAGCTTCCGGGTTTCCCGAGAATGTCCCAAGAGTGCGTTGGAGGCTTAGTGGCACTCTCGGAAAGAAAGGATGCCAGTTCTCAATGTTTGGACCCATCCGGATGAGCGAGCCTGAACGCAAATACTTCCGAAATCATGGGCTCGGGAAACGCGTCCCATCTCGGGAAGTGTGAGCCATTTCTAATCTGAATTGTTCGCGATCGGGCGTAGTATCCGAGCATGGATGACAAAACCAAGCTCGCGGATCGCCGGCAAGAATCCGAAGCAATCCAAATGGCGAATGATCTGTACTTGGAACACGATGAACACAGCCCCGCAGCTACCGCTGAATATCGGCTGAGGCTGGAGCGGCTGGAGCAGGTTCGGAAAGACATGAAAGAATTAGCCAGAGCCATTGCTGTTCAAAATTGATCATTTCTTGCACTGGTCTTGCATTGGGCTGGAAACTTTGTTCACCGTGAGAACGAACCACACCCAAAAGACGCAACCGCTATTCGGTTTCTGAGCACAGAGCCAAGCCAGCGAAATGCACCTCCGACGTTCAATTCTTCCCAGGTTGCTCGCGAGGAACTTGCCGCGCCCTCCGTGCCTTGCGTATAGTCGATGCAGCGAGCGGTCTTCCGTAATTGCCTCAAGGATTCTGATCCGGGAGCAACCCGTCACGGATGCCGCAGCACCGGATCACCGTTGAAACAGGAGAGCGTCCTATGAGCGCACCCGCCAGTGGGTTGGGGTTGGCACAGATCGGCAAGTCGGTTATCGTCAAGGGCGAACTTTCCGGCAGCGAAGATCTCTATGTCGATGGTCAGGTCGAGGGCACCATCGCTCTTAAAGGCAATAGCTTGACAGTTGGCCCCAACGGCCAGGTCAAAGCCAGCGTCGAAGCCAAGGGCGTTGTGGTGCAGGGCAAGCTCGAAGGCAACATTCAGGCCAGCGATCGCGTCGAATTGCGTAAGTCTGCGATCGTTACCGGAGACATCAGCACCCAGCGCATTTCCATCGAGGAAGGCGCATTTTTGAAGGGCAAGGTTGATATTCACCGCACCGACAAGTAAAGCGCGCGGGCGTTGAAGGATTTATTTCAGGAGTCATGAAGTCAGGATGTCGTCAGTCTCACAGGGTTTCATGAAACTCTTTCGCGGTTCATCCGGAACGGAGACCATCCCGGTACAGGGCGCGCAGAAGCTGACGCGGCGCTCCAGCGGCCTGGGAGAGTTGTCCCGTATGTGGGAATCCGCTGAAGACCTTTGCATTCTTGATCTGGGGTCGACGTCGCCGGCCAACATTCGCCATTTCACCGAACACGGCCACCGGATCTACAGCGAAGACCTGCTCACGGCCTCGACCGATCCCGAGCTTCTCGGCAAGAACGAGGAAGGCAACGTTGTTCTCGACAGCCGTAAGTTTCTCGCCGACAACCTGGTCTACCCGGCGGCCCGCTTCGACGTCGTGCTGTGCTGGAACCTGCCCGACTATCTTGACGAGAGTCTGGTAAAACCGGTCGTTGGAAGGCTCTGGTCGGTGTTGAAACCTGGCGGCATGCTGCTGGCGTTCTTCCACACTCGCGACGCCGGTCCGGACTCGCCCTGTCACCGCTTCCATATCGTCGGTACGGACGTCCTCGAGATGCAGAAAATCGTGTTACGCCGCGAAGCGCGTCGCGGACCTACCGGAGCGATCCACACCGCCATCTCGGAAGGTTTCCAACTGCAGCGCGTGTTCAATAACCGCCACATCGAAACCCTCTTCCGCGACTTCGCCTCGATCAAATTCTTTCTTGCGCGCGATAACATCCGTGAAGTGCTGGTGGTCCGCTAGCGCAGCCCGGGAAGGGCGCGGCTTCAGCCGTGCCATCAAGCTTCAACGGCGGTCGGCTTTAGCCGCTGAGGTTTGACTCTTCCACACAATTACTCCCATACGGAAAAGGTAATTGCGCGAGATCTCCACTTGTGTCCCTCCGTTCGCCGAAATAACAGACGCCAGCATACTGCGAATCTCGTCTGGAACATAAGCGCGCCGCACCGAAGTCAGCCCGTCCAGCCAAGCCACCCGGCTGCGCATAATCGGGAATCCGGCGAACGCCAAAGCCAGATGCAGCGGATGGCGGATGAGGTCGTTGATCAGCAGAGCCTGGCGGCTCACCCGCAGACCCTCGCGCATAAATTGTGCCAGCTGCTGTTCGTCCAGATGATGCGCAAAAAGGCTGCAACTTATCAGATCGAAGGCTCCATCGCCGAAAGGCATTGCCAGCGCATCGGCCACGACGGCCGGATTCTGCCCAGTATGATTCGCAATGCAGGGAAGATGAGACCTTGCCCTATCCAGCAGCGTCACATCCAACTTAATCCCGCGACGCGCCAGCTTTTGCCGAACCAGCTCCGGAACTTCTCCCGACCCCGCCGCCACTTCCAACAACGAGAAGTGTTTCGAGCCGGAAACCTGGGCCGCGCGTTCCACCATTTTCTGCGTGGTGGCAACCCCGCCGAACCAGCGGTTGACTCGCCCAAGATCGCGGAGCGTATCCTCGACGTCGGCGGGAGAGCAGGCATCGGAATCGAGAATCTCAGGAGCATCCACTCGCTGCATGGCTAGGAGATCACGCACGCGCTAATTTGCTTTCGCCGCCGGGCGTGCCGGGCTGCCGTCCGCCTTCACATAGTGCGCGTACCAGCTGAGGTTGCGTTCGAGCCTGTCTTTAATATGCGAGGGCGTTTTGAAGCCGTGGTACTCGCCGGGATACACCACTAGTTCGGTTTCGCGCCCCAGGCTCTTGAGCGCCTCGTACATCTGCTCGCCGCCCATGATCGGCACATTCCAGTCGATGTCGCCGCCCATGAACAGAGTCGGCGTGGTGATGTTGGCAACCTTGTAGATCGGCGAGATCTTGTCCCACCCCGCGCGGTTCTCCCACGGGTGCCCGAGTTCCATGTCGTAGTCGAGGATGTACTGGTCATGCCCATACAACGACGCGAAGAACGCGGAACCCGCGCCGGTAATCGCCGCCTTGAAGCGCGTGGTCTGCGCAATGATGAAATCCGTCGAGATGCCGCCATAGGACCACCCACCCACGCCCAGTTTGTCGGGGTCGGCCACACCTTGCGCGACGGCGTAGTCGACCATGGCCATGTCGTCCTGATAGTCCTTGTTGCCCCAATCGGCGAAGATGGCTTTGCAGAAATCTTGTCCGTAGCCGGACGAGCCGCGCGGATTCGGCTCCAGCACTACATATCCGTTGGCCGCAAACAGCTGCGAGAAATGATTGAAGTCGCCGTAGTAGGCGCCCACAGGACCGCCATGCGGGTGCAGAAGCGTAGGATATTTTTTCCCGGCCACATAATCCAGCGGCTTGTAGAGATAGCCCGCCACCGTCGTGCCGTCCTTGCTCTTGAACTTGACGTATTCGGGCGTGACGATCCTGATCTTCGCCATGAACGCATCGTTCACATGCGTGATGCGCGTGAGCGGACCGCCTGAGGTGGTTGTGGTGAAGATTTCGGCGGGCCGGTCCATGCTCGTGATCTGGGCGGCCAGATCTCCTGACTTGGCGATGGTGTAGTTCGAGACCACGACGTGCCCGGAGATGGCTCGCGTGATCTCCCCGCCCGCTGCCGGGATTCGGAACAGATCCTGCGTCCCGTCGTCATCGGCGATGAAGTAGATGAACTGCCCGTCGGGCGAGAAGCGCGGCGACCTCGACGAGCGATCAAAGGCCAGCGTCAGCACCTTGGCCTCACCTCCGGCCGCCGGAGAAACAGCGATGTGGTGGGTCGCATAAACGAGGAGCTTCGGATCAAGCTGCGTGACGTAGGTGATCCACTTGCCATCGGGCGACCACGCCGGCGAACCGTCAGAGCCGGGATTCGTCGTGACTTGCGTCAGGTGCGCGCCCTTGTCGGTGTTATCGGCCGATACCACCCAGATGTTGGTGTCGTAAGTGCGATCCGGGTCCGGTGTGGAGCGGTTGCTGCGAAACGCCAGCAGTTTGCCGTCTGGAGACCACGCAGGTTGCTCATCGTCGAAGTCGCCGGACGTAATCTGAACGACAGCCTTGGTAGCGACATCGAACACATACAGATGCGTGCGTCGCCGGTCGAGATAGCCGACCGTGTCGGTCTTGAAGCGATAGCGGTCGATCACGAATGGAGGCGGAGTTTTTGGTTTCTTCGGCTTCGCGTCCTTGTCTCTATCCGTATCGCTGCTCCCCGGCTTGTCTTTTTCTTTGGCTTTGGCCTCGTCCAATTCTTCCGGCGACGGGTCTCGCAGGATGAGCACCAGCCGCTTGCTGTCCGGAGACCAGGCAAAATCATCGACGTCTTGAATCGTGTCCGTGAGCTTCTGCGCCTCGCCGCCCATGCGGTTGAGCAGCCAAACCTGTGTCTTGCCCTCACCACGCTTGGATAGGAACGCGAGAAACTTTCCATCCGGGCTCCAGCGCGGATGCGAAGAGGAAACCTTCTCGGCGGTCATAACGACAGCGTCGCCGCCGCCCGCTGGAGTCATCCAGATGCGCGTCTCCGACTTGTCCTCCTTCAACGACATGGTCGAGACCGTATAAGCCACCCACTTGCCATCTTCCGCAATCTGCGGATCGCCCACTGCGCGGATTTCAAAAACATCATCAACCGTGATGGCTCGAGGCGCGGGAGGTGTGGATGGAGCAGTCTGAGCGGCGACGAACGGCGCCAGCAGATAAGAAGCACAGGCCAATGCACAAAACGGCAAAGCAAGTGCGCGGAATCGCATAATTGTTTGCTTCCCCATGCAGGATTTTGAATGCGGCTGCGAAGCGGCCTAAGTCTAAACCTCGGCCAGCTCTTCTTCCAGCAACTGCTTGTTATACAGGTCGCTGTAGTAGCCGTTCAAGGCGAGCAGTTCGTCGTGCGTGCCCGATTCCACGATGCGTCCATCGTGCAGCACGGCGATGCGGTCGGCATTGCGCACCGTGGAAACGCGGTGGGAGATGAAGATGGTGGTGCGGCCCTGCATCACTTCGCGCAGGTGATTGAGGATCTTGTCTTCGGTATGAGTGTCGACGCTGGAGAGCGCGTCATCGAGAATAAGAATGCGCGGATTGCGAATCAACGCGCGGGCAATCGCGGTGCGCTGCTTCTGTCCTCCCGAGAGCGTGATGCCGCGCTCGCCTACCATGGTCTGATATTGCTCGGGAAAGCTCTCGATATCCTGGGCAATATTGGCGGCTTCGGCCGCTTCGTGAATCTGCTGATCAGAAGCCGATGCCACGCCCAGAGCAATGTTTTCCCGGATGCGGTCGCTGAATAGAAATGTTTCCTGCGGAACAAACCCCACACTCTTGCGCAGCGATTCCAGGGAGAACTCCCGGATCGGCCGGCCATCCACCAGAACCATCCCCGGCGCCGCGTCATAAATGCGGGGAATCAGGCTGACGAGCGTGGTTTTTCCCGAGCCCGTCGGACCCACGATCGCCATGCTGCTGCCGGCGGGGATTCGCAGATTCAGGTCGTGCAGCACGGGTTTGCCATCGTAGGCAAAATTCAGCCCGCGAAACTCGATTTCGCCTTCCACAGGCCGGTCTGCGGCTTCAGGCCCATCTTTGATTTCAGGTTGTTCGTGCAGAATTTCATTCAGGCGAATCAGCGACGCCGTGCCCCGCTGGAAAATGTTGACCACCCAACCCAGCGCGATCACCGGAAACGTCAACTGCAGCATGTAAATATTGAAGGCAGCGAAATCGCCCACCGTCACGGAGCCGGGCAGCAACAGAGTGGTTTTCGTTTTCAAGTAGGAAACCAAAACCACGGCGGTTTGTCCGTGGATGACTTCACGGCCGCCGATCCACAGCACCAGCACCATGGCCAGGCCGAGCATGAGTTCCAGCGTGGGCCAGAGCATGCCCATGAGCCGTACCAGTTTCAGGCTGCGCGCGACGTATTCCTGATTGGCGCTTTCAAAGGACGCGATCTCCGCCTCCTCCTGCACGTAGGCGCGGATGACCCGCGCCCCGGAAAAATTCTCCTGCGCCCGCGCCGAAATGTCGGAGAACATCGCCTGAATTCTTTCAAAGCGCTCATGGATGCGCCGCCCAAAATGCTGAATGACAACGCTCACCAGGGGAAGCGGCAGAAACGCATAGAACGTCAGCTTGGGGCTGATGAGCACCATGAACGACAGCGCGCCGGCGGTGAACACCAGCGTATTCGCCGAGTACATGATCGCCGGACCCAGCAGCATGCGCACCGCGTTCAAATCGTTCGTCATCCGCGCCATAATGTCGCCGGTGCGCGTACGCTGGTAGTAGGAATAGGAAAGCGTTTCCAGGTGAGCGAAAAGATCGTTGCGCAGATCGAACTCGATGTCGCGCGAGATGCCGATCACGATCCAGCGCGTTAGAAACAGGAAAACTCCACGGACGGCGGCGACCTCCAGCATCTGCCAGGCAAAGTGCAGCAACTTCGCGGACGTAACGCCGGTGTTGAGATCATCGATCGCGTGCCGGATCACTTGCGGCAGCAGGATCCAGGCGCCATTGCTGAGAAAAATGCAGAAAACGACCCGCCACAAACCCCCAGCGGTAACGCTTGAGGTAGGGCAGGAGCGGACGCATGCTCTTGGGAATCATTCAGGTCGTGTAGATGAAATTCTAGCAGGCTGGGGTGCAAGTTTTGGAAGGCAGCTTTTAGAAGGCAAGTTCGGCAGGGAACAGGTCTTGGGCGCCAGGTCTTAGGTCATAGCCAGACCGACGCCTATGACGTGGCGCAGAAGACCGAAAGCTAACGGCGCTCTTTCTCGGCGGTTGCACGCTGAGCGCTCGGAACCAGATCGCTTCCGAAAGCAACAACGCTGACCGCCGCAAGCAGCGATCCCCAGGCGACGAAGAAGATCCATTCCGCGTAAAAGATGAATGCCTGAGCCATATCCATGAAATCACTCCTTGCTGCAGCGGACCGAGGTCAAGCCGAGAGCCTGACCCCGGGCCGCTTCCAGCAAACTCAAGCTGAAAACCACCGCGCACAACCCGAAGCCTTATTCCTGAGGAGCGAGCGGCCGAGTCCTGCATACGTTGCTGCATGCGCGCTTCCCGATTGGCCTCGAACTGCTGCATCTTGGCCTGCTGGTCAGGAGTGAGCAATTGAAACAGCTCATTGTGGATGCGGGTTTCCTGCACCTTCAGTTGCACCAGCGTCTGCGCCTGCTGCGCCACGAGCGCTTGCACCTTGGCTTCGTCATAGGTGCCTTCTTCGTACTGCTTGAGCTGCTGCTGCATCAGGTGCAGCTGCTGCATCTGCGGCTTCATCGCCGTGTGCTCTTTCTGCAGGACGGCCTTCATCTGCGTGCGCTGGGCATCAGTCAGATCAAGGTATTTGGAGAAGAAGCCCATGGGGCCTCGCATGCCGAAGGCATGGCCGTGCACCGGCGCAGTTGCATCCGCAGTTTGCGACCTGGCGATCGCACCGCCCAACAGCACCGCCAGCGCAGCCACCAGAAAGCGAAAACGAATCGTCTTCATAAATTTGTTGCTCCTTTAACCCCGGTTCCATCCACTTGCTCGCCTCTTGGAGCCCCGGGTTCTTGGGTACAGTTATACAAACACGATTCGCGGGGAAAAGTGGTAAAAAGTCAGTCAATGCGAGTAAAGTTTTGTCAAAGGCGGCAAACACCTGTCCGGACAAAGGGCAAGCTGCCTCTAGGTTTGACAATTCTTTACCGCTGCCAGCCTGCGATCTGGTGCACAATGAAAACCAAGATGGAACGAATTCTGGTTATCGACGATGATGTCGAACTATGTACCCTGGTCGGCGAATACCTGCAGGCCGAGGGATTCGTAGTCGAGTTCGTGCATGATGGCGAGAACGGGCTGCAGCGCGCCACTGCCGGCGGATACCTGCTCGTGGTGCTGGATGTGATGTTGCCCGGCATCAACGGTTTCGAAGTGCTGCGCCGGATCCGCGCCACCTCCCGCCTGCCGGTCCTTTTGCTCACAGCGCGCGGCGAAGATGTCGACCGCATCGTCGGATTGGAGATCGGCGCCGACGATTATCTGCCCAAACCCTTTAATCCGCGGGAACTGGTTGCGCGCATTCGAGCCATCCTGCGCCGCACGCGGAGCGACAAATCGGCTCCGTCTGCGCCCGATATCGTCCGTGTCGGGGAAATCGAACTCGATCCTGCTACGCGCAGCGTGCGCCGTGACGGCCAACCCGTCGACCTCACCTCGGTCGAGTTCAATCTCCTGGAAGTGCTGCTGCGCGAGGCTGGACGGGTGGTGCCCCGCGAGCGCCTGGTCAACGCCGTCTTGAGCCGCAAATTCTCGCCCTTCGATCGCAGCATCGACATGCACGTCAGCAAGGTCCGCAAGAAGCTCGGCGACACCGACGCCGATGAACACATCAAGACCATCCGCGGCGTAGGCTACATATTCGCTCGTCCACGGGAAAGGGTTGGGGAAAAGGTGAAGACCTCATGAAAAGTCTGTTCCTCAAGATTTTTCTCTCTTTCTGGATGGCTTTTGCCTTGTTTCTCGTGCTGGCGATCCTGGTCACGCTGGCATTTCGTCCGAGGACCTCGAGTTGGGAAGGTCTTCTCGCGACCGCCATGAACGACTCGGTAAATGCCTACGAACAGAAAGGCACGGCGGGGCTGGGCGAATATTTCGACAATCTGGAAAAGACCCAGCACGTCCGCGTCTTTCTATTCAATGAAAACATGGAGGAGATTTTGCACCGAGGCGCGCCAGAATGGGCGCTGCGTGTCGCAAAGGGAGGGCCGCGGGTGCCGCACGAGGGCTTTATTTTTCCCGCACCGCCTCCGGTCTTGCGCGATTCCCGCGCTTCCTCTGACGGATTGCATCGTTACACGCTGGTGCTGTCTCCTCCGCCCGGTCCACGCCTGTTTCTCGGTCCGCGGGGATTGCCCATTCCTGGTCTGATCATCGCTGTCATCTCCTCGGGACTCGTCTGCTACCTGCTGGCGTGGTTCCTGACCATGCCAATCGTGCGTTTGCGTGCGGCCACGCGGCAACTAGCCGCTGGCGATCTCACTGCCCGGGCCGGTGCTCCCAACGTCACCAGACGAGATGAGGTTGCGGGCTTGATGCGCGATTTTGATGGCATGGCGGAACGGTTGGAAAACCTGGTCAAAGCACAATCACGCCTGCTCAACGACATCTCGCATGAACTGCGCTCGCCGCTGGCGCGGCTGAATGTAGCCTTGGGCCTGGCGCGGCAGCGCTCCGGACCGGAAAGCGCGGCCATGCTGGAGCGCATTGAACTCGAAGCCAGCCGCCTGAACGAACTCATTGGCCGCCTGCTCACTCTGGCCCGCCTGGAAGATGGCGAGCAACATGTGCCCTCGACACCGTTTTCGCTGGATGAAGTGGTGCTAAACGTGTCCGAAGATGCCGAGTTCGAAGCGCAGGCCAGGCGTTCCCATGTCCGCAGCGAAATTCCCCCGGGGATTTGGGTGGTGCGCGGAGATCCCTCGCTGCTGCACAGCGCCATCGAAAATGTTGTGCGCAACGCCATCCGCTACACGCGCGAAGGCACCACGGTTGACATCGATCTGGAAAGGAAGGAGATTGCGGGTGGCGAGGAAGCGGTGGTCCGAGTCACCGATTGCGGCTCCGGTGTGCCCCCGGATGCGCTCGAAAAGTTGTTCCAGCCGTTTTACCGCCTGGACGATGCTCGAGGCCGGCAGACCGGTGGGGTCGGCCTGGGCCTGGCCATTACCGAGCGGGCAGTGCGCTTCCATGGCGGACGCGTCGCTGCCACAAATCGGTCGGAGGGTGGGCTGATGGTCGAGATCCACCTGCCTCTGATGGTGTTGACCGCCAGTTCCGAAGAAGCTTTAAACGCAGTGGCCAGTGATCAGTGGCCAGTGGCCAGCGGCCAAAGGGAATAAGCTGAGCACCGATCACTGATCACTGGCCACTGCTTTCCAGGCAACTCGCAGGCCCATCTGCGGTTCCAATAGGTCCGGGGGTTTGCTCTTCCCACGCATTCCTGATACATAAATGGATGGCAATTCACGCCTTCAAATAGGGTTTACGCCCGGTTTGTGTGGCCGGGGAATGCATCAGTACGCTCATAGGAGATAAACCGAAGAATGTGGACAAGGTTTGCCTGGATGGTGGCGCTTCTGGCTCTGGTATCAATGGGCTTCTTGATAGCCTGCAACGCCAAGTACACCTCGAACGACAATGGTCTGGTGGTGGTTCCCAGCCAAGGAGGTGGTCCGCTGGTGAATAACCAACTAAACGGGCCGGTGATGGAAAGCTTCAGCCTCGATCTGTCGAACGGTTCCACGACGGAGATTAACAATGTGAACGGTCCTCCGACGCCGGGGTTGCCAACGGCTATCGTTCTTGATCCGGCAGGCGAAAACGCCTACGTGATCGTCAACGAGAATCCGGCAGTGCCCGGCGGCAGCATCACGGGGCTTGCGGCGTTTCCTATAGCTTCCGATGGCAAGCTTGGGAGCGCTACGACGTACACGCTGAACAACGCGAGTGTCACCGTTTTGATCAACGGGCAGACTACAGTGGAATCGGTCCCTGTCGCTCCAGTGGCCCTGAGAATGGACTCCGCAGGCAAGCTTCTCTTCGTGGCTAACAACTCGACAAGCGATAGTTCCACCCCTCCCAACCCTGTGCCGGGTTCGATCTCAGTGTTTTCGGTCGGCAGCAATGGCACCTTATCCGAGGTCCCGGGTTCGCCTTTTGTACTTCCCGTCAACGGTGTCAACGTGAACCCACCGGCGCCGTGCACGAATCAGGTAGCATGCTCCAGTCCGCTCGCGTTGGCCGTTACCCCGACAATCTACCCTGCACAGTATGGTTATTGCACAGGGATTGCGCCTCCGACAACGGAGAACCTGTATGTACCCGACTCCGTCAACAACATTCTGCTGAATTACTCGGTGTCATCGAGTGGCACGCTGAGTCTGGTTCAAACCGATGATGGGGTCGGAATTCCGACCGGCACCAACCCTGACGGCGTCGCCGTCGATCCATGTAACCGGTTTGTTTATGCCTCGAACGGTGGGCCGGGCAGCATTGCCAATACGGTCAGTGCTTACACGATCTGCAGCACCGTCTCGCCGCCAAACTGCCCGGGCCCGGCTCCAGACTTCAGGCTGCTGGCGGTGAAGGGTTCGCCATTTGCCGTTTCCCCCGGCGACAGCCCGGGACCTATGGCGGTAGATGCGTACGGCAATTACTTGTACGTAGTGAACGTCGCATCAGGCACGGTCTCGCAGTTCAGGATAGGCACGGCCACCGGCGCCTTGACGCCGCTCACTCCGCCTTTCGTGTCCGCGGGGATTGGGGCCAATTCGATTGCAATTCGCAGCGATGATAGTTTTGTGTTCGTCGCCAACCTGAGCCCGGGCACGCTGTCGGAATATGCCATCAACCTTCAGAATGGCAACTTGACCCCGCTGCCGGTGATTCAAACGTTCAATTATCCCTCGGGAGTCGCGGTGAAGTAATCGTCCGACACGGGGATCTGTCCGCTTCGCAGGGGACTGAAGTTCCGCGGACTAGGTTGGAATTTTCAGAATCAGGTAAGCGCCCACGAGAGCGAAGATGAGGTCGGGCGACCAGGCGGCTAGTGCCGCGGGCAACAGGCTGATGTCGCCCATCGCCTCGGACAAACGCGATACGACCGTGTAAACCACCGCGATCCCGACAGCCACGGCAACTCCCGTGATGGCTCCTTTCTTGGCCGCTGACAGAGAAAAGGGAACAGCGAGCCCTGCCATGATGAACGTGATCAAGGGGTAGGAGAGCTTTTGGTTCAGCTGCACCCGGAGCCTTACCACATCGAAGCCGCTTTGTTGCAGATCACGGATGTAGCGGCGCAGTTCCTCATAGTTCATCTCGGAGTACTGTTTCACTTCCTTTTTAAAATATGACGGCTGCTCGCTGAGCTCGGGAAAAGTGGAGACGTCAAAAGTTCGGTATCCCGCAATCGCGGCGACGTTCAAAGTCCGCTGCCAGCCTTGTTCAAAGATCCAGCGGCCGAGGTTGTCGGCCCAGTGGGCGCGCTCCGCATGGATGCGCTGCGTAATGGTGAAACTAGCGGGATCGATCCGAAAGATGGTGAGGTTGGCGAACTGATCGCGGTCGGCGTCGAAGAACTGGTAGTAGTAAATGTCATTGTGCTGGCCGAAAATCCAGCGCCGGTCGGGACGCAGATAGGTTTGCGGCGGCTTGCCTTTGATCTGATTGTGCAGCGCTTCTTGCCGCTTGTTAGTATGCGGCAAGTAGAACTGGTCGGCAAAGAACAATCCCGCTGAGAGCACCGCGGCCGCGGCCAGCACCGGCATTACGATGCGGTAAACGCTGGTTCCGGTCGCTTTGATCGCCGTGATCTCATTGGAGCGGTTCATCAACCCGAAAGTGATCAGCACGGCCAGCAGCATGATAAGAGGCGCAACGCTGTACAGCAGGTAGGGAGAAACGTTGAGCAGATACTCCACGACCACGATCGCAGGCGTCTGGTTGCGCAGAATGTCCCCCAGCAACTCGAACAGCGTGAACACCAGCAGCAAGACCAGAAACGCTGCCACGATCATCCCAAGGTAAAGAAAGAAATCGCGCAGCACGTAGTCATCGAGCAGGGTAGGAAAGCTGGCACTGAAGACTCGCCGTCGGTTGGAGGCGCGCTCAAAAGCATTGGCCGTCTCTCTGCGCCTGTGTCTGCGGTCAACTACAGGGATGTTCCCTGGAACTTCGTTTCGCTTCCATGGCCAGCGGATTACGGGCAGCGCTAATGGCCTCCGCTCGGCTTGCCACAACAGGAACAACGCTGCCACAAAGAATACGATGTTGGCGAGCCATGCTCCGAACAGCGGGCTTACTCTGCCTTGCTTGGCCAGCGAAACTCCAATCAGAGAAATAAAGTAGTAGACGAAAACCAGCGCGATCGTGAGCACGAACCCGCCAGACTTGCCGCTCTTCTTCGACGATAGTCCTAGTGGAATTCCGACCATCGCCAGCACCAGACACGCAGTTGGCAAGGCGAAGCGGTTGTGAAATTCGATGAGGTACACGCGTGCCGATACGGGATCGACGCTGGCGGCGCGACCAAGCAGCGCCGAGGTGCTGATGGCTTTCACCGGAGTTTGTTCGTCAGCCTTGTTCTCCGGCGAAGCAATTTCAATCGGGATGTCGGTTTGCTGGAAGGTCGAGATCTGGTAATGGTCAAGGTGCGCGGGATCGGTTTCGTGTGTCGAACCGTCTTTTAGGTGCAGGTGCAGGCGGTCCTCGCCTTCGGGGACCAGGATGCCTTCGCGGGCCAGCGTGATGCTGGGATTCGAAGGATCGGAGATATCGGCGAGAAACACTCCGTTCCAAACTGCGCCGCCTTGCGCGCTGTGCACGTCCTGCACGTAGAGGACGAGCTTGGGAAAGCCTTCATAAAACACGCGCGGTTGCACTTCATAGGAAGCCTGCGCGCCTTTCAGTTGATCCTCCAGACGCGCGAGCGATGCAAGTGACCAAGGCGCCAGATACAGCCCGTTGAGCAATGCGAGCAACCAGGCTCCGGCGATAAAAATGGCCAGTATCCGCCCGAAGCTCCATACACCCATGCCGCTGGCGCGCATGGCGGTAATTTCGCTGTCGGCCGCGAGACGGCTCAGGCCGATGAGAATCCCTACCAGCACGCTCATGGGGATGGTATAGGTGAGCGCGAACGGTACCGTGTAGAAGAAGATCTCAGCAACGCTCGGCAACGGCGCGCTGGCGCGGACTACGAGTTCGAGGATGTGTCCCAGATCGCGGGTGAACAGTACAAAGGTGAAGATCGCTGCGCCGATGAGGGCGTGCGAGGTTACTTCGCGAAGAATGTAGCGGGTAAGAATCCGCATCGGGGCGACGCTTGCTGAGGGCAGGATAGCATGGGGTTGAGAAGCAGGGGTCGGAGGTCAGGGGTCAGTGGCTAGTGGTCAGTGGCCAGTTCTTGGGGTTGGCTTTATCTTCGCGCTGAATGGTTCTTAATGTTCCAACGGAAGCTTGGGCACTGGTGAAGATCGACCGCTCCTAGTCCCTTGTGGATTCCTTGTCAAAATAAATTCCAACGAGGTTGGTGGAGTTGGATTCCTTGGCGTCCGTTTCGGACCAGAATCGGGGTATCCCCCTCCCCCCTCCCATCACTGGAATCATCACGTTAGCAGGAAATTCTCCGTAAAATCCGGATGTCAAAGAACTTAGATACTAAAATCCGTGAAAGAAAGGACTTAGAGGCGGGACGAGGCGGGTTCACCCGACCGTCACGGCCTCGACCATGATTACGCAATTTCGATGACGGCACAAGGTCAGATGTCACACGGGCGTGTGGAAAAATCTTGGGAGCGAACGATGCGGGTTTTGAGTGCTAACGCCTGTTTACAACATTTAGGGCCGGTAACCTCATCTATCCGCTACAATCCGGCGGTGGCATGTCATGACGCCCTCTGAGTTGCTAAGAGACTCACCTAGTTCGACCGCTTTGAAACCATCGGCCCAGATCGTGGCCGTCGCGGTCGTTCAGTTCGCGGTGAGCGCACTCGTGTGGGCTCCATCCGCACTACTCTTGTTGGGTGACGCGATCTCTAACCACAGATATGCCGCCGCCGCTGCCGCGCCTCACCCAACTATTCTCCTTCAAACCCGGTCTCATGAGTTTTACGCCGTCGTTATCGGGGTTCCACTCTGCCTCTCTCTGTTGGGCGTGGTCACTGGCAGGGGGCTCTTGCGGATGCGAAACTGGGCGCGAAGAACAACGCTCTACATGGCAACTGTTCCCGTGTGTGGCTGTGCTCTTTTCCTGCGTCTATATCATCCGAAGAACGTTGCAGAGGGCGCAATTTTCGTGATCGGAGACTTAACGCCCGTCATTGTCGGAGCCTTGCTTGTGGTCTTATTCCCGGTAAGTGTCTGGTGGTGGATTCTTCTCACCCGCAAAACTGTGCGCTCCCGGTTTCGATAGGAAGCCCGCCATGCATGGCCGCTGTGTTCGTTGGCGTAATATCGCCATTTCACTCATTGACCCTTGACCGTGATTGGGAGCAAAACAAACGTCCCAGCCTCAAAGAGCCCTGGGACGTAGGTTTGAGCAGCCTCCCCCAAAGCAAGCTCGGCAGTTACCTTAACTTGTTCACAGGAACTGTAACCTGTCAGTTCTTACAGGGATAGCGAGTCACGCAAAGCGAGTGGGGCACCGATTGTTGACGCAAAATCGCCATTACACTCATTGACCCTCGATTCCGTACTTTATCGCCAAGAAAGCTCGAAGTTTCGCCGGCGCGGCCCGTGCCACTTCCTGCCCGGTCAAGAGTCTTAGTCGGGACTGCAAAGCAACCGGCTTCGGGCTCTTCATGACCGCGTATCGCCGATGGATAGTCAGTGCTTTTCCTGGACTAGGGGCGGCGAGCCGCCGCGTTTTGAGCGACTTGTGCGCGCCTGGCTCGCGCTTGTTGCTGCGCCTCCTTCATTCGCTGCATGAGCTTGGGATTGCGCGCCCATTGGATCCCCTTCTGCGGAGGAGCCCCGAATAGTTCCGGACTCAAATAATAACCACGCTCCACAGCAGGCTTCTGAAGCTCGACCACCATGGGATGCGCTTTTTCCCAGGCGTCATCACGCACGCCGGTCACCTGCCATGAAACTTTCATACCCGCGGTTCCTCCCGCGATTCTGAAAGAGTGATTGTGAATCTCCTCTGCGATGTGAAGGTTTGGGGCTGCGCCTCCGATGGCGGTCAACTGATAGCGGAAATCTTTATTCACGCTTTCCAACCATTGCGGCAGCTGAACCTGCGCTTCACCGGCGCCGTCCAGAACTACATTGCCGGAGTACAGGTTCAGGACTTCAGACGATTCAACCGACGCGTGGTAGAGATAGCGGTTCGCGGGATCAAGAGGATGATCGATCTTGAAACTCTTGGTTCCAGAAACGGTAAGGTTCCCCGTAACGCTCACGTCGCCGGTAAAAGAACCAGCAAGGCCGCTGGGATTTCCTGAGGATGCCGGGGGCACGCCCCCAAAAGCATCAATGCCGTCCCCGCCGGCGCTAATGTCAGATCCGCTACCGCCCTGTGCCACAATTCCTTGGCCATCCTGGTTCTCGCCGGGACCGCCGGTAGACATGATGCCTGTGTATCCGTTTTCGAATTCGTAAACTGCGCCTCCGCCGAAAGCTTGCAGGCCGAACGCTTCGCCACTTCCGTAGGTGTCTACGCCGTCGCCACCGCAGCAGGATCCCGCGAATCCCCCTCCATCGTTGTAATATCCGATCGCGCCTTCAGCGATTAGGCCGACGCCTCCTTTGCCGTTACCTTGCGTCGCCTGCCCGCCATAGGCGTAGACACCGACGCCGCCATTGCCGCCGGACGTCGCGGTGGTAGCTCCGGTCCCCCCAGTGGCATAGATGCCAGCCCCTCCAGCACCAGAAGTCTGAGTGGCGCTTGTTCCTGGACCACCAGTAGCGGAGAGGCCCAACCCGCCAGTTCCTCCGGACGGAGCCATCAACCCGGCGCCAATGAAGGTCTCACCCGAAACATTGCCCACCACGTCGAGGGCATTGACTGGAGCGGTCGTCCCGATTCCCACTTTTCCCGTAGTGTCCGAGATAAATAGGGCCGTGGGTGCTTTGAATGTCCCGATCTCAAGGCCCGTGTTCCAAATCGCCTTGATGGGATGGTTCGCGTCGCCAATCCAAAGCGTTGCGGTGTCACCTTTTGCCTTGAAATTCCCTACGCCGCGCACGATCGCATTTCCCGAAGTTACGTCCAGGCTCTGCGACGGTGCGGCAGTATTGATGCCCAGGCTGCCGTCGATCGTCTGACTGGCCTTGAAGGTGTTGGCCACAGCCAGTTGCGGGACCACGGTGGTGTCGATCGTCAGCGTCCCCGTCTTCGTGATCGGTCCTCCCTTCAGTCCCAGTCCGGTGGCGACGCTGGTGACCGAGCCGTCGCCTGTTCCCGTGCCCGGGAACGTCTGCCCTGTGGCAAAAGTGAAGACGCCCTTGTTGTTCAACTTCAGCCCGGTCTCGGTGGGCGCGGCCGTGCCCAGTGCATAGAGCAGGTTCAGCGTGCCCGACGGGGTGGCGGTGTCGTTCGCGGCCGGCTCGGCCTGCCACTGGAAGGTCTGGTTCACCGCTGCACTGCTCGTGCTGCTGAAGGAAGAAGCAACGAAATCCAGCGGCCGTGAATCGGTACCCGCCGTCTTGGTGGCCGCCGCTGTGGCAGGCAGATTCAGTTTGCCGGCCACGTTCACTGCGGTCGTTCCGGTTTGCGTCAGGATTGAGTTCTGAATATTCGTCGCCGTGGAGAACAGCGGGATCGTGTTTACCGTGCCGCCGGTTGTAGTCACGTCGCTCGTGGTTGCCGGCGAAACGCTTTCCGCGGTGCTGGCAGCCGGGCTGCCTGCCGCCGCCGAGCCGATGATCGCCGGCACTGCGAGCACGAAAGCCGAAGGCGGAAGTCCGCCGATAGTTTCCGCATCGCCTGCTTTCAAGGCATACGGAGCGCTCACCAGCAGCACGCGGGGCTGCTCCTCCTGGCCTGAAACCTGCACTCCCACCCAGCGCGCCTGCTCGGAGGTGAACAACTCCGCCGGCAGCCCCTCGGGCTTGGTTGATCCCAGCAGAACGACGTAGTGGCCGTTGTTATCGGCGGTGACGTTCTGCGTCTCCAGCCAGAGTGGAGAGCCGCCGGTTTGCTCGGAGTAGAGAGCAAACGTGATGCCGACGACGCCAGTCAGGGGATTGCCGTTGAGATCTTTCGCTGTACCGCCGAAGCGGACCAAGCGAGGCAGGGCAGATGCTGTCTGAGCGGAAGTCTGGGCAACTGTCAGTTGAGTCAGTGGCAGAACCAGTGACAAGAATCCAACTATCACGTGAGCGACGCGGAGTTTCATAGAGGCATCTCCTTCGAAGGGAATCGGACCTTGGTTCCCGTTGGGTCGAAACCTTAAGCAAAAAGCCGGAGGGAAATTAGGCTCCGAGCAGCGGTAACAGGGTAGGAGTGCCCAGAACGTGCGAAAGATTATGTTCTGTGGTTATTGCCCTGTCAAGCTGCAAGGATTGCAGTCCTAGAGCGGGGGTCGGCGGGCGGCTCACAGGGATTGTTGGCGTAACATCGCGTTTACACTCATCGCCTGGGTTATGAGTTAGTCGGCTCATCGCAAACGCCTGCACGGGCTTCCAAGTTGCGGTTTTGGTTCGCGCTGCCCACGCTAAAAAGCCAGACAGTCCAGGGCCCGGCAAGTCATCGAAGAAGCTTCGGAGGCAGGCCGGAGCTGGTGTCGAATATTCTGGCATCGTTAGCCGTATCAACGGGTTTGCGAATAAAGAATGACCGAAATGTCACGGGCTCATTAATTTTGAGCCAAGTCTACAGGTTAGGAGTTGTCCGAATGCACCACTGATTAGTCCTCAAACCTTCCGTATCTGTTTTGAATCCTGTGGTCGCGCCAGCATGGGGGTATGAAGCCTTGGCTACTCTGCCTTCTGCTGGTCGTTTTCGCGCCCCGGTACGCGTCGGCAACCATTGCCATCACGACCACGAGCCTACCTAACGGCATTGAAAAAGACGGCTATTCTGCTGTCATCGAGGCCAGCGATGGCTGCACTCCCTACAAGTGGGCGATCGAATCAGGAACGCTCCCAATCGGGGTCACGGCGAAGGTGTCCAGCACGACGACGTCGCTGAACCTGGCCGGAACCCCGACCACCGCAGCCACCTACTCCTTCGTTGTGAGGGTCACGGGGTGCGGCGGACACATCTCACAGGTGTCGTACAAGATCGTCGTCCAAGCTGCGGCCAATCATGTCGTCGACCTGCATTGGAAAGCTTCGACATCGGACGACCTCAGCGGCTACAACGTCTATCGCAGTCCAAACGGAACCGCATGGACGAAGATGAACGCAAGCCTGATTGCTTCGACGCTCTACAGCGACTCCGCCGTCGCGAACAGCACGACATACTACTACGCGGTGACGGCGGTCAACATCCGCGGCAACCAAAGCAGCAAGTCAGCCGCGATCAAAGTGGTTGTTCCCTAGCCGGCCGTTAACTGTCGCAAAATCGCGAGTACACTCATTGACCCCCGGTCGGCCATTCTCAATGAGTGTAAACGGCTGATTTCGACAATAACCACATTTTGTGTGCGGAATTTCTGCAAGCGTTGTCCAAACCCAGCGTTCTTCGGTAGCACACCCGTCCCAAAGGCGGCAAACTTCAGAAGTGTAGGAGGCGCTGTTATGCGGAACCTAGCGTTGCTGGCTGCGACATTCCTGATCATGGCAACAGCCGCGTATTCGCAGAAGTC
The DNA here is from genome assembly GCA_963791445.1 of uncultured Acidobacteriaceae bacterium. Classification (GTDB taxonomy): domain Bacteria; phylum Acidobacteriota; class Terriglobia; order Terriglobales; family Acidobacteriaceae; genus Sulfotelmatobacter. The sequence goes on from CAWBSN010000021.1 coordinate 99,133, forward strand.
AGAGGTCTCAGCTTCCGCCAATGAAGTGTCACAAAAGGACGAACAGCAGATTCGGCAACTTGAGGAGGAAATACTGAAAGGTGAGATGAATAGCGATCCGGTGGTATTCGAAAAGATTCTTACCGATGATTGTCTCAACCTTCCAGCCGGTCCGGATTTGACAAAAGCCAAGCTTGTCGATGGGATACGCAAATCTCAGGGCCAGGCCCCACCCTATACCGCAAGGGAGACAGACATGCACGTTTACATGCTCGGTGACACCGGAATCGCCATATACGTGAAGGAATACATAGCGAGAGAAAATCCCAACCAGGTTGACGACCAGGACGTTACGGATGTCTTTGTAAGGAGCGCCGGTACTTGGAAGCTGAAAATATCAAGAGCAACCCATCGGAGAACCGAAAGCTGAGCTTGATCCCGTTGGACGCTGGGCTACCAGTCGCGGCTGATTGTTGAAACATCCCTATTACACTCATTGAGTTGCTCTTTACGTGCTTAGGCCCTTTTCAGAAGCGGCGCGGACAGCGGCAGCAGCGTGAGTTTCAGCGAATGCGGGCGGCCCTGGGCCGATTCATCCTCAGCATTCCCCTCCGTATTCCAAAGCGTCGCTGTTCAGCACCTCGCGCCAGCAGCTGCCTTCGGGAACGCCCACGCGATAGCCCACATACCTGCGCGAAGCCTCGCGGATGTTCAGGGTGTCTTCTTTCGCCGCATAGACCAGTAGGTGAAAACTCCACCAACTGCCGCGCCCGCCAGAAAAACGACCGCAAGGAACACGAGTACCCGCATGTAGGTGAAAACGCCACCGAGTGCGACGGCCGCTGGAAAAATGACGGCGAGGAACATGAGTGTCCGGATGTTCATGGTTTCCTCTTTCGCCGCATAGACCGGTAGGTGAAAACGCTACCAGCTGCCACGCCTGCGAGAAAAACGGCCGCAATGAACGTGAGTATCCACGGGAGTGCGCCGCCAAAGGCGCTAAGTCCATCGGCTATCAGCATGGTCCATCAGTCTCCCTTGCCGAGTTACTCAGAACGCGTTCCGTGCCATTGTCCCAGTCCATGCTCATCGCGATATGTCCCATTTATTGTCCTGCCCTGGACCGTGCCTTGGACGCGAGGGCCGTCGACCCTGCCTCGAAAGGTCAGCACGGTACGGGTCTTCGTCCGGAAGAGGATGTGTTGCTGATTGACGGTCCCTTCCAGTTCTCCCTCCTGGCCCGGGCCTTGGTAATAACCCGTGATCACCCCACCCTGTTGGGTGAGTTGCATAACCTGAGTGCGGTCCCTGCCATCGGGCCCTCTCGAGTGGATTGTCCAATTGCCAGCGACATTGGCCGGCGGCTCTTGCGCGACCACAATAGTGCTGACCACGAGCAACAAGAGGGGGAGGTAGGGAAGAAGCAGTTTCGTGTTGTAGCTCCTCATAGCGTCCTCTAGTCACGGCTCTCGCCGTACGACTTGGCCGGGATGAGACCCGATGCGGGTCCCTGTCCAGAAATCCGCGCAACGAATTTCAGCGCTGCAGGTTGAGACAAAGCAATTACGCTTATTGGGGGCGACTCAATTCTAAGCTCTCTTCAGGAACAGCGCCGACAGCGGCGGCAGGGTGAGCTTCAGCGAATGCGGACGGCCGTGGGCCGGCTCGTCCTCAGCATTTACTCCGCCGAGATTGCCAACTCCGGTGCCGCCGTATTCCAAAGCGTCGCTGTTCAGCACCTCGCGCCAGTAGCCGCCTTCGGGAACGCCCACACGATAGCCTACGCGCACGATCGGCGTGAAGTTGCAGACTATGAGAACGGTATCTCTGGGAGATTCGCTCTTGCGCAGCAGCGAAATCGTGCTCGTCAGATTGTCGTTGCAATCGATCCACTCGAAGCCCGCCGGATTCGTATCGAGCAGGTGCAGGGCAGGTTCGCCGCGATAAACCCGGTTCAACTGTCCCACCCAGTTCTGCAGACCGCTGTGAGTTGCATACTGAAGCACGTGCCATTCGAGGCTGGTGTCGTGCGCCCATTCGCGGACCTGGCCGAACTCGTCGCCCATGAAGAGCAACTTCTTTCCCGGCTGGGCGTACATGTAGGCGAACAACAGCCGGAGGTTGGCGAAGCGCTGCCGCTCATCGCCGGGCATCTTGCCAATCAGCGATCCTTTGCCGTGCACGACCTCGTCGTGCGACAGCGGCAGAACGAAGTTTTCCTGGAACGAATACAGCATGCGGAAAGTGAGTTTGCTGTGGTGATACTTGCGATGAATGGGATCGTTCTTGAAATACTCGAGCGTGTCGTGCATCCATCCCATATCCCACTTCAAGCCGAAGCCGAGGCCGCCGAGATAAACCGGACGCGAAACCATGGGCCAGGATGTGGACTCTTCCGCGATGGTCTGAATGTCAGGATGCTCTTTGTAGGCTTCCTGATTGAAGCGGCGAAGAAATTCGATGGCCTCTAGATTCTCGCGGCCGCCGAACTTATTGGGAATCCACTCTCCCTGCTTGCGCGAATAATCGAGGTAGAGCATGGAAGCGACCGCGTCGACGCGCAGTCCGTCGATGTGGTATTTGTCGAGCCAGAACATGGCGCTCGACATCAGAAAGCTGCGCACTTCGGTGCGTCCGTAGTTGAAGATGTGCGTCTTCCAGTCGGGATGAAAACCCTGGCGCGAATCGGCATGCTCATACAAATGCGTGCCGTCGAAATAAGCCAGGCCGTGGGCGTCGGAAGGGAAGTGCGACGGCACCCAGTCGAGGATCACGGCGATGCCGTGCTGGTGCAGGTAATCGACGAGGTACATAAAATCCTGAGGCGTGCCGTAGCGCGACGTGGGCGCAAAATAGCCGGTGGTCTGGTATCCCCAGGAGCCGTAGAAGGGATGCTCCATCACCGGCAGGAACTCGATGTGAGTGAAGCCCATGCGTCCGACATATTCGGCGAGACGCGGCGCAGTCTCGCGATAAGTTAGTGGACGGTTGTGCTCCTCGGGAACGCGCATCCAGGAGCCGAGATGAACTTCGTAAATGGATTGCGGGGCGCGGAGTGAGTTGCGGGCAGCACGCTTCTCCATCCAATCGCGGTCACCCCATCGGTAATCGAGATCCCACACCACGGAAGCGGTGCGCGGCGGCTTCTCGTGGAGTATGCCGAGAGGATCGGCTTTGTCGACTTGGTAGCTGTGACGCCGTGACTCGATATGAAATTTGTAGAGCGCCCCTTTGGTTACGCCGGGGATGAAGCCTTCCCAGATGCCGGATGCGCCGCGCGGCGCCAGCAAATGAGACTGGGGATTCCAGTTGTTAAAGCTGCCGATCACCGAAACCTGGCGGGCATTCGGCGCCCACACGCTGAAGACCGCGCCCTCGACTGCGTTGCGCGAAACCAGATGCGCGCCCATCGTCTCGGCCATGCGATAGTTGCTGCCCTCGTTGAACAGGTAAAGATCCTGATCTGAGAGCAGCGTTACGCGGTCAGCAGCGGCGGGAGTGGGAGTTACGGGCATTTCCGAGTTCCTAGTGTACCGGAAAGACCTCCGGGCAGACCGAATCCCACATGCTAGACTTTGTTTTCCAGCCATGCCTGCCCTGCGTCTGATTTTTCTCTGGCACCAGCACCAGCCTTTCTACAAGGACCTGGTTACCGGCGAATATCGCCTGCCCTGGGTGCGGCTGCATGGTCTAAAAGATTATTACGGCATGGTGAAGCTGCTGGACGAGTTTCCTGACGTTCACCAGAATTTCAATCTGGTGCCGTCGCTGATTACGCAGATTCAGGATTATGTTGCGGGGACGGCGCAGGATCCGTTTCTCACTGTCGCGGCAAAGCCAGCAAAGGACTTGACGCTGAAGGAGCGGCACTTTGCTCTGCAGTATCTTTTTCAGGCCAACCCGGCGAACGTGATCGGGCGGTATCCGCGCTACTGGGAGTTGCGCGAGCAGTTTCGCGAGCACGGGTATGCTCCCGAGAAGGCGGAGAAATATTTTGAGCCGCGGCACTTCACCGACCTGCAGGTGCTGTCGCAGATTGCGTGGTTCGACGAATTCTTTCTGGAAGATAAAGACGTTGCGGAGCTGATCAAGAAAGAGCGCAACTACTCGCTCGAAGATCAGGCCTTTGTGATCAAGCGCGAACGCGAACTTCTGGGCAAAGTTCTGCCGGCCTATGCCGATGCGGCGAAGAAAGGATCGATCGAGATCTCGGCGACGCCTTTCTATCATCCGATTCTTCCTCTGGTCTGCGACACCAATGCGGGAGCGGTTTCTTCGCCGGGGCTGCCTTTGCCGCAAAACCGGTTTCGTCATCCCGAGGACGCGCGTGAACAACTGGTGCGCGCCCTTGACCTTCACCAGCAGGTGTTCGGCGTGCGCCCGCAGGGCGTGTGGCCGTCGGAAGGCAGCGTTTCGGAAGAGACGCTCGCGATTGCGCACAGCCTGGGCATTAAGTGGATGGCTACTGATGAAGGCGTGCTCGGCCGCAGCACCGGCGTGTTCTTTGCCCGAGATGGCAACGGCCGCCTGCCCGCGCATCTGGCGGAGCGGCTTTACAACATTCACCGCTACGAGAATGGCCAGACCGCGATGCACATGGTCTTCCGCGACCACACAATTTCGGATCTGATCGGCTTTGTTTACTCGGGGATGGATCCGGGGGACGCTGCCGGGCATCTCCTGCACAACATCAAAGAGGCGGCTCAGCCGGTGCTGGAGCAGGGACGTGACGCCGTGGTTTCGGTGATTCTCGATGGCGAAAATGCCTGGGAATATTATCCAAAGTCTGGGCGGGAATTTCTGAGGCGCTTCTATGATGCGCTGCAACGCGAGGCTGGTCTGGAGCCAGTTACGGTTTCGGAGGCGATTGCCCGCCATCGCAATATCTCGCCCTTGCCCTCTCTGGTTCCGGGCTCGTGGATCAACGCGAACTTCAATGTCTGGATTGGCGCTCCCGAGGACAACCGCGCTTGGGACTATCTCCATCACGCGCGCGAATTTTATGCCGTCCATGCGGCGCAGGCCAGCGAAGCTCAGCGAAAGCTGGCTTTCGAGGAAATCCTGATTGCAGAGGGCAGCGACTGGAACTGGTGGTATGGACCGGAGCACCACTCAGCGAACGATCGCGACTTTGACGAGCTTTACCGCAAACATCTTTCGAACGTTTATCAAGCCTTGGGAGCGGCTCCGCCGGATTACCTGGCCCAGCCCATCACGGGCGGCGAAGTGCGGCCAGCTTTTACGCCGCAGACTCACTACATTCATCCCCGCGTCACGGGCGACATGATTCGCTACTTCGAGTGGATGGGCGCGGCCATTTACACGGCCGATCAGCGCGCCGGCGCGATGCACGGAAAACAGTTCCTGCTGGATTCTGTTTATGCCGGGATCGACAGCACGTTTGTCTACGGCCGATTGGACTTTGCGGGAGCGGTTCCAGATATGGAGTTTGATCTGGTCGTGAATTTGGAGTCGTGGGCAAATGGAGAAGCGCGTGCGCGGCGCACGTTGAGGCTCGATGCCAGAGTAGAAGACCGCAAGCTTACGGGATGGAAGGTTGATGGGTTGGAGGAATCGTCGTCTGGAGCTTCGGACGTTTCTGCGAATCAGAGTGAAGAGGTCGCGAAAGCGGCCCTGATACGGAACTTCGAGTTCCGCTTGCCCTTGAGTTGGCTGCTTGCAGTGCCGGGCTCAGGTTCCGGTACCGCGGGCGAGAACAAGCCGGGCGCTACAGCAATCGCACCGACCAGCCGGCTCCGGCTGCGTTTCAGCCTTTGGCACAACGGTCTGCCCGTGGATGCGCTGCCGGTCGAGGGTTGGATCGATCTGCAGTTGGTCAGCGAGGAAGAGTTGGGAGCGGCGTGACTGGCGCTAAGACCAGCTAAGGCCGGAGAATCAAGAGGTGCTTAACCTTCCCCTGAAATCCTCTGTCGAAAGTCACTAATCGCAAATCTAGGACCGAGGCAAACGCGGCGAGGTAGGAGTCTGCCCAATTCTTAGGAACCGCATTTCTGGATTGGGTGAACGAGACGGAATGCCTCGTCTACCGATGGAGGCTCTTCCAGGTACGCTGCGCCTCCTTCTTGCAGCCAGTCGTCATAGATATTCCAGGCCGCAGCCTGACTCATGACCTCGTCGCCCATGACTGCTGAGGTTGTTAACAGGCGCAGGAAACTGATCTGAGTAAATCTGCAGAAACACAGACGAGCGTCTTCGGGCAGAGCTGTATACCAGCGATGTGCGCTGTCGTAGTGGACGTGCTTGGTGTAGGTCAGGGCAATCCAGACGTTGATGTCAGGGAAAAGGAATGATGTCGAATATCTTGTCATTATCCAGATACAAGCTTCCGGGATTTTTTGACTTGATCACCGGAGCCTTTCTTGGCGTAGCCTTCTTAGGCGGAACGTGCAGTTCGCCCTGAACAGCGCGAAGAACCACTTCCTTTACCGAGCGCCCCTCGCTCGCAGCTTTGCTCTTGAGCTGCCTATAGAGGGGATTAGGAATGTCGATAGTGGTTCTCATGTCTCACAGCCTGCCATATTTATGGCTGTTTGTAAAGAGTACTCAGGTTGACTCGAGTAAGTCAGTGTCGCGGCAGACCCGAAGGCGGTAGCAAATAGAAACCGGAGCAACATTGCTCCGGTTTCTATTTGCGAGGGCGGACTTTCCTACTGTCCCGCGCTGGCCACTGCCGTGGTCATCGCCAGCGGCCGGTTGAGTTCGAGTGTCAGTTCGGTGCCCGCCATCAACGTGGCTGAGCGATGTTTGGTGAGCCAGTGAACGCTGGTTGAGCCCGCGCCCACCGCTCCGCCGATAAGGATTCCCGGAGGACCACCGATCAGCCCGCCGATCAACATGCCACCGGCCGTGCCGCCGCCAGTCTCGATCTGATCGCGACGGTCGTGACCGGATCCCTTAAATTCGCCTTCCTGGTTCACATCCGTGTCGCGCCCGGCGTTGGTGTCAACCAGCGTGGCATCGAGAAAGAAGCGTTCGCCGGTCGGCAGGATCAGGGCCTCGGGCAGAATTCCAATGGTCGGCTTGCCCGCAACGCGGCGCGGTTCGTCCACTTTGGTTACGCGGCCTTCCACCATGGTTCCGGCGGGAATCAGAGTCTTGCCGTTGAGGACTACGGCCTGGGTTAAGCGCGCCTGGAAGGGGTCACCGGCCTTGTTGCTGAAAGTTGCCAGGGTTGTTTCGAGCTTCACCATCAGGGCGGTGCCGGCGGGAACGGGCGCCGCGGACTGTGCCGCAGCCGTCGTATTCATGTTCATGCAGGCGCATGCCAGCAGCGCGCAGGGCAGAACTGACCACTTCTTCATAACTCCTCCTAAAGTGTTCGAACCCGTAAACCTTCCCATGGTTGCTTTGACTTTAGTCCAGGCAGGTAGCCGGGACAATACGCCGCCCAGTCGGGGAACCATAGAAGGTAAGGGTGAGGCAGTTCTGATTCCGCGGCATTGATGGAATCGCGGCAGCCGACTCGATCAGTCGGCGCCGGCGGCGGTGCCCGCAGCCTTGCGGGTGGTGGCTCGTTCGATCACGGCTCCCAGGCTGGAGGCTACTGTTTCCAGCACTTGAAGGTCATCTCTGGAAAAGGCGTCTGGACGTGTGCGGTAGAGGGCCAGAACGGCGACAACGTCGGCGCTACCTTCAAGCGGCACGGCCAGAGCCGAGCGCAGGGTGCTGTATTGCTTGGGGTTGTTGAGATATCCCGGTTCTACTGATGGATTGCCGTTCAAGATGGGCTTATGATTCTGGGCAACCCAGCCCGACAAACCTTCCCCAAGCGGAATTCGCAAAGAGGAAAACAGGCGGAAGTTCTCGCCGCTGACAAACTCCGCAGCCAGCAGATTGTTCTTGCGTAGGTAAACCGCCATAGAGTCATGAGGCACCAGACGCTTCAGCCGCACCGAGAGCAGCGACAGGGTGTCATCGAGAGTGAGCGAGCCGCTGAGTCCGCGGCCGAGGTCGGTAAGACTCTTTGCCTGCACGCGAGCCGCTGCGAGGCGTTCCGCGGTGCCTGTGGCCGGTGATGCAGTAGCGGGAGCTTCAGTGGAGTCTGCGAAGCCCGCGGCGGGCGCCAAGCCGCGCTCGACCTTGATATCGGTTGAAAGTTTCGGCGGCACTTGCAAGGGCTCGAGGCGCGCGAGCTTTTCCCACTCGACATAGCGACGCTCGAGAACTGCGACCACTTGCGGATCGAAGGCGGATCCGGCTTCCGAAGCAACCTTGGCCATGGCTTCATGCAGCGGCAGGGCTCTACGGTACTGCCGGTCTGAGGCGAGCGCATCGAGGCAGTCGACAGCGGAAAGGATGCGGGCTCCGATCGGAATCGCTTCTCCGGCCAGGCCATTAGGATAGCCGCTGCCATCCCATTTCTCGTGATGGGCGCGCACGATGGGCACGACTGGATAAGGAAAGTCGACCTGCTCGAGAATCTCCGCGCCCACTGTGGGATGGATCTTCATCTTCTCGAATTCTTCCGGCGTGAGCTTGCCCGGCTTGGAGATGATGTGTTCGGGAACGGCAAGCTTCCCGATGTCATGCAGAACGGCTGCGGCCCGCAGAGCCTCGGTTTCGTCTTCGGTCAAACCAAGTTCCCGCGCAAGTTCCATGGCATAGATGCGAACGCGCTGCAGGTGCTCGCCGGTGGTTTGATCCTTGGCCTCGATGGCCAGGGCAAGAGCTTCGATGGTTCGCAAATGGAGGTTGGAAACTTTTTCCGCGTGCTGCTTTTCCGCGTCCAGCTTGGCCAGGTACAGGCGATAGGAGCGGTACAACAGGTAGATCGGCGGCAGAACCAGCAGAGAAGCCTGCCATCCGATGTGCCGGTTCAGGAAGCTCACTAACCCGGCGATGGCCGCTCCTACCAGGTAGTAAGGAAATAGCCAGAGATAACTTTCCCTCCAGACCTTCTGCACTGGCTTGGCCTCGGTCAGGCCGATGATGATTGACATCGCGGCAGTGCCGAAAAGGAAGATTGTGATCGCCGCCACCAGCAAGGCGAGCGGTCCGGGACCGTGCAGAACATGGATGGAAACGAGTTGGTATGCGCCGTAGGCAGCCGCGCTGCACACCGTGACGTGCGACAAATTGAACACCAGTTGTATCGGCTTCGCCTTCCGCGCCGGGCGCCAATAGAACTGCGCCAGCGTGCTCACCAGACCAATCAGCAAGGTCTCCGGCAAGCTCATTTCCAGAATGCCGATCAGCGTGAACAGGAAGTTCATCGAAAGCGTGCCTTCGATGCCGGGCAGAGTTACTTTGAATGAAGACGCGAGAAGAGCTGCGGCCAGGTAGCAGACGAACTTGACGGGGTCAGTGGACTGCCAGTGAAAAAACGCGAAGGTGAAGCAGGCGATGGCTGCGATCGCCATTCCGGCGATAAACGCACGTGCGCCAATTTGGCGTGCCCATGACATTTTGGGGGGTCCCTTTAGATTCTTGCCGAAATGCGAATCAATGTCCGCCCAAAACCGTACCCACGGGTTACCACGGTGTTCTTCAATCCAGTCAGTGAGTTGCGTCGTGTTCTCCGGGATTCTCAGGGGCTCATAATCCCGGGCAAAAACACGGTCGAGGACGCAAGTTGTCTGGCTTGATGGGACAAGTTGTCCTCTCACCAGCGCCAGGGGACAAGCTGTCCCGCAGACCGCCGCCCCGGTTCCGCTAACTCATTGATTTGGAACGACGATCCGCGGCTGCTTTGGCCCTCTGCCTGCACTTCCACCTGCGGAGGGCGGCGGTGTCGCTGCCCTGAGGGGATATGAAAAGACTTCTCGTTCTATTGCTGATCGTCACGGGAACGCTGGCCTACGCCCAGAACCCGAAACTGTCGCCTGAATTGCAGGGCTATACGGGCACTCAGCCGATGCAAGTCATCGTGCAGTATGCGCCCGGAACGCAGGTGAATTGTAGCGGTCTGCTCGGCCTTCTGGATTGCCTGGTGAACGACGTATTGAATCTTGGAGGCAAGATTGTAGGAGAGCTGCCGCTGATCAATGGCCTTGTGGCTCAGCTCGACGGCAATGGCATCCAGAGTCTCTCCAATCAGTCGAAAGTTGTCTACATCAGTTCCGACCGGCCACTGCAGTCCTCACTGAGCAACGCGGCCTATGCCGTGAATGCTCCGTTCGCGTGGCAGTCGAACTATGTCGGGACTGGCGTTGGCGTGGCGCTGATCGATAGCGGCGTGAACAATCACCCGGATCTGAATCTGGGTATTCTTCCGCTCTCGCGAGTTGTGTATCAACAGTCATTCGTGCCGGGGAATTCCAGCGCTAAGGATCAATACGGTCACGGCACGCACGTGGCAGGACTGATTGCCGGAGACGGTCTCAGTTCCACGGGCCCAGCCTACAGCAAGACCTTCAAAGGCATTGCCCCTGGCGCAAGCATCATCAATCTGCGAGTGCTCGACGAGAACGGCGCGGGCACTGACAGTCTGGTAATCGCTGCCATCAACCAGGCGATCTCTCTGAAATCGACTTACAACATTCGTGTAATCAACCTTTCGTTGGGCCGCGCCGTGTACGAAACTTACAAACTCGATCCGCTGTGCCAGGCGGTCGAGCAGGCCTGGAAAAATGGAATCGTAGTCGTTGTGGCCGCCGGCAATAACGGCCGCTACCAGCCCACTGACGGTTATGCCAGCGTTACTTCACCGGGCAACGATCCTTATGTGATCACCGTGGGCGCGATGAAGCCCATGGGCACGCCGACGCGAGTTGACGACCAAATCGCCAGCTACAGCTCGAAAGGCCCGACCGTTGTAGACGCCTTTGTGAAGCCTGACCTCGTCGCGCCCGGCAATATGCTGACCTCGCTGGAGGCGCAGAATTCAACGCTCTACAACGAGCTTCCCGGTAACCAGGTTCCTTTCAGCTACTACGTGAAAGGCGGAAGCAGCGCAATCTCTTCTACCTATTTCACTTTGAGTGGAACCAGCATGGCCACAGGAATTGTCAGCGGAGTTGTCGCCGATCTGTTGCAGAAGAGTCCGAGGCTTACTCCGGACCAGGTGAAGGCTCGCCTGATGCTGACCGCGTACAAGACCTTCCCGCAATTCAGCAGCACGACCGATCCCACCACTGGGATTACTTACACCGATCAGTACGATGTCTTCACCATCGGCGCCGGCTATGTGGATGCCGAGGCCGCTCTGAGCAGCACCGCCGTGGCGCAGGGCACGGCAATGTCGCCGGTCACCACATTTAATTCGAGCACCGACCAGGTCACCATGACCGCAGATCCTTCGGCGGTATGGAACACGTCGTCGACATGGTCCTACACGAACGTTTGGGGCGCTTACCAGTTCGTCAGCGGCACATCAAAAGTGTCAACCAGCGCGAGTGCGAGCGCCGCCGTGTCAGGCAGCAACGTCCTCTGGGGTTCTGACGCGGTGTGGGGCAGCAATGTGTTGTGGGGATCGAACGTGCTCTGGGGCTCGAATGTGCTCTGGGGCAGCAACGTGCTCTGGGGCAGCAATGTGCTCTGGGGAAGCAACGTATCGGGCGGCGAGAACTAGACCGCCGCGGATAAGAAATTATCGGAGCCGGGTCTCGCACTGCGAACCGGCTCCGCTACAATCCGTCAAGTCAAGCCGCGACCTCCTGCTGAGTCGAGACACTACCCTGTGAACCACGTCATCGCCGTAATCTTCCTTCCGCTATAATCAAGAGTTTCGGAATCACTACATGGGCAAGGACTATAGAGGCGTCGGCTACTTAACCGGCCGGAGCCTGAGCTTCAATTCAGACCTTCCCACGGACGCAGTCCGGGTGAACGATGAGTCACGACCGACAGGTGCAGATAAGGACGGTAAGCGCAGCATGACAAATATTGGAGCAATCATCGGGCGCGAAGTGCTGGATTCGCGCGGCAATCCTACAGTAGAAGCGGAAGTACAGCTGGCAAGTGGAGCAGTTGGACGCGCCATTGTGCCCAGCGGAGCATCCACTGGCGAACACGAAGCGGTCGAACTGCGCGACGGAGACAGTGCGCGTTTCATGGGCAAAGGCGTGCTCAAAGCGGTAGAGAACGTCAATGGAGAGATCGCCGATGCGCTGGCGAACTGGGATGCTGCCGATCAGCGAGGCCTTGACCAGAAGATGATTGAACTCGATGGCACCGAGACCAAGGGCCGGCTGGGCGCGAATGCGATTCTCGCGGTATCGATGGCTGCGGCGCGCGCGGCCGCGTCGGAATATGGCTTGCCGCTCTATCGTTATCTCGGCGGCGTCGGTGCAAACACCTTACCCACGCCCATGATGAACATCCTCAACGGCGGCGCGCATGCCGACAACAATGTCGACTTCCAGGAGTTCATGGTGATGCCGGTAGGCGCGCCTTCATTCTCGGAAGCATTGCGCTGGGGCGTGGAAGTTTTCCATACGCTCAAGGGCGTGCTGAAGAAGCGCGGCTATAACACGGCGGTCGGCGACGAAGGCGGATTTGCACCTTCGGTGAAGTCAAACGTCGAGGCCATCGAAGTGGTGCTCGAAGCGATTCAGCAGGCCGGCTACAAGCCGGGAGACGAAATTGCCATCGCACTCGACCCCGCAGCCAGTGAGTTCTATCAGGATGGCAAGTACGTCTTCAAGAAGTCCGATAAGTCGGCGAAGACTTCCGACGAAATGGTGAAGTTCTACGCCAAGTGGGTGAAGGACTATCCCATCGTTTCGCTGGAGGATGGTTTATCTGAAGCCGACTGGGACGGCTGGCAGAACCTGACCAAAGAACTTGGCGGCAAGATTCAACTCGTGGGCGACGACATCTTCGTCACCAATATTCAGTTCCTTCAAGAAGGAATCGACAAGGGCGTGGCCAACTCGATTCTGATCAAGGTGAACCAGATCGGCACGGTCAGCGAAACGCTCGACGCGATTGATTTGGCACGCCGCAACGGCTATACGTCCGTGATTTCACATCGCTCCGGCGAAACGGAAGACACGTTTATCGCCGATCTGGCCGTGGCCACCGGCGCGGGCCAGATCAAGACCGGATCAGCCTCGCGCACCGACCGTATCTCGAAGTACAACCAGTTGTTGCGGATCGAAGAAGAGTTAGGTTCGTCAGCTCGGTTCCTGGGGCTGAAGGCACTGAATTACAAAGGCTGAAGGCGCCTATCCTTAAAGTTGGGGAGTGTTTATGAGATTTAAATCGTTGCTGGCTGTGTGCGTCGTTGCCTTTTCCGTCGGTGCCGGCGCCCAGACCACTGTGTCGATCGCACCAGACGCAGCTTCCAAAGAAGACGTTCAGAAGCTCTTCGATGTCATGGCCAGCCGAGACCAGATGGCCCAGATGATGCAACAGGTGTTCGCGCAGGCGCGGACTCTGAACCGCGATGAGATCAAGAAACGGCATCCAGATGTCACCGCGGCACAGCTTGCGAGCATGGACCGGCAATCGGAAGAACTTTTAAAGAATTTTCCCCTTGATGAAATGCTGAGCGACATGATCCCCGTCTATCAGCGGCACTTTACGAAAACCGAGATCGACGCGTTCACGTCGTTCTTCTCCTCTCCAGTCGGGCAGAAATATCTCCACGAGATACCTGCGGTAACGGCGGAAACCATGCGCGCGGTGTATCCGCGGATTGAAGCGGAGGTCGACGCGTTGCTCAAGCGGGCCGAGGAGAAAACTGCGTCACCGAAGCAGTAAGTATTGACTCAGCCAATGACTTAGGCTCGTCGGCACGATTTACTGTGATATCCGACCTTGTCTTCCACAGCCCAAGCAGTAGAACATGACGCTGGAGGCAGTCCGGCGAACTTGACGACAGCAATGCTAACTCCTTTGCTCCCAAGATTTTGCCCGCAAGCCGTTGATACCAAGAGATTATTTCCTATTTTCTCTCCAACATCATGATTCCAATAGATCGAGGGGGAGGGGGGATATCCCGACAAAGCGGTATAATTTCTCCTATGCCGGACAGTGAGATTATCTTTTCGGTCCAGGAGTCGCCTGAAGGTGGATACGAAGCTCGGGCGCTTGGTCATTCAATCTTCACTCAGGCAGACACATTCGAGGAATTGAAACGGAATGTTAGGGAGGCGGTCCAGTGTCACTTTGACGCCGGAACGGCCCCTCCCGTGATTCGTCTGCACACAGTGAAGGACGAGGTTATTTCCACTTGAGATTGCCTCGTGATCTTTCCGGTCACGAGCTCATCCGGCTGCTGCGACGCTTTGGCTACGAACGTACTCGACAACTCGGCAGTCATATCCGCTTGCAGTCCCGCCTTCGCGGTTATGAGCATCATGTGACCGTCCCCGACCACAAGACGCTGCGACTTGGGACGCTGAGTGCAATCCTCTCCGACGTCGCAGATTACTTAAACATCGAACGCTCCAGGCTGGAGCAGGAACTCTTCGACTAATGCCTCGTCCGAAACCGCTGGTACTTATCATTCTCGACGGCTGGGGTTATCGCGCCGAGACCAAAGCCAACGCCATCGCGCTGGCGCGCAAGCCCACCTACGACCGCCTTCTGCGCGAATATCCGAACACGCTGATTCACACCAGCGGACCGTTTGTCGGGCTGCCCGAAGGGCAGATGGGCAACAGCGAAGTCGGACATCTCAATATTGGCGCGGGCCGCATCGTGCACATGGACATTACCCGCATCGACCTGATGATCCAGAACGGCGAATTCTTTTCGCATCCCGTGCTGCTTGCGGCGATGAAGCACGCGCGCGTCGGCGAACGAAGATTGCATCTGTTCGGCCTGGTCTCAGATGGCGGCGTGCATTCGCAGCAGGCTCACCTTTACGCCCTGCTGAAGATGGCGAAGCAGCAAGGTGTGGACCGCGTCTTCGTCCACGCCTTCATGGACGGCCGCGATACGTTGCCCACCAACGGCGCCGGGTACCTCGAACAACTGCAGCAGAAAATGCGGGAGTATAACTCGGGAAAGATCGCCACGGTGAGCGGTCGTTATTACGCGATGGATCGGGACCGGCGCTGGGAGCGGATCGCCAAGGCCTACAACGCGATGGTCTTCGGCGACGCCGAAGGCGGAAAGAGCGCCGACCCGGTGCAGGGAATGAAAGATTCCTACAACCGGGGCGTGACCGATGAGTTTGTCATTCCGTTTGTCGGTACTAATAAAAACGGACAGCCCCTTGCCACGATTCGCGATGACGATGCCTGCATCTGTTTTAATTTTCGCGCCGATCGTGTCCGCCAGATCACACGCGCCCTGGCGCGCAACAGCGGGCTCAACGCGAAGGGCGGCAGTGATCTTCCGGGTGCGGCTGATCTCGATGCCACGATTCCGCGCGACCGGGTTCCGAAAAATCTGCATTACGTCTGCATGACGCAGTATGACAAGAACTTCAGCCTGCCGGTCGTGATTCCGCCGGAATCGATGGCGAATATTCTGGCCAACGTGATGGGCGGTCTCAACATGCGCAACCTGCGCGTGGCCGAGACCGAGAAGTATGCTCACGTCACTTACTTCTTCAATGGTGGAGTGGAGCAACCCTTCCCCGGCGAAGAGCGCGTAATGGTGCAATCGCCGAAAGTTGCGACTTATGATCTGAAGCCGGAGATGAGCGCGGCAGGCATTGCCGACGCCGTGGTAAAGGCCACGGAAGACGGGACGTTTGACGTGATCATCGTCAACTTCGCCAACGCCGATATGGTTGGGCACTCGGGCAAAATTGAGCCTACGGTGAAAGCTGTCGAAACCGTGGATGCGTGCCTGGGCCGCATCGAGACTGCGGTTCGCGCCAAAGGCGGCACTATGCTGATCACCGCGGATCACGGCAATGCCGAAATGATGATTGACCCCGTCACGGGCGGCCCGCACACCGCGCATACCACCAATCCGGTGCCGCTGATTGTTGTTGCTCAAGACGCGAAGCAGTACACCTTAAAGCCGAACGGCTCGCTGCGCGATATTTCTCCGACCATGCTGGGGATGCTGGACGTCGACGAGCCGAAAGAAATGACAGGGACAGATCTGCGCGCTTTTCTGAAGAACAAATGAAACCCGCTGAGGACGCTCCGGCTAGGGGTGAAACTTCTTCACCGCGAGAATACCAAGCACAACGAAAATCGCCAGGACCACGACTTGAGCGATCAGAAACGGAGGTTCTTTCCCCGTCGGAGCGAGCGCGTGCGCCGCTGGCACCTTCAGGAAGACTTGCACCACCAAAACGAAAACATTCAAGTAAAGAGCGAGTACGGCGCATACCACATAGATCGTGCGCCAGGCTCCGGCCAACCGCAGAGTGTAACGAGCCGGGATCGCAATCGCCAGCGCGACCAGAGAGATAATGCCGAATATATGAGAGGGCAGAATGTGCTCGACCGGAAAGAGGAACCCGGTCAGGCTGGTCAAGGCCGTGGTCACCAGAAAGATTGCGGTCGCACCGTCGAACCGTTTTCCGCGAAGCATTCCGTACACGACCAGCAATCCCGAAGCGATGCCCACCAGGCTTAACAACACGTGCACCAACGTAAATGTCGCAGTCGTCATGCCTAAGATCATTGGGGTTCATCCTCTCAAGGTGAAGATGCTACTTCCGCTGTAGAGAAAGCGCAAGACAGGCCGGAACCAGATACTGACGATTCAAATCCTCGATCCGCCGCCTCGTGCTACAGTTTTCTCGAAGGACATTTGTGTTCGCTCGAATGCTATGGAACCGCAGATCATTCTTATTCATCTGGTGCTCAAGCTGGGCGTCGCCGCCGCGGTTTCCAGCAGCCTGGTGCGCTCCAAGGAATTCAAGACGCTGCTGTTTCGCGAAGAGCGCTCGTTTCGGCAGAAGGTTTACCTCGTGTTGTGCATGGCGCTTCCCATCACGGCGGGCGTCTGGATTCGTCTTGCGGTCCCGAGTTTCCTGGCTGGCGATCTAAGTTTTGAGACCGCCCTTCTGCTGGGAGTGATCGGAGGACGCTGGGCGGGATCGCTCGGCGGAGTCCTCATGGGTATGCCGGCGCTGCTGCATGGTGAGTGGGCGGCGATGCCGTTTGACGTGCTTTGTGGTTTTATTGCCGGACAACTGCGCACCATGTCGATCGATAAGGACGACATCTGGTCGTTCTCTCCGTTCATCGATCAAAGTATCTTTCGCCTGATTCGGCGGAATCTGCCCACGCCGCGCCTGTTCGACTGGCAGATCATGTTCTTCACCACGGTCGTGGGCTTGCGTTTTGTGCAGACGGAACTGGCACGCTACTTCCCGCACTCGATCTTCAGCCTGGAGAGCCCGGGAAACCTGTGGGTGTGGGCCGCGATTTATGCCACTTCGGTGACGGCCATCGGAATCGAAATCAAGATCTTCAACGGCGTCCGCATCCAGATCAAATTGGAAGAGCAGGAACGCTTGCTTCTGCACGCGCGCATGGAAGCACTGCAGAACCAGATAAATCCTCATTTTCTTTTCAATACACTGAACTCGATTTCTTCGCTGGTGCGTTTCGATCCCGATAAAGCTCGAGACGTAATTTCGAAACTCGCCACCATTCTCCGGCGTTTGCTGAACAGCGCAGATTCCTTCGTGCCTTTGCGGGAAGAAGTGGAGTTCATCGACAACTATCTCGACATTGAAGTCGTCCGCTTCGGCCCGGATAAGCTGCGGGTAGTGAAAGAACTGGACCCCGCATCGCTCGACGTGATGGTTCCCAGCATGCTCTTGCAGCCCCTGGTCGAGAATTCCATCAAGCACGGACTTTCTTCGATGGTGGAAGGCGGCAGCATTTACCTGCGTAGCCGCTTGGCGGATTCCGGGCTGGTCATCGAGGTGGAAGACGACGGCGTTGGCATGGCGGCTACGCCACAGGTGGAATCAAGCGGCCTGCATGGCGCCGGCATTGGCATGGCCAACATTTCGGAGAGGCTTCAGGTGTTGTACGGAGATACCGCGCGCATGACCATCGATAGCCAGGAAGGGAAGGGAACTCTGGTGCGCATACGGTTGCCGCTCTTGCAGGCCACGGGAGCGGTTCCAGAAGCGTTCTACGAAGTGCGCTCGACCACGCGCCGGTAAAATTCTTCGTATTGGGGAACAATCCTGCTGGAGCAGAAACGCGCCTGAGCGACGGCGCGAGCGGCCTTGCCCATAGCCCGCAGCCGGCTTTCATCGCTCAACAACTCGATCGCATAGCGGGCCATCGTGTCCACATCGCCCACGTCGGCGAGGTAGCCGCTCACACCGTGTTCGATCACTTCGGAGACGCCACCGGTGCGCGTCGCGATGGGGACAACTTCACAGGCCATCCCTTCCAGCGCCGCCAAGCCGAAGGATTCCAGTTCACTCGGCATCAGCAAGATGTCGGCGATTCCGAGCTTCTCCTGCACCTGATCCTGTTTGCCGAGAAAGAGAACATCTTCATGGATTCCTTTTTGCACCGCCAGCCATTCCGCCACTGAACGATCGGGGCCGTCGCCGATCAGCATTAATCTCGAGGGGATCTTCTTGCGCACGCGGTCGAAGATCTCGATCACATCCGAGACTCGTTTTACCGGCCGAAAATTCGAGAGATGTACCAGCAGACGCTCGCCGTTGGGCGCATACTCGGCGCGAAGCTCGGGGTTGTTGTTCCGGACATACACATCACAATTCACGGAGTTGTAGATCACCTCGATTTCTTTCTTCACGTCGAGAACCCGCATGGTGCGGTCGCGCAGGTAGTTGGAGACTGCGGTGACGCCGTCGCTCTGGTTGATGGAATAGCGAGTGATGGGCAGGTAGGAGCGGTCGATCCCTACCAGCGTGATATCCGTTCCGTGCAGAGTTGTGACGAAGGGCAGGCGGCGGCCGCGCGGACCATCCCCTAACATCTGCCGCGCCAGCAATGCGCTCACGGAATGTGGGATCGCGTAGTGTACATGCAGCAGGTCGAGATCGTACAACTGCGCCACTTCGGCCATGCGCGTGGCCAACGCCAGATCGTACGGAGGATAGTCGAACAGCGGGTATCTGGAGACCTCGACTTCGTGATAATGAATGTTGGGTTCCTCACCCCTGAGCCTGATGGGCTGGGCGTATGAAATGAAATGAATCTCGTGACCGCGCTGGGCCAATTCCAGACCAAGTTCGGTAGCCACGACGCCGCTGCCGCCGTAGGTCGGGTAACAAGTAATCCCAATCTTCATTCCGCTAAAGTCCGCCTTTTTCTTAATAGCTCTGTATTCGATGGCTGGAAACAATAGAGGATGCAGATTGTACAGGGGCCGACGGGTTGATGCGAGGAAACGACGCGAGGAAACGAGCGACGGTGATTTAACGCGGGAGGAGTTATTCTTCAGCTTTTGGTCCGGGCTTCATCATGCCGGGATCCAGCTTGTCGAGGTGAGCTTGGAAGCGTTTCTTTGTCTCCTCAGGCAGGCCGGTGAATTCGATACCCATACCGACGCCGGGATCACGGGTGCGGACCGTGGCGGAAGCGGTGATATGCTCCTGGTCGATCCAGAAATCTACCCTGAGCACGGTCGTGATCGCCAACGGCATGGCAGTCTCAACATAACAACCGTTGCCGCTGATGTCAGTGGCGTTTACGCGCATGGGCGTATTCACGCGCTCATCTTTGAATTCGAGAGGAAACGAGATCTTATGGCGCTGAAACCTTCGGCGATTATCGGGAGTGGGAGCCGGAAGGTTGGACCGAACTTCGGCGGGCAGTTGGGTAAGCCACGGGCACTCCTGATCGACCACCAACTGAACTCCGACCTGAACCTTCTTTAATCCTGTGGCTTCCGACACCCAGACTACTTTGCAGCGAGCTTTCTTCGTCTCGTATTGAATGCCGATGACGTCGCCCACCTTCAGCTCCTGCTCGATGCCGGAAATGCAGGCTCCGGTGATGCTGACATTCTGTGCGGTGGCGTTTTGATGGAAGGGTTGACCGTTCGCACCCATGCCCCACACACGTACGCGCAGGTCCAAGGTCGCTCGCGGGGCTGCCCCAGTGGCAGACATGATAAAAGGCCTCCCAGCTAGAATCTCTGAGCCGGTTCTAACCCAATCATAACCCAGACAGGCACGTGCGAAAGGTTACCAAGGTCATTCGATCTTTGCCAGCTCGTCGCAAGGGAACCGGAAAACACTAGGGCTCGGTTTCCGAGCGAAGGAGATCGCGATGGGAAATCAAAGCGATTCCTTCATCCAACAGCAACTGCCGCGCCTCCGGCAGGGTTAAAACGCGCAGCTCGGTCTCGCGCGATTGGCGCAGGCGAGTTCGGGCTGAGGTGAGATCAGCGTCGTTGTAGCCCGGATGGCAGACGAATTCCCAGGTTCCTTCGGGAATGATGGCTGCGATGCCGCGGAACAGCTTTTCATCGAGAGCACCAGTGACGACGATGCCGAGCGTGCCGTCTGGAGTCACGAAACCTTCCCGTTTCACTGCCTCGCGGAACTTGGCAGCCAATGTGCGAAGAATTCTTACCTCGGCGTAGCGAACCCAAAGACCGGGACGGGCCAACAGCGCGGTCGACTTCAGCGGTTTGCTGGGGCCAAACGGATTACGAATGGCGCCGACGCCGCAGGCCCGGGCAGCACGCAGCAAAGGCCGCAGCACCGCTGGAAACAGGTGCGTGTGTTTGTGGGTATCGACGTGAGAGACGATGACGCCGGCCGATTGTAGTCTGCGAATCTGCGCGCTGACTTCCATTTCGATCTCGCACGGATTCAAACGGCCAGCAAGAGCACGAGCGGCGAAAGATTTCAGTCCATCCCGGAAGCGAGGTCCACTCGAGTCCGTCGTAGTGATGGAAGGCAGTTGTTCCGCGTCTAGAACCGGCATACCGTCGATTAGTACGACATGGCAGCCCACACTCAGACGAGGAACCGTCGCTGCCGAACGCACGGCATCGTCAAAGGCGCGCCCATTGGCCATCAGCGTGGTGGAGGTCACGATTCCGCGAGTGTGAGCCTCGACGATGGCGCGATTGATGCCTGCAGTGAAGCCAAAGTCATCGGCATTGACGATCAGACGGCGCACCGCGTCAGTCTAGCAGGGGCGGGGATCTCACCGCAGACGGGTGAGATTCCGCTGTCCACTCCGAATGGATTCTCCCCACAGAGACGATCATTCGTGCTGCAGAGTCTGGGTTCAATCAGACTTGTACGATTTTGGCGGAAGCAGGAATTGAAACCCGAAATAACCCAGGAAGTAAGACTGGTTGCTGCGAGTAGGTTCCAGGCTGCGTCCGGCCATGAAGAGGAAGATCACCGGACTGTGAATTTTATAGCGAAACCCAAAGTCGATGGTTGGCTGGCTCTCTGAGGGATGGAAAGTCCCTTGTGAATAGAATTCGACGTCCGCTTCGAGCTTTGGGGTGAAATCGTGGCCGAGTACAAGGCCGGTAATCCATCCATCCGGTCCCTTGTGCACAAACTGATAACCGATTTCATAATCCACATCGATGGGGCCAAATTTTCTGGAGAACTCGAAGGGCAAAAGGAAAGCCTGGCTCGCGGGCGTGATCCCGCGGCGGACGGCGTCGTTCGGGTTGTTAAGGAAAAGCTGAGGGAAAACCGAGACGTTGAGGCCGGACTCCCCGGCATCGTAGAAGGGCCATTTGACGCCGGGATTGGATTGACCTAGCCCGAACCTCGTCCCAGAAGAGGGATTTTGAACTCTCAGCCAGGCGTTTTCATATGTGAGCTGGATGCGGTCGCCAACGCCGAAATTGATGTCGAGGTCGGGCACGTGAGAGACGGATTGATTGCTGTAGAAAAATGGCATATAGCCGAGATTGATTTCCCAGTTGAGTTTGCCCGGCGTTCCTGGATCGTTGGTGTAATAAGGCGGACCGCCCTGCGCCGCAGTTCGTGGTGCGACCGCGACCACTGTCACCGGCAGCAGCAACGCGAACACGCGGACTGATGAAAAGTGGAACACTTTCGAAACGCGCAAGTCCTTCCTCTGTAAACAACCTGTGTAAACAAGATCGCGCGGCTGGTGAAAGATCAGTTTTATTTCTCTAATGCCCCTGCGCTGCGACACTCGCTGCGGGTACCGAAATTCTGGCCTCTGCTAGAATGCTTTTCGGGTAGAACTTGGCGGGCAGCACTAGAGATCTGGTGTGCTTTTCAGCCAACTTGTTCAGCCACGGCTGCGGCCCAACTCTGTTCAATCTTGGTTCAGCGGCGCCGAAAGTTGCAATAAGTCTTTGTTTCATCGTGGGCGGTTAGCTCAGCTGGTTAGAGCGCCTGCCTTACAAGCAGGAGGTCGCAGGTTCGAGTCCTGCACTGCCCACCAATTCTAAACGCACCAGCAGTTGCTGGCGGTCACTTCAAAATCACGAGGGTCGATCGCCCCCTTGTCTGGAGGAACCGCCTGGTCGCTGGACTCAGCCCCGTTTCGCAGAAACATGTACAGTTCCTGGAACTCAATTCTGCAGAACCTCGTCTTTATCTTTGCTCGCTGCCGTTTGGGCTTCCGTTGCAAAATAAATGAAAGGGCCCATGTGGGCCCGCCTGGTGGCCAAAGCATATGGAAGCGAACCCGATTCTGTTCCGTGATCTGACGTACATCTTCGTGGCCGCCGTGCTTGGGGGGTTACTGGCGTGGCGGCTCAGGTTGCCCTTGATCCTGGGATTCATCGTTGGCGGGATCGCTGTGAGCCCGTTCACTCCTGGTCCTCACCTTTCTGACTTGC
Source organism: uncultured Acidobacteriaceae bacterium (assembly GCA_963791445.1). Lineage (GTDB taxonomy): Bacteria > Acidobacteriota > Terriglobia > Terriglobales > Acidobacteriaceae > Sulfotelmatobacter. The sequence goes on from CAWBSN010000021.1 coordinate 121,729, forward strand.
ATACCTTCGAAGTATTTGCTGAGGTCGGCGTTGTTCTGCTGATGTTCTCGATCGGAGTGGAGTTCTCAATTCCGGATTTGATACGTGTGAAATGGGTCGCCCTCGTCGGGGCGCCGATAGGAATTCTGTTGATGGTGGGCATCGCGGCCGCGGCTGCACATCTGCTGGGATGGAGTTTAACGGAAGGTGCAGTGATCGGCGCAACGGTCTCAGTCGCAAGCACGATGGTACTGGCGCGGCTGCTGAGCGACAGTGGAACGCTGACCACGACCTATGGCCGCGTGATGATCGGCATCACGCTAGTTGAAGATCTCGCGGTTATCTGCATGACCGTGGTTCTTCCCGTACTTGGGGGCCCCGGAGACGGCCGCTTTGCGAGGGCAGGGTGGATTCTCGGTAAGGCGCTGATCCTCCTAGTCCCGCTGGTCTTTCTGGCGATCAAGGTGATCCCGCGCCTCTTGCGGCGCGTCAAGTTGACGTGCAATTCGGAGCTTCTCCTGCTGGTGGCAATCGCGATTTGCCTGGGGACTGCTGCGTTGGCACAAGCGGTTGGATTCTCCGTCGCACTGGGCGCATTCCTTGCTGGACTCTCCATAAGTAGTTTGCCGGATCTGCACGACGCACATACTCAGCTTGTGCCACTTCGCGACGCCTTTGTGGCGCTCTTTTTCGTCTCGCTGGGAACTTTGATTGATCCCAAGGAGCTTTTGAATAGCCTGCCGCTTCTCGGACTGATGCTTCTTCTTATTGCGGTCGGAAAATTTCTGGTGTGGACGATGATCGTGTGGCTCTTCCGTTATCCCATTTGGAGCGCGATTGCAGTGGCCGCCGGGCTGACCCAGATTGGCGAACTCTCGTTCGTGGTCGTGCAAGTCGCGCGATCATCCGGCATCGTGGCCGAGAACGTCTTCAGTACGGCAATTGCGGCGTCATTGATCTCGATATTACTGAACGTTTTCATTGTGCGCACCGCGTTTGCACGGCTACGCCGAAAGCTTCCTGAGACAGACGCCAAGCCGGTGGATCGCGCGCTCGCACCGGCAGGTCAATGAGCGGCGAAAGCAATGTTTGGCGTGTACAGCATCGACGGCCTCTCTCGCCTCGCGCTGTGGCCTGGTCTTCAGGTCTTTCGCGTTCTCGGGGAAGCTGTTAGGATATTTGAGACGGTTCGGACAGGAATCGTAATGTTTTTCCGCAACCAGGGTGATTCGATACGCTGTATGCGAATCACGTAAAACCCCATAAACACTGGCGATTGCGGATCATCGATTTGGCGAGTGGGGACGTAGTTCAGTTGGTTAGAACGCTGCCCTGTCACCGACTTCCGGCATCGATCGGTGTCCGCTGTTCCCTCGCAGAGCACACCTCTAGTTCGCCAAATCTTTAAGCGCGCAATCAAAGCACATGAGAACCTTAGATTCATAGAATCGAGTCCCCCAGGTGATCCGACTCACCTCGTGCATGTCCACAACTGTGTGCCGTACCACAGGCAGTTGCAGATTCTATACGCACGTCTTTAGGAGATGAAGTTGCCTCTGGCACCTCAAGTGGCGTTTGTGAACCAGTCGAGGGCGATTTGAGTATATTGGCCGACCTCGATGAGGTAGCCGTCTGGATCACGCATGTAGCAGCGCCATTCCCAGCCGCGATTGTTTAGCGGCTCGGTAAGAAAGAACGCTCCTTTGTCGCGCCACTGTTTGTAGCAGGCCCGGATGTCAGCGACACGCAAGTCGAGAAAGCTATTCACTCTATTGAGATTCGACGGAGTCTCGAGGAGGACTTCTGGCTTGTCGGGAGTCGGGCCACCGCCGGAATTGAGAATGATCCAGGTATTAGCCAACTTGATGTAGCAGGGATTTTCCGGCTTGATGACTTTCCCGCCAAGAATTCGGACATAGAAGTCCTTCGATTTTTCCAGGTCCCTCACGGTGAAGAAGTGCGTGGCGAAGAAGCCTTCGTGTGCAATCGGCGCGTCGGGTAGATTCATGCGGTGCCTCTCGTTGTCGATAAAGCAGGATGCGGTCGGAATTGCCTACGGTCTAAGCAAGCCATTCGTCTGTCGGCCACGCGGAGGAGGATCAATCCTACGGGACAATAATGAGGACAGGCTCGGAACCACCTGCACGGTGCCGAAGTGCGAGAGAGAGTTCTCATATATTCCGAATGTTGGTTTCAATTGTGTCTACAACCTCGTCGATACCACCGGCGAGGACCAGTTTCCCCATGGCGACTGCGAAGCCAACGACTTGGTCCGCCTCGATATGGGACGGCAGAGAAAGCGCATTTGGATCGGTGACCACATCAATGAGCGCCGGACCCGAATGCTGAAGCGCTTGCTTTAGTCCAGAGGACAGATCGGCTGGGTTTTCGATTCTTACCCCCATCATCCCGATCGCCTCGGCCAGCTTTGCAAAGTTCGGGTTCTTCAAATCCGTCTGATAGTCGGGTATTCCGTCGACTTCCATCTCCAGTTTCACCATCCCGAGAGCGCTGTTGTTGAAGACTACGATCTTGATCGGGAGGTCGTACTGTGTCACCGTCAACAACTCGCCCATGAGCATGGCGAGGCCGCCATCTCCCGCCATTGCGATTACCTGTCTTCCGGGATAGCAAAGTTGGGCGCCAATGGCCTGAGGGAGTGCGTTTGCCATGGACCCGTGGGTGAATGAGCCGATCAAGCGCCGGTCCTTCGTCGCTCGAATGTACCGGGAAGACCAGACGTTACACATGCCGGTATCAGCAGTAAAAATCGCGTCGTCTGCCGCAATGTCACTCAGCGCGGCCGCGACAGGCTCAGGGTGCATGGGCCTCCGTTTCCCAACGTGATTTACGTAGGCATTCAGGTCCCGAAGCGCCTTTTTATGGTTTCCGAGCATCGCGTCCAAAAACGAGCGATCCGACTTGGCTTCAATCATCGGGAGTAGCGCGCGGATAGTTTCGCCCATATCGCCCCATAATCCGAGATCCAGTTTGCTTCGTCGGCCCAAGTTCTCAACTCTAATGTCAACCTGGACAATCTTGGGTTTGGTTGGCAGGAATTTGCTATAGGGAAAATCAGTGCCCAAGAGTAGCAGCAGGTCGCATTCGTGCATGGCCTGGTACGCCGCGCCGAATCCAAGCAGTCCACTCATTCCGACATCAAACGGGTTGTCGAACTCGACGAACGGTTTCCCGCGGTACGAATGGCCGACGGGAGACTTTAACTTGTCAGCCAGAGCCATTAGCTCATCGTGGGCACCGGCACATCCGATCCCGCAGAAGAGGGCCACTTTTTTCGAAGAATTAATCAACTCCGCCAGTTGCGCCAAGTCCTTTTCACAGGGGCGGATGGAGGGCCTTTGCCGGACCACGGAACGAGGAGAGCCATCCTTCGCAATCTCCATCCCAGACACGTCGCCGGGCAACACGACTACGGCTACTCCGCCTTTTCCGACTGCACTCTGCATGGCGATGTGAAGAACACGCTCAAACTGCTTCGGATTCGAAATCAGCTCACAGTAGTGACTGCATTCTTTGAAAAGAATTTCCGGATGAGTTTCCTGGAGATATCCAGTGCCGATCTCACTACTTGGAATATGCGATGCGATCGCGAGTACTGGAGCATTGCTGCGATGAGCATCGAAGAGTCCGTTGATCAGGTGAAGGTTGCCGGGACCGCAGCTGCCACCGCAGGCCGCGAGTTTCCCGTTGAGCTGAGCCTCGGCGCCTGCCGCAAACGCGGCAGTTTCTTCGTGGCGCACGTGAATCCACTTAACTTTGCCGTTTATTCGCAAAGCATCCGTCACCGGATTCAGGCTGTCGCCCACGACGCCGTAAAGTCTTTCGACGCCCGCTTCAACCAGTCTGCTAATTAACTCATCTGCCACTCGGTGTGCCATCGCCTATTACCTCCATTGAGATGTCGTTCAATTCGCGCCGATCCGCAGCGAAACTAAGAACTTGGCTGCTCATACAGCGCTCGGGTTTACGTACAGTTGCGATACCCTTGGCAAGCGTCGAAGTGACGAGCTCTTCATACTCCCATTCCGTCAACACTCGACACAGATATGCGAAAACGAGCTTCTGCTTCTAGACACTTAAGTAGTTGGGCTCGGGCTCAATTCCCAGGCTGCTGGTTTCGCGGATCGTCTTTCGCGTTTACGTATTCAAGACCAAGCGGCCCAATCGCCGAAACTTGTGTGATGTACTCACTGGATTTCGCCCAATGAAAATGGGATGTATTGCCGGGTAGAACGATGACGCTACCGGCCGGATATGCCTGCAGCTTATCGGCGTCGAACTGATCGCCGAGGCCGATGTAGAAAACGCCTGAAATAACTGTGTAGACTCGATCCTCCGGGTGCCGGTGTGGCATCAGTTTCGCGCCGTGCGGCGCTTTCACCCTGATGGTGTACGGCCCGGCCTCCGAGGGCTGACCGACGACGACTGCCAGGCGAACCGAAGGAGGGAACGACGGGAAGGGTTTCCAGTCGATTTCTTCCGGCAGGACCGATCTGAAAACATCCTGGCCCGGCTGATGAGGTCGAACGATACCTCGTTGTGCTTCCACGGTGCTTGCTTGTTTGTTGTCTGACATACCAAACCTCCTCTTTAGAATTTTGATTCCATGCACAATTCTGGTGAAGCCATGAGCTCCGAGACCACTAGACGAAGTTATCGATTGTTGCTTTCGCATCAGCCGTGGAGACGGCGCAAGCGAAGTTAGCTTTCGTCGTCAGAACCGTTCTTACGGTGTACTCACTCAACGGTATTGCAAGTACGGCCAGCACAACCGGAAATGCCAAAGCCCGCAGTCCGAAGTGCACTTCGAGCAACCCGCCCGTCGTACAACCCGCAATGAAACCCGCGAAGGCCGGAAGAGTCATCCGAATACGGCGCCGAGCTAGGGCCATTTGTTCAGGTGAGGCATTGCCGCGCAGTAGAGTTGTAAGCTCGACTGTCAACTGGACAGTATTCGTGGTGAGTACCGCCGTCGTAGGGAAACCTGGCAGATCGAGTTTGACAAGCGCATTTTGAGTGGCCATCGCTGCAACTCCGAGCATGCCCACAGACGCTGCCACTGCGCCTCCGGGATTCGCGAAGGGACCAAGCGCGGTGGAAACCGCGAAAAATCCAGTCAGAAGTGCTGCATGTAGAATCAGCAATGCTCGCAAGGTCTGATGCTTCGGCTTGTCCTCGAACGACCAAACAACCGTCCCTAAGACAGCGATGAAAACTGGAACCGCGATTAGCGGTCCGATCCGGCTAAAGCCACCGGTTATGTAATGGGCGGCAAGGATAACTATGTTTCCCGTAATGTGCGCGGTAAACAACCCTCCGAAAGCGAGGAATCCGATAAGGTCGACCGAACCCGCCGTCATGCTCAGAACGGCCACGAGCAGCCAGTCGAATGCATGCTGTGGACGTTGGTCTGGCGCACGTTCAGTTTTTGTTGCCGTCACATCTGCGATTAAGCCAGAAGCACGGGTGCGAATCACGCATTCCAGACGTTCTGCTAGAGGCAAAGCGATCGTGCCGGTTTCTCCCTTGTGCAGATCGCTTTGGCCCGCGTTAGGCCATCCTGCATCCCGTGCTGCTGCGCCTTCCATGACTCCCTCCTCTTCTCCCGATTCGTGGATCCCATAAGCCTGGACTTCAGTGATACTCAACGTGGAAGCCGGTCGGCGACCTTCGCCATCCCAGCCTGCGCGCAGACTTCGTCCTTGTCTCCGCCGGGAGCGCCCCCCACGCCAAGAGCGCCTACGATGACGTTCTTCGACTTGAACGCCACTGCGCCCGGAAGCGCCATAACGTTATGCATGGTTGAAAGCCGCGGCGCATAGGGACTGGTCTTCGTCATCTCGAAGAACTTGCCGGACGTATCAAAGTCGAAGATCGGCCCCAGCGTGACCACCGTATACGCCTTGTCATAACTCGATTCCGCTGTATGAATGGTGGCGCCATCACCGCGAAGGTCTACCTGCCGCACCCCATCCATGTCCACGACTGTTGCGCTCACTTGATATCCGTTTTGGGCGCATACACGAACAGCCTCGGTCGCGGCCTCAACCGCAAGATTAAGGGGCAGCGCGTAGTGATACTCAGCTTGTGATGTTGTTTGTGACAGTGCAGAGGACGCGGCCCCAGTCAGTGCGGCGGCCCCACAAATAATCGCGATCGAAATCATTCTTGTCATATCAGCTCTCCCTTTCAATTGATTCGGTTAGTGTGCGATGGCGAGTTCTCGTTCGAACTTGTCTCGCTTGATGATGATTGAACCAGAGGAGCAGAGCCGAATCTATTAGACAAGGGTATGAATTGATACCTTTGCATGATTTGTGCGGAGCGCGTCACAACTTTCGATTTGCATTAGGTACGAGGGAAGTTCGAAACATCCGGATGGCACATCGCGATCACACTCGCTATCCTCTAGAGCCGCATGCCGGGAAAAGCACGTACGGAACTACAGCAAACTACTGATTGACGTTCTGCGCGGCACACTGCTATCCAAGTCAGAACTGCAGGAATTGGAATCACCGCAAGTGCGCGCCAACCGTTTCTCTTATCCTCAAAGGCGTCGTTAGCCTCGTAAACGCTGGCCGAATGAAGATCAAGGGTTCGAGGTCCTCTCGACCGAAGACCCGTGGGCAGTAAATGCTTATGCGAGGAACCTTCCATGGAGAGATCTAGGAGCACACGTTTGCTGATACCTATAACGGATCAATACCAAAGTATGATTGACACCCCTTGTGGCAGATCCTTCCATATGGACAGGGGATTACCATCGAGAACGAGCTTAGACGCAAAGCACTACGCCACGCCGTATGTGGGTACAGACGGGTTGGCGCTCACTTCGGGTTCCTGCGTGGAGGTGAAAACGTGACCGACTCTGTTAATTTGCAAGATGATTTTCTACTCGAAACTCCAATTCCAGGGCTTCCTTTGGAATCGATTCTTCGCACCCAGGAATTGCGCAATCGCCCATCGCGTTCGCCCGACTACGAGACGGAGAATCGAGCACTTGTCGCACTAGCCAACGCGCTAGCTGACTCCCCAGGTACCATCCTACAAACATTGGCCGATAGAGTCCTTGAGCTGTTGCATGCTGATTCTGCCGGCTTAAGTCTGCTGACGGGAGACGAAAAGAGGTTCTACTGGGCAGCGATTGCCGGCGCGTGGCGGCCCCACGCCGGCTCAAATGTCCCGCGCAATTCCTGCCCATGCGGCGAAGTGCTCGAACGCAATGTTCCGATGCTATTCACCCATTGGGAACGGCGTTATCTGAATTTCAGCAGGACCATGCCCGTAACCGAGGAAGGGCTCTTTGTTCCGTTTTATGCAAACGGTAAGCCGGTGGGTACAATTTGGGCGTTCGCACACGACAGTCGTCGCAGATTCGACGCCGAGGACCTAAGACTGCTGGAACGCACGAGTCGTTTCGCGTCAGCGGCATGTCAGGTCCTGGAGTCCATTGAGAACCTCAAGTTGGAAAACGCAGCGCGCGAAAAAGCGGAAACCGCAGTCCGCGAACTGGCAAACGGGTTGGAGACGCAGGTTCGAGTTCGGACCCAGGAGTTGGAACGTAGCACACGAGAACTTGCCGAGGCCAACGAAGACCTTCGGTTCCAGGTTGACCTCCTTCAACAAATCCCTGTAGCGGCGTGGACGCTCAGGCCTGATGGGACGCCGGATTTCGTGAACCGAAACTGGCTGGAATACTCCGGTCAGGCACTCGATTACGTCCAATCAAATTCCGACGCGTGGATGACTGCAATCCATCCTGAGGATCGAGAAGCAGCGTCAAAGAGCATTTGCGACGGGATACGCTCAGGGCAGGATTTTACAATGGAAGCGAGGTTTCGCCGCGTGCAGGACGGGGCATACCGCTGGCATCTCAATCGAGCCGCGGCGTTACGTGATGCGGAAGGAAATCTTCTTCGGTTTGTGTGTACATCCACTGACATTGAGGATCAGAAACAGTCCCAAGAGAATTTACGGAGGGCTGTTGAAACAAACCGGCTGATCGTCGACACCGCGTTAGATGCGGTTATCACGATGGACGCTCAAGGGGCGATTACCGATTGGAATAAGCAAGCTGAAATTGTGTTCGGATGGAGTAATAAGGAGGTGATCGGCCAGCACATGTCGGATCTGATTATCCCGGAGCGACTACGGATGGCCCACGAGCGCGGCTTACGTCACTTCCTGGCTACCGGTGATGGCCCCATATTGCGACGGCGTATCGAAGTCACGGCCATCCGGCGCAACGGTGTTGAGTTCCCGGCGGAGTTGGAAGTATCGCCAATGAGACTCGGCCAGAATTGGTTTTTTGGCGCCTTCATTCGGGACATTACCGACTCCAAACTGGCAGAAAAAAGACTAAGAGAGAGCGAACTCAACCTGCGCCAGATGACCGAGACCATACCGGAAATGCTATGGAGCGCCACCGCAGAAGGGACAATCGATTATTGCAATGCCCGCGTGCTCGACTACACGGGCTTCTCTGCTGACGAAATCATGGGTAGCGGTTGGACAAAACTTCTTCATCCAGACGATGTTGAACGGACAGCTCGAACGTGGAGAGCCTGTGTCACAACCGGAGCCCCGTACCGAGTCGAGATTCGCACCTTCCACGCTGCCGATCGCACCTATCGATGGTGCGTAACGAGCGCGCTTCCGCTGCTCGACCAACAAGGGCGGATTCTAAAGTGGTACGGCACAGTTGTGGACATGCACGATTGGAGGCATGCGCAGGAAGAGCTACGCAACACGCAAGCCGAACTCGCCCGCGTGGCGCGTGTGATGACGATGGGAGAGCTTACCTCATCGATCGCGCACGAAGTCAACCAGCCGCTATTTGGCATTATGACCAACACCGACACCTGTTTGTTAATGCTTTCTACCGATCCTCCCGATGTCGACGGCGCTCGGGAAACTACACAGCGCACGATGCGTGATGCAAACCGAGCCTCTGACGTGATCAAGCGATTACGCGCGCTTTATAGCAAAAAAGATCCGTCCCCCGAATTGATGGACCTGAATCAGGCCACACGGGAGGTGATTTCCCTGTCGTTGAGCGATTTGCAAAGATGGCGGGTGATCGTTCTGCAGGAACTTGCCGACAATCTGCCACTCCTCATGGCGGACCGTGTCCAAGTTCAGCAGGTCATTATGAACCTCGTACGAAACGCCTCAGACGCGATGAGCAATGTCGACGATCGTCCGAGAGAATTATTGATCAGAACCGAAAGAGAGGAAGGCGATCGGGTGCAGCTTAGCGTGAAAGATGCAGGGATCGGTTTCGAACCCCAGGCTGCGGACAGACTCTTCGAAGCCTTCTATACGACAAAGAATGAAGGCATGGGGATCGGCCTGTCGATCAGTCGTTCCATCATCGAGGCTCATGAGGGGCGTTTGTGGGCGACAGCGAATGATGGTCCAGGAGCCACGTTTTCATTCTCAATACCCTGCAAAGCGGCCGGTTTGGTGGCTGAGGGAACTCGCTGCAGCGGGCCGGATGGTGCGATGGATGCCGCATGATGTAAGTTCGATGCTGAATACCGATTCCAACGTTCATACCTTAGTGCGATTGACCGACTACATGGCAGGAGCGCATTCTTCACTTATGGAGTCCAACCGAGATCGGGAATCCATCGAACGTCCACTTGTGACGGTCGTTGATGACGATGTATCAGTCCGCGAATCCCTCCCTAATTTGCTGAGGCAGTTCGGCTTTTGCGCCCGCGCGTTTTCGTCGGCGGAAGAGTTTCTCGGGTCCGATTGCGTGAGCCAGACCCGCTGTCTGATCCTTGACGTCGTCATGCCTGGCGTAACGGGACTCGATCTTCAACGACAATTGAAGCTTCGGGGTCCAGCGCTTCCAATCATCTTTATCACCGGTCAGAAGGACGAAGGAATTCGGAAGAGAGCGCTTGAACAAGGAGCGGTGGGATTCCTGCTCAAGCCAGTCATAAGCACAGTTCTGTTGGAGGCTGTCAATGTTGCACTTCGAGGAAACTGACAGTTCCCACCCGGCAAGCCGGGGGGATAAAACGAGCGTGGCGAGATCACTTGGTCATGCAGTGGACTCATCACCAGTGCCGACTGCGAGGCCTATCGTGTTCGTCGTTGACGACGACGTCTCAGTGCGTGAAGCGCTGGAGTTATTAATCCGCAAGATAGGCTGGCAGCCAGAGATTTTCGCATCGGCACAGGAATTCCTCGATCGCCCTCGTTCACTTGTTCCGAGTTGTCTTGTTCTTGACATTTCTCTCCCAGGCCTCAGCGGTCTCGAACTTCAGAAGCGTATTGCTGTTGAGCGGACGGACATGCCGATCATTTTCATCACCGGTTATGGCGACGTACCCAAATCAGTCCAGGCCATGAAAGCAGGCGCGGTTGAATTCTTGACGAAACCAGTCAGTAACGAAGAGCTATTGGCGGCCATCCGGCAGGCCCTTGAACGGAGCCGTAACGCTCTCGGTCATGCGGCGGAAATTCAGGAACTCCGGGACCGTTACGGGTCAGTTTCGCCTCGCGAACGGCAAGTGATGGCGTTGGTGGTTTCGGGCTTATTGAATAAGCAGGTCGCTGACGAACTCGGCATCAGCGTGATTACCGTAAAAACGCACCGGGGTAAAGTGATGCAAAAGATGAAGGCTGACTCGCTCGCGGGGTTGGTGAAGATGGACGCCAAGCTCCGTGCGGCATCTGGACGAAAAGGCTGACCAGCACAACTTCCAGTCCCGCTTTGGCATCTGTGGAAGCATCACCAAGAGCATCGAAATACTCCTTATCTTCGTAATTGGACTACAGCAGGTAATGAAACTGTTGTGCGCCATACGTAGCACATCCGTTTTTCTAGCGGAAACCGGCAGGCTTCGCGACGACGGCATTGCTTGCTTCCTCGATTAGTTGCACGATGTCATCGGGGCGAGTTGCAATGGAAGCGTGGCTCGTTGGCAACGTAATCGTCCTTCTTGCGTTGATTCTCTCCGCCATCCACTTTTCGGTCTCGGTAGGAATCAACCGGTCGTTGGCCGAGATCTGATACCAACTGGGCTTCACTCTCCAGGCCGGTGCTCCCGACCTCTCTTCGAAGCAACGCGCCGCTGTTGGCTTCTGCGTAAGAGCCCACACTAGGGATTCTGTCCGGTCTTCGAGATCGTGACAGAAAGTCTCGTGAAACTTCTCGACTTCGATCCATAAAAAGCCATATTTGTCCTCGCGGATATTAGCCGCCCCTTCAGGCGGTGCTCGCCGCGCCCAAAGGCTCTTGAGGCTCTCTCCCTCATCGAGAGCAGGTCCTGCCAAATAGACGAGGCCCACGACATTTGGCGTGAGGCCAGCACCCGTGATGACTGCGCAACCATAAGCATGGCCGACTAATAGCGTGGGAGCATCCTGCGCAGCGGCCATTTTGATGGTTCGGTCGATATCGTCGGACAACGATGTCAGAGGGTTCTGCACTGCGAAGACCCGGTAGCCTTTTTCATGCAGGGGAGGAATGACGTGCCGCCAGTGTGAAGCGTCGCCCCAGGCGCCGTGCACTAAGATAATATTCGGTTTGTCCGGCGTCATCCTACTCCTCCGATTCAACGTGTTGCCTCGCGAGCTTGGTGCAAACACTCGGTCAAAAAACGCATCACCACACGTCAGCTACGGCAAGCCCTTCACCACCGTTCGCAGTATTGACCAGCCTTCCCCAACTTCACATCGTCAGAACAACGCGAAATTGTGCCTTGCCGCTCATCATGCGGGCGTAAGCTTCACCTGCCTTTTCCAGCGGGTATGTCTCGATCATGGGACGTACGCCAGTAAGTTCTGCGAAGTTTAGTGTGTCCTCTTCACCGGCGGGTGTACCGGCAGCCCAGCCTTGAATATCTCCTGTCCGAGTAATGAGCTGTATCGGTGTGAACTGAATGGGATCAGATGAAACACCGATAACGATCAGCTTGCCGTTTGGTCCCAGACCGTCGATGAGTTCGGACATAGCCTTTGAGTTTGGGGCGGTAGCCAGGATGACCTGTGCGCCGCCCAATTTTTGCAAAGCCTCTGCTGCGTTCGTCGATTTGGTATCGATGTACACGCTGGCTCCGAGCTTTTTCGCGAGCGGCGCGGTGTCGGTCCCGCGCCCAACAGCCGCCACCTTGTAACCAAACTTGTTCGCGAATTGAATCCCGAGATGGCCCAGACCACCGATGCCCTGAATCGCGACAAGGTCGCCGGGCAACGCGCCGCTGTTCCGCAGGGAGTCAAATGTGGTAACCCCGGCGCACAGCAGCGGTGCTGCTTCGGTGTCCCTTAGGGTTTCCGGTATTGCCACCACTGCTTCCTCGGGAGCCAGCATGTATTGCTGGTATCCGCCGTCGTAACTGATGCCTGGAACTTTCAAATTGCGGCAATTGCGAAAATCTCCCCGCCGGCACTCCCGACACGTATTGTCGTGTCCGCCGTGCCAGCCGACACCAGTGCGCTGCCCTTTCTTCCACTGGGAAACACCAGCGCCTACCTCATCGACGAAGCCGACCACTTCATGTCCTGGAACTCGGGGATATTGAATTCCCGGCCATAGACCCTCTTTCGTGAACACGTCACTGTGGCAGACGCCACAGGCTTGCACCTTGATCCGCACCTCTCCTACAGACGGCTCGGGAATCTTGCGCTCGACGATCTGGAAATCTGCTCCGGGTTTGGACACTTGCGCCACCGTCATCGTTCCGATTGCAATTGCAGTTGCCATAAAATTCCTCCTTTTACTGTTTTGCCGACTGCACTGCTAGCAGCAACAGAATTTAGCGCCCATAATAAAGATGTTAAGGTGCGCCCATAATAAAGATGTTAAGGTGCGCCCATAATATGGACGTGAGCCCAAGGAGTGCCTGCCCACATGATGTAAGCGCCCGTTGGCTTGTGAGTCGTAGGCAGGCCCGTGGTTTTCGGATTAAAGGGCCAAAGAATCATCCAATGCGGTCCGATTCTGATGGGTGGGTCAGTTTTGTCGAATGGGTCGGAGTCGCTTCGCTGCGTCGCTCCCGCGAGCATGTATTCGACACCCGGAACGTTGATAGTCGGCTTTGCTTTGTGTTCCGCGAAATCGTGATTCCATTGCATTGCGACTTTGTCCTCACACATCGGGGGTGATCCGATGCCTTTGGGATCTCCAGGCAGGCACGTGAAATCATTGGTTCCTGGCCGGAGGATTTTCATCTGTCCTTGGGCGTCCATCTCAGCGACCGTGGCGTTTTTCGTCACATTCAGAGGGCCCGCGGAGAGGGCGCGCGCAATTTTGCTTTGTGCCGACTCTTGCAAATCGGATGAGTCAGGTGCGTTCATTTGCGCAGAGGCACTGAGGCACATGAGGGCAAGCATTAGAAAAGCAATCCGAGCAGACAGCAATGATCGCAGGCTTCGAAACATAAATACCTCCACGATGTTTGTCAGACATCGTCAAATCACCGACCTCGAAAATAACCCCAAGTTCGACTGGAGCGCCAAGCAGGAGGCTCGCGACTCGTACACAAAACGGCAACTTTCCTGTCTTTGCAGAAAACCTCTTGCAACAACTACGAAGCGGGGTCTGGAGATTTCGATTGGGCTCTGCATTTGAGGATGTCATACGGAGATCTCACCACCACCGCTGAAGGAACGCAATTGCACCAAGGTATGAACGCAATACTTGCCCCACCTAGCATTTGATTTCTCTGCGCAGAGCCGCAGTAGCTTTCAGCGCCGCCGCTTTGTCTCTGAGGGTGTCAAGCGATCCGATCACGATTCTGCGATGCTTTCTCTTATCGCCGGGGCAAGACTCTCTCCATCGATACTCCCAGACATCAGGTCCACGACGCCGCGAAGATTGAATGAGGCTTCCTTTTTGCATGGCTCCTCCTTGAGTCAGGCCAAAAGTGCTCCGCTATGGCCTGTTGTATAGGCACAAAATAGGCACAAGTCGTTGGGCCGTCGTGTGTCTCTCGTTGGTGACCTCTGGCTGGGATCTCGATTGATGCCCGATGGAATGACTTGTTAATACGATTTCGAGTCTGATATCGCTTTCCCGCAGCGACGTCCTAAGCGTGGAGAGAGGAGGAGCATGAGTGGGGAGCAAGAGAGAAGGGAATTGATGGACGTCACGCCGAAGCGGATAATCTGGGGTTGGGCAACCAACCAGGAACTACTCCATTCGTTAAGGCAAGCGCGCTTCTCAGTACTGATCTGGCGAACTTCCCAGAAGCCGACATCGGGCCCCGGAACAACTTCCTGTAGTTCGTCATTCGCGATCGATTCGAAGATTATCGAGAGATCGTAATCATAAATCGCGGATGGCTAATGGCAATGGTTTGGAGAAAAGAAGGACTGAACGGTTTTCTGCAGGTTGCTTCCGCGGAGCTGCCCATCCTGGACCGCGCGCACGAACCACTGCCAGTAGGGCTCGGGATTGGGAGATGACGCCTGCTTGTAATCCGTATACATCGCCGCAGCCAGCACATGCATGCCACCGTCCTGCTCCTTCCAGTATTCGCAAGGGTTGCGGCCGACTCCGAATTTCTCGCTGACTAGCTGCTCTAACGCCTGCACAGAATCTTCTTCGATGTAGCCAGCTGTCATGTTGTATCCCAAGGACGGGTCATGGTGCTGAACTTTGTCGATCACGAGCGGATCGCGCCCTAACAAGTCAATGGCTTCGCGGACCTTCGGATCATCCGCGTGGTAAGGCGGGTGCATGGATTCGTGAATTGCATTATGAAGGACGATACTAAACGGATAGGACACATGGGTGAGGAAACACAGCCCCGTAATACGGATTCCGTGAGGCTCTGAATAGGCCAGCAGATATACAGTGATCGTGTGCGATGGAAGGGAAAAGCCAAGGTAGCTCTCGATTACAGGAATGATGTCGTATTTCGGCAGCTCGCGAGAGATCTCGGCAATACGCTTCTCAATCTTCGGCCTGGCATTCGCCGCCCAGTAGGCCGGGAACCCGACGCGATCCAGCGCCCGCAGCGCCGCTTCCAACGGCGGCCGCGCCGCCTCGTAGTTCTGCCAACCGTCCGCGTTCCAGTAGGAAGTCTTCTTGAGCGCAGCTTCCATCGCGGAGCTGTCATGCGCCGTGCGCATCATCTCCGGCAGCGTCTCATCATCCACCACGGAATAGTAAAGAGTCAGCTTCGCTGAGATGATTCCTTGTCCCTCGTCCTTGATGACACGCTTCAACTCTACGAAGGCCGCTTGCTCCGCAGGTGTGAAGAGAGGATGGAAGTGGTCGTACTCAGCTTGATAGTAGTGCAAATAATATGGATCACCGCTCAGCGCATTCAGTAGGCAGAGGGTATCGTATTTCAGAGAAGGCTTTAGTTGCCAGTCAGTACTGCTGTGAAGGGAAACCGTCTCAGCGCGAAGCCGAGGCGGCTTGGCGAACCCCATCGAAAATGCCAGGAGAAGACAGAGCACGTAACCAATCCGGCGCATGCTCCTGTTCTAAGCGTCGGCGGCTCCTCTTGTCTTGAATCCATTTGCAGCAATTCGCCACGCCCGCGGTGCGATTCCCGCAAGTTGCTTGACGCTCCGGGTCATGTGCGCCTGGTCGGCAAAGCCAAGCTCGGCTGCAATGGTTGCGAGTGGCGCCTGCGTATTCTGAATAGACTTCAATGCACGACGAGCGCGAACGCGCGCACGGAAGGCCTCTGGTGAAACACCGAACACCGAACCAAAACCTCGCGACACAGCCCACGGTGCGATTCCGTTGTTTTCTCCCCATCGAGAGAGTTTGAGAGATGGATTCTGCATCAGTGCTTCAGCCAACTCGTCCGGCCAGTCGGCAGGCCGCGGCATCTTGCTTGCCGCAAGGGAGAAAAGCAAGTCTAGGGCGTCTCGGCAGCTTCTCTCGGCCACACGCGCAATGGAGTCAGCATCGGCCACGCGCGCAATTCCTGGCGTGTAGGAACAGCCGACAGGCAGCCGCAGATTGAGCACCACTGCACCCGTTTCGGAGAAACGGTCCAGGTGTGCTTCAAATTGCTCATGGAAGATAACATCGCCGGCTTTCACCCGGAAGCGTCCATGATCTCCCGCCTCTTCGTACCCACCCGAAAGAACGAGAGCTGCATATGCTCTCTCGTGGACATGACGACCGAGGGCAGAGGCGCGAATTGTCTGCCACATGCGCATCCACTCCTCCAGTATGCGCCATCTGATCCGTGATCCGTATCCCAACTCCTATATACGGAAACGGGCTTGGAGGAGATGAATAGCGATCTCCTCTATTGATTGGCCATAAGCGGGCTTCGAGAACCTTAGCCTCCGACTGAACCCCTAAATGCAGTTCTCATAATTGTTCTAGCCATTAGGCTTGCCTTCTACAGCGGAGGGTATCAAGGATTTAATCGCGCATCTCGCGACTTCCAACGAACGAGATCGAGGTGGCTGCCGGGATCATCCACGGGCAGTGAATGTAGTCCACAATTTGCTCGATGTTTTGGCCGATAACCTTCATACGAATGACCGAGTATGACGTCCATGTGTCGGCACCGCGTTGGAGAACAATGAGCACCGATTCCCCAGCCACTTTCGCCCAGCGCCAGTTTCCAAGGCCACGGCCACCGATCGTAGTTGAAGAAGCATGGCGCGTCCGCAAACTTCCCGGCAAACCTATCGAGAACATTGAGCCGGGCGTCGGCGCTGATCAATTCACGTACTCCGTCCCAGTCTTGACGATTAAAGCGATCCACATAAAGTTGCATGATTTGTGCTAACTCGGGATTCGCACTTCGAACTGAGGGAGAGGAAGGAGGAGACGAAGTTAATTTCGTTCGGCCGCGGTTGAGCGCTGCCTTAACGCCACCAACGGTGGAATCGACGAGTTCCGCAATCTCGTCAAGCGAGTAATCAAATACGTCCTTCAGGAGAATGCATGCGCGCTCCTTCGGAGGCAGGGACGCGACGAGGTGTTCTACTGCTTTGCCGATACCCAGTGTGGCCGGTTCGGATGGTGAGACCGCTTCGGGCAAGGCGGCGGCCGCCTCGGCTTCGTCCCGCACTCCCTTTCGTCGCAGGAAATCGATGCAGCGATTGTGAGCGATCCGAAACAGCCACGGCTTCAGAGGACGGCTCTCATCGTATTTGTCCAGCTTCCGATACGCCTCGATCAAGGCCTCCTGTACGACGTCTTCGCCGTCCAAGATCGAACCCGTCATGCGTGCACAATAGCGGTGCAGGCTCGGCCGAAGTGTGGACACCGTCTCAAGGAAGGCCAGATACTGCTCATGGGTTCCTATCTTGTGTGTCTCTGTGGTCTTGGTCGTCATCGCTATATCTCCTTCCTTTGGGTATCGTTTACGTTGGGTTTGCCAAACGCATTCACGAGTGGGGTTGTATTACTCTCCCTACAATGCTTAGACCACCATCGATTGGGCCGATTCGCAGCCTAAGAATGGCGGCTATCAGAGGATAGATGTCGACGTCTTCAAAAGAATCGACAGTGGTCTTCGCCCGAATGTCTGGTCCTTGAGCACAAAAGACGGCTAGCATCTCTTGCATAAGGTGTGGATCGAAGCCATGAATGCCAGTTGTTTGCTTTTGCTCGCTGTCTGATGCGTGAGCCCGAATGTAATAAGGACCAGTTGCAACTACGATCGGGTCGCCAGAACGAGCATTACTGTCGTAGTGCAGGATGGGAAGCACGTCTTTACGGCGAAAGACCTCGAACTTGTCGCTTTTCCCTCTCAGTTGGTTGAACACCCGCTCTGCGGCACCTTCGGTCGGTGCGTAGAGTTGTGCCCCGACAGTCACAAAACCGGATAGATCGGCGAAGGTGTCCAGATTGATCCAACGTCCCTGTCCCGCGATCATGCCGTGATCGGAAACCAGTACAACGTCAACTGGAAGGTTCAGTTTCCCAACAGCACGCAGCAGTCGACCGACCACATCATCGGCACGGTGTACAGCTTGTGCAGTTTCCGAGGAGTCTGGGCCTGAGCTATGTCCCGCTTCATCCACTTCGCCGAAGTAAACGGCGACAAAATGCGGTCTCCGCTGAACCGGAAGTCGGAGCCATGCGATCACTTGGTCCACTCGCTTTTCGTCTGGAAATGAAGGATCAGACTGGAGGTAATAGGATGGCCGTTCGCCGGCTATCTGAGCTTCCGATCCAGGCCAGAAAAGACAAGCCGAACGCATTCCTTGCCGTTCAGCCAGCGACCAAAGAGGTACGCCCTCGTACCAGGTACCGTCCGTCTTTGTCTTGACGATTCGAGATGAATAGAACTCCTTGCGCGTCGGATCATAGAACTGATTCCCAACGATTCCGTGGTGCTCCGGATACAAGCCGGTGACAATCGTGTAATGGTTCGGAACGGTGACAGAAGGGTAGGCCGGAATCATCCCTTGTGGCGCCGTAGCTCCGTTTTGCATCATGCCGAGAATATTTTCTGCATGGTACTTTTGCGCATAGTCGAAACGGAAGCCGTCGAGCGACACCAGAACAACATAATGCTTCGCCTGTTGTTCGGGAGTATTTGGTCCGTGATCGACCGCAATGACGGCATTCGGGATGGCAGCAGCTGTGGAGGGAAGGGCTATTGAACCGCAACATACGACTAGAAGCAAGAACACCCGGTGAACGCGATACAGCCTGTCGCGAGCCGTTCCTTGTTCAATCGCGCAAAGTTCAACCGCGCGAAGTATCTTCGCGGCACTTCGAACCAGTAGACGCTTGATGAAAACTTGGACGTAGCCTCTTGCATGGATTGCGGGCTCTTCGAATGGCGTTGCAGTGGCGAATCGACCAACGATTCCCGAAAGAATTGTCCTTTTCCCGATCATGGGTGCATCTCCTTGGCATTCGAACCCAAATCACACCAACACCGCAGGCATGACAGAACCCGCGTCGCTTCACTGCAAGCCGTTTAAAGCAAAATCAAATACATCGGTGTTGTTTAGCCGTCGCGAGATTGCGATCCGGGCATAGCTGTCGTTCAAGGGCCGAGAGAAAAGCAGGTAGACGTTGCGGTCGCTCAATCCTCCATGCGAGCGCAAACGCATTCCTCCCAGCATGCTGAGATCTAAGTTGGCCTTGGTTTTTCCCAAGACGGTTCCACGGTCGCCAATGACGACCAGATCTCCAATGCGATCTGCGGGCAGATGGAAAATCCGAGCTGCCGAAGAACGATCCAACACCAATTCGACGCCGGGTCGGCGATTGATAATCCTCATCGCCTCGGTGGAAGGCAGAGCTTTAGTAAAGTACACAGTCGCAAACGAGCCCAGGGCGCCGTGATGTACGACGTATGGATCGGTGATTGGCAAGATGACCTGTGTCGTGCCTTGCCCGAATTGTTCGTCCAGAATGTCCTGCAAAAAGACGATGTTCGGCGAACCGTCGGGTTTCGACTTGTCATTCATCCCGTGATCTCCGGCCACAGCCACAATTGCACCCAGCGACAGCAACCGTCCTAAGCTGATGTCGATTTGGTGATAAAACTCGTTGGCTTCCTTTGACCCGGGGGGATACTTATGCTGAATGTAATCCGACAGTGACAAATACATGAGGTCTGGCTTTTCTGTTTCTAAAATCTTGATGCCTGCTTTGAGCACGAACAGTGAGAGGTCGGCCGAATACTCATTGGGCAAAGGCAAGCCGACGAAAGGGAGACAATCGTCCAGTCCGTTTTCGGCTTTTGTGCATTTGTCCGCCTTTTCGGCCGAAAACGAGATGCCGTTTACTAACCGGTAGCGGAGCATCTTCGCCAGTTTGTCTTTCGCGCTGATCGCGGCAACTTTGGCGCCGTTTTCGGAGAATTTCGCCAGAATACTGTCGGCACGGAGGAACTTCGGATCGTTCATCATCTCGCTCTCGCCATTTGCCGGATTGAGGAAGAAGTTACCCGAGATTCCGTGCACTTCAGGAAAGACACCGGAGATGATTGAGATGTTGTTAGGGTTGGTAAAACTAGGCATTACGCTTTGAGCAACCGAAACGAATCCTTCAGCCATGAGCTTCTTGAAGTTGGGCAGTAGCCCAACCTCCAAAGCCGCATTCAGATACGCGGGATCGCCTCCATCGATCACGACCACGACAACCGGCACTCGCGGCCAATGATAGGTTTTGCCGTTGACAACGACTTCACCGGGATGACCCGGTTCCGCTCCGGATGCGTGCTGCAAAAAAAGCAGCAGGCAGATCGCAATCAGCCCTGGCAGTACGCATCGACGGAAAACCGTATTTGTGAGGCAAATCGACAGGAGAGAGATTGAGCGAGCTGTCGGCATCTTGACCATAGAAGTAGAGTGCTCCTTGCTCATCCATAAGCATGAGCTTGGACTCGACCTCAGGCCTTTTATGCCGTAAGTTGTCGGCCCGAACGGGCCGTGGTGTCGCTTGGTCGCAGCCTTCCGTTACAGATCTTGGAAGCGGAACCCTAGACACAATCGCAGTTTGTAGTTCCACACTACCAAAGCTGAAGCTCGATGGCAACCACGAAGGCCCCCGAATATTGATTCGCCCTGACGGCTACATCGCTCACATCGGTCCGAAGCAATTCGGCGAGTATGCGGGGAGACCCACCCATGTGGTTCAAGGCGCACTGCTTGAGTCCAGCCACAGATAGCAGGCCTCACACCTGAGCGATGCGAGTTTTAGACCAGCGTTACGCGTGAGTCTCCGCCACGATTGTTCCCGATAAGACGTTACTGCCATCAATGCCAGGATTGTCGCTAGCCTTGATCGGAAACGCCTCGGGGCAAGCTTTTGGGGAGAGGGGGATCTCGACCCGAGGCGTTTTCGATAAGGAGACTAGGAGGAAGCCGCTGGCGTTTGCGGCGGACGCGGTGCGCTATGGGATTTCAACGGCAGTCGGTGGCAGAATCGAGCAGGGGGAGAACACCGGTGAACTGGACGGGTGGGGTGGTGATGGCTGAGCGCGTCGCAGATGCCTTTCGAAGTATGCGCGGACGGTGGCACGGCAGAGTGTGGCCGAGGGGTAGGCACACGAATGCGTCGAAGTGCCGGTGCACATCGCAGGAGGAGTAGTGAGGCATGCGCTACGACGAATCGAAGTATGTGCATGTAGATAATTCCGCAGCCGTAAGTCTCTGAACCACGATCATGGTCGCGCCGCAGTGTGGGCAATGCCAGACAGAAGAACTCTCCGCGGGAGCTTTGCAGGTTCCAGCTTCGAGCGGCGTGGAGGAACTGCTGGACAGCAGTTGTCGGGATAGAGCCAAGCGGGAAGCACGAAAGCGATTGGCGAGGAATCCAAAGTGACGGATGCGTACGAAGCCTCTGGGGAGCACGTGCAGAAAGAAGCGCCGCAGGAACTCGGTGGCCACGAGCGTCATCGTGCCTTGTTTGCCACCGTGGGCGTAATCCTTCCAGCGAAAAGTGACGCGGTCTTGATCGAAGGCCAACAAGCGATGATTGGAAATGGCCACGCGATGGGTGTAGCGGCCGAGATAGCGCAACACCTGCATAGGACCGCCGAAGGCGGGCTTGGCATAAACGACCCAGTCGTGGCGGTGCAGACGGCGTATGAGTTTTGCGAACTGCTGCGGATCGGCCAGAGCGGCGGCGGGACCGTTGCAACATAGCTTGTTGCGGCGGTGCAGACGTTTGAGGCCGGCGAGGAACTTGCCGCGAAAGACGCGGCTGAGGACCTTCACGGGCAAGAAGAAAGGATAGCGTGGGCGGACCCATTGACGGTGATCGGGTGAGAGTCCGCCCGCGGGAATGGCGCAGTGAATGTGGGGATGCAGAAGCAGGTTCTGTCCCCAAGTGTGCAGGATGCTGATCACGCCGATCTCGGCGCCTAAGTGTTTGCCATCGATGGCAATCTCCAGCAAGGTATCAGCGCTGGCGGTGAACAGCAGGTCGTAGAACAAACGCGGGTTCTCCAAGGCCAGCACATTGAGTTCGTGAGGCACAGTGAACACGACATGGAAGTAGCTGGTGGTCAGGAGTTGTCGCTCGCGGGCCGCCAACCAGCGTTCGCGCGCCTGCGTCTGGCACTTGGGGCAGTGCCGGTTTCTGCACGAGTTGTATGAGATGGCCTGATGACCGCAGTTCGGACAGGCATCGCGATGACCGCCCAGCGCTGCGGTGCGGCAACGCAGAATGGCCCGAAACGCTTTGAGCTGCTGAAAGCCAAAGCTGGATCGATACCGATCCAGAAAGCGATCGCCGTGCGTGCGAAGAATGTCGGCCACCTCGAAGGTGGGCCGAGTCATTTTTCGTTTTTTCGTTTAAAGCTGCGGCTGATGTTTTGGGTGCTGGATAGAGTGAGGCTGTCCAGCGGATTCGTAACTGCCTGCAAGTGCCGCTGCGATAGATGCAGGTACTGTGCGGTAGTTTCCAGGTCGCCATGCCCGAGCAGAACCTGGATGGTGCGCAGGTCGGTGCCCGCCTCCAACAAGTGAGTCGCCCAACTGTGGCGCAGGGTATGCGGGGTAACGCGTTTGCGGATGCCGGCCCGGCGCGCGGCTTCGCTGCATGCGATCCAGACGGTCTTGTCGGAAATCGGCTGATCGAGCGTCTGGCCACGAGTGCGTGTGGGGAACATGTAGAGCTTCGGCTTCCGCCAGCGCCAATACTCTCGCAGCGTCTCCAATAGAGCCGGACTCAGAGGCAGGTCACGATCCTTGCCGCCCTTGCCTTCCACCACGCGGATGATCATCCGCTGGCTATCGACATCGCTGACTTTGAGATGGGCGAGTTCGGAGCGTCGCATGCCGGTGGCGTAGAGCGCCATCAGTAGCGTCCGTCGAAAAAGGTTTCCCGCCGCATCGATCAAGCGCGCAACTTCCTCTTGGCTGAGCACCGTCGGCAGCCGGCGCCGGTCCCGAGGGTAGGGCAAGAACTCGCGAAACTGATGGCGCTTGAGCGTCTTAATGAAAAAGAAGCGCAGCGCAGCGACCCGGTTGACCACCGTGCCGGGCGTCAGTTTGAGTTCTGTCAGTAGGTAGGCTTGATACGTTCGAAGTTCGTTGGGACCGAGCTTGTCGGGAGACTTGCCAAAATGCTTGGCGAAGTCGCTTACCACCCGCAGGTAATTGCGCGTGGTGATGGCAGAGTAGTTGCGACGCTGAAGTTCCTCCAGCATCATCTTGCGTAAACGGGTCACAGGAATCTCCTTTCCCTATGACCCACACTATGTCAGCTGCTCCTGAACTCTCTCGGTCTATCCACGCGGTAGCGTCCGCCGCGCCAGCGGCTTAGTCCTTGTCGGCTAACCTTACCTTGAGATTACTTCCTGTTTACCCGCCATCCGCCCAGAGTCTCAGATTGGTGGGCATTAAGCCGATGACGCTTGCTCATCAAAGGAATTCTTTCAGCCACCACTAACGGCGGGGACGATGGAAATCTCGCATCCGGCGGGGACGGGACTCGCGAGTCCACCTGTATACCGGATGTTTTCGTCACCGATAAAAATATTGATGTGCTCCCGCACTTGCCCTTGCTCCGTTGCGATGCGATCCCGAACGCCTGGATAGATTGTCCAGAGCGCCGACAACGCCTCTGCCAACGTCTTAGGTGAGTCATCGATCTGGACTCTACTCTGTCCAGTGGTAAATTCTCGCAACGCCCCCGGAATGTGAAAAGTGACCGTCATAAATCACCGCTTAGGTCGACGCGTCTTGCTTTTCGACAGAGGTTTCGTGTCATGTGAAGCTGCTTCGTTATGCAATGTCGGCCGAAGACCGCCAGAAGCATCCCCGACGACTGCATTCCGTACACAGACGACTGATGGCAACCCCTCCAGTATCTTTTCCCACGTCCTGCCTTCATCGCGCGAGCCGAACAGCTGTCCGCTCCGTGTTCCGAAATAAATTCCCATCGGGTCGAATGAGTCCGCCGTCATGGCATCGCGCAGAACAGTTTCGTAAGCGCGTTTTTGTGGCAGGCCGCGCGAAAGAGGTTCCCACGAGGCGCCGCCGTTCCGGGTCCGATAAACTCTCAGCCGCCCATCGCACGCGCAGCGAAACTCGTCAGACTCAACTGGAACGATATACACGTAGTCGGGATTTCTTGGGTGCGTAATCATAGCGAAGCCAAAATCCGAGGGCACACCGTTGGCAATGTCGTGCCAGTTCTCGGCACAGTTATCCGAGCGGTACAATCCCCAATGACTTTGCAAAAAGAGTCTCTCCGGACGGGTGGGATGCATGACGATTTTATGCACACACTGCCCGAACACAGGATACTTTTCGGGCATCGTCATAGCGCGGATGCCCTGGTTTTGCGGTGTCCAGCTAAGTCCGCCATCGTTGGTCCGGTAAACGCCGCCGGCCGAGATTGCCACATACATACGCTGGTTGTCGCGGGGGTCGAGCACAATACTATGCAGAGCCAATCCGCCGTTTCCCGGCATCCAGCGGGGACGATGCGGATGATCGAACAGCCCTCGGACGAGCGACCAGGTTTCGCCTCCGTCGCGGGTTTCGAAAAGAGCGGCCGGTTCTACACCACAAAAAAGCACGTTAGGTTCCTCGGGCCGGCCGAGAGCTATCTGCCAGATGTTTTTCAAGGAGACGCCGGCATCGGAGGGAAATCTAATCGGGGCCTGTTGGGGATTGGTCCAGCTCTTTCCGAAGTCGTCGCTTGATCGCAAGAGTGTCCCCCAATAACTCGCGGTCGAAGCCCATATGCGGTGTTGCTCTCCCCGGTTATCGTAGGCCATAGCGTAAACGCTGTGCCCGTGGAAATAAGGTCCCCCTACCTCCCAACGGTTGCGCTGCGCATTGGAACGAAGGATAAACGCTCCTTTCGTTGTTCCCACCAACAACAGAAAGTCTCCCTTTCTGACATGAGCGTGCCGCACACTGTGTAAGACCGTAGTCTTGGGTGCGTTCAGATCGGGGCCGGGACCCGCCGAAACGATTCCGGCCGATTGAACCGCTTCCAGAGCGGCCTGAACCTCACTGGCGCGTTGATAGCGCTGTATAGGTTCCTTGGCCAGGCAGCGTTGAACGATGGACCACAGGCCAGGAGGAATCGGCGGGCCAAGAGGGTTCGGGACCTCACGCATGATAGCCGAGCTGATCTCAAAACCCGTGCGTCCCTCAAACGGTAAGCGTCCGGAAGCCCCTTCATAAAGCACAACTCCCAGCGCCCACAAATCGCTGCGATAGTCGGCCGCCTCGCCTCGCAGGATTTCTGGTGCCATATAGGGCAAGGTGCCGCTCACGCTGGACGCGTCCTGGATCGACGCAAAGGATCGTGTGGTGGCATCGAATATGCCGCTGCCTACCTGTTTGGCCAAACCGAAGTCGAGGACTTTGACCAGACCGTCAGCAGTGACGACGATATTCGCCGTCTTCAGATCGCGATGAACGATGCCGCGGTCATGAGCGCGCGCGAGTGCGCTGGCAATCTGAACGCCATACCGCAGCACTGACTCTGGCGGCAGCCCCGCATCTGCGCACATCGCACGCAGAGACTTGCCCTCGACCAGTTCCATCACGATGAAGAGCTCGCCCTCATTCTCGCCAACTTCGTGGATGGTGCAGATGTTGGGATGAGAGAGAGAGGAGGAGGCGCGCGCCTCGTGCAATAGACGCTCGCTCGACGATGTGTCGAGATGAGCATCCTTCTTGACGACTTTCAAGGCCACGTCACGGTGCAGCACCTCGTCGTAAGCGCGATAGACAACCCCCATTCCTCCTTCCCCAATCTTCGCCACGACGCGGCAATGACCGAGAACTTGACCAATCACAAGGCTCTCCTTGCGCCAATGTTAGGCTGCGCTTCAGACATCAGTCAATGAATGCGTTATTGGCGAGCGCCCGCGATCGCGGATCGCAGATCGACAAGCCGATTCAAGCTGCGCCACAGCTGCGCAACGCACATCCATAGTGCGAACTGAGGAGTGTGGGCGTGTGGTCGGTTACCTTTACTTAGGATTACTTCCCGCTTGCCGGTAACCCAGGGGCAGTCCAGAAACAGTCCTGAACTGTTCAGCAATCTATTGACGATCGAACAAATAAGAATTCTAGATTCACGGAGCTACGTCACCCGCCTTCTCTGCTATCGGCCGTGCGTAGCGCACTAGTGAGAGCAGAAACTTTCCGGGTTCCTCGGTCATCGGAATGTGCGCCGAATGCTCAAACCAAACGAGCTGTTTTTCCGGCGCCTTTACCGCATCGAACCACGCGGCGGCGACTTCTGCATTCACGTTCCGGTCGTGACGGCCCAGAAAGAGGATCAGCGGAACTGCAAGCTTGTTCGCCTTCGTGAGATCTAGCGCGACCACCTCGGGGAGCAGGTACGGCGTTGCGAACTTGTTGCCATCCCAGATATGGCCGATTTCCTGGTCGCTATAGTCAGGCGAAAGTTGGGAGAGATCGCCATCGGCGGAATTGTCCCGGCGGTAGGCCATCACGCCGCCGTAATAGCCAACCCATTTGCGCTCGACATAAATGTCCTTGATGGGAATGGTCTGGCCGGGAGCTCCGTAGGGAGCGATCGCATCGAGCTCGCGCACCGCCTCGGCATTGTTGTTGCGGCGCGCGGCATCCATGGCGAAGCGCCAGCCTCGACGCTCGCTCTCGGGTCCGTCGATCAACTGGCAGACGCCAATATAGGCGTACAGCCATTCGGGGTGTTGCTCCGCTAGCTGCAAACCTAGAAAGCTGCCCCAGCTGTGGCCAAGGACGAATATCTTGTCTTTGTTGTACTCATGGCGCGCCCAAGCGGCCATTTCCTCCGTGTCGGCAATCATGCGTTCCCGTGTGAGTGTCGGCGCGATCTTCGCAGGATCCGTCAAGAGATAAGTCTTGCCCGTGGCGCGCTGGTCCCACTGGACAACCGTGAAATATTCCTCCAGGCCGTGGGTAAACCACCAGCTCATCGGAATCGAAACGTATCCCGGGCCACCGTGGATATAGAGCAGCACCGGATTTCTGCGGTCGGCGCCGCGAATCGACACCCATTGATCGATCCCGCCGATCCGCACCTTTTCCAGCCGCTCGACTCCATTGGGCGCGACGATCTTGCGTGCATTTGCGATGATGGCGGTCGCCTCCGATCGGCTGGCGGGTTTGGCTGGCTCCTGCGCCCGAACTGACACGGTGGAGAGTATCGCGAGAAATGCGAGCATGTTCGAGATTAGCCTCCCGAGGGCCTTGATCGCGTAAGGATGATTACTCTTGCGACTTTGTGACACGAGTCTCTCCTCCCAACAGCTTTTGGGGGCTCTGTTAGCCGACACTCCCAAATTTTACAGGGCTACGATTCGAAAGCACTTCGTTCACGGCAGAAATCTCATTCCGCCACGTCGGTCCCGAGAAAACGGGCTTGTGGGAAGAGCGGAATCGGAAGGTTCCGAGCGGATAGTCGGCAACCCCTCCCTAATCGGTAAGGTAAGGTTTGCCCGTGACCCATCCAGTGGCGCTCAGCCAATTACGGAAACGATGCGGAAGATCGACGGTGCCAAGGCTGTATCGCGGCGAACCAGAGCCGATGCTTGAGCTGTTTCAGGATCAATGACCTTCGTAAACATACGCCAAGCCGTGTCTTGTGGAAGGATCACATCCATCGCGGGCTCAGTTTCGGATGCGAGCGTAAGTTCCGATTTGTGCGCAGTCCTAATCGGAAACCAGCTACCCCCAGCGTCACCTGAAATCTCCGAAAAGTCGACGAAGTGGCGCCCTTCTTTAGCTCGCTTTCTTCTCTTCTTCATGCCTTCGGATGGCGGCCCCCTGAGGATCGGTGAGTATATCCACCCACTTCGGGTGAGGCGTTGGCTCGGCGTCGTAGTTGTCGTGCCAGTTCCACCACTTGTACGGCTCGGTCTGGGGGTAACCCTCCGGCGAGTCCTCCCAAGTCTCCTGACGGCCGAGCGGCGTGATGTCGAGATAGCTCCAGGTGGACCCCATCGCCTCGTCGCCGCGGCTGTTGATGAAGTATGTGCGGAACACCTTGTCGCCGTCGCGGAAGAACACATTGTGACCGTGCCATTCATCGACGCCGAAGTCCTTATCGAAGCCGTCTGTCATGGTGTACCAGGGCATCTCCCAGCCCATCCGCGCCTTCAGGCGCGCGATGTCCACCTGCGGTGCGCGTGAAGCCCAGGCGAGGGTGGTGTCGCGGGCATTCAGATGTGCGAGGTGGCTGACCTGATCGGCGCCCAGGGAACAGCCGCGGCACGCGTGCTCGGGCCAGCCGAACACCCCGGGCTCGAAGAAGGCGCGATAAACGATCAGCTGAGGGCGGCCCTCGAACAAATCGAGCAGGCTTACCCTGCCCTTGGGTCCGTCGAATTCGTACTTCTTGTCGACGGCCATCCACGGCATCCGTCGGCGTTCGGCGGCCAGCGCGTCACGGGACCGGGTCAAGGCCTTCTCCTTCACGAGGAGTTGCTGACGCGCAGCCTCCCAGTCTTGCTGCGACACGATCGGGGGTATCTTCATTGCGATATGCTCTTTCGGGTTATCCATTGCGCGGGTTGACATTTTTCATTTCTCCTTTTCCTTCGCGTTGGAAGCGGTTTCTGCTGCCTGGTTCTTCTTGCGGAACACCTTGATGGCCAGCGTTGCCAGCCCGCCGGTCGAGACCGCACCGGCCACCACTAGTCCCACGGTTGCCAAACAGAATGGGCACATAGTTGACCTCTCACGTGAATGATGTTGGATGCAAAACACCTCTACGGGGATGACGTGTAGCGAGGTCAGCTCGCATCCTTATCGTTTTGCCTGCGTTCGTTTTGCTTGCGCAGGTTGGTCGCAACCACATTATGCAGCACTCGCCGTGTCCGGCAAGAAGGCTGCAAACTGCCGCTCCAGCGCCTTAGCTATACCATTGCGCCAGCCTTCGGCAATGGACTGAGACATCGGATCGGGAAAAATCTCCTCTTCGCCTTTCTCCAGCCCATCGAAGATGCCTCGTGCGACCAACTCCGGCGAAGTCTTCGGGAGGTCCAGGTCTCGCGCCATATCGGTGTCCACTGGACCAGCAAGAACGGCATGAACCTTCACGCCCCGCCCAGCCCAGAGAGCGCGCAGCGATTGCGTCAGCGAGAACGCGGCTGCCTTCGAGATCGAATAGGCTGGGCTGAATGGCACACTTGCCAAGGCCGCCAACGACAGGACATTGATGATGGCTCCCTGAGAGCGAGCCAAAAGCGGCAGGAAGGCCAGGGATACGCCGTGCGTACCGAAGAGATTGACAGCGAGGTTCCGGTCGAGCCCGGCGCGATCATTTAGGTCATCTTGCACGAACACGCCGGCGTTGTTGATCAAGAGATCGAGAGATTCGACATTCTCGACAGCTCGCTGAATCTGCGCTGGGTTGGTCACGTCCATGGTCAGGAGCGTCACGCGCCCATCGGGATGTGGAAAGGGCTGGCGCATAGCCGCATATACGCGTTTCGCGTCTCTCCTCAAGGCTTCCTCAACCAGCGCCCGTCCGATGCCTCGGTTCGCGCCAGTGATCAAAACCGTCTTGTTTTCGATATTCATATCGTTCTCCTTGTGATCATTCTCCGTTCGAATCATTGTTCCTTTCTATTGGCTATTACGCATTGCTTGCCGGGGAGGATACGTCCGACAAAAGCTTCGATGTTCATAGTGTCCTCCCCGTTTCTAAAACTCCGTCTTTGAGGCCTTGGCCGTGGATCAAGAAATACAGCGCCACTAATGTGAGCGCCGTACCGTTTACCAGCAACATCACGGGCGCTGAGCCTGCTCGTGTGACGAGCCATCCGCTTGCAAGTCCGCCGAGCGGTGAGCCGCCTAGAAACGCGACCAAATAAATAGAGAGCACTCGTCCGCGGAACTCCGGCGGCGCCAGAAGCTGTGCCAGGCAGGCGGTGAGAGAAGAACACATCACGAAGAGCGACCCGCCGGTGAACAGGATCAACGCTGATAGGTAGGTGTTCCGCGACAGCCCGAAGCCGGCAATGATCGTGCCGAACAGCGTGAGCAGGATCAGCAGCATGCGTCCCATGTGCTTGTTCTTTCCCAGCCACGCAACCATGAGCGCGCCCACGACTGCACCCGTGCCCGAGAACGTCATGAGTTGTGTATAGAAGCCGACGTCCCGGTGATACACGTCTCTGGTGATGACGGGAAGGAACGTGAGCAGCGGCCCTCCGAGAAAGGCGGCACAGAAGCCAAGTGCCATCACGGTGACCAAATTCGGCGAGACCAGGACGAATCGCAAGCCACCCCTGAACTGAGCGACCATGCTCTCGGTGGCCATCGGAGGCACGTGCACGTCCCGCAGTGCCACGACCGCTGCGATCACAAATAAGAAAGAAATACCGTTTAGACCAAAGCACGCGACCATGCCAAACGCAGCGAGTGCCGCACCGGCGACGACGGGACCAATAACCTGCCCCAGGTTGAACTGAATGGAATTGAGAGCAATTGCGTTGGGGAGATGTTCTTTACCCACGAGCGTGGAGATGAGCGACTGATACGCGGGGCCGCCAAACGCCCGCACGCAGCCCGCGATCGAGGAAAGTGCGAGCACGTGCGCGATGTGGATCCGTCTCATGTAAATAAGTATTGCCAGCACCAGCGCCACCAGCATCTGGACGATTTGCGACATCAGGATCATGTGACGCCGGTCCCGTCGGTCCGCGAAGACGCCGCCAACCATCGTCAAAAGCAGAAGCGGCAACTCGCCGAGAAAGCTATCTAATCCCAGAAAAAATGCCGATCTGGATCCCGTCATCGTGATGATCAGCCACGCCTGCGCCACCTTTTGCATCCATGTGCCGATGCTGGACATAAGAGCCCCCATCCAAAGGAGGCGGAAGTTGCGGTGCGTCAGTGCTATCGCAATCCGACCGGGTCCGGATCGAATAAAGTCGCGCAGGGATTTCTGGCCGCATTCTGGATCTGCCATGTTTTCCTCGCTTTCGCCATTCTTGCCAAATCCCCTATATTTCGTCCAATGAATTAAACTGTATTGTGTGATAACAGTAGATTATGAACCTAGAATTCTCAGAACTTCAGGCATTTGTGGTCCTAGCCGGCGAACTGCACTTTCGCAAGGCATCGGAACGGTTGTTTCTATCCCAACCGGCACTCAGCAAGAAGATTCAAAGACTGGAGGAGAAGCTAAAGGGGGCCCTCTTCGTGCGCTCGCGTCGGAGAGTAGCCCTGACGGATGCCGGTAAGAGTTTCCTTCCGAAAGCCGCAAAACTGTTGCAGGACGCCGAGGATGCTGTACGCGAAACACAGGCGGCCATTGAAGGTCGAGCAGGCACCTTGCGGATCGGCTTCGGGATTGCTTCACTGCCTGAAATCCTTCCACGAACCATTCTGCGCTTCCGCAAACTTTACCCCGAAGTTGAACTGCAAATGCGGGAACTGCCCTCTCCCTCACAAGTCTCATCTCTCATTGAGAGTAGGCTGGATGCGGGAATCCTGCGGATGCCCGTCACAGACCGGAAACTGATGTGCGTCCCGCTATTTTCCGAGCACCTGGTTTTGGCGACTCCAGCAGATTTGCGATATCGGCCCAAAGAGGGCATCAACGGATTCCGTGACAGCGGTTTTATCTGCGTGTCGCCCTCGGTCTCCAAGACTTTTCACGATCGCGTGCTAAGCCTTTGCCTTCGCGCGGGATTCACTCCTCGGGTCGTTCAGGAAGCAAACGAAATCTTGACCATGCTTCACTTCGTCCGAGCTGGCATGGGAGTCTCTTTGGTCCCGAGGTCAGCCCAGCGCCTCAAAGTACCGGGAGTGCGATTTCGTGAACTGGGGTGGAAGGAGCCGTTGTGGCGCATCGGGATCGCATGGAATCGGAACTCGGAGAAACTCCCGCTGATCTGGTGTTTTGTCAAAGTCGTGCAGGCCGTCATCGGCGACCAAAAGGTCTAGCGCTGGAGTTCCCGGTGTCTGTGTGGCCCGCCGGAAGCGGCCGAAGCCGGCAGAAGTGACGACGTTCTGCGTTTGTTTCTCACCTGCCTGAGCGCCCAGACATATCCCTACCTACAGCAATGTCGAGAACGAATGGTAGACACGCCCCACGGGATTCAGATTGTCCTGAAGGTTCATCATTCGCGAACGGCTCGACGATCATCCAGGAACCGTCATGGCTCAAGGCAGCGCGGACGTGCGCGGCGGGCGCCAACTGGGTCTCCCTCGTCGTGGAGACAGTCGAAGACCGCCACGAAGTCATAGTCTTTACCTGGGAACTCCTTGGCTTTCGCCACCTCAAAGCGGGCCATCCGCCTGAGTGCATTCGGTTGGTACCCGATAGCTCTCCATGCAACATAGCGCCTTTCTGTCGCGGTACGGATTACGGTACGTAAATGTGTTGGCCTGTGCGGACTAGCAAGGACTTAGGTGGCCGCCCGCCTCTTGCAAGTCGTTGTATTTGCTTATCGTGGTTGTTCTTTCACGGCGGTAACACGGGTTCAAATCCCGTCGGGGACGCCAACC
>CAWBSN010000022.1:0-238259 GCA_963791445.1 uncultured Acidobacteriaceae bacterium
TCTAAAGCGAGCCGGGTATTAAGAAGTTCGCTGTTTCCATGAATCGCGCCCGCATGAAAATACCAGTAGTCATTGAGAGGCCATAAATGATCGGAAGGGATAAACGTCTTCAGGCTCTCAAATGGAGGAATATTCTCGTTATCGCCTTCCTCCGCACAAGAGCCTTCGGCGCCGACGTAACGCTCGCTAAACCAGTATGAGGGAGGGCGCCACGAGTAAGGGCCGCGCATTCGGATGCCGTCCCAAGGTTCGTCTCTGCCGTGCGACGCGGCGCTGTCGACTACGGCGTTCTGCCAGTGCAGGTCGGTCAACATGTGGTGATAGGCATCACGAATCGACTGGGGAGGCAGACCATCGCTGCCATTTGCCCATAGGAACACAGCTGCATGGGAACGTAACATCAGAATCTGCGACCGCAGACTCTCCAGCGCGACTCTGTGGTCTTCCTCGCTCCACTGGTCCCATTTTTCCCACTGGTTGCAGCACATCCAGCCAAACATCAAGGGAATCCCGGCTTCATCGGCCAAATCGACGATGTGCTCACTGGAGATCTTGGATTCCCAGCGCAGCATATTTAGCCCCATATCTTTCGTGTAAAGGATTGCCGTTTCTTCCCGCTTCGGCAAATATTGGAACAGAAGATCGGGAGTATAGTCCGCTCCTCTGATTAGGAAGTTTTTCCCGTTCACCTGAAGATAGAAATTGCCGCCTTTGCCCAGCGCGCGAGAGTTCTCGTCTTGATCGCGAAGCTGGGTAACTTCGCGAATTCCAAAACGAATCGCTTCTGAATCTGAAATCTCACGGCTATCTACAAACCTCAGTTTGAGGTTGTAAAGCGCTGGTTTACCCATTGTGTAGGGCCACCATAGGTCAGGGTTATTCACCACAAGTTGGGGAAAGGCCGAAGGCGTAAAGCTTATTTCGCGGGTTTCACCTGCTGCGATGTCCACAGATTGACCGATGTGAATGGTTTGTTTGCCGGTACGCGTAATTTCGCCTTCGAGGCTTCCGCGCACATCCGTCGACGATCCGTTCGTCACATCCACGTATACCGTGAGCTTGGCTGGGTTGGTTCCTGGACGTGGTAATTTCGTCTCGACAAAAGCATTCGAGAGTTTCACTGGACCCGTCATATATAGGTACACTCGCTTCCAGATGCCAGCATTTCGGTCAGGGACATACGAAATGCCTCCAAATGGTCGATTTGCTTCCAGGGTTGCCACTCCATTCGGAGTTACGGTCGCCGTCCCGAGCGATCGGCCATCCTGCCGGAAGAGCACTGTACCCTCCTCTTTCTTCCTCTCTCCCTCCCCCCCCCCCCCCTCCCTCCCCTTCCCCCCTCCCTCCCCCCCCCCCCCTCTCCCCCCCCCCTTGTCACCGGAAGCCCATCCGAGGTGATACTCGCCTGCAGGGACTCAGTTGTAGAGGTTGCGCATTCACAACCACGTTCGTCGTCACCGAGTTAATCGGACCGGAGCCGGGTGGTGCGAGATAGCGGGCCTCCAAACTGGATGTATCGGCATAACGAGGGTTTATCGGCCCATGGTATCCAAGGTACTTCCAGTTCATCCGATCTTGCCAGCTATCTGCCAACTCCACACCATTAACGTCCTGAATAAGGCGTTCGGGAGTGACCTTAACGGCCAGTGCGTTTATCTGCCCAGGATGCACAAACGGTGTCACGTTGAAACGATGATCGCTATACATTCCAACAACTTCTTTCTCGTTTGCAACCTCCTTGCCGTTCAACCAGATCTGTGCCCTATAGTTGATTCCCGGGAAGTCTATCCAGAGAACACGCGATCCGGCTGGGACTCTAAAAGTAGTGCGATACCACCAATCCTGTTTCCAAAGATCCTGCGGAACCTTAGTGAGCAGGTTCATTCCGTCGTACAGGTTTGGATAGGTGCCATCCTCCTGAAGGATCGCGAGAACCGTCCCTGGCATTCGCCGGATCGGATGCCAGTTAGCCGGCAGATACGTCGGCTGAGAAATAGTCTCCCCGGACTCCGACACTGTATTGGCGGAGGCGAGTTTCCAGTCATTTTGCAACTCAAGAACCTGCGGAGACTGAGCCAACACCCAGCTCGATACACACAGAACGGTGAGCGCAGTTAGGGAACGGAGAAGCCGGTGAATAGAACGGTTCATCGTGGTACCTCGATGATCGGGAACATTCGACATTCTTCGGCCTGGCTATTTGAATTCTGCCCCAGGCAGGCTTGGTACTTCCTCTCTGCCGCTGGAAGCTGCCAGGCATGGAGGAATCTCGGGGTATTTACGTTTGCGTTCGTGTTGTTACCGTTTATTTCGAATGGAGAGGAGTATACACAGCCTCAACTGCTCGTCAAGACATCCTGGTTTATGGCCGGCAAGAGGCGCTTCAAGCCCCTGCTATCTTCCGCCCTAACCTCCCCACGGGTGCGCTCGGTTATCCACCACCTCTCCGCGCTCGTAAAGATTGACGATGGACCCAGCCCTACCCCCCGCCACTTTTGTGCAGCCGCCCCGTGGCGACAGTTAACTTTGGTTGCTCATTGGGGATTTCAGAAGATTTTCGTTAGTTTCTGACGATTTTTGCTGACTTTCGATAACTTGCGTTAATCATACTTTTGGCGGATGCGTCGGCCAGAGTGACAAGCGTAACGTTTGCTGCGACTCCGAAGAGCCATGATTCGGAGCTCCGAAAATATTGGGCTGGTCTGGACTAGACGGACTCCCCAAAACGGAAAAATCCCGTTTGCGCTTGGGGCTGCGCGGATCTCGATCCGGGTTGCCTATTACGTACCTGGAGGTAGTCATGCAAGCAGTCGTCACAGAGAGCCTGCGATCGCTGTTACTCGTTCTAGTCATAACTCTCGTTGGCTTTGGCGAGGTTGCCTTTGCACAAGGCACGAGCGGCAGTTTGACGGGGCAGGTTTCCGATACGACCGGTGCGGCTGT
The DNA here is from genome assembly GCA_963791445.1 of uncultured Acidobacteriaceae bacterium. Lineage (GTDB taxonomy): Bacteria > Acidobacteriota > Terriglobia > Terriglobales > Acidobacteriaceae > Sulfotelmatobacter. The sequence goes on from CAWBSN010000022.1 coordinate 2,944, forward strand.
TGCCGGGGCGACAGTCACTCTCACGAACCTGGGCACAAACTATCAACAGAGCCAGAAAACGAATGGCATTGGAGTCTACCTGATTACTCCGGTGGAGCCCGGTAACTATTTGCTGGCGATCGCCGTTTCGGGGTTCGCCCAATATAGGCAAACGGGCATCGTCATCCACGCCAACGAGGCTGCCACGCAGGACGTTCATCTGAAATTGGGCACCGCCGGTGAAACTGTGAGTGTGACCGCTGACGCCGAGCTCATCAATACGACTACTCCAGAACTGGGCATGACGATTAATGAGACGTCGGTGAGCGAGTTGCCTCTGAACGGCCGCGACCCCGGGACGCTGGCCTGGCTGGCTCCAGGTGTGATCAACGCCAATCTGGGCAATAGCTACACGCAGAGCGGCTTCTCCTTCCCCAATGAGACCGCTGCGGACTCCAACGGCGGACGCCAAGGCAGCACCTACTACCTCCTTGACGGCGCGCCGAACATGGACACCTATTTGGGCCGCGCAGCTCCATTTCCGAACGCCGATGCTACCCAGGAATTCACCATTGTCACCAACAACTTCAATGCTATGTATGGGTTTGCACCCGGCGCCGTGGTCAGTATTCAAGTCAAATTTGGCACGAACCAGGTGCACGGCGGCGTTTTCGAATTCCTGCGCGACGACGCTTTTGACGCCAAGGACTGGTTTACGCATCAAATCAACCCTTTGCACCAGAATCAGTTCGGAGCGTATGTAGGCGGGCCGATCCGGAAGAGCAAGCTCTTCTTCTTCGGTAATTACCAGGGAACGCGTTCAGCTGCCGCATCGAGCGAAAACCAGACTTACGCGCCCACCGCAGCCATGCTGGCTGGCGACTTCAGCGGCTTGGGGATGCCCCTCTGCCCCAACGGAGAGTCGGCGGTCTGTCCCTTCACCACCATTAATGGCACGCCGAACCAATTAGATACAGGCTCCGGATACAGCTATAACCCAACCGCGCTCCAAGTCGTGAAGGACGCCTTGCCGCAGGTGGGAAAGGCGGGGGTGAGCACGGCAGGGTGCACTGCATCGGAGATTGCGGCAGGCTGCGTGGAGTATTCCAGCGCACCAATCGTTAACAACTACGACGAGGGTACGGGTCGCCTGGACTGGGACATCTCTTCGAAGCAGCGGGTGTCTCTGGTCAGTTATGTGAACAACCTAGTGCAGCCTTCGGGCGATACACCGGGCAACGTTCTTTCGATGCTGCCCCTGGCTACCTGGCAGTACACCTTTGCCGAGAAGATGCAGTATTTCAACGAGACAATGAACGACACGTGGACCATCAGCAATACAATGGTCAACGTTGCCTCGGTTTTCTGGACGCAAATGTCCGCGCATAACGGCTCGCCCGCTTTGACTGCCGAGAAAAAGCCCTTCTGCTGGTCCAGCTACATCAATGTAACGGAGTTGCCCGGCGGCTGCTACCTGGAAGGCTTCGAGGTGGATAACGGAGGCTTCGAAAGCGGCTGGTACGAGCCATCGCAAGAAGAGCGGACTACCTATGGCCTCTACGACAACTTCTCCAAGACGTTCGGGCGGCATACGCTCCAGCTCGGCATGAATCTCCAGCATCAGTTCGCGGAAGAGTACACGCAGTATCCCACGCAGCCCGAGTTGGACTGGAACGGAAGCTACACCGGCAACGGCCTGGCGGACTACCTGGTCGGCGATCTCTATGACTTTACGCAGGGCGCCGGCGAAGTCTCTCCTGTTACTGGCTGGCAACTCGGATTATATGGGCAAGACCTGTTTCGACTGCGGCCCAATATCAATCTGACGCTCGGCCTGCGTTGGGATCCAAACCTGCCGCCGCAGATTCCCGCCGGCAGAGGAGCGACGTTCGTTCCCGGCCAACAGAGCACCGTTTATCCCAACGCGCCCGAGGGATTGGTGTTCCCAGGAGACGCAGGAATCGGTAGGGGACTGATGCGTACGACCTATGGATACTGGGAGCCGCGTCTCGGAATTGCCTGGCAGCCGAAAGGGCTTCCCAAGACCGCATTCCATGCCGGATTCGGCCTCTTCACGCAGCCCCTGATCTACTCGGGCTACAACCAGATTGCCGACAATGCTCCATTCGCCCCCACCTTTACGCCCCAGGGCACGAGCACCACTCCGCTCAACTTCAACAACCCCTGGTCCACGTTTACCGGCACAGGCGGCGTAAGCCCGTTCCCGCCCTTCGCCTCCACCACCTACAGGCCCCCGTCGAGCGTTACCTTTGCGTCAGGGAGCAGCATTCCCGCAACCTTCTCTCCCAATTTCAAATTGGGGATCACGCAAAGCTGGAACCTCTCCGTCGAACAGGGATTCAACTCGAACATAGTGGCTCGGGTTGCGTATGTGGGCAGCGAAACCTATCACCAGTCGACGATTATTGACGAAAACCCGGGCATTTACTACGGAGCCGGCAATGCCAATAACGGAGCGCGCGGGACTTACCCGGCCTTTGGTCAAATCCTAGCCGATGTCAGCCCGGGCACGGCGAGCTACAACGGACTCGAACTTACAGGCGAATGGAAGCAGTCGCACGGCCTCCAGTTCCAATCCAACCTCACCTGGTCAAAGGCCATCGACGATACCTCCTCATCGAACATCAGCTTCGGCTATAACGCCATTGGCGATCCGTTCAACTTGCGCTGGAGCCGCGGCGTCTCGACGCAGAACTTCCCCATTGTGTGGGTAAGCAACTTTGTTTACAGAGCTCCTTTGCTGAAAGGGTACAACCAGCTGATGCGTGCGGTGCTGGGAGGCTGGGAAATAAGCGGCATCTACAACTGGATCTCCGGTGCGGGTCTGACCATTGGCGGCGGCGCAAACGGCAGCAATAACTCCTACGCTGACCAGTACGAGGACCGGGCTGATTATGTGCCGGGGCAATCACTCAACGTAAAAAAAGGGTCCCGCTCGCAGTGGCTGAATGAATACTTCAACACTGCAGCCTTCACACCCAACGCTCCGGGAACCTTCGGAGACACCGGCAAGAACATCATACGGGCGCCGCACACCACTTTCGGCGACGTCGGCATCGATAAGAACTGGACATTTGCAGAGCGGTACGGCGTGCAGTTCCGGTGGGAGTTCTTCAATGTGTTTAATCACCCGTCTTTCGGTTCTCCAGGCACGACCATCGGCGAAGGCAACTTTGGCCAGATTTCCGGGACAGGCTCTGAGCCACCGCGCGTGATGCAAGGAGCTCTGAAATTTAGCTTCTAGTCCAGCGGGGCTCAGGCAGGTCTCTAACTACCCCTTCTGGCAAGGGCGGATCGAGATTGCTGCGCGGCAATCTGCACGACCTTGCTCGAAGCTGAAGTGCATTGCAGAGTCGGGCAAGTATCATTTCCTTTTTCCCGTGAATGGCATAAAACGGGGAGCTGAAACATCGAAATCTGGTTGGAGTCGGCCCTGACTTTATCGAAACGAGGCGAAATTTCGATTTACTAGGCACGATTGCCCCGCCCTACTGCGTCACTATAACCGTAGAGCACACGACGGAGTTTTAGCATTCGATTTGGTGCATGATATCGACGTCAGTTAACCACGATCTGCCCAAAGGCCGCATTGTCGAGTCCGCCCCAGATGACCTATTGGGCGGGCACAGTTTCTTCGAGGGCGGGAGCAATGTGCAACTGGTCAGTTCCGCATTTGACCAACCTACTCCTTAGGCGCTCCGCCACCCATTGGCAGTTTCGCTAGCTGCGCGCCGCTCGATACTGAAATGCCGTCGGCGGTGGATGCAGCGTCGACTCGTCATGCCATTCCGGGATAGTCGGAGAAAGAAAGCCGAGGTCCCAGCGGTCTGTGTCAAGGCCGGACAACGTCCGCCGCCGAGTGGTCGCAGAGCCTTGACACAGACCGCGCCTCGGCTACACTCGCGCTATCCTGGGAATGGTTGCGACTGGCTTTATCCGTGTGAATCTGGTGGCTGTTCCGCCAACATCTCCTGAGCCCAGCGATGTTTCTTTGCCTTCACCTGCCGCATGATTTCCTCGTATTGTTCAGCGTCCAACCATTCCCCACGTGACATGACAGAGAGTACGTGGGTCAGGAAAACCTGCAGTCCAACTATCTCCGTAAGTAATCGTTTTCCGTAGTTGATGCCGTCACTGGAGTCTATGTGGTCGCTATCACGCAGCTCTCGAAAGAGCACTTCGCGGATCCATTCGCTAAGCCGGAGGCCGTGCTCTGCCGCCGCGTGTTCGAGCTCGGCGAACTCCGATTGAGTAACCTTGGTGCTGGCAGTGCGAATGCGGAAAGTGTGGGATCCGTTTTTCTTTGCAAAAGTGAGTTCGTTGGCCATAACTACCTCTTTTCAACAGGTGCACCTGAGGCGCTCTGAAGCGCCCTCGGAACTGCAGGTTATTCATTCCGAACAAGTCGCTCTGGAACGCCTCGGGACGCTCTGCAGCACCCTCGAAGGGGTGGAGTGTCAAAATTCTTCCGGTGCGAAGCACCGCCGCTCACATCTCGCCATATTCCAACGCCAACGTGTCCCATGCCTGAATCACGTCTGGCGACTGCCATGCACGGCGAAACAGATTCTGAATGGACTTCCAGTGTTCCATGGGGAAGACAAAACTAATTCCGTTGTCACAGGCACAGAAATTCACATCGAACTCTTGGTTCTCCATGATTCCAACGTGGGCATAGAAATAGTGTCCTTTCCATTGAGCCAGTGGGCGAGTCAAATCGAGGCCTTCCAGCATCCTTCGGAATTCCGCAGTTCTCGCGTATCCATTTACCGGATAGCGTGGCGCAAGCGGGCCAGGAAAATGCAGGTAGGGAGAGAAATCGTTCCCCTCCTCTCGCACCAGATCGAGGCGGTATCCGCCCTCCTCCTGGGATGGCAATCCGCGCTGCATTGGGGCTTCAAAGTCATCGTCGTCGCCAGCGGGTTTCGGTCGTAAGGGCTTGCGATGAACTGCGTAATGGCCTCGGGCACAGACGCGCCAGAGGGTATTCCAGTGCGGCCAAAGTACTTCGTTCAGCTTTTCGATATTCGAGAACGTTTCCTGATCCAAGAGCGTGTAGAGATTGCGAACGGCGAGCAGTGGTCGTCGGCGCTTCTGAGCCGGGTCTCTGAGCATCTGAATCGTTCGCGTAACGACTCGACGGAGGTCGTCACTATCGACATCGTCCGGCTCCTTTGCAGCGACTTGTTTGTCCTCGGGAAGCGTCATCAAATAGAGGAAGTCTAGGGAAAGCTTCTTCCTTCTGCGGGCGATTGCGTAAACGGCGAGAAATGCCTCAAGAATCTCGGCCAGAGAGTCATAAGAAAGCTGGCCTTGTTCGGTACTCATAAATGACTGCGCACCCTTGGCGCAATAGTAGGCAACGAGAGCCCATTCAGCCTGCGTGAGCGGCATGTGTGCCTCCGCTTTCCCGCGAATGTTGAGCAGAGAATCGGTCGGCTCAGTGAGCAGGTTTGCCAACTCAAGACGGTCGTCTCTAGCCGACTCCAGCAGTTGCTTTGCGGCCTCGGATGTCGAGACGGTGTGGCCGGTCTTCTGGGCAATGACTTCCTTCAGTGTTTCCAGCCTGGACCGGAGTTCTTCGGAGATACGGATGGAAATCACCGGCTGATGAGCGGTTGCCGCTTTTTTTGCCATGCGCCATCCTCGTTGAAATTTTGTAACGATACATGTTGACTGTATTGGTATATCTGGGCTAGTGTCAAGGGCAACGTTGTTTCTTGAGGTTCCTCTATGACAGCCAGCCAGCTCCTCGGTGCCGCCGCACCAGCCCCAACTTTCGAACACTTCGTCGACGGAGACACAGCGGCCACGTTCCTAGGTATCACGCGACGTACGCTGCTGCAAAAAGTCCGCGACGGCAAAATTCCCGGTCACGCGCTCGATCCATCGGCAGAAAAGAAGGACTGGAGGTTTCTCTTATCGGAACTCCACGCCTACATGGTAAGCTGCGAAACACGGCCACCTGGAGCACGCAAACCACCAAGGAGGGTTTGATGCCCAGGTATCAAATAGGCAGTCTACGCAAGATAATGCGCGCGGAGGGTCTGACGTGGGTGCTTCGCTATTACGCTACTCGCTCAGATGGGAAACGAGTCGAACGCACGACCGCTATAGGTCTTGTCAAAGATATCGGTCCCAGCCCGGCGGATGCATCGAGAGAAGTCGATCGTCAGAAGCTGCGCGAAACCATCAACCAATTGCAGCCCTTCCAAGGAACGCCGAGAACGTTTGGTCAGCTTTGTCAGGACTATATCGAAAACGAGCTGAGAATCGACCAATCGGAATCAGCGCGTCCCAAAGCATTTCCTACACTCGAAACCTACGAGCGACACCTGATCAAACGCATCATTCCACGATGGGGGAGATTAGCACCCTTAGCCGTGGAATCGAGGGATGTCGAGGCGTGGTTTCGAGAACTTCGCAAGGGGAACGCTCAGAAGAAGGTGAAGCCGTTAGCCGATCCTACCATCGACAAAATCCGCCGCATCATGAGCCTGGTCTTCAAGCACGGGCAGCGATGCAATTTCCTCCCTCGCCAGCAGGAAGGCAATCCCATGAACTGGGTGAGCCAACGAACCACGAGCGACTATCGGGCTGTAGTCATGACGCCGAAGCAGGCGTTCGAGGTTCTTCTCAATACTCCAGAGCCAAGGCGCACGTTGACTCTAAGCGACGCGGCCACTGCTCTGCGCGTATCAGAACTGTTGGGCTTGATGTGGATGGATCTCGATTTCGAGGGGTTGGTGATTTACGTGAGACGAGCTTATGTGTGGGGAAGATTCAAGGAGCCGAAGTCCAAAGCGTCAAAGGCTCCCGTTCCCATGCATCCGCTTTTGGCTGGCTTCCTCCTCGCATGGCGCGAGAGAACGAAGTATGCCAAGGAAAGCGACTATGTGTTTCCCAGCGTAAAGCTGAGAGGCAAGAAGCCGCTGTCCGCGTCCATCATGGTGCAGAAATACTTGCGCCCCGCAGCCATCAGTGCCGGCGTAATTCCTGCAAACTGGAAGGGCCGCTTCGGTTTTCACAACTTTCGCCATTCACTGGCGACAGCACTGGTGAAGCTGAAAGTGGACCCCAAAACCGTGCAGGGTGTTCTGCGGCACGAGGACTTTGGCACAACGATGGAACTCTATGCACAGTCCGACATGGACTCCATGCGGGATGCGCAAGGCAAGTTCCTGGAACAGCTCATGGGGGACAGAATTCACCTGCTCACAGAGCGAGTTCAGTGAGAATCATGGGTTGGATCGTGGGTTGGAAATTTCGGCTCTTCGCCACTAAGTGCTTTGAAATGATGGTGGCCAGGGACGGAGTTGAACCGCCGACGCCAGCCTTTTCAGAGTGGCGTTAATGAGTATTTACAACGACTTAACAGGTCTTAGGTGGCTGCATAAGTGTTTTAGAATTCGCGGGAGACACGGTTGTCTTGGGCCGGAATCTTGGGCCACGGTTGTCGCTCTCAGTGTGGTGAGGTCGAGAACTAGATTGTCCGTTTTGTTAGTTTGTTTGTATCAGTTTCCCCATCCCTGCGGCCGGTTGTGCGCAAGCTGCCTGGATTCTGAGGACTCGAACCCGCGACCCATGCCTTAAAAGGGTCGCCAACTTAAACCCTAACAATAACTTGCACCTCCAGCTTAGTAAGCGTACGCCGATGGCCGTCTCGACATGCCATAAATGAGAGCCATGCTCGCGAAGTGGACACTTACGGATAAGTGTCCACTTGGAGCGGAGATGGACACTTCCCAGCAAGTTGCAGTTATTCCCAGAGACAAACAGGGCCCGGTCACGCGCCAGCGGCAGCGGCGAAGCATCGCCGAGAAGCGGCGGATTGTGGAAGCAGACATGCCGCCGGGTGCGTCGGTGGCGCGGGTGGCGCGAGCAGCATGGGGTGAACGCCAACCAGGTGTTTGACTGGCGTAGGCTTTATCGGCAGGGACGACTTGGGGAGCAGAAGCACAGGCAGCATCAAGTTGCTGCCGGTACGGGTGAGCGAGAGCGAGCCGGCGCCAGTCGTGGTGGAGGCGTCAGCGTCCGCCGACTTGCCGCAACCACAGCCCGGCACGATTTACATCGAGTTTCCGAAGGCGCATGTGCGCATCGAAGGCAGCGCCGATGCTGCGTTGGTGCGCGTGTTGCTGGAGTGCCTGCGCGATGATCGCGCTGCCGGCGAAGACGCAGATCTGGATTGCGGCCGGCGTGACCGACCTGCGGCGCGGCTTCACCGGGCTGAGTGCGCTGGTGCAGACGAAGCTGGAGCAGAGTCCGTTCTCGGGGCACGTGTTTGTGTTTCGCGGGCGGCGCGGCGATCTGATCAAGGTGCTGTGGTGGGATGGCGACGGACTGTGTCTGTTCGCCAAGCGCTGGAGCGCGGACGTTTCATCTGGCCGCAAGCCACGAGTGGCACGGTTTCGCTGACGCGAGCGCAGTTATCGATGCTGCTGGAAGGCATCGACTGGCGGCGGCCGGTGCGCACGTGGGAGCCGCAGTTGGCGGTCTAACCCGCGAGATTCTTTCCACAACTTTTTTCGTGCGAGCGCTATGATGCAGACGAGCGAGTTCATGCGATACTCCGCGCATGGCGGTGACCGCGCTTCCCGATCTGAGTGCTCCGGCTGAGTGCGCTGAAGGCGCTGATCCTGGCGCAACACGAGCAATTGCTCTCGCGCGAGCGCGAGATCGAGCATCTGAAGCTGCTCATCGTCAAGCTGCGGCGCATGCAGTTTGGGCGGAAGTCGGAGAAGCTGGATCGCCAGATCGAACAGCTGGAGTTGCGGCTGGAAGAGCTGGAATCGAATCGCCGCGAGCAGCGAAGCCAGCCGCCCGAGCCAGCTCTGCGTCACAGCCTCTTCGACTCCGACTCCGCGAAACCGGCGCGTCGCCCGTTGCCGGAGCAACTGCCGCGGCAAACCCGCCGGCACGAGCCGAAGGAAACGCGTGTCCGGAATGCGGGGGCAAGTTGCGGCAAGCTGGGCGAGGATGTCTCGGAATACTGGAGTACGTTCCGGCCAGCTTCAAAGTGATCCGTCATGTGCGGCCGAAGCTGAGCTGCGCGGGGTGCGACTGCATCGTGCAGGCGCCAGCGCCGAGCCGGCCGATTGAGCGCGGTCTGGCCGGGCCTGGACTGTTGGCGCACGTTCTGGTGCAAGTACTGCGATCATCTGCCGCTGTATCGCAGTCGGAGATCTACGCGCGAAGGCATCGAACTGGAACGCTCGACGCTGGCCGATTGGGTGGGCGGAGCGAGCCGGATGCTGGAGCCGCTGGTGGAGCGCTGCGCCGCTATGTGACGGCGGCCAGCAAACTGCACGCCGACGACACGCCGGTGCCGGTGCTGGCGCCGGGCAACGGTAAGACCAAGACAGGGCGCTTGTGGACCTATGTTCGCGATGATCGTCCCGCGGGCGACAGCCGCCGCGCCAGCGGTGTGGTTCGCCTACTCGCCGGACCGCAAAGGAGAGCATCCCGAGCGGCATCTGGAGAAGTTGCGCGGTATGTTGCAGGCCGATGCCTACGCGGGGTTCAATCAGCTCTATGAGAACGGCCGCATTCAGGAGGCGGCGTGCTGGGCGCATGTGCGGCGCAAGTTCTACGATCTGTATCAGGCGCACGCTTCGCCGATCGCAAGCGAGGCGCTGGAGCGCATCGGGGAATTGTACGCCATCGAAGAACGAGATTCGAGGGCGAGCCGCCGGACGAGCGGCGGGCCGTGCGCCAGGCCAGGCGGCCGCTGCTGGAGTCGCTGCGGCAGTGGTTGGAAGGCAACGCTTGGCGAAGCTATCGCGGAAGTCGGATACGGCGGCGGCGATTCGCTATGCGCTCTCGCGCTGGGGTGCGCTGCTGCGCTATGTGCGAGGACGGCCGCATCGAGATCGACAACAACGCCGCCGAGCGCGCGCTGCGCGCCGTGGCTCTGGGCCGGAAGAACTATCTGTTTGCCGGATCGGACTCAGGTGGCGAGCGTGCGGCTGCGATCTACAGCCTGATTGGTTCGGCGAAGCTGAACGGGATCGATCCGGAAGCGTACCTGCGGCAGGTGCTGACGCGCATCGCCGACCATCCCATCAACCGCATCGACGGAGCTGCTGCCTTGGAATATCAACTCCGCCATGCCGCAAGTGTCCACTTAACTCTTTGTGGACACTTAAAGAACGGTGCACACCGGACGCTTACCCAGCTTACTCCATGTACGACACCGCGAATTCAATGAGATGCAAACAAGACATCAGTCTGGGTGCCCAGAGGGTGCCCTGTATTAAACGCGATTTTCACCTAGTGACGGAGTCGACCACATTCCTCGTCGCTAATGACCTGTGCGAGAAAAACCTTAACCGTTTCGGCAACCTAATTTCCTGATTTCTTGAGTACGGCGTTAATCTCATTGGCGTCGGGCTTGCTACAGGAACGCGCGCGCGTATAGAGACATACACCATTCCAACAATCTGTCCGAACAAATTCGTTTCCGGAGACCGGTGGCGCTCCGATCGTGACCGTGGCATTAAAGTGCGACGATTCTTCCGCAAACGTTTTTGCGTCTTCGAGCAAAATAACCGGAACATTTCGATGTAGGTACGTGTAGCCGCCAGTCACGAACCACGGGACACCGTAGACACCTATTCCACAAAGAGCCGTATTCTTGCTAAGCGCGCTAAATGCGGACATGGCTCCTGAGTCCTTAATCCAGTAGGGGAATTGAGACGCTTGAATCGCGGAGAATACAGCAAAACAGAATATTCCTATGGTGACAAAAGCTGTCGGGCCGATGGTGAGTTTCAACATGGAGGCCACATCTCGCATGATTTCTCCAAATCCGAATGCGCTCAAAACAATGACAATCGGCAAGATGGGATATAAGAACCGAGCCTCCTTATGAGCCAGAATGGAATGGGAAGCTAGAATGACGAGCAGTATCGTACCTAATAACGGACTGCGACGAATACCTACAAGTGCCAGAAAGCCCATCGGACCGAGATGTTCTGCCTGTTCCGCCAAATACCAGTACCAGGGCCTACTACCGTACAAGAGGCTTTTGCCTTCGACAACATTTTCCCAAAAATATAGGTAAAACGATTGAAAAGGGTGATGCCACGTTAGCGCATCCACCAACCCAAAAACAAACACAGGCAACATGAGCCCGCCAACTGCCATCGGAAGCTTTGTCGAGAACGATTTCCGACAAAAATACAGAGCTGCGAACAGAGCGGCGGGTGCAAGTTGGATTCGCAACGACATTGTGATTCCACACAACAATGCCGCGAGGAAGAGTCGCTTCTTTTCAGATCCACGTTCAGAACAAACCCCGATAAACAATCCAATCAGCAGAATGTGAGCAGATAAAACTTCGGTCATTGCTCTGGGTGCAAAGCCCACGATCTCATACCAAGTCGCACAACCAGCTGCACTGATAATAGCCACTGGTATTCCGCTAACATGTTTGGCCCACACAAATCCGAACCAAACAGTGGTCATGGAAAATACTGAGAGCAGAATTCGTATTGCGATTAAGTATCCGCCAGAACCCTGTCCCATCCAATCAGTACTCCTCATGAGGCCAGCGAGAACCGCTGGAAACACCCATGAGCGGATACCATCTCGCCATTCCCAAGTAACAACTCCGTACCCATAGGCTAACCTGTGAGCAGGTTCCAGCGTTTGAAAAATCTCATCGGGGTGAGCCAAAGAAGAGGTCTTGAGCGCCTCATTCACCCGTAAGACCATGCCCACACAAACAATTATCAAAAGAAGAGCTACAGTCGTGGATCGTGACGGAGCATCGTCTGGCGTCGTGCCCTGAGCATTTGCTGCAACATTTGGGTTATCAGAAAGAAAAGCATCGTGCATGTTGTATTCCCTGTTTGTACACTAGTTTCAACCCTGAAGGCGCCAGGCACGATTCGTCGGAGCCTCGGCCAGAGTCTAAACGACTAGTTTTCCGTGTTTGAGTAGGAAAAGTATATGCCTCTTAACTGCATCAGAAGACCACGCTCCACTCGAAAGTTCAGTTATCAACTGGCGCACCGTTTTTGTGCCGGAAGAACTCTCAAGAACGGAAACAATTCGCTCCAAGAGCACCTCGTCAAAAAGCAAAATACCTCTAATTTCTGCCTGAGCTGTGCGAATCAAGCCTGCAAAGCTAAGGCCGCGATCATCAGCCTTCCGAACGAGACAATCGTCTTTGAGTTCCGCTGAAGCAAAATGTCCAAAAAAATCGAAATATGACGGTTGGTCAAAACGACGGTTCCTGGAATGAGGTTTGAGATTACACGCGATCGCTCGTAGCTCCGTCCACAACTCATCATACCGACGGGAGACACTCAGGTAGCTAAATTCGGTCACCGCTCTAGCACGTGACCGTTCTGACATGGCCGCAAGCAGTTCGGGATGACTAATGAGGGTCTGCAGACGCTCTTGCATGCAATCAACATCGAGTACAATCGACTGTCCCGCAACTGCATGATCGTAGTACCAACCCAATACGTCGCCCGTAGCCTGAAGGTCTCCATCGCATCGGCCCCACCGAGTTGGTACGAGAAATCCTGTTTCTCCGTCCACGACTGTGTCGCGGTACCCATCCCAATCAGCGACCACTTGCGGTAATCCACAAGCCATCGCCTCCACCGGGGTTAACCCAAAGGACTCCTGCAGGCTGTCACAAGGAGCAACGAAAATATCAGCGGCGCATAAGAGATGCAGTTTCTGAGCATCGGTTATTTCTCGTAACAAAGTAATCCGCTTTGCCAAGCCGACTTCTTGAATTAGGCTTGTGAGCGCCTGACAGTATGACTCTGGACCGGTCCCTGCGATCATAAAGATCAGATTCAATCCCGGATTTCGGTCCACCAAACGTCTGATTGCCGGAAGGAGCGGTGCCAGATCAGCTTTTACTTGAGCAAGATAACCAAGATACAAAAGAACCACAGCGTCTCTTGGAATCCAAGCTGATTTCTAAGAGCAATTTTGTTACCTGGCTTCAGCTGCTCAGTATCGACGCAGAGCGGTATCGTCTCCAACCGTCCGTTGAATCCTATCCGAGCCCCGAAACGCTCATGGAATGAAGCAGAAATCCATTCTAAAATGTTTGTTAATGCCTTTTGGCACGCACGGCTTGTACATACAAAAGAGTCACAGGCATATGTTGGCATCAACATAGCCTTCAGAAAAGTGTCGTACAACATGGAATGTGTCGATAGTCCATGTTGTACTGTAATTGTGGGATATACGCGCTCGAGAAGAAGCTCTCGCAAACTCAGGGGAAAGGGGTTATCTCCGTGAAAATTCAACCAAAGGTCCGGTTGAATAGTGTTTAGGCCGTTTCCCAGCAGCTTTGTTATTGGGTGTACTGTCACACGGTTGCCGGAATACTGCAGATAAGCTGCAGACCACCGCTCAAATTCTTCGAGGCGAGAATTTGGGATTGCAAACGAGAACTCGGCGCATTGGCTGTGTTCGAGCAAGGCATGGACCAAATAATCTATTGCAACTCTGGAGCCCCGGACTTGAGAAGATACTTGCGTTTCAGGTCGAACCTTACGCACAAGTCGGTCTTCGGTGCGCAACAACCACCCTAGAAGTCCACTTGGTCGTTGTCGCACATTTCCTACCTGGTAACCTGGCGTTTGATCCAAGAACGCGACGCAATGCAGTCGGTCTTTTGTACTCGCTCGGTACGATGTTAGTTCCGGAGTCATTTGTGACCTTCAATATACATTTGTTCCAACTCCAGTTAGTGCCGCGCGAGAATCTTTCCCCGTCTTCTGCATCGCAAGTTCCTTGTAGAGGGCTCACACGCGGAGCACGAAGCGACCGCCGCTCTCGCTTCGCTGCTAGAATCAGCGCCGATCTGCGCGGGCAAAAATGGTCCACAGCACACACGACTGTGCGAATTTCGGCTGGCAGCCTTGGTTACGGTTGTTATCGATTTCACCCTCGCCAGCGCGAATGATATCCGAGAAATCGAGGCAGCTCGCCCCGACTCCTGCTACCGCCACGAAAGTATCGAGTAAAGGCAGGGTTCTGGATGGGTCGAGTCTGCCGCCATGACGCCCTCCTACTTCGTGATTACCGCAGCCGATGGAGTATTGCCTTGGGTTTGCACACCCTCGGCCGGGGCGGGCGGATTGATTCCCCGCGCTGCCAGAGCGCGATCAATCGCCGACGAAATCCAATCTCCGGGTCGGGCTCCGACCAGGACCACGATGCAACTGTATGCGCAGTCCGACCAAGAATCGAGGCTCGAAGCACAGGGCAAGTTCTTGGAAGTTCTGCTCGGAGACAAGGCCCACCTGCTCACGGACACAATCCAGTGAGGTAGCTTGGGCTGAACCTTGGGCTGGAGAAAGTGGGCCACGGCAGCTCAAGTTCTTTGGAATGATGGTGGCCAGGGACGGAGTTGAACCGCCGACGCCAGCCTTTTCAGGGCTGCGCTCTACCACCTGAGCTACCTGGCCACGTTTCGAAACCCGCTCAGCCATCGCGGGCCGCGAGGTTGTTCCCTTCACCCTGATTATTGCTGGATTCCAACCGAATGAAACAGCTCTTGCCGAACACGTGCGGAACGCTTCGATTATAGCAATGGCCGCGAGTTCGCTCAATGTCACCGGCCGCGTAGGCTATATCACGATCCCATTCATCGCCGTCAACAGGCATCGGTTCGACCCGAACCAATATGGAATCTCGCGGAAATCGTCGACCGCGAACACTGCCAAGTCAGCATCTTTGCCGGCTTCGATGGTGCCTTTCCGGTCCGCGACTCGCAGCGCCCACGCCCCGTTGATCGTGGCCGCAGCGATGGCTTCCGCCGGCGACATTTTCATGTGCGTGCAGGCCAGCGACATCGCCATCGGCATGCTCAGCGTCGGCGATGTGCCCGGGTTGTAGTCGGTCGCCAGCGCGACCGGGACGCCCGCATCGATCAAATGGCGCGCCCGAGGATATTCCTTTAGTCCCAGAAAATAATTCGCCCCCGGCACCAGAGTGGCGATGGTGTCGTGCTTCGCCAACTGCGCGATGTCGTCTTCGCTCACATGGTCCATGTGATCAAAAGATGCCGGATTGAAGCGCAGGAACGGCGGCAGCGCCGTTTCCGTAAGCTGGCCCAGTGGGCCCGCACGCTCAGGCCGTGCTGTCCGGCGGCTTCAAAAATCTGCTTCGTTTCCTCCGCCGTAAATGCTCCCCGGTCGCAGAACACATCGACGAACTGGGCGAGCTTCCGCTTCGCCGCCTGCGGGATCATCTCCTTACAGACAACCTCAACATACTTTTGTGAGCGACCCTGAAATTCCTTTGGGACGACATGCGCGCCTAGCAGAGTCGCGACCACCGTTCCGGGCCAGCGGGCGGCAGCCTCGCGGATCGCTTCCAGCGATTTCAGTTCCGACTCAACCGTCAGCCCGTAGCCCGACTTCGCTTCGACCGTCGTCGTGCCGTGCGCTGCCATGTCGCGCAGCGCGGCGAGAACTTTCTCCCTGAGAATCCGCTTCCCTGCTTGCGCACGCCTTCGACGCTCGACCGAATGCCGCCGCCGGCCGCGGCAATCTCTTCGTAGGAAGCGCCTTCGATCCGCTTCTCAAAATCCACCAGCCGCGGGCTGACAAAAACAGGATGGGTGTGCGAATCGACGAAGCCCGGCAGAACAACTTTGCCCGCGCAGTCGATCTCGACAACTTTCTTGCGATTCTTCTTCAGCCACGGATCGCGCAGGGCGTCTTTAGTCGTCCCGACGGAAACGATCTTCCCGCCGAGACACAGGACAGCGCCGTCTTCGATGATGCCAAGTTCTTTTAGGTCGAGCCCGCGACGCGGTCCCGGCTTTCCGGAAGCAGATTGCAGGGTGAGCAGTTGGCCAATATTGGCGAAAAATAGTGCCGATTCCTTACACACTCAGCCATCCGCACACTCTGTGCCTCGGTGTCTCCGTGGTGGGTGTTCATCTCTTAGCCATCGGCACCGTTCACGCCCTTCTTCTTCGCAAACTCCTTAGCCTCGTCATATCCCGCATCGGCGTGGCGAATGATCCCCATCCCTGGATCCGTCGTCAGCACGCGCTCGATGCGCTTCGCCATCGCGTCTGTACCATCGGCAACCGTGACCTGTCCGGCGTGCAGCGAGTAGCCGATGCCCACGCCGCCGCCGTTGTGAATCGATACCCACGACGCACCCGCCGCCGTATTCAACAAAGCGTTCAGCAGCGGCCAGTCGGCGACCGCGTCCGAGCCATCTTTCATGCTCTCAGTCTCGCGAAACGGAGACGCCACCGAGCCGCAATCGAGATGATCGCGGCCAATCACGATCGGCGCTTTGATCTTGCCTTTCTTCACCAGATCGTTCATCGCGAGGCCGAACTGCGCGCGCTCGCCATATCCCAGCCAGCAGATGCGCGCCGGCAGTCCCTGAAACTTGATGCGCTTGCGCGCCAGATCAATCCAGCGCCGCAGAATGCGGTTCTCCGGGAACAATTCCAGCACCAGATCATCGGTCACGTGAATATCCGACGCTTCGCCCGACAGCGCAACCCAGCGGAACGGTCCTCGCCCCTCGCAAAACAGCGGACGAATATAGGCGGGCACGAATCCGGGAAAATCGTAAGCATTCTTCACGCCGCGCTGAAAGGCAAACGTGCGGATGTTGTTACCGTAGTCGAACGTCACCGATCCCATCTTCTGCAGCTGCAGCATGCCTTCAACATGCGCCGCGATGGCATCGAGCGATTTCTCCTGATACGCCTTCGGATCGTTTTTCCGCAACTCCACTGCCTCGGCGAGCGTCATGCCGTTGGGCACATATCCATTCAGCGGATCATGCGCTGAAGTCTGATCGGTGAGAATGTCAGGCACCACGCCGCGCGCAGCCAACTCCGGAATAACGTCCGCGCAATTCCCCACCAGCCCGACCGACACATTCTCTTTCTTGCGCACCGCATTCTTCAGAATGCGCAGCGCCTCGTCGAGCGTGTTGACCATGAAGTCGCAGTAGCCGGTCTTCAGCCGCTTCTTGATGCGTTCGGGATCGACATCGATCCCCAGAAACGCCGCGCCCGTCATGGTCGCCGCCAGCGGCTGCGCTCCGCCCATGCCGCCCATGCCGCCGGAAACGATCAGCTTCCCGCCAGATCACCGCCGAAATGTTTGTCGCCCGCTGCCGAGAAAGTCTCGAACGTCCCCTGCACAATTCCCTGCGAGCCAATGTAGATCCACGAGCCGGCCGTCATCTGGCCATACATCATCAGCCCGGCGCGCTCCAGTTCGTTGAATTTCTCCCAGTTCGACCAGTGACCCACGAGATTGGAATTCGCGATGAGCACGCGCGGCGCATGATCGTGCGTCTTGAACACGCCGACCGGCTTGCCCGACTGCACCAGCAAAGTCTCGTCATTCTCGAGCTTCTTCAAGGTTGCGACGATGGCATGGTAGGCCTCCCAACTGCGCGCCGCGCGCCCCGTTCCGCCGTAGACGACAAGATCCTGAGGACGCTCGGCGACCTCTTCATCGAGATTGTTCATCAGCATGCGCATGGCAGCTTCCTGCTGCCAGCCTTTGCAGGTGATTTGATTCCCGCGCGGCGCGCGAATGGAGATGGGAGCCTGAATTTCAGTTTCGACGGGCATGCCTAGATGTTACTGGTTCGGTGCGAAAGTATTCAACGGGAAGTGTTCGAAGGGAAGCATTCAAGTTTAGAGCGCAATGAGGAATGAAAAGAGGATAGATCGACTTACTGCCATGTGTTGTACGCCGTGCCCTCAGTCGACATCGCAGTCGAGGACGAATGCACCTCGCAGATGCCGGGATCCTGCTGGTCGATAGACTCGAGTACCTCACACTGCGGGGCCTCCCAGTTCGCTTCACCCGTCATCGGGTCTTTGGGAACCTGGTGAATGTAGCCCGCAGACACCAGATCGTCCAGCGATTGCGGCGCCTTTTGCTTGTCGAGCGTGTACTGCTGGACCAGTTTGTTAAGTTCGGCCAAGTCGTTGCGCAGCACGGATTCGCGCGCTCGCATGATCGACTGGCTATAAATTGGAATCGCGATCGACAGCAGGATACCCATAATGATGATCACGATCATCATTTCGAGCAACGTAAACCCGAAGCTGCGCCCGCTTTTCAGCCTTCTTGCCATCTACCAGTCCTTATACTTCGTGCCGTCCAGAGCCTCGCCCTGCGATTTGGTGTAAACATCGAAGACGCTCTGCCCACCCCAGGAATCAGAATCCGGATCATCCTGCATCGAGCGCAAGCCCCACTCGGTCGTGCCCGTCATAGGATCGACGGGAATCCTGCGCAGAAATCGGACCTTCTTGCCGTTCACATCTTCGCCCTTCACCAGAGTTTCCAGATCAGGGGGATAGTTCTGGCTGTCCACCTTGGTCCGGAATCCGCCCCGGTCCGCCGCATCTTTGTAGCGGTCGATGGCATCGCGCATCTCCCATAAATCGTTTCGCAGCTGCTTTTCCCGCTCGCGCTGCACCACCACCCGCGTCATCGGCACCACCATCGACGAGAGAACGAGCAGGATGGCGGTGGCGATGATCAACTCCAGAAGGGTAAAACCGCCGTCGGGTCTGGCACTCCGCCCGCGATGGAATCTGTGTAGCTTCATCTCGAAATCCTGGCGTGCGGAACCGCGCAACGAGCCTATTGCACGGTCACCGACGCCTGTGCTCCGTTCACCGTGATGGCCTGCTGCGCGGGATCGCGTGCTCCGCCGCGTGTAATGGTCAGAGGAGTCTGTCCGCTGGCCTTCGCCTGAAATGTCAGGCTGACCACGGCGCCCTGCCCGGAAACTCCACCTGCTCCCGGCGGCCGCGTGGCCGTGATCTGCAACGTTCCTGTAGTCTCATCTTCGCGGTGCACGAGAGCCACGGCTTGCCCATCCTGCGACAGGAACCCGCCGTTGGAGACGTTCACCAACTGCAGTTTGGCGGGATCGTAATTCATCTGCACCGGCACGGAATAAACATTCTGCGCCCCGGAAATCAGCAGGTTCACCACAAACGTATTGCCTTTCACCGCCGTGATCTGTCCCGGATCAAACAGGAAATTCGTCCCCCCCGCCGCCGGGTTCGCCGCCTGATTGGCGGTTGGATTCGTTGCCGGATTGACCGGTGGCTGACTAGCCGGCAGTTGGGCTGCCGGCGTCTGCGGCTGTGCCGCGGGCGCAGCCGGCGCAGCTACATGGCTGACGTGCCGCAGTGCAATCGTGTTCGCGGTCCCAATCTCGATTTGCCGCTGGTTCAATTCACTGATCGTGTTGCCCCGAATAATGTGCGGAGTGATAGCGAACACTGTCTCGTCCTGCTCCTTATCCTGCGTCACCTGCCCAAAGAGGTATCGCAAGATCGGAATCTGCGCCAACCCCGGAATTCCGGCCAGGGATTTGGTCTGCGAATCGTCAAAGATCCCGCCAATCAAGCTCGGTTCCCCATCCTTCAGCCGGATTTCGTGCTCGATTTTCTTCTGGCCGATGATGGGCTGGCTGATGCCGCCGATGCTCGATTGCCCCACCACCGAGGAGATTTCCATGGTGATCTTCAGCGTCACTTCACGGTCGGCGTGCACGTGCGGAGTCACGTCGATGTTCACGCCCACATCCAGGTATTGAAACTGGGTGTTGACCAGCGGATTAATGCCCACGCCGCCGATTCCCGGCTGGAACGATCCCGTGGCCACCGGCACGCGTTCGCCGATCTTGAGCGTCGCCTTCTGGTTATCCAGCGCGCGCACCTGCGGGTTCTGCAACATCTTGGTGTCGCTGTCGCCCATCACCGCCGACAGGTTCGCGGAACCAATCGCCACCTGGAAATCGGTGGCGTTCAGGTTGCCCAGAGTATTCAACTCCAGCCCCTGGAGCCCGTGGTCGATGGTGGTCGTGCCCGTGGTGGTCGTCGTAGGAGTCGTCGTATTGATATTGCTCTGCAGAGTAACCGTGGCGCTGCTCGGCGGCAGCAATCCCAGGGTACGCGACTTGTCTTTGCTGATCTGCAATACCGCGATATCGACCATCACTTCCGGACGCGCCCTATCCAGGTCGTCCACCAGCTTTTCCGCCAGCGCAATCTGGTCGGGCGTGCCCCGCACCACCAGCGCATTCTGCGAGAGCAACTGCTGCACGCGCTGCACATCCAGCACGGCGCGAATCGCGTTCACCACATCCTGCAACTCAGTGGGCTGCGAAATATTCGAAAGATAAAAAGTCTTGAGGACGCTCTGCTCCAGCTCCTTGCGCTTGGCGGGATTATCCTGCGCCACGAAGATCGTGTTGCTGGTCACCGGCCGCCAGAAAGTTTTTGATTCCAGCGCCGTGATCTGCAGCGCATCTTCCAGCGTCACTCCATTCAGTTCGACCTTGATGCGGCGCGAGGTGTAATCCGGATCGAAAAGAACGTTGATCCCCGCCAACTGCCCGATGGTTTGATAGATGACCTTGGAATCTTCAGTGAGCTTTACCGTGATCGGGACGTTCGAGATCGGCGCAAGTTCTACCGGACCCGGCTGCATCCCTGATCTCCTTTTCCAGATTGTTAGGTGGACCGGCGGCCTGCGGCGCAGAATGGCTGGCATCATTAATCATCTGCAGCGTGCGCTGCAACTCCTGCTGCGCGATAACCAGCGAAGGATCGATCTGTGCCGCCTTTTGAAAATCGGCCAGCGCCTCCTGCAGTTTGCCTTGATCGCGAAGTTCCTGACCCTGATGGACGATCGTTGCCGCCGCCTTAAAGCGCAACCGCTCGAACGACGCCTTATAACGCAAATCCTTTGGCTTCAGATCGTAAGCCTGCTTGTAAAAATTGTAAGCAGCCTCGAAGTTTTCCCGCGCCTCGGCGTCCTGGCCCTTGTCATAGGCGGTCTTGGCCTTATCGGCAATGGCCGGCAGTATGGCGATTAGAACCAGCAGCACAGCGGCCGCAGGCTTCAGACGTCTCATTCGTCATTCCTCGTCTATAAAGTCTTCGCCGGGCAACCAGGCTTTACCCCGCCCGCCAGCGAACCAGGGATTCACTCGAATACTCCGTGCGACCGTAAAAGAGCGCTTTGCCCCGCGATTATAACATCGCATTTCCCCGCTCTCCATGTCACTGCACCCACAGCAGTTATACTCTTTGGTCTTAGTCCAAAAGAGGAAAGACCCGGCTTCGGCCTCCGGCTGGCGGCAACGCCGTATCTTAACTTGTCATCCTGAGGCGGGCGCCTTTTGCCCGCCGAAGGACCTGGGCGAGCCGCGCGAAGCGTCGCGTTCTTTGCGACGCAATAATCGCGCGTTTGGCTCGCTTCCCTATCGCATGCCGCAGCCCCCCCCTCACTGATAAGATCGAGTCTGCCAATCCATGCCCCGCCAATCCACACACCAAACCAAGCCCAGCCCGGAGAAATCTCCCCGCCGCGAACCGACAGCCTCCGGCCAGCGAGACGCCGCCGTTAATAGGATCGCTTCACATAACTACTTCTTGCTGGAAAAATTTGAGTGCGGGGTGGTTCTTACCGGAACCGAGGCCAAATCGGTCCGCGGCGGCCTCGCTAACCTCAAAGACTCCTATGGACTGGTCAAAGACGGCGAACTCTGGCTGCTCAACGCCCACATCGGCCCCTACGAGCATGGCAACATCCACAACCATGCCCCGCTCCGCACCCGCAAGCTGTTAATGCATAAAGAAGAAATCCGCAAGCTGATCGGCAAGACCCAGCAAAAAGGCCTGACCCTGATCCCCACCCGCATGTATTTCAAAAACGGCAAAGTGAAGGTCGAATTAGCTCTGGCCAAAGGTAAGCAGCTCTGGGATAAACGCGAGACCGAACGCCGGAGAACGGCGGACAAAGAGGCGCGGGAAGCCATCCGAGGCCGGAAGAAGTAAAGAGTAGCGCCGCCGTCGCGGCGGCCGGAAGCCTGCCTGAGAGAGAAACTAGGAAAGGGCAGAACCGAACCTCCCGCCCAGATTTCCTGATATTCGATTCCCTCAAACAGGTTCAGACGCTTGTCACATAAGAGTGACCGCGATGTGGTGTCGAGCCAGTCTCTTGGAGCAAATTTTCTGCCTCGGGCGGCGGGGCGGGGTCGACCCTTTGCAGGGTCGAGCTGACAACATCAAACGTCTTAAGGTAAGGATTCCCGTCGAAAAGTTGTCCCAGAGTATTCAACACTTCCGGATAACAGGTTGGAGTTGTAAGCCTCCGCATTTCCTTTGTGATCCCAAAAGCTGATGGTTGCGACTTCTCTGCCATCGGCGGCCGCCAGGACAATCAAATCCAGGAAACCTTCTTGCGTTTCTTAGCCAGGGCAGGATTTCACATTCCATAAGATTGGTAAATTTCGTAAGTGAGTTCGGTTTCAAGCGCGCAGCAACTTTGCGGGCAAACATATGGCGACCCTTCCTTCTTTTCATGTTGGCAGCCGACCTCAGTCGTCGCTACCAAGTCGGCGTCCACGATCTCTTTGCGAATCAGGAGAACCGCTCCCCCAGCAGTTCTCCCGACTCGGGTTTACCCCCTCAAAGTATGAAACCGCCGGTGCGACCTGGCGGGGACTGCGGCGTGATGCCAACTCCGCAGGGACACCGTCCGGCGCCGGCCAGCGTTCATAACAGCGGCAATTTGCTTGCAACTCTGAGAAAAAGGCAACAAAACTGTTCCCGGACTTGACCTAACCAGCTAACGCACGGAAGAAAAAGCAGTTATCCGAATTTCTGATCTCCCGTGATAAAATTTTCCGCATTCTGCAGCGGGGCGTTCGCAATGCAGCAGGGCAGACCAGCGGGCCGGATTATTCGCTTCGGATCCTTCGAGGCTGATTTTCAGGAAGGCAAGCTCACCAAGGCCGGGGTCCGGATTCATCTCCAGGAACAGCCCTTGCAGATTCTCGCGCTGCTGCTCGAGCGCCCCGGTCAAATCGTCACCCGGGAAGAAATCCGGCAAAAACTCTGGTCGCGCGACACCTTTGTGGAGTTTGACGACGCCCTGAATACGGCAGTGCGCAAGCTGCGCGCGGCCTTGAACGACTCAGCCGACAATCCCAGGTTTCTGGAAACCGTTCCCCGCCGAGGCTATCGTTTTATTGCTCCGGTGGCCTCGACGCCCGAACTGCAAGCCGCAGCTCCAATCGTGGCACCGGTCAAGCACCGCATCAGTCGGCGCCGTTATTTTTGGCCCGCCGTCAGCTCTGATCGTCGCTGCTGCGGCGGTTGGAGGATACCGCGACCATTCACCGTCCCGCCTTCCAAATCACCGCCAGGGACACCATCGTTCTCGGCGATTTCTCGAATTCCACTGGCGATGCAGTGTTCGACGACACGCTAAAAACGGCGCTCAACGTTTCCCTTCGGCAATCACCTTTCTTGAATGTCCTCTCCGATAGCGAGGTCGGCAAAGCCCTGCAACTGATGACCCGTCCGGCGAGCACGAAGCTCACGCCTGAAGTCGCCCGCGAAGTTTGCCAGCGCGCCGGCAGCAAGGCTTATCTCGCCGGAGCCATTGGCACTCTGGGCAGCGAATACGTACTGGGATTGAAGGCGGTGAATTGCCAGAGTGGAGACACGCTAGCCGAAGATCAGCGAACCGCGGCTTCGAAAGAGAAAGTGCTGGACTCGCTAGGCGAGGCCGCATCCAGGCTGCGCGCCGAACTCGGTGAATCGCTGGCGACGGTGCAGAAGTTTGATATTCCCCTGGAACAGGCCACTACGTCTTCGCTCGAAGCTTTGCGAGCGCTCAGTCTCGGCCGAAGGGCGTCCGACGACAAAGGCCCCGCCGCGGCCCTGCCTTATGATCAACGCGCCGTTGCGCTTGATCCTGATTTTGCCATGGCCTACAGGGCGTTGGGCATCGACTACGCCACGCTCAGCGAACTCGGCCGGGCCAGCGAGTATTTCACCAAGGCATTTCAGTTGCGCGAGCACGCCAGCGAGCGCGAAAGGCTCACCATCAGTGCCGACTATTATTCCTACGCGACCGGCGAACTGGATAAGGCAGCCCAGACGTTTCGCGAAGAGATGGAGATCTACCCCCGGGAAGATGCAGCCTACGTCAATCTGGGCCTGGTCTACGCCGCGCTGGGGCAGTACGACAAAGCCACAGAGATGACGACGCAAGTCGCACGCCGTGCACCGGAAGCCGTGAGTGAATACGAAAATCTCGCCAACTACGCTCTTGCCCTGCAGCACTACGACGAAACCCGGCAAGTCATCCATGAGGCGCAGTCACGAAATGTGGACGATTTCATCTTGCACAATGCCTCATATGCTCTCGCGCTTTGTCGGGGCAGACGCCGCGGCCATGGCCGAGCAGGAACGCTGGTTTGCCAGCAAGACGGAGTTTGAAAACGTCGGACTCGCGCTCAAATCCGACACAGAGGCCTATGCGGGCCATCTTCGCCAGGCTCGGGAACTGACCGAGCGCGCAGTCAACTCCGCGGTGCGAGCCGATAACAAAGAAAATGCCGCAGTCTATTTGGCGATTGCCGCGCAGCGCGAAGCTGCTTTCGGCAATGCCGCGCAAGCCCGGCACACAGTGGTCGGGACTCTGAAGCTAGCTCCCGCAAGTCAGGGAGCGGAGAGTGAATCGGCCCTTGCGCTGGCCATGGCCGGCGACACGGCGCGCGCCGAATCCCTGGCGCAAGACTTAGCGAAACGCTTCCCACTGGATACCCAAATCCAGGCGCTCTGGCTGCCGGCGATCGAAGCCCAATTGGCTCTCGACAAAAAGAAGCCGGACGATGCCCTCAATATTCTGCAAGCTGCCTCCACCGTCGAGTTGGGGCAAATTCCCTTCGTCAACAATATCTCCTGCCTCTATCCGGTGTACGTACGCGGAGAGGCCTACCTGGCAATCGGACAGGCCGAAGCTGCCGCCGCCGAGTTCGAGAAGATTCTCGCCCATAGCGGCATTGTCTGGAACTGCTGGACGGGAACCTTGGCGCATCTGGGAGTGGCTCGCGCCCGCGCCTTGCAGTCGAAAACTTTTCAACGGCAGGGGCAGGAAGCAGATGCCGATAAATCCCACGCCCGCGCGCTCACCGCCTACAAAGATTTCCTCACCCTCTGGAATTCCGCCGACCCCGACATCCCCATCCTGAAAGAAGCCAGGGCGGAGTACGCCAAGCTGCAATAAGGCCTTGCCCAAAGAAAATTGTGGACGAGCCGCCACCCACTCGTCCAGAATCGCCGCATCACCCGCAGGTCGCGAATCACAGGAGGACGCTCTTTCATGACAAATGCTACGCACCAAACTCAACGGCCTGCTCTTCAAATGCATATGAGCCAGTTCTGGTCTGGCGACCTCGGCCTGACTCTCGTGACTATTTCGCTGGTCGTTCTCCTTTTCGTAATAACACCGCTTCGCGAGGCGGGCCTTCATAGCCGTGTTTTCTTCGACCTGATTTTTGTCACGTTGATGGTCTTCGCGGCTCTCACCATAAAGCAGAACCGTCTCGCCAAGGTGTTCGCGATCGCCCTCATCGTGGCCTCTGCCGCGATCTTGGCGGCTGGTCGCCTCCATCCCACGCCGTTTCTACATCAGTTGGGCAGCTTTCTCGTCGTCGCCACACTCCTTCTCTATGTCCGCATTGTGTTGCTTGTAATGTTTCGCGGAGGCCCGATCACCTGGAGCCGCATACAGGGTGGGATATGCGCCTATCTTCTCTTAGGAATGGCTTGGGCCTCTGCCTTTCAGTTGGTTGAGCAACTGATCCCCGGTTCCTTCAACTTTGTTACTGCGCCAACCGACATCGACCAACTCACGTCGAAGCTCATATATTTCAGTTTCGGTACGCTTACCACCGTCGGCAGCAGTATCACTCCGCTCCATCCGTTCGCGCGCTCGCTGACGATTGCTGAAGCCATCGTCGGTCAGCTTTTCCCCGCAACCTTTATTGGAGCCCTCGTGGCCATGGCCATGGAGTCACGTAACACCGAGTCTCGCCACATGGAGTCCCGCAACAAATCCTGAGCGAGAGCTACTCTGATGAGAGTGTCCGTTAATGCCGTTGTACATTCCACGGCGCGGAATCTGTGAAACAGAGGTTACTGCCCTTTATCTGCGGCCTCAACTTTTTTGCGGAGTTCACGAATCAACTTCACTTCAGGACCATCGAGCCCGCCGGTCATGCGGTCGCGCCACATCGGCGCTGTATCAGTGCCGAGCGACGCATTGTAAACGGCTACCATGTCATCGGGATCACCGGCATCCCCTTCGTCGATGGGACCGATTCCCGGCCTCGGCATGGTCGAGCCGGCGTGGATACCGATGCCGTTGTTTGTTTCCGCCGTGCGGCCCTTTCGCACCAGAATAATCAAATCCGCGGCCTTGCGGTCGTCGACGAGTATGTAGCGCCCCCAGTCCCGAATTGCGTCCTGCACGGCAATTACGGCTTGACGGTCGAGCGGTGGGACGCGCGAATCGGCGAGATTATCGCCGAAATAGCTCGTTACCAACACGTATTTGGCAACGACAATTTGTTTTGGAAATGAATTCTTGTCTTTGGCCGCACTGAAGGCAACGAAGAGGAATATCGCAATGACGCTAAAAGCCCGCTTGGTCATCAGAAACCTCCACCAGCACTGGCAATCTGGATACATCTTATTCAGATGCGCCCATCCACACAAGGGCGACCTTCCCTCTGCATGGCTGGACTGCACGACACGTTCCCGAATGGACCTCATACCACGCAAACCCGGCTCCAGCCGCCGGTTCTGGTACATGTCCTATTTCCTGCCGTGAAGCAGCGCGTCCCGCACTTTGAAGAATCAACGAGTTCTGCGGGGTAACACGCAGAGGTGACGAATGGCACATTGCAGCGATCGACAGCACATTCTAATGTCGCCATCACAATGAACCTGAAACCTGTACATCCCCACTCGAAATCGCACCGTCCAGGCCTCGTTCCTAACCCAGCCGCCACCCGCAGCCAGATCTCAAAACGCCGCAGCCATCGCATGGCGCTCCACGCCACTGTCGGACTGTCCGGAGAAGATCGCCAGAAAACTGCCTTTACCATGCCGGCCAAGGCCACAAAATTGAATAAGCACGGCGCAGCCGTTCAACTCCGTCGTGAACTGCTGGTGGGCTCCTTCGTCACCGTAAGCAACAAGCAAGGCGCCGCGCTCTCGGCCCGCGTAGTGTCGCAATTGTCGGCCCTGGAGGGCGTTTCCACCTACGCCATCGAGTTCGCCGAGCAGGGCGAACGCGCCGAAACTTTCTGGGGAATCATCTTCCCCCCAAACACCTCGAACGCATAACCCGCAAGCCGGCGTCGGACCTTGACGGGCGTCATCCCGAGCGAAGCCGTCCTTCACGCGAAGCGAAAGCCTGCCCTGAGCCTGCCGACGGGGATCTCCAGCGCCTCGGAAGCCAGCTCGAACTCCCAAACAAGAGCACTCACCTTCCGAAATCAGGCCGTCTAACACTCATTGAGAATTAGCCGGTCCGGTCAATGAGCGACATCGGGATGTTACGTCAAGACGGCGCGCACGTTGCTGCGATCGGCATCACGGCAAACAGTGCGGACCCCTGCGAACATGGAATAATAGGAACATTGCTCTTCGAATGTTCGTAGCTTCGGTTATGAGGCGATTTGCCGACAGCTTCAACGAAGTGTTGCGTGCCAGTGGACGCACAAGCTTCGCTCCTTCCTCACCATGTTTGGCATCGCCTGGGGAGTAGGTTCGCTGCTGCTCCTGGTTGGACTAGGGGAAGGTTTCGCGTAGGCTGCGCTCGCCCAGCATGGAGAGGTAGGCGATATTCGACTCATTATTTCACCAGTCAGCGTTTCGGTTTCGACCGCAATCCTGGCGCTCGTGGGATTGGTCAGCGGCATGATTCCAGCAATACGCGCGTCCCGCCTCGATCCTATTGATGCACTGCACTACGAGTAGAGAATGCTGTTAGGCCAATTTGGGCCGGCAGCAAAGCACCCACGACCAAGGCCGAGTCGCAAGGGTCAATGAGCGTAATGATCCCATAATAATGTCGGGATGTTACGACAGCGAGAGTCATCGGGCCTTGGAACTTTTTCCAGGCAGTGTCGTATGTACCAAGCAGAGGACGCATGAGAGCCGGCTGAAGGCCGAAATGGGGGAGCCTTGCGCAAATTCCTGAAGATCGGCGGCATCTCTTTGGGGGTCGTTCTGCTCCTCGTTGCGATTGCGGCTGGCTTGCTCTTCGCGATGATGCGCCACTTCTATCCTTCGCCGCCAAAGGCCAATTACAGCAGACCAAACAACTCTCTCGAAGCTCAGCGGCAAGATCTCGATTATTTTGCGAAGTTGATCGGGATGGACCGATCTTATTCGACCGAAGCACGCGCCGAGGCACAGCGCCGTCTCGCGCAGCTCGACGATTTAAACACCGTCATGCCACGGCCGCGTTTCCGCGTAGCCCTCATGGAGATCGCCGCACTCGCCGATAATGGTCACACGCGCCTCGACAGCGATTCCGGCGCCGACCCGATGGAGTTGCCAGTGCGCGTGGCGGCCTTCTCCGATGGCATCTATGTATTGCACGCGACCAAGGCATATGCCGATCTTCTGGGCGGCAAGATCGTCTCGATTGACGACCACCCCATCGGCGAGGTGATGGCCCGACTCGAGCAGCTTCGCGGGGGCACTCCCCAGTGGCGCAAGGCAAATGCGCAGGTGTACATCAGCTGGCAGGACGTGCTGGTTGGCGCGGGCATCTCGCCTGACATCGGGCACTCGACCTGGACGGTAACATCACCCTCCGGCACGACCGTTACTCGCACTCTGACGCCGTACAAGCCAAGCGAGGACGAACCGGGCATATTCGTGAATAGGATCTACTCGGCCGAACCCCTCAAGGAGTTAGGAGCCGATTGGGTCGCTTATCAGCCTGACCGGCCCTTACCGATCACATTTTCCGGCTTCGATAAGACATTCCGTCGTGTGCGCTTGCCGCAGTCCTGCGTCATGCTTATCCAGTTCAGGTCTAATGATGACGAAGGCAACAATCACATTAAGGATTTCGAAGCTGCGACCAGAGCTGATATGCAAGCCAACAAGCCGTGCCAGCTCATCTTCGACGACCGCTTCAATCCTGGCGGCGATCTCACGAAGACCATTTTTTTTGCCAAGGATCTTTCGCACCTCATCTCGCCGAAAGGCCATATCTATCTCCTGACGTCGGGCATAACGTTCTCCGCAGGAATCACTACGGCTGCCGTTATCAAGCACTCAGGCGGAGACCGCGTCACCATTCTCGGCGAACCGGTGGGCGACCGGCTGGCATTCTTTTCTGAAGGAGGGCGGGGCTGCCTGCCAAACTATCCTTTGTGCTTGCATTACGAGACTGCCAAGCATGATTACGGGCATCCCTGCACCAATTTGGATACCTGCTTCTGGTTGAACTGGTTTCTTCCAGTGCGCGTGAAGACGCTTCAGCCGGACGAGATTATTGCGATGACCTTCGACGATTGGCGACAAGGTCGTGATCCCGTATTCGAGCGCGCGATGGCACTGGCGAGCCGCAACTAGCCCAGACCAAATCCGACTCCAGCCCCCTTTGCCAGTGAATGTCTGTTGACGTTAGCACTCATCACCGCACCGATGCGAGGCCCCACAAATAAAATTCCCTTGACTTCGATCCTCCATGCTGCAACAATTTTCTATACGCATTAGCTCTTTGACAATCGAATAGCATAGAGATAACTTCAGCAAATGCAATATTTTACAGATTCAGCCCGTGATTCTAGGGCGTTTGCGGCAGTCGACTCTCGCTAAGTCGTTTGATTGTAATATTTTGCGAGTAAGTTATTTGTTTCCAAGATTTTAGCCGGATCGGCACCCAGCCATCCCCCCGCAACTCATTGATTCCAGATATTTTAACGCAAGGTATCTGAGATTTTTTTGATCTGGACCACCCCATCAAGACCGTCAACCTCAAGTCCGACATGCCGCTGGTCCGCGAAGCCCTCGAACGCCTCGACCGCGAACTTGCCCTCGCACATCAGCAGAAGGCAAAGCTGCTGAAGCTGGTTCACGGTTACGGCTCGAGCGGCGCCGGCGGCGAGATTCGCATCGCAGTGCAAAACCGTTTGCTCGAGCTGGCGCAGAACGGCCAGATTCGCGGCTGCATCTTCGGCGAGAACTGGTCGAAGACCGATGACGTCGCCTGGAAGCTCCTGCAATCTCATCCCGAACTCAAGAGCGACTCCGACCTCGGCCGACGCAACCGAGGAGTCACCATCGTTTTGCTTTAGTGAGCGCTGGCCTTGCCCTTCTCCAATCGCGAGAAAGCCCTGCTAGACTCTAGCCAACATGACGCTGAAGGATCTGGTTAAGCAAGTCATTCCTCACGGAATCTGCGAGTACTCGATACGCCGCCACGACTATCTGCGCCTGGGCTTCAACCCGCCCCAAGCCAGCTGGATTGCAATGTCTCGCCGGCGACACCAGAACTTGTGCGACGCTCGGCTCGATCTTGTGCCCAAAGCCATCTTTTCAACATTGCGGACTTGTGTCGACGCCGGAGCTAACGTCGGAAACTGGACGCAAGCCCTGCTGGACCACTTCAAACCCGAACGCATAATCGCCGTCGAGTGCGATCCGAGGTTGGTGGGGTCGCTAAAGGCCAGATTCAGCTCTCACCCTTATGTCGCAGTGGTGGATGCCGCTCTTGCAGCGAATGAGGGTACGGCATGCTTTCATCAACTCAGGCATCCAGCGGGTTCGTCGCTGCTGCAGCCTCGGGCTGACGTCGTCAAGGAATTTGAAGCCCGCTCTTGGGATTTGGTTGGAACCGTGGAGGTCCGAACGCTCACTTATGACCAACTGGTCGCCGATGAAGACGAAATCTCCATCTTGAAGATAGACATCCAGGGCGCGGAGATGGGAGTTCTTTCCAATTCGCGGGGAGGCCTGGGGAAAACGAAGTGCATCATTATGGAGGTCACCTTCACTTCACACTATGAGAACGACTCGGGGTTTCCAGAGCTTCACCAACTCATGGCCGGCAAGGGCTTCGGACTGTACCGGCTCTCTTCCGCATACCATCGCGGCGCCCGAGTCTTGTTTGCGGACGCGGTTTACGTTCGTGAAGACATCCTGTGCGGTCTCGCTCCCGAGTAGCAGTAGCCGGGTAGCAGCAGCGGGTAGCAGCAGTAAAGAGAGCTGGGGTTCGCCTTCTCATGGCATATAATGTGGCGAATTCGCGGGCTTGATATCAGCCGCATCGGAGGCCGATTGCGCCTTTCACTCGATACTCGCGATGTTGGACGCGTCACCATCGTGCACTGCAACGGACGAATCGTTGCCGGAGGCGAGAGCGAGTCTCTGCGTGCGCACGTGGCGTGGTTGTTGCGCGACCGCCGCTCCATCGTCCTGCATCTCGGCGAGATCGGGTTCATCGACAGCAGCGGACTCGGCACCATCGTGCGCACCCTCACCAGCACCCGCCAGGTCCACGGGGACTTGAAGCTCTGCAACGTGCCCGAGCACGTGCGAAAGGTTCTGGAGCTGTCTCACCTGGCGAAGTTGTTCGACACGCATGACTCGGAAGAGAAGGCGGTTGCCTCGTTCTACGCTCCCCAAGCCCGCGCCGAAGCGCCGGCCGCTACCGGCCGCAGCGTTCTATGCCTCGACAGCAATGCCGATGTGCTCGCTTACCTGCGCGAGCTGCTGCGCCGCGAAGGCTATGACGTCCACACCAGCAGCCACCTGCGCGATGCCATGATCCTGATGCGCATCACGCATTTCGACCTCCTGCTGATGGGCCCTGACGTTGTCGCGGCCCCGGCCACGCAGCAAGCCTTCCAGTCTGCCTGCGCGAAGCTGCCTGTCATCGACCTGGGCAGAGAGTTCTCCACTCGCGATGCGGGCGAAGCGGCTGCAGCATTGCTGGAAACGATTCAGGCGAGACTTAGATCAAAAACCGCGTGAGGCGCAAACTATTTGGAACCCCCGGCCAGAGCAGGAGGCGCCACGGCATGCGGCGCAGCCGCCTTCGCCGCGTGGTGCTTTACCAGCACGGAAAGCACGATCACTGAAGCCACCGGAAAGAATAGAATCCACCACCGGACCTTCATCGACCCAACCTCTCTCTTCACTTCCCAATTACTTCGCTGCCGGCCGCCAGCAAGATTTCCGCGACTTCGCCGGGACGCTCGACGTGACAGTCGTGGCCAGTCTTCACTTCAGCGATCTTCCAGCCGGAAGATCGAGCTTTCGCAGCAAATGGCGCGAAGTACGGCCTCGCCGGATATCCTTCCGCGACGCAGCTAACGAAGGTGGCTGGAACGCTCGCTTTGCGATTTGCCGGAAGAGGAAGTGGCTCCTCGAAGCAACGCAGACTAAAATCACAGAGCCTCGCGCGCACGAAATCACGCGCCTCGCCTGGCTTCAGCCCCCAGAGATCGAGCTGGCCCTCGCCGCCCGGCAGTCGCCAGCCGTCTCCTTGCGATTGTGCGACTTTGCGAAAATGTTCGCCAATCTCAGGCGGAAGCAAGTCCAGCACGGATTGCCCATCTTCCGGAATGAAGGCATCCAGGAAAACCAAACGCTCGACTCGAGTAGGGTTCGCTTCGACCACAGCGCTGATAATCATGCCCGCGTAACTGTGACCGACGAGGATCGCAGTGCCCGCGAGCCTGGACAACTCGCGGGAGACGTCTTCGACATGTTGCTTTAGCGTAATGTCGGCAGACAGATGGCCTTGGTCTGCACCAAGCCCGCTCAGAACCGGCGTATTCACCTTGTGTCCCTGCTTCTCAAGCAAAGGCGTCAGCCGATCCCACGTAGCAGCCGACTGCCAAGCGCCGTGAACCAGGACAAACGTCGACATGGGGAAGAGTCTAACAGGTTGAATTACTCTCTCGCGCTTGCGCTCGCCCCCGTTTGCCGACGATACTGGAAGGTCACCGAACAATTCCAAACGACATTATGAAAACGACTATCTCTCTCTCCACACCCGCTCAACTCGAAACCGAATCTCTGGTCGCCATTGTGCTCGATCATTCCGACCAAGCACAGAGAGACAAGAACAAAGATGCCAAGCCCCAGCTCAAGCTCGCCACCGGCGACGCGGCCGTGCAGTCTGCCGCCGCCGATCTGCTGGCGAGCGGCGAATTGACCGGGAAGCCGTTTGAAATCAATTTGCTTCACAAACCCGGAGGAGTAAAAGCGAAGCGTCTGCTGCTCATCGGGGGAGGGTCGGCGAGAAAGTTTGCCACTTACGATTTGCGCCGCATCGCCGGAGCGGCGGTGCGCACCCTTAAGGCGCGGGGGATCCGCAGCTTCGCCTTCATTGCTCCGCCGAATATTCCTGGCGAAGAAGCGGTGAGTGCGATTGTCGAGGGTGCGCTGGTGGGCAACTTCGATGCCGACTACTATCGCAGCGACCGCAAGGATCAGAAGATTGATGCGCTTACCATCCTGGCCGCCGGCAACCAAGCTGCGCTCGACAAAGCGGCAAACGAAGCGCAAGTCATTGGTGAGTCGCAAAATTTCACACGCGACCTGGTCAATGAGCCTTCGAACCGTATGACGCCAACCATTCTGGGCGACCGCGCGAAGAAAATGTGTCAGGAAGTTGGTTTGAAGTGTGAAGTCTACGGCGCCGACAAGATCAAGGAATTGAAGATGGGCGCATTCTGGGGCGTGGCACAAGGTTCAGACGAACCTCCAGCGCTGATCGTCATGAGGTATGAGCCGGCTGGCGCTCCGGAAAAACCAGTCTTAGGACTTGTGGGTAAGGGAATTACTTTCGACACCGGCGGCATTTCGATCAAACCCGCCGATGGCATGGAGAAGATGAAATACGACATGGCCGGGGGAGCGACGATGATCGGCGCGATGCGCGCCATTGCGCTGTTGAAGCCGAAGGTGAAGGTCATCGGCATTGTGTGCGCCACGGAGAACATGCCTTCGGGCAAGGCGCAGAAGCCGGGCGATGTACAGATTGCCATGTCGGGCAAGAGCATTGAGATCATCAACACGGACGCCGAAGGCCGGCTCGTCCTGGCAGACGGTCTGGTCTATGCGCGCCAGCTTGGCTGCACCAATCTGGTGGATGCAGCGACGCTAACCGGAGCCGTTGTGGTCGCGCTTGGCTACGCCAACGTGGGAATCTTCGCCAACGATGACGCGATGTACGAACGCTTCCACAAAGCGAACGAAGAGGCGGGCGAGAAAATGTGGCGGCTGCCTCTCGACGATGAATACAAAGAGAACATCAAGTCGAGCATCGCCGACATCGTGAACTCCGGCGGACGCTGGGGAGGCGCCATCAATGCGGCCATGTTCCTGAAAGAGTTCGCGGAGGATACGCCGTGGATTCACCTCGACATCGCAGGCACAGCGTGGATGGAAGATCAAAAGCCGTGGATCGCGAAGGGACCGTCAGGAATCGCGTTGCGCAGTTTGGTTGAGTTCGTAAAAGGCTTTGCGAATTAGGTGAACCATTAGAGCTTCTTGAGAGCTTCTTGCGGAAAGATGCGCTTTTCTTCACAGCCATTTCGCAAACGTTGGCATCCTATGCGCCCGGAACGGCTCGTCCGCTTCCGGCAATTCTGATTCTGGAGGCATACCTTGAAAGCTCTGATGCTGGTTGGGATGGTAGTGCTGGTGCTGGGGGTGCTTTCCTTTTTTGTGCCCTTCCCGCATTCTGAACATCACGGTGTCAGCATCGGCGACGCGCATGTGGGCGTCACGACGCACGATGACCAGAGGGTTCCGCCGGTCATGAGCATCGTCTTGGTTGTTGTAGGAGCGGGACTGATGATCGCCGGGGGCAAGAGTTAGACTCTGAAGAGGTCGTCCTTACCCGGCTGCTAGGGATGGGGTGTGATCGCAACGATGGTGATGACTGGGGTTCGTTTCTTGCCCTTCGTCTCGTCGGGCCGGTAGTGCCAGAAAATGCGGTAAGCGCCCGGCGTTTTGTTTTGGGCGTAGGCTTCGAATACCTTCTCACCATTTGCGCCGGCAAGAGAAGTGAACTCGTGGGTATTGAGACTGGGATGATGCGGGTCTATTTCGAGGTAACCGATTGCCTTGCGAACCTGCTCGAATGTTCCGGCTTTCGACGCAGTGTTTTCTAAATCAGAGTACTGCCCATCCGCCGTCGGTGTGAGCTTGATTTTTCGGCGCACGCCTACTCCTTGGCGTGCCTAGCAAACGAGCCGCGATAAACGCTCTTCCCCTCCGCAGATTCCCTCAAACCTCGTTTTACGCTGGCCAGGGCCCGCGGATTCTCGTAGAGCCACATTTCACTGGCAGGGACCGCCTTCACCGGATCGAGAACGATTTGGCCGAGAGGATTGCGGTAGATGTTGTAGGCCGTGGCGCCGCTGAGAGCCTCTCCCAGCGAGAGGCGCTTCTTGGCATCCGGCTGAGCGAACTCAGAAACCAGCTGGAAATCGGGGTTCTTGATGACTGGGGACGGCGGCATGACAACAAGATACCATCAGGTGGGATCAGATGTCAAGTGGGCTGCGCCCACATCGAAACCAAACCTGTCCCGTGTGACTGCCCAAGCCAGTTCATTTGCCTGCGGTTGCCTGCTCGAAGGCCTTTTCCAGATTCGTGACCAGCGGGGCTTCGCTGGGCTGCAAGCCGCCGCGGCCCATCACGCGCCACAGGTACTCATTCTGTGGCCAGCCGTGGGCATCGTAGACGGCCAGCACATCT
The DNA here is from genome assembly GCA_963791445.1 of uncultured Acidobacteriaceae bacterium. Taxonomy (GTDB): domain Bacteria; phylum Acidobacteriota; class Terriglobia; order Terriglobales; family Acidobacteriaceae; genus Sulfotelmatobacter. The sequence goes on from CAWBSN010000022.1 coordinate 38,555, forward strand.
TCGGACGGGCGGCTCATGACCATCAGGATGATATCTGCCTGACGCGGTTCATAGACGAGAGTGAACTTTCCCCACTTCTGCATCGCGTCCTGCACCGTGGCGATGGCCTGGCGGTCTTCGGGGAACAGGTTCGGATTGAACTGGTCGCCGTCGTAGCTGGTGACATAGATGAAGCGAGCGTTTACCAGCGTCCCGGGAAACGGCGGGATATTCTGCGGAGCGTTTGCTTTCGGCGCTTTGGGCGCCGCGAGCGCCAGCGTGGTCGCCAATAACACGACAGCAAGTATGGCGACTGAATTGGTTCCGGTTTTCACAGGGTTCTTCATAGAAATTCACTCGGCCTTTGCCTTTTCAATCACTTAGATGACTGCAACCTCGCAGGCGTTGCACGCCGCTCTGAGAATTCCGCCTAAGTCACTGAATCGATTGTAACTGGAAGATATTGGAGAGACAGAGCACCAGAGGGCCAGCACTGATGGTTGCAGCTCTCACCAGAAGTGCCATTTCCAGGGCCGGAAATAGCCTTCAGAACGAAAGTAAGCGGCTGCCTCACCTTGAGGGTCGTATCGCGGCAAACCGACTCGTCCTCGACGATTTCTGCGAGGCCGGGTTTTTCATCTATATCTCCAAGATAATATCGACGACTTAGCGGTCGTTGCCTACTCAGGCGCTGAATCTTTCCGCGGCGCGAGCTTTTGCCTTGGCCGCTTCTTCCTCGCGGTTCTTTGGTGGCGCGTTGCTTTCGAGCGCCTGGAGAAGGCGTGCCGAGACGGCGGCTACTTCATCGACCGCCGCGAGGAACGAAGCTTCATTGGCTTTCGACGGCTTGTTGAAACCGGTAATCTTCCTGACGAACTGCAGCGAGGCGGCTCGAATCTCGTCGGCGTTGACGGGGGGATCGAAGTTGAAGAGGGTCTTGATGTTCCTGCACATGCAGCATGACCTCCGCAGAATCGGAATCAACGGGCCCGGGGAGAGCAAGATTTCCCTCAGGGGCTAAAGCCCGTACTTGATGTTGGCGCAGGTCGGCACGGCTTAAGCCGTGCCCTTCCCGAGCCCCTCCTGACACGCTTCTATTTTGACATACAACCCCAGCATCGTTAGAACAGCCTTCCGATGGAGAGATTTACGCGTGACTCTCCGGTGGGGCTTACGCTGGTGGCTAGAGCGATGGGGCCGACGATGGTTTCCGCGATCACGCCGAGATTAAACGTGCCGCGGACCACGACCGTGCTGGGATCGTTGAAGGCGCTGCCCGCCTCGTACCATCCGCCCCAATAGATTTTTCCGCCGACTAGCTGCGGCAGGTGATAGAACTCGCGGCGGAATCCGAACGAGGAATAAACGTAGTGGTTGCCGACGAATTCCTGTGGAAGGTAGGCGCCGAGACGGAAGGTTCCGCCGAGAGTGAAAACCTGGAATGGTCCAGCGGTGCCGTGGAACGTGGTTCCACCCGAGGCAAGGAAAAAGAGCGAAGTCTTCGGCCCGGTCGGAATGAAAGTGGAAGTCTGAACATCGAGTTGCGCGATGGGATGAAGAAGGCCGGGGCTCTGCAGCACGCGGGAAAGGCTGGCAACAATGCGCGGTGCCGCGGCTCGGAACCGCGGGGCTATCCTGGCCATCCCAGACATAGCGGGCGCGGAATTCTCCGGTGCTGCCGGTGACGGAGGCCAGTCCGGCGCTGCCGATCAGGGGCGCGAGTTTTCCGTCGAATATCTCGTAGCCGAGGCGGAGTTCGCTGCGCTGGCCGGTGTTGATAGCCCAGATCGAGACCGCCGCCGGCTCTTTCGTCGCCGAAAACCGCGACGCGAGTCTCTCCTGCGAATTCGTTGCGGGGCAGCTTGGAGGCGAAGGCATAGGGCGCGACGAAAAGATGCGTGTCGCCGAGCGGCTGGTAGAACTCGCTGGCGGCGAGGTTGCTTGAGCCGAGCAGGAGATCGTTACGCCATTCGCCGCCGTGATGTTCGACGTCCATGAAAGTGATGCGGGCGCCGGCGGCAAAATCGAATGCGGCCACGCCGGAGCCGTCGACGTTGACGGCCAGATCCACGAATGGCGGCCCGTAGGTTTTCTCATGTGCGGTCACTCGCAGCGCGGGGACGCCATTTTGCGTGAAGCCTTCGTAGCCCAGGCGGTCGAATTCGCCTTCGCCGGCGATGCGGGTCAGTTGCGTTTCGAGTTTCGGCAGATCGAGCGGTCCGCTGGTGACCGACTTGAGACTATGTTCAAAGCGGCGGTCCTGGTCGGAGTCTCCGCCTTCGACCTCCACGGATTGCACTGCTTTGGGTTGGGGGCGTCTGCGAGCCGAGCGTGCGGCCAGATATTGCTGCCACTCTGCATCGTCTTTGATGGCGTAGGGCAGCAGGATGGCAGACTGATCGGCCGCGCTCTTGTAACCGAGCTGGATGAGATCGTGAAGCGATCGTAGTCGTCGATGGAGAAATTTGCGGTGTCGACGGTTACGACGGCATTGGCCAGAGCGAGGGAGCGGCGCTCATTCTGCAGGAGCATTACGTCGAGCGGCGCGAGAGAGCACACCGGTCAGGGTTTCCAGTTGCTCCTGTTCTCCGAGCGGAACGCGGAGATCGATGGCGATCACGGTGTCGGCATCCATTTCGCGGACGGTCTCGACGGGAATGTTCTCGACCATGCCGCCATCGGCCAGCACGCGGCCATTGATTTCCACGGGAGTGAAAACGCCGGGGATTGCCATGCTGGCGCGCACGGCCTTGGCTAGAGAACCATCGCGCAGCACGACGCGGTCGCCGCTTAACATATCCGTGGCCACGCAGCGGAAAGGAATGGGCAAGTCGTCGAAGCTGGCGATGCCGGAAACGGGGAAGGCGATGCGATCGAGCAGCAGGCCGACGCCCTCGCCGGGGTTGAGTCCGTTGGGACCTTTCAGGCCGTGCTTCAGGCCGAGTGCGGCCTGAATCTGGTAGTCGCGGCGATCCTGCTTGCGGCGATAGCCCAGCTGGCGGTAGGTGGGCTCGGGAAGCAGAGCTTCATCCCAGTCGACGTTCTCGGCAAACTTCTGGATTTCCTCGGGCGACATGCCCGTGGCATACATGGCGGCGATGATGCTGCCCATGCTGGTACCGGCAACGCGGTCTACCGGGATGTGATTCTGCTCCATCCACTCGAGCACTCCGATCTCAGACAAGCCGAGCGCGCCGCCGCCGCTGAGCGCAAGACCGATGCGGGGACGGGCGACGGGCTGGGTTGCGCCGGTCTGCTGAATTGACTGCGGAGGCTTGAGCCGCGGCCGAAGTGCTCAGACGTGCTCGACAGCGCCAGCAGAAAAAGGAAAACGAGCCGCGTTGCGAAACTGCGGCGGGTGTGGGGCGAAGACCTCATGTTCATCCTCCCGGACGGCATGTGGAGCTGGCTGGGAAAAAACTCACATTAGCAGGTTTGCTTGCGGACTGTTTTTCTAAAGCTTGGGTGGCGGAGGCTGCAGAGCCTGCCGCGCCTGGTCCACAACACTGTGGACGGCGTCGACCACCAGGTCTGGGCGATCGAGCTGAATGTAATGGCCGCTGTTTTTCGCGATCACATGTTTACCCATGGTCGAGAGGTGCGCTAATTCTTCCTGCATCTGTTGCCAGGCATCGTTGGTGGGTTTGACGAGATCCTCCGGGAGGTCGGGCTGGGGCATGTCGGGATCGTGCGACAGCACTACCAGAGGAATATCGCCGAGTGAGCCGCTGTTGGCCGTTTCTGCGGCGCTCTGGGAAATTGCCTTCAATTCCGCGACGCTTTCGCGCGCGCTGTGGAAGTTGCAATCGGCGGCGCGGATGGCATCGTCGTTGCCGCAGAATCCCATGAGACGCGGAATTCCGAAAGGCATGGTGAACTCGAAAAATTCCTGCTCGCGCAGCCAGGTGGCGTCCAGATCGTTGATTGCTGGTGGAAGGCGTTTCTGCTGCTCGGGGTGAGAAGAATCCACGAGGGCCAGGCCGACGATCATGCCGTTAGGCTCGTGACGATAAAGGCTGGCGTAGAGACGGACATCGAATCCGCCCATAGAGTGGCCGACGAGGACTAGCGGACCAAAGATGCCGGCGTGTTGCAGGAGCCGGTGCAATTCGTCGACGAGCACTCGGCTGGTGCGGGGACGCGGGCTGGAGTCGCTATAGCCGAGACCTCCGCGATCGTAGGAGCAGACGCGGGTGAACTTTGCGATCTCAGGCTGCACTTTGTGCCAGGACAGAAATGAATCGCCCATACCGGCATCGAGGATTACCGTGGGCGATCCCTGTCCGGTGCAATAGAGGTGCAGCTTGTAGCCGCCGATGTCGACGAGCTGGCCGGGCATGGGATGGAAGCGGCGCTCGCGCGTCTCGGAGATGTTTTCATAGAGGAAACCGGCGACGAGGAGAGCCACGAGCAGAGTGATGAGGATGCGCAGCGCTCGACTGAGCCACGATTGGGAAATAGTGGGCGGGATCGGGGGGTCGGGCATGCGTTTTGGGCTCGAGCAACGCGGGCGAGGTGCCCGCGCCAGACTTTGCCGCATTCTACATGACGGGTGGCACGGTGATGCCCATGATCGCGAGCGTACGAATCAGTTCGCGGCGGACCACTGCCACTGTGGCCAGCAGGAAATGCTTTCGTTTTTCATCCGGCTCGCTCAGGATGGGATTACGATGATAAAAAGCGTTGAAAAGTTGTGCCAGTTGGAAAACATGTTTGGCCAGGTGGGCTGGTTCGGTGGTGGCGATGCATTGGTCGACCAGGTAGGGAGTTTTCGATGCGGCCAGCCAGAGTTCCCAGAATTCGTTTCCGCCGTCGCTCACTAGAAATTTGCCCAGGTCTGCGACCGAGACCTTGTTGGCAATGTCTCGACAGAAAGTTTCAGGATCAATGGCGGCTTTCTTAAAGATGCTGGCTGCGCGCACCACCGCGTACTGCGCGTAAGGACCGGTTTCGCCTTCGAAGCTGAGAGCTTCTTTGAAGTCGAAGGCGATCACGGACTGCTTGGTGAACTTCAGCATGAAGTAACGCAGGGCGCCGATGGCAATTTGCGTGGCGATGGACAGGCGCTCGGCATCGGTGAGCTGGGGACGGCGGGAGTCGACTTCGCTTTTGGCTGAGACGATGAGTTGGTCGAGAAGGTCGTCAGCTTTTACGCCGAAGCCTTTGCGGCCGCTGACTTCGATGTAGGAACGGGTTTTGTCCTCTTCGCGGAGCGTGTAGCCGAGTTCGGCGGCGCAGCGCGGGGTGAGCGCGACCATCTCGTAAGAAAAATGGGTGTAGTGGTCGGCGGCTTCGTTGTGGCCTAGTCCACGCAGGGCTTCGATGACGGTGTTTTGCGCTTCGGACTGGCGGGCGTCGATTACGTTGTAGATTTCGGCTACATCGCCGAAGTGGGGATGATCCTTCTCGCCTTGCATGGCGGAGATCCAGCAGTCGTGCTGGTCAGGGTAGCGATAGAACTTGCGATAGGCGAAGTCGCGTCCCAGAAGGCCGAACTTCCACATGTGGTAGGCGATGTCTTTGCCGACGTAGCCGACGGTGCCGTTGGAGCGGACGATTACCTTCTGGTCTTCTTCGGAGATGCCCGATGGACTGATGTTGGTGTCGGCAGTCGCGGGCGAGGGCGCCCGCGCCACATCGGCTGTTCCGGCGCGGCGCATGACCCAGCAACCTTTGTTCTTGCCTTCGTTTTCGTAGGTGAGCACGCCGGCTTCTTTCAGTTTGACGAAGGCCGCATCCCAGAAGTGCAGGTGCAGGATTTCGCTTTCGCGGGGCAGGAAGTCGTATTCGATGTCGAGGCGGTCCATGGTTTCGAGGTGGCGGCGCAGGACAGCGGTCGAGATCAGTTCGGCGATGGCCGCGGTTTCGCTGGTGGCGTCTTCTATGGCGTGCAGCGTTTGGGCGCGGGCTTTCAGATTTTGCTTGTCTTGCTCGTACCACTGCGAAACCCGGGCGTAGAGATCCCAGCAGTAGTAATCGAAGCGAGGCTGGCGGGTCAGAGCTTCGATTTCCGCGCGGGACTTTTTCTCGATATTCATGAAACCCACAACCACATCCGCGACTTGGACGCCGGTGTTGTCGATATAGTTCTGCACATCCACTTCCCTGCCCGCGTAACGCAGCAGACGAACAAATGTGTCGCCGAGAATGGCGTTGCGAAGATGGCCGATGTGTGCGGCTTTGTTCGGATTGATGCTGGTGTGCTCGACCAGAATCTTTCCTGAGGGAATTGCGACGAGCGGTTTCTGGTCGGCGGCGAGAGCGGCAGCCATCCACGCACGATCGATTCTGACATTCAGATAGCCGGGAGGCGCGACCTGCATCCCGGCGATGCCCTCGATAGGTCCGATGCCGGCTCGGATGGCTTCGGCAAGCTTAAGCGGAGCGGTGCGCAGAGGCTTGGCGAAGGGAAACAGAGGGATGGCGAAATCGCCGAGCTCCACCTTGGGAGGCTGCTCGATGACCACGTTCGGCAGAGTTGCGTCCGGATAACGGCGGCGAAGAAACTCGATGATGCGTCCGGCTAGAACATGTTCGAGATGACGATACAAGGCTTCCCTCTGCGCTCTTTAAGAAGATAGTGATTCTAGCAGAGCGCGCGGGGACGCTGGTTTGACGCAGGATGCACGCTTCCCTATGATAAAAAATCGGCTTCACTTCTATGCGCATAGCTTACCTAGAGTGTTTTTCCGGCATGAGCGGCGATATGTTTATGGGCGCGCTTGTGGATGCCGGAGTTCCGGCGCGGGTGTTCGAGGAAACCGTTTCGGCGCTTGGGGTGGGAGCGAAGTTGGAGATTTCGCGAGTGGTGCGCAGCGGGATTTCGGCCACCAAGGTGGATGTTTATGTGGATGGGAAGAAGGACTTGCCGCGTGAGGAGTACTGGGAGCGGCAGGAGCAGCATCAACATTCCAACGAGCACGGGGCGCATTCGCATTCCCATGCTGGCGAGCTCTCGCGGGCGGGGGCGCCCGCGCCACATTCACACTCTCACGAGCATTCTCGCGGGCTTCGTGAGATTCGCCGGATCATTTCTAAGGCTTCGATTTCGGAATCTGCTAAGAAGACTGCCATCGCGATTTTCGAGGCGCTGGGACGGGCAGAAGCGAAGATTCACGACACTTCGATCGAGAATGTGCATTTTCACGAAGTCGGCGCGGTGGATGCGATCGTGGATATTATCTGTGCCGCGGTTGGGGCGGAGGCGCTGGGAGTGGATGAGATTATCTGTTCGCCGTTGAATGTCGGCGGCGGGATGATGAAGTGCGCGCATGGAGCGTTTCCGGTGCCGGCTCCGGCGACGGTGGAACTGCTGAGAGACGCGCCTGTTTATTCCTCCGGCTTGCAGGCGGAGTTGGTCACGCCGACGGGTGCGGCAATCGTGAAGACGTTGGCTTCGCGCTTCGCGGCGTTTCCGGAGATGAAGATTGAGAAGTCGGGCTATGGAGCGGGATCGCGGGATTTTCCCGGACATCCGAATGTGGTGCGGCTGACGATCGGAGAAGCCACGTCGACGCTGGCTGCGAAGACTGCGTCGGAGACGATCACGGTGCTGGAGGCGAATCTCGACGATTTGAATCCGCAGGTCTTTGGATATGTGATGGATCGATTGCTGGAAGAGGGCGCGCTTGATGCCTTTGGCATGCCGGTGCAGATGAAGAAGAACCGTCCGGGAATGCTCTTGACGGTTTTGTGCAGGCCCGAAGACGCGGGCAAGCTGGCGCAACTGATTTTCACGGAAACTACAACGCTGGGCGTGCGGCGGCGCGATGAGATGCGGCAGACCCTGGCGCGACGGTGGGAAAGCGTTGGCACGCCGTGGGGCGAGGTTAGGATCAAGATCGCCAGCATGAACGGGACGGTGACCAACTACGCTCCGGAATATGAAGATTGCCGGCGGATTGCGGCGGAGTGCCATGTGCCGCTGAAGCAGGTGATACAGGAGGCCGCGCGTGCGTATATGGGGACAGTCAAAACCTTAAACACGGAGGACACAGAGGTCACGGGGTAGTGCATAAGATTCTATGAGCCGGAAGTTTTACATTACGACGCCGATTTACTACGTGAACGCGCACCCGCACATCGGGCACGCTTACACCACGATTGCCTGCGACACGATTGCGCGGAGGCAACGACTGCTGGGCGCGGACACGTTTTTTCTCACGGGCACGGACGAGCATGGGCAGAAGATCGAACGGGCGGCGCAGGCTGCGGGAAAAACTCCGCAGCAGTATGCCGATGAGATCTCGGCGGAGTTCCGGCGCTTATGGAAGCGGATGGGCATCTCGAACGACGATTTCATCCGCACAACGGAAGACCGGCACAAGAAGCGCGTGCAGGAGCTCTTCCGGAAGATTCGTGACAATGGATACATCTATAAGGGCACTTACACCGGGCAGTACTGCGTGTCGGATGAACTTTATGTTGATGGCGCGCTGCCGGGCGATCCTTGTCCCACTTGCGGGCGCATTACTGAGACCGTTAAAGAAGAGAACTACTTCTTCAAGCTCTCAGAGTTTCAAGACAAGCTGCTGGCGCTGTATGCGAATCCGGAGTTCATTCGTCCGGAGGCGCGACGCAATGAAGTAATTTCGTTTGTGCGTTCGGGACTGCGCGATCTCTCGATCAGCCGTTCGACGTTTACCTGGGGCATTCCGGTGCCGGACGATCCCAAGCATGTGATTTATGTCTGGCTCGACGCGCTGGCGAACTACATAACGGCGATTGGATACGGCTCTTCGCACGCTGGGGCGCAGGAGGCGTTCAAGAAATTCTGGCCGGCCGATGTGCAGATGATCGGGAAAGAGATTGTCCGCTTTCATTGCGTTTACTGGCCGGCGTTTCTGATGGCCGCCGGGCTGCCGGTGCCGAAGGCGATTGTGGCCCATGGCTGGCTGCTGTTTGAAGAAAGCAAGATGTCGAAGTCGCGTGGCAATATCGTGCGCACGGAGACGATTCTCGACGTGCTGGGCGCGGATGCGCTGCGCTATTTTCTGCTGCGCGAAGTTGTGTTTGGCCAGGATGGATCGTTTTCATTCGACGCGCTGGTGCAGCGCTATAACTCCGACCTGGCGAATGGACTCGGAAATCTGGCGAGCCGCACCTTGAAAATGATCAACCTGTATTTCAAGGGTGAGGTGCCGTATCCGTCGCGCGGGGCGTCGAGAACCGCGGCGGACGATGCTATTGCGGAGACGGCTCGAAAGACGATCCGCGAATTCGGGACGCTGTTTGATCAGTTCCAGTTTTCCCGGGCGCTTGAGGCGGCATGGGCGCTGGTGGCGGCGGTGGACAAATACATTGTCGAGAACGAGCCATGGGCGCTGGGCGAGAAGCAGGATGAAGACAGCCGGTCGCGTTTGGCTACCGTGCTTTACACGGCGGCGGAGGCGCTGCGGATTGCGACGGCGTTGGCGTATCCCGTCGTGCCGGATGCAGCCGCGAAGATTTGGCTGCAACTGGGGCTGGGAGACATCAAGAAGCTCGCGTTGAGCGAACTGGCTTGGGGACAATTGCCTCTGGGCACAAAGCTGGGTGAAGTGCAACCCGTGTTTCCGCGCGCCGACAAGAGCGCGATTGAAAGGATGCAGAAAATGGAAGAGGAGCAGAGGAGTGCGCCGGTGGCGGAGGCTGCAGCGGCGACGCCCACACCGGCAAATGCATCGAAGGCGGCTCCGGTCGCGGCGGTGCCGGTGGCCGTTCCAACAGCGGTCGCATCGGCGAACGATAAGATTTCCATTGACGATTTCGCCAAGATCGAGCTGCGCGTGGGGCTGGTGAAAGTCGCCGAGAGAGTGCCCAAGGCGGACAAACTCCTGCGGCTTGAGGTTGATATCGGAACCGAAACGCGGCAGGTGCTGGCGGGAATCGCCGAAGCCTATGCGCCGGAAACTTTGATTGGGCGGAAAGTTGTGATCGTCGCCAATCTTGCGCCGCGTAAGCTGCGCGGGATGGAATCGAATGGGATGATCGTGGCGGCATCGCTGGAAGATGGGAAGCCGGTGCTGGCGGGGTTTTTGGAGGATGTGCCGGTGGGGGCGAGATTGAAATAAGACCATGTTTGTTGATTCTCACGCGCATCTTGACGGCAAGCAGTTCGACTCCGATCGCGAGCAGGTGATTGCCCGCGCGCGCGAGGCTGGGGTGCAGACGATCGTCGCCATCGGCAATGGCGATGGTCCTGAGGATGTGGATTCGGGAATCCGATTGGCCGAGAAGTACGACTTCATTTACGCGACGTTGGGCATTCATCCTCACGAGGCCCGGCTGGCGAATGAAGGTGCGTATCAGAACATGGAGCGGCTAGCGAAGAATCCTAAAGTCATCGCGTGGGGAGAAATCGGGCTTGATTACTATTACGATCACTCTCCGCGCGACGTGCAGAAGGATGTCTTCTTGCGGCAGATGGAATTGGCTGGGGCCGCGAAACTTCCGATTGTGATTCACTGTCGTCCGTCGGAAGACAGTGAGAATGCCTGGGATGATTGCCTCGGGTTGATGCGAGAACATTGGGCGCCGAAAGGGCTGGGGGGAATTCTGCACTGTTTTACCGGGAACTGGCCGCAGGCGAAGAGCGCGCTCGACATGGGATTCATGATTTCGTTTGCCGGCAACTTGACCTTCCCGAAGGCCCAACAGATTCGCGATGCCGCGCTCGAGGTTCCGCTCGAGCGCACGTTGATTGAGACCGACTCGCCGTACCTGGCGCCGCTGCCGCACCGCGGGAAACGCAACGAGCCGGCGTTTGTGAGGGAAACTGCGCGAAAGCTTGGCGAATTACTAGGATCGACGGCGGAAGAAATCGGGCAGCAGACGGCTCGCAATTTTTACAATTTTTTCAAATTGACTGAAACCGCTGAAAGCAAAGTTTCTGCAGGTTAACCCTCCTTTCGGAGGTCTTCTTCTGGTACCCTCAAGGGTCAGATTCCATTATTTCAGAAAGAAATGAAATCCGATGCCCGACAACAGTTTTGACATCGTGAGCAAGATTGATCTGCAGGAAGTGTCGAATGCGATCCAGCAGGCGTTGAAGGAAGTTCATACGCGCTTCGACTTGAAAGATTCGAAGTCGAACATCGAACTGGAAAAGGACGCGATCGTGCTGCACTCCGCCGACGAGTACAAGCTGAAGGCGGTGAACGATATCCTGCAGCAGAAACTGGTCAAGCGCGGCGTGTCGTTGAAAGGTTTGACCTATGGAGCCGTGGAATCGGCCGCAGGCGGCACGGCCAAGCGCAAAGTTACGATGCAGCAGGGCATCGCCATCGAAAAGGCGCGGGAGATCGTGAAACTGGTCAAGGATTCGAAGAAAAAAGCGCAAGCCTCGATCCAGGGCGACCTGGTGCGCATCAGTAGTAAAGACCGCGACACGCTGCAGGAAGTGATCGCGATGCTGCGCGGACATGATTTCGGGATCGACTTGCAGTTTACGAATTATCGGACGAATTAAACGCAACTTTCACGCAGAGAACGCAGAGTACGCGGAGAGAACAAAGGATTGAAGCCTAGAGACCGACGCGGTCGTTTTTCCTCGACGTGCTCGGCGGCCTCTGCGGTAAAACGATTTTGATGATCGAGGATCGATTGCATTGAGCGCACCGGCAATCATCAACGGGAAAGAAGTCTTCGACCTGCTGCACGACGACCTCGCGGCTCTGGAGGGCGAGTTCGGGCAGGATACCGTCTCGGGCGTGCAGGCCATCACGGAGATTGGCGAGTATCTGCGGAATGGCGGCGGCAAGCGGATTCGTCCGGCGCTGCTTTTTCTTTCTTCCAAGCTCTTTAATTACGAGGGACGCGGCGCGGTGCGACTGGGCGCGGTAGTCGAGATCATTCACACCGCCACGCTGGTGCACGACGACATCATCGACGAAGCCAAGACGCGCCGCGGCCGGCCCGCCGCCAATACCCAGTGGGGCAATTCGAAATGCGTGCTGGCGGGCGACTGGCTCTACATGCAGGCCTTTAAAGTGGCCGTGCAGGAACGCAACTTCCGCATACTCGATACTTTGATTGAACTGACGCAGCAGATGGTTGAAGGCGAACTTCTGCAGATGGAAAAACTCGGCCAACTGATCACGCTCGATGAGCATTTCGATTTGATCTACCGCAAGACGGCCTGCCTGTTTTCGGTTTGCATGCGGCTGGGAGCGATTCTGGGCGGAGCCACGGCCGCCGAGGAAAAGGCTTTGGGCCAGTACGGGCACGATCTCGGTATGGCCTTTCAGATCGTTGACGATGTGCTCGACCTGACTGCGTCCGAAGATGTTCTGGGCAAGCCGGTGGCGAGCGATCTGCGCGAGGGCAAAGTCACGATGGCGGTGATCCACGCGCTGGAGCGTTGCACGGCCGAGGAACGTGGCAAGATTGAGACCATTCTGCGCGATCGCGCCTTCAATGGCGTGACGCATGTGCAGATCATGGAGATTCTGCAGCGCTACGGATCGCTGGACGCCGCCCATGCTCGCGCCGCGCGGTATGCGGATTCGGCGCGGAAGGCGATCTGCACCTTCCCGGATTCCGAGATCAAGCGTGCGCTGCTGTGGGCGCCGGAGTTTGTGGTGGCGAGAGAGAAGTAGCCCGTCGATCTGTTTATACTGAACCCTTTCCTGATTTTCTTTATCCAAGAGTGTTGATGAATTTGTTCTTGCTGATGGCGCGCCACGGATATGCCTTGACCTTCGGTCTCCTGATGGCCGAAGCCATCGGGCTTCCCTTCCCGGCCGCGATCGCTCTGGTGGCTGCTGGCGCTGCAGTGGCGGCGCACGCGTTGTGGGGTCCGTACATACTGCTCGCGGCGGTCGTGGCTTTGATGCTGGGGGACACGGTGCAGTTCTGGCTGGGACGATATATGGGCTGGCTGCTGCTGGGGTTCCTGTGCCGGGTGTCGATCAATCCCGAGACCTGCATTTTGCGCTCTGCGGAGTCTTTCTACAAACGCGGCAAAGCTACGCTGGTGGTTGCGAAGTTTATTCCCGGGGTCAACACCATGGCAGCGCCGCTGGCCGGCAGCATGAAGATGCGCTTCTCGCAGTTTCTGCAATTGGATTTTGCTGGAGCCCTGGTGTATTCCCTCACCTATCTTTCAGTGGGATATGTTTCCCGCGATTTTCTGGCGGCCCTCTTGCGCGGTTTTCACGAAGCCGGGCTGGCTCTGGAAGTCGTAGTGCTCGCCGCTCTCGTCGTGTATGCCATCTACCGGGCAGTGCAATTCAACAAAAACAAGATGTATCGCGTGGTGCCGCGGATTCAGGTGCAGGAGCTGGCCGCGCTTCTGGCGTCGGAGGATGCGGGCCGCGTGCTCATCGTCGACGTCCGCAGCCACGGCTATTACGACGGAGGGTCAGCCCGGATCAAAGGCTCGATTCGCATCGAGCCCAACAATCTTGAGGAAGAGGTCAAGAACCTTCCCAAAGACAAGGACATTTATCTTTACTGCACTTGAGCGCGCGAAGCGACCAGCGCCCGGGTGGCGCACCTGCTGCGGGAAAAAGGATTCAACACGTTCGTGATCGTCGGCGGATTGACTGCGTGGCGCAAGGCCGGAGAACCGCTCGAGTCGGTGCCGCAGAATGATCTGGTGAAGCTGCCGACGTTCTCATAGCCTCCTAGGCTGCAGATAAAACCCCGAAAAACTGGCAGCAAGGGTGTAGCATTGTCCGGCCTTGCCACGATGAGCGACAGGATCACTCACGATGCGTCGCCCGGCGACGGGACGAACCGGATCGTCTTCCTGTTAGCGCTCTCGGTTTTCATCAACTACATCGACCGCAGCAATCTCTCGATCGCAGCACCGCTCCTGAAAGACGAACTAAGCCTCTCTGCCGCGCAGCTGGGCACGCTGCTCTCGGTATTTTTCTGGACCTACGGCTGTATGCAGATTCCCGCCGGCTGGCTGGTGGACCGCTTCGAAGTGAAATGGATTTTTGCCGCCGGGTTCTTTGTGTGGTCGGCGGCAACTGGAGTAACGGCGCTGCTGCATGGATTTTCCGCATGGATCGTCGTTCGCATAATTCTAGGGATCGGCGAGTCGATCGCTTTCCCGGCGTACTCCAAGATTTTGGGAAGCGGCCTCTTCACCGAGAGCCGCCGCGGCTTCGGCAATGCGGCCATTATGGCTGGGCTCTCCCTCGGTCCGGCGGTAGGCATGTTGGTAGGAGGAAACGTGGTTGGCCGCTTTGGCTGGCGGCCGTTTTTTTTGGCGCTCGGCCTAGGAAGCCTGCTGTGGCTGGTTCCGTGGTTGGCGTGGATGCCCGTCGGCACAACCTCGGCCGCACCAGCGTCGGAAATTAAGGTGAGAATTCTTGATATTTTCCGCGAGCGCTCGGCGTGGGGCACTTGCCTGGGACAGATTTGCATCAACTACGGCTTGTATTTTCTGGTGGCCTGGTTGCCCTTTTATCTGGTGCGTGCCCGTAATCTGTCGATGACTCAGATGGCGCGGGTGGGAGGATTGATCTTTCTGTTGGCGGCGATTTCGGCGATGGTGACCGGGAAGCTCTCTGAGCGATGGATTGCCGCGGGGGCATCAGCTACGCGCGTGCGCAAGACACTGCTCGGCGGCGGGATGACCGGCTTGGGAGTTTCGCTGGTCGCAGCCGCGGTCGCACCTGACAGCGTCTTCGTCTGGGCCTTGGCCGTGGCCGGCGTCTGCTTTGGGATAAACGGGGCACATTGCTGGGCGGTCACTCAAACGCTCGCCGGACCGCGGGTCTCGGGCCGCTGGACTGGAGTGCAGAATTTCGTGGGGAACTTTGGCGGCTCCTTCGCGCCCGCTATTACCGGATATCTGCTGAACCGTCTGGGCAAGTTTTATTGGCCTTTTTTGATCGCGGGAGTGTTCTCCTGCATTGGGGCGCTTGCTTGGGTGTTTGTCGTCGGCCGGATCGAACCGGTGAAGTGGGAATAACCCGCAGATCGCTCGTCGGCGCTGATTCCTCTCCCGCGACGGGCGCTGCCTCCCCGTAATACACTTTCATCCGGTGAACTTCATTCGATGAACCGCGAAATCGAAATCAAGTTTCGAGTCACCGACTTGCGCGCGCTGGCGCGCAGGTTGCGAGCTGCTGGATTTCGGCTGCTGACGCCGCGGACGCACGAGATGAACACTCTGTATGACCTTCCCGGCGAAGTGCTGCGTGGGCGCAAAGAGCTGTTGCGACTGCGCAAGTACGGCTCCGAGTGGACGCTGACGCATAAATCCGGGAAGAAGGCTGGGCGGCATAGCAGCCGGGTTGAGCTAGAGACGGGCGTCGCCGACGGCAGGAAGATGGATTTGATTTTGCGCGCTCTGGGGTACTCGCCGTCTTTCCGCTATGAGAAGTTTCGCGCCGAGTGGGCGGATGGTAAGGGGCAAGTCGTTGTGGACGAGACGCCGATCGGAAATTTCTGCGAGATCGAAGGGGCGCCAAAGTGGATTGATGCGACTGCGAGGAAACTCGGCGTGGCTGCGGCGGATTACATCACGAAGAATTATGCGGGATTGTTTTTGGAGTGGAAGGCTGGAGTGAAGAGTCAAGCGGAAGAGATGACTTTTAAAGCGATTCGGGCGGCTCGCCGCGAAAATCGAAAAACGTAGGACGGTCAGATTTCTCAGCTGGACGACTTGCTCTTAGCTAACATCTGCGAACCTTCCTCGTACTTGTCCACAGGTATCAGAACATCTCCATTCCGCAAGTAAACTGATGGGACCAAGGCCTCGCCCACCCATAACTTCTGTTCGCGTGTTTTCTGAGCGTTGATCCTCATCTGATCGGTTGGCAACGCGGGTTTTCGTCCATAAGGAACGAACTCGCCTTCATACTCCGTTCCTCCGTTGATATCGCTCAGCCTGCAGCGGTCAGGACCTTCGATTGATTTCCAGCAGGCGAGCCACCAACCACGCCGAGGAGCGGGCAGTCCAACATAAGGGGCCCATAGAAAAACGGCATTCGCGGCTACGTTTTTCGGACGACCGGGCACAGTATTGGCCCACCAAAATGCTCCAACAATGATGAGGATCAGGGAGACTCCCGCCGCCGCAATCGCGTAAAGCGCCTTCTCCAACAGTGTCATAAGCAGGCCTCTACCGGATACCGCACTTACGCGCCGTGGCACTTTTTGAATTTCTTGCCTGAGCCGCAGGGGCAGGGATCGTTGCGGCCCACTTTTTCCTGTCCCCGAACGACCTGCTGAACTGGCTGCACATCGCCGGCTCCGGCCATACGCGCCTGTTCGAGTTCGCGGCGCTTGCGGCGCATGAAGGCCTCTTCCAGGTCGTCGGCGGAAGTTGCAACCAGGCGCGGGGGACGATGTCCGTTTCCTCCACTTCCCTGTCGCACCGGAACTCCAGACTCCGGGCCATGGTCGGCGGGTTCGTCTCCCTGCGGACCGGTGAGGCCCGGATCACGCGGGCGTTCGATAATCTGCATCAGGTAGAGATAGCGGGCCGTGTCTTCCTGAAAACGCTGCAACATGGCTTCGAACATTTCGAACGATTCTTTTTTGTACTCGACCAGCGGATCGTGCTGGCCGTAGCCGCGGAGCCCGATACCCTCCTTCAGGTGATCCATACTCAGGAGGTGGTCTTTCCACTGCGAGTCGAGGACGCTGAGCATGATCATGCGCTCGTGATGGCGCATGGCCTCGGGGCCGATCAGCTTTTCTTTCGCGTCGTAACGCTCTTTCAACTTCTCGAAAATCGCATCGCCTAGTTCCTGCCGGTTCAACGCTTCCGGCTTCACACCCTCGGCGATGAAGTCGACGCCGAAGCGTGTGAAGACGGCGTCTTTCAATCCTTTGATGTTCCAGTCGTCGGCGTGGCTCTTGGGCGGACAGTACTCTTCCATCAAGTCGCCGAGAATGGCTGAGACGTAGTCCTCGAGGATCAGATCTTTCTGGTCCATGCCCTCGAGCAACCGGCGGCGCAGGCCGTAGACGGCCTCGCGCTGCTTGTTCATGACATCGTCGTATTCGAGCAGGTGTTTGCGCGATTCAAAATGCTGGCCTTCGACCGCCTTTTGCGCCGTCTCAATGCGGCGGCTGATTAGCTTTGACTCGATCGGGATGCCTTCTTCCATGCCCAGCCGCTCCAGCAGTTTCGAGACCCACTCCTTGGCGAAGATGCGCATCAGGTCATCTTCAAGTGCGAGGTAGAAGCGCGAGGAACCGGGATCGCCCTGGCGGCCGGCGCGTCCGCGAAGCTGGTTGTCGATGCGGCGCGACTCGTGGCGTTCGGTGCCCAGAATGTGCAGGCCGCCGACCGCGGTAACTTCGTCGTGCTCTTTATCAGTTTGCGCTTTGTAGCGGCTGAATGCTTCCGTCCACTTGTCAGTCGGCACGGTGTATTCATTGCCGTTGTAGTAGAAAATTGAAATCGTGCTGTCTTCCTGCGGACCTTCGATCTTGCCTTGAGCCACGCGCAGTTGCTGCGCGATTCCCTTCTTCACCATCTCCTGCTTGGCCATGAATTCGGGATTGCCGCCGAGCAGAATGTCGGTACCGCGGCCCGCCATGTTGGTGGCGATGGTGACCATCCCCTTGCGCCCGGCCTGGGCGACGAATTCAGCTTCGCGCTCGTGGAATTTGGCGTTCAGTACGACGTGCTGCTTGAGGCCTTTCTTCTTCAGCAACTCTGAAAGCCGCTCTGACTTTTCCACCGAAGTGGTGCCCACCAAGCACGGGCTGGCCTTTCTCGGCCAGCTTTTGAATTTCGTCGGCGACTGCAAAGTATTTTTCCTTCTCGGTGCGAAAGACGACGTCGGGATTCTCCAGCCGCAGCATCTGCTTGTTCGTAGGAATGACCACCACGTCCAGCTTGTAGATGTTTTCGAACTCGGTCGCTTCCGTTTCCGCCGTGCCGGTCATGCCGGAGAGCTTCTTGAACATGCGGAAATAGTTCTGGAAGGTGATGGTGGCGAGCGTCTGGTTCTCGCGCTCGATCTTGACGCCTTCCTTGGCTTCGATGGCCTGGTGCAGGCCGTCAGACCAGCGCCGGCCGGGCATCATGCGTCCGGTAAATTCGTCGACGATGATGACTTCGCCGTCTTTCACCACGTACTCCACGTCGCGGCGATAGAGTGCGTGCGCTTTGACCGCGGTCTCGACGTGATGCTTGAGCGGCCAGTTCTCGGGGTCGGCGATATTGCCGATGCCGAGCAGGCCTTCGACTTTCGTCCAGCCTTCGTCGGTGACCGTGATATTGCGGTGCTTTTCGTCGACCACAAAGTCGCCGGTGAGCTGCGAGGGTTCGCCCGGTGCGACCTCAAGCTCTTCGCCTTTCTCCAGCTTGGGGATGATCCGATTCACTTTGTAATACTTGTCGGTGGATTCCTCGCTCGCGCCTGAAATGATGAGCGGCGTGCGGGCTTCGTCGATCAGGATGGAATCGACTTCATCGACAATGGCGAAATTGTGACCGCGCTGCACGCAATCTTTCAGATCGAACTTCATGTTGTCGCGCAGGTAGTCGAAGCCGAACTCGTTGTTGGTGCCGTAGGTGACGTCGGCGGCGTAGGCGGCGCGGCGCTCTTCGTCGTCGAGGTCGTGAACAATCACGCCTACCGTGAGGCCGAGGAAACGATAGAGCTTGCCCATCCATTCGGAGTCGCGCTTGGCCAGATAGTCGTTGACCGTAACTACGTGTACGCCGCGTCCGCTGAGGGCGTTGAGATAAACCGGAAGTGTGGCGACCAGGGTTTTGCCTTCGCCCGTCTTCATTTCCGAAATCATGCCCTGGTGTTGCACCATGCCGCCGATCAACTGCACATCGAAGTGGCGCATGTTGAGCACGCGGCGTCCGGCCTCGCGGACCACGGCAAAGGCCTCCACCAGTATGTCGTCCAGAACCTCCTGCAGAGCTTCGTATTGCTCTTTTTCGAGGCGCTTCTGGCGGTCGGGATCGTCTTCCGCTTCGGACTCGGAGTCTGTCGCGGCAGCGCTGTTGAAGCGACTAAGTCGATCCTGGATGCGCTGCCGGAACTCGTCCGTTTTTGCGCGCAATTCGGCGTCCGTGAGCTTTTGCATCTGCGGTTCGAGGGCATTGATGGCCTCGACCCTGGGCATCAAGCTCTTGACGACCCGCTCGTTCTTGGTCCCAAAGACCTTGCCAATCAGAGTGTTAATCAAACTGTGAAATCCTTCAGAGGGCGGGAACTGCCCCAGCGTATCTCTTTTAGCCTAGCATATTGGATGCGTCGGACAGGCGTTAAGGAACAAGCTGAAGCAAGTTGTTCACCGCCGAGAACGCTGAGATCGCCGAGAGGACCAAAGAAGATTTCTTGTTATCCTCGGCGGTCTCGGCGAACTCGGCGGTAAATATATTTTTCGTGTATATTCCACACGACTCATGCCCACTTTCTACGACCGTTTTGTCGAATGCGCGGAGCGCTGGCCGGACAACGTCGCTCTGGAAATTCAGCGCCATGATCACATCGAGAGTTGTACCTATGCCGAACTTCACCGGATGGCGGAATCCGTGGGGCGATGGGCTGCCGAAAATGGGGTCACCGGAAACGGATTCGCTCGCGGCTCGCGGCTGGCCATCGTGGCCGATAACCATCCCCGATGGGTCGCGGCGTATTTGGGAATCATTGCGGCGGGATGTACGGTCGTCCCGCTCGACACCGCGCTGCACGCCGATCAACTGACCACACTGTTGAAAGACAGCGGCACCTCTGCCCTGTTCTGCGATGCGAAGCATGCACAAGCGGCGCGCGAGGCAGTTGCAAGCCTCAACGTTGGGCTCGTGCTGATGGACCCGGACCGCATGGCCCAGCACTCTGACTCGGAGCGCTGGCTGGCAAATCTGCCGGCGATTCTCGACGCCGGACCAGGAAAATTCCAGCCCGCTCCCGTGGCCGCGGACGACCTCGCTTCCCTGCTCTACACCTCGGGCACCACCGCCGACCCCAAGGGCGTGATGCTTACCCACGCCAATTTTCTCGGCGAAGTGGAAGCCGTGTTCAATTGGGTCGACATTGGGCCCGGCCGACGCGCTGCTGGGCGTTCTGCCCATGTTTCACGTGCTGGCGCAGATGGCGAATCTGCTGCTGCCGCTGGTGAAAGGCGCGCGCGTAGTTTATCTCGAAACTCTGAACACCACCGAACTCCTGCGCGCTCTGCGCGAACGCAACATCACTGCCTTCGCCGTGGTGCCGCAATTTTTTTATCTGATTCACGAGCGGATTTTTCAAGAGGTCGCGAAACGAGGCGCGCTCGCGCAGAGGACGTTCAGCGCGCTCGTGGCACTCAATCGAACCCTGCGCAAGGTCGGGCTCAACGCTGGTCCCATCCTGTTTGGCAAGGTCCACGAGACTCTCGGCAAGAAGATGCGTTATCTGGTCACAGGAGGATCGCGCTTCGATCCGCAGATTGCGGCGGATTTTCACGATCTCGGCATCGACGTGCTGCAAGCCTATGGACTGACGGAAACAACGGCGGCCGTGTTTGCGAATTCGCCGACGAACAACGTGATCGGATCAGTCGGCAAGGCGATGAAGGGCGTCGAGGCCAAGATCGTTGACTCGACCACCGACCCGCAGCCGAAGGACGGCGGGCCAGCGACGGGCGAAATCGCCTTGCGCGGCGCGGTCGTGATGAAGGGTTACTGGAACCGTCCGGATGCGACCGCCGCGGTGCTGCGCGATGGATGGTTCTACACCGGCGATCTCGGCTACTTCGACGCCGACGGTAACTTGTTCCTCACCGGCCGCAAGAAAGAAGTGATCGTCCTCAGCAACGGAAAGAATATTTATCCCGAAGAGGTTGAGGCGCATTACCTGAAATCGCCTTACATCAAAGAATTGGCGGTGATGGGACTGGAAGGCAAGCCCGGCGAAGGCGGCGACCGGTTGCACGCCGTGATCGTGCCCAACTTCGATGTGCTGCGGCAGAAAAAGATTGTGAACGCCAAGGAAGTCATCCGCTTCGATATCGAAAGCCTGTCGCAGCAGATCGCCTCCACCAAGCGCATCGGCAGCTACGAGATCTGGCAGGAAGATTTGCCTCGCACCACCACGCGCAAGATCAAGCGCTTCGAAGTGGAGAAGCGGGTAAAGGCAAATCAGGCGCGGCGGGCTGACGATGATTCCGAATTGCCGTCTGAACGGCCGTTGACGGCCGACGAGACGGCGTGGCTCGATCAGCCCAGACGTGCAGCGGGCGCTGAACATCGTGCGCGAGGCCGCGCGCACGCCGCCGCCGACCTTGCGGCCCACTCACAATCTGGAACTCGACCTGGGGCTCGACTCCATGCAGCGCGTCGAGTTGCTCAGCCAGATCGAAGAACAACTGGGAGGGAACGTCGAAGAGTCGCAGCTCGCCGAGATTTATACGGTGCGCGATCTGGTCGATGCCGTGCTGCAAAGCGCGGCCAGCGGCGCTGGTGGCCCGGGAACGCGGCCCGCGTTTGCCGGATGGAAAGCGATTCTGGCCGAAGAACCGGATGCCGCTGACGTGATTTCCCTGGCCCGGCCGCAGCCGCATCAGCGATGCATTCTGGTACATGGTTTCGCGCCTGATCCAGGTGATCGCGCTCGACCGGTTTGATTTGCATGTGCGGGGAATTGAGAAGCTGCCGAGGAGCGGCGCCTACATTATCTCGTCGAATCATCAGAGCTATCTCGATCCGGTCATCCTGGCAAGCGTTCTGCCGCCAGAGGTGTTTGACAAAGTTTTCGCCGTGGGGACGAGCGAAATCTTCGGGAAGGGATTCATGCTGCGGCTGGCGCGTTCGCTGCGCGTGGTGGTCGTGGATCCGGACGCGAATCTGATTCCCGCCATGCGCGCCGGCGCGTTCGGCTTGCGGCAGGGGCGCCCGCTCATTCTTTATCCCGAAGGCGAGCGCTCGATTGACGGCACGCCAAGAATTTTCAAGAAAGGCGCGGCCATTTTGTCGATTCACATGCAGGTGCCGATCGTGCCCGTGGCGATTGAGGGATTCTACGAAGCGTGGCCGCGGAACAAACCGTTCCAGGGATTCACGCCGCTGAAGATGGTGTTCGGCGATCCGATTCTTCCGCCGCCCGAGAGCGAGGCGTCGGAAGCGGCTTACGAGAAACTGACTGCGGAGTTGAAGGCGCGCGTGGTCGGGATGTGGGAAGAGCTGCGGAGTAAGGCTTTCGATGAAAAGTGATCAGAGCCTTTCCTTCAATTCCTCAACCAGAGTCTTGCAACGCCATAGAGCTCGACCAGCGGTCCCTTTTGAAACTCGATGTCATCCCGGCGACATCGTCGAGGTGCAGGGATCGGCAAAGCTGGTAAGCAGCTCGAATTCGCTCCGCGGTCAGATAGGAAGCCACGGTGGTGGCTCCTTGATCAAAAAGCGGAGCGTTCGCTGATTGCTGGGCCGCCCACGCGGTGTTGCGGATGCGATTCAGCGCGTCGCGGAAATCGGTAAGAACGCGAGGATCTACTTTTGCGGTCAGCAGCGGTCCCTGCAGCGCGCGCAACTCAGTAATAGCGCTCGCCAGACGTTCTGAAACGTTGGCCCTTGGCACCGATTCACTACTCACAAGTCTGCCTCCGACTTAGACAGTAATACGTTTCTGCGCGGAAGGACAGACTCTGAGGAACATCTGCCTTCGTAATCCTCAATGGGACAAGCCGGAAATTAGAAGTCACAAAGAATGGCGCGGATTGAGCGCTTCTGTGCGCTCGAGCGGGCACTCGCCTATTTCGCCCGCGGATGCGTCTGGTCGTAAACCTGCAGCACATGCTTCATCGACAACTGCGTGTAGCGCTGCGTAGTCGCGAGGCGCTCGTGGCCGAGCAACTCCTGAATGGCGCGCAGGTCGGCGCCTTCCTCCAGCATGTGCGTGCCGAAAGCATGGCGCAGCGTGTGCGGATGCACGTCGGGCGAAAGGCCTTTGGCGACGGCAATTTTCTTGATGATGCGGCCGACGCTGCGCGTGGTGAGCCGCCCGCCACGCCGGTTGATGAGCAACGCGGTCGAGTGCTTGCCGCTTGTCCGCAAGAACTTTCTGACGCTCGGGAAGATAGGCTGCCAGTGCGGTCTTCACCGAATCGCCAAACGGAACGTAGCGTTCTTTTTTCCCTTTGCCGCGGATGAGAATGGCCTCGGCACTCAGCCGAATGTCGTCGAGGTTGATCCCGGTGAGTTCCGAATTGCGGATGCCGCATCCGTAGAGCAGTTCCAGCATGAGCCGGTCGCGCTCGGGGAAAGCTGCCACTTCCGGCATTTCGCCGTCGATCACGGAATTCATTTCTTCAATCGTGGGCACGCGCGGAAGTTTCTTCGGAAGCTTCGGCGTGGCGACCAGCTTCGCCGGATTCTGCTCCACCACGCCTTCCCGCGCCAGCCAGCGATAAAGCGACCGCACCGCGGCCAAGGCGCGCGCCACGGAAGTCTTGCTCAGTCCCTTCTCATAGAGTTGCGAGAGAAATCCGCGCACCGCGATGTGGTCGATCTGCTTCCATCCGCGCGAACCGGCATAAGCGGCGAAGAGCGACAGATCGCGGCTGTAAGCTTTGATGGTGTGCGGCGAGGCGTTGCGCTCGCGCAGATGGCGGAGAAAATCGGCAACGGCTTTGCCGACCGTAGTTTTGGCCCGTCTGTTCGCAGTCGTGAAATCCAGTTTCGCGTTAGTCCTCATCTCGCCTTCGCCCTCGGATGATGCTTTTGATAAACGGTTCGCAAGCGGTCGAGCGCCAGATGCGTATAGACCTGAGTCGTCGAAATATCGGCATGGCCCAGGATGGTCTGCACCGTGCGCAAGATCAGCGCCGTTCTCCACCATGTGCGTGGCGCAGGAATGGCGCAGCATGTGCGGAGAAGCCGCGCGCCCGGAAGCAGCCGAGGCGGCACGCACCATCTGCCACACGCGCTGGCGCGTCAGCTTGCGCCCTCCGCGCGCGATGAACAGCAGAGGTGAATTCGTTCCGGACGAGGCGACGGTCGCCGATGCTCCGCTTCGCTTCCCGGCACGCTAGCGCCGGGCGCGACTCTGCCAGATATTGCGTGAGCGCATCCTGCGCCGATCTTCCCAGCGGCACGACGCGTTCCTTGTCGCCTTTGCCGCGCACCAGCATGTATCCAGCCTCAAGCTTCAGGTCTTCCAATTTGGCGTTGATGATTTCCGAAACCCGCAGCGCTCCCGCGTAGAAAACTTCCAGCATGGCGCGATCGCGGGCCGCCAGCGCGCCGATTCCTTCGTGCTGCTCACCTCTCTGGTCTCGTGCCGCGGCCAGCGGAGCGGCCAGCGTCGCTTCCATTTCGTCGCGAGCCAGCGCCTTCGGCAGAACTTTCCATTGCCTCGGCGACTCGATGTTCAGCGTGGGATCGTGTTCGAGTTTCTTATCCAGCAACAGATAGCGATAAAGATGACGCAGCGCCGAAAGCTTTCGTCCCACGCTGCGGCCATCGACTTGATGGGAAAAAAGCTGCTGCAGGAAGTCGCGCACATCGACGCGGCGGGCGGTCAGCAGCAGGCGCTTGCGCTTTTCCAGAAATTCCGAGAACTGGCAGATGTCGGTGGTGTAGGCGCTGATGGAAAGCGCCGCCAGTCCCTTCTCGATTCTCAAATAGTCGAGAAAGCTGGAGAGCACGCGCGAGTTGGCTTCCGAAGCCATGAAGGAGGGATGAAAAGAGTATGCGCGTTATCGGACGTCTGAGAAAAGTGATCAAGAGGATGCCGGAGCACGACACTGTCGCAGAGGACTCGCTCGCTACGTCTGGCCGGCACTCGCGCAGCAGATCCACCGCGTACAGCGCCCCTTCCGGCGTTTCCTCATGCTTGAAGTAGGCGAAGACGTCGCGGCCTGCCGCCAGATGCTCTCCGATGCGCGCGACCATGGCACTGCGCTCGTCGCCCGTATAACTCGGCTTGCGGAATCTGTAATAGACGAAGGCCGCGGTGACCACATCCGGCGTGGTGCTCTCTTCCGTCTCCGCCACGCACAGGGCCGCTCCGTGTGACTTCAGCAGTTCCCAAGTCGAGTCGGCAAACCACGATTCGTGACGGAATTCAAATGCCGCCGGCAGCGTACGCGGCAGAAGTGCGAGAAAATCCTTGAGCAGCGCGGCATCAGCTTTCAGATTCGGCGGCAACTGGAAAAGCACAGGCCCAAGTTTGCCGGCGCTGGCCAAAGGCTCGATCGTCGCCAGGAAGCGCGGAACAAAATCTTCCGTCCCTTTCAAGCGCTTGATGTGCGTGATCACCTGATGCGCTTTGATGCCGAAGCGAAAGTGCGCGCGGCGTTTCCTGAATCCAGTTCTGGATCGTGGTCTCTTTCACCAGTTGCCGGAAAGTAAAGTTCACCTCGACCGTATTGAGCTGCGTGGCGTAGTGACTCGAGAAACTTTTTCTGCGCGAGCTTGGCGGGATAGAAGTCGGGCTTCCAGCTCGGATAGGCCCATCCAGAGGTTCCGACAAACAGTTGAGGCATGGCAAAATCTCGAAGTAACGTCCGAAGCAAAATGCGCAGCGGACGGGATTATACCTTGCGTCTCGCCTTGCGCGCCCGCGCGGTTTTTGCGGATTTTTCGCGTGGCGACGCGGGCGACGCGTCCTCCGGTTCATCTTCTGCCTGAGCGGCAATCGAAATCGGCGTCGTCGCTTCTGCAACTGCCGAGGCCGCAACTCCCTTGAGATCGGGCAACCGTTGCTTCAATTCCAGCACCGGAGCGAACAAGTCGCCCATCTTTTCAACGCGTGCAACGACTTGTTTCGCTTCGAATACCAGCAGGTCGGCGTCTTTCTTCTTGAAAGCGCGCTCAACTTCCTCCCACGTCACCGGCGTCGAAACCGTGGGATGCTCGCGCGCCCGCAACGAATACACGGCCACGGTGGTCTTGTGTTCGTCGTTCTGGCTCCAGTCGACGAGAACTTTTCCGGTTCGAACCTGCTTCTTCATATCCGAAACAACCAGTTCGGGATGTTCATGTTCGAGCAATTGCGCCAGCGCGTGGGCAAAAGTCTTGGTCGATTCGTAGTTGGTCGGAGTATTGAGCGGAACGTAAATCTGCAGTCCCTTGGACCCCGAAGTTTTCGGAAAACTCTGCAATACCAAAGTGATCGAAGATTTCGCGCAGCCACAGCCCAACCTGGCAGCATTGCACAATGTTTGCCGGCGGCTCCGGGGTCAAGATCGAAGACCATCATCGTGGGACAAGTGATGTCTTTCGCAAGCGAAAGCGACGGGATGCAGTTCAATCGCGGCGAGATTCGCCAGCCAGACCAGCGTGGCCAGATCGTCGGCGAGAATGTAGTGGACGGTGCGGCGGTTTCTCTCGCTCCAGATGGGAGCAGTCTTCACCCAGTCAGGCCGATGCTGCGGCGCATTCTTCTCGTAGAAAAATTCTTCGTCCACGCCGTTGGGATAGCGCTTGCGGGTCAGCGGACGCCCGGCCAGATGCGGCACCATCGCCGGCGCAATGCGAACGTAGTAGTCGATCACCTGCTGCTTGGTAAATCCGGTCGCCGGATACAGCACTTTTTCCAGATTCGACAGCTTGAGTTGCTTTCCCTGAACCTCGATCGTCGAATCCATCGCGTACGCTCCCGCAGGCATTGTGCCTCAAACCGCGCTGAGACGCAAAATGCAGCCTGCTCAGAGTCTTCGCCGAACCAATGCCCGAGGCCGGTTTGACAACCTCCCATTCCTCCACGTAATTTCAAACTTCTGCCCTTCACGTCCGTCTAAGATGGTTGTCCAAAATGTCCATCCAGCAGTTTCGACCAGTCCTTTGGAGGTCCAATGAAACATCGCATACTCCGGCCCTGCGCTCTCGTATTGCTTCTCATCCTCACGACGTTTGCTGCGGCCCAGGATCTCGCCTCTTTTGAAAAGCGCATCACGGTCAAGAAACTGCCGAATGGCCTGACCATCGTGATCTGCGAGCGGCCTGAGGCTCCGGTGTTTTCTTTCTTCACCATGGTCGACGCCGGGTTCGACGCAGGATCCCATGGGCAAAACCGGCCTGGCCCACATGTTCGAGCACATGGCCTTCAAAGGCACCGACAAGATCGGTACCACCAACTACGCCGCCGAGAAGCCTGCGTTGGAAAAGGTGGAGACCGCCTACGCCGCCTACATCGCCGAGCGCGATAAACGAGTGGGCCGCGACGAGGCCAAGCTGAAACAACTGGAAAAGGCGTGGAAGGACGACATCGCCGCAGCCGACAAGTATGTCGTCCCCAACCAGTTCGGCAAGATCGTCGAGCAGAGCGGCGGTCAGGATCTCAACGCCTTCACCGATTACGATGAGACCGCCTATCACTATGCGCTTCCCGTGAACCGGCTGGAGCTTTGGGCCTATCTCGAGTCAGAGCGCTTTCTCCACCCGGTGTTGCGCGAGTTTTACAAAGAGCGCAACGTGGTGATCGAAGAGCGCCGCATGCGTACCGATAGCAACCCCATCGGCCGGCTGCTGGAGCAGTTTAATGCCGCGGCATTCGAGGCTCATCCCTATCACCGGCCAACGGTGGGGTGGATGTCAGACTTGAATTCCTTCTCGGCCACCGATGCCAAAAAGTTTTTTGACAAGTATTACGTGACCTCGAACATGGTGGTCGCGGTGGCCGGTGACGTGAAAGCGGCACAGGTCATGCCCATGCTCGAAAAGTATTTCGGCCGCCTGCCTGCAAGCCAGAAACCCGATGAAACCACCACCACCGAGCCTCCGCAGAACTCCGAGCGCAAGGTCGTGCTCATGGAAAAGTCGCAGCCCCTCTATCTCGAGGGCTACCACCGGCCCGACTACATGACGAAAGACGATGCGGTGTATGACGCCATCACCGATCTGATGTCGGAAGGCCGCACCTCGCGCCTTTACCGCGCACTGGTGCGCGATAAAAAGATCGCATCGTTCTCCGCTGGATTCAGCGGCCTGCCCGGCAACAAATATCCGCACCTGTTCGCGTTCTACGCTTTCCCGCTCCCCGGGCACACCCCGCAGGAAGTGGGGGACGCGATTCACGTCGAAATCGAACGCCTGAAGAAGGAAGACATCAGCGACGACGAATTGAAGATGATCAAGACCCGCACCAAAGCCAATCTCATCCGCGGCCTGGGAGAGAACGAGGGACTGGCAACCCAGCTGGCGATTTACCAGACTCGTTACGGCGACTGGCGCGAGTTGTTCCGATCGGTAGACCGCATCGACAAGGTAACCAAGGCAGACATCCGGCGCGTAGCCAACGAAACTTTCAACGACAATAACCGCACCGTAGGCATGATCGAAACCACGACGGGACAAAGCGGCGAGCAGGGATCAGATAAAGGCGCATCGAATCACGATCCATCAGATCAAGCACCGGCGAGTCAGGGAGGTGCGCAATGAAAAGGCTGCGGATTGCTTTCTCGACGATTCTTGTGGCCGCTGCAATCTTCGCGCATCCCTCAAGGGCCGCGGCGCAGGCCACAAACTGGCAGCAGATCCCCGTTCCGCCTCTGCCCGCTTTCCATCCCCAGCAGCCGAAACGCGTTGAGCTTTCGAACGGCATGGTGATCTTCCTGCAGGAGGATCACGAACTGCCGCTGATCGGCGGGACCGCTCGCATTCGCGGCGGTTCTCGCGATGAACCCGCCAACAAAGTTGGGCTGGTCGATATGTTCGGCGAAGTCTGGCGCACCGGCGGCACCAAAACCCAAACTGGCGATCAACTCGACGATTTTCTCGAAGTGCGGGCGGCCAAGGTTGAGACCGGCGGCAGTTCCGATTCAACCACCATCAGCTTGAGTTGCCTGAAAGGCGATTTCGACGATGTCTTCAAAGTCTTCGCCGACCTGTTGCAGAATCCCGAATTCCGTGCCGACAAGCTCGACCTCGCGCAAAAGCAGGCAGAGGACAGCATCTCGCGCCGCAACGATGACGTCGGAGAGATTGCGTCGCGGGAATCTGCCAAGCTGGCGTATGGAGCGGACAATCCCTATGCCCGCGAAGCCGAGTACGCAACCGTGGCTGCAGTAACGCGACAGGATCTGATCGACTGGCATCGCACCTACGTGCATCCCAACAACGTCATCCTCGGGATCAGTGGCGACTTCGATGCAGCAGCGATGGAAGCCAAGTTGCGCGCGGCGTTCGAGGCATGGTCCAAAGGCCCTGACCTGCCGAAAGATGACATTCAGTTCCATCCGGCCAAGCCCGGCTACTACCTCATTCCGAAAGACGATGTAAACCAGAGCAGCATTCAAATGGTCACGCTGGGCACCACGCGCAACAATCCGGATTACTACGCCATCACTGTTTTCAACGAAGCGTTTGGCGGGGGATTCTCTTCGCGGCTGTTTAACGACATCCGCACCAGGCGCGGCTTGGCCTACCACGTAGGCGGCAGCATTGGCGCGAATTTCGGGCACCCTGGCATCCAGGAATTCTCCATGGGCACGAAGAGCGAGAGCACGATCGAGTCAATCCGGGCACTCGACGAAGACATCGGCGATCTGGCCAAGAAGCCCATCACCGACGAGGAAATCAAGCACGCGAAAGATGCCATCCTGAACGCTTTCATCTTCCGCCTCGACTCGCCCGATAAAGTTCTTTATGAACGCCTGACCTACGAGTACTACGGATACCCCTCTGACTGGCTCGACAAATTCCCAGCGGAGATCCAGAAAGTCACCGCCGCAGACGTAAATCGCGTAGCGGCGAAGTATGTACATCGCGACCAGTTCGCAGTGCTGGTGATCGGCAACACCAAAGACTTCGATAAACCTCTCTCGTCACTCGGAGCAGTGAAGGAAATCGATATCACAATTCCGCCTCCGCCCGGCGCAAAGGAAGGTGCAAAGGAAGAAGAGAACGCAAAACCCACAGCTTCCAACGAAGAAGGCAAAGCGCTCGCGGCGAAGGTGGTGGCCGCGATGGGCGGCGAGGCCAAACTGGCAGCGATCAAATCCGTGAAGGCAGAAGTGACGGTCACGCAGAAAACGCCACAGGGCGAGTTCCCCATGCAAATGGAAACCGTCATCGTCTACCCCGACCACCTGCACGCGGAAATGCAGACTCCGAATGGGACCGTGAATATCGTGGTCACGCCGGATGCGGCCTTCATGGCGATTCCCGGCCAGGGCATGCGCGACTTCCCTGCTTCCCAAAAGGCAGAGTCCCTAGAGCAGATTAAGCGCGATCCCATCTTCATCGCCTCCCATGCGAACGAGCCCAGTGTGTTTTTCCGCGCCGGTGGAACCGAGAAGGTTGGCGACGTCGATGCGCGCATTCTGGATGTGAATTCCGCGGGCGTGGCCATCCGTTGGTTCGTCGACCCCCAGACCGGCCGCATTCTGAAAGAAACGTATCGAACGCTGAGCCAGGGCCAGCCCGCGCAGGGTGAAACTGACATGGAAGACTGGAAGCCGGTAAACGGCCTGACCGTTCCCTTCGTGCGCAAAAACAAACAGAACGGTCAGGACTCGAGTAAATCAGAGTACACATCGTTGGAGTTCAATCCGGCGGTCGATCCTAAGTTGTTCGAGAAGCCCGCGGAAAAACCGGCTAACCAACCCTGAAGTCACGCTTTGAGTAGGGCGCGTCCTTGCAGCACCTTTGCCCGGGCATCTTCCTTACGATGCGCAGTACAATCTCCAGCAGAGGAAGTAAGCCACATGCAGGCGGACAGTGTTCCCCACCTGGTTCTGACCTCCGACCTTGACGCTAGAGTCGCATTTCTGCGGAAGACGGCGGCGCAGATAAAACTAATCCTCCCAGAGGATGTGACGCTCTATCTTGCGCAGAATGTCCGGCCAAATGCGAACACGTTGAAAGGTGCGCTCGTCCGCCTCATGACCCATTCGTCGGTGACAGGCACCGAGATTACCCTCCAATACACACAACATGTGCTGGCAAATTTCATCGCTGCGGAGGCGCTCAAGGCTGGCGTCGATCCTCTTCAGAGGTTTCCCTCTGTTGGTTCGCGCACGAAAGGGTTCGGCACGAAAGAAGCTAGGGGTAAAGTCCCGGATCCGGCTGAGGCTGACCGCCGTTTCGTTTTCTTCCTGGTGAAAACGCGTGCTGGGAAAAAAATCAGCCAGGTTAGACACGAATTGGAAGTGAACATGCGCGAGAGCGAGCGTGAACGGCTGGCGCGCTGGGACGCATACGAGCGGGAGTTGGAACGCCGTACTAAAAAGCGACAACGAAGATGATGCGTGCTGTTATAGAGCCCTTATCTCCGGTGCATTAAGAAACCAAAAGGGTCACGACCTCCGCGCCGGGCGCGGGAACAGAGACGACATGCGCAGATTAAGACACATACCAGCCGGGATTTTCCTTGTAGTGCATTGGTGTCTTTCAGCCGTCGTGTTGTGGTGGTCCTACGACATAAGTTCCCAGATAAAGGGGGAGTACTACAAACGAGGTCAAGCCCTCAAGCTCGTCGCGGAAATGGCATCGATTATCACACTGCTGACCGCCCTTGCATGGATTTTCACAGTCAAGTCTAAGCCTGACGCTTCGCCCCTGCGAGCGATGTGGGGAGCCACATGGCGAACCGGGGTGGCGTTATTTTCTTATTGGGCAGTGGTCTTTGCGTTCATGAATTTCTTGTCTAACCCGGTTCCTTTGCCAGACTCCTCATTCATTCCCCTGTTAGGGCACATCAACTCCCATTTCTTCTCGGAAGCTGGCTGGCTGTCGTATCTTCTGACGGTGGCTCCAATTATGACGCTTCTTTCCGGAGGACTTTACTACATTCACTCTCAGATATCTAAGCCGCTCTGAACGCTGAATCGAAAGAGATCGGGTGGCCAACTCAAGCCCGGTTTTGGCTTCAGTAGGATGTTTCGACCGGCCTTCCTAATCCTCAATTTCCTTCTTGACAGGCACGGCATGGAGCTTTACCATAGGCGAACAAAAGGCGAATATGCCCAGCTTGCCCCTGTTCGCGGTTCCCGAGAAATCTCCGCTCGTCGGCATTGCCCGCCTCGCGTCCGAGGGCGAATCTCTGCGCGAAGGCCACAATGTTGAATATTTCACTCTCTCGGCGAAATCCCTGCTGAACCGCTGCGTCAGCGGCCGCCGGCTGCCCTTCACCTGGACGATCAATCCTTACCGCGGTTGCGAATTCGCCTGCAAATACTGCTATGCCCGCTACACCCACGAATTCATGGAAATGCGCGACGGCGCTGAGTTCGAGCAGAAAATTTACGTCAAGCAGCACACTGCGGACCTGCTGCGGCGCGAACTGCGGCGTGTCAAGCCTGGGGAAACCATCGCCCTCGGCACCGCAACCGATCCTTACCAGCCGGCGGAGCGCCGCTACGAAATCACGCGCAGCATTCTCGAAGAGTTCGCGCGCCACCGCGGTTTCGAGCTGGGTATTGTGACCAAGTCCAATCTCGTCGTCCGCGATATAGATCTTCTCCGCGCCGTCGCGCAGAACAACGCGCTCTCGATTCACATCACCATCACAACCCTGAACGTCGAGCTGGCGCGGATTCTCGAGCCGCGCGCTCCACGCCCGGATTTGCGGATGGAAGCCGTTCGCGAGCTCAGCGGAGCGGGCCTGACCGTGGGCGTGAGTTGCTCGCCGGTCCTTCCCGGTATCACCGATTCGCCTGCAGATCTGGAGGCGGTGGTGCGCGCCGCCGCCGCAGCCGGAGCCCGCCATATCTTCGCTGGACCATTGTTTCTGAAACCCTGTTCGGCAGCCGTTTTTCTTCCTTTTCTCGAGCAGCACTTCCCGCAACTGGTCGAGAACTATCGTCAGCGTTATCAGGACCGCTCGTTTCTTCCGTCTTCCTACGGCAAGCGTATTGCACAACTCATCGCGCACTTCCGCGAGAAATATGGCATCCGCCGCGCCGACCCACGCGGAACGATGTACGCCGAGAAGTGGCCAGCGCAGGCTTTCGACGAGCAGTTGGCACTGTTTTAAAGGCAGTGGTCAGTGGCCAGTGTTCAGTGGCTAGCCAAGCGAAGTTTCTCGAAGTCCCGCAACTGGCCACTGATCACTGGACACTGGCCACTGCTTTATAATCACCTGACTCCCATGGCAACCGCTTCTCCACCGGCCGAACCAGCACCCTCTCAACGCCTTCCTCTCGGCGTGCGGCTGCGCCGGTTCTGGCAGCGCGTCACCGAAGGCATGGAGCTGAGCCAGCTCTGGTCGCAGTTCGAAACCGATGCCCGCACCAGCTACCGCCTCTATTCGCGCGACGTAGCCGCCAAGACTCCTGAAGGACTCACGCGGCGCGGCCACCGTCTGCACGTGGTTAAGGAATTCTTCTGGGCAGTTCTCGAGAAACTTTCGCCCGCGCGCCGCGTCTTGCTGCTGGCGGCGCTGATCATGCTGGTGTTTCCCAGCAGCGGTTTCAGTTATCGAGGCGCCGGAAACGAGGTCCACGTAGTCGAACTCGATTTTCATTTCTGGGGCGGCCTGCTGCTGTTTGTGCTGCTGATTCTGGAGATTGCCGACCGCGTCGTGATGAAGCGCGATTTGCAGATCGCGCGTGAAATTCAAACCTGGCTTCTGCCCGGCGCTCCGCCGCAGATTCCGGGTGTCTCGATTGCCTACATCACGCGTCCCGCCAACACGGTCGCCGGCGATTACTACGACGTGTTCCCCCGCCCCGGCAAAACCAACGAAGAAAGTCGCATCGTGTTCGCGGTGGCTGATGTGGCCGGCAAGAGCATCCCCGCAGCCATGCTGATGGCCACTTTTCAGGCCAGCCTCAAAACGCTTTCCACGGCACAGGTTCCTCTGGAAGAACTTGTCGCCAACATGAACAAGTACGCCTGCTCGAACAGCCAGGGCGGATTGCGCTTCACCACCGCTTTCCTCGCCGAGTACGATGCGGCCCGCCGCGTCTTCAACTACATCAATGCTGGCCACAACAATCCCATCCTGCGTCGCGCGAGTGGAGCAATCGAGCGCCTCGATGTGGGCGGACTGCCTCTCGGCATTCAGCCCGAAGCCAAGTACGAGTCGGCCAGCGTCACGCTGGCGCCCGGCGATTGGCTGATCATCTTTACCGACGGCCTGGTGGAAGCAGAAAACGCCCGCCAGGAGGAATACGGCGAAGCCCGCCTGCTGGCGGCCATCGCAGCCGGCGCCGCGACCACTCCCAGCGAAATGCTCAAGCGCCTGATGGCAGAAGTGGATCTGTTCGTGGGCTCGACGCCGCAGCACGATGACGTCACCTGCGTCCTGGTGAAAGCGGAAGTCGTTTAACCGCAGAGGCCGCCGAGTGTCTCGGCGCACTCGGCGTTCTCGGCGGTTAGTTCCCGTTCATTGCGTCCGCGTACATTCGATGAAAGGCGTGCACGCCTTTCTCCTGCGTCACACTGAACCGGCCTCGAGAATAGCTGCGCGAGCCCAGATTCTTCTGCACCCTCTCGCAGATGGCAACGTCTTCAATCTGGATCTGGTCGCTGAACTCCACCGAGGCCTTGGCGGCAGGACTGCTATGGTCCTTCTCCGGCAGATACCACTCAAAGATGGCCAGCGAGCGCTCAGGCCCAACCGGCAGAACAATGTTCAGCGAAACATTGTCGGGATAGCAGTTCAGCATCCAGTTGGGAAAAATCCAGAAGTAGTCGGTCGTCAGATTCTCCTGTGCTTCCGTATAACGCCGCGGAGTCGTGTCCCCCGGCTGCGCCCCCCGAATGGGACTGAACTGCCGCACATACTCCGCATGCGGCTCGACCACGTAAGCGTTGTAGTCGAGTTCGCGATTCAGTCCGGGATGCACGCTGGGCAGGTGGTAGCCTTCGAGATAGTTGTCGACATAAGTCTTCCAGTTGCACTTCATGTCATAGGTGCGGCGCTCAAACAGTTTCATCCCCGCAAAGTGAAACTTCTCAGCCTGCTTCGGCAATTCGCCCAGACTCTCGCGCAGAGGCCGCGCGTCCTTATCCAGGTTCACGAAGATGAAATTGAACCATTCCTCGACCGCCACCGGCACCAGAGCAAAATCTTCGGGACGAAATCCTTCGACGCCCTCAATTTCCGTGGCGCTGATCAGCGATCCATCCAGATCGTAGGTCCACCCGTGATATCCGCAGCGGAAAAGTTTGCGCGAGCCGCAGCCCTCAGCCGGAGGCCCGGCGCGATGCCGGCACACGTTATAAAACCC
The DNA here is from genome assembly GCA_963791445.1 of uncultured Acidobacteriaceae bacterium. Taxonomy (GTDB): domain Bacteria; phylum Acidobacteriota; class Terriglobia; order Terriglobales; family Acidobacteriaceae; genus Sulfotelmatobacter. The sequence continues at coordinate 73,550 of CAWBSN010000022.1, forward strand.
GCGCAGCTTGCCGTCGGCGCCGCGCACGATCAGCAGCGGTTCGCCCACCAACTCCGTGGTGAAATAATCGCCCGCCTTTGCCACCTGGTCGCGATGCCCCACCACCTGCCAGCTTCGCGCAAAAATGCGTTCCTTCTCGGCCGCGAAGGCGGCCGGATCGGTATAGAGATGAGAGGGCAAAGTCCACGCCCGCGCGATATCGGAATCAATTTGAAGGGACTCAAGAGGGTTAGGCATATCGAGAGCAGGATCATTGTAAGCTGGACACGAGCAGCCACCGCATACTGAAATCGAACGCGCAACCGTAAAATCGTGCCCACCTCAACAACGCAAGAACCGACTTCCCCGCCAACCCAGCACCAACCTGCTTCCTCTCGCAGGCGTGCTGATCGGCGTGCTGTTAACCTATGCCTCGACCTTCACCTTCGGCTGGGTATACGACGACCCGCCTCAGATCCCGCAAAACCCGAACCTGCAATGGAGCCGCTTAGGCTTCCTGTTCACGCATCAGCTATGGGCGTCGATGTCCGGGTCGCAAGGTCGCTTCTACCGCCCGTTCCTTTCGCTCTGGTTCCTGATCAATAAGACTTTGTTCGGGCTCAATCCCCACTGGTTCCACGTCACATCGGTCCTGGCGCACGTAACAGCCACGGCCCTGGCGTTCTTCATCGCAAGCGCGATTGTTGAAGGACGCTGGGTCAGCTCTCCTGGCCGCCGCGATCTTTGGATTGCATCCTCTGCAGGCGGAGTCGGCGTCGTGGATCTCCTCAGTGAACGATCCGCTCGCTGCCGCTCTTTGCTTCGCCAGCTTTTTGGCCTACAAGAAAGCTGCAGCCTCGCAGCGCAGTGCGGTCCGTTGGTGGGTTCTTTCAGGACTTCTATTCCTCTCCGCGTTGCTCACCAAGGAAGTCAGCGTAGTCCTGCCGGGAATTATTTTGATCGACTTCTGGTCCAATTCCCTCCGCCCCAATTCCCTTTCATCTAATTCCCCTGGTCAGCCGCCGTCAGCGCCATCCGGGCGCTTTCTCGTGGCGATAATATCCATGTACGGACTGGCCGCAACGCTTTGGCTAAGTCTCAGGTCCTACGCTCTGCGCGGATCGGCGCCCGCAACCTCGCCACTGCCGTGGAGCACCATCATCCTGACCGCGCCAAAAATCTTGCTTTTCAATTTATACCGGACAGTCCTCCCCCTAGGCCTGAGCCCGCACTACGACTTCCGCCTGATCGAAGCCCCCAGCGGAGAGTTCCTTCTCACTCTACTGGCTCTGCTCGCTCTGGCCGCGCTAGCCATCGCCGCTGCACGCCACGATCCTCGCTTTTGGACCGCCTTCGCATGGCTGATCCTGCCCGTGCTTCCAACCCTCGACCTGCGCTTGATGAATGAAGATGACTTCATTCACGATCGCTACACCTACATGAGCATGCTGGGAGTCGCGCTGCTCGTGGGATTCGCCTATTCCTGCATAGAGAAAGAAAAGTGGCCGCAGCTCCAGTTCGTCCGGCTGCTGGCAGCGGCGATCGTCGTGGTCCTCGCGTTTGCCAGCGCCATCCAGTCGCAGTACTGGGCGAACGATGTGAACCTGTTTTCGCGCGCGGCAAGCCGCGCTCCTGAAAACGAATGGGCCCAGCTGAACTATGGATCAGCCCTCAGCGATCGCCACCGCTACGGCGACGCGGCTCCGTATTTTGTCCGCTCCTACGAATTGAAGCCGGGCTGGCGCGCCGCCGATTTCGCCGGCTTCGCCTATCAGCAGTCTGGAGATTTGCCCCAGGCCGAGCGCTGGTTCAGAACTGCCCTGCAACAGAATCCAGACTTGGCGAACGCCTGGTTCGGACTGGCACAGATCCGCCTCGCGCAGCATGCTCCCGATCAAGCGATCGATTTTCTGAACAAAGCGCTAGACCATCCAGCCCGACGCCGAGGGATATCATTACGAGTTAGGAGCGGCGCTCGAACAAGCCTCACGCCCATCCGAGGCAATCGCCGCCTACCAGCGCGAGTTGCAACTGTATCCCGCTCAGACTGGGAGCGGCGAAGGCCATCAGCCGCCTGCAGGCGGCCGGAGTTCAGGCCAAGTGAGGCCAGCCCTGCAAGAATCCCTTCCAAAGGCGTTCGAAGAATAGGGGCACATCAGTATGACCAGCCCCTGAACCAAACTGACACGAATTGTCAGCTTCCGCGACGCATTTTGGCACGAAGCGCCGCGGCTAAAGCGGTAGAATGAGACCATAGTTTGTCCTTCTACTGAAAATAATGGGATTGCACGACCCCGGCCGGAACCAAGGTAACTAGCCGCTTTGGCCCGGCAAGTGCGAACATCTAGTCCGACTGCGTCATCCATGACCAGCATGAATTCAATAAAAGTCCGAAACGAGGGAAAATAGAGATGCGGAAACAACAGAAAGGTTTCTCACTGATTGAGCTGCTGATCGTGGTGGCAATCATCCTGATCATCGCAGCTATCGCGATTCCTAACTTGATGCGCGCTCGTATGGCAGCCAACGATTCGTCCGCGGCCGCTTCTGAGCGTACCACGGTCACCGGCGAAATCGGCTACTTTGCCGCTTATCCGACCGTTGGCTACACCAGCTTGGCTGGTCTGGGTGGAGCGTCGCCTTGCACTCCGGCGCCTGCCACAGGCTGCTTGATCGATAACAACCTGGCCACCAACGGCGCGGGCGGCGGCAAGAGCGGTTACAGCTTCGCTGCTACTCCGCAGACTGGCGCGGGCAGCCCGGTTCCGAACGAGTTCTACACGACCGGAACTCCCATCAGCGCACAGACGGGCACCAAGGCGTACTGCGCGTTTGATGACGGCGTGGTTCGTACGCAGCCGGCCGGCACCATCACGCTGGTCGCTAGCTACGGCGCTTGCCAGGCCCTGTTGCCGATGGCGAACTAGTTAGCAGTCTGGCAAAGTACCTGGGGGAGGGTACAAGCCGGGAGGCAGCGAAGGCAACTTCGCTGCCTCCCTTTTTCTTTTCTCAACCATCCTCCAAACTGCCTTCGCGTCTTGCCAGTTTCTGTCACTCGAAGGTGACCCTTTCTGGCTCCTGACCGGCTAAGGCCTTACCGTAACCTGCCCCGCTCCCAGCGACGCATGAAAACAAAGGATCGCGATTGACCGGCGCGCTGGCCATCTGCGTGCATCAATTAATAGCATCCTAAGTTCCTGCCTGGTAGACGTACAGGAACAGATTGCTTGGGGAAAAATACAAATGCAGAAAAGCAGAATTAATAAGAACAAGGCGAAGGGTTTCTCACTGATTGAGCTGCTGATCGTGGTGGCTATCATCCTGATCATTGCAGCGATCGCGATTCCTAACTTGATGCGCGCCCGTATGGCAGCCAACGATTCGTCCGCGGCCGCTTCCGAGCGTACCACTGTCACCGGCGAAATCGGCTACTTTGCCGCTTATCCGACCGTTGGCTACACCAGCTTGGCTGGCTCTGGGTGGAGCTTCGCCTTGCACTCCGGCGCCTGCCACAGGCTGCTTGATCGATAACAACCTGGCCAGCGACGGCGCGGGCGGCGGCAAGAGCGGTTACTAAGTTCTGCTGCGACTCCGCAGACCGGCGCGGGCAGCCCGATTCCGAACGAGTTCTACGACGACCGGAACTCCCGATCAGCGCACAGACGGGCACCAAGGCGTACTGCGCGTTTGATGACGGCGTGGTTCGCACGCAGCCGGCCGGCACCATCACGCTGGTCGCCAGCTACGGCGCTTGCCAGGCCCTGTTGCCGATGGCGAACTAACAGTTAGCAGTCTGGCAAAGTACCTGGGGGAGGGTACAAGCCAGGGAGGCAGCGAAGGCAACTTCGCTGCCTCTCTTTTTTGTTTCGTCGGCGCTACGCCTCGACGGCGTCATCCCGAAGTCCCGCGTTTTCTCCAGCGCGACGAGAGCCTGCCCTGAGCGAAGCCGAAGGGGATCTCCCCGTGGCACACTGCCGGGAGTCAAACCGCACCACTAATGCCTGCCTTAGCGAAGCGGCCCCAGCAGCAGCGGCCAAAGGACCGCGCAGGCAGCTCTTCATGGCCGAGCCCGCAGAAGCCGATGCCAGCAAAACACCGACGAGGATACCGTGGCGACGATCATCGCCCACGGTATTAGCGGCGAAATCCAGAAGAGCCGAGTGGCATAGCTAAGCAACGCCAGCCATATCAACGTGACAAATGTGCCGAACAGAAAAGCCGTCCGGCGTTCGCCGTTGCGGAACGGCAAGGAATACGAACACAGAGCCTGCACCATCAGAGAGAACGGGAACGCGACAACAAGATCGACAAAGTAGTGTTCACCCGTCCCCAGCGTGGCCAGCACCGTAAACCAGACGAAGGCCAGGGCAATGGCCCGAACCCAGCGCGGAAGCCCTCTTGAGTTCCACCAGATGAGCAGCACCCACGTCATGTGCAACGACGGGATGGCATTGCGAGCGCCCTTCATCAGGACTGGCACGACGTGGAGCCGCATCGCGTCCGCGGTGGAAAGCGGATGCCAGGGGAAAGCCGCGCCAAAAAGGTGAATCGGCCCGCACGCCGGCAGCACGTTGTAGAACATCACTCCCAACGGTCCGGTCACGAGAAAGGCAATCATGACTGCCAGGGCATTGCGCTTTGTGTGCCGGAGATGGGCCGCGTAAACCAGCGCCAGAGGCAGCGGGAGAGCGGTGTAGAAGATCGAAGCAAGTCCACCACAGCGATGGCCACCTCCAGAAGGCCTGGCCCACCAGGAAACTGATCGGCACCCGCAGGCTGCTATCAAAGGAATACAAGAACAGGTCGAATGTCTTGGGATGGAGCGCCTCGGTGATGTCGAGCAGAGTGCTCGCCATCCATTCACTTCCCACGAATAGAACAATGGGAACGAATCCGTAAAGCAGGAGCTTGCGCTCTTCGCCCTCGGCCCAGATGGCATAAGTGCCCAGGGCCGCGAAGGCGGCCAGGCCGGCAAACGAGAAGCCCGCCATCAACAGAGGGCGGAAGCCCATGACGCGATAATCGAGGACGGCCAGCAGAAGGCCGCCCGCCAAAACCCACAGCAGATCAAGCCAGGAACGCCGGATCATTCCAAGAACAATCAGCGCGCTAAACAGCGCGAGGGAAAGATAGGGTTCGTCATCGACGAGTCGTAAAAGTCCTTACTCAGCGAAAGCGAAAGGACCGCCGCGAAGAGCAACGCGGTCAAACCCAATGCGAGGGTGCGATTGCCGTTGAAATGCATGATCAGCGTGAATGCCAATTCAGAGTTTAAAGTCGGCCAGAGTAAATTCAGAGCTCTCGAACGCGAGTGTGGGGCTGGAGCGCAAGAGCGCGGCCACAGAAAGCGCCGCTCTCTGGAAGTTATGGGAAACGGAGTGCAAGGAGAACCGCAAGTAAGTGGGGAGAGTTACCAGCGTAATACCAATCGCTCTTGTTGGCTCTTCCAGTTTGAACAGAGTCGAATCTCAAGCCACGAGCCGGTTCTGTCGCAAACTGACACAATTTGTCAAAGCCATCGAGGTTTTCGTCCTTCAGCGAAATTTCTCCTAACTGGGAACCGAGGCCTCGGCACGGTATCAGATCTGAAAGCAGGGCAGTTCTTCCGATTGTGACCGAAGTCTGAAACCGCCATCGGTTTGGTCCTCCGCATGCGACAAATCTTTACGTCCCGGGGGATTTGTGCCCCTCGGGGTTGGCCCCGGCAAAGTCCCGGGAGACGAAGAGCACTCAATGCGGAAACAAAAGGGTTTCTCATTATCGAATTGTTGATTGTGGTCGCCATCATTCTGATCATTGCGGCGATCGCGATCCCGAACCTCCTGCGCGCTCGCATGGCGGCCAACGATTCCGCGGCGGCCGCTTCGAGCTCGCACCATCAACACCGGAGAAGTCGCTTATTTCGACGCTTACCCAAGCATCGGGTTCCCGGCGGCCCTTGCCACTTTGGGCGGCGTGTCCCCTTGCACCGCAGGTCCTGCGACCGGCTGTCTCATTGACAATTATCTGGCCACCAACGGCGGCGGAGCCGGCAAGAGCGGTTACAACTTTAATGCCACCGGATCGGCCGGCGCGCGGCAGCCTGATCAACAATCAGTACTACGCCACGGCCGCGCCCATCAGCGCGCAGTTCGGAACACGCTCTTACTGCTCGGTCGAGGACGCGGTATTGCGCCTCCAGCCGGCGGGCACCCTCACCCTGGTCCCCAGCTACGGCGCCTGCCAAGCTCTCTTGCCCATGCAATAATTGCCGGCGTCCGCGTTCCTGCTTCAGGCCACTTCGCTTGTCATCGCGGGCGACCTAAACTTTGATTGTCATCCTGAGCGAGACGCCTTTTGTCTCGCGAAGGACCCAGGCGAGCCGCGCGAAGCGTCGCGCTTTTTGCGACGCAATAATCGTGCGCTCGGCTCGCTTCCTTATTTGCTCGCGCTGACCGCGCTGCTCGCTTCCCTATTCGCATGACCGACGTAACCCCTAGCCCATTCCAAAAAAAAAAATTCTTTGCTTATAATTTGTCTCGAAGGCTGCCTTCAGCTTTCTCTTTGTTGGAGTGGCCATGCCGGCAATAGAAATTCTTGGACTGGAAAAAACCTACATGGTGGGGTTCTGGCGCAAGCGGCCCAAGTGCGCCCTCAGCCCCTTGCATCTGACGGTGGAAGATGGTGAGATTTTCGGCTTCCTCGGCCCCAACGGCGCCGGGCAAAACCACAACTCTGAAACTGCTCATGGGATTGGTGTTCCCGACCGCCGGATCGGCGCGCATCCTGGGCCACGAATGGACCGATCCCTCAGTCAAGGCGCAGATCGGTTTTCTTCCCGAGCAACCCTATTTCTACGACTACCTCACGGCTCACGAACTGCTCGAATATTACGGGCAGCTTTCCGGCGTTCCCGCCAAACAGCGCAAGCAGCGCGTCGAGCAGGTTCTGCAGCAAGTCGGATTGCGCGACGTGAAGGGCGTGCAGTTGCGCAAGTTTTCCAAAGGCATGCTGCAGCGCGTGGGCATCGGCCAGGCCATCCTGCACGATCCCAAGCTCGTGTTCTTTGACGAACCCATGTCCGGCCTCGATCCCATGGGCCGCCGCGAAGTGCGCGACCTGATGGAGCAGCTCAAGCACGAAGGCAAGACCGTGTTCTTCTCCACCCACATTCTGTCCGACGCCGAGGCGCTCTGCGACCGCGTTGCCATTATTCATCGCGGAGAACTGCGCGGCGTCGGCGCAATCGAAGATCTCACCTCGAGCGTTCAGGGCAAGGTGGAAGTGATCTGGCAAGGCGCGCAGGTGCCAGCCTCGATCAAGGCTCTGGGCGCGGAAATCCACGTGACCCCAGACCGGGTCCGCGCCATCATTGACGAAAGCCAGCAGGACGCGGTGATCGACGCCCTGCGCCGCGAGCGCCAGCGTCTGGTTGCCATCACCCCGGTGCGCACTTCGCTCGAAGCTTACTTCGTCGAGAAGCTGCGGCATGCCGAGACCAGCGTCGGGAGCAAAGCATGAATACCCGCATCGCCTACATCGCCTCCAACACCTTCCGCGAAGCCGTGCGCGACCGCGTGCTCTACAACCTGATCGCCTTCGCTCTGCTGCTCTCGGGAGCGGCCATCCTCGTGGGCCAGATTTCGATTGAAATCGAGAAGTTGGTCGTCATCAATCTCGGGCTCACCGCCGTTTCTCTGTTCGGAGTAGTCATCGCAATCTTCATCGGCATCGGCCTGGTCTCGAAAGAAATCGAAAAGCGAACGCTTTACACCGTGCTTTCCCGTCCCGTCCGCCGCTGGGAATTCATCGTCGGCAAGTTCTTCGGGCTGGCCGGAACGCTGGTGGTCAATGCTTTCTTCATGGCCATCGGAGTGTTCGCCGCGTTGTTCTACGTTTCGCACAAATTCGTGCGCGCCGACGCGCTGATTCTGGTTGCGCTGTACTTCATCATTCTCGAATTCCTGATCATCTGCTCGCTGGCGTTGTTGTTCTCATCGTTTTCTTCGCCGCTGCTTTCGGCGGTGTTTGCCTTCTCGCTGTTCGTAATCGGAAGCTTCGCCGAAGACCTGCGCAACTTCGCGGGCATGGCTCACGGATTCACGCGCTGGCTGGCCACCGGCACGGCTTACCTGGTGCCGAACTTCTCGGCGTTCAACGTGATCACTTCCGTAGCCCATGAACAGCCGGTCGCCGGACAACTCATTCTGAACAACACGCTCTACGCAGTGTTCTACGCCATCATGGCCCTGAGCGGAGCCGTGCTGATTTTTGAGAATCGTGATTTGAAATAACAATGAAGCAGCGCCAGAAAAGTTCGATGATCGCGGCGGCATGTCTGGTACTGTCGTTGGCCGCCAGTTCGGTTGTGCTTCATCACGTCGACCAGCTTCGCCCGCAAGCCACGCTGGACGAAGTCCTCTTCCTCAGCTCGCCCAAAGTGATCAAGCGCGCCAGCCTCGGTTATGACGGCTTGATGGCCTGCATTTACTGGACTCGCGCCGTCCAGTACTTCGGCAACCGGCATCACTACTACGCCGCGAGTTACAATCTGCTCGCACCGCTGCTTGAAATCACAACTCACCTCGATCCGCACCTGGTGGTTGCGTACGAGTTTGGCAGCAGCTTTCTCGCACCCCAGCCGCCCTTCGGCGCGGGGCAGCCCAAGAGCGCGATCGACTTGATGAATTACGGCATCGAGAACAATCCCGATAACTGGAGGCTTTACTACGATCTGGGCTTCGTCTATTTCACGGAGCTGAAGGACTACAAGAACGCTGCAGAGGCGTTTGCGCGCGGATCGCGGGTTCCGAACGCTCATCCCTTCCTGAAGGTTCTGGCGGCGCAGATGGCGTCGCATGCTGGCGACTATGACACGGCGCGAAGCTTGTGGATGGCCAGCTACCAGAACACGCAGGACAAATTGATCCGGCAGAACGCCGTGGACCATCTGCGTGCGCTGCGTGTGGACGAAGACGTCGAGCATCTGCAAGCGGCTGTGACTCGCTTCGGAGAGCGCACTGGACGCCTGCCTGCCAGCATGGAAGAGTTGGCAACTGCAGAGCGTTGGGCCCGAATTCCCGTCGATCCCGACGGTCATCCCTACAAGCTGACTCCCGAAGGCCGCATCGAAATTCGCGAGCCGCATGATTTTCAATTTGCCACCAAAGGGTTGCCCCCAGGATTCAAAGCGTGGCCGACGTTCGACGCTTCGAAGCCGTAACCTCATCATCGCTGTCTCGCCATCGCTTATGATGGCGGAGCATGCAGAGCATCGATCCCTCTGCTTCATCTCGAACCTGTCTGTCGCGCTCGGCTTGGCAATGGTGGAATGATGTTGCCGTGCGCGAAGGCCGCCTCGCGGCTACGCGGCAACTCCTGGCTGCGATGTGGGAGTTTGTTCGCGACTCCACTCCTGAACGCCGTCGCCAACGTTACGGCGATGCTGAATACGATTGGGATCATCACGTCAACACCACCAGCGCGGCAGTCGGTTGGCGCGACCGCCTATTCGGAGTCTTCCACTCGCCGTATCAGCCGACGGAGCCGGATCTATTTCGAGAAATGCTTGAGGCCTTAAGACAACAAAGTCATTCTGACTTTCGCGACTTTGTCTTCGTCGATCTCGGATCGGGCAAGGGACGTACTCTGCTGATGGCTTCGGATTATCCTTTTCGCCGCATTGTGGGCGTGGAGCTTCTGCCTGCGTTGCATCAGGCTGCTCAGGAGAACCTGAGCAAGTACAGAAGCGAATCGCAAAAGTGCTTCGCGCTGGAATCGATTTGCGCAGATGCGACTGAGTTCCCTTTTCCTGCTGAGCCGATGGTGCTTTATCTTTTCAACCCGTTTCCGGAGCCGGGGCTGCGGCGGATGATGGCGAATCTGGAGCAGAGTCTGCGGGAGCATCCGCGGGCGGTGTATGTGCTCTATCACAATCCGCTCCTGGAGCATGTCTTGAGTGGGGGTTCCGTGTTGCGGAGACTTCAGGCAACCCATCAGTATGCCGTGTACGGAACGACATTTGATCCAGATTAAAAAATTGCGGATCGAGTCTGCTAAATTATTGATTCGCAATGGCTTAGGTCAGCCGTATTCCTCTCTAATCTGGCTAAAATATTGCTTCTAAAGAACTTATCCGTAAAATATTCAATCTAAAAAACTTAGCCTTGATTGGATGCGGCCTGCGTTCGAATGTCAAAGAGCTGGGCGCGGTCCGGGGAAGCCGCACTAACCATGTTAGCGGAAAGCTGACGAGAGCGATGTGATGGATGACCCGGAAACGGATGTGGAAATCATTGAGCACTCGCTTCAGCCTTTCCGGTATCACGCCTTCTTCGATCGGGCGACGGCCTTGAGCGGATACACCCGGGCAGCAGGTTCCTCACCGGGCTTGGCGCCCGGTGAGGAATGACAAGCCTTTGGGGGACTCGTCGGGCGGCTGATGTAGGGCCGAGGCTTTCCGATGAGAACTCCTGTTAGAGCTTGGGCAGTTATGGCAGGTATGAGGTGCTTCGACTGCGTGGGATCGTCCTTTGGAAGATCCCACTTCGCTCAGCATGACAGTTGGTAGCTCCACTGCCGATGAGAGGCGTTGTTCGCAGTACACTTAGAGTCATGACCACCACCACCCTCAACTCCCTGGCCCGCGCTTCGTCCGCGTATCTGCGATCTGCCATGCATCAGCCCATTCAGTGGCATGAGTGGGGCGAGGAGGCATTTGCCGCCGCGCAGCGCGAGAACAAGCCCATGCTGCTTGATATTGGCGCGGTGTGGTGCCACTGGTGCCATGTGATGGATCGCGAGTCTTACGACGATGCTGAAGTTGCGGCGATTGTTAACGAGCACTTCATCGCGGTGAAGGTGGATCGCGACGAGCGGCCAGACATTGATAGCCGCTATCAGGCAGCGGTGAGTGCGGTCAGCGGGCAGGGCGGCTGGCCGCTCACTGCTTTTCTTACGCCGGATGGCAAACCGTTCTACGGAGGTACCTATTTTCCGCCGACCGACGGCTATGGTCGTCCGAGCTTCAAGCGCGTTCTGACCAGCATCGCCAACGCTTACAAGGAAAAACATGGCGACGTGGTGGAGCAGGCGAAGATGGTAGAGAGTGCGATTGCGCAGGCGGAGTCGTTTGCCGGGCGCGGTGGGCGGGTTTCCGCGAGCATTATTGCGGCGATTCAGAAGTCTGCATTCAGCATGTTTGATCCGCAGCATGGGGGATTTGGGCAGGCGCCGAAGTTTCCTCATCCTTCTGCACTGGATTTATTGATCGAGCGGTATGCGAGGGAAGTCAAAATCCCCACCCTAGCCGCAAAAGACGCGGCTAGGATGGGGCACCCTCGGGAGTTGGGTGGCGACGACGACGAACTTCGCAACGTCGTCGTCACTACGCTTGAGCACATGGCCAATGGTGGCGTTTACGACCAACTGGCGGGGGGATTTCATCGTTACTCGGTGGATGAGCGCTGGGTGGTGCCGCACTTCGAGAAGATGTGCTATGACAACTCCGAGTTGCTGAAGAACTACGTGCACGCTTATCAGGCCACGGGTTCGGAATTCTTTGCCAGTGTGGCGCGCGACATTATTCGATGGATGGATGAGTGGCTGAGCGATCGCGAGCGCGGCGGCTTTTATGCTTCGCAGGATGCGGACATTTCGATGGACGATGATGGCGACTACTTTACATGGACGCTCGATGAAGCTCGCGCCGTGCTCACGGAAGAAGAAGCGCAGGTGGCGGCGCTGCATTATGACATCAACGAGATCGGCGAGATGCACCACAATCCGGCGAAGAACGTGCTCTACGTGCGTGCGCCGATCGAAGAGATTGAGCGCCGAATGACCCTCAGCGCCGACCGCGTGAAGCACCTGCTCGATTCCGCCAAGAGGAAAATGTATTCGGCGCGGCTCAAGCGGCCTACGCCTTACGTCGATAAGACGGTTTATGTGGGGTGGAACAGCATGTGCGTTTCGGCTTATCTGGCAGCGGCGAAGGTTCTCGATCTTGAGCCTGCGCGGCACTTCGCTTTGCGTTCGCTGGACCGTGTGCTGGCAGAGGCTTGGAAGCCCCAACGAGGGCTCTTGCATGTGGTCGCTTATTCTGATCCTCAGGCGGAACATCGCGCGGTTTCCGGTCTGCTGGATGACTATGCTGCGACTTCGCTGGCTTGCCTCGACGCGTATGAAGCTACGGCGGACCTCAGTTATTTCAAATTCGCGCGGGCCATTGGCGATGCGATGGTTGCGCGGTTCTTCGATGCGGTTTCTGGAGGGTTCTTCGATGCCGAGCCAGCGGCCGACGGTAAGAGCTTGGGCGTGCTTGCTACGCGCCGCAAGCCGCTGCAGGATTCGCCTACTCCGGCGGGAAATCCGATGGCGGCGATTGCGCTTCTGCGCTTGCACCACTACACCGGCGACGACGCGTACCGGGATAAAGCGGAGCAAACGCTGGAGACGTTTGCCGGCGTGGCCGAGCAATTTGGAATTTTTGCTGCGACCTACGGGATCGCGGTCCTGCACCTGCTGGAGAATCCGGTGCAGGTCATTGTGATCGCGGACCACGAACAGGGGGAAGCGGCGCAGAGCCTTGCTGCGGTCGCAGTCGCAGATTTCGCTTTTAAAAAAAGCGTGCTGCGGTTGACGGCGAACCAGGCGGTTGCCGGGAATCTTCCTCCGGCGCTGGCGGCCACCATCCCGAACCTGCCGCAGTTGAACTCAGGAAAGCCATTTGCGGTTCTGTGTTCCGGCTTCGCCTGCCAGCCGCCGGTTACGGATTCCGCGGAGTTGCGGCGCGCGTTGGAGTCTGCCCTGACAAGGAAGGAATAGCGGACTGCTGAAAAGGCGAGGCTCGGACAACTTACCTCAGGCGCTAAAGCGCATAAACAATGTGGCGACTCAACGGCACGACTGAAGGTCGTGCCCTTCCCGAACCTGCTCGAATCAGAGTTTTTTCCGAGCCTGTGATGTCGTGCCCTTCCCAAAGTCGGCTCGCCCGAGTTCTCCGCGCGAGCAAAAAAACAGGGCCGACGGTTTATGTATGAAGCCCGTCGGCCCGAAGATTGCGAGCCCCAAGTGTTCGGCCCAGTTACCTACAGGTTACTTTGGTGACCTTGTTACTAGCCCCGATATCCGATTAACTGCTATCTCATCATCGGTGGTAGACCGGGGTCGCATTTGCTTTTTGGTGATCCAGGTGGGCACAGTAGAATCGGGCCTCCGTCCGGGGCGGGAACCTGCGGAACGGCGGCTGCGACATACGTGCCCACTAGTCCTAACATCAGGATCGAAATCCTGACTGCTCGCTTCATGGGTTTACTCCTTCCACGTCTTAGCTTTGTGAAAACCAGGCAGCTCTGACGCGGAGAAGGATTATAAGGCACGAGTCAAGTCGTTCTGCAAGAATTTCCCGGCAAGGCGGGCACACCCTGTTCAGGGACGAAAATACACGCCTCCGAGAAACCCGTAAATACAGGGCAATCCGTAGTTAATCTAAGGCTTTCCCCTTACCTTGCAAAACGGCGAACGAAGCGACACGGTTCGCGGCGGATTATTTACGAAATCCGGAATGGCAGCGCGAAACGAGAGAAGTGGACCGAGAGCTGTTCGCCTGAGTTCGAAGGTGGGTCGGCTGCTCTAGCGCTTGGATCCGACGCGCTCAACCAGACCAGAGATGGTGAGGGCATTCATGGGTACGACTGTGGCGCGAGTCGCGGCGGCATTTTCTGGTGTTTCCGAGGGTGACACGCGAGTGCGTGACAGAGCCCGATCCACCATGCCTTCAAACATCGGGATCAGGGAGTCCGCAGGCAGCGGGTGCTGAATGTCGGAAAGGCTCTGCTCCCAGCGCTGGGGCCGCAGCAACGTGGAGGCTGCATCCCGGGCAGGGCTCTTCGCGAGCGTATAGCCCAGCCAGATGAACAACGCTGCGTTGTAGGCACCCATATTGATCAGGTTCACCCCGAGACTATTCAGGTGATCGCCGGCCCAAGAGGCGATCAGCGTCAACTCCACCACGGCGAAGGTTCCAAAACCCAGGGCGATTCCGAAGCTGTGCTGGCGCCGGCTTACTCCTACGTAGCGGGCGAAGAACAACAGGAAAAGCACCATGCCGACTTGAATAATGCGAACGCAACGTTGGGCGGTCGTGATGGCCTGCACCCAGGGCACTACACTCGAAGAGTTGGAGGACGACATGGATACTACCCCCGCCACTAAGAGCATGACCAGGCCTGCCCATTTGAAAAGCACTGTGCCGAGGTCGCGCAAGGTGTGGAAGGGCCGGAAGACATCGAGAAAAGCTTCGTGGATCACCTTGAAACCCAAGGCAACGCTGATGGCAGTGCTGCTCCATGAAAGGTAAAAGCACGCTGCGGGATAGTGACGGGAAGAGCTGAAAACCACCGCGAAGCTCACAATCTGCATGACGACGTAAGCAAAGAAATACTTGAATTCGCGATGCTGGCCGCGACGAAGCATGGCTATGGCAATGACCGTTTGGAGAACGGGATGCGCCAGCCAGAGAGCGTAGTAAAGAATCTTGATTTTCTCGCTCATTGGAATACGTCAAATTCTGAAACAATACTGGCGCCCAGAGCCAGCTTCACGGCTGCCAAAGAAACAATCCTGCTAATAAGAGGAAGTTAAACCTTCTGCTCCAAGTGTTCAATGTACTCAGGTAACCTAAAGTAACGTTACCTTCGGGCCATAGGGCCCGGTGGCATTGGCGCAGCATAAGCCCCCTCTCCTACCCCTTTCGTGAATCGGGCGCAACGGCGGGCTTAATACCATCACCGAGAAAAACGAAGTAGGAGGAGTTCCACAAGGCCGTTGGCAAACTTCCGCGCGGCCGCGCCGTCAGAACGATGTTGTATTCGCCGGTCGTGCCGAGGTCGATTTGGGAGAGCGGATCTGCTCGCTGGAGATCTCGCGGCGACGCCGCTTGCGGACCCGTTGCTGCTTGACGATCTTGCTGGGGCTGAATCACCGCCAGTTGGGCCAGGAATTCATGCACGTCCGTGCGGCGGCCATGGCCCGGAACCACAAACGAGACCTCGGCATCCTGCTCAGAGAAGTGCCATGCCAGTGAGGCGGCCAGATTCACAGCTTGCTCATACGCCGGGCCGGAAACAATCCCAGCCGCGGGGTTGTCGAAGACAATGCACAACTTGCGCTCGTCCTCGCGGCTGAATTCACGCACCTTCAACGAGCCGGATTTTGCCGTCGCTTTCCAGTCTACGTGGCGCGCCGAATCTTCCGGCATGTATTCGCGAATGCGGTACAGGTCGGAGCCGCGTCCGCGAACGAAGCTTTCCCACTCCCCTCGCACCAGCGGCAGGATTTCGAACAGCTCGTCGGGAGGCTCAATTGGGGGATAAACCAGAATCTCGCGCTCCAGTGGAACGTCTCTCGTCTTGGTAAGAAAGGCAAAGGGAAACCGCGTGGCCACTCCGAAACTCGATTCCTGGTACCGGCCACGGCGATCGAAACACAACTCGAGGTCCGCCGTGAGATCGGCTCCCGGCGGCACATAAGGGAAATAGATCATTCCTTCGAATATCCCAGGCTGCGGCGGAATCACGTCGACTCGCCGCACGCGCCAGTCACGCAGACTCACCCACTGATTCTCGGGAGCACGGTTCGGCGGGAAAACAAAAGTCGCCGGCTCCCACCGCCATTGCTTGCGCGGCTTCATTCCTTTTTCTTTTTCCCTGCGCGCGGGCACTACGCGAATCGAAAATGAGGGCAGGAACCGCCGCGCATTTCGCAGAGCGATTCGTCCTACCACCGGGCGACCCGCAAACACGTGCTCGGGCAGGCGAACCTGCAATTCCAGACCGCGCAACACCAGCGCGGAAACTATTCCTGAGACCAGGATTGCCGCGAGCATGGCTGCCACTACGATGTACAGGAGATTATTTCCGGTGTTCAGCGCCGCGATGCCGATCACCAGCGTGACCAGCACATAGACCACGCCCGCCTTCGTGACTTCGTAATGAAACGTCTGGCGCAAGCGCTCGATCGCAACTCGCCGCGCCAGGTAGGGCACTGTAACCAAGCCCACGAAGGCCGCCATCAGGAGCGCAACGGATGCGAGAATCACTGACGCCCAGAGATTGCCCGCTTCGCCGGAGGCGGTTGAAAGCAACGCGGCTCCGAAGGCCAGTCCCAATCCCACCAGCGCCAGCAGAAACTTTAGCCATACCTCTGCGGTTGCCGATTGCAGCCACGCGATGGCGCGGCCGGCTGCAGGCTGGCCCGAATTCACAGAGCTGATGGTTGCCGAGTTCACTTATTCGCAGCCTAGCATCGCTTGTGAGAACGGGCAATCATGATCGCCTTGCGGCGAAAGCCTTCGTAACCTGATCACGAGACGTGACTCTCACATAGCTTCGGCGTCATCCAGGGTGGTGGTGCGGTTTGTCTCGTGAATCGAGAACGAAATCGAGCTTCGCTCAACTGGACAGCCGAGGGCGGCTGTCCCCACATGGAGGTTCGGCAAAGTGCACCACTACCTACTTAGGGGCTTGTTTTCGATTCTCTGCGATTTGTGTTAACCTGCCGCGTCCGATTAAAGCCAGCCCGGCAATCGCAATCCACTTTCGTCCATGATGAAGGAGGTCTCATGACTCTCAGGAAACGTGCCTTCGCGGAATTCTTTGGAACTTTCTGGCTGGTGTTCGGCGGATGTGGCGCAGCCGTAGTCTCCGCTGGTTTTCCTACGCTTGGCATTGGATTCATCGGCGTTGCTCTGGCCTTCGGCCTCACCGTGGTCACTATGGTCTATGCCGTCGGATTCATTTCTGGCGGCCACTTCAATCCCGCCATCAGCCTGGGGCTGGTTGTGGGGAAACGCTTTTCCGCTTCGGATTTCATTCCCTACGTCATCGCACAAGTGTTGGGAGCGATCACGGCGGCCGACGTGCTGTTCATGATTGCCAGCGGAAAGGCGGGCTTTGATGTTCACGCCGGGTTCGCTTCCAATGGATACGGTGCGCATTCTCCCGGCGGATATTCGCTGCTCGCGGGCTTCCTCGCCGAAGTGGTGTTGACCGCGTTCTTCCTCATCGTTGTTATGGGCGCCACGGACAGCCGCGCTCCCAAAGGCTTTGCCGGGCTTGCCATCGGTCTCTGCCTTACCCTGATTCACCTGGTATGCATTCCCATCACCAACACTTCAGTGAACCCGGCTCGCAGCACCGGCCCCGCAATTTTTGCTGGCGGCTGGGCCTTGCAGCAGTTGTGGATGTTCTGGGTCGCCCCGCTCATCGGCGGAGCACTGGGCGGAGGAATCTACCGGGCTTTATTCAGTGAATAGATTCAGCGAACTCTAGTATTCGGCCAACTCTTTCATCGCGCGGAACAGATCGTTCGCCTGCGGCAGGATGGCGTCTTCGAGAATCGGCTGGTACGCCACGAATGTGTCGGCGGCAGCCACGCGGCGCACTGGCGCATCCAGGTGATCGAAGAGTTGATCGGCAATGCGTGCCGCGATCTCCGCACCATAGCCCCAACTCAAAGTGTCTTCATAGGCGACAAGGGCGCGATTCGTTTTCCCGACCGACGCGGCAATCGTCTCCCAGTCAAACGGATTCAGGCTGCGCAAATCGATCAACTCCACTTTGAAGCCGTGTTCGCGCTCGAGCTTCTGCGCCGCCTGCAGCGCGCGCGGCACGACTGCTCCGTAAGTGATCACGGTCAGGTCCGTCCCCGGATTGACGATCTTCGCCTTGCCGAACGGAATCATGTAGTCCGGTCCGGGATAGGGGGCTCGGCCGTAGGTCTCGCGGTACAGGCGCTTGTGTTCGAGAAACAAAACTGGGTCATCGCAGCGAATTGCGGTGCGCAGCAGTCCCGCCGCATCCAGCGCGTTCGACGGAAAGATCACGCGCAGGCCGGGAATGTGGGTGAACACGCTTTCCCCGCATTGGGAGTGGTAAATCGCGCCGCCGGTGAGGTATCCGCCAATCGCGGCTCGAATGACGATAGGACAGGAGAAGACATTGTTCGAGCGCCAGCGGATCACCGACAGCTCGTCGCGAATTTGCATCATCGCCGGCCAGATGTAGTCGAAGAACTGAATCTCGACCACCGGCTTCAGCCCGCGCGTGGCCATGCCGGTGGCGCGGCCCACGATGGCGGCCTCGGCCAGCGGCGAATTGAAAACTCGGTCCGGGCCAAACTCGTTTTGCAAGCCGAACGTGAGCTTGAAGACTCCGCCTTTGCCTTTTACCAGCTTGCGTTTCAGATATTCTTCGCGGCTGCAATCGGCTACGTCTTCCCCGAAGATCACGATGCGTTCGTCGCGCTTCATTTCGTCGCGCAGGGTGACGTTGATCAAATCGGCCATCGTTTTGGCCGCGGGCTTCTTGCCGTCGGGGGAATCGGGACCGACCACGGGTTGGGTTTCGAACGACAGCCGAGGTCGGATCGAGATCGGGCGAATACACATACTGCAGCACACTCTCGGGCGCGGGCGGCAGGGCTGCCAGAGCCAGGTCGACTGCGACCTGCAGCTCTTCGTCGACTTTCTTTTCCAGTTCGTTGATGCCCTTCTCGTCGAGGATTCCCTCGCGCAGCAGAAACATTTGCGTGCGTGAAACTGGGTCGCGGGCGGCATCGCGCTCGCGCTCGGAGTCTGGACGGTACAGGCGCTCGTCGTCGGAGAGCGAGTGGGAATACGGACGGATCACGTGGGCATGCACAAATGCCGGCCCATGGCCTTCGCGGCAATACTTCACAGCGCGCTGAAACGCGGCTGAACTCGCCACCGGATCGGTGCCGTCGACTTCTTCAAAATGGAAATTCGGGAAGCCAGAGACCAGCCGCGAAATGCTGCCTCCGGCGGTTTGTATTTCGACCGGCACGGAGATGGCGTAGCCGTTATCCTGCACGCAGAAAATCACGGGCAGCCTGCCGAGGGCGCTCGCGTTCATCGCCTCCCAGAACTCGCCCTCGCTGGTGGTGCCGTCGCCGAGTGATACGTAGGAAACCTCGTCGCCCTGGAAAGTGACGTCTTTGAACTGGCGATAGTCGGGCCGGTCAGTCGCAGGCGGAATTTCGGCTGCCTTGGGACGCTGCGCGAAATAGCGTCCGGCCTCGGCGCAGCCTACGGCCTGCAGAATCTGCGATCCCGTAGGGGACGATTGGGTCACGATATTCAGCTGCTTGTATCCCCAGTGTGAAGGCATCTGGCGCCCGCCGGAACTGGGATCGTCGGCTGCGCCCACGGCCTGCAGAAACATATCCAGAGGCTTGGCGCCCAGCGCGAGGCACAACGCGCGGTCGCGATAATAAGGATAGAACCAGTCGTAGCCCGGCTTCAGGGCCATGCCGGCGGCTACGCCGATGGCTTCGTGCCCCGCGCCCGACATCTGGAAGAAGATTTTTTGCTGGCGTTTGAGCAGGATTTCCCGGTCGTCGATGCGCCGGGAGGTGTACATGATGCGGTAGGCTTCGATCAGTTGCTCGCGCGTAAGTCCCTCGTAAGTCTGGGACTTCTTGCCGCTTGCGATGGAGAGCTTGGGATCGGTTTTTGTCGTCGCCATCCGGTTCCCTGATGAAGCGTTATGAATACGCCGGGGTTTGAATACGGTGCTGAATATTACCCGGCAGGTTGCATTGTAAATCGGAATCGGGTGTTGGAAAACATGGAAGTTCCTGCCTCGCCGGATCGCCGGAACTTTAGTCATGGCATGCCCCCGAGGTGCGGAGTGCCGACAGGCGGATGCTCCCATCATTTATCCTGAATGGGCATGATTCGGACCCGCCGCGCCTTTGACCCGCACGCGATTAAGCTGGTGATCTTCGATCTCGACGGCACGCTGATTGATTCGCGTCTCGATCTGGTGCACTCGGTGAATGCGGCGCTGCGCCACATCGGGCGTGCGGAGCTGCCCGATGATGTGATTGCCAGCTATGTGGGAGATGGCGCACCTATTCTGATTCAGCGCGCGCTCGGCGGTGAGGCGGTCGACGAGGCCATCGTGCGCCAGGGCCTGCAGTTTTTTCTTTCTTACTATCGTGAGCACAAGCTCGATCACACCACGGTCTACCACGGTGTGCATGAAGCGCTGGCCGCATATCCAACGCGCTTCTATGGGCACATCCAACGGCAAGCCTCGCAAGATGGCTGTGCTTTCCAATAAGCCCGTTGGACCTTCGCGGGCCATCGTCGAAGCGTTCAGGCTGGGCCCGTTTACGCAGATCTATGGCGGAAACAGTTTTGCCAGCAAGAAGCCGGATCCCGAAGGTGCGCGCAAATTGCTCGAAGAGAACAGGGTGCGCCCGGAAGAAGCCGCGATCATCGGTGACTCGCATGTCGACGTTGAAACTGGGGTCAACGCGGGACTGTGGACTGTGGGCGTGAGTTACGGCTTTGCTCCGCACACGTTGGAGGAGACTCCTCCGGATGTGCTGGTGGACGCGCCCCACGAGCTAGCAGAGGTGTTCTCTTAGAATCCATCCGAGGAGCTTTGGATAGATACCTCAAGGGGGCACTGTCTCATGTAAACTCATCCGACGATGAGCGATCCATTGGCTGGTTTCACGGGTTCGGAACTGCGCAAGCTGCGCAGCATGAAAGATCCCTACGGCATTCAGAAGTTTCTCGACGATGCTCCGTATCACCTGGCGGATACGGCATGGTCGCCGCGGCGGGTGCTGGCCGAGCAGACCGCGCACTGCCTTGAAGGCGCCATTTTTGCCGCGGCGGCGCTGCGGGCCAACGGCTATCCTCCGCTGCTGCTCGATTTCGAGGCGGACCACGATACCGATCACGTGGTTGCCATCTTTCGCCAGAACGGTGGTTGGGGCGCTGTCGCCAAATCGAACTACACGGGATGCCGCTGGCGCGAGCCCATCCATCGCACGCTGCGTGAGCTGGCGATTACTTATTTCAACGGGTACTTCAACCTGCGGCGGGAGCGCACGCTGCGGCGTTATTCGGTTCCCGTCAACCTGAAGCGCTTCGATCGTCAGAACTGGATGACCACTGACAAGCCAGTGTGGTTCATCGTGTATCACCTGTTCGAGATCAAGCACTACCCGCTGATCACTCCGGCCATGGCTAAGGGCCTGCATCGCTTGGACGAACGCCTGTTCCAGGGCGAATGTTTGGGCAAGGCGTACAAGACGGTGGCAGACGAATGACCCCATTCTTCGACTGACCCTGTTTTCGTGCATCCTGAAGGAACTCCGGGCCTTCTAACGACGTAATACCCTCATGAGAAGACTGGGTCTCACTCCGCTTACTGCGCTCATCATTCTGTTTGCCAGTGTGCTTGCATTCGGGCAGGAGCCATCCGCTCCACCTGCTTCGGACACCTCGACCAGCGCCGCTTCCCTGCCCGATTTGAAGCCCGATGCCAACGGAAAACTTTCGCAGGAGCAGATGCAAAAGTTGCTTCGCGTTGTCGCCGACAAGGACCTCGAGAACGACAAGCGGCTGCGGGACTATACCTACATCGAACGCGAAGCCGAGGACAAGCTCGATGGCAAGGGGCAGGTGAAGTCCACCGAAATAAAGACTTATGAAGTGATGGAACTTTACGGCGAGCAGGTGCAGCGGCTGATCGAGAAGGACGATAAAGCGCTCGACCAGAAAGATGCAGCCAAGGAAGAAGAGAAAATTCAGAAGATCATCGACAAGCGCAAGAACGAATCGGAAAGCGATCGCAGGAAGCGGGAGGAAAAGGAAGAGAAGGATCGTGAAGAAGACCGTAAGTTCGTGCTCGAAGTGGCCGACGCCTACAATTTCACGCTGGTAGGCACGGAATCGCTGGGCGGGCGCGAGGCCTGGGTGATCGAGGGCGAGCCGCGTCCGGAATTTGTTCCGAAGCTGAAGGAGTCTAAGTATCTGTCGAAGTTCCGCGGACGAGTCTGGATCGACAAGAACGATTTGCAGCTGGCCAAGATGGATGTGGAGTGCCTGGACACCATTTCCTGGGGATTGTTTCTGGCGCGCTTTCACAAGGGTTCCCGCTTCATGCTGGAACAGACGCGGGTGAACGATGAAGTGTGGTTGCCCCTGCACGTCACGGCGAAGATCGATGTGCGTTTGGCGCTGCTCAAGAACTTCGATGTGAATCTGGAGCAGACCTACCGGGATTACAAGAAATTCCGCGCCACTGCGCGGATTGTGAGCGTGGGAGACGTGAAGCCGTAGCCAAAAGCCCGGCCTGGACCCTCGACCCGATTCGCGTCATCTAACCAAGCTACGCGGTTGCCCGGTGGCCGCGACCTGTATACTCTGCCTCTCTCAGGTGAAACATGTCTTCTCCAGTGATCATTGGAGCGGTTGGTCCTACTTCTGGCAGCGCCAATCCCATCTACTCCGGCGGACCAGTAAATCAAGAGCAAGCCTTTCCCGCGCTTACGTCTTCGCAGATCGACCGAATCCGTCCTTTCGGCCGGATCCGGCAGACGACGGTGGGAGAAATTCTGTTCGAGCCCGGAGATGCCTCCGCGCGTTTTTTCGTGCTGCTTTCAGGGGCCCTGGAAATCGTGCAGCTCACCATGCAGGGCGAGCGCTTGATCGTGACCCACCAGGCCGGAAGCTTTACTGGCGAGATGACGATGATCTCGGGCCGCGGCTCACTGGCGCGCGGCCGTGTGACGGCCGCCGGCGAGTTTCTCGAACTGAGCCCGGAGGCGTTGCGGGTCCTGGTGGGGCGGGACGAGGAGTTGAGCGGAATCTTTATGCGGGCGTTCATTCTGCGCCGGGTGCTGCTGATTTCGTCCGGCGGTGGGAACGTGATTCTGCTGGGATCACGGCATTCGGCGAAGACGCTGCATCTGCGGGAATTCCTTACTCGCAACGGGCACCCGCATACTTACATCGATCTGGATACGGAAACAGGAGCGCAAGAACTACTCGACCGGTTCAGCGTCACTCTTGCCGAAATTCCGGTGGTGATCTGCAATGGAGAGACTGTGCTGCGCGGGCCGTCGATCCAGGAACTGGCAAAATGCCTGAAGCTCAACGCGCACATCACGACTACTGAAGTGCGGGATCTGGTGATCGTAGGGGCCGGCCCCGCGGGCCTGGCTGCGGCGGTTTATGGCGCGTCGGAAGGCCTGGACGTTTTAGTCATCGAGGCGGAGTCTCCCGGTGGACAGGCGGGATCGAGCTCGAAAATCGAAAATTATCTGGGCTTTCCCATGGGAATTACGGGAAACGAACTGGCAGGACGGGCCGCTGCGCAGGCGCAGAAGTTTGGCGCCAAGATGCTGGTCGCCAGTGGCGTGACGAAATTGAATTGCGAGCGCCGTCCCTACGAGTTGAGCGTGGACTGCGGCCAAACCATTCGCGCGCGCTCCGTGGTCATCGCCAGCGGCGCGCAGTACAACAAGCCGGCCATCGACAATCTGAAGAAGTTTGAAGGCCAGGGGGTTTATTACGGCGCCACTTACATCGAAGCGCAGTTGTGCGGGAACGAGGAAGTGGCTGTAGTCGGCGGAGGCAACTCAGCCGGACAGGCCGCTGTCTACTTATCGCAAACGGCAAAAAAAGTTCATATGGTCGTGCGGGCGCGGCAGTTGTCCGACACGATGTCTCGTTATCTGATCCAGCGGATCGAGGAGAATCCCGCGATCGAACTGCACTACCGCACCGAGGTTGTGGGCCTCGACGGAGATACGCAACTGGAGCGCGTCACCTGGCAGGATAAGAACACCGGAGAGATCTCGACCCATGATCTGCGGCATTTATTCATCATGGCGGGAGGTTCTCCGCGAACCGAGTGGCTGAAGGGATGCTTGGCCACGGACGGCAAAGGGTTCGTCCTAACTGGGCGGGATCTGGATCCGGTTCTACACGGCTTCCATTGGCCGCTTTCGCGAGTGCCGTTCATGCTGGAGACGAGCCTGCCGGGAGTGTTTGCCGTGGGCGACGTGCGCGCCGGGAATGTGAAACGCGTGGCCGCTGCCGTGGGCGAGGGATCGATCGCGATTTCCTTGGTGCACCGGGCGCTGGCGGAGTTGTAGCCGCGGCAATTCGCATGTAAACTTCTGCGCTGTTACGCCGAAGCGGCCCGGAGATGTGCAGACGTCTTTTTCTTCTGGCGATCGTGATTTCCCCTCTGCTGGCGCCGGCTCGGGATAAGCCGGAAAGCTGGGTAGAGGTCCGCAGCCCGCACTTCTCTGTCATCAGCAACTCGAATGAGAAACAAGCGCGCCGCGTGACCGATCAGTTCGAGCGCATGCGGTCCGTTTTTCATAAGCTTTTCTCGAAAATACCGATCGATACCCTCGGTTCCGTCACAGTGTTAGCCATCAAAGATGAGAAAGATTTCCGCTCGCTGGAACCCGCTGTATATCTGGCCAAAGGACAACTCAAGCTGGGCGGACTATTCCTGCGGGGAGCGGACAAGAACTATGTTCTGCTACGCCTGGATGCCGAGGGCGAGCATCCGTATGCGGTGGTGTATCACGAGTACACGCATCTTCTTCTGAGTAGAGCGGAGTGGATGCCGCTTTGGCTTAATGAGGGTCTGGCTGAGTTTTACCAAAACACAGACATCCGCGAGAAGGAAGTCGCGCTCGGGCAGCCCAGCCCGGAAAACTTGCTGTTACTTCGGCAGAACCGGCTGTTGCCCCTGGCAACGCTTTTTACCATAGACCATACGTCACCTTATTATCATGAGGAAAACAAGGGCTCGATCTTTTATGCGGAGTCTTGGGCCCTCACGTATTATCTGGAATTAAGGGATTCCCGCGATAAAACCAATCAACTGGTAGATTACGCACAACTTCTGTCCCAGCACATGGACGCGGTCACCGCGGCCGCGCGCGTGTTTGGGGACCTGAAACAGTTGCAATCGGCATTGGATGCTTATGTTCGGCAAGGAAGCTTCCAATATTTCAAAATACCCGGAGCCACGGATGTGGACGACTCCGCTTTCCAGTCTCATGTGCTGACCAATGTTCAGGCCGATGCCGTACGAGCCGATTTTCTAGCTTACGACCAGAGATCTGCGGACGCGCGCTTGCTTCTCGACCGTATTCTGCAGGAAGATCCGAACAATGTGCTGGCACATGAAACTATGGGATTTCTGGAATTTCAGCAGCACCACATCGATGAGGCGCGGAACTGGTACGCGCAGGCGGTAAAGCTGGATTCGCAAAGTTATCTGGCGCACTACTATTTCGCCGCCATTTCCATGAATGGCCCGTTGGACGAGGTGGGAGAAGCGCAGGTGGAGAGCAGCCTGCGCGCCAGCATCAAGTTGAATTCGAGCTTCGCTCCGAGTTATGACCGGCTGGCGGCATTCCTGGCCATGCATCACCGTAACCTCGACGAGGCGCGCATGATGGCATTGACTGCGGTTGAACTGGAGCCGAGAAACTTAACCTACCGCATGGAGACAGCGAATGTCTTGCTCCAGATGGAGCGCGGCAAAGATGCCGTGACAGTGATTCGCAATGCCATGCAACTGGCCAGCTCTCCGCAGGAAACCGCGATGGCCGAGGACTTTCTGCGACATGCGGAGGAATACGCGCAGGCGCAGGAACAGAGCGAGCGCTTCAGCCAGCAACTGAAGACGGGAACTCCGGAGACAGAAACCGACAGTCGTGGTGCAGAAGCGAGCGGTTTCGCGGTGCCCCACGAGGTTCTTCCGAATGGACCGCACCATTTTGTGACCGGTGTGCTGAAAGATGTGCGCTGCAATACTCCGGCGATTGATCTGAATGTGATTGCCGCAGGGAAAACGCTGGGGCTGCATTCCGGCAACTATTTCAAGATCGAATGCAGCGCACTCGGGGTCATTCTGAAAGGGAACCTAAACCCCTGCGCTGACCTGGAAGGAAAGCCGGCCAAGGTTGAGTATGTGGATTCGGCGAGGAACGGTCCGGCTGCGGTGGTGGCGATCGAGATTCACAAGTAAAGTGAGAGTTGTTGAGTTGCCCACAATTCGGATTTAGAGGGTAAGCCCGCGAGTCCTGCCGATAGTAACAGCGTTTATAATGGAGAGATTCTCTACCGTCGAAATTGCCGTCTGTGTGGATGGCGGCGAGGAGAGCAGATCCCTCGCTTCGCTCAGAATGACAATACAGATTTGGCTAGACCAGGAGCTAACAGCTAGAAGCTGCTTTTCATGGATTTCAAACTCGTTTCCGATTACAAGCCGCAGGGGGACCAGGGGCGCGCGATCGAGTCTCTTTTGCGCGGAGTGTACGACCGCGAGCAGCATCAGGTTTTGCTCGGTGTCACCGGGTCAGGCAAGACCTACACCATGGCCAAGGTGATCGAGGCGGTGAACCGTCCGACGCTGGTGATGGCGCATAACAAGACGCTGGCGGCACAGCTTTATCACGAATTCAAGAATTTCTTTCCCCACAATGCGGTTGAGTATTTCGTTTCTTATTACGACTACTACCAGCCCGAGGCTTACGTTCCGGCCGCCGACCTTTTCATCGAGAAGGAAGCGACCATCAACGATGAGCTCGACAAGTTGCGGCTTTCGGCGACCAAATCTTTATTCGAGCGCCGCGACGCACTGATTGTGGCTTCGGTGAGCTGCATCTATGGCCTCGGATCGCCAGAGGCTTACTACGGCATGATGCTGTTTCTGGAAAAAGGCCAGAAGATTACGCGCGACGACATTACGCGCAAGCTGGTCGACATTCTCTATGAGCGCACCAACGGCGAGTTCAAGCGCGGGACTTTCCGCGTCCGCGGCGATGTGATCGAGGTCTTCCCTACTTACGACGATATGGCTTACCGCATCGAGTTGTGGGGAGATCAGGTGGAATCGCTGGCACAGATCGATCCGTTGTTCAGCACGGTGAAACAGAAGTACATGCGGCTGCCGATTTATCCCAAGACGCATTATGTGATGAAAGATGAGACGCGGGCGTCGGCGGTGGAGTCGATCAAGAAAGAGCTGGCGTGGTGGGAAGTGGAGTTGGAAAAGCAAGGGCGGGTGGTCGAGTCGCAGCGTGTTCACCAGCGAGTGAAGTTTGATCTGGAAATGATCAAGGTGATGGGCTACTGCCACGGCATCGAGAATTATTCGCGGCATTTCACGGGACGCATGCCGGGCGAACCGCCGCCGACTCTGCTGGATTATTTTCCGCGCGATTATCTGATGTTTATCGACGAGTCGCACCAGACGGTGCCGCAGTTGCGCGGCATGTATGCCGGAGACCGCTCGCGCAAGGAAACCCTGGTGGAATACGGCTTCCGCTTGCCTTCGGCTCTGGATAACCGTCCGCTAACGTTTGAGGAATTTGAGCACCGGACGAATCAGCTGGTTTACGTTTCGGCGACGCCGGGGCCGTATGAGCTGACGAAATCTGCGGGCGTGGTGGTGGAGCAGATCATCCGGCCGACGGGGTTGATCGATCCTGAAGTTGAAGTGCGGCCGGTGAAAGGGCAGATCGACGACCTGCTACATGAGATTCGTGCACGCGTGGAGAAGGGCGAACGGGTGCTGGTGACTACTTTGACCAAGCGCATGTCCGAAGACCTGGCCGAGTATTACGCGGAAGTCGGTGTCAAATGCCGCTACATGCATTCGGAGATCGAAACGCTGGAGCGGGTGAAAATCCTCCGCGATTTGCGCAAAGGCGAATTCGACGTATTGATCGGTATCAATCTGCTGCGCGAGGGCCTGGATCTTCCCGAAGTTTCGTTGGTTGCGATTCTCGATGCGGATAAAGAAGGCTTCCTGCGGTCGTGGGGATCGTTGATTCAGACGATCGGACGCTGCGCCCGGCATCTGCACGGGCGCGCGATTCTCTATGCCGACCGCATGACCGATTCGATGAAGCGGGCGATGGATGAGACGCTGCGACGGCGCGAGATTCAAACTGCCTACAATTTGGAGAATGGGATCACGCCGGAATCGATCATTCGTCCGCTGGACATGACGCTGGCCGGAATCGTCGCGGCCGACTATACCGACCTGACTGGCGGTGAAGCCGAGGGCATGCCTGAGTTCAAATCGCAGCCCGAGTTAGATGCGTACGTCGTCAAGCTCGAAAGCGATATGCGCGAGGCGGCCAAGCGGTTTGAGTTCGAGAAAGCGGCGAAGTTGCGGGATACGATTAAGGAGCTGAGGACTAAGGAGTTTTTGTTCGCCTGAGGCACCGGATCGCATGACAAATTTAGCAAATCACACGAATTCCGTGTTACACTGTTCTCGTGTCATCCACTAACCGCCTCCGCAATGTAACTGTCACCCTCGAAGAAGACGTCGCCCAATGGGCTCGCATCGAGGCGGCGAAGCGGGACACCAGCGTTTCCCGGCTGCTGGGTGAGTTGCTGAAAGAACGCATGGGAAAACCTTCCGGCAAGAGCCCCGTCTCCGACGCGGCGGAGCGATTGGCCGGGTTCGGCAAGCGGCATAAGCTGTCGTTGCGCGGGCTCAAGATCAAAGATTTGATCAACGAAGGACGCCGGTGAGCCGGTTTGTGGTGGATGCGTCGGTGGTACTGGCCTGGTGCTTTCCCGATGAAAACTCTGCCTTAGCTCGCAGAGTCGCACAAATGTTCAAGCAGGGCGACTCAGCGATCGCCCCTTCGTTCTGGCCCCACGAAGTCCTGAACGCGTTGCTCGTTGGCGAAAAGCGGAAGCGGATTTCCGGTGATCTCATCCGCAACTTCCTTACGGACCTGGCGACGCTTCCGATTGTGCTGCAGGAATTGCAAGCTGACGCTATATTCGACCGGATCCAGTCCCTTAGCCGCAAGCATGGCTTGACCGCTTACGACGCCGCTTACCTTGACCTCGCGCAGACCAATGGCCTACCCATGGCGACCTTAGATGAGGATCTGATCCGAGCATGCGCCAGAACAGGCGTAGAACTGGTACGGGAATAGTTTCGATTACCGTCCATACGCGGCGCTCGCAGCCAACGGCTTGCGGTGGAAGGTATATCCGTCGAAAGTTTCGGAGCGGAAGTTCAGGTTGGAGGTGCAGAGTTTTTCTGTTTGGCTGAGAAAAAGGTATCCGCCGGGCTCAAGATAAAGATGCAGGCGCTCAAGCAGGGCAATCTTCTGAGCGCGGGAGAAATGCGGCAGCACGTCCATGCAGAAGATGCAGTCGAAGCGCCCAATGTAGCCAGGGCGCGCCAGATTCATGCAATTGAAAGTGACCAGGCTGCGCAGGCGCGGCTTGACCAGCAGATGCGCTCCGTTGGCTGGAACATTCTGCAATCGGGCGACAGCGCCGCTCCTTGTCGGGCTTTGGATTAGGCTTGGGCCGTCACTCTCGGTTTCGTCCTGAGCTTCGTTCCCATTCGGTGAAATGATGGGCGAACTGATCTTCGAAAAATAGTTGCGGATAGTGGCTGGCGGCAGGCCATCCAGTGCCGACTGCGGGTACACGCCGCGATCCGCGGCTTCAATGCTGCGCGGCAGCAAGTCACTGCCCACGATGTGAATCGAGAAACCCGTGCCGAGGTTCGCGGAACTGGAAGCGGTTGGCCCGCTGTCGGCGATGCCTCCATTGCGCGCGGCGGTCGACTTTCCGTTTCCGTTGCCGTTACCGTTCGAGCCGTTTGCATTATTCCCGGAACTCCCGCCACTGCGACTCAACGCGTCGCAGACCGCTATGGCGATGGAATAGGTTTCTTCTCCAGTGGAGCAGCCGGCGCTCCAGATGCGGAGTGGACTCGGCCCGTCAGCCGACTTGCGGGCGCAAAGCACGGGTACAACCTGCCGCGTCAATGCATTAAGCGCGCCAGGGTGACGGTAGAAGCCGGTATTGACATTGATCAGTCCATCGAGCAGGGACGGCAGGGTGGAAGGATCCTGGTCGGAGGCGCGAAGACGTTCCAGAAGCGCAGTGGATGAACCCAGGCCCTGCGCCTCAATGCAATCGGCCACGTGCGCGGCCAGGGCGCTGTTGGGACAATCGAGAACGACTCCGGTCTGGCGCTCGACCAGCAGGCGCAGTTCCGAGAGCTCGTGTTCAAGGATGGTGCTGGTCGCGATTAACTTGTGCATAGAGCCTTTCCCCGAGCGCAACGAAACATTTTGCCCGCCTGCCGGGCGAGATCGAGTCGGCGTATTGCCAGGGGAGTATGTAACAGTTCTCAGTTCTCAGTTCTCAGTTCCCAGTTCCCAGTTGTCAGCTCTCAGTCGCCGGCTGTGGCCGCGACGCGATATTTGCCCGAATCGCGTTCCACCTGCTGAGCCACCACGTTCATTTCCTTCTCAATCGATGAAAAACGCTGCAGCACCTCGTGGATGCGCAGAGTCATATTACGAATGGTTTCAATCTGCGCCCGGGCCTGGGCGGAAAGGCTGCCGGGTTCGATCAACAGCAGATCGGAATTGCCCAGAAGCGAAGTGAGCGCGTTGTTCAGGCCGTGGCGCATCTCCAGCATGTAACGGCCGAGCATGGCCTGGCGCTCGAGGGTAGCGCAAGCTTCCTCAGAGGCGCGGGCGCGGGTTTCGGCGGCGGCGCGGAGCACAGCTTCTCCCGCTGCTGGAATTAGAACGTTCAGCCAGTTTTCGTCGCAGCGCAACACCGAGGTACGCGGCCAACGCTCGCGCACCAGTTGCGCCGTAGGAGCGTCTTGACAGATGCAAAACAAGGGCTGCTGGGTCGAGTGTAGAGGTTCCAGAACCACCGAAAGCACCTCACGGCGCAGTGGACCGACAATGGCAACTGCGAAGTTATCGATGGAACGTGGCCAGAGGTCCCCGCTCAGCAGCGTGAACGTCGGCACGTGGCGCTCCATTTGCCAACGCGCGGTGATGCTTCGCGAGAACTCCACGTCGTCGGAGATAACCAGTACGGTCGGATGATCCACTTGCAATTTTCCTCTTGGTGCTTATTTCTTCTGGCCGGGCTGCGCGTCTGCGTCCGGGTTCCACTCTTGTGCACCGGAGATTTCGAATTCAGGCGCGTCCGCATTGGCCACGGCGAACTTCGCTTTGGGCTTTGCAGCCGGCTGTGGCGCAGCCTTCGCTGGCGCCGCGGCCTTCGGCACCGGTGGTTTGGGTGCAGGCGGCTTTGCCGCAACCGCCGCGGCCGCCGGCGGCTTTGGGGCGGCTGCCTTGGGCGCGGCTGCCTTAGGAGCTGGTGGTGCAGATGGCTTTGCGGCTCGGGCACCGGCAGCAGCCGCAGCGGCTCGCGGAGCCGCCGCGGTCGCGGCTGAAGCGCGGCCCAGCGCGCCGTCTACGGAGGCACGCAGGTCCACCAGCATGCGCAGCGGCTGGCCGGAGGAATACTCCGCCTGGAACATGACTTTCCACGACTGGCATATCATGCGCAGGCGAATAATCGGTTCCTTATCCGAGAATTGCGCGCGCCGGCAGTCGATGGTCTCAACGCCTTTTTCCTCCAGCTCGGTGAGGCCGTCGAGAATATTGTTGAGATCGGCGAGCATCAGGCGAAAAAAGGCACGCCGCATCAAATATCCGAAACGAGTGAAGGCGATTAGCGCGATGGGCAGGTAGAAAAGATCGCCTGCCTGAGCTTTGGCCTTGCGTCCCTGCTCGAGCACCCCGCCGTGGAGCAATTCGTCGAGCGAGCGGCAACGGCGGGCGGAATCGAGCACCCTGTCCAAGGCGTTCAACCACACCGGAGTTTTGAGTTCCACCTTGCCGAGAATCGGTTCCAGAGCCTGCGCGACATAGGCCAAGTCGGCATTGCTGTCGTCGAGTTCGCTGGGCGCGCCCTGGCTGAAATACTGCACCATCAGAAAATCAATCTTGTCACGCCCGGAATCGTTTCGCGGAGTCTTACCCAGGAAGTGCGTCAACAGGGCAATGAGACCATCGGCATCCACCAGAGAACTGGTTTGGAGAAACTGGCGCAACTGGTGAACCTGGATTTTCTCATCCATCGCGTTCAGCCATTGTTGGGCCTGTTCGACGGACTCGCGACCCGGCGTATCCGCGTGGGCGTCGAGATCGGCGCAACCGGGTATGTCGATGACGAACTCCCGGGCCATCTCGGCATAAATGGGATGAAGGCGGCGCGCGCTCGACCATACGGTGGCGAGATCTGCAGCTGGCACCGATGCCTGGGAAGATGCTGGCTGCGGAGACGAGGGCGGTGGAGACGACGGTTGCGATGAAGTCATGGTTTCACGATCCAGTTAGGAACTGAGGTGAGAAAACGGGCGGCCACGACGGTGGTGCCGGGGTGGTATTGCACGGCCACCACCGAGGCTTCCGTGTCGAGCGAGCCGTCGGAGTTGCGCAGGCGCAGGACGTCGGCGAACTCAAGCGGCGTGGTGCAGGCAAAAAGAACCTCGCGCGAGGTGCCGAACTCGATGACCGTGCTTTCCTCGACGGCCGCGGCGCCGGCCCGGTTCTCATTACTCGCGTTTCTGCTGCGGGTAAACTGAACCGGAATGCGAACCGGTGTGGCCTCTGGGAAAAAACGCGCCAGTTCGGCGACCGTGCTGGTTTGCGCCGTCCGCGATGGAGCTGTGCCCTGTTGCGCCAAACGATGCCAACCCTTTCCCTGCGCTGTTTGTCTCTAAATCTCTAAGTCTCTAACATCTCTGATCTCTGCACTTCTCTCAGCCGGACCAAGCCGAGCATAAATCAGGCCCGGCATAAATGCGGTTGGGCTCCCCCTCTTCCCGGTTAGGAAGAGCAATCGGGAGCCAGAACACGCGGTTACGACAGAAAGAGATGCACGACCGAGACCACAGTGCAGAACGGAAGGATTAGCACTCAGGCGCTAGATTTTTCAGTCAGTTAGCAACCGGCCGGAGGCGATTTGGGCGATGCCGCCGAGACGCTAGTCTCAAGCTGAGACAAAAGTCTCATGCGCATTCTGCCAGTTGACTTGGGACTGGGTTCACGGTAGGGGCCGAAGCGATCTGTTATGCTTGTGGCCCACTCAACAACCCACCGAGCGTGTCGGCCGAGCGCATTCGCCTGTTCGTGGCGCTCGTGCCTGGGCCGCTGCCGGACACGCTCGGGGAAAAACCTGATGGCAGCGACCGCATCCGTCTCTGAAGATAGACGGGAATTCCGCGAGGCTCGGGTCTCGCGAAGAAAGCTTGGGAGCATACTTTTATGAAAACAACTCTGAAGTTAGTCTGGTGGAGCGCGGTGCTTGGGATTGCGCTCACTGCCATTGCTTTACCAACAAGATCCAGCGCGCAAGATCAAGACGATCCGCCGGGCCGGGTCGCTCGGCTCGGCTATTTGCAGGGTTCGGTTTCGTTTCTGCCGGCGGGCGAGACGGACTGGGTCGGAGCCGTCCCCAACCGTCCCATGAGCACGGGCGACCAGCTCTGGACGGATGAGAATTCGCGCGCTGAAGTGCAATTGGGCTCGGCCGTGATTCGTCTGGCGCCGCTTACCACCTTCTCTTTCCTGAACCTGGATGACGATACGGTTCAGATCCAGCTCAGTTCGGGTGCGATCAACGTTACGGTGCGGTGGCTGCGTGACCAGGAGGATTTCGAGGTCGACACTCCCAACCAGGCTTTTAACGTTTTCCAGCCCGGTCATTATCGCGTCGAGGCAAGTGCCGACGGAACTTACACAGTCATCAGTGTCCGTGCCGGCGAGGGCGCAGCCACGGGCGCGGGCCAGACCTTCACGCTGCGTGGTGGGCAGAGAGGCACATTCAGCGGAACCGACTCGCTCTATGCCGACGTCGAGCCGATTTACGATCCCGACGAATTCGACACATGGTCAGAGGCGCGCGACCACCGCTACGACTTTTCCCGTTCGGCGCAGTATCTGTCGCGCGATGTAGTCGGCTTCGACGACCTCGATGACTACGGCGACTGGCGCGATGACCCAAGCTATGGCCACGTCTGGTTTCCCAGCCAGGTCGCTGTCGGATGGGCGCCATATCACGCTGGCCATTGGGCCTGGATTTCGCCCTGGGGATGGACTTGGGTGGATGATTCCTCGTGGGGCTACGCGCCGTTCCACTACGGACGCTGGGTGAGTGTGGGCGGACGCTGGGGCTGGGTTGCTGGTCCGGTAACGGTGCAGGCGGTGTATGCGCCGGCGCTGGTGGTCTTCATCGGCGGCGGGCCGGGCGGCTTCGGCGGGAATGTGGGATGGTTTCCGCTGGGTCCGCGGGAAGTTTATGTGCCGTCTTATCACGTCAGCCAAGCGTACGTGACTCGGGTCAATATCAGCAGTACAACGGTGAACGTCACCCAGGTGACCAACGTCTATAACACAACCATCATTAAAAACTCGACGACCATTACGAACATTACTTATGCAAACCGCGGCGTGCAAGGCGCGGTGATGGTGGTTCCGCAGCAGGCATTCGTGAGTGCGCAGCCGGTGGCGAGAGCAGCCGTCACGGTGAACGCACAGCAGATCGCCACGATGTCGGTGAGTGCTCGAGCTTCCGTGGCTCCAACGCGAGCCAGCGTGCTCGGCGCCAAGGCCGCAACCGCGGGCCACGTTGCCGCGCCTCCGGCAGCGATAGCTAGCCGGCAGGTTGTCGCTAAGAAGACGCCGCCTCCACCGCCAGTGCCTTTTGCGAAACAGCAGCAGGCATTGGCGGCGCATCCCGGACAACCATTGGCTAGAAGCGAGGTACAGACGCTGCGTCCAGCGGCTTCTGCGGCGGCGCGGCCCGCGGTGAAGGTCGCGCCTGTGGGGAAACCGGCGACGCCGAATGTGGGGCATCCGGCGGCCAATGTGCCGAATGCTGCGCGGCCCGGCCAGTCTGCGACACCCGCGAATCAGCCTATGAACCGGCCGGGCACTCAACCTGCTCCAGCTAAACGGCCCGCCGCGGCCGCTCCAGCGCAGCCGATTCGTCCGGCTGCGCAGCCGAGTCAGCCTGCGCCGACTCAGCCGACCAATCGTCCGGCAACGACTCAGCCAAATGGTCGTCCGGAGGCAGCGCAGCCGAGCAACCGTCCGGAACCGACGCGGCCGGAAGCCACTCAGCCTGCGCTGAACCGGACTCCACCAGCTCCGGCGGTGCGCCCGCAAACTGCTGCGCCCGCCGAGCGTCCGGAGCAGCGCACACCTCCTCCTGCAGCGGCAAAGCCCGCGACGCCTGCTATGGCGAAGCCCGCACCTGCTGCGGCGGCGAAACCTGCGCCCGCGCAGAAGCCGCCAGTTAAGCCGCTGACGCCTGAGGAGAAAAAACAGCAAGAAGAACGGGAGAAGAAGGAGCAGCAGAAGCCGCAGGGCGAATAGCGCTAGCCTGCGAAATGTAAATCGCACAGGCACCCTGAGCTTTCTCAGGGTGCTTTTTTTGGCCCACAGCCCCGATGATGATCCGTCTGTGGATTTCTCATCGAAATAAATATCGATGCCGTTGCTGCGGGAGGACTCCGCTGCGTGCTAGCGGAGCAAGAATTTGGGTATACCCCCTCCCCCCCTCGTTCTGTGGAATCATCGAGTTAGCACGATTTTCCCCGCAAAATCCGCATATCAAAGAGCTTAGGTATCAAAATCCGTGAAACAAAGGAGTTATGCCCCGATTTTTCCTCGGATTCTGCCGCGTTATGCGGACTGGGTGTGCTGCATTTGCTTGGGCAATGGTAGAAGTGAATTCGGGTGAGACGCAAGGTTAGATGTCGCAAGTGGGCTGTGGATTTCGTTGCGGCCCTGAGTTGAGACGCTCCGGTCACTGAGTGTAATGGGGATTTATCGCCAACAGTCCACTTCCAGCTATACATGATGACTCGGGGCCAGGAACATGGCATCATTCTGGACGTGCAGGACAACACGCAAGTCGGCTTCCCGAGGCCTTGGACAATTACGGGTTATATACTGCTCGTCGGGACCGCCGTTTTCGTAGGCGGAATCGTTTATCAAGAAACGATTCTGACTTGGACCGACGGCCCACAGAGTCTTGGCTTCGGGAATGTACATACTGGTTCGTTCCTTTTCTTCGTCCTTGCCGCGTTCGTCCTCTTGGCGGGAACTTCGCTCTGGATAATCGGATCGTTCGTACTGCTGATTAGAAAGAAGTTCCAAGTTCCACTCGTCGAGTGGGCGCCCATAATCCTTCTTGTTACTCTTGCCGCAATCCTGCTCATTCCCTACGAGAGCTGGGAACTGTTATCTGTGCACATCGTAGACCCCGCTTCTCACGGAAACCGTTTTATGCTTGAAGCTGCCGCGAGCGGCAACCAACGTCTTGTCGCTCATCTTCTCCGTAAAGGTTACGACGTTAATTATGAAGACGCAGGCGGTACGACGCCGCTTTCAGGCGCCTCGGTCGGAGGGCACAAAGAAATGGTCCGTTTTTTAATCTCGAAGGGAGCACAGGTGAATCGAAAGAGCCGCTTGACTGGCGAGACCCCGTTGATGGCGGCTGCCGAGATGGGAAAGCTCGAAACTACGACTGTGCTGCTCGATAATGGTGCTGATCCTTGCGCCACGGACAACGATGGACATACCGCTGCGGGGCTCGCCAAGAAATACGGGCATGGCGACGTCGCGGAATATCTATCATCCCGGTTTAGTTGCCAAGAAAAGCTAATTGACTCGTGCGCGGACCCCGCAGTGTCTGTTTGTGTCCACTAGGCTGCCATCGCTCTTTTCCATGAGAATGCCCCGTAATTGTTGTAACCAGGCGATTACACTCATTGAAGATTGTGCGGCTCCGCTTCCTCAGGGTGACAAGCGGAAGGCATGGGCAAGATCAAAATCAAGGTCAAAGGCAGCGGACAGGAGTGTCCGCTCCACACGAGCCTTCTCCACACGAGCACCGTTACTGCAGCGTATGGCTGGACGGTCCGGAACCTGCGCTTCCGCTGATGTTGTAGCGTTTGAGCTTGCGGTAGAGGGTGGCGCGGCTGATGCCGAGCATGCGTCCGGCAAGGGCTTTGTCGCCTTTGACTTGCTCGAAGACGCGCTGGATGGTGGCGCGTTCGATGTCTTCGAGATCGGTGGTGTGGAGTGGAACTGCGGCAGCGCCATCTACGGAGCTAGATTCGACCGAGGCCGCGAGATCGGAAACCATTTCGGGCGCGGAATCCAAGTCAGCCCGGGATGCAGCCAGGTTCATGGCGGCGATGGTCGGAGGGAGATCGCTGAGGTCGATCAGGTTGCCGTTGCCCAGAGCGACGGCGCGCTCCACGCAGTTCTCGAGCTCGCGCACGTTGCCGGGCCAGTCGTAATTCATAAGTGCTTTCATGGCGGAGTTGGAAACGCGCAAGTCTGCTCCGGGAGCGTATCGTTCGCAGAACCAGTTCACCAGCATGGGAATGTCGCTGCGGCGCTCGCGCAAGGCGGGAACGTGCACCGTTACGACGTTGAGCCGGAAGTAAAGATCTTTGCGGAAGGTTCCTGCTTTGTAGGCGGCTTCGAGATCGCGGTTGGTGGCGGCGATGACGCGCACGTCTACTTTGACGCGCTGGTTGCTGCCCACGGGACGCACTTCTTTTTCCTGCAGCACGCGCAACAGCTTGGCCTGCAACTCAAGCGGCAGCTCGCCGATTTCGTCGAGGAAAACCGAGCCGGTGTCGGCCGATTGAAACAGTCCTTGCTTCGATTTCAGCGCGCCGGTAAAGGCTCCCTTTTCGTAGCCGAAAAGCTCGCTCTCAATCAGCGTAGGCACCAGCGACCCGCAATCGACGGCCACGAAGGGACGGTTGGCGAAGGCTCCGCGGAAATGAATGGCGCGGGCAATCAACTCTTTTCCGGTGCCGCTTTCACCGGAGATAAGCACGGCGGTGCGCGTGTCCTTAAGCCGGGAGGCGACCCGCAGCACTTCCTGAATCTTGGCGGAGGAGCCAACGATGCCATGCACTGCGGTCTCGGAATCCATGCGCTCGCGCAGGAATTCGTTTTCCTCGACCAGACGGACTTTTTCCGCCATGCGGCGCAGGAACAGGCGAAGTTCCTCGAGCGGAGAAAACGGCTTGGTGATGTAGTCGTAAGCGCCGAGTTTCATGGCCTGCACCGCGGTCTCAATCGATCCGTGTCCAGTCATGAGCGCGACTTCGGTGCGGGGCAGGAGTTTCTTCACTTTCTCTAAAAACTCGAGGCCTGACATGTGCGGCATGACCATGTCGCTAAGAACCACGTGAACCGGCTGTTCTTCGAGCAGGGCCAGAGCGGATTCGCCGCTGTCGGCTTCGAGACAGATGAAGCCCAGCGCCTCGCCGACCGTAATGCAGAGCTTGCGGATGCTCTGCTCGTCGTCGACGATCAAGAGACGAACGCGGAGGTCTTCCCTGTTGAGAGCGGTCTTGCCTAAGGGCGGCTTGGAGGGCGTGGGGTTCACCGGGCCTTCCCCATGGTTTTCTCTACGGCGGAGATGAGGTCCTGTACGCGGAAGGGCTTCTCCAGATAGAGCACGCCAATCTTGCGCAGGGTGGTCACGGTTTCTTCGTTGGCGTAGTCGCCGGTGATGATGACGACTTTGTTTTCCAGATCGGGGCGGTTGGCGGAAATCCAGGTGTGCACCTGGGCTCCATCGACACCGCCGGGCGTGCGCATGTCAGAGACCACGCCGAGAAATTGTCCTTTTTCCAAAAGGCGCAGAGCTTCAGCGCCCGACTCGATACAGACGACATCGTAGCCGTTGCGCTCAAGCGTGGCGCTTACCAGAGCCATGATGGAAGGCTCGTCTTCTATGAGCAGAACAGGCAAGAAAGCTCGTTGAATGGCGGGGGTTGTCATTTTTGTATTACTCCTGCGGCCACACCCAGAGACGCAGTGTGGGGCGCTGCGGGAAAGCGGACGATGAAGGTGGCTCCCGGCCCGGCGACATTGTTGTGGCAGAGAATCTCACCTGCATGCTCCTTCACGATGCCATAGCAAATGCTGAGGCCAAGGCCGGTTCCCTTGCCGACCTCCTTGGTGGTGAAGAAGGGATCGAAAATGCGGTCGGGATGGGAAATGCCGTAGCCGTTGTCGGTAAAGGAAACTTCAACGGCGTCCCCGACTTTGGTGGTAATGATCTCGATGCGGGCGGGACGGCCGATTTCGTGAACCGCGTCATAGGCGTTGTTCAGGATGTTGAGGAAAACCTGTTGCAGCTGTTGAGCGTCGCCGATGACGTCAGGCAACCCATCGTCGAGGTGTTCGATGATTTCTACGCCGTGGCTGTTGAAGTCGTAGGAGCGCAACTGGATGGTGCGGCGCAGGATTGGGTTGAGCTGCAGGGGATTGCGCTGCGGTGGCATCTGGCGCGCAAAGCTGAGCAGGTTCTGCACGATCTGCTTGGTGCGTTGCGCCTCCTGCAGGATCACGCGCAGATCTTTTAATGCAGTGGGGGGGAGATCGGGATTCTCCAGCAGCAAGTCAGCGAACCCGAGAATTGCGGTCAGGGGATTGTTTACCTCGTGGGCGACGCCGGAGACCAGCTGTCCGACGGCTGCCATCTTCTCGGCGTGCACCAGTTTGCCGCGCAGCTCGGAAGAGTCGGTGATGTCAGTCATGACCACGACGATGCTGGTAATGTTGCCCTGCTCGTCGCGCATGGGGCTCAGGTTGACGGAGAACTGGCCGGCCTGGCCGTTGCCGCGCATGATCTGCAGTTCAAGATTGTCGACCTGCCCTCCGCGCAGAATGGCTTGCAGCGCATCCGACAGGGGACGCACAAAGCCGGGAGCAGCCAGCTCCAACAAGGGACGCCCGAGAAGCTCGCGTTGTTCGAACCCGGCTTCGTACCAGCGCCGGTTGGCGTAGCTGATCAGGCCCGCGGTGTCGGCGACCAGGATGAGGCTCTGGGTGTTGCTGAGAATCTTGCCGGAGAAATCGCGCTCCCGCTGCAACTCCGATTGATAGGTGTGGAGGCCGGTGACATCGAGCATCAGGCCGCGAATCTGCAGTAGGCGTCCGAGATTGTCATACATGCCGAAGGCGTTGATGAGGACGTAGATCGGGGACCCGTTCTTGCGGCGAAGCGTGGCCTCAAAGTTGCGCAGGTGGCCATCTTTCTCCATGGCCTCGGCATGGAGCTGGCGCTGCTCTGGAGAAAAGTAAATCTGAGTAGGGATATCAACCTGCAGAAGTTCTTCCCGGCTGGAATAGCCGAGCATGGCCACCATAGCGTCGTTGACTTCGACAAAGCGGCCTTCCGGAGTGCTGAAGAACAATCCTTCCTGAATGTTGTCGAACAATTCGCGGTAACGGCGCTCGGCCTCGCGGCGGTCCGTGATGTCTTTGAGCACATGAATGGTTTGCACGCTTTCTCCGGAAGCGCCATGCACCCGGGAGGTGGAAACCAGATAGGTGCGGTCGAGAGCGGGATGAACGAACTCGTCGCCGTCTTCGCCCATGGAGCGGCAGAAGGGGCAGGAATAAAGCGTGGCTTCGTTGGTCAGAGTCAGCAGAGCGCGCATGTTGACCCCGATCAGTTCGCTGGGAGCAACTCCGATCATGGCGGCCAGCGAGCGGTTTACCCGAAGAACCTTGTCGGTTTCGTCGTGCACTACGATGAAGTCAGTGATGGCATCAAAGATTTCCAGCCAGTGGCGATTGGCCTGCTCGATGCGAGTGAACAAGCGGGCATTTTCGAGAACTCGGGCGGCGTGGCCGGCAATGGCTTCCAGCAGGTCCCGGTCTTCGGCGGTGAGCGGGCGGGCGCGTCCCGAGACGCAGAGCAAGCCGGTGAGATTTCCATCGGAGCCGGGAAGACGCACCACCGCGCAATCACTCCAGCCTAAGCTCAAGGCCAGGTCGGAACCAAACAATTCGACAGCGGAGCCGGAGACGATTGCCTCCGTCCGCTTGCTGACCAACTCGGAGAGGCCAAGCGCGAATCTCTGCTGCAGCGCGTGATCTTCGTTGCGGCTGTCCGGCGTGCGAGCATCCGGGGCGGAGCTAGCCGACTGCGACAGGGGATGCATCGCGACTGTCTGGAATCGTCCCTCGTGAAACAGCGCAACCGCACCCGCGCTGGCTCCCGCGAGTTCGATGGCGCTTTCGAGAAACTTACGGGCACAATCCGGCAGGCGCAGCAGACCATCGATCTCCCGTGCCAGTTTCGTGAGCGCCTGGGAGCGCCGTCGATGTTGCTCGGCCAGATGCAGGTTGTGCGCGACTTCAAGGACCACCGCAACCTGGGCGGCCAGAGCGCGGGCGCGGCGAATATCCTGTTGCGAGACGCCGGTGCCGTCCAGCCGGTCGAGCACGCCGAACATTCCCAGAACGCTTCCGTCGGCGCCCAGCAGAGGAACGGCCAGCAACTGCTTAGCCTGGTGTTGAGCGATGACCTCCAAATTCACACCTGCCACTTGCTTGAGATCGTCGGACCAGAAGACTTCCCTGGCCCGCAATGCCCGCGTGGCGACGCCCTCAGGAAACACCGTATCCACACGCTGCGGCTCACCTCGATCGACGGCGTAGCGAATATGGAACTGGCCGTCTTCGAGCAGAGCGATGAAGCATCGGCCGAAACCGAGAAAGTCGGTGGCGCGCACCACGAAAGCCTGAAGAAAATGTTCGAGATCGCCGCTCGAACTGAGTTCAGAAGAGATTTCAAGCAACTGGTGCAGCTCGTGGGCCTGGCCTTGCGCCGTGGCGCAAAGTTCGGCGTGCGCGACGGCGACCGCGCCGAAGCCGGCGATGGCCGATACCAGAGACTTCTCCTCGGCGGTGAAGATTCCGTCCTGACGGGGATAGATGAGGATCGCCCCCTGGGTGCGGGAAGTGCGGAAGGGCGCGGCAATCAGCATTCCCGGAGAGACCATGCTGCCGAGCGAGTGTTGATCGCTGCTTACGGAAACTGTGATGGCTTCTCCGGCGGAAACCGCACGTTGCGCCAGATCGGCGGCGAAGCGAATGGTCTGGCGGTCGTGCCCGGCCCGGAAGGAATTGGCCAGTTGAGGAGTTTCGGCGGACACGGCGCGGAGTTCGAAGGGCCCATCGCGGCGCAGAAGAACCGAGACCAGACGCGTGCGCAAAAGCAGACGAAGACGATCCGCCAGAGCCTCAATGACTGCGGCCACGTCGGGAGTTCCGTGCAGAGCATTGGCGACCTCGGCCAGGATTTCGGCCTTGCGGTGCTCCTCGCGCGAGGCTTCGCCGAGCCGGGTTGCTTCGAGCAAGCTGCCCAGTTGGCCGGCCAGGATGGTGGCTTTGGCGGCCAGGTCCTCATTAAAGAATCCTTCATCGGAATCATGCAGAAACGTCGCTGCGCCGATGACTTCATCGAAGACCACCAGGGGAGCGGCCATCAGGGAGCGCGGCTCGAACTGGCGCAGCACGGGAACGGTCGTGCTCAGTTGCATCTGGTTTACGAAGATCGTCCGGCGGCTGCGCACGGCTTCGGCGGTGACGGCGCCCTGTTGGGGCAGCAGGCGGATGCCGATGAAACGCTCGGCCAGCTTGCCATCGGCCTGCTCGCCGACGAGTTCGTCGCCGGAGTGGCGGCGCCAGAAATAAACGCCGCTGACCTGGAAAAACTCGCGGGAGGCACGGCAGAACAAGTGGATCAGAGAACCCGGGTCGGCGCGCTCCGCGGCCTTGGCGGCAATCCGCAGGAGGAGCTTCTGAAAGGCGTCGTCGGAATTGGGACAGGGCGTGGGTTTCCGGCGACGGCGGCGAATTGCCTTCGGTCATCTTCAGAAAGTCACCGCTGGCCAGCGCAGGATTTTCATGGTTCTCACAAGTGATTGAATCTAATGGAAAACTATCCCGCCATCTCATTTTGAGTCAAGCGAAATGGGTGGGCGGGTGCCTTAGTGTGAAATCCCGAGAAAAACGTGGGGGATGGATCTCACTGTGAGAATTGATTGTATGCAAAGGCGAAGATGAGACAAGGCTAATCGTGAGACACGATCAAGAATGAGGTCCATATATTGCATTAAGTCTTGATTTTTCAGACATATCCGCGGAGTTACCTTGGTTTTCTCAAAAACCGGCGCGTGGCCCCGGCGTTGCTCCAATGGGATCACCACGATTATTGCCAGGGAGGAACTGTGTCTTTTCGTAGGGCTGGGGTGCTGTTGGCAGTACTGGCGAATAGCGGCCGGAGCGGGAGTGACAGGGCTTCGAGCCCAGGATGCGCAAAGCGAGATGGTGCGCCGGGCCAAGGTCAAAGTGCGCCCGTGTATCCCGACCTGGCGCGGAAGATGAACATCACCGGCACGGTGAAGATTCAGGTGGTGGTGGCGCCGAACGGCACGGTGAAGGACGCCAAGGTAGTGGGCGGACATCCGGTGCTGGCTGGCGCCGCGCTGGACGCAGTCAGGAAGTGGCGCTTTGAGCCCGCGGCGGTAGAGAGCTCGGGCGTGGTGGAATTCAAGTTCGAACCGCATCAGTAGGACAAACGGCAAACAGGCGGCCGGGAGAAAACGGCATGACGATCGGCAAAAAGCTGTACAAGAATTTCGGGATCATCCTCAGCATGGTGGTGGTGCTGTTCATCGTGAACCTGGTGGCGGTGCTCAGAGAGCATGCCGCGAAGGATGCGGCCAAGGTCTCGCTCGACCTGGCCGATGCCACCAACGAGGTGCGCTTTCAGATGATGCAGAACCGCCTCTACCTGAGCAACTACCTGCTCAGCGGCGACACCCGGGAAGTGGAGCGGATGAATGAAGGCCTGCGCACGCTCAGTGAAAAACTGGCAGCAGGGCACGTCGCTGGCCAACTCCGAGCAGGAGCGCACGGCGCTGACCAAGGTGGAACAGCTGGAGCAGGCCTGGGGCAAGGAGTTCGCCCAGCCTCTGATCGACAAGCGCAAGGACGTGGATTCCGGCAACGCGACCGTCGCCGAATTGCAGATTTACTACCTTCAGAAAGATGCTTCCTCGTGGGTAAAGAATTCCACCGATGCGCTCGACATGGCCGATGAGGAAAACCACAAGCTGGTCGAAGCAGCGGCGCAAGTCGGATAAGACGGCCAGCACGCTGACCATCGTGTTTTCGGTTGCTAAGCACGCTGGTCGCCCTGTGGCTGGGCATTTGTGGTCGCCATCACCACCGCCAAGTCCATCACCGAACCGCTGACCAACCTGATGAAGGTCTCGCGGCAGATTGGCGACACCGGCGATCTGGAGCACAACATCGACGTCACCCGCGAGGATGAGATCGGAGAACTGGCCCGCACCTTCGCCAAGATGGTCACCTATCTGAAAGAGATGGCGGGCGTTTCCGAATCGATTGCCGGAGGAGATCTAACAGTTCAGGTAAAGCCGCGCTCTCCGCACGACACTCTGGGCAACGCCTTCGCCAAGATGGTGGAAGGGCTGGGCCGGCTGGTGCGCAGCGTGCGCGACGCTTCCTCGCAAGTGGCCAGCGCCAGCGGACAGGTGGCCAACGCCTCCGACGATTCCGCCAAGATCGGGTTGCAGGCTTCCTCCGCCATCGATGAAGTCACCAGCACCATGCACGAGATGAGCGTGAACGTGCAGAACATGGTGAAGAGCACGCAGGTGCAGGCTTCGAGCGTGAGCGAAACCTCGGCTTCCATCGACCAGATGGTGGCTTCCATCCAGCGCGTGGCCGATACGGCCAAGGTGCTGCTCGACATTTCGAACCGCTCGCGCGAAGAAGTGCACAGCGGCATCGCCACCATGGAAAAGGCCACCGACGGCCTGAACCGCATCAACACCACCATCACCAGTTCGGGAGAAATCATCGGAGCCCTGGGCCAGCGCGCCGACGACATCGGCAAAATCATCGAAGTCATCGACGATCTGGCGGAACAGACCAACCTGCTGGCGCTGAATGCCGCCATCGAAGCGGCGCGCGCCGGCGAGCATGGCCTGGGCTTCGCCGTAGTTGCCGATGAAGTCCGCAAGCTGGCGGAAAAGTCGGCGCAATCGACCAAGGAAATTTCCGAACTGATTCAAAGCATTCAGAAGGAAGCGCGCAAGGCCGTCGAAAACATGGATCGCTCCACCGGAATCGTCAACGAGGGCCTGGACCTCGGCGGCGAGCTGAACGCGGCGCTGCGCAAGATCTCGAACGTGGTCACCGAAGTTTACAAGTTCGCCCAGGAAATCGGCGCTGCCACCAACGAACAATCGCATGGCTCGTCGCAGATCGCGCGGGCAACCACGCGGCTGAA
The DNA here is from genome assembly GCA_963791445.1 of uncultured Acidobacteriaceae bacterium. Classification (GTDB taxonomy): domain Bacteria; phylum Acidobacteriota; class Terriglobia; order Terriglobales; family Acidobacteriaceae; genus Sulfotelmatobacter. Next base: position 118,389 of record CAWBSN010000022.1, read on the forward strand.
CGAAATCACCCACGAAATCAATTCGGCTGTGGAAGAACAGGCCTCCGGAGCGCAAGCCGTGGTGAAAGCCATGGAGCGGATGCGCGAACTGGTGCAGCAGTCGACCTCAGGCTCGACCGAGCTGGCGGCTTCGGCGGAGCAGATGTCGAAGATGTCGCGCGGGCTGCTCGAGTTCATGGACCGCTTCGCGCTGGAAGAGGCGGCGGGCGGGCGTCAGGGTGCGGACGAGAAAGAACGAAACGCCCGCAAGGCTGCGGCGGCATCCCGTTACTAGAACTGGCGACGAACCACTCAACCATGAGCCGTGAACTCCATATCGTGGGCTTCCAGGTCGGGCGCGAGACTTATGGCGTGCCCATCACTTCGCTGCACGAAATCGTGCGCGTGCCGGAGATCACCGCTGTGCCTGACGCTCCCGATTATCTGGAGGGCGTGATCAACCTCCGGGGCAAGATTGTTTCGGTGATGGACCTGCGCAAGCGCTTTGGCGACAAGCAGGCCACGCTTGAAAAAGCAGAACCGGATTCTGGTGGTCGAGCACTCCGGCAAGCTGGCGGGATTGATCGTGGACTCGGCCTCGGAAGTATTGAAGATTGCCAGCACCGACGTTGAGCCTCCGCCTGCCGTATTCCAGGAAGGCGGACTGAACTGCGTCACGGGATTGGGCAAGGTTCGAGGCCGCCTGGTGGTGCTGCTGGATATGACCAAACTTCTGGCTCCCGCCAATCTGCTGCAGGAAAGCGTGAGCCCGGAAGGCAAGACAGCCAAGGCGGAGGCGCGCGGAGCAGCGGCGCGCTGAAGTTTCGCTGCAAGCAGGCTTCGTTGGGGCGAGCCTGCGGGATAGAGAAGGAATGAAACTCGGGTACGAGGAACGAGAGAACGCATGAGTACATTCGGAGCGGCACCTGCTCCTGTATTGACGGATGCGGAACTGCGGCTGCTGCAGGCGCTGGTGTATCAGGAGTGCGGCATGCACTTCGACGAGCGCCGCACTCATTTTCTGCAGGATCGCCTGCTGCGGCGGCTGAAGGAATGCCGCATCGATTCCTTCTATGCGTATTACCGGCTGCTGATCAGCCAGGAAGGCAAGGCGGAACTGGCCAAACTGGTCGAGAACCTGACGGTGAACGAGACCAGCTTCTTCCGCCACAAAGCGCAGCTGGATTTGTTTCAGAAATTTGTTCTGGAGGAAATGCTGAAGCGGAAGCAGGCGCACCGCGAGTATTCGATTCGGGTATGGAGCGCGGGCTGCTCGACCGGACAGGAAGCTTACACGCTGGGCATGATGGCGGCCGACTCGCTGGCTTACTACTACCTGCGCAATCCGCTGCCGGTGGAAGTCGCGCTGCCCAAGCCGCTGATTCCCCCGCCCTGGCGGGTCGAGATCCTGGCCAGCGATATCAGCTACTCGGTGCTGCGAACCGGGCAGGAAGGCGCTTACAACGAACACCAGATGTCGACCGTCGACTACAGCTTCCGTCTGCGTTACTTCGACAAAGTGGGTGAGCGCTATGCCATCAAAAAGGCACTGAAAGAAATGGTTCACTTCGACTTTCACAATCTGAAGACGGAGTACCTGCCGCAGCGCAATGACGTGATCTTCTGCCGCAACGTGATGATGTACTTCGACCAGGCGGAGCAGAAGCGGCTGATCGAAAAGTTTTATCGCTGCCTGAACCCCGGCGGCTATCTCTTCGTGGGCCATGCGGAAAGCCTGCTCGGCCTCACCGAAAAGTTCCAGATGGTGCACAAGGACAGTGGCACGGCTTACCAGCGGATTGAGGTGCGCGAGTGACGAATCCTCCCGATGAGCGTGGAGCGGAACTGCGCGAACTGTTTTTTGAGACTTCGCAGGAACTGCTGCAGGCGCTGAACGAAGAATCCCTGAAGCTGGAGAAAAATCCCGGCGACGAGGAAATCGTGCGTTCGATTCGCCGCATCGTGCACACCCTGAAGGGCGACTCGGCGGCCTGCGGACTGCGCGAGTTGAGCGAACTGGCGCACTTGTTCGAGGATGCGCTGACGCTCGAGAGCGCAGCCGCCCATGGAGCGCTCGCCGAAATCTCTTTCTCGGCCGCCGACGTTTTTGCGGAGATGCTCGCGGCTTATCACGGCGGCAGCCCCATGCCCGCTACCGAGAGTCTGCGGCAAAGAATCAATGAGCTGACTGCGGCTCCCGCAGCCAAGAAAACTCGCCGCCGGAAAAAATCCCTCGAGCCCGCTCGATCCACAGGTCGATCCACCGGTAAAGACTGGACCGATGCCGAGAAGCGCGCTCTGGCCCAGGCTCAGGCTGCCGGTTTGGGGCTGTACGACATCGTCGTGAAAATCGATCCCCACTGCACCATGCCGATCGCCGCGCGTCAACTGATTCAAAATGCGATCAGCGGGATTGGTCAAGTCATCGTGGTGCGGCCGGACGCGAAGTCGCCAGCTGCCTCCAAGCAAGTGCAGTTCGTGTTCGCCACCACGCAGTCGAAGGACCAGATTGCCGCCAAGTGCCACATCCCGACCATTGCAGGCGACATCTTGGTGACGCTGATCGAGGCCCCCGCGGCCGGAGTTCTGAAGAACGCTGCAAAGATTCCGCAGGATGCTGCTCCAGAACGCGAGGCCTCCGCTGCGGCACTCTCTGCGCCATCCCAAGTTTCAGCGTCCCCCTCAGCCCAGACGGTTCCTGTCGAAGAACGAGCCCCGGCGCCGGAGCCCGGCCTGTCGCAGGCTCTGGTGGAAAACATTCTGCGCGTCGAAGCCGGACGCATTGACAACGTGCTCAACCTGGTGGGCGAACTCATCATAGGCAAGTCGATGCTGCAGCAGGCGCTCGGCGAGTTTGGCAAACGCTATCCCAAGGAACTTTTGCGGGGCAAGTTTGCCGACGCCATGGCCTTCCAGGCCCGGGTTCTCAACGATCTACAACGCTCGGTCATGAAGATTCGCATGGTGCCGGTCGACCAGTTATTCCGGCGCTTTCCCCGCATCGTCCGCGATGTAGCGCGCCAGTGCGGCCGCGAAGTCGATCTGGAACTCGCCGGTCAGGAGACCGACCTCGACAAGGGCATTCTTGACGCCATCGCCGAGCCCTTGACGCATTTGGTGCGGAACGCCGTCAGTCACGGCATTGAACCGGCCGAGGAACGGCGGCGGGTGGGCAAATCTCCGCGCGGAAAAATCAAGCTGAATGCGTATCACCAGGGCAATCAAGTGGTGGTCGAGATCAGCGACGATGGCCGCGGCATCGACGCCCAGAAAATTCGCACCAAAGCGCTGGAACTGGGAATGATGACGGCGGAAGAGGCAACGCGGCTGACCGAAGGCGAGACCCTGGACTTCATCTTCCGCCCCGGCTTCAGCACCGCGGAAGAAGTCACTGAGGTTTCCGGACGCGGTGTGGGCATGGACGTGGTGCAGAGTGTGCTGCAGCGGCTGAAGGCCACGATCCACGTGGAAACTCACGTGGGCCAGGGCACGACCTTCCGTCTGAAACTGCCGCTCACTCTGGCCATCATCAAAGCCCTGATGTTCTGGGTGGAACAGCGCTTGTATGCCATCCCGCTCAACGCCGTGAGCCAGATTGCCCGCGCCATGGAATCGGAAGTCCACCAGGTCGATAACTATGAAGTGCTGCAGCTACGCAACCAGGTACTGCCCTTGCTCCGCCTTGGACGGCCCGCGGCGCCCGACGTGGACCGGAAATCGACCAAGCTCTTTGTGCTGGTGATCACCGTCGGCGAGAGAAAGTACGGGCTGATCGTCGACTCTCTGGAGGGCGAAGAAGAATTAGTGATCAAAGCTTTGGACGACCAGACTTTCTCGACCGACCTGGTAAACGGCGCTTCCATCCTGGGAGATGGGAAGGTTGTGCTCATCCTGAATCTGCTTGCCGTTGTCGAACACGTCGCGCGTCTGCGTCCCGAAGCGGCCGGCTTGGTGAAATGCGGACTGTTGCTCAACCATACCGATCGCGCCCGGCTGGCCTTGAGCAGTGCAGGAGGCCACGCATGAAACCAGAAATGAAGAAAGTGCGCGTGCTGGTGGTCGACGATTCCGCCTTGATGCGGAAGCTGATCCCGCAGATGCTCGAAGCCGAGCCCTCGATCGACGTAGTGGGCACGGCGATGGATGGAACCTTCTGCCTGAAGAAGATCGAAGAGTTGCAGCCCAACGTGGTCACGCTTGATCTGCAGATGCCGGGCATGAACGGCATCGATACTTTAAAGGAAATCATGCGGCGGCATCCGCTGCCCGTCATCGTTGTCAGTTCCCATTCGACCGAAGGCGCTTCGGTCACCCTGAAAGCACTGGGGTTGGGAGCTTTCGACTTCGTGACCAAACCGCAGGACGCGACGGCGCACATGGCCGAAGCCGCGGCGGAGCTGATCGCGAAAATCAAGGCGGCGGCCGATTGCAAGGTTGTCCGCCCGGGAACGTTCAAGGTCGCGGCGCCGCCGGAAAAGATCTCGATCAGCAAGTCCGCACCGCCGCCCACGAAACTGGTGGCCATCGGAATCTCCACCGGAGGGCCGCAGGCTCTTGAATTCCTGCTGGCGCAGCTGCCCCCGGATTTTCCCGGATCGATCGTCATCGTGCAGCATATGCCCGACGGCTTTACTGAGATGTTTGCCCGCCGCCTCGACGAGTTATGTTCGCTGCGGGTGAAAGAAGCTCAATCTGGAGACGTGCTGCAGGCCGGGCGCGTACTGGTCTGCCCCGGAAGCCGCCACATGAAAGTGAAGCGCCTCACCATGGGAGATATTGCGGTGCTCAGCGACGAACCGCGCGTCAATGGCCACCGCCCCAGCGTAGATGTTCTATTCCAAAGCGTGGCGCAGGAATTCGGCCCGCAAGCCATCGCCGCGCTGATGACCGGCATGGGGGATGATGGCGCGGAGGGTCTGGGCGCGGTGAAGAAGGCCGGCGGCATGACCATCGCGCAGAGCGAAGAATCTTGTGTGGTCTTTGGCATGCCCAAAGCCGGCATCGAACGCGGCTATGCCACGCGCGTGGTGGCTCTGGACGTGCTTGCGTCCACTTTACAGGCTCTTTGTGGCCGCAACGAAGGCCACGGGGAAAGCGGCGGAGCGGGAAAAGCATTCCGCGCCGGGCGCTAAAACGAATTTTCCGACCCAGGTCATAGACCTGAGTCATCTAGTCGGCGGGCAACCGCCGTGATGGAATGTTACAGGGAGGTAGTTATGGAGCAGTTTGCACCAGTAAAACGAAGCAAGGACGGCCAACCGGTCCGCTACTTGATCGTGGACGATTCCGTGTTCGCGCGCAAGAATCTGGCCCGCATGGTTGAAAGTTTTGGCGGGCAGGTGGCGGCCGAGGCCGGTGACGGTTTGACTGCGATCAGCGAATTCGAGCGCACGCATCCCGACATCGTACTGATGGACATCACCATGCCGCAGATGGAGGGCATCGAGGCCGCCGAAAAGATCGTACAGGCGCATCCCGAAGCTCGCGTGGTCATGGTGTCTTCGGTCGGCTACCAGGAAAACATTGTGGCCGCATTACAGCGCGGGGCGCGCCATTTCGTGCAGAAGCCGGTGAAGCCCGAAGTGCTGTACGAAGTCATCAAATACGTGCTGGGAGAAGACGGCGCAGTAGCCGCCGGCGCGGGAGCCTAATCGCATGAAGATGGATCTCATTCAGCCTTTCATCAATGCGGCTGATGCCGTCCTGTCGCAGGGGCTTTCGGGCACCACCAAAGTGGGCCACCTGGCGATGGAAGAGGATGGCTATCGCCGGAAAGGCGTAGCGGGCATGGTGGCGCTCTCGGGCGACATCGAGGGCCGCATCATTCTCGACCTCGAGCCGCAAACCGCGGTGCGCGTGGCCAGCCACTATGCAGGCGCGGAACTGCCTGAATCCGACGGGCTGATCAAAGAGACCATCTTCGAACTGGCCAACCAGGTTGTTGGCAACGCCGTCTGCGCCCTCAACGACCAGGGCTTCCACTTCCGCGTCCACCCCCCGCTGCTGCTCACCAGCGAGGAAGGCGACAAGACGAGCGAGGATGTCGAAGCGCTGATGATCTGCTTTGAAACTTCCATGGGCAATGTATTTATGAACGTTGCGCTCCGCCACAACAAGCAACGCATGTCCGACCACGCCAAGGTGGGCACCTAGCCGGCCGTCTCTAAGCGCGCAGCGGCAACCTCGGGCCTAAGTCCTCTCCGAAATCTTCCGCGGCATCGGCAATCTTCCTCAACTCGGGATACTTCTGGATCAGCGTGGGCGGAGCAAGCACCCGCTTTCCGCTAATCATTGCCTTTAACTCCAGCGCATTCACGCCAGCTTTGCTCTCGAAGTGGTTGTTCGTAATCACGTAAGTTGCCTGCGCCCGCTCGGCGACGCTCTTGATTCTTTCCGTCCAGCCCGCGAGTTCGCGCTCTGTGTACAGATAGTTGTAGCGGTCGTTGCGATTGTCGGAATCGGACCTCTGATCGACAAACCAATGTTCATAGTTGCGGCCGTGCAGGCGGACGTACCCGATCGCACCAGTCACGTGTTCAGTGGGCGCGAGCGATCGTCCCAGCAGAGGCTGGTCAATGTTGCAGAAGCCAACGTTCTTTTGCCTGAACGCGGCGAGGGTTTCGGCGTCGTTCCAACTGGAGTGCCGCACCTCAACCACCCGCGGATATTCGATGAACTGCCGCAGCAGCCGGTCGAGATACTCGCGGTTGAGAGAAGTATTCTTGAACGACACGGGAAATTGGATGAGCAGCGCGCCCAGCCGCCCTTCGCCGGCAATTGTGTCGAGGCCCTCACGGGTGCGGGCTTCGTCTTCGTCCGTAGGACGGATGGTCGCGGCTGAAGTCGGCTCCATCACCGCAATCGGAGAATGCGTGAACGCACGGTAGAGCTTCGCCGTGAAGAGAAACTTCTTGTTCACCGCCGCGACCTTGCGGCACCAGAGCTTCGCCCACTCCGGCTTCAGCGGTCCGTAGAAGGACGTGTTGATCTCGGTGGTATCGAAGAAGCGCGCAAGATACTCAAGCGGATGCTGCCTGCGCCGCGACATGCCCGAAGGATAGAAAATACCGTCCCAGTCTTTATAAGACCAGCCCGCGGTACCGATGCGGATGTCGTTCGAATGAACTTGCGGCAAACGAGCTGTGGCCGAGGATTCCATACGCGGAACCGCAGACGGAGGGCACGGGCAAGGTTAGCACAAGGGCACCGGGAGCTAGAATCCCACTCTAGGGCCACGCTCTGCTTTCGGATGGCTTACCTCAGAACGGAAGATAAGTCACGGGCGCCGTGGATTATGCGTATGATTTGCAGTGGCTTCTTTTCGGGATCGTAAACAACGAAGTAGTTCGAGTACGGATGCAAAACCCAGAAGCGAACAGGTAATTGGGTCAGGTCGTTCCTCATCCGACCCGCAAGCGGAGAGTCAACCAGAAGATCACATGCCCTGAACATCGCTGCCTCAACCCGATCGGCAGCCTCGCGATTGTCGCGAGCTATGAAGTTCCAAATGTCGAAAAGGTCACGCGTAGCCTGAGGCGTGAACAGATACCTGCTCATCCCTACCGTTGTTCACTGCGGGGTGCTCGCTTCAATCGGCCAAGTCTTGCTCGTACGTCCTCAGGCTCCAGCAGTTCTCCGCGTTGCGCGGCAGCATAGCCCTCGGCGATTTTCGCTTCGACTTCTGCGCGATGCGTAGCCAACCAGGCTTCTTGTTCGTGAAGCATTGAAACCGCGTGCTCGACGTATTCGTCTACGGTCTGGTAGGAACCGCCCTCGAGGTCTTGTCGAATCGCGGCTTCAAGTTCGGGACGAAGTCGAATCTCCATGCACGTATTCTACCGCTCACTCCAGCGCCAGCACCACCCAATACACGCCCGTCGGGTATGTCTCGGTGCGGGCGTAGCACGCGCCCACCGAAAAGCTGCGCAGGTTGTGGCTCGCGAACACGTGACTGGCATTCGCGGGCAGCGTTTCCGGATGCAGGCTGGTGTAGGTCATCACCGTGTAGCGCTGTGCGAGCTGATGAACGACGGATCCGCCAAGCTTGTCGGCTTGCGCCATGGAACAGGCCGCGGCATCTGCATTCGGCAGATCGCTGCGCGCAAGGTCAGGCTGGTTCGCCTGACGCCGGGTTTGCGCCACCACCGCCGCGATCCGCTCCTTCACTTCCACCGGAGAATAATTGGGGAGGGCATGGCCGAAATCCTGCACGATGTAGAGCCGGTCTCCGCTGCGGACCACGCCCAACCCGATCACGTTATAAGCCGCGTTGAGCAGGTTGGCGCGATGCGGAGGAGACAGCATCAGATGTTTGTGTCCGCTTTCGGCGTCGAAATCGAGCGCGACGTTTTCGCCTTCCTGGTCGAGTTGCGTATGAGTCGCGGCCGCCAGGCGTTGCGGAAGGGAGGGCTCACCTTCAAACTGATGCGAAAGTTGCCGGGCCGCGACCATCGCCTCCGCGTGCGTCCGCGCCGCCCGGCAAAGGCCGGCATCGAGCGTCAGACGCGGTGCACCGGCTTGCGCTCTCGACTGATTCGCCAGGTCCAGAAGCTGGCGTTCCGCTTGTGAGTCGTAGTCGCCCAGAGGAATGTCGGGAGCGGTTGCGGCAGCAGGCGTTAAAGTCGCGCCCTGCGCGGATTGCCCGGCAGGACCGCCATTTTCTTCGGGAGCAGCCATCACCCGGCACGGCTCTGCCGAGGCCGCAATCATCCCCAGCAAGACCGCCACCGCAAATCTTTTATTGATCACCGGCTTGATCACTCCGCAGGCTGTTGCCATTGCTCGGCCCATTCAACTCGACCTGGGGGGATCAGACTTCAGGTTCAAAACTTGCCGTTAGTGCTAGGCTAGAGGCTGGAATCCAGATTGAGAAGTTACTTTCGCCATGGAACCTTGGATCGCAGGGGTCATCGGCTTGTTGTTTGGCAGCGTGCTCGCCTGGCTCGTACTGCGCTCGCGAACGGCGGCGCTCACCGTCCGGTTGCCCTTGATGGAAAAGGAATTAGCGGCCGGGAAGGCCGATCTCGAGCGGCTTCAACAGACCCGCACGGAGTTGGTCGCAGCGAAAGCCCGGCTGGAGTCGGACTTGGCGTCCGAGCGGAGATCAAGCGAAGAAAAGATTAAGTTAGTGACCCAAGCCAGCGAGGATTTGCGCAACGCCTTCAAAGCCCTCGCCTCGGAGGCATTGAGTGCTAACACCTCCTCCTTTCTCCAGACTGCCGAAGAGACCCTTAAGCGATTTCAGATTCAAGCCAAGGGCGATCTCGAGAGCCGGCAGAAAGCCGTGGCCGACCTGGTGGCTCCCGTGCGCGATTCACTGAATAAAGTGGATGCCCAGATTCAGCAGATGGAAGTCGCCCGGGGCGACGCTTACGGCGAACTGCGCGCCCAGGTGCAAGCCCTGATTACGACGCAGAAGGAACTGCAATCAGAGACCGGCAATCTGGTCCGGGCGCTGCGCACTCCCAACGTACGCGGACGCTGGGGAGAAATTCAGCTGCGCCGAGTAGTCGAGATCGCCGGCATGCTCTCTTACTGCGACTTCACCGAGCAGGAGTCGGTGACCACAGAAACGGGAAGGCTGCGGCCTGATCTGGTGGTGAAGCTCCCCGGTGGCAAGAACGTCGTGGTCGACGCCAAGACGCCACTACAAGCCTTCCTCGACGCTTTTGAAACCAATGACGAAGAAGCCCGCCGCGCCTGCCTGGCCAACCATGCGCGGCAGGTTCGCGACCACATGAAGACTCTCGCCGGCAAAAATTATTGGGAGCAGTTCGATCCCACACCGGAATTCGTGGTGATGTTTCTTCCCGGCGAAACGTTTTTCAGCGCCGCGCTCGAGCAGGATTCCAGCTTGATTGAGCAGGGAGTGCTAAGCCGCGTGATTCCGGCCTCGCCGACCACGCTGATCGCGCTGCTGAAGGCGGTGAATTACGGATGGAATCAGGAAAAGCTGGCGCGCAACGCGCAACAGATCAGCGCGCTCGGCAAAGAATTGCACGATCGCCTGCGCCTGCTCGCCGCCCACATCACCCAGGTGGGCACGGGACTCGACCGCGCCGTCGAGTCTTACAACAAAGCCGTGGGCTCGCTCGAAAGTCGGGTGCTGGTTTCAGCACGCAAGTTCGCCGAACTGGGCGCGTCCGTGGCCGACGACATTCCCGAACTCGCGCCCATCGAGACCACCGCGCGGGCGCTCTCGTTTGAGTGGGACGAAGAAGATGTTCCCCCAGAAACCACCGAGGACGAGCGGAAGGCAGGCTGAGACCGATCTAATGTTCCGAATTTTTCTCTAAGTTCTCATTCCTGAGGGAATTCTTATCCCGCAAGCAGTTCCCTGCCCTCTCTTTCTCAATCGAGGAACACACAGCCAACTCGCTTTCCACCTAAAGATTGCCTGAGCGCCGCCGATAACGTAATTGAAGAGGCTGCATCGCAAGCGGCATCGCTCTCCCCTCGTTCAATCCCTCTTCACGAAAGCAATGTGGCAAGGAGTCATCGGGCCCGTGAAGCGTACTACCGCATCTCGCCTCGACAAAGCGGGGATCGCCAGCCTCCTGGCCGCCGTTGTCGATTCCTCCGATGACGCCATTATCAGCAAGAGCCTGGACGGGATGATCACCTCCTGGAATCGCGGCGCTGAGATGGTCTTCGGCTACCCGGCGTCGGAAGCCGTCGGCCAACCCATGCTGATGCTCATCCCACCGGAGCGCGTCGATGAGGAGTCCGACATTCTGGCGCGCATCCGGAGCGGCGAAAGCGTGGAACATTTCGAAACCGTCCGTGTACGGAAAGATGGCAAGAGAATTGATGTTTCTGTGACGATTTCGCCGATCAAAGACGGCAGCGGTGCGATCATCGGCGCCTCAAAGATTGCGCGCGACATTACTGAGCGCAAACAAGTGAAAGATCGGCTCGCGGGCCAGGCGAAAGAACTCTCGCATCAGGCGGGAGAATTGGCGCGATCGCGGGAGGCACTGGAAACCCAAACCCTCATGCTGCAGTCCGTGCTGGACAGCATGGCGGAGGGGCTGGTGGCAGCCGATGATCAGGGGAAATTCATCATCTGGAATCCCGCCGCGAGAAAGATCCTTGGTCTGGGTGCGGCGAACCTGCCCAACCCAGAATGGAGCCGGCACTACGGCCTCTTCCTGGAAGACATGGTCACGCCTTTCCCGAGCGATCAGCTGCCTTTGGTCCGTGCCATCCGCGGAGAATCAAGTTCTGTCGAGATATTTGTGCGCAATCCCGAGCTCGAGCAGGGCACCTGGATTGAAGCCGGAGGCGGCCCCTTGAAAGACAAGAATGGGACGGTCCGCGGCGGCGTAGTAGCGTTTCGCGACATCACGCAAAGAAAAACTGACGAGCGGGAAATCCGCAAACTCAATGAGGAACTGGAAGAGCGAGTGGGAGAACGCACCGCGCAACTCGCAGCTGCCAATCAGGAGTTGGAAGCGTTTACTTACTCGGTTTCTCACGATCTGCGGGCGCCGCTGCGCCATATCGGCGGATTTTCCAAGATCTTGTCCGAGGATTTTGGAGCCGCAATGCCCGCCGAAGCACAAAGTCACCTACAGCGCATCGCCGACGGCGTGCACCGCATGGGCCTGCTGGTGGATGAGTTGCTGAATCTGGCGCGAGTCGGCCGGCACGCGCTCCATCTCCAAACCGCCGGTCTGAATTCCATGGTCGAGGAAGTTGTATCGATGCTGCAGCCCGAAACTCAGGGAAGAGTGCTTGAGTGGAAAATCGCGGACTTGCCCTCCGTGGAATGCGATCCCGTTCTGGTAAAGCAGGTTTTTCAGAACCTGCTGGCCAACGCTCTCAAGTTCACCCGAATCCGGCAGCGCGCAGTCATCGAGATCAGTTCGCGGGAGAAAGGCGGTCAGGTCGTCGTCGCGGTCCGCGACAACGGGGTCGGGTTCAACATGAAATACAGCGACAAGCTGTTCGGCGTTTTCCAGCGGCTCCATCGCGCCGAGGATTTCGAAGGCACAGGCATCGGCCTGGCCACCGTGCACCGCATCATTCACAAGCACGGCGGGCGGGTTTGGGCGGAAGCGGAGGTCGATAAGGGCGCGACCTTTTATTTCACGCTTGAGATCGCCGCCCCTACCCGAGTTAAGGCAAGCGCAATCACGAACTCGACCGCCGCCGCAGGAGCTCGAGCATGAACTCAACTGAAGTCGACATTCTTTTAGTCGATGATAGTCAAAATGACGTGGACCTCACTTTGCACGCCTTGCGCGCGGAAAATCTGGCCAACCGCGTCTTCGTCGTGCGCGACGGGGAGGAAGCGTTGGATTTCCTGTTCTGCTCCGGGCTCTATGCCGAACGATCCTTTGATCATCTCCCGAAGCTGGTTCTGCTCGACCTGAAGCTGCCTAAAGTAGATGGGCTGCAGGTGCTCAAGCAGGTTAAGAGCGATGCACGGACTCGAACCGTACCCGTCGTCCTGATGACTTCGTCGAGGGAAGAACGGGATTTGGTTCGCGGCTACGACCTGGGGGCTAACAGCTACCTGCAGAAACCCGTGGACTTCGATGAGTTCCGAAAAATGGTGAAGCTGCTTGGTCTGTATTGGCTGGTGGTCAATCGGCCTCCCGTAACGAATGGCAAGCCGCAAGTCGCAAAGCAGGGATCATGAGCAGCCCCGGGACTCAACTCGAAAGCAGCAACATCGCCGAGCCAAAGCCCAAGCTGCACGTCCTGCTGATTGAGGACAATCCGCTGGACGCAGAATTGGTTTTGCGCGCGCTCGGTGCGGATGGCTTTGACGTCGCTTCAGTGCTGGTGCAAGACGAAGCTGGATTCACCAGCGCGCTTCATACTCGTTGCGCCGAGGTTGTGCTGGCCGATTACAACCTGCCGAACTGGAAGGGCATGGAAGCCCTGGCCATTTTGCGCCGCGAAGGTCTGGATATTCCCATGATTCTGGTTTCAGGCGCCCTCGGCGACGTGAACGCCGTCGAATGCATTAAGCAGGGCGCCACGGACTACGTGCTGAAAGACGGTCTGGCACGCCTGCCCGAGGTGGTCCGCCGAGCCTTGCGGGAAAAGAGCGAGCGCACCTGGCGCCGCCAGGCGGAAGAAGACTTGGCCCGCAAAGTGGATGAACTGGCCCGCTCCAATGCCGACCTGGAGCAGTTCGCCTACGTCGCGTCGCATGACCTGCAGGAACCGCTGCGCATGGTCACGGCCTACACCCAGCTGCTGGCCGAGCGCTATCGCGGCAAGCTCGACGAGAATGCCGACAAGTTTATCGCCTATGCGGCCGACGGCGCGCAGCGCATGCAGGTGCTCATTCGCGACCTGCTGGCGTTTTCGCGAGTCGGTGGAAAGGAAGCTCCCGGAAGCGTCGATTGCAATGCCGTGATGAAAGACGTCCTGCAAGCTCTGGCCGCGGCGATTGAAGAGAGTGCCGCGGTCGTCCGCCATGGCGAGCTTCCGGTGGTGTGGGCGGACCGTACCCAGGTAGCGCAAGTCTTCCAGAATCTGATTGGGAACGCCATCAAGTTCCGCGGGAAAGAGCCGCCGTTGGTTTCGGTGCAGGCAGAACAAGCCGGCCGGCAGTGGCAATTCAGTGTGAGCGACAACGGAATCGGAATCGCGCCGGAGTACGCGGAGAACGTTTTTGTTGTCTTTCAGCGCTTGCATGGGCGGGCCGAATATCCCGGCAACGGCATCGGCCTCGCCATCTGCAAGAAGATTGTCGAGCACAATGGCGGGAAGATTTGGGTGGAATCGCAGGCCGACTCAGGTTCCACCTTCAAGTTCACCCTGCCCTGTTGCCACCATGAAGAAAAAGGGGCGCAATCGTGAAACCGACGTTTGAGCTCCTGGTGGTGGATGACAACCCGGGCGATGTTGCTCTGGTTACCGAGGCGCTGGCTGGAAGCAAGCCTCCGGTCCGGATCAGCAATGTCAGGGACGGTGCTGAAGCGCTGGCATATCTTTCCCGCCGGGAAAAGTATGCCACCGCCATCCGGCCCGACCTTGTCATTCTCGACCTGAATCTGCCCAAGCGGGATGGCCTGTCGGTGTTGGCCGCCATGAAGGCCGGCCCCGATCTGCGCCGGATTCCGGTCGTGATCTTCAGCACCTCAGAACTGCGCAAGGATGTTGTGCGCAGCTACGAAATGGGCGCGAATTGCTACATCCGCAAGCCGGGAAATCTGACTGATTTTTTTTCCGCCGTGAAGTCGATTGAACAATTCTGGTTCGGCTTCGCGGTGTTGCCGCCACAAGGAGAATAATGGATCACCCAACCACGAACGTATTGCTGATTGAAGACAACCCGGGAGACGCGGACCTGGTCCGCTTGCGCCTGGTCGAAGGTAAATCTCCGGTCACCGTGAGTTGTGTCAACCGGCTGTCCGATGGCCTGGCCGCGCTAACCAAGAATACTCCCGCAGTCGTGCTTCTGGACCTGAACCTGCCCGACAGCCACGGCGCGGACACCTTTCGCCGCGTCATGGAGCACGCGCCCAACGTGCCGGTGGTCGTGCTTTCCGGCCAGGACGATGAAGCGCTGGCCATCAAAGCCGTGCATCAGGGCGTGCAGGACTACCTGATCAAAGGCAACATCTCGAGCAAGCAGCTGGAGCGCGCCATCCGCTACGCCGTGGAACGGCAAGGGTTGCTGCGCGCCCTCGATATCGCGCAAAAGCAGCAACTGGAATTCAAGAACCAGTTCTTGTCCCACGTGTCACACGAGTTGCGCACTCCCCTGACCTGCATTCATCAGTACGTGACCTTGATTTTGGACGGCCTGGCCGGCCCGGTGGTTCCCGAACAATCCGACCATCTGAAGACAGTTCTGAGAAGCGTGAATCAGTTGCACGCCATGATTCGCGATCTGCTCGAAGCCACTCGCGCCGAAAGCGGCAAAATGCGGGTCGAACTACGCTGCATTTCGCTCAAGGAACTGGTTCAACAGGCGGCCGCTATGCTACGGCCCACGGCCGAGGAGAAGAAGATTGGACTGGAAATCGGGCTGGATCAAAGGCTGCCGCTGGTGCACGCCGATCCCGACCGCGTGCTCGAAGTGCTCATCAACCTGGTGGACAATGCCATCAAGTTCACCGCGCCAGAGGGGTCCGTCATGATCAAAGCCTGCATGGTGGAAGCAGACCCCGGCGCCGTCTACATTTCGGTGAGCGATACCGGACGCGGCATTGGTCCCGAAGCCAAGGCTCTTATCTTTGAACGCCTCTACCAGGATCCCGATTCGATCGACAACAGCCGCTCCGGGTTAGGACTTGGATTATTCATCTGCCGCGAAATCGTGCGCCTGCATCAGGGACGCATCTGGGTTTCGAGCGAACTGGGACAGGGCAGCACCTTCACCTTCACTCTGCCGGTTTACTCCTTGGCCAAGCTGCTGGCTCCGGTGATCACGCATGAAGACCGGTTGCGTCCAGCTTTTGTTCTGGTACGCGTCGAACTGATCCCGCTGGTATCTCTTCCGCGCGGGAGCTGGAAGGATACCTGGCGCCAGTGTCTGGAAATCCTGCGGCACTGCGTGTACCTCGACAAAGACCTCGTGCTGCCGCCGATGGCAACGTCGGCCACCGGCGAGACTTTGTTTGTCGTGGCTTCGACCGACTTGCAGGGCTCCGGGGCCATGACCATGCGCATTCGCGAGCAAATGGAGCGCCTGGGCAACCTCAAGACCAAATGCACTCTGAACGTCAGCGCGCTTGCGATTGAGCCTGCAACCCCCAATCCGGGCGCAGGCTTGGAAGAGCAGGTTCAAAACGTTGCCGACCGCGTAACCCAGATGATCATGACGAGAATGGAACGAAACCACCCGGGCGCCAAGAAGGGCGCCAAAACTTCCAATTGATGCGCCCACAAAAAAGGAGAACTCCAATGCCAAGACCGAAGATTCTGCTGGTTGATGATGATCCTGATCTATTGCGTGCCCTGCGGCTGCGGCTGCGGGCTAACAACTACGAAGTGACCACGGCATCCGACGGCTATGCCGCTATCGCCGCCGCCCAGAAGGAACGCCCGGCGCTGATTATTCTCGACCTCGGTCTGCCAGTCGGCGATGGCTTCGTCGTCCTTGACCGGTTGCAAAACAGTGACGCCCTCGCCGGTATTCCCGTGATTGTGCTGAGCGCCCGCGATCCTCAGAACAACGAGGAAAAAGCCCTGAAGGCCGGGGCCGCAGCCTTTTTCCAGAAGCCCGCCGACAACGACGAATTGCTCAACGTAATCCGCGTCAGCCTGGGGCCGGGGACAGCAGCACCAGCGGCCTGGCCGTCGTAACTTGGCCGTAGAGCCACGCTTCTAAGCCACGAGCAGCCATTGTCATCTAAAGGCCCGCGCCCTTTGCGGGCCGAAGGACCTCTGCACTCGCCGCCAGCGCTCGCGGCGTTGGCGCGGTCGGCGCCGCCGAAGTCGTATAGGTCTCTGGTGCCGAATCCACTGGTGCCGAGAGCCTTGTAGCGCCTTGGCAGGCGCATAAAGCCAAACATCCCCCTAACTATCTCCATCCCATTCAGATACAAGATTCCACACAAACCTCCAGAAAAGCATACGTAGTTTCCGAAAACCCATCTATAATCTTGGAAGTTGCTTTAGATACGGCACTTAGCAGTTCCGGGATGGGAAACAACATGGCAGCGAAGTTGCTCATTGACCCTCAGCCAGGCATAGAGTTGCCGGAGGGTGCTCTGCGGCCCGCCAGCCACCCCACCGGGGGGTCGCCGCCGAAAGCCATGAACCGGGAGAGCCAAGTCCGCTCCGTTGCTGTCCTGTTATTCCTTCTGACCGTGGCTGCGGTCGTCTTCGCTGGCTTCAATCTCAACTCCGAGTGGAAGTTCCTGGTTCCCGACGATGGCGTCTGGTGGGTCGAGCAAGGCGGCCACCTCACTGCCGACCGGGTCGATCCCAACGGCCCAGGGGCAAGAAGCGGCATTAAGCCCGGCGACCAACTGGTCTCCATCGACGGGCAGGAGGTCCAGAACATGTCTGGACTGGAGCGCCAGCTCTACCGCACCGGCATCTGGTCGAAAGCCACGTATTCCCTGCTCCGGCAGTCGGTCCCCCTCGATTCCAACGTCATTCTGGTTCCCGCGGAGCGATCGCTCAACAACTGGCTGCGGTTGATTGCACTTATCTATCTCGGCATCGGCCTCTATGTCCTGCTTCGCCGGTGGACCGCTCCCGGCTCCACCCACTTCTACATTTTCTGCCTCGTCTCCTTCATCGCCTATTCCTTTAAGTACACCGGAAAGCTGAACGACTTCGATTGGACGATTTATTGGGGCAACATCGCTGCCGGAGTGTTGCAGCCCGCCCTGTTTCTCCACTTCGTCCTCACCTTCCCGGAAAAACGCGAGACGGTGCGCAAGCATCCCTGGCTTCTGGCATTGGTCTACCTGCCGGGAGCGCTGCTGCTGGCAGTACACATCGTCGCAACGCAATGGCTGCAGGCCAGTGAGCGGCTGCGCTGGAACCTCGACCGCATGGAAATGTGCTATGGGTCGGTGTTCTTTCTCACCGCGGCCGGCGTGCTCTGGTACAGCTACCGCCACGCCAGCACCACCATTCTGCGGCAGCAGTTGAAGTGGGTCACGCGCGGCACGATCCTGGCCATCGTTCCCTACACCCTGTTCTATGTCGTCCCGTACCTGATGGGATCGCTGCCCGGCCCGGCCATGAAGGTTTCTGCGCTGTCGCTGGCCCTGTTGCCGCTGACCTTCGGCTATGCCATCTTCCGCTACCGCCTGATGGATGTGGACCTCATCTTCAAGCGCGGCGTGGTCTACACTCTCGCTGCCGCCATCGTTCTCGGATTGTATTTCGGCCTGGTAACGGCCGTAGCCCTGCTCGTGCACAACTGGCGTCCTAACTCCGGTCCTGTAGGTCTGATCCTGGCGGTCGTGGTCACCGCGCTGCTGTTCGATCCGGTTCGCAAGTGGATTCAGGATCGCATCGATCAGTTCTTCTACCGCACCCGCTATGACTACCGCCGCACCCTGCTCGAGTTCGGCCGCGAGCTGAGTTCAGAAACCAATCTGAATACTTTGCTGTCTTCGCTGATCGACCGCTTATCCCGCACTCTTGCGGTCGACCGCATGGCGATTTTCCTGGCCAGCGAAACCACTGGAAGCTTTGTCCCGGCCAAGTCTTTCGGTCTCGCGATGCCGCACCACATCGACCTCGCTTTCCTGAGCGCGCCCCGGCCCGAACCGGCGGGACATCTTTTCTTCGAGAACACGCACCAGGTTCCCCGCGAAACTCCGGAAGCGCAGCAAACCATCGCCCGGCTCGATCTGAACTACTACATTCCCTGCCACGCGCAGGAGAAGACCATCGCCGTTCTCGGCCTGGGCAAAACGATGAAGGGCGACTTCCTCTCCAGCGAAGATATGGAGTTGCTCGAAACCCTGGGCGGCTATCTCGGCATCGCCATTCAAAACGGACAGCTCTACGCCTCGCTGCAGCAGAAAGTTGCGGAGTACGAGCGCCTGAAAGATTTCAACGAAAACATCGTCGAATCCATCAACGTCGGCGTCATGGCGCTCGATATGCAAGACCGCATCGAGAGCTGGAACGCGCAGATGGAAGTAATGTATGCAGTCCCGCGCTGGCAGACCCTGACCCAGCCGCTGAAAGCCATTTTCCCGCCCGAGTTCGTCGAAGAGTTCGATCGCATGCGGCAGGACGCGGGCATTCGCAACCTGTACAAGTTCCGCCTCAAGACCCCGGCCGGCGAAGTCCGCACAGTCAATGTAGCCATCGCGCCGCTGGTGACCCGCACCTTCCAGGTCATCGGGCGGCTTGTGATCATGGACGACATCACCGAACGCGTCGATCTCGAAACCCAGCTCTCCCAGTCCGACAAGCTTTCCTCCATCGGACTGCTGGCGGCAGGCGTGGCTCACGAAGTCAACACGCCTCTTGCCGTCATCTCCTCCTACACCCAGATGCTGAGCAAACAACTGCAGGGCGATCCGCAAAAAGCCAGCTTGCTCGAGAAAATCACGCGGCAAACCTTCCGCGCCTCTGAGATCGTCAACAACCTGCTGAATTTCTCGCGCACCAGCGGCAGCGAGATCGGCGATGTCGATGTCAACAAAGTAATCGCCGACACGCTCGCTCTGCTGGAACACCAGTTCAAAGTGGCGAAGGTCGAAGTGCACAACACGCCTGAACCTAAGCTGCCCGCCATTCAAGGCAATGCCGGAAGATTGCAGCAAGTGTTCCTGAATTTGTTCCTGAACGCGAAAGATGCCATGCCGGGCGGCGGCACGCTGCGCGTGGCCACGCTCAACGGCGAGAGCGTCAGCGTCTGCATCTCCGACACCGGAACCGGCATTGCGCCGGAGCACATTCAGCGCATTTACGATCCGTTCTTTACCACCAAGACTGCGCCACGCGAAGGCCAGGCCCGCGGCACCGGCCTCGGTCTTTCCGTCACCTACGGCATCATCCAGGAACATGCCGGCAAGATTCGCGTGGAGAGCCATCCCGGGCAAGGCACCACCTTCACCCTCGATTTCCCGCTTAGCCGGAAGGCTGTCCCCTCCAAGGCCGAATATGTCTGACGCCGCCGTGATCTCGCGCTCGCTCGTAAACGGAACATCCGGCATCGCCGGCGCCGTCCTCATCATCGATGATGAAGCCGAGATTCGCGAGTCCTTGCAGACTCTGCTCGAGATGGAAAGCTTCGCTGTCGAAACCGCAGCGACCGGCGAAGCCGGCCTGCAGCGCATCGGCGAACAGCCTTTCGACCTGATCCTGCTCGATCTCGCTTTGCCCGGCCGCGACGGCATGGACATTCTCGCGGAAATCCACTCCCACGAACCCCGCCTGCCCGTCATCATGATCACGGCCTACAGCACGGTCGAGAATGCGGTCCGCGCCATGCAATCCGGCGCCGCCAACTTTATCAAGAAGCCCTGGGACAACGAAAAGCTCCTCGCCGACGTGCGCGCCGCCGTGGGCTGGCGCCGCGCCGAAGAAGAAAACATCCAGCTGAAGCGCGCCCTCAAGCAGCGCTACAACTTCGAAAACATCGTCGGCAAGAGCGAAGTGATGTTGAAGATCTTCGACTTGGTCGCCCAGGTCGCCAACAGCCGTTCCACCGTACTCTTGCAGGGCGAGAGCGGAACCGGCAAGGAAGTCATTGCCAAAGCCCTGCATCTGAACTCGCCCCGCCACGACCGCCCATTCGTCCCTGTGAATACCGGCTCTATGCCGACGGACTTGCTCGAGTCCACGCTCTTCGGCCACGTGAAAGGCGCATTCACCAGCGCCATCGCCTCCAAAAAAGGCCTCTTCGAAATGGCCGACCGCGGCACGCTCTTCCTCGATGAAATCGCCACCATGGGCCTCGATACCCAGGCCAAGATTCTCCGCGTGCTGCAAGACCGCCGCTTCATGCACCTCGGCGGAGTGCAGGAGGTCCAGGTTGATGTGCGCATCATCGCCGCCACTAACATCGATTTGCGCCAGTCCGTGCGCGAAGGCCGCTTCCGCGAGGACTTGTTCTACCGCCTCAACGTGATCACCATCGACCTTCCACCTCTGCGCCAGCGCAAAGAAGACATTCCTCTGCTGGTCGATTTCTTCCTGAAGAAGTATGCCGAGGAAAACGACCGCCCAGTGCGGGGAATCACACCAGAAGCGTTGCGCCCTCTGATGTCCTATTCCTGGCCGGGCAACGTGCGCGAACTGGAAAATGTAATCGAGCGCGCCGTCGTGCTGTCGTCCGGTCCAGAAGTCACCCTCGACCTGCTCCCCGACAATCTTCTGGGCCGCGGATCGGCTTTCGCCCTGCAAGATCCGCCCACGGATGCGTCGCTGTTTGAAATCGTCGAAGACGTAGAGCGCCGCGTCATCACCGACATGCTGGAAAAATGTAACTGGAACCAGACCGAAGCCGCCGAACACTTCAAAGTCCCGCTCTCCACCCTGAATCAGAAAATCCGCCGCCTGAATATCGAAATCAAGAAAAAGACCAGGGCATAAAGAAAGGGGCCAGGGGCTAGGGATCAGGGATCAGTAGCCAGCACGGATCCTTCTGACCCCTAGTCCCTGACCCCTGACCCCAAGCCCCTGACCCCTGTTCTGTTATAGTTTCGTGGAAGCGCCGCAACTCGACCGCCGCGCTCCGAGCCGCATGCAATTCACCTCGCCCACCGAACTCGTCAAGGCAAGAATCCTGACGGTTCAGGATTACATTCTGTTCTGCAGTCAGACAGTTGCTAATCTCTTCCGCAAACCGCTGTACTTTTCCGACATGATGCTGCAGGCGGATGCGATCGGCGTGGGCTCTCTGCCCATCGTCGTGCTCACCGGCTTCTTCACCGGAGCCGTGCTGGCCTTGCAAGCCTCCAACACCCTCGAGCGTTTTGGCTCCATCACCCTGGTCGGACAACTAGTTTCCACTTCCATGGTGCGCGAGCTCGGCCCCGTGCTCACCAGCCTGATGGTCGCCGGGCGTAACTCTTCCGGCATGGCCAGCGAATTGGGCTCGATGGTAGTGACCGAACAAATCGACGCCATGCGCGCTCTGGGCACCGACCCCATGAAGAAGCTGGTCACGCCGCGCATGGCGGCCACGATTTTCATGATGTTTTTCTTGACCATCATTTCCGACATTGTGGGCCTTACCGGAGGCTTATTCATCGCCAAAGTGCTGCTCCGTCTCGATGCTCGCCAGTACTGGTATAACGCCTGGCAGTCGCTGGTTTTTCAGGATGTGTTCATGGGCTTGGTCAAGCCGGTTATGTTCGGCTTCATCATCGCCACCGTCGGCTGCTTCTACGGCATGAACGCGCGCGGCGGAACCCAGGGCGTGGGCCGCGCCACCACGCAAGCCGTGGTCGCAGCGTCTGTTCTCATACTCGCGGGAGATTTGTTCCTCACGCGATTCCTGATGGCCGCATGGTCGTCGCTTAATTAGTCGTTGAACTAGCATTATGTCCGCGCCAACCTTGCCCCTCGATCGCGCCATCGCAAACACAAAAGACAAGTCTGCGCCGGCCATCGTGTTTGAAGACGTGGCATTGGCCTTTGGCGACAACAAAGTTCTGCGCGGAGTTTCCTTCCGCCTGGCCCGGGGAGAAACCAAAGCTCTGTTCGGCGTAGCCGGCTCGGGCAAGAGCCTGATTCTCAAGCTGGCGCTGGGGCTGATCCGGCCAGACTCCGGCAACATTTTCGTGCTGGGAGAAGACGTGACCCAGATGCAGGAGAAACAGCTGTTCGCACTGCGCGACAAGATTGGAATGGTCTTCCAGGAAAGCGCTCTGTTCGATTCTCTGAGTGTGAAGGAAAATGTCGCCTACCGCCTCACCGAAGAGCACGGCGTCTATGACGACGAAATCGATCGCAAAGTGCGCGAGGTCTTACGTTTCGTGGAACTCGAGCACACCCTCGATCTTGATCCCGCCGAGCTCTCCGGAGGCATGCGGCGCCGCGTGGCCATCGCGCGCGCTCTGATCACGCAGCCGGAACTTCTGCTCTACGATTCGCCCACCGGAGGCCTCGATCCCGTAACCTCGAACACCATCATCGAACTGATCGTGAAGCAGCGCGACGTGTACAAGACCAGCGCCCTGCTGGTCACGCACCGCCTGCAGGACGCTTTTACCATGGCCACGCACGAGTTCGACCAGCAAACCAACCACATCGTCCCGCTGCCCCCAGGCCAGCATTGCAGGGTTCCGCTAACTTTTCTGATCCTGCGCGACGGCAAAGTGATTTTCGACGGCGACCTGCAACAACTGGCCCACACCCAGGACGAGTACATCAGGGAATACATCTCGTAGCAGTGGTCAGTGATCAGTGTTCAGTAGCGAGGAAGAACTCTCGTCGGGGTTCGCTTACTGACCGCTGGCCACTGATCACTGACCACTGTTCCTTCACTTTCCTGCCATCAGTCTCTCCACCTCGTCCGCCCCCGAAGGCAACGCCCCGCTCAGCTTGATCAGCTTCCCATCCTGACCGACCAAGAAATCGTCCTCAATGCGCACCCCAAGGTTCTCCTCGGGAATATAGATTCCCGGTTCGATGGTGAAAGCCATGCCCGGACCGAGCGGAACCGTGTAGTCGTCGGGATCATGAACGTTGAGTCCAATGTAGTGGCCCAGGCCGTGAATAAAATATTGCCCCAGCGGCTGCCCATGCAGATCCTTACCATGAGTGTTGATGTAATCGAACGCGACCTGGTAAAGCGAATCCGCGCCGCTGCGGCCAATGTGCGACTTGCCCGACTGGAAAGCAGCCATGGCGGCCTGTTGCGCTCCGAGAACGATGTCATAGATCTCGCGCTGGCGCGCCGTGAAGTGTCCGTTGATGGGAAGCGTGCGCGTAATGTCGGCGGCATACATCGAGTACTCGCCCGCGGCGTCGATCACCACCACGTCGCCCGATTTCATCACATTGTCGTCGTCCGAATAGTGCAGCACCGTCGAATAATAACCAGAGCCTACAATGGGCGCGTACGCGACTCGCTCGCAGCCGCGCTTTCCCCACTCGTATTGCATCAGCGCAGAAATTTCACGCTCGTTTACATTCGGCTTCACCGCCTTGAACGCCGCAAAGTGCGCCGCCACCGAGGCATCCACGGCTTTGCGAATCAGCGCGGTCTCCCCAGCATCCTTGGTCGTGCGCAGCGACCAGATCATCAGCTTCACGTCCTGAAACGTTAGATACGCGTTGAACCGCTTCATGAACTGCAACGGCTTGTACGAAGTGGAAGTCTCGTCATCTGGATCGACATCGGTGTAGAGCACAGGATGGGCGCCGGTCGCGTAGCGGGCAACGTCGTTGGGAAGTTGCCCCATATCTTCCACATGATCGAAACCCGTAATGCTAGGCGCTTCCGGGTTCTCTGCCCCGAGTTTGGGACCGGTCCACTTCTCCTGGGTCAGATTGCGCGGCGGCAGAAAAAGAATCTCTGTGTAAGCACGCGCCGGCTTATCGCCTTGCGCGTCGGCAGCCGACGCAATCAGCAGAGCCACACCCGGCTCGATCGATCCCGAGAGATAGAAAAAGTTATCGTCCTGCCGGAATCCATAAAGATCGTTCGGACCATCGTTCTCCGTGGCAGAAAACAGAACCACGACGCCTCCCACCTTCCGGGCAAGCGCTTGGCGACGCGCGCGATAGTCGGAGTTGGGCTGGCGATCGAAAGCAAAGCTCGACGCAGCCGTGGCAAAAAAGAAAATGCCGCCAAGAAAACTCGCCAGAAACAGAGAAGACCTAACTTTTCGCATCGTGTAATCCGTCCGAGGTTTGATTCGTAAAGCCAAAGAAATGTAGCGCCGGCGTCCCGCCCGCTCCGAACGAACCCTCAGAGTGTCCGCCTGTTACGTATTTCACACTCCCACCGGGAACGGCTTGGTATGCGTCTCGGCGCTGAGCCCCACGCCCGTAAACCGCCCCTGCAGCAGCGACATCAGTCCCGTGTACCAGTAACCCACCACAAACAGAAGCAGGAACGGAACCGTAACGTAGTTCTCATTCTCAATCGCATAGTACACCGTAAGCGCGAAGTAAGCTCCGATCACCAACTCAAGCCACGGCACCCAGCCCAGGCGCTTTCTGTATTTCGTAGCTCCGACTTTATCCTTCTTCGATTCCACGTGGTACTTGGGAGTGCGCGCAAACGCGCTCTGCTTGCCGATCAGCGCTTCAATCACGGCTTTAGTGTTGGTAATGGTCAATCCAATCCCGAGAGCCATAAGGACGGGAAGATAAAGCAGCGCCCGCGGCCAGCTCTTGGGAAAAAGTTCACGCTGAGAGACCAGATAAAAACTAGAAATGGAAAACGTCGACGCCATGAACAGCGGAAAATCAATGAAGAGCATCTGAAACCATCCCTGATAAAAACGGATGATCATCGCCGGCAATATCAGCACCGAGAGGACGATCATCAGCGGATAGCTCAGGTTCGCGGTCAGGTGATACCAGGCTTCAATCTTCGTGTGCAGCGGCGCATCACTGCGCAGCACGCGCGGCAGAATCTTCTTTCCTGTCTGGATCAGCCCCTTGGCCCAGCGCGCTTGCTGGGTTTTGAATGCAGTCATCTCGACTGGCAGCTCCGCCGGGCATTCCACATCCTGCAGGTAGATGAACTTCCATCCCTTAAGCTGCGCGCGGTAGGAAAGATCTGTGTCTTCCGTAAGCGTGTCATGTTGCCAGCCGCCAGCCTCGTCGATCGCGGCGCGCCGCCACACCCCCGCTGTGCCGTTGAAGTTAAAGAAGACGCCGCTGCGGGCACGTCCCGAGTGTTCGAGCACGAAATGCCCGTCGAGAAGAATCGCTTCCACCTGCGTCAGAAAAGAATAATTGCGGTTAATGTGCGTCCAGCGCGTCTGCACCATCCCGATTTTAGGATCGGTAAAGTGATGGATGGTGCGCAGTAGAAAATCTTCCGGTGGTGTGAAGTCAGCATCGAAGATGGCGACGTACTCGCCTTTCGCCGTCTTCAGTCCCTCGGCCAGCGCACCCGCCTTGAAGCCCTCGCGATTCGTGCGGTGATGGTAGCTGATGGGATTGCCCAGTGCTGCATACCGTTCCACCAGGTTGCGCGCCACTTCAACGGTCTCATCCGTCGAATCATCAAGCACCTGGATGTCGAGCTTCTCCCGCGGATAGTTCAGCTTGCAGATCGACTCCAGCAGCCGCTCGACGACATACTGCTCATTAAAGATGGGCAACTGCACGGTAACGCGTGGCAGGTCTTCGAAGTACGCAGCCGGTTCCGTCGTGCGCTTATCTTTGTGCTTGTAATAAAGATAAACCAGAATGTAGCGATGCATCCCGTAAGCCGCAAGCAGCACAAGCACAATGAAATACGGAACCAGCAGCATGCGATCGAAGGCGTCGGTGTGGTAAAGCCCCTGAAAAGTCTTGTCCAACAGATGCTGGCGGAGGTAGGGCCCAATGCCCCTGGGGGCAGCCCATGCGGCCAGCGCAGAAGAGACGATGAGATCAGAACGCAGCAAAAGGTTGGCTAAAAACCTTTATTCTACCGGATTCGGCGCCACTACTGCCGCGTCGCCCAGGCCAGCCCATCGGGATCGTGGCCAGCCTCGATGCGCCCAACTACTTCCAGCGAATGCGGATCGATTACAGCAACATACCCATCAGGAGAGCAGGCTACGAAGGCCCGCGCTCCGTCGGGCTGCATTTGAATGCCGGCGGCGCCGTGTCCAACCGCAATTCGCTTGACGGTCTTGTGAGTCGCGGTGTCGATGACCGTCACACCCGAGCCGCGCAAAGAAGATATCAACGCCAGCTTCCCGTCGGGCGTGAACTTCAGCCGGTTCGCGCCCCGCACATCAGCCGCCAGCGTCTCGGTCACTCGCTTGCTCGCAAGGTTAATGATCGAAACAGTTCCGTCTCCAGCGTTCGCCACCCAGATTTCTTTTCCATCGAGAGAAACATCAAAGCCCTCAGAGCCGTCGCCGACTCGTACGACCGTCTCATTCCAATCGCCGCCCGGCGCGCCCAGCGCCGAGCCTCGCCCGGGAGGGCCTCCCGCAGCCTTCTCAATGATGCTCACCGTTCCGGAACTCACGTTGGTGGTGACAATCGTCTTCAGATCCGGCGAGACGTAGATCATGTGCGTCCGGTTCTGCCCGGTGCCCAGAATCCAATCAACACTCTTAGTCGCCGGATCGTAGCTGCCGATTGCTTTCGCGCCTTCGGCGGTGAACCATACCTTCCCGCCCACAAAAGTCAGTCCATGCGGCCCGCGCAAAGCTCCCAGGTCGACAGAGGGCAACGCCTTTTGCGCCACGAGATCCACAACCGCCAGCGTGTTGTATGCTCCGGATCCGTAGTTCGACGCGTAGGCGATCTTGCCATCGCTCGACGCGATGACTTCGTGCGGATCCTTGCCGACCGGTACGCGCGCGATCACCTGCAAGCTCAAGGGATCGACAATCAAAAGGATGCCGTCTTGTTTAGCCAGTATCAGCAGGGCGTTCGCGGGCGTCTCCGCAGCATGAGTAAGCGTCGCACCAAGCATGCTGCCAAGCAGAACGAGGAGAGTCAGTAAGCGTCTCATAATTTCAAAAGGATACGCCATCGCGGCAAGCGTCGGCGAGGAGCCAGCCCTACTGCTGGTCTTCAGCGGATGGAATTACCTTGAGCTGCAAGGTCGTGCGATCGCCTTCACTCACGTGCAGCGCCCTGCCCCGGCCTTCATAGCTCGCAAGGAATTGGGGATCGTAGTAGGCGTCGCCATCGATACTCTCCCACGCATAGATCGTGTAATCGCCAGGAGGCAAGCCGCGCAGCGTGAAGCGTCCACTTTGGTCGGTTGCGGCTTTGCGATAGCGATCGGGATGCGTGCGAAAGCGCGCTTCGGGCACAGCCACAACCATCGCATCGGCGACCGGTTCATCTTTCTGATTTGTGGCCACGCCGTCGGCACGCGCTCCATTGGCGCTAGCCAGCACGTCGACATTGGTAGCGCCTCCGCTCACGCTGAATCCCGAGTCCGCGGCTTCGCGGCCGCCGGCGGCCACTGACTTCAGAAACCAATCTGGCATGTCGCTGGCATCGGAGAGCTGAACATAAAAGCGTCCGGCGGAAACATTCTTCCACTCAAAGCTGCCATCGGCATTCACGTGCGCCAGCGTCGGAGAGCCGTCCCCAATCGTGACGCCACCGAGTGCATCGTCATCGCTGTCTGCCGAGCGCAGCAGAAGAAACATCTGGCTGGGGTCAGGTCTCGATACGCTGCCTGCCTCCATTCGCAAGCGCCCGCGAATCGAACCGCCAGCTTGCGGCGCAAGCTGCAGACCATCCACGTTTGCCGAAGTGATCTGCAACGATTGCCGCGCCAGCATGGGCACCACGGCGTTATCTACGGTCGCGAAAATCGTATACGCTCCTGGAGAAACGTCGCGAATCTCGAAGCTGCCATCCCGGTGCATCTCCGCGCCATTCAGCACCAGACTGAAATCTTTCGATTGCAGCATGATCGCCGCCGTAGTCCCCGGCGGCAGGTTCACCACCGAGCCGCGGATCGTCAAGGTCGGGCTTTTGGTGAGCGAGAAATTCGCGGGGAAGTCGTCTCCGGCATGCAACTGGATCGGCTCGGCCTGCCCGCGATCTCGCGTGCCCGGATAATAAGTAGTCTGGTAAGCAGCCGGCGCAGGCTTCTCCGAGTTTGCGGCATTGCGAGGCGTAACCGCATTGCCGGTAGTCTCGATCAGACTTCTGAAATCCGGCGGCGGCGTTACTGAAATAAAGTAGTTGCCCGCCGCAAGCCTCGCAATTCGGTAATCGCCGAGGTCGTTGGTGCGCTCGGCTCCCACCTGCTCCCAGTGGCTGCGTCCCGCGACAAAAGTCTGGCGAAGGAGGGCGACTTGCGCCTCAGCCATGGGATCGCCATCTTCATCGGTTACGCGCCCTTCCACCACCGCCGCGGCTTGCAGACGGATGACTAAATCTTTCAGCTCCTGCCCGGCGCCGAGCGTGAGCACGCGCCCTTCGCTCCGCCTCTGGTGCTTGTCGACTTCCTGGTAGCCGGTGCGCTCCACGAACAAGCGATAGCGACCCGGCAAAATGTTCTCGATGCGAAAGCCGCCATCCGCGCCGCTGAGCGCGGTGTAGTTCCCGCCATCGCTCTGGCTCTCAGCGATCAGCTCGATGAGCGCTTTCTTCACCGGCTCGCTGCCGGGATCTTTGGTGACGATGCCCGCGACGACGGCTCGTGCTGGCGTGGAAGTTTGCGCGGCGGATGCAGTCGGGCTCTGCAGTGAAAGCGCAACGGCGGCTGCGACGACGAGCCACAACAGACCTGCGGGAAGAGCCTTCATCTTGTCTAGTGCTGGGGCTGTCGGGAGTGCGTCGAGTCGTCGTGGGGAGCTGGTCACGTTCGCTTCGACCTTGTCATTCTAACCCGAGGTGGGTCGTTGATCCAGATCAAAAAATTTGCAGATTTGCGCTCGTAAAATATCTGGAATCAGCAACTTACGTTTTTGCGGTCTGGCTAAAATATTGACAGTAAACGACTTACTTGCAAAATATTCCATCCACAGGACTTAGAGGATATCCCCTCGGCTAAGTGCATTGGAATCAGCAGAGCGGATCGTAAAATCCTGCATTCACGGGAGTTAGCTCGTTGGTATTCGATTGTCAAAGGTCAAGTGTGCTGGGCTGGCCGGCTTCGTGGTCTCCGGCTTGATCATTGTCGGCTGATGGGCCTGTGGATGGCAAGGTTAGATGTCACATGGTCGCTGCGGAATTCCACTCTTCAAAGGTGAGCGGAATCGCCAAGCATCGTTCGCTCTGGCAGCCTCAAATATTAAGGAGCTAACCGAAGCGGCCTAAGTTAAGGGTAGCCAACCGCAATCTTTGAGAATCGAATCAATTTCGGGCATCTTAGAATTTTCGTTGTCGATAACAGAGTCAGCCAGAGTTATACGCTCATACAAGTAGTGTCTGTAAGGATGAACTGCATCGGCGTGCGCCCCAGTGTAAGGACTATCTACGGAGGCCCGCAGTGTAAACATAGCCAACTTGTCCGCAAATTCCTTCCCGAGGCGTTCGCGTATCTGCCAAAAGTAGTACGACGTCCCATTTCCTTGGTCCGGACACACAGGTTTCTCATTCTCGCTAAAATGTCTATTCCAGTAGCTATGGTTCAAGTACTGAATTACAACCGCGCTTGTCATCCATCGGTACGACTGATCCATCGCCTCCGGCGTGTGGCTGGATTCCCAGAACTGTTGTGGCGTCATCTGCCCTAGGTTGGGCGGTGAGGGTGGTGGCGGTTTGTAAATAAAACGTCCAACCGCGAATGACAGGAACGCCTCGGTAATCTTGGTTTGTTTATCCAGCGCCCCTTGTTGCAGCGTGAACTGGCTGTAGTAGTACTTGTGGTCGCCTTGGGTGTTGAATGACCATCCCTCCCCTTTTGGGTTCTTCGTGTCCACTCCTATGGGTGGAAGGTCGTCGGGGATGGGGATTCCTAGAGGTCCGAAACTCTTCAAATAGCGCGCAACCCCATTCATATCCTTGGTGATTCTCTTTCGGCGTTCAGGGGTGAGCAATGCCGAGTCCTTAAACATAGGCTGAACAGCTAGAGGTGGAGGAATTCTTACAACTTCTTCTTTCCCGGCGGCAACTGTCGGCTCGCTCGAAATCGCGGTGTCAGGGGGGCCCTGTTTTCCGGTTGTACCCGACGATCCCCCACCTTCTTTTGCTCGCTGCTTTTTATCGACGTATCTCAGCGATTGAACGAACATGACTGCGACGGCTCCCGTAATAGCAAATACGAGCAGGGTTCTAGCCCAGGCTGGCAGGTCAGATTTCGCTCCCCACATAATGACTCCTCCTAGCGTGTCGGCTGCCGCGAGCAGGAAGAATAGCTTCGCCAGCTTGTAATCGTCCAAGGCTAAAACGCCAAGGCCGATTGACACAGCTAGGCCAACAACAACGCTGGCGACTTCCCAGGAGAACAGCCATTCCACCATGGGAGGAATTGTACCCCAGCCTTGCATGGAACGCTCAATCCTGCGTATATAAACTTTGTTTTCTTACATTTACCAGCAATCTATCGGGATGGCGAAGGCGAACACACGACGAACGACTGAACGCATTTGGCAGGTCGCCAACCTCGGCGGTTGAGGTCAGTTTCTGTTCTTCCGGCGGCTTGCAGCGCGGTTGAAATCGCGCCCTTCCCGGCCCTGAGGGAAATACAGTTGGGGTGGAATCAAAATCAGAGTCAAAGGCAACGGACAGGAGTGTCCGTTCCACACGGCCGTCGTACTCTTCCTGGTTCGCGGCGCTTCCCGGCGACAGCAGATTCCTCACCGGGCTTGGCGCCCGGTTCGGAATGACAAAGGGTCTTGGTGCTTTCCACTGACTGCTCTAGTTCAGGAAGTACTGGCGGTAGAGCGTGTCGCGCTGGGCGGGGCGGAAGCCGGCGTCGCGGATGATGCGGCGTAGCTCTTCTTCCGTGGTGCAGTTGGTTACGCCTGCGGCTCTTACTACATTTTCTTCTAACATCACCGAGCCTACGTCGTTGCCGCCGAAGCGGAGGCCCATCTGGCAGACTTTCAGGCCTTGCGTTACCCAGCTCGATTGCACGTTCAGGAAATTTGAGAGATAGAGGCGCGAGATCGCTAATGTCTTCAGGTACTCGACGGCAGTGGCTTCGTCCCAGTGGCGGCCGCCTAGCGCGGTGTTGTGCGGCTGAAAGCTCCAGGGGATGAAGGCGGTGAAGCCGCCGGTTTCTTCCTGGAGATCGTAGAGTTGCTGGAAGTGGTTGACGCGGTTTTCGTAATTCTCGCCTACGCCGAACATCATGGTCGCGGTGGTGCGCATGCCGATCTGGTGGGCGGTGCGGTGGACGTTGATCCAGTCGTTGGTCAGGCACTTCAGGCGGGCGATTTTGTAGCGGACTTCGTCGTCGAGAATTTCGGCGCCGCCGCCGGGGATGGAATCGAGTCCGGCATCGCGCAGGCGGAGAATCGTGTCGCGAATGCTGAGGCTGCTGTACTCGGCGATGGCGATGATCTCGGACGCGGAGTAGCAATGCAGGTGAACTTGCGGAAAACGATCTTTGATGCCGCGCAGCATTTTCTCGTGCCAGTCGATCTTGAGGTCGGGATGCAGGCCGCCTTGCATGAGCACGCCGGTGCCGCCGAGTTCGACGGTCTCGCGGATTTTTTCGTAGATGGTGTCGAAATCGAGAATGTAACCTTCTTTCGCCGCAGGGCCTTTGAGCGGGCGATAGAAGGCGCAGAAGGTGCAGTATTCGGTGCAGAAGTTGGTGTAATTAATGTTGCGGTCGATGATGTAGGTGACGGTGCCCTCGGGATGCAGCTTGCGGCGCACTGCGTCGGCTTCCATCCCGACGCCGATCAGGTCATCGGACTCGAACATCTCCAGAGCTTGTTGCTTGGTCAGGGACATGTGCAGCTCAATTCTAACGGAGGGTGGGGGGTTGGGCCAAATGCTGTGATGCCGCAGGGGCTGAAGCCCAATTCGCCAAGCCGATCTTCGGCGCAGGCCTGGAAGGCCTGCTCCACCCGCGGCTCCGCCGACTACTTCTTCTTCATTCGAAAGTATTGGATCACCGATCAACACTGTGCCGACTAACGGCCAGGCCGATCAGGACGGCGAGCGCCGGTTTGTAGTAACGATTGAAGAAACGAAGGATATGGCTGCCGTAGACGAATCCCAGATCGGCCTCGAGGAGATAGCGAATCCCGCGGCCGAGGACCAGGGCTGCGAGGAACTTTTTTTCGCGAGTACTGCATGGCGCCTGCTGCCAACAAAAATGGGAGAAACGGAAACGGCGGCGGCAGCAAGGCCGGAATCACGATCGCGGCGAATCCCCAGCGGCGAATGTTTTGGAAACCTGCGCGGCTCTTTTTTTCGAGAGCTTGCGCTCCATCATTTCTTTGCCGCCCTTGCGGGCCAGGGCGTAAGTGATGTAGCCGCCGATCACCGCGCCGAGCGTCGCCATCAGGCCGTAGTAGGGCCACGGTTCGCGATGACGGGCGGCCAGCCAGATGGTGAGGACGTCCATGCTGCCGGTTACCGGGATCACGGAGTTGTCTATCAGTCCCAGCAGGATCAGACCGATTCCACCCAGGTGGCGGAGTTGCCGCCAGAGCGGAACTGCAAGCAGGGGATGTAGATGGACGAGCATTCGTGTTTGAAGGAGTTTACAGGCTGGGCAATGGGATTGCGCTATGCGATTGTGGCATTCGCGGTGGCGTTCTCGGTGGCATTCTCGGGAATCAGGAAGCGCATCTCGGGCGCGGCGGGCAGCGCTCCGATCTCGGCCGCATAGCGATAGAAGAGTTGCAGGCCCTCCAGGCAGGCAGCGTCGAGGTGGTAATAAATGTTTTCGGTGAGGTAGGAGCGTATGGCGGATTCTTCGAGACCGAGGCGTGGAGCCCATTCGCGGGCGATGTGATCGAGGCTGGCGGGTTCGAGTCCGTGGTCGCGGGATTGCTGAAATATTGCTGCCAGGTCTTGCGATGGCGTGACTTCACGCAATGCGTTCTGACGAACTGCCCAGAAGGCGAAGACGAAGGGCTTGCCGGTGTGGCGAATCCACTCTTCGGCCAGGTCGAGTGTGTGGATAGCGCGAGCGGTCGATTTGGAGGGCGGGATCTCCGATCAGCAATCCGGCATCGTGTTGGGCTAACATTTTTTCGATGTCCGGTTCCATCGAGGTGAATGTCCTGCCGCCGCCCAGCCATTTTTCGAACAGAATTTTGGTCAGAGCGACCGAGGTCATGGAAGATGTGTCGAGAGCCACGGTGCGAATCTTTTCGACCGGCACACGGCTGACCAGCAGAATGGAACGCACGGGGCGGCGCGAGGCAATCGCTACGCCGGGCAGGACCATCAGCCCGGGGACTTGGGCGTAGGCGGCGGCGGGGATGATGCCGATATCGGCGGTTCCGGCTTCCAGTGCGCGGGCGCAGGCCGACGGCAAGGTATAGGAAATTTCGAACTCGCTTCCGGCCTCGCCGTGTTCGAAATCCCACATGAGGGGAGCGGTGTTGAGGTAGGAAATCGCAGAGATGCGCAGAGGTCTCATTCCTGTTTTGATTTTAGCAGACCTTTTTCGACAGGCTTTTGTGACGGCTTCCCTTGACACGGGTTTCGGCCAGTAACTACAGTCCGCCCAGTCTCCATCTGGAGGCCGAGAGAGATTAGGAGTAGACGTGCCAAACGCCGTTGCCGCATCGCCATCAGTTACCCACATTCTGGAGTGGCTGGCCATCTCGCTGACGCCGGGACTGGGGCCGACGAAGGCGCGGAAGCTGGTTGAACATTTCGGCAGGCGCCGAGGCGGTATTTCACGCTTCGCTCACGGAGCTGGAAAGTACGGGAATGCAGGCGGTTTCGGCGCAGTCGATCGCGACGGGAAAATCGGCGGAACTGGCGCGGGAGGAGATCGCTCGGGCTGCCGCTGCCGGAGTGACCGTGGTGTCGCTTGAAGATCCTTGCTATCCGCCGCGGCTGAAGGAAATTTACGATCCGCCGCTGGTGCTTTATGTTCGGGGCAATCCTGAAGTGTTGACGCAGCCCGGCATCGCGATGGTGGGCACGCGACATCCTACGCCTTACGGTTCGGGGATGGCCGAGCGGCTGGCGTGCGACCTGGCGGCGCAGGGACTGGTGATTATCAGTGGGATGGCGCGCGGGGTCGACACGGCCAGCCATCGCGGGGCGATCTCGGCTAAGGGGAAGACGATTGCGGTGTTTGGCACGGGCGTGGACGTGATTTATCCGAAAGAGAATTCACGGCTTTCGGAGCAGATTCTCGCGCTCGGTGGGGCGCTAATTTCCGAGTTTCGTTTGGGAACTTTTGCGGCGCCGCAGAACTTTCCGATCCGCAACCGGATTTTGAGCGGAATGTCGGTTGGCGTGCTGGTCGTAGAGGCTGCGGAATATTCGGGAACGCGCATCACCGCGCGTTGTGCTTTGGAGCAGAACCGCGACGTTTTCGCTGTGCCCGGCAACGTCACGAATAAGAATTCCTGGGGGCCGAACACGCTGATCAAGCAGGGCGCGAAGCTGGTCGCGACTTGGGAAGATGTGTGGGAAGATCTGCCGGCGGAAGTTAAACTTGCGCTCACTCCGGCGACCTCGCCTGAATCCGGGAGTGGTTCGTCGGCATCTCTATTCCCGGACGAAGGGCTGCCGCCGCATGAGAAGCGGATCTTGAGCCTGCTGAAGGCGGATGAGGCGACGCATATTGATGAATTGGTGGAGAAACTGGAGAAGGAGATGTCGTCGTCGGAGATTTTTGCGGCACTGTTTGAACTGGAGTTGACAGGCAAAGTCAGGCAGATGCCCGGGAAGAATTTTGTGAAGAGTTTCTAGCTCGAAGCGATCTCATAAATCCTGGCGGACTTGGTAGGAGAGAGAACCGCAGGGGCTAAAGCCCGCATCCTTAACTGACTCTTAACGGCACGGCTAAAGCCGTGCCTTCCCGACACGATTCACGGGATTAGCTTCTCGTCAGCCATCAGCTTTCGCCGGTAACTTGTTGCTTTCGTCCCATTCGTGCTAGGTTCAAAGCGAAAACTTAAGAACTGAGGGTGCATTGATAAAGAGTTTAGTCATTGTCGAATCGCCGGCTAAGGCGAAGACCATCCAGAAATATCTGGGAAAGGGATTTACGGTCGAGGCCTCGCTTGGCCACGTGAAAGATCTGCCGAAGAGCACGTTGGGCGTGGATACGAGCAACGACTTCGAGACCGATTACGTCGTCATTCCCGGGAAAGAAAAGGTTCTGGCCAAGCTGAAGAAGCTGGCGGGGCCGATGGATGCGATCTATCTGGCGCCTGACCCGGACCGCGAGGGCGAGGCGATTGCGGCTCATCTGGCGGGGGAACTGGCGCGCAACGGTCACGCGAAGAAAGCGAAAAAGAAGAAGAAGGAAGATGCGGACGTTCCGCCGCGGATTCAGCGCGTCACCTTTAATGAAATCACGAAGCGGGCGGTGCAGGCCGCGTTCGAGCATCCGCGGGCCATCGACCAGAATCTGGTGGATGCGCAGCAGGCGCGGCGCGTGCTTGACCGGCTGGTCGGGTATCAGGTTTCGCCGCTGCTGTGGGATAAAGTTCGCCGCGGGCTTTCTGCGGGACGGGTGCAGACGGTTGCTTTGCGATTGATCGTGGAGCGCGAACGCGAGATCAAGGCGTTCGAGAAGAAAGAATATTGGACCATCGACGCGCACCTCGCGGCGAGCAAGCCTCCCGCATTCGATGCGCGCTTTCTGGGCAAGGGCGAAGAGAAGATTGAGGTCACAAACGGTGAGGATGCGGAGAAGATCCGCGCGGCGCTGGAGCAGGCGGACTGGATTGTCCGGTCGGTCGATAAGAAAGAACGCCGCCGCAATGCTGCGCCTCCTTTCACCACCAGCAAGTTGCAGCAGGATTCTTCACGCAAGCTGCGTTTCAGCGTGAAGCGCACGATGATGATTGCGCAGCGGCTGTATGAAGGCGTGGAACTGGGCGAAGAGGGCCTCGTCGGTCTGATCACCTATATGCGTACTGATTCGACGCGGGTTGCGCCTGAGGCGATTCAGGAAGTGCGCGAATATGTGGGCAAGGAATATGGCGCGGCTTACCTGCCCGAGACTCCGAATACATATAAGGAGAAGAAGGAAGCGCAGGCGGCGCATGAGGCGATTCGGCCGACTTCGGCGATGCGGCATCCTGATCAGGTTAAGCAGTATTTAAAAGAAGATGAGTTCAAGGTTTACAAGCTGATCTGGCAGCGCTTTGTGGCGTCGCAGATTATGCCGGCGGTGTTCGACCAGACTACTGTGGACATCGACGCGAAGAGTAAGAGCGAGACATTCTGGTTCCGCGTGACGGGATCGGTGCTGAAGTTTGACGGCTTCCTGCGAGTCTACGAAGAATCGAAGGAAGGCAAGGACGAAGAAGACGAAGAGCTGAAACACAAACTGCCGGCGCTGGAGGCTGGGCAGAAGCTCACGCTCAAGGAGTTGAAGCCGGAGCAGCATTTCACCGAACCGCCGCCGCGCTACAACGAGGCTTCTCTAGTGAAGGAGCTGGAAGAGCGCGGCATTGGGCGTCCGTCAACGTATTCGGCGATTCTGTCGACGATTCAGGAGCGGCAGTACGTGCAGAAGCTGGGCGGGAAGTTTACTCCGACCGAGATTGGGCTGGTGGTCACCGATCTGCTTGTGGAAAACTTCCGCGACATTTTCGACGTGGCTTACACCGCCGGCCTGGAAGAAAAGCTCGACGAGATCGAAGAAGGCAAGGAGAAGTGGACGGACACGCTTGCCGAGTTCTACAAGAAGTTTACGAAGGATCTCAAATATGCCGAAAAGCATATGGAGAACATCAAGCGGATGGAGAAGCCCACGGACGAGAAGTGCGAGAGCTGTGGGGCGCCGCTGGTGATCAAGTGGGGCCGGCACGGATCGTTCTATGCTTGCAGCACCTACGATAAGGAAGATCCGAATACCTGCACGTTTACGAAAGAAAATCCGATCAACCTGCCTGATCTTGATTCTGCCGATGTGCAGGAGACCACGCAGGAAGAATATTGCGAGAACTGCGGGCGGGTGATGGTGCTGAAGCGCGGGCGCTTCGGGCAGTTCATGGCTTGCACGGGGTATCCGGACTGCAAGACTACGCGGCGGCTTGACCAGGGCAAGAAGGTTCCGGACATTCCTCTGGATGAACCTTGCCCGAAGTGCGGGCGGAACATGATGATCAGGCATGGACGCTATGGCGAGTTCACGGCTTGCAGCGGATATCCGGAGTGCAAGTATGTGAAGCAGAACTATATCGGCGTTAAGTGCCCGGAGTGCAAAGAAGGCGATCTGGTGGAGAAGCGGGCGCGCAAGGGCAATACGTTCTACGGATGCGGAAATTATCCCAAGTGCAAGTTCACTTCGGCGCATAAGCCGATTGCGGAGAAGTGTCCGAGCTGCGGCAGCGAGTATCTGGTGCAGAAATTCCTGAAGGACGGGCCGGTGATCGCGTGTCCGAATAAAGAGTGCGAGTACGAACGGCCGGCGCCTGAGCTGGCGGCGACTACGAGCGCGTAGCAAGGAGTCGAGCTTCGCTCGACGGACGGCCGAGGGCGGCCGTCCCCACATGAGCCTAAGCTCAACCGTGTTAAACAAATCATACGGAGGTGATTCATGTCCAAGAAAGCAACCGCTACCGATGCCCAACTGATCATGCAACTCTACGACCTGCGCCGCGAGGCGGAAATTCGCAAGGCGCGCAACTGGTGGGTAGGCGAATTCTGGCCGCAGAGCGCGGACGATTTCATGAAAATTGGCGGGGCAATGGGCTCGCAGGAAAACAACTGGCTGCGCCAGGTCAGCGGATACTGGAGCATGGCCGCTGCCTTCGTGCTGCAGGGGGCGCTGAGCGAGGAGTTGTTCATCCAGCCGGCGGTGAGTGGGGAGATGTTTTTTGTGTTCGGCAAGGTTCATCCCTTTCTCAAAGAGCTGCGCGAAAAGATGGGTGACCCGCACGTGTTCGAGAACATCGAGAAGGTGATCACGGGTTCCAAGTTCGGGCGCGAACGGCTGAAGTTGACGCTGAAGCGGCTCGAAACGATGCGTGAGAAGAGGGCTCTGGGGAAGGCGAGCTAGACGAGGTTGACGTGGGCGAAGAGCCGGTGGAACTGCGCTCGACGGACAGCCGAGGGCGGCGGCCCCACATGCAGCATCTCACATTGAACATCTCCAGGTTAGCAGCTCGAGGACTGAGACGTGGGTCATCTGTTATCCTAGACGGCTGTGCGGATGATCTGGTGGTTCCTGATCCTGGGTGCGAGTACGCTGGTCGTGGTGTGCGTTGCGATCGCGTTGTATGTGCGCTTGCGGCACCATTTGCAGGTTGCTCATGCCGCCCAGGAAGGAAGTTCCAGCGAAGCAGAGCGGGAGCCGCGCAGCGTTGAGTAGTGATGCTTCCGTTGAAAATTCGGAGATCTTCCATGGCAAAACCGGCAATTCAAACCTTAAGCGCATCGCAGGAACGGATTTTTGAAGGCGCGCGGCAAGTTGCTCTGGTGGTGGGCGGCAGCTTGCTGGTGGCAGTATGCGCGCACATCACGATTCCCTTGCCGGGCACACCCGTGCCCCTGACGGTGCAGAACTTCGGCGTGCTGTTAGTGGGGCTGCTGCTGGGCAGCCGGCGCGGATTTGCAGCGCTCGCGCTCTATCTGGCGGAGGGCGCGATGGGCATGCCGGTGTTTAGTCCCACGGGTCCGGGAGGGATCGCGCAGATGCTCGGACCGACTGGCGGATTTCTGCTAGCTTATCCGCTGGTGGCGTGGCTTGCGGGTTTTGTGATGGAGCGGGGACGGAAGAGTTTTGCCCGCGCCTTGCTGGGCGGGTTTCTTGCTGAGGTTGTACTTTTCATTGGCGGGCTGAGCTGGCTCGCCGTGTGGACGCATTCAGTAACGCAAGCTATTCGCTGGGGGCTTTACTGGTTCGTTTTTGCGGAAGTGATCAAGGTGATGATGGCTGCCGGAATTGCAGCGAGCTGGCGGCGCGCTTCGGCGACACAGCGGTAAAGAGCACGCGGGATAAGCAGTTTGGAGTCTAAATAATGACAGTAATTTCGGAGCAAGAGACGAAACATTCCGCGGCGATGCTTCTTCCGCAGGTTCGCGAGATCAGCATTGCCCACAGCCCGGATTCTGACGATGCCTTCATGTTTTACGGACTGGCTACTAATAAGGTGCGCGTTGCCGGGACTGCGGTTCACGCATACGCTTTGCGATATCGAGACGCTGAACCAGAAGGCGCGGGAGGGCGTTTACGATGTGACGGCGATTTCGTTTCACGCCTATCCTTATATTCAGGATTTGTACGCGCTGATGTCTTGCGGCGGCAGCGTGGGCGAAGGTTATGGGCCGATGGTGGTTTCGCCGCGGCCGTTTACGCAGAGTGAAATCAAGGAGAAACGCATCGCGGTTCCGGGCACGCTTACGACTGCGTATCTCGCGTTGCAACTTTTTGCTCCGGGCGTGGAGACGGAAGTTGTGCCCTTCGACCAGATTATTCCGCAGGTGCTTGAGGGCAAGTATGAGGCTGGACTGATCATTCATGAAGGCCAGCTCACTTATGACAAGGCCGGGTTGCACCGCATTGTCGACCTTGGCCGGTGGTGGCAGAAGATGACGGGGCTGCCTTTGCCGCTGGGAGGGAACGCGATTCGCCGCGCGCTGGGCCCGGAACTGGTCTCGGCCGTGAACGGCGCGTTGCGCGACAGCATTCAGTACGCGCTTGAACACCGCGAAGAAGCTTTGTCCTATGCCATGCAGTTTGCTCGCGATCTTGATCCGCAGACCGCTGACCGGTTCGTTGGGATGTACGTGAACGAGCGCACGCTGGATTACGGTCCGGATGGGCGCGAGGCCGTGGTGCGACTGCTGGATATGGGGCATAAGGCAGGGATTATTGGGCCTGAGGCGCGGGTGGATTGGTTGGTGTAGAAAGTTCTCGCAAGGAGCATCCGCGTTTGTCCGGTACTGCCGAAAAAATCCAACAATCCCAAACGCTTCTGATCGACGCGGACGATACGCTTTGGGAGAACAACATCTATTTTGAGCGGGCCATCGTCCGCTTTATTTCG
Organism: uncultured Acidobacteriaceae bacterium; assembly: GCA_963791445.1. Classification (GTDB taxonomy): domain Bacteria; phylum Acidobacteriota; class Terriglobia; order Terriglobales; family Acidobacteriaceae; genus Sulfotelmatobacter. Next base: position 158,468 of record CAWBSN010000022.1, read on the forward strand.
TTTCTGAATCATCACGAGTTTTCTCCGGAGCAGGTGCGGGAAGTTTTAAACGATGTGGAGCGCGAATCCATCGCGACGCATGGTTACGGCCTGCACAGCTTTTCACACTCGCTGGTGGCGACGTTTGAGCGGCTCAGCGTGCAGCCGGTTACGCCGGAGTTGCACGCTCAGATCACGGGTTTCGCGCAGACGATCTATGCGCATCCGATTGAATTCCTGCCCGATGTTCCGCAAACTCTGCAATATCTCTCCATCCGGCATCGGCTGATCCTGGTGACCAAGGGCGCGTTCGAGGAGCAATCGGGAAAGATCGAGCGCTCGGGACTGAGGGAATATTTTGCGGCGACGGAGATCGTGGCGGAAAAAAATCCTGAGGTTTATCACGCCTTGGTCGAAAAACATTCGCTGGTGCATGATTCCACGTGGATGATCGGCAACAGTCCCAAGTCGGACATCAATCCGGCGCTGGCCGCGGGTTTGCACGCGGTTTTCGTGCCTCACGGCGATACCTGGATCCTTGAACATGAGGAAGTGAATGCGGCGCCTCAGGGGCAACGACTGCTGATTGTGGGGCGGTTTGCGGAGTTGCAGGGGCATTTTTGAGCGGCGTCGCGTCGAGACGTGCTGCCGTCCGCTACGGGACTCGGTTCCTTCGCTGATCTCCTGACCCCGCACTTGCGTGCGGGGCTATTGAATGGCGTCGCTGGCGCGACAGGCTTCCACCCCGCCAGCACCAAACTAACCAACAACTGCTCTCGCGGGGGCGTTGTTGCCGCATGCTACGCTCATTCTGCTCTGCATTCTCGCACCACTCGTCTTGGCCGTGGAGACCAACCATTTCCGCAGGCTGTTGCGCACCGTTGAAGCTCTCTCCGAACTGGGGCCGGAGCTGACGGCGGAGCGCGAATTTTCAGACACTTCGCGCCGCATGCTTGCCGCTGTGATGGAAGCCGCGGGCGCGCGCGAAGGTGCGCTCTTCGTTTTCAGCGACAAGCCCACCATGCTGACTTCGGTTGCGGCGGAGGGATTTCGCCATGCTGCCCGAGCCCGCGATTATTCCTCTTCTGCCGAAACATGCGCACGCACTGGCTGCGGCGCGCGGACCGATCGTGCTGAACGCTTCGACTTACTCGATTTTCCTCAGCTCGAATGGCAACGTGGCTCCGGAACTTTTCAAGTGCCTGGCTCCGCTCAAAGCTTCGGGCAAACTGGCCGGCATTGTGGCGCTGGGCAGGCGTCCTGGAGATGCGCCTTACGAAGAAGCGGAACTGGACGCGATGGACCTGCTGTGCAGCTACATCGGGCTGGCGGTGCAGAATCATGCACTCTCGCAGACGCTGGCGCAGCGCGTGACCGAGAATTTGCGGCTGATGGCTTCACTGCACGGATTCTATGACACGGCGCTCGAGGCATTCGCCACCGCCATTGACGTAAAGCACGTCAACATTCACGGGCACTCTCTGCGCGTGGGACGCTATGCGGCCGCGATCGGCGAAGCGATGGGTTTGGACGCCGGCGAAGTGGCCGCGCTGCGCAGCGCCGGATATCTGCACGATATTGGCAAGGTGGCAGTCGACCGCCGCTTATTCAGCAAACCGGGAGCGCTCAATCCCGAGGAGTTTCGCGAAATGGCGGACCATACTGTGGTCGGGCATCAGATCGTCAGCAGCGTCGAGTTTCCCTGGCCGAAGATTCATGAGGCGGTGCGCTGGCATCATGAGCGCAACGACGGGTCGGGTTATCCTGACGCGCTCGCTGGCGACGATCTGCCCATGCCGGTGCGCATCATGGCTCTGGCTGACACGTTTGACGCCATGACCAGCACTCGTCCTTATCGCGAATCGCTTTCGCTGGGCAGCGCGTTGAGCGATCTGGTGCGCATGACTCCGCAAAAATACGACCCTAATGTGGTGCAGGCTTTTCTGATTCAGGTGCGGCGCGACGCCGTGGGCAGTAATCGGGCTCCGCTGCTGGCCGATCATATGCCGGTGACTATTGCTCCCGGCGATGTTGACCAGTTGGCCGCGACTTTGCAGCACAAGGTTTCCCGCGGGAAAACGTATTTGACTTAGCTTCAGCCGGTCAGCTGTCAGCCCCAGGCTTTTGGGCGCTGTTTCTTGGCTCGCGCGCCGGAAGCTTCCTATCGCCTTTTGGTAACCACGTCCAGCAACCTTTTCCTTTGATCCGGGTTGATAATGTAGGGGCTATCCGTCTTTTCCCTGGGGAATCCCATGCTTGTGGGGCGTGCGAAGATCGGCACATTTCTTCTCTGTTTTGGCTTGTCGTGTACCGTCCCGCAATTGCTGGCTGATAAGAAGGACCAGGCGGGCTCCGGCGCTGATGACCAGCGGCGCGCCTTGCACGCGCTCAATCGCCTCACCTTCGGTCCGCGCCCCGGGGATGTATTGCAAGTGACGGCGATCGGCGTCGAGCGGTGGATCGACCTGCAATTGCATCCCGAAAAGATCGACGATCGGGCCCTCGACGCGCGCCTGGAGCCGCTCCGCACCCTGCGCATGAGCACGACGGGAGATTGCAGAAGACTTTCCGGATGGGCAGGAGATCAATCAAGTACGGAATGGCAAGAAGCCTATGCCGTCCGATCCCGCACGGCGCGCGGTGTTTCAGGTGCAGCTTGCGCGCCAGGAAGAGAAAAAAGAACGCAAGGAAGCGGCGGCCAAGAATGCGGTTGCCGATGCCTCCCCGGACAAAGCCAATGGCGCGTCGACGGATGGGTCCACGATGGCGCAGAACGCGACGCGCGATGCAATGAACTCTGCCGCCGGCAGTAGCGATTCTGCGGCGGACGCGAAGAGCGTTCAGCAAGATCAGGACACGATGGCGGCTGCTGCGCCCCCGCCACCAACGAAGCCGACGCCCGAAGAAGCAGAGCAGGCGCGGCTGCGCGAGGAGCGGCTCTACTCCGATCTTGAAGTGCAGCAACTGCCGAACCTTCCGCCGGACGAACGTTTCAAGAAAGTTCTCAGCATGATGCCGGAGTCGCAGCTCGCGGTCGCCGATTCTCTGCGGGGAGGCAAGGGGAAGGAGTTTCTCGAAGGTTTGACTCCAAAGCAGAAGGAAACTTTGCTGGCCATGAACAACCCCGGGGGCGTGGTCAACGACGAACTGGCGCAGGCGAAGATTCTTCGCGCGGTTTACAGCCAGCGCCAGTTTGAAGAAGTGATGACCGACTTCTGGTGCAACCACTTCAACGTGTTTGTGGGCAAGGGGCTTGACCACCTGATGCTGACCAGCTACGAGCGCGATGTGATCCGTCCGCATGCTCTCGGCAAATTTGAGGACCTACTTGTGGCCACGGCGAAAAGTCCGGCGATGTTGTTCTATCTGGATAACTGGCTCAGCGTAGGGCCGAACTCGGCACAGGCTCTGGGGCTGCCAGCGAATCCTTACGGGCGTCCCCGTCTGCGGCCGAATCAGGGTAAGCGCGTCAGTGGGCTCAACGAGAACTACGGACGCGAGTTGATGGAGCTGCATACGCTGAGCGTGAATGGGGGATACTCGCAGCGTGACGTGACCGAGGTCGCTAAAGTTTTTACGGGATGGACGATCGACAAGCCAGCAGAAGGCGGAGGGTTCAAGTTCGATCCGCGCATGCATGAGCCCGGGCCCAAGTTCGTGCTCGGACATAAGATCAAACCCAAGGGTGAGGGCGAGGGGCTGGAAGTGCTGCACCGGCTGGCGACGAGTCCGCAGACCGCGCACTTTATTTCGAAGAAACTGGCAGAGCGTTTTGTCTCGGACGACCCGCCACCGGCGTTGGTCGATCGAATGGCGAAAACGTTCTTGAAGAAAAAAGGCGACATCCGCGAAGTTTTGCATACGCTGTTCGATTCTCCTGAGTTTTGGAACGACACCAGCTACCGCGCGAAAGTGAAAACGCCTCTGGAGTTTGTGGCCTCGGCAGTGCGCGCCACCGGTGCGGAGATTGAAGACGCGCAGCCGCTGGTCGGGCAGCTCAACCGCATGGGCATGCCGCTTTACGGCGCGCAGCCACCTACGGGCTATTCCATGAGGGCTGAGACTTGGGTCAGCTCTTCGGCGTTGCTCAACCGCATGAATTTTGCTTTGGCCTTGACCAGCGGCAAGATCAAGGGCGTGAAAGTGGATGCGGCGCTCCTGGCGGGGAGCAGTTCGCCGCCGCTGGACGCGGCCGCGACGCTGGCCACGCTCGAAACCAGTCTGGTTGTTGGCGGCGTTTCCCAGCAGACGCACGATTCGATCGTGGCGCAGATCGATGCGGCAGGAAAGAACAACGCGCGCGCGATGACGGATAACAAGGCGCAGCCGCGCAAGCCGGCGGATGCAGGGCGTCCTCCCGACGTGAGCGTTATTGCGGGCTTGCTGATCGGGTCGCCGGAATTTCAGAGAAGGTAGCTGCCAGGAGCTGTTCTTATGTCCATTACACGTCGGGTTTTTCTTGGTAACGGTGCTCTCGCCGTGGTCGGTACGGTGGCCGTGCCGAGCTTTCTGGCTCGCGCTGCCATGGGCGCGGTTGAGCCGGGTGCGCGCACCAAGCGGCTAGTTGTCATCTTCCAGCGGGGCGCGGCTGATGGGCTGAATATTGTGGTGCCTTATGGCGAACCGCAGTATTACGCGATGCGGCCAAGCATTAATATTCCGCGCAAGGCTGTGCTCGATCTTGATGGATTCTTCGGGCTGCATCCGTCGCTCGACTCATTCCAACCGCTTTGGAAGCAGCGCCAACTGGCGATTGTGCACGCTGCCGGATCGCCTGACCCCAGCCGCTCGCATTTCGATGCGCAGGATTTCATGGAAGCTGGCACTCCCGGAGTGAAGTCGACCGAAGATGGATGGCTGAACCGGTGCATGCACGACCTGCCGCAGCCGGCGCAGAAATCGCCGTTTCAGGCGATTGCGATGGGGCCGTCGATTCCGCGCATCCTGAGCGGACTTGAGCCGGCGATCGCCATAAATAACATCAACGACTTTTCGGTCGGCGGACGCAATCCGAAACCGTCGCCAGTTGCAAGCGCATTCGAAGCCATGTACAACCACTCGACTGACACGGTGCTTCACGGAACGGGCGAGGAAACTTTTGACGCGGTCAATATGCTGAAGGCTGCCGATCCGTCGAAGTACAAGCCGGCGCCGGGCGCGGATTATCCTAAGGGACGACTCGGCGACAGCTTGCGACAACTCGCGCAGCTTATCAAGGCGAACCTGGGAGTGCAGGTGGCGTTTGCCGATATTGGCGGCTGGGATCATCACGTGAACGAAGGCGCGACCGAGGGACAGATCGCGAATGTGTTGCGTGACTTCTCGCAGTCGATTGCCGCGTTCTGGACCGATCTCGGCGATCTGGGGGAAGATACGGTGGTTGTGACGATGTCCGAATTTGGCCGCACGGCGCGTGAAAATGGCAATCGCGGCACTGACCACGGCCACGCCAACGTGATGTTCGTGCTGGGCGGGCCGGTGAAGGGCGGCAAGGTTTACGGTCGCTGGCCGGGGCTCGATCAGTCACAGCTTTACGAAGGGCGCGATCTGGCTTTGACTACGGACTTTCGGCAGGTGCTGGGCGAAGCCGTCAGTCGGCACATGGGGAACAGGAATCTGAGTGAGGTGTTTCCGGGATATGAGAATCAGCCGGGGAAATTCTTGAGGCTCCTAGGATAGCGGCTCCGGCTCGCTTAGATTTCGATCAGAGCATCGCCGTTTTCAATCTTCAGCGGATAGACTGCAACCTTCACGTTGGGATTCTGGTCGGGGACGCCGGTTTTTGGGTCGTAGGCCCAGCCGTGCCACGGGCATATTACTTTTCCACCTTCAATCATTCCCTGCCCCAGCGGCCCGCCGCGATGCAGGCAGACGTTGTCCATGGCGCTGTAGACGCCGTTCACGTTGGCAATGCAGATGGTTTTCGCGCCGCAGGGGAATTCTCTGGCTTCGTCGGCGGTCGGGAGGTCGGATTGAATCGTTAGTTTCGTGAAGGTCGGCATAGGGGTCAGACTTGCCTCGCTGCGCTTGGCTGGACAGCCGAGGCGACTGTCCCCACATGGTCCTTTATTTGGACTGCAGGGTTTGCGCGATCATTACCTGGCGCTTGAAGTTCTCGAGCATATTCGGATCGAGACGGACTTCTGTGGGCTTCTTCGCCAGTGTCATGGTGTCGATTTTGTCCTGCAGCTTGAGCAGCGCGTAGAAAAGATTTTCGGGACGCGGCGGGCAGCCGGTGACGTAGACATCGGTGGGCACGATTTTGTCTACGCCCTGCAACACGGCGTAAGTGTTGAACGGGCCGCCGACCGACGAGCAGGCGCCCATCGAGATTACCCACTTCGGGTCGGGCATCTGGTCGTAGATGCGCTTTACTACGGGCGCCATCTTCAGGGTCACCGTGCCGGCGACGATCATGAGGTCGCTCTGGCGCGGGCTGGGGCGGAATACTTCTGAGCCGAAGCGAGCGATATCGAAGCGTGCGGTCGAAGACGCGATCATCTCGATGGCACAGCAGGCGAGGCCGAACGTCATCGGCCACACGGCGGACTTGCGCGCCCAGTTGAAGACGTAGTCCACCGTGCTGATCATGAAATTCTTTTCGAACTTGTTTTGCAGCCAGCCCATGCAGTGACCCTCTAAAGTTTAACCGTTGCAATTATACATTCAGGGCACACCGCCGACTGGTGTCAATTTTGCGGCGGGGGCAAAGCGGGAGGTCTAGCTGCGCTCGACCGGACGGCCGAGGACGGCCGTCCCCACATATGCATTTGGCTGGGTGAGCACCAGGTCGTTCAGTTGCCCCCGAGTCGCGACTCAGTTACAAATAGAATCATTCATGAATTTAAGACCCGCCGTGGCTACTGACCGCGCACGCATTCCAGCTGTGCTGATTGACACGTGGGCTCATATCCGCACCTCAATGTTTTGGATGGTGGCCATCGCCCTTTTCTTGCGCGTAGGCTGGATCATCGTCGGCCGTACTTATAGATTCAAGAGCGCCGACGATAATTTCGGCTTTGGCTGGGAGATGGGACGCATTGCCGCGGCCATCGCCTCGGGACACGGCTTCAGCAATCCTTTCGGGGCAGCTACCGGGCCTACGGCTTGGGAGCCTCCGCTCTATCCTTATCTGACTGCGGGTGTGTTCCACATTTTCGGCATTTACTCGCGCGCATCGGCGTTTGTGCTGCTCTTGCTTAACAGCATTTTCTCGGCGTTTACCTGCATTCCAATTTTTCTGATCGCGCGGAGGATTTTTTCCGAGAAAGTTGCGGTCGGCTCTGCGTGGACCTGGGCGCTGCTCCCTTACATGATGTATTGGCCCACGCGCTGGGTGTGGGAAACGAGTCTCTCGCCGTTGCTGTTGGCGGTGATTCTGTGGCTTGCGCTCACTATGGAGGAGCGCGACGGGTTGAAGCCGTGGCTTTGGTTCGGGCTGCTCTGGGGCGCCGCCGCAGTGGACAGCACGGTGCTGCTGTCGTTTCTCCCGGCCTCGGGGCTGTGGGCCTGGTATCACCGCGCCAAGCGGGGTAAGCCGTCGCTGGCGGGCGTGGTGCTAGCGTCCGTCGTTTTCGTGGCTTGTGTTATGCCATGGACGGTGCGGAACTACAAAACTTTTGGCACGTTCATTTTTATTCGCGACAACTTCGGGGCGGAGTTGCGCCTGGGTAACGGCCGCGGCGCCGACGGCACGTGGATGCAGCAAGTGCATCCCACGCAGGATGTTTACTCCATGCGGCAATACACCGAGATGGGCGAGCTGGCTTACATTGCGATGCGCAAGCGGCAAGCACTCGATTATATCGAGGAGGATTACGGGCGCTTTGCGGTGCTCTGCCTTAAGCGCTTCATTTATTTCTGGGCTGGGCCGCCGCGGCTGGCGCAGGTCTGGTGGCTCGCGCAAGTGAAGAACTCGCTGTTTCTCGCTTCTTCCGTGCTCATGTTCTGGGGCCTGGGACGAGCTTTGCGCCGGCGCAAACCCGGCGCCTGGCTGCTGTTCTGGCTGATCTTGTTATACCCCGCGATTTACTACGTCGTGTTCCCCGGCCAGCGCTACCGGCACCCGATTGAGCCGGAGATGACGATTCTGGGAGTTTACCTGTTGACCGAAGCCGGCAAGAAGAGTGGAACCGAGGACGCATCGGCAGCGCACCGGGTTTGAAAAAGCTGGAACATCCCTGAATTGGCCTTCGTATATGCAGACACGGGGCAGTTTTCCGGTGCCGGCCCTCACCAATTCCAAATCGCCGCGTCTAACCCGTTGAAAGGGAGGAAGCCTATGAACCGACAACGCCAATTCCCCACCTGGTTGGGCGCAGTTCTAGGGACCATCTGCGCCCTCTTCATTTTCGCGCTCGGAGCGCACGCTTCCGATCACCGGGGCGCATTCACCGAGGAATTCCATCAGACGTACGCCCTCACTCCCGACGGCAACGTGGAGCTGGACAACATTAACGGCGCGGTTCACATCTCCACCTGGGACCAGAATGAAGTCAAGGTGGATGCGGTTAAATACGCCGACGCGAAGGAGCGGCTCGACGAGGCGCGTATCGAAATTGATTCGAGCAAAGAACATCTTTCAATTCGTACCAAGTATCGCGATCGCGACCTCACGTTTAGTTGGGGATCGCACAACAATCCTGCCAGCGTCGAATACACGCTGACCGTGCCGCGCACCGTGCGACTGGACGAGATCAAGCTGATCAACGGCTCGCTCGACGTCACCGGCGTCACTGGAGAAGTGCATGCCTCATGCATCAACGGCAGGCTGGAAGCGCACAATCTCGCCGGACGCGCGGAGCTTTCCACCATCAACGGGCGTCTGGACGCCAGGTTTGATCAGCTTTCCGGCTCGCCCGTCGAATTGAATTCGGTGAATGGTTCGGTCGAGTTAACGATCCCTTCGGATTCGAAGGCAGAAATTGAGGCTAGCACCGTTTCCGGTGGAATCGACAACGACTTTGGGCTGCATGTGAACCATCGCAGAGTCGTAGGCCACGACTTGCGCGGGGAGTTGGGCTCGGGCGGCCCGCGCATCAAGCTGGAGAATGTGAACGGCCGCATCGAGATTCATCATGCGTCGGACGGGCGTGCTCTGAGCCCGGTTAAAGATCTGAGCCATGGCGATGACGACGAGATCTAGTTTTAAGAATGTCTAATAGATTGTGTATCCCGGCGCAGGTGTACGCAGGTCAGGTTTCGTCGCCATCAGCAACAGGGCGCCTTCGCGCTTAAACGCGCGCAGGTCGTCGAGACTGTGGAACGATTTCGTCTGGTAGTCAGCGGGCGTGGGCGTGTCGTCAGGAACGCGGCAAGCTTCCACATTTTCGAAAGCATGCTTCTTCAGGAGGTCGACGTATTCCGCCTCGGAGCGCACGTGTACGGGCACCTTCAGCTTGTCGACCCACTGCAGCGAATACTGATTGTCTTTGTATAGATTGATGAGGATGAATAACCTGCCGCGCGGGGCCAACACGCGAAAAAGCTCCATCAGCGCCCGGTCCTGGTCGGCATAGTAATAAAACGACTCGACCGACAAGACCTTGTCGAAGAAGTTTTCCTCCCAGGGAATCTGCTGCGCCGATCCCCAGACGTAGAGCACGTTGTCGAAATCTTTGGAGGCGGCGCGGGCCTCGCGAATCATCTCGTCGGAAACATCGAGCCCGACTACCTGTCCGAAGCCATCCGGACCTTCGCCGACGAGCCGTGCCAGCAGCCGCGTCGCCCATCCCGAGCCGCAACCCAGGTCGAGCACGCGTTCGCCGGGACGCAGATCCATCTTGCGAATTGTTTTCGCGGTGATGTCGAGATGATGGTTCTCCATCTTCGGGCCTTCGCCCGCGGCGGCCCAGCGGTTGAATTCCTGCTGCAGTTTTTCGTCGGGGGTGAGGGATTTTTCTGGCATGAGTAAGATTTTATCGCGTCATTGAGCCGCCTTTGGCGGCGCAGTATTTATTATGCCCGTCGCCCAAAGGGATTCTGGAATTCCTGATATACCGAGGCCAGCGGAGGCCCGCTGACTCGCTTTTCCTTGAGGTGGAAAGTCACGTCAACATGGTCGGCGATCTTGATGAACGGAATGCCCTTGTTCATTCCGTAGTCCTTACGGTTGAAGACCATTTTCCCTTTGATCTCACCTGCGCCAGTCCCCCTGCCGGAAACTGTTAGCGTCAGCTTTTCGGGGTTCGATACTCCGCGTATCGTAAAGTCGCCGTCCACTTCAAAATTCTCGGGACCGGTTTTCACAAACTTCGTTGACTTAAACGTGATTAGCGGATTCTGCTCAACGTCGAAGAAGTCTTTGCCTTTGAGCTTGCCGTTCTTCATGCCACTTCCGGTATCCACGCTTGCGGCCTGGATTTTGATCTCTAAAGCACCTGTGGTTTCGTCGGGAGACGCGAACGTTAAGCTGGCATCCCAGGTGTCGAATTTGCCCGCGATATTCACCGACGCCTTCACGTCGAATTTGATCGAGCTGTGGGCGCTCTCAATCTCAAAAACCGGAACCGCCTGCGTGGTTGAATTCTGTGCCTGGGCCGTCAGCGGGACCGCTGCAAGCATAGCCATGCAAGCGATATCTATCGCTGCTCTCGTGTTGAACCACGCAGGTGAGTGCATATCAGACTCCTGGGCGAAACCTCGTCTCAATGCTACCCTGCCCCGGGCCTGTGGTACAGTTTTTCTGCGCATGGCGACACGCCCTCAGAATCCTACCCCAGAGCCAAACCCCGGCTCCCTCTACTGCCCGAACTGCGCCAAAGAGGTGAACGATCCCTTGACCTGCGGCGACTGTTCCTCCATCATCTGCCGGCGCTGCGGGACGCCGCTGGAATCCCCCGACGAGCTCGGAATCGGCTGATGGAGTTCGTACGACGCGCCCGCTCCGGCGCAGCAGGGTATACTTTTCTGTGAAGGTAAGGCCGACCTTCCTCAGACTCTGATTCCACCTCCATCCCCAGGAGAATATGTATGGCTACCGCTGAAGTCGCAACGCCCCTGTCGTCACCCCTTTCGCCAGAAGAGCTGCTAAGAATGCATGCGTATTGGGAAGCCTGCAATTATCTTGCGGCCGGGATGATCTATCTTCGCGCCAATCCCTTGCTCCGCGAGCCGCTCAAGCCCGAGCACTTCAAGCATCGGCTGCTGGGTCACTGGGGCTCGGATCCCGGGCAGTCGCTGGTTTGGGTTCACCTGAATCGGCTGATCAAAAAGTACGATTTGAATGTAATGTACATCGCCGGGCCCGGTCACGGCGCGCCGGCTACGCTCGCCAACTGCTATCTCGAAGGCTACTATTCGGAAATTTATCCCGACAAGAGCCGCGACGAAGCCGGAATGCTCAAGTTTTTTCAGCAGTTCTCGTTTCCGGGAGGCATCGGCTCGCACTGCACGCCGGAGACGCCGGGGTCGATTCACGAAGGCGGGGAGCTTGGATATTCCCTCTCGCACGGGTATGGCGCGGCGTTTGATAATCCCGATCTTATCGTCACTGTGGTAGTTGGCGACGGCGAGGCGGAGACTGGTCCGCTTGCGACCTCCTGGCATTCCAACAAGTTCATGAATCCGATTCGCGACGGAGCTGTTTTGCCGGTGTTGCACCTCAATGGCTACAAGATCGCGAATCCCACTATTCTCGTGCGCATTCCGCATGACGAATTGGAGGCGCTGCTGACTGGTTACGGCCACAAGGCTTATTTCGTCGAAGGCAGTGATCCGCTCATCATGCATCAGAAAATGGCGTCGACTCTCGAGCAATGCATTCTTGAGATTCGCGCAATCCAGCAACATGCGCGTTCAACCGGCGATACGACGCGTCCGCGCTGGCCCATGATCGTGCTTCGCTCCCCGAAAGGATGGACGTGCCCAAAAGAGGTCGACGGCCACAAGGTGGAAGATTTCTGGCGCGCGCACCAGGTTCCAGTGCTCGACCCGGCCACGAATAAATCCCATCTAAAAATTGTCGAAGACTGGTTGCGGAGCTACAAGCCAGAAGAACTCTTCGACGCCCAGGGAACGCTGGTGCCGCAGCTGCAGGAACTTGCGCCCTCGGGCACGCGCCGCATCTCGGCCAATCCGCACGCCAACGGCGGATTGCTGCGCAAGGAACTCGAACTGCCGGATTTTCGCGACTACGCCGTCAAGGTAAAAACGCCGGGAGGGAGTTACGCTGAGCCGACCGACGTGCTCGCACACTTTCTTGCCGAAGTGATGCGCCGCAACATGAATTCCTTCCGCGTATTTGGTCCGGATGAAACGGCATCCAACCGGCTTACCGCGATCTACGCGGCTTCGAAGAAGACGTGGCTCGCCGAATACAAACCGGAAGACGCCGACGGCGGCGAACTCGATGTCGATGGGCGCGTCATGGAGATGCTCAGCGAGCACACGTTAGAAGGCTGGTTTGAAGGCTACGTTCTCACCGGCCGCCACGGATTTTTCTCAACCTACGAAGCCTTCGTGCATGTGATTGATTCCATGTTTAACCAGCACGCCAAGTGGCTGGAGAAGTCGAAGAAAGAGATCTCCTGGCGGGCGCCGGTTCCGTCCATCAACATCCTGATTACATCGCTGGTATGGCGGCAGGATCACAATGGCTTCACGCATCAAGATCCCGGGTTCCTTGATGTGGTCACGAACAAAAGCAAGGATGTTGTCCGCATTTATCTGCCGCCGGACGCGAATTGCCTGCTGAGTGTGACGGATCATTGCCTGCGCTCGCGAGACTACTTCAACGTCATCGTCGCCGACAAACAGGATCACCTGCAGTACCTCACCATGGATGAAGCCGTAAACCACTGTACGAAGGGCATCGGCATCTGGGACTGGGCCTCGACCGACGTCGGCGCGGAGCCGGATGTGGTGATGGCCTGCGCGGGTGATATCGCAACCATGGAGGCGGTCGCCGCGGTTGCGATCCTGAAGGAGCACTTTTCTGATTTGAAGATCCGCTTCGTCAACGTCGTCGATCTTTTCCGACTCATGCCGGAGAGCGAACATCCGCACGGACTCTCGGACCGCGACTTCGATTCGCTCTTCACCATCGACAAACCAGTGATCTTCAACTTCCACGCTTATGCAGCGCTGATCCACAAACTCACCTACCGCCGCACGAATCATGAAAACTTTCATGTGCGGGGATACAAGGAAAAGGGAAACATCAACACGCCGCTCGAACTCGCCATTCTCAACCAGATCGACCGCTTTGATCTGGCAATTGATGTCATCGACCGGGTTCCCCGCCTGCAGCCGATTGGAGCGCACGTCAAAGGATGGCTGAAAGACCAGATCATCGACAGCATCAATTACGCCCACGCCGAAGGCATCGATAAGGAAGAGATCCGCAACTGGAAGTGGCCGGGATAGCCATGGCGGATTATTCGGCTGGGAAAGACGGCCTGATCCTAGTTCTCAACAGCGGTTCTTCTTCGCTGAAGTTCGGCATCTACCACCGCGTTGCGAGCGATGAAGAACCTGTGCTGACGGGAAGCGCTGAAGGCATTGGACGCGCCAACGGCACACTGAACATTCTTTCTTCCGACGGAACGGCTCTGGTCGGGAAAGAAAGAATTCACGAGTCGCAGAGCGACGCCCTCACCGCTCTCGCTGCGGCGATCAAAGAACATGTTCACACTCCGCCCGCGGCCGTGGGGCATCGCGTGGTGCACGGGGGCCCGCACCTGCTCGCGCACCAGCTCATCACCCCACAGGTTCTCGACCAACTGCGCGCCGCGGTGCATTTCGCGCCGCTGCATATTCCGCAGGCGCTTGCGCTTATCACTGCGGCGCAGGCGATTTTTTCTTCAGCGGCGCACTACGCCTGTTTCGACGACGCGTTTCATCGCACCATGCCGGAAGTGGCATCGCATCTGCCGATTCCGGAGCGCTACTTCGAGGCCGGGATTCGGCGCTACGGTTTCCACGGGCTCTCTTATGAGTCGTTGGTGCGGCGGCTCGGCTCGCGGCTTCCCGAGCGAGCTATTTTCGCGCACCTCGGCAACGGGGCCAGCCTCTGCGCTCTGCGCAACGGGCGGTCGATCGACACTACCATGGGGCTCACGCCCACGGGCGGCATCCCAATGGGGACACGCTCCGGCGATCTCGACCCCGGCGTTTTTCTCTACCTCATGCGCAACGGGAAGCTGGGCGGGAACGAGCTTGAGGATTTGCTGAACCATCAGAGCGGGCTATTTGCGCTTTCGTCCGGCGAGAGCGACGTGAAGGCGCTGGAAGAACGGGCCCAGCGCAGCGATCCGCGTGCCGTTCTTGCGCTCGATGTTTTCGCCACTGCGGTGCGCAAAGCAATCGGCGCCTATGTGGCTCTGCTGGGAGGAATCGATCTTCTAGTTTTTACCGGAGGCATTGGAGAACACAGCGAACGCATTCGGTCAGCAGCGACGGCGGGCTTGGAGGTCCTTGGCCTGACAGCCGACAAGATTCAGGCTGTGCCCACGCAGGAGGAGAAGCAGATCGCTTTTCACTGTCGCGCGCTAATGGGGCAACGGGCTTAGCAACGGATGTCGTTGCTACCGCGCGGGAAGAATAACGGCTACGGTGAGATTGCGATTTAGTCTGCGGCTACAGTTTGGACTGCTTCTTCTCGCTGGACGAGGCGCGGAGCGCGGTTTGAGGGCAGGCCGGCGTCGCGGATCTTGTAAAGCAGCGCGCGGTAGCTGATGCCTAACGCGCGGGCGGCTTGTTTGCGGTTCCAGTGGTGATGCTGCAAAACCTTGAGAATGATCTTGCGTTCCAGTTCCCGCACCGCCTGGCGGGTAATCTTTTTCAGCGAAATGGGACCGTCGACGAAAATATCGGCGGTGAAGAAATCCTGGGGCTGCGGCCGCAGGTCGCCGGAGATGGACTCCTCGGTGCCCAGGATCACGTAACGCTTCATCAGATTTTCCAGCTCGCGGACGTTGCCCGGCCAGTGGTATTTCTTCAGCGCGTTCATCAGATCGGCCGAGAGCGGGTTGGCGCGTGAGTTGAATTTATGGTTGTAGTATTCGAGAAAATAGCTGACCAGTTGCGGAATGTCGGAGACACGCTCGCGCAGCGGCGGCATATGCAGATTCACGACATTGATGCGGTAGAAAAGATCGGCGCGGAAGGCGCCGGCTGCGATCTCCTCTTCCAGCTTGCGATTCGTCGCGCAGACCACGCGAACTTCAACTTTCTTGTCTTCCTGGGCGCCGATGCGGCAGAACTGGCCGTCTTGCAGCAACTGCAGCAGCTTCGACTGCAAGGCCATGTCGAGTTCTGAAATCTCATCAAGGAACAAAGTGCCGCGGTGCGCCATCTCGACGCGGCCGGGCTTGGTGCCGTAGGCGCCGGTGAATGCTCCTTTTTCGTAGCCGAACAGTTCGCTTTCGAGAAGCGTGCCGGGAATCGCCGGGCAATTCACCTTCACCCACGGACCGGTCTTCCACGGCGAACCGGCATGGATCATACGCGCGATAATGTCTTTGCCCGTGCCACTCTCTCCCTGGATCAACACCGGGACGTTGGCGCCGGCGATTTTAGCCAGCCGCTCCCGCAGAGCCCGCATGGCTTCGGTGCCGCCGAATACGACGGAGTCGGGGGGCATCTCGCCCAGGGGCTGGATTAGTGCGCTGACTGGATTTGAAGTGCTCATAAGTGTTCCAAGCTACGCCGGAGCTACCGCAGCACAGGCTTATGGGGGTAGTGTGCACCCGGAGAACCAAACGCAAGGAGCGCCG
Source organism: uncultured Acidobacteriaceae bacterium (assembly GCA_963791445.1). GTDB lineage: Bacteria > Acidobacteriota > Terriglobia > Terriglobales > Acidobacteriaceae > Sulfotelmatobacter. The sequence goes on from CAWBSN010000022.1 coordinate 174,163, forward strand.
GCACGTATACCCAGAGCCTAGTCTATGTGATTGATGGAAAGCAACTTACTAAAGGTTGGGAGGTGAGACGTTGGGTAACCGGCAGGTCGGAACCGCGGCGGAAAATAGGCAAAAGGCGAGGGAAAAGATTTTCACACCGTAGAAGCCAGCTTCCGTCGGAGCGGTCTGGCGGTAACATGAGAATTGAGCAGCGGCCGGGAGAATTTCAGCCCGACGAGGTTGTAGCCCTCCCCGTGCTGCATGCGCAACACCTTCGCGCGCAGGCTTCGCGCGACTTGGGGCAAGGCTGCTAAGGCAGCGAGGGGGGCGCTGGGAATCTCCAGCAAAACCTGAGCTGCGGAGGGGATTGAGCGGCGAACTGCGACCAGCATGCCCCCGGCGGAAACGTTGAGGGCGGTGGCAAACTCCAGGAATTCCTTTCCCGTTTCTGCTCCGCTTCTGACAAATACGGGAATCGCCAAAGGCAGGCGAGGCCACCGCCGACGCTCTGCCGTTACAGCCTTGCCGTTCATGCCGCTCACGCACACCCCTTCCTAGATTCGTTTAACCCAGCATTTCCAGCATCTTAGGGGCCAAATCATGAGTTATGAGCCAAATCCAAGAAGCAACAGGGATGAAACCCGAAAGCCGTCCGGTCAAGTCCGGGCGCCGGGAGGGCTAACGCCGTCAAAGTGGGGCGGTTGCACCTGCTACTGCGATTCCGTGACCTCCCGCCCAGAAATAGCGTATTTGCGGTCCTGGCCAGCGATTAAGTGCAAGGTTTTGCCACACTTGGGTAATCAGGTTGCATTTTTCGTTGACAGGGAAAAGTGGCCTAGCATACGATTTTTGTACAGGGTTTTGCTTCAGCAAGTCGAGTCCTCCTCCCTCTGTGTTAGACCGTCCTTTTATGGCTATGGCCACCGCGCAAAAGAATATTTCTGTCTCCGGGCCCGGCGAAGCAAAGACGAGCGCGCCCTCGCCCGCGACCGCGGGGGAAGTAATTCTCGATGCGGCTGAGTTGCAACAAGCGCACTCCGAGTTGCAGGAGCGATTCCAGCGCACCACGAATGCTCTCGGCTCCGCGGCTCACGATCTTAAAACGCCGCTCGCAATTCTGAACGGCTATGTCGAATTGCTGCAAAGCGAGAAGCTAGGATCGTTGAACGACCGCCAGCGTGAAGTGCTGCGCGATATGCAATCGAGCGGCAAGCGGCTGCAGCAGTTCATTCAGGATTTCCTGACCTACAGCGCTCTCGAAACCGGCGGGCTCAAGATGCAGTTTGCCGCGGGCAACATCAACGAGTGCCTGTCCGACGTTTGCCGCTTATGGTCAACCCGCTTTCAGGAAAAAGGATTGGCTCTTTACTTTTTGGCGAACGACAAATTGCCGGTTTTTCCTTTTGATTCTCCCAAGCTGGAGCGCGTAATCTCGAACCTGTTGGAGAACTCTTTCAAATTTGTGCCGCGGGGAGGCACGGTCTGGCTGCATGCGGAGCCTCACATGTGGGAGCGCCGGGCGGCGGCCCAGCCAGCGTCCGCTGGCGAGCGACGGAGACAGGATACTGCGCAACCGAATGCCGTGAAGGTGAGCGTGTCCGATACCGGACCAGGAATTCCAGCAGAGTATCAACAGGAAGTGTTTGACGATTTCTTCCGCCTGCCGGGCACGGAAAACCAGGAGGGTATGGGGCTGGGCTTAGCGATCGTGCGCCGACTGGTGCAGGGCATGGGCGGAAAAATCTGGGTAGAAAGCGATCCTGGGGCGGGCTGCAAATTCTCCTTCCTCATTCCCTTCAAACCGGTCCCGAGCGCAGCGGGCAAAGGAAAGACTCGATGAGCGAGAAGGCGATAAGCGAGACGGCCAAGATTCTGCTGGTGGATGACGAACCGGCAATGCTGCGTTATATCCGGACGCTGCTCGAGGTCGACGACTACAAAGTGGAAACCGCGTCAACCGGCGAAGAAGCTCTGCAGCGCGTGGACAAGGGTATGGAGCCGGATCTGGTGCTGCTGGATGTTCTGATGCCCGGCATCGACGGGCTGGAGACGCTTGAGCAACTACGGCAGAAGCGGCCGGGCGTGAAAGTTGTGATGCTTTCCTGCGTCAACGATACCAAGAAAGTGGTGCAGGCCATGCGCCTGGGGGCCCAGGATTACCTCACCAAACCCTTCCAGAAAGCGGAATTGGATGCGGTGGTCAACCAGTGCCTGGGTCAGGGCAAAGTGCCGGTCGGAGGAGAAGTCGAAGAGGTCGGCGAAGACACATTCTTCATAGCCGCCAGCCCCGTCATGCGGAAGATCCGCTCGCAAGCCGCGCTGGTCGCCAATGTGGATATTCCGGTATTGCTGCTCGGCGAGAGCGGCACCGGCAAAGAAGTGCTGGCTCGCCTGGTTCACAAGCTCTCGCCGCGGGCTCACCGCACGTTCCTGAAAGTAAATTGCGCGGCCGTCCCCGCCGATCTGCTGGAGAGCGAACTCTTCGGCTACGAGCCGGGAGCTTTTACCGGAGCAACGCACGCCAAGCCGGGAAAGTTCGAACTGTGCAACAAGGGCACGATTCTGCTCGACGAAATCGGCGAGATGCCGCCGGCGCTGCAGGCCAAGCTGCTCCACGTATTGCAAGATCAGCAATTCTCGCGGCTGGGCAGCCGCTCCGTCATCCGCGTGGACGTTCGCATCCTCGCCGCTACGAACATCGACATTCCGCAGGCTCTGGCTGCAAAACGGCTGCGCGAAGATCTTTACTATCGCCTCAACGCGTTCACGCTGTCACTCCCGCCGCTGCGCGAGCGCAAGGAAGAGATTCCGATTCTGCTGAAGCATTTCATGACGCGCATGGCCGAGCGTTACGCGCGGCCCCAGCTGCCGCTTTCTCCCGCGATGCTCGAGGCCTGCCAGGCGCATTCCTGGCCGGGCAATCTGCGCGAGCTGAACAACTTTCTTAAGCGCTACTTAATCCTGGGGGACGAAAATCTCGCGGTCGCGGAATTGCAGCCGCGCAACGACGGCACCGGCGGGGCCGGGGAGATTCAGCGACAAAGGGCGAAGCGAGCGGCGGGTTGAAATCTCTGGCGCGCTCCGCCAAAGACGAAGCCGAGGGCGAAGCCATCCGGCAAGCGCTCGAGCAGACCAACTGGAACCGCAAACAGGCCGCGGCCCTTCTGCAGATCAGCTACAAGGCCCTGCTTTACAAGATCCGGCAGTATGGGATCGCCGAGGCCAAGAGCCACCACAAGCTTTCCGCCGGGGCGTAGAGCCCACCTCGGCAGTCTTAAGTCTTTCCGAGCGACTCGTGTTGCAGCTTATGGAACCACCGTCAGGCTGAACGGCACGTTTTGGGTATATGTGCCTGAAGTAGCCGTGATGGTGAGAGCGTAGGTGCCCGAGGGAGTTCCGCTCACTGTCGGCTGTGTTTTGCCGCGTGCTGCAAGAGGGCTGCAGCAGAACCGCGGCGAAGAGTACCGAGAGCGCGAGTAAGCCCCACAATCGCTTCATCTTCTTCCCGCCAGCTTTACCGCCGGAACCCAACCCCAACAGAGCCATCCCTGGAACCATCAGCCAGAACGCATAAATCGGGTGGCGCCATCCGGTCGAACTGACCGTGGTCTCGGGCTGTGCCGTCGTGGTGAGGTTCAGGCCGACCGAGGCAGAGCCGCCACCGCTGAGCGTAACCGTGGTTGAGGTAAAACTGCAGCCTGCCCCGGTGGGCAGCGCACTGCAGCTGAGTGTGATATTAGCCGGGAACGCGCCCTGGATTGGAGTCAGACTCACGGCGTATACGGCCGGCAAACCCGCGGCCACCGTCCTAGAAGGGGGGCTAATGGATGCATTATAACCGCCTGCCGTGAACGAGGCCGTAGCCGTGTTGCAGCTATTTGTACAGTTAGCACTGGAGACCGTTCCCGTAACCGAACAGCCGCTGCACGTGCCGTTCGGCGTCACAACAAAGGTGAGGGTCGCGAGGGCGCCAGATTGCAGCGTGGGGATCTGGCAAACCACCCCGTTGCTGCTTGGCGCGCTGCAGGTGCCCGAGCCCACCGTGGCGCTGTTGAATGTTACTCCCTCGGAAAGGGGAACATTGCCGCTCACCTGGATGTTGGTGGCCGGGTCCGGCCCTGAATTTACCACCGTAAAGGTGACCGTGACTTGATTGCCTGCGCTCACGATTGCCGTGTTCGGCGAGACGCATGCCCCCAAGCATGAGATGCTCAGGCTGGACGCGGTTCCCAGCTCCATCGCGAACGCGTTGCGGGTTCCATTGAGCGTAGTCTGCAGGCCATTCTTGGTCCCAAAGTTCGGCGAGGTGGTATCGCCGACAATATAAGAATTCAAATTGGCATCGACCGCGATGCCGGTGCCGCGATCCACGCCATTGCCACCAGGCAGATCTAGAAGATAGGTGGAGAAAGAACCAACCTGAGTTTGGGTCGTTGTCGTCGTATTAATCTGCGAAAAGAAAGCGTTCTGCGTTCCGTTGAGCGTCGTCTGGAATGCGCCGATGGTGGTGGGGAAGTCTTTCGACGCAGTCGTTCCCGTCAGGACTACGTCGTTTAGCGTGGTACTCTGCGAATCCAACACAGCGACGGCTGAGGCACTATCGTTTGCTGTTCCACCCAAATAAGTGAAATAGGTGAGCGCCACGTTAATTGGAGTGCCGGAACCGTTCTGCGTGGGGTTGGTCATTCGCGCCACATAGGCATCGAAGGGAACCGGGGTAGCTGTAATGGGCGGACACGCTGCCCCTGTGGGGGGAGTGACGGGAGGAGTATCCAGGCACGACTGGAAGGGCGTGGTCCCAGTGGGCAGGTTGTAGAGGGTCGTGGGGGTCGCTCCCGTATTGGTTTCTCCGGTCAGATAAACGTTGGCGGCGCCGGAATCAATCGCAACGTCAGGGCCCGTCTCGTTACCCACGCCACCGAAGTAAGTCGACCAAAGCAGCTGCGCGCCTACGGCCCCAAGGGGATTAATTTTGGCGACAAAGGCATCGGTCGGATAGGGCACGCCGCCGGTGGTCGGCGCTGTGCACAGATATGGATTGGTGAGGACGGTCGGTGGAATCGTATCCAGGCAGGGCTGATACGCGTTCACGATGGGAAAATCGATTCCCACGACGCCGTCGCCGAATTGGCCCTGGCCGCTATTGTAGAAATTCGTCGTGCCGCTGAAATAGATGTTGCCGGTTGCATCGACGGCGATGCCGCCACCGACGTTGCATGGCGGTGCGCCACAGTTGGTGGCAACGGGAGTCGGCGTGGTTCCACCGAAGTACGTGGAATACGCTATGCCGCCCACGCTATTCGGGTTCTTGGTATCTACCTCGGTGACGAAGAATTGGAGGCTCGTCCCCGGCTTCTGCTGGATCGGCACTGGGAAGTAGGTCGCGGGAAAAGCATCGGTCAGTGAGGGCACGTCTTGCGAAGTCGTGGTGCCGGTGAGGAACACGTCGCCTTTGGTGTCGATCGTCATCCCGCTGGCCTGGTCGTCGCCATTGCCGGAGAGATAGGAGGAATAGATAAGGGCGGAGCCCGCCGGGTTGAGCACGCTAACAAACACCGAGTTGCAAGTGGGCAAGCCCACACAATTGATCTTGGTCTCGGGCGCAGTCTGGTAAGGAAGGCCGAAGGTCGGGAAGTCGGTGGAACTGGTGTTGCCGACGAGGTAGGCATTGCCCCCGGCATCGACGCCAATGCCGACGCTGCTGTCTGATCCGGTGCCGCCGATGAACGTTTCATACAGCACCGATGGCGGCTGCGAAGGATTGATCTCAGCGACGAAAACATGGCTGGGACTCGTTGTGGTGAGCGAGAGGGTCGTTGGGATCAACGTCAGGGAGGAAGTAGGAGGAAACGAATTCGCCGCCGCACTCACCGGCGACCCCTGCGTCGTGCCGACGATATAAATGTTGCCGTTTCCATTGACCGCGACTGAAGGCGAAGTTTCCGTACCGGTGCCACCGAAGTACGTCGAGAAATCAAGCAGCGGGTCGATGATCAACTCGCGGCTGCGATCATACGGCCCGATCTCGAAACCGACGCGATTCGCGGCGCGCAGAACAAAACGCCCGGTGACCGGCAGGTGGCGGTCTCCATCACGCTGGTAGACCTGAGGAGCTCGCAGGCGCAGGCCGCCGTCGTTCTTGCCGGTGAGGATCAGGTCTCCACCGCTCACCTTGAGTTTCAGCTTGCTCGTCCCATCAAACTCCAGTTCCGCCTGCGCCGCGTTGGCGCCCGGAGCGACGCGGAAGTCGTATTCCAGATGACCCTGGTTTCCATAAAAAACGAGATCGATTCCGGGATAAACGCCGGCGTAATGAACCCCGCCAAACTGCGGAATGCCGCCGTGCCATTTCTGCGGGTCTTTGCCGATCATGTAGTTGCTCTTGCCGGGCAGCGCATCGGCTCCGGCAAGGGTCGCCGCAGAGTTGGCGCCCACCAGCTTCATCCGCACGAATTGCTCGCTGGACTGTGCTGCTGATGCTGAGGACGATGACGACGAGGGTGCGGTCTGCATAGCCAGCACCGCGCTGTTCGCGTCGAGAAAGAGACTGTATCCCGCGCCGTGCGCGAGGAATTTCACCTGGGGGTCGGCCTGGCCCTGGTTAGGCTCGAAGATGAGCGGCAATTGTCCGAGAATGGCGCGCGATTCTGATTTCGACTTCAGCGACAGCCCGGACAACTCCGGACTCTGAGAAGAAGCGGGAAGCTGAGCCACCGACTTGTGGGCATAGCGGTGGGAACCCAATCCGAGCAACACCGAACCGGCCACCAGCAGCGCGACCAGCCCCCCAAGAGCACGCAGCCACAACAGGCTTTTTCCGGAATCTTTCTCCAAAGTTTTTCCCAAGCTTTCTGCCGAATGTTCTCCCAAGCTGTCTCCCGACCAACGGCCATTACCCATCACGCTTTTCCTCCGATGCAACCCGACCATTCTCAATAGATTTGGAGAGACTAGATACGGCGCGCGAGTCAGTACTCACCCGGCACCGGCGAAACCGCCCGCTGCTGAACTGTCACCTGTAACTGGCGGAAAGCAAACAACTACTTAAACATCTGATGGATAGCCAAGTCAAGCGAGGCCGAATCAAGCGACGCCCGGCACGCGCGCTCCCGAGGTTGTCAGATGCGTTGTGTGGCATGGAAAGATGCCGGACGATAGCGGAAAAACCGTAGCACGGCAGAAGAGTGAACCGAATTGCAGGTGACCGCGGCGGGCGCGGTTTCTGCAAAGGTCTGCATTCGCCATGCGCAGCCGACGCCAAGGCAACCAGAAGCCGCTGATTCGTCGCGGATTAACAGGGGACAGCAGAGGCACCCGATGGCAGCGGGATTGCAGGGTAGGCAGGTGTCCGGTTCGTCGCCGCTCGACCCAGGGTCCGATCCGTTGAACATTTACCGAATCAGTTCCGGAGCCTTTTTGCTCTTGCAAAGTGCTGGCATTTCTATACATTGGTGATTGTCAGGGCCTGTCGAGGGGCGGGGCCTATCCTACCCAGCCTGAAGGTTGATTTCCGGACTGCATTTTAGATTTCGTCTTTTGAGGAACAATGCTTTCGGAATATACGCAACGGATGCAACCGGACGCTCAGGAACGGCGAATGATGCGGCGCTTTGATATGCGCCTTCCGGCAGTGGTTCGCCTCAAGCAGGAAAACGATCAGGAAAACGAATTCCAAACTGAAACCCAGAATGTGAGCGCCCGCGGAGTCTTCTTTTACCTCGACCGCGCGGTCGAGGCGGGAACGCGGTGCGAGGTTACTCTTACCTTCCCACCCCATATCACGCTGACCGACGCCGTACGCGTGCGCTTCACGGCGCGCGTCATCCGTGTGGAATCGCCCTTGCCCTCGTTGCGCATCGGAACCGCCGCCATGATCGAAGACTACGAATTTCTCCGTTCCAGCGGCAGCACGGACTTAATCAGCGCTCTGCAGCGGGGAGCGGAGAACTGAGGACCGGGCTTCGGCGTTCAGGCTTCGGGCTTCGGCCAATCCAGATCACAACAGAAGCGTCACCACTAAGCCCAGCATGTGCCGGTTGCCGAAGCCCGATGGCCAGTTCCCGCAGCCGCCCTTCACTTCCCTAAATCCTTCATCTGCCGGCGCAGGCGGCTGTAGCGCCGCACCAGGCTACCGAGATAGAGAACGTGAATTACCCAGGTGGCGATGTAGGCGGCATAAAGAAACTTGATGGAATTCATTGTGGACCCCGGGTTAGAGGAACTTTAGCTTTGGATGGCGAGGCCGATCCCGCAGGCTCGAGCAACGATTCGAGAACTTCCGCTTCTTCCACTTCTCGGCGCAGCTTCTCCAGGCGATATCGCGACCAGCAAACCAGAAGCGCGAAACACAGAAACGCCATCCAGTTGATCAGCAGCGCGCGCAACATCTGCGGATCAATCGAGCCGCCTCCGCCGATCACGGGCTGAGGATGCTGCGTCCGGAAGAACCAGATGGAGAAATAAACCAGCGGAACATCAAGCGCGCCAAAAACTGCGAGCACAGCAGCCAGTTTCTGGGTCTGCGCGCTGTCAGAGAAACGCCGCAGCACCAGATAGCTGACGTAAATCAGCCACAACACCAGCGTCGAGGTGAGGCGAATATCCCCCGGCGCCCACCAGATGCCCCACACCGGCCGCGCCCAGATGGGGCCGGTGATCAGAACGATGGTGCAGAAAACTACGCCTACCTCCGCCGTGGTCACCGCGAGCACGTCGAGATCCTGCCCGGGAAAGTACTTTCCGACCACGAAATAAAGAGCGGCTATGGTCAGCGCCGTGGTGGCGACTGAACTGGGATACATCCCGACGGGCAACTGCTCTCGCACTTGCGGGATAAACGGCGCAATGACGCCGACGATTCCGATCGCAATCACAATCCACTTTGCAGCGCGCTGTGTGGACGGCTTCGCATTGGCCAGGTATTCGATCGATGCGATGAAATTGATGAAGAACAGCAGGAAGGCCGTCCACGCCGAGGGCACGTGATAGTAAATGATGCGGTAAACGTCGCCCTGCAGGGCGTCCGTAGGGGCCGTCCAAGCCAGGCGCAAAGCCCAGACCAGGAAAATCGCCGTCAGCACTGCCAGGATGGGGAAGGCCCGTTTCATTCCGCTTTCAAATCATTCCGCTTGCAACACCGTTTCAAACAAGGCCAGACTAGCTGTAGTAAACACCACATCGTAGGTGAGAAGCAATACGATGAAGAAGTGAGCAGGATTCTCCCCCGTCAAAATATTTGTGGTGGCTGCGACCATGCCCAGCACTGCCGGAATGGAAACCGGAAACAAGAGTAAAGGCAGCATGAGTTCGCGGCTGCGCGTGCGCAGCGACATCGCTGCAAAAAAAGTTCCGTTCACCACCAGCGCCCAGGTTCCCAGCAGCGCCACCGGAATCAACTGCCACGCCGGGCCGAGGACGCGCAGGTTGTAGAAGATCACGAACAGAGGCACCATCAGTGCTTCCAGAATGCTGACCATGATGAAGTTCCCCAGCACTTTCGCGAGGAACAATGCATTCGCCGGAGCAGGAGAGACGCGGTAGGCATCGAGCACCTGGTTCCGCAGCTCTCGCGCCCAGGTCTGGTTCAGAGCAACGACCGCTGCAAACAAGAACGCCACCCAAACCAGGCCGCCGACAATGTGGCGCGATTCTTCTGCCAGAGGATCGAAAGAAAAAACAAAGATCACCACCACCAGCATCGAGAAGAACAGCATGGCGTTGAGCGCATCCTTGGAGCGCCACTCCAGGCGGATGTCTTTGGCCAGCGTGACCAGCGTGATCGACCAGAACGAGGTCATGGTTCCACCGCTCGATTCTGATCGCCTTGGTTCAGATCGCGGGCAAGATGATGAGTGCGGTCAACGATCTGCCCGGCCTGCATCCAGACAAATTCGTCGGCTACGACCTCGAGCAGCGCAGCCTGGTGCGTGACCACGAAAATAGTTTTGCCGGCGTCGCGCATGCCATTGAGCAGGCCGACCATCTCCCGCGCCGAGTGCACATCGACGTTGGAAAACGGCTCATCCAGCAACAGAATCTTCGGATCGTGCAGAATGGCCCGCGCCAGAGACATGCGCTGCCGCATGCCTTGCGAATATTTCCCTACATGCCGCGACAATTCGGGATCAAGCCCCACGGCCTGAATCACCTGCCGGCAGCGGCCGTCGCCAGCAATATCGTAAAGACGCGCGAAGTAGCGCAGGTTCTCCAGGCCGCTCATCTCGTCGTAAAGCAGGGACGGATGAGCCATGTAACCGATCTCGCGGCTGGCATCGCGTGGATCCTTGCCCAGGATGGAAATCTCGCCGCGCGTGGGATGCGCCAGTCCCGCCAACGCGCGCAACAGAGTCGTCTTCCCCGCCCCGTTGTCACCGAGAATCACGTGGAACTTGCCGGCATCAAACTCGGCGTTCACTCCGCGCAACGCGGCGAAGCGTCCGAACTGCTTGACCAGATTCCGGACGGCGATGATTCCGGCTGAGGCCGCGGTTTCGGACGCGCTCACATTCATGGGATCAAGTGGAAAGGTAGAAGATAGCGAAAGCCTGCAGCGAAGTCGAGCGCGCGACAGCAGGCAGTGCCTCAGTCTGAAATTAACTCAAGGAACCCCGGCTCGATCCAAATTGTTTCGCCCGCGCTCCCGTTCACGGACGAGATGTCAAGTTCCGCCATACCAACGTGGTTGAAGCCCGCGATAACAAATTCGCGGCCAACGCACTTGGCGAATGCGGATTTCGAGGGAAAGTCGGGATAGTCTTCGAGCCCGTCAGGGATGCCGATTACGCGCACCTTGGAGCCAACTTTCATCGGTGCCACTCTTTTCAAACTAAGGCACTGCCGGACAACCGAAAGCAATTCAGCCAGCCGAATTCAGACTTAGTTCGAAGCCGTGGCCGGTTGAGAACCGGTCTGCACTTGCGTCATGCTCTTGGGCGGTTGGTTGGATGGCGCCCCGTTAGCGGGAGTGCCGGGCTGTTGCGGCGCATACTTCGATGCGCACTTAGCCTGCAGTGCCTTGGCGTGGAAAACGCCATCGCGGCCAAAGCTGCCGTCGGCCAGCGCCTGCGAATCGTCCTTGAAAGTATCAGGAGGCGCTTCGGTTCCGGTGTAATCCACCGAGAGCAACTGATCCTGCTCCATCAGCACAAAATCAACGTGGGTTCCGGTGCGCTTGATCGAGCCCGGCTGCACATTGCCCGCGACCCTTAAGCGTTTGGAGTAAGCGCCGTTCCCCATCTTGTGCAGCTCGCTGATGGTGACGTAATAGCTCTTGCTATCCTGCACCCCGGTATAAGCGAGGTAGCCGAGCAGGAAAAGAATCAACAGCGTGGCCCCGCCGAATTTCAGATAAGTCTTGCCTTGGCTCGACATAAACAACCACCCACCGGAGGAATCTCGCAATCAGTTAGGACGATACGCGACGCCGCGGCCAGAATCAAGATTCTGGAAGGACGCGCTTGCCCGGCCCCGGTCCTCCGATAGAATGGAATTAGCTCAACATGTTAGTCCAACGTTTTAGTTCAACAATCCCATGATCCATCCCTGGCACGATGTAACTCCCGGCGACAAGCTCCCGCAGGAATTCGATTGCGTGATCGAGATCCCGTTCGGATCGAGCGTGAAGTATGAACTCGACAAAGCGAGCGGCCTGATCAAGCTCGATCGCGTCCTCTACTCCGCCGTTTACTATCCCGCAAACTACGGCTTCATTCCGCAGACGCTGGCTGAGGACGACGATCCGCTCGACGTTCTCGTGCTCTGCCAGGAAACCGTAGTGCCGCTCACCATCATCCACGCCCGCGCCATCGGGCTGATGACCATGATCGACGCCGGCAAGCAGGATCACAAAATCATCGCCGTCGCCACCGAAGACCCCGAATTCAACTCCTACTATGAAGCCGCGGAAATGCCGCCCCACCGCATGCTCATGCTGCGACGCTTCTTTCAGGATTACAAACAGCTTGAGGGCAAGGCTGTCGAAGTAGACGAGATACGCCCAGCGGGCGAAGCCTATCCCATCATCCTCGATGCGCTGCATCGCTACAGTGAGCAGCGCCGTAAGGGCTTCAAGGCGCCGGCAAAGCACTGAACCGACCGCGCCCTCCCCAAACCCTTGATGAGAGCCCGTCCGCAGCCGCAAGTCTTCTGAAGGTCAGGACTTAAACGGGCCATGTCCCGAAGTAACTTCCGCTCAGCTACGCCGCACCCTAGAATCCATCGAGTCAAACCTTCCAGGTCCGGGTTCATTATTAACCGAAGTTCATTCTGCCAAGATGGCACTTGAGGAGACTATGAAGACTGTGCGACATTGCGCCGTACTCGCGTTTATTGTTGCTCTTTGCGCCGCATTCACCTTCGCTGACGAACCAGGAAGGCATCCGGCTTACCTGCATGCGCTGACCGACTTGCGGCACGCGCGCGCCCACCTGGAGAATCCGGCTCTCACTCATCACATGGACAAAGAAGAGGATCATGCCATCGACGAGATCGACAAAGCCATCGGAGAGATCAAGAGCGCTGCAATTGATGATGGCAAGAATCTGACCGATCATCCTCCGGTTGATGCTGGAATGGACCGCGCCGGCCGCTTTCATCGCACGCTCGAGTTGCTCGACAAGGCGCATAACGATATCGCCCGCGAAGAAGATGATCCCGGGGTGCGCGGTCTGCGGGATCGCGCTCTCCGCCACATCGACGAAGCCCACCGCATCGTCGATCACCTGATCATGCAGAACCACTACTAGACACGAGGAGATTCCGCATCTCCGGTGGACAGAAAATTCACTGGAGTGAGAGAAGGCCCGGCATTTCGCCGGGCCTTTTCTTTTTCCTTCTTTTCTTGCGGCTCGACTGCGGCTTTAAAGAAAATGAAGGTATAGTGATTTTTCTCTTGACTTAGTGTACTAGTCGTATAGTACACTGACTCACATGGGACGCAATTCCACCCCCGCCCAGGCTTTCCAGCTCAAACTCGACCTGCGCAGCGGAGTTCCCGTCTACCGCCAGATCATCGACCAGGTTCGAGCCGGCATGGCTGCGGGGACTCTCTCCGCCGGCGATCAGCTTCCCACCGTGCGGCAACTCGCGGTCGATCTGGCCATCAATCCCAACACGGTTCTACGCGCTTACCGCGAACTTGAGCTGGGCGGCATGCTCGAAACCCATCAGGGAACCGGGACATTCATCAGCGAGAAAAAGATCACTCGGAACAACGCGGAGCGCGAGCGGCAACTCGCCCAGCTGGCGGGGGAATTCGCCTCCCGTGCCGGCGCTGCCGGGTTCACTGTCGAAGAACTGCTGGATCGTCTGCGCGAGTTAGCGCCTCATTCCACGCAAGGGAGATAGAGACCATGACAAAAATCGAAATCGGTCAGATCAGCGGCATCGGAAGATCACTATTTGTCATCTGCCTGTTAGCGGGCGCAATCGTCACCGCGGCTATTCATCATCCCGCCGGGATCATCGCTGGCGCCGCGCTGGGCGTCTATCTCCTGTTCGCCATCAAAGTCGTCCGCCAGTGGGAGAAGGTCGCCGTGCTGCGCCTGGGGCATTATGTCGGCCTGCGCGGGCCAGGTCTCTTCCACATCGTGCCCATCGTGGAGACGTTGAGCGCCTACGTGGATCAGCGCGTGCGCGTCGCCAGCGTCTCCGCGGAATCCACGCTCACCCGCGACACCGTGCCCGTCAATGTGGATGCCATCGTGTTCTGGCTGGTGTGGAACGCGGAAAAATCCATCCTGGAGGTCGAGAACTTCATCGAGGCCATCAACATGAGCGCCCAGACCGCACTCCGCGAGTCGATTGGCCGTCACGAGCTGGCGCAGATGATCACTGAGCGCGAAACCATGGGTCGCGAGTTGCAACGCATTCTCGATGAAAAAACAAATCCCTGGGGCATCACCGTGCAATCGGTCGAGATCCGCGATGTGAGGATTCCGCAGGGGCTCGAAGACGCCATGTCACGGCAGGCGCAGGCCGAGCGCGAGCGGCAGGCGCGAATCATTCTGGGCCAGGCAGAAAAGGAAATCTCCGACAGTTTTGTGCAGGCTGCGGCGTCCTACGCGGAAAATCCCGTGGCCTTGCACCTGCGCGCCATGAACATGCTTTACGAGGCAATTAAGGAAAAAGGTTCGATGGTGATCGTGCCGTCTTCGGCGGTCGAAACCATGGGACTTGGTGGAACGCTCGCAACCGCATCACTGGGCGGAGCGAAGGCGCAGTAAGGAATGAACGAACAACCGGCCGGAAACGGCCATGAAGGAGAAGCTTATGACTTGGCTTAAAGCAAATAATCTCGCAAGACTGAATAACAGAGTATGGGGCGTCGCATTGCTAGCGGTTGCAACTACGATGTCTGCAGCAGCACAGAGCAGCGGACCCGCGATGCAGAAAGGGATCAGCGTAGAGTTAGCCCGCACCAGCAGCGCGGTGCCGGTACCCGACGCCGACAAGCAGGAAGCATGGATTATCGCCGTGACGGATAGCGGCGGACTTTTTCTAGGAATCGATCCGGTCACGCCCGAAGCGCTGGCGGAAAAGCTCAAGGCCCGCCAGTCTCAACACGCACAGACTCTTTACATCAAGGCGGACGCGAGGGCTCCTTACGCGAGCGTAGTGAAAGTTTTGGACGCTGCGCACTCAGCCCACGTCCTGAGTGTAACTTTGCTAACAACTCAACCAAAGGCGACGCGAGTGGGAACTCTAGTCTCTCCGGAAGGAATTGAAATGGAGTTGGCTCGGCGCTCTGCTCCGGCAACGAAATAAAGACAGGGCCAAATGTCGCTTTGGCGATGCGCATGTCGGCAGCAGCTAGCGGAGGGATTTATGACCGATGCACATTCTGATCGGAGTCTGGAAATGGGGCACGGGTATCGGTGGTTAACCGCCGCGGTCTCGTTGTTAGTGGGCGCGGCGTTCTTCGGCCTGTGGTTCTGGCTGCTTCCGGGATGGCTCGGTTTCACCATGGAAACGGCGGGCGCGGCGCGCTGGCGATGGCTGGCGGCGATTCCGTCGGTACTGGGGTTCTCGGTTGCCCTGCGCTGCGTCTGGGACTTCGGATGGACCGGACGCGGCACGCCAGTCCCGATTGCTCCGCCGCAGAGCCTGGTCGTAGTTGGTTTCTACCGCTACGTGCGCAATCCCATGTACGTGGGCTTCGCAGCGGGATGGATCGGGCTGTGGGTGATTTTTGGACATCCTGATCCCAGACTGATTGGTGCCGTCGCAGCGGTTGCCCTCGGCATACATCTGTTTGTTGTGTTCTATGAAGAGCCGACGCTGCGGCGGAAGTTCGGGGCA
This sequence comes from uncultured Acidobacteriaceae bacterium, assembly GCA_963791445.1. Taxonomy (GTDB): domain Bacteria; phylum Acidobacteriota; class Terriglobia; order Terriglobales; family Acidobacteriaceae; genus Sulfotelmatobacter. Next base: position 189,439 of record CAWBSN010000022.1, read on the forward strand.
GCTTACGAAGAGTACTGCCGCAACGTTCGCCGCTGGTGGCCGCGGCTGAGCGGTTGGGATCAACCGCGATGAATGTGGTGGGGACAGCCGAGAGCCTGGCCTGAGCGAAGTCGAAGGGGCGGTTGTCCCCACATTTTTATCTACCAAACATGTCTACCAAACATGGCAGGCGTTCTCGGCCACCATAGGCTGCCCGGCCTTGCATCCCCATGCCTTCTGGAACTCCGGCATGTTCTGCACCACGCCATCGACCCGGTATTTTCCCGGCGAGTGCGGATCCGTAACCACCCAAACGCGAGACTGCTCGGGACGCACTTTCTCACACCATACCCGCCCGAATCCCAGGAAGAAGCGCTGCTCGGGCGTGTAACCGTCGATCTTCTGACCTTCCTTCCCAGTCTTATCGTCGGCGATCATGCGCTCGAGCGCCATCAGGGCGATCCGGGCGCCTCCGTTGTCGGCAGTGTTCTCGCCCAGCGTGAGACGGCCGTTCAGCTTGAGGTCGTCGACGGCCACGAAGTTCGAGTACTCGTTGGCCACGCAACTGACTCGTTTCTCGAATTCCTTGCCGTCCTGCTCCGTCCACCAATCGTGCAGATTGCCTTGCGGGTCGAACTTGCGCCCCTGGTCGTCGAAGCCGTGTGTGAGTTCGTGACCAATCACCAGGCCAATCCCGCCAAAGTTCACGCCGTCGTCCATGGCGTTGTCAAAAAATGGCGGCTGCAGGATGCCAGCAGGAAACACGATTTCGTTAAACGACGGGTTGTAATACGCGTTTACGGTCGGCGGAGTCATGCCCCATTCCTTGCGGTCGAGCGGCTTGTCGATCTTGGCAATATCGCGCTTCGACTCGAATTCAGTAGCGCGAGCCACATTGCCCAGCAGGTCGTCGCGTTTGATCACCACCGAACTGTAGTCGCGATACACGTCGGGATAGCCGATCTTGTTGCGAATCGCATCGAGCTTCACCTTGGCTTGCTTTTTCGTCTCCTCGCTCATCCAGGAAAGCTCGGAAACGTCGTTGGCGAGAGACGCCTCCAGAGCGTCCACCATCTTGAGCATCCGCTGCTTGGCATCCGGGCCAAAGGTCAGTTCCACATATCTCTGCCCTAGCGCCTCGCCCAGTTGGCGATCGGTGAGGTTGACACAGCGCTTCCAGCGCGCCTGAATTTCTTTCTGGCCGTTGAGGTTCTGCTGGAACTTGAAATTGGCTTCGACAAATGGCTCCGAAAGCCACGGGGACGCCGCGTTCAGCACATGCCAGCTCACATAGGTCTTCAGCGAGTCCAGAGATTCCGTTTCCAGAACGCCGTTCACCTGCTTGAAGAAATCAGGATTCGGCACATTGAGCTGAGTGAAATTGGGCGCGCCCACGGCAACGAAGTAGCGGTTGAGGTAGAAATTCGGTCCCAGAGCAACGGCTTCGTCGCGGCTCATTTTGTGATCCAGGTTCTTGGGGTCGCGGCGCGCCGTGCGGTCCATCGCAGCCTTCGCCAGCGAAGTCTCAATGCGCAGCACAGTCTGCGCCGAATCAGCCGCCTGCTGCGGCGTCTGCCCTGCCAGTGTAAACGTCTGCGTAACATACTCCACCAGGTGCTGCCGCATCTCCTTCATTTTCGCGTCGTCATCTTTGATGTAATAGTCGCGGTCGGGCAAGGACAGGCCGCCCTGATCCACCCAGGCGATCACCTCGTCCGCATTGTGGAGATCGGAGTTGGAATAAAAATTAAATAGCGGATTCGGTCCCACCAGATGCACATGTGCAATCTCCTCGATCAGCGCACCCTTGTCTCGCACCGCCGCGATGCGGTCGAGCTCCGGCTGAAGTGGAGTAATTCCTTTCGCGTTCACTGCTTGCTCGTCCATACAGGAGCCGTAGAGATCGCCGATTTTCTGATCGACCGCATCACGGCTCGCGCCGCCGGCCGCCGCCTTCTCCAGAATGTCGTGCTCAATGCTTCGATTGCGTTCGCGGACTTCACTGAAGCCGCCCCATCGCGACTGGTCAGCAGGAATCTCGGCCGTCTTGATCCAGTTCCCGCAGGCGTACTGATAAAAATCCACGCAAGGATCGACACTCTTGTCGATCGTGTCGAGACTGGAACCATAAGCAGGCTTGGTGGCGGAACTGGCGGACGAAGATGTTTGAGCAAAGCTGATGACACCTGTTAGAAGCAGAACGACCGGCAAGAACCGGAACACTCGCATACGAAACCTCTCCTTTTAAGAACGTTTGAGATTTTAGGCCCGCGAGTCCGTATGGGCAAGCTTCGCAACAGCGACAGTGCGGCGCCAATTCCGGTTGGCCAATTCAACATTAGACGATTCAACATTAGAAAAGCACTGATCACAGTTGGGAAACATTAGAGATACCTTCGACGAAAATCCTGCGCGTTAAGCTGCGAACGCGTCCCACAAAGGCGAAAAACAGGCCAATTCGTTGAAAAACATCCTCTGTCGACTGGACACAGGTTTGCTCCCTTTTAAGTCACGCCGGATGAACCTTCCTCGGCGCAACCCGCGACTGCCGGTCCTCCCTTGCTGCAGCGCCCAACTCGACAGGATGGAATGAAACGATATTTGACTGCAGCCGAAATACTGATCCTTACCCTTGCGTTATTGCCGGCAGGCCGGCTCGCCGCACAAAGCAAGGATTTCGACAAAATCGCGCCTGAATCGCTTCCGGCCGCGCCGATGGAGACGACCTCCACACCCGCCGCCGCGAAGCCGAAGAGGGTGTTCGATAAAAAGTTCTTCGCCGTCATGGGCGCGCTCGGCGGAGCCGAGAGTTTCCGCTTCACCAGCCGCCAGCTCGTGCTCGACCACGAATACTCCGCCGGCGCCCCCTGGGTCACGCGCCCGCCAGCAAACCAACCCGTCATGGCCAGAGGCTTGGCGCTGTATGCCGCAGAATTCCTGGTTACCTACGAACTCAAGAAGCCGCACTCCTGGCTGCCCGGAGACCGCGTCATCCGCCGGCTCTGGTGGGCCTATCCCGCAGCCATGACCGCCATTCACATCAAGAATGCCGTGGGCAACGTTCGCACGCAAGGCCCCGGAGGTTGCACTTCGGTAGAATGCGCAATGCAGTCGCAATAGCCATTGCCCTGGAAGATAATGCTGTGGAGATAACCGCCAGTTCTTGCGCTCAGCAACTCCAAGGATCACGACCGTCAATGTCCTGGTGACTTCGCGCTCGGCGGCGAGTCAAAGTTACGGAGAGGCGACGGTCAACAATGGTTTGGTTGAAGAATCTCGCCGCAGCAACTGTACTTTCCTGCCTCGCCACTTCACCCTTGTCAGCTCAGCAAGGTGCAGCCCCTGCAAATGGCCTGTGGCTATCGGATGGCTACGGCCTTCTGCTGGAAGTCAGCGACCAGAGCCTGCAAGCGTATGAATTGACTTCCGTCAGTTGCATTGCCAGCTGGAGCGCGAAACGCGATCCCGGTTCAAGCAGCAGGGAGATGGTCTTCACTGGGGACAATGTTGTCCGGCTGTCTGAAGGGCCGTCTGTCGATGTTCGACGCCTCCATCTCGATGGCACCGCCGCCGACATTTTCCTGCATCGAACCGCCCAGCGTCCGCAAACCTGCAACCACGCTCCGGAGAATAACCCGCAGGAAAACTATGCTATCTTTTGGCAGACCTTTGCCGAGCAGTATGCCTTTTTCGATCTGCGCCATGTCGATTGGAAATCGATCGACAATAAATTCCGTCCTCGAGTAACGGCGGCAACAAAGCCGGAAGAGTTGTTCACCATATTCCGCCAAATGATTGAACCGCTTCAAGACACGCATACCGGAATCGAAGCCCCAGACATCAAGCAGGAGTTCGACGGATGGCGCCAGGATCCCGGGCACCTGGAAGCAGACGATTGGAAGAAGGCGGAGAGCGTTATCGACTCGCGCTACGTGCGTGGAGCCTTGCGTTCATTTTGCAATGGCCACGTGCAATTTGGAATGCTCGATCACTCGGTAGGCTATCTTCGCGTCACGGCATTTTATGGCTACGTAGACAAATACACCTACGGGGAGGCACTGCATGCGCTGCAATCCGCCCTGGACGCGATCTTTCGGGATTCGAACAGATTGACCGGGCTGGTCGTCGACGTCCGCCTTAATAACGGCGGAGACGATCCGCTGGGAATCGAGATCGCCTCGCGGCTCACTGATCACAAATACCTGGCATACTCAAAGATAACGCGGAACAACCTCACCGGCTCGCTGCATTTCACCGATCCGCAGCAGTGTTGGGTCATGCCAGCCAAGCGTCCCGGCTTTCGAGGAAATGTTGTTCTGCTGACCGGACCGGACACGGTAAGCGCCGGCGAAACCTTTACCATGGCTTTGATGGAGCGCGAGCCTCACGTGACCCGCATCGGTCTCAACACGCAGGGCGTCTTCTCCGATGTGCTCATCCGCCACCTTCCCAATGGATGGCGGTTTGATCTGCCCAATGAAGTCTACTTGACCAGCGGGGGAAAGGCGTTCGATGTCACCGGAGTCCCTCCCGATATCCGTCTTAACTTCTTTTCGCGGGAAGACTTGCGTGACAATCGCGACGCCGCTTTGGAAGAGGCGCTGAAGATCCTCGGCGCGGCCGCATCCTCGCGCAGTCTTGACTAGTTATTCGCAGGTATATAATCGGGTTCACCAAATAGACGTGAGGAAAAGTCCTTCATGACTCCAACCGGCAGCACTCCCACGAATGGCAGTAACGGTTCCAGCGTCCCCAGGCCCAGAGCAGAGTGGCTGGCCCAGCGCAGGCGCGCAAACACCGACGGCAACTTCTCGCAGATGCACTACGCGCGGCAAGGCGTAGTCACGGAAGAAATGGGCTACATTGCCCACCGCGAAAAGCTCACGCCCGAGTTGGTGCGCGATGAAGTGGCCCGGGGCCGCATGATCATTCCCGCCAACATCAATCATCCGGAACTAGAGCCGATGGCGATCGGCGTCGCGTCGCTGTGCAAGATCAACGCCAACATCGGCAACTCGGCGGTCACTTCGGAAGTCAACGAAGAACTGAAAAAGCTGCATACCGCCGTCCATTACGGCGCCGACACCGTGATGGATCTCTCCACCGGCGGCAACATTCACGAAATTCGCGAAGCCATCCTGCGCCATTCTCCGGTTCCCATCGGTACGGTGCCGATTTACGAAGCCATCGCGCGCGTGAAACGCGTCGAAGATTTGAACGCTGAAGTGATGCTCGAAGTGATCGAAGAGCAGGCCGCGCAGGGCGTCGATTACATGACGATTCACGCCGGCGTGCTGATCCAGTATCTGCCGCTGATCTCGAAGCGCATCACCGGCATCGTGAGCCGTGGCGGCGCAATCCTGGCGCAGTGGATGGCCTACAACCACAAGCAGAATTTCCTCTACGAACGGTTCGACGACATCTGCAAGATTTTCAAAAAGTATGACGTCAGCTTTTCGCTGGGAGACGGCCTGCGTCCCGGCTGTGTGGCCGATGCCAGCGACGAAGCCCAGTTCGCCGAATTGGCTACGCTTGGCGAGTTAACGAAAAAAGCCTGGCAGCACGACGTGCAGGTGATGATCGAAGGCCCCGGTCACGTCTCCATGGACAAGATCAAAGAGCAGGTCGAAAAAGAAGTCGAACTCTGCTACGAAGCGCCGTTCTACACACTGGGCCCGCTGGTCACCGATATCGCTCCAGGCTACGACCACATCACGTCGGCCATCGGCGCGGCGATGATCGGATGGTACGGCGCGGCCATGCTGTGCTACGTCACGCCTAAGGAGCATTTGGGTTTACCAAATGAGAAAGACGTGAAAGACGGCATCATCGCCTACAAGATTTCCGCCCACGCCGCCGACATCGCCCGCGGACGCCCCGGCGCCCGCGACCGCGACGACGCCCTCAGCTTCGCCCGCTACAAATTCGATTGGGAAAAGCAGTTCGCGCTCTCCCTCGATCCCGAGACGGCCCGTTCGATGCACGACGAAACCCTGCCCGACGACTTCTACAAAGAAGCCGCCTTCTGCTCCATGTGCGGCCCGAAATTCTGCTCGATGAATTACTCGTCGAAGGTCGACGAGTACAACAAGCAGGTGCACGGGATCGAAAAGAAGGATTATTCGGAGCTGGTGGAGCGGCTGGTATCGCTGAAGTAATCGCTCTTGAGGACCGCCATCCCGAGGTATGCACGAGGTGTCAAGTGAAGGCAATCGCCTTAATATTTGGCGCGGTTCTTTTGAGATTCTTGTTCGTCTCTCCATTCATGCTTTTGTTCTGGTGGATCCGCCGCTCCACAAAGAAGCTCCGTCCACGCGAAAACGGTAATTCCATCGAGTTCTCACCTGCTCCCCGGATGCATGTTCTTATCGAGATAGTCACCGTGTCGCTGGTGGCCTTCACCGCTCTGATCGTGTGGGAGACGGTCCGTGCGGGAGAGGGATTGTATGCGGCGTTGATCCCTGTCTCGGTGCTGGTCGCAATTCTTGTTGCCGAGCCTAGAACAGTCCTGATCGACGACGAAGGCATTCGCCAGCACCGCTGGCTTCGCGGAGATCGCATCATCGCATGGAATGAGGTCGCATGGATGGGGAGGGGCCGCAACACCGGGACTACCTACGTTAAAAGCCGAAACGGAGGTCGACCGGTGTCGTTTTCGCCACTGCTGGTTGGCCAGTCGCGCTTTGAGCAAGAGGTCAGAAAGCATGCTCGCGAGCTCGCGCTGGACGAATGATCCCCGTGGTGACTTTCCCGCCTCTTTTGCGAGAATTGGGATCGCTTCCTTTTCAAAAACACCGACACCCTAGGCAGTGAGGGCGTATCCTATGAGCATGGCTGTGAACTGGATCGAACTCGCGCAGAAGATGGCCCAGGCTGCGCGCGCCGGCGTGGCTATTGAAAGAAAGCGGTTGCAGGAAATCCTTGCTGAGCGCCAGACGAAACAACGACCCCAGCGTTCCTCGCCCTCCCATTGAAACGTCCCAGACTGACCATCATCGCTGGGGCCAACGGTTCCGGTAAGACAACCCTGACAAGCTGGAACTCGGACGTCTTCCGCGCGATTCCCATTCTAGATCCGGACGCAATCGCGAGAACGCTGCAGTCGACGTCGCCAGCAGCATTTCCGATTGCGGCCGCGCGTCAGGTTCTGGCGTCCGCGAAAGAGCATGTCGGTAAGAGCGAGAGCTTTGTCGTTGAAACCACACTCGCGGGAAAGCACTATCTGCAAATGATGGTTGATGCGCGAAACCGTGCCTTCGAAATCGTGCTGGTCTACATCGGGACAGAAAATGTTGAGATCAACCTGGCTCGAATTAGAAATCGAGTTCTCGCGGGTGGCCATGATGTTCCGGAGAATGATGTCCGACGGCGCTACCAGCGAAGCTTCGAAAATCTTCCGACAGCTCTGGCGCGCGCCGACCACACCATCCTGTTCGACAACTCCACCGAGGAGGGATACCGGCTCATCGCGGTTCTCGGGCCGTCTGGAAGTCAGTGGTTCGAGCCTATTCCAGGTTGGGCAAAGGCAAATCAGAGCTAGGCAGCTCCACGCACAGATGCGTGCCCACTTCTGGCCTCCTTTGGCGAGAAGCGTGAGCCAAACGCGAAATCCACAGGTCGCATGTGACATCTAACCTTGCCCCTCTCGCGAAATAAGCCGACCATAGTCTAGGCGGAGGCGGTATACATGAAAGCCGCGACAGAGGGCCTAACTCCTTTGTTGTCAAGATTTTGACCTCTAAGCTCTTTGACATCAAGATTTTGCGGAGACTTTTTGCAGACCCCGCGCCAGTCAAGGCATTCAGAAGGTGGGGGGGAGGGGGGTATACCCGAGAACCCAGATTTTCCCTGAATGGAACGACGGAGTTCACGGGCAGTTCACAAGGTATTTTTTCAGGAGATTTCCACAGAGGTTCCGCGTAGCTCAGGCCTGAGCGAAGACGAACCCGGCGTGGATCCTACTTCCCTTCCAGCGTGATATCCCCGACCGAGACGTGCGCCCGGAGTTCGTACTTGCCGTCGCCGTGGTATTTCAGGGTCTTGCCCAGCCAGCCGCTCTCGTCGTACTCGTCGGGGCCATCGACGTCGCCGATGCTGGTGCTGGCCCGCACAAGACGATAGTCGGAGTGCAGGCCCGCGACCCGGATGTCGCCCACGCCCAGCTCCAGATCTTTATCGCCCTCGATATCCTCGACCGTGAGGTCGCCGACTTTTTCGTGCACTTCGAGGTTCGTGTTTTGCGGCACCTCGATTTTCACGTCGAACTGCGTGTTGCCGCCAGTTGACGCATGGAACTCGATTTCGGCGTCGCTGCCGTGGACGTTGCAATCCACATGCGCATTCTTCACGTTGCTCTCATGGCTCGATTTGACCGTGTAATGCAGGCGGACTTGGTTGGAGTTGCTGCGCGTGATGCGCACATCTCCCACACTCAGGCGCAGATGTAGCGTGCCGCCAGCAGCAAAGTCGTGAACCTGGTCGTGAGTTTCTTCGTAGTCCCAGTGGTCCGAGGCGACACAAAAAGGCGTCAACAAAAGAAGGACAAAGATTGTTTTCTGGACCATGGTCAAACCGATGGGAGATCTTCCGGGCATGGAGCACCTCCGTGGCGCACCGGCGCCTATTGTTGGTACGCACGGAACGGAACTGCGGTTCCAGGAAAATTTTGTGCTGCTGCCGGCAGTCGCGGGCAAGAGTGCCCGCGCCACACGGGCCCTTAGCTGTTGAAATCAGCCACGCCATCCCATACCAGTTGGACGGCGATGGCGAGAATCAGAAAGCCGAAGATCTTGTTGATGGCTCCGACCGCATTGGGTCCCAACCGCCGCACCAAAGGCCCTCCCAGCCAGAAGAAAAGAAGAACGGTCAGCGCAATTCCAGCGATGCCGATGACCATCCCTAAATACGAAGCGGCGCTGTCCACGTTGGCCGCGAGCGCCATGACCACGCCGATGGCTCCCGGACCAGACATCAGCGGCATGGCCAGCGGAGTCAGAGAAATATCCTCTTTGTCTTGCGCCTCGTTGCTCTCCTCCGGCGTGATGCGGGCATGAGAAGTGACCATGCCCCAGGCGGTGTTGGCGACGATCAGTCCCCCAGCAATTTTCAAGACGGGCAGCGAGATGCCGAAGAAATGCAGCACGAAGCGGCCAAAAAATAAAAACGTAACCAGAATGACAAACACCCAGAGACCGGTCTTCAGCGCCGTGTTCCGGCGTTCCTGAACAGTCCAGGAAGACGTCATGCTGAAGAAAATCGGGATTCCACCGAAGGGATCGACGATGGGAAACAGCGCCAGAAATGTTGCCGCCGCCGAGTGCGGCAGCGTGCGCAGAAACTGCCCGAGTGCGTGGGTAGAGGGCGTCATGAGGCTTATCTGTAACTCTCCAATACTTTGGCCGCGCGCTCGAGCGCTGCCGTTAGAACTGCCAATTGCTGGCGCGCCCGTTCGGCATCCCCTTTGTCAATCGCTTCATTCACTCCCGGAATCACCACCGCGGCATATCCCGTGTATTCTCCCGGAGCATAGATCGCATGGCGAAACCAGGGACGGTGCGGCAGCCCCTCAGGCACAAGCAAAGCGCGCTCAGCGCCGCGCAGCGCCTGATTCAATCGTGCGGCATCTCGCGGCGGATTCTTCTGCTTCGCCGAAATCTTTGCCCCCGCCTCCTGAAAATGTTTTGCCGCCGCGGTCGCTGCATTCAGATCGAGCCCATTCTCTCCGAATTTACCTACAGCCTTTTTTCTGGCCTCATCGAGATAGACGGCGATCTCTTTTCCGTATTCTTCGTAGTCGTAAGGCAGCACGTCGGCATCGGCCATGCGCAATGCCTCGAGGCCAAACACTCTCGCCATCTGCTGCTCGTAAACGAAATCCGGATCACCAAACTTTGTGAACCAGGCAAAATTATCGAACACGGAGTGATACACGCCATAGGGTCCGCCAGAACTGATGTCGCCAGAAGGCACGCCCAAGTGCTGCTGGAACGCACTGTAGTCGGAGCCGCTGCCGAGGTCGCCGACCTGAACATCGCCATTGGCAGGAGCAGCGGGCTTGCGGCGCGATTCACTGCTCGCTTCCCCCGGCGACTGAGGCTGATCAGACTTCTGCCACGCTTCATAGACGGTTCCGCCCTTGGGACTGGGCACTGCCTTGGTCACGTCACGCAAGAACTGTTTCAAGCTGGGAACGGACGAGGCGCTGAACTTCGGTCCGGAGACCCCCACATCCATGTTGAAATACGCAGCCGCGCCGCCCAGTTCGGATTCATGCTGCTCGGCCCATTCGGTGGAGCCGATCAATCCTTCTTCCTCGCCATCCCAGCTGCCAAAAATCATGGTGCGCTTCGGCTTCCAACCCGACTTCAGCAACTCGCCGACACCGTGCACGGTTTCAAGCATCGCCGCCGTGCCACTATTCGGGTCGACCGCGCCATACACCCACGCGTCGCGGTGATTGCCTGCGACTACCCACTCGTCGGGGAACTCACTGCCGCGCACCCGGCCGATCACATCCCAGAGAGTGCGGAACTGATAATCCTGTTTGAGATGCATCTTCACGCGCACCGGTCCCGGTCCGACGTGGTAAGTGAAAGGCAGCGAACCCTGCCACTCGCGGGGCGAGTCGGGACCGCCGAGATGTTGAAGAATAGGCGCAGCATCGTGGTAGGAAAGTGGTGTCACCGGAATCTTTGGCATTTGCGCCGACTGCTGGGGAGAGATGCGCTTGCTGTCAGGCAACGAGGGCAGCGACGCAACTCCCGGCGTTGTCGGATCGCCGGGGAACTCGAACATGTATCCCACAGATCCGCGCTGCACGCCGGTATCAGGGCGCCAGGGTCCATCTGGATACTTATCGCCTCGCCGCCAGCCATCGTCGAACGGGTCGGAATAGATGATCACTCCCGCGGCGCCGTGTTCCTGCGCAACGAATTCTTTCACTCCGCGGAAATTCTGGCCGTAACGGACGAGGACGATCTTGCCGCGAACGTCGATGTTTAACTTCGCCAGCTTTTCGAAATCTTCCGGCGTACCGTAGTTGGCGTAGACCACGTCGGCCTCGGCATCTCCCGATGGCGACATGCCGTTGAACGGCATTACGACGCGCGGATCGTTGTCGTACGGATCGCCGTCGACGTGCTCGCGGGTGGGCCCGTGCATTTCGACTCCCACGGGAGCGGTGATATCCACGCTGATCTCCGAGGGATAGTTAAACCACACTTTATATTCGACGATCTCGGTGTCGAGCCCCGCGGCGCGAAATTTTTCTGCAACATAGTCGGCTGTGGCCTTGTCCTCGGGTGTGCCGGCCATGTGCGGCGCCTGCGTCAGCGTGCGCAGATGCTCTTTCGCCAGGCTGGGGTCAGGCACAGCGATAAAACGGGCCTCGGCAGCGTTTTCGGCAGTGGCATCGCGAAAGCCGAAGATGGGTTGAGCATCAGCGGAAGGCTGCGGGCCATGACCGCTGACAATGATCGGCAGACAGCAAAGCAGGACGACTGAAGAAAGAAGGACCGCTGAAAAGAAGCGCATTGGGCACCTGTGGTGAAAGTAAGTAAGGTAACACAGTGAGCTGTCGCCGTTGATCCCCTCCGGGAGACCGGTGGGGCCGAATCAGACGGGAGGTCTGTATCACTACTTTCACCATAATCATCTTTGTCACCATCATCACCGCCTAATGATATAATTGGTGTATGAAGCGGGCGACAATGACTCTTCCGGACGACTTAGCTGAAGCTGTAGACAAATATCTTCAAGCGCAAGAGGCTCCTCCGGCACTCACAACAGTCGTGCAGGCAGCCTTGAGGGAGTACCTGGCCGAGCGGGGATTCCTGCGAGTACGCCGGAGTCTGAAAATCAGGCCTGCCAAACGTGGAAGCGGTCGAAGCGACGTAAGTGAGAACCATGACCTTTACCTGGCGGGACTCAAGAAGTGACGCGCGCGGTACTGGCGGATACTGGCCCGCTTTACGCGGCCATCGACCCGCATGATGCGCACCACAAACAGGCCTTGGCTGAACTGCGCCAGTTGGATCGAGAGAAGCGGGAGGTCGTGGTGGCGTACCCAATCCTGCTTGAGGCCTACACTATGGTCCGGCGCCGCCTCGGCGGGAATGCCGCCTCAGATTGGCTCACCGATATGAGCGACGCGGCCCTGGTCAACCCCACGCCGGAAGACTATAGACAGGCCGTTGCCAGAATTGGAGCGCTGGCCGGGCAGCCCATTACCTTGTTCGACGCTACCGTCGCGGCGTTAGCAACGCGCCTCAATTTGGAAGTGTGGACCTACGATCATCACTTTGATGTGATGCGCGTCGCTGTTTGGCGGGGAAGGAGCCTATCTTGACGATGCGGCGACAGACGCCGCCATCAGCCGCGAGCGGCATCGCTGGTCAAACAACCCAAATAGGATCTTTCTTATCTAACCAGAACTGCAAAGCTTCTAGGCCGCGATAGTCGTCATCCCGCAGAGAGATTGAAACAACCGCGCCGCTCTCGAAAATGATTGACACACGCTGTTTGTCAACCTCGGTGCGCTCGACTCGGCAGCCTATTTGCGCACAAAGAATATCCCGATAACCGGACTGTCCTGAGCTGATGCCTTCAGATTCCCACGTCACAACTGGTTGCGTGTAAGCAGTCAGACAAGGACCGTCGAACCATAGCTGAACATAGTCCGCCACGAACTCCACCGAGCTGAGCGCATGTCCAACGAGCGTCCCAAGAGCTTGCGCGAGTGTCTGCTTCATCGGAGGATGTTCTTCCAAGTATCGATACTTCTATCGCACCTGACCCGTCCCCACAATCTCATATTTCGAAGAAGTGAGTTCAGCCAACGCGAACGGGCCGCGGCAGTGCAGCTTTTGCGTGCTGATGCCCATCTCTGCGCCGAAGCCGAACTCGGCGCCATCGGTGAAGCGGGTTGAAGCGTTCCAGTACACTGCGGCGGAATCTACTCCGCGCAAGAACTTGCGGGCGTTCGCTTCATCGCGGGTCACGATGGAATCAGAGTGCTGCGTCGAATAGCGGTTGATGTGGGCAATCGCATCATCGACGCTTGCCACCACGCGAACCGCAATGCACAACCGCAAATATTCTTCGTACCAGTCCTGCTCGGCGGCGGGCGCAATGTTCAATCCAGCACCTAAGCTGCGGGATTTTCCATCTCCGCGAACCTCGACTCCGGTTTCAATTAGCTTCTTCGTGATTCGCGGGACATATTCGGCCGCGATCCGTTCATGCACCAGCAGCTTCTCGGCGGCGTTGCACACCGAGGGCCGCTGCGTCTTAGCGTTGATCACGATTGCATCAGCCATGTCGAAGTCGGCGGATTCGTCGATGAAGATGTGGCAATTCCCTGCCCCGGTTTCGATCACGGGCACGGTGGAGTTCTCAGTGACGAATGCGATGAGTTCAACGCCGCCACGAGGAATGATGACATCCACGAGGCCCCGCGCCTTTATGAGTTCCTGCACCGACTGCCGCGTGCTCGAATCGAGCAGTTCGATTGCGCCTCCCGGCACTCCAGGCACGGCGGCTAGAATCTCAGCCAGCCGCTGATTGCTGCGCGCTGCTTCTTTGCCGCCACGCAACACGATCGCGTTGCCGGTTTTCAGGGCGAGCACGGCGGTATCTACCGTGACGTTGGGGCGCGATTCGTAAATGATTCCCACCACGCCCAGGGGCACGCGCACTTTGCGGATGCGGAGACCGTTTGGGCGGGTCCACTCGGCTAGCGTTTCGCCAATTGGATCGCCGAGCGCCGCGACTTCGCGAACACCCTGAGCCATCTCCTTGATCCGCGGTCGAGTCAAGAGCAAGCGGTCGCGCATGGCGCCTTCGAGGCCGGAAGTTTTCACATCTTCGCGGTTGGCCGCGAGAATGGTCTGCGCATCAGCTTCAAGCGCATCTGCGATCGCCAGCAGCAACGCGTTCTTCTCGTCGGTAGAGAGCAGTGCGAGCTGGGCAGCGGCTGCGCGCGCGCGGAGCAGCTTTTCCTGCATGGAAGCCGAGTTGGTAACGGTGGCTCTCATCAGCCCTGCTCGCAACTTGTCTCACCCCTGCTTGTCTACCCCCGCCGGGGAGGAAAATAGGTTCCGATCTTGCGTTGCATGCCCAGCGTAATCCCTTGCGGATGGCGGCCATTCACGATAGCCACGTGCACGCCACCTTCGCTTGCCAGATTGGCGGCCCGCAGTTTGGAAATCATGCCTCCGCGTCCCAGCGGGCTCTTGCCGTTGCACTGCGCTTCAAGCGCCGGAGTCAGTTTGCGCACCATGCGCTGCAGCCTGGGTTTCTTGCGTCCGTTCGGAATAAGCAAGCCATCTACGTTGGTTAACAGCAACAACCAGTCGGCTCTCACGGCGGTGGCGAGCAGCGCACTCAGTTCGTCGTTGTCGCCGAAAGCGCCTTCCAGTTCGCGGACGCTGACGCTGTCATTTTCATTCACGATCGGCACCACGCCTAGCGCCAGTAGTTCGGCGAGCGCATTCTGCAAGTTGCGGTAGCGAACCGGCGAAGTGAAGTCATCGCTCGAAAGCAGCAGTTGTGCTACTACCTTCTTGCCGAAAAAGAGACGCTCGTAGGTATGCATCAGCTGGCTTTGCCCGACGGCCGCGCAGGCCTGCATGCCAGGAACGCCGCTGGGCCGCCGGCTCAGTCCTAATCCGGAGATGCCCGCGGCGATGGCGCCGGAGGTGACGATCAGATACTCATTTTTGTTGAGATCGAATTGATCGACCATGGCGCGCAGCACGTTCGCGTCGATCTCACCTCCCGGAGCGATGAGGCTGGTGCCGACTTTGATGACAATTCTCATGCGGTCAAACTTTTGTGGCTCAGTTGGAATGGTATCGCAACTTGACCGTCCTGCGATTTAAGATGGGGTGCAGGCAAGATGAACAGCTTGCCGCTTACGGTCCCGATGCCCGCCTCTAATGCCACCAGCCGCTTTTCCGATCGGGTCGAAAACTACGTGCGCTACCGGCCGGGATATCCGCCGGAGGTTGTTCAGGAACTGAAATCTGAATGCGGCTTGATCGCTAGCCATGTGGTTGCGGACGTCGCGTCGGGCACCGGCATTTGGACTCTCATGCTGCTGGAGAATGGCAATCCGGTCTTCGGCGTCGAACCGAATGCCGAGATGCGGCAAGCGGGCGATCGTCTGCTGGCAGCGTTTCCGAAGTTCACTAGCGTTGAGGGAACGGCGGAAGCGACCACGCTGGCGGATCAGAGCGTGGACTTCGTCACGGCGGCGCAGGCCGCACACTGGTTCGATCGCGCGCGGGCGCGGGGCGAGTTTGTTCGGATCCTGAAGCCCGGCGGCTGGCTGGTGCTTTTGTGGAACGAGCGCGTCACCGATTCGACGGCCTTCTTGCGCGATTACGAGCAGTTGCTCTTGACCTACGCCACTGATTATCAGGATATTCGCCACGAGCATACGACGTCGGCGGTCAACGAATTCTTTGATCCATCGCCGTTTCAGGAACGGACGTTTGCGATGCGTCAGGAGTTCGACTACGCCGGGGTGGAAGGCCGACTGCTGTCGTCGTCTTATGCCCCGGGGCCCGGCCATCCCAGGCATGCGCCCATGCTGCGCGAGCTACGCCGCATCTTTGATGCCAATGCGGTCGGGGGCCGTGCCGTTTTCGAGTACAACACACGACTTTACTTCGGGCAGCTGGGGCGCGAGTAGAATTGCAAGTTCACATTTCCCTGACTCTTTAGTTTCTGGAGAGCTTTCTTGGAGAACATTCTTAGAAAACATTCTTAGAAAACAATGTCTGACGAAAAATCTTTTCATATGACTCCCGACGAATTCCGGCGCCACGGCCATGCTGTGGTGGACTGGATCGCCGACTACCACTCCCGCATCGAGTCGTTTCCGGTGCTCTCGCAGGTGAAGCCGGGAGAGATTCGCGCGTCGCTGCCGGCGAATGCTCCGGCGCGAGGCGAGCCGTTCGATGCGCTGTTGAAAGATGTGGAGAAACTGATTCTGCCCGGCGTTACGCACTGGCAATCTCCGAATTTCTTTGCATACTTTCCGTCGAATGGCTCCGGCCCGGGAATTCTCGGCGATCTTCTTTCGTCTGGACTGGGCGTGCAGGGCATGCTTTGGTCGACCAGTCCGGCTTGCACGGAACTCGAAACGCATGTGCTCGACTGGCTGGTGCCCATGCTCGGCTTGCCGGAGAAATTCCTTTCGTCGAGTACGGGCGGTGGCGTCATTCAGGACACGGCCTCGAGCGCCGCGCTGTGTGCCCTGCTCGCCGCGCGCGAACGCGCCACGAGCTACGCAAGCAATCAGAAAGAACGCGATGGGCGCATTGTTGCTTACGCGTCTTCACAGACGCACTCATCGCTTGAGAAGGCGGCGATGATCGCCGGCATCGGCGTTTCCAATCTGCGCTTGATTGATGTGGATGAGAACTTCGCCATGCGCCCGGAGGCGCTGGCGCGCCAGATTGACGCCGATAAGCGCGATGGACTGGTTCCGTGTTTTGTTTGCGCGACGGTCGGTACTACGTCTTCGAATGCTATGGATCCGATCGCAGCGATCGCCGAGCTCTGCCGACGGCACGATCTTTGGCTGCATGTCGATGCCGCAATGTCGGGAACGGCGGCGCTGTGCCCGGAGTTTCGCCATCTGCAAAATGGCGTCGAGTTCGCTGATAGTTACTGCTTCAATCCGCATAAGTGGATGTTTACCACTTTCGACTGCGATTGTTTCTGGGTTGCGGACCGCAAGGCGCTAATCCGGACGCTGAGCATTCTGCCTGAATATCTGCGCAATCAGGCGACGGAATCGGGCGCGGTGATTGACTATCGCGACTGGCAGATTCAGCTTGGCCGCCGCTTTCGTTCGCTCAAGTTGTGGTTCGTGATCCGGCACTACGGCGTGGAGGGCCTGCAATACCATATCCGCCGGCACGTCGAACTGGCGCAGCAGTTTGCCGACTGGGTGCGCAATGACTCTCGCTTTGAACTGGCCGCGCCTGCGCCTTTGAACCTGATCTGCTTCCGCCACAAAGGTGGAGACGCGGCGAATCAGACCATCATGGAGCGGCTGAACCGCAGCGGGGACTTGTTTCTGACGCACACCAAGCTGAACGGGAAGTTCACTCTGCGACTCTGCGTCGGGCAGACGAAGACTGAGGCCCGGCATGTGGAGAAGGCTTGGAAGCGGATATGCGAGGAGGCAGCGGCCATCCCCTATCGATGAAATCAGATTTCATTCCATCCAAGGATTCAGGATGGGTACCCGCGTTACAAGGAAATCTGTGATGTTTCTCGACACCAATACCAGGTTGTGATGGAGGGCGGTCGCCGCCAGTAATCCATCGATCACAGGAAGGGACCTTCCTCTTATTTTAGCTTCCGCGGCGAGCCATCCCCAGCGCTCGGCAATATCGTCACTGATCGGCAGAATGCGTCCGGAGAAACGAACTTTTACTTGTCTTTCTAACCATACTTCCAACTGTGACCTTCGCCGGCTTTCGGGCAGTGCGTTTGCGCCTTTTCTGATTTCTCCCAGGGTCAAGACGCTCAAGTAAAGCTGGCTCTCATCCACTGCATCCAGCCAAGAGAGTACGCGAGGTTCGGGTCGGTCTCGAGTGGGCTCGGAAATGCAATTCGTGTCTAACAAGTAGCTCACAGTTCTATGTCCCGCCCGGGGTCGGGGTCGCGCTCCAGGTTCACGCCTCTCAGCGGGGAATTTCGCAAAAAATCGACGAGGCTTTTTGGCTGGCGCGATTTGCTTACGAGCCGTTCGAATTGCTCCTCGGCGACCATGACCACGCCTTCTTTGCCCTGTCGGGTGATGCGTTGCGGACCTTCGGTGCGGGCGCGGCGGAAGACCTCGCTGAAACGGGCTTTTGCGCTCTGAACTTGCCAGGATTCCGGGGCGGTCTTCGAACTGACGTGGCGGCGTGTGGTTTCCTTCATGGCTTCAAGGTCATTTTATGACTAGTCTGACTAGTCGTGATTTTAGCGTCTGCAGGCGATTCAGTCAAGGGAATCGAGGGTGCGTAGGTGAACGAAGCGGAGGGGCCTTCGTGGTGTCAGAGACACGGCGGCAAGGTCAGTCCGCTGGCATGGGCGCGGGACGCGCCACTGGGGGTCGTGCTTTCGCAGGCGCTGAAGTGTCTGCCGTCTCCAGCCACTTGCGCACTTCAGGCAGCACCTGCCTAGCGGCTATTTCTCCAGCGGTGATCAACTCGCCGGCGCGCTTGAAGTCGTCGTAGGCGAAGCCGGCTACGTCGGGTTCGATGATCACATCGGCGGCGCCTCGCCAGAGATGGCTCATCTGGTCCTGAGCGATGGCGAAGGATTGTCCGATCACGTCGAAGAGATGGCGCGGCGCGCCGTCTTTCGACCACTGTCCGCGCAAATGAACGGCGATCACGCGGTCTGCGCCCATTTCGTGCAGCGGCGAGGTGGGCACGGGATGCGAGAGCATGCCATCGACCAGCCAGCGCCCGCGAATCTCGACCGGCAGAAACATTCCCGGATAGGCGCAACTGGCGCGCACTGGGTCGACCATGGAACCGGAGTGAAAGACCACGCCTTCGCCGGTATTGAAATCGGTTGCGGTAATGCCTAGAGGAATGCGCAGCTCTTCGAATGTCTTCACTTTCAACGTGCGGTTCAGGAACTGCACCATGCGGTCGTTGGAGGCGAAGCCGAAGCGGGAAACAGTCCAGCGGGCGAAAGTGGTGAAACGAACCGAGTGCGCAACTTTTTCGAGTTCTTCGATGGAAAGCCCGCTGCAGTAGCAAGCCCCGATCAGCGCTCCGACACTTGTGCCGGCGACAATGCGGACGGGGATTGCTTCCTGTTCGAGGACCTTCAGGACTCCGATGTGGGCCATGCCCCGGGCAAAGCCGCCGCCGAGCGCAACTCCGATGGTGGGAACGCGCAGCTGAGGCGGGGCGCCCTTGCCGGATAATTCCCGTCCAAAGGCCTGCACTGACCGGATGATCCTGCCAAGACTCTTCACCGCAAACCCCACGTCCCTCGCGGGAACTCGCGCCTACCGCTTACTTATAGGATGCCACGATCTCGCGGAACGCTGCAGAGCACGTTGGTGCCATTTAAGTTACGGGACGTGCCTGGCGGATGTTACCTGAGGGTTACCCCTCCTCTGGCGAAGATGACTAACTCCTGTAATCCTGCTAAGTTGCCGGTTATGGTGCGGGAGATATCGGCCGGCGGGGTGGTCGTCCGGTTCCGGGAAGGAGCCTGGTGGATGGCCGCAATCGAGCCCGCCGACGGCCCTGCGCGCGCCCCAGGCGGCAGATCTAGTCGCGCTGCCGGCCGAGCCAAAGACGGTGCTGGCGCTGCCCAAGGGCCTGGTGGATCCTGGCGAGAAGCCGCTGGAAACGGCGTTGCGCGAGGTTTATGAGGAGACGGGGGTGACGGCGGAGCCGGTCACCAAGCTCGGCGACAGTAAGTACGTGTATACACGCGCTTGGGGCGACGGAGCGCGCGTCTTCAAAATCGTGAGTTTCTACCTGATGCGCTACCGCTCCGGCCGCATCAACGATATTGCGCCCGCGATGCGCGTTGAGGTGGCACGCGCCAGCTGGGTGCGGCTGGAAGATGCTGCTGCGCTGCTTGCTTACAAGGGAGAGAAACAGATGGCGCGGCGGGCGCTGGAGTACGTGGAAGCGCACGCTGAACTTTAGAATGGGGCAGCATCGTCGAATTCCCTCCAGGCGGCGTCATCCCGCATAATGGTTTCATGTCTGTTCGTCACGTGCTGCGTCCGGCGTTCTCGCGTCAGCTGCTCTCGCTAATTCTTTGTGTGTTGTTGATGCTGTCGCCTCTGGCGGCCAAGACTCGAGCTTCTGCCTTGGACTCCGGCTACGTCCCCGCACTGGCCGCAGCCGATCACTTTCTTCAGGCGTGGCAGTCTGGCGACGTCGAAAGCGGGACGGCGCTGCTCAGCAGCCATGCCAAGGAATCTGTCACTACGGAGGGCGTCGAGACTTTTTTCTCTGAGCCGGTGCCCGGCGCTTATGAAATCGAGCGGGGCAAGCTGCTGAAGCACGGGCGGTATGAGTTTCCGGTCGTTCTGGTTACGGAGACTGCGAAAGGCACGCGCGCCCGCCGCCGCTTTTCCAGCATTATTGTGGTGAACACTGGCAACAATGACTGGGCGGTAGATAAACTGCCATAGGCGATTTCCGATGGCCAATTGTCGCTACAAAATCCTAATCACAGAGGACACAGGGAGCACGGGGTAGTGCGAGTTATCAACTGAGGTTTCAATCATGAAACGCATTCATAAAGTCGCAATTCTTGGGGCAGGAACTATGGGTGCCCGCATCGCCGCGCATTTTGCCAACGCGGGGGTTCCCAGCTATCTGCTCGACATTGTTCCGGCGGACGTTGCGCCCGGCGCCGGCTCGGCGGCGCGGAATAAGATTGCCGCCGCAGGTCTCGACGCGGCAAAGAAATCGAAACCTGCGGCTTTTATGGATGCTTCTCTTGCCCGCCTGGTTACCGTGGGCAATTTCGATGACGATTTGAAGAAGCTGGCGGAGGTGGACTGGGTCATCGAAGCCGTGGTCGAGAATCTCGAGCTGAAGCGGGCGCTGCTGCGAAAAGTTGAAGCTGTGCGCAAGCCGGGCACGATCGTTACGACGAATACCAGCGGGCTGCCGGTGGGAAAGATTTCGGAAGGATTCTCTGAGGACTTCCGGCGCTCGTGGTTCGGGACGCACTTCTTCAATCCTCCGCGCTACATGCGCTTGCTGGAACTTATTCCCACGCCGGAAGCGGATCAGGCTGCAATCGACGCGGTCTCGCACTTCTGCGACGTGCATCTTGGCAAGGGCGTGGTGCTCGCCAAGGATACGCCCAACTTCATTGGCAACCGCATCGGTACTTTCTCCGTGTTGAATGTTATGCGCCTGATGCAGGAGATGGACCTGACCATCGAAGACATTGACGCGCTGACGGGAGAGGCCGTCGGCTGGCCGAAGTCGGCGACTTTCCGCACGATCGACCTGGTGGGGTTGGATGTTCTCGGTCACGTGGTCGGCAATATGACTGCGAATGTGCACGATGAGCGCAGCGAACTTCGCCTGCCTGACTTTTTCACGCAGATGATCGAGCGCAAATGGCTGGGCGATAAAACCAAGGGCGGCTTTTACAAGAAGCGCAAAAGGCGGCGAAGGCAAGGAAGACGAGCGTCTGGCGATCGACTGGAAGACGCTTGAATACCATCCCCGGCAGAAGCCGAAGTTCGCGGCGCTGGACATGGCGAAGAATATCGAAGACACGGGCGCGCGGCTGCGCATGCTGCTTGGGCTGGAAGGCAGCGGTCCGCAGAAAGGCGATAAGGCGGGAGCGTTCTTGTGGTCGTCGTTATCTGATCTGTGGACTTACTCGGCCAACCGCGTGCCTGAGATTTCTGACTCGATCGTGGAGATCGACAGCGCGATGCGCCTCGGCTTCAGCTGGGAACTGGGGCCCTTTGAGCTGTGGGACGCCGCAGGGGTGGAGGCCACCGTCGCTCGCATGAAGAAAGAGGGCAAGCCGGTCGCGGCGAACGTTGAGAAGTTGCTGGCGTCCGGCGAGAAGTCCTGGTACGGCGACGATGCCAAGACTCCGTCGGGGCGGGTTTATTTCGACCTGGCCGCGGGAAGCCGGAAGCCGGTTCAAGTTCCCGCCGGCGTGTGGTCGGTGAGCGTTGCGAAGAAATCCAACGGCGTGGTGAAGAAGAATTCCGGCGCATCGCTTGTCGATCTCGGCGACGGCGTGGCCTGCATCGAGTTTCACTCGAAGATGAACTCGCTCGGGGCCGACATCGTTGGCCTCATTCTGCAAACGCTCAAACCTGGCGGTCCCGGCGACGCGTTCGACGCCTTCGTCATCACTAACGATGCTACGAATTTTTCGGTCGGCGCCAACCTGATGCTGCTGCTGATGAGCGTGCAGGAAGAAGAGTGGGACGACGTGGACCTCGCCATCCGGCAATTCCAGGGCATGACGCAGGCCATCAAGTTTTCGCCGAAGCCGGTGGTGTCCTCGGCGTTCGGATTGTGCCTGGGCGGCGGTACGGAAATCTCGCTGCACGCGGCAGCTCGCCAGCCTCATGCCGAGCTCTATACCGGGCTGGTCGAGGTCGGCGTCGGTCTGCTGCCCGGAGGCGGAGGCTGTAAGGAAATGCTGCTGCGCGCCGTCGATGGCGCTGCTGCTGCGCGTGGCGGCAAGGGTTCCGGAGACGGGCTCGCGGGATCGGTCGAAATGCTGGAAGCCATGAAGCGGGCGTTTGAAGCCATTGCTACGGGGAAGGTTGCGACCTCCGCACACGAAGCTCGCGGCCTCGGCTTCCTTAGCGACAGTGACCGCATCACCATGAATCGCGAGCGCGTGCTCTCCGATGCCAAGGCTCGCGCTCTTGAACTAGTTCGTGCCGGCTACGAGCCGCCAGTGCCTCGTACGGACATCCCCGCGCCAGGCGAAGGTCTTCTGGCCACGCTGAGGATGGGAGTGCACATGATGCGTCAGGGCGATTTCATCACCGATTATGAAGTGAAGCTCGGGGCAAAGATCGCCGAAGTGCTCTGCGGGGGCAACGTCACGCCCGGCACGCCAGTGAGCGAGCAGTACATCCTCGATCTGGAGCGTGAGGGATTCAAGTCACTGTGCGGGGAGAAGAAAACGCAGGAGAGGATTCAGTACACGTTGAAGACGGGGAAGACGCTGCGGAATTAGCCGTTGCCGTTCTCCAAGGATTTATGCCTGCTACAATTTGGCTCATGCGAAAACTTTTACTTGTTGCCGCCACGGTCTTTGGGCTCGGCGTCGTTATGCTTGGGACCTCACTAGCATCAGCCCAAGCCAACGATTCTCCCCAAAAAGAGGTTCCGCCGGACGTTCCCGATGCGATTCAGGCACCCGCGGGCGAAGAAGTCGTGCTGCTCGCGCATGCGACGGGATCGCAGATCTATACCTGCCAGGCCGCGGCGGATGGCAAGTTCAGTTGGACGCTCAAGGGACCCGACGCGGAGTTGCATGATCGAAAAGACAAAGTGATCGGACAACACTTTGCCGGTCCCACGTGGAAACTGAAAGATGGCAGCGAGGTCACTGGGAAGGCTGCGGCCCACGTCGACTCCCTTGATGCTCAATCAATTCCCTGGCTGCTGGTGAAGGTCGTTAGTCATTCAGGAAATGGTCAGCTCGCTAACGTGACGAGCATTCAGCGCGTTCACACGCACGGCGGCCAGCCTCCGGCCGAGGGCTGCGATGCGGCTCACCGCGACGCCGAAACCAAGAGCGCCTACACTGCTGACTATTACTTCTACGCTCCTGCCAAGTGAAGCGGTTGCGGGGGACCGAGCATCCAATTAGCATGATCGCTGAAACCGAATTAGCCGAGATAGTTCTTATGCGAGAAGTCGTCATTGCCTCTTCCGTCCGCACGCCTGTAGGGCGCGCTCATAAGGGCACGCTCCGCGCCACCCGTCCCGATGAACTGGCCGCCGTCGCTATCAAGGGCGCGCTGGAGCGCGTTCCGCAACTCGATGCCAAGGAGATTGAAGACGTTATCCTCGGCTGCGCGACGCCTGAGGCCGAGCAGGGGATGAACGTTGCCCGCATCGCTTCGCTGCGCGCTGGGCTGCCGGTAGAGGTTTCGGCGCTCACCATCAATCGATTTTGCTCGTCGGGACTGCAGGCGATTGCTATGGCCGCTGAACGCATCATGAGCGGGGGCGCTGAGGCGATTGTTGCTGGCGGCACCGAGTCGATGACGATGATTCCGATGGGCGGGCACAAGGTTTCGCCGAATCCCTGGCTCGTCGACCACTACCCCGACGCTTATCTCAACATGGGCCTCACCGCCGAGCGTGTGGGCCAGCGCCTCGGCATTACGCGCCAAGCGGCTGATGAGTTCTCTCTGCGCAGCCATCAGAAGGCGCTGGCGGCGATCCAGGCCGGCAAGTTCGACGAGGAAGTTGTGCCGGTGCCCGTGAGTTTTACTACTCCCAATGGATCGAAGCCCAAGCGGCAGGAAATTGTTTTCAAAATGGACGAAGGTCCGCGCGCCGATACCTCACTCGAAGCTCTGCTCGCGCTGAAGCCCGTATTCCACGCGAAGGGCACGGTGACTGCTGGAAATTCTTCGCAAACGTCAGACGGTGCGGCCGCGGCGGTGGTGATGTCTGCTGAACGCGCGAAGGCGCTAGGCATCAAGCCGCTGGTGCGCTACGTTTCCTTTGCCACGGCCGGATACAAGCCCGAAGAAATGGGACTGGGCCCGGTGTTCGCGATTCCGAAAGCTCTGAAGATGGCTGGGTTGAAGCTCTCCGACATCGACGTGATCGAATTGAACGAAGCCTTCGCCGCGCAGGCGCTGGCGGTGATGAAGGAAGCCGGGCTCGACCCGGAGAAGGTGAATCCCAACGGCGGCGCGATTGCGCTGGGGCATCCGCTGGGCTGCACCGGAGCCAAACTGACGGCCACGATTATCCGCGAACTTAAGCGCCGCAACGGGCGTTACGGCATGGTGACCATGTGCGTCGGCGGCGGCATGGGCGCGGCGGGGATATTCGAGAATCTGGCGTAACCTCCGTGTATTACCAAAGCAACGCGCTTCTACCTGTTTTCTCGCTTACAATTGAGAGGCTCTCTGTGTCTCGCCTCCGTGGCGGAAGTTGCATTTGAAGGGATCAGTGATGGCCACAACCACAGCCGTACCCAAGACCAGAATCGCCGGCGGCAGCTTCCTGCTTGAATCCCGCCGCCCTGACGAAGTATTTACGCCCGAAGATTTCACCGAGCAACAACTGCTTGATCGGGCAGACTGCGCAGGAATTCACGGTCAACGAAATCCTGCCGAACGCGGAGAAGATGGAGCATAAGGACTTCTCCATTTCGCGCGATTTGCTGAAGAAGGCTGGAGAGCTTGGACTGAGCGGCGTCGAGATCCCCGAAGCTTACGGCGGCCTCGAAATGGATAAAGTCACCGCCGCCGTCATCGCCGACCACATCGCGCAGTATGCCGGCTTTGCCACGACCTGGGGCGCACATACCGGCATTGGCCTGCTGCCGCTGGTTTACTTCGGCACAGAAGAGCAGAAAAAGAAATATTTGCCGCGTCTGGCGGCCGGCGAAATCGTTGGCGCTTATGCCTTGTCGGAGGCGTCTTCGGGTTCCGATGCGCTGAATTGCCGCGCCCGGGCTCAGCTTTCCTCCGACGGCAAGCATTACATCCTCAACGGCGAAAAGATGTGGATTACCAACGCCGGCTTTGCCGACCTGTTCACCGTTTTTGCCAAGATCGATGGCGAGAAATTTACCGCGTTTCTGGTGGAGAAGACTTTCCCGGGTATATCTATCGGCGGGGAAGAGCATAAGCTGGGCATTCGCGGATCTTCCACTTGTCCCGTCATTTTGAACGATTGCAAGGTTCCCGTGGAAAACGTGCTGGGCGAGATCGGCAAGGGCCACATCATCGCCTTCAACATTCTGAACGTCGGCCGCTTCAAGTTGGGCGCCATGTGCGTGGGCGGAGGCCGGGTATCGCTCGAACACGCCATCGCTTACGCCAAGCAGCGCAAGGCTTTCAATAAAGTCATCGCGGACTTCGGTCTGGTGCGGGAGAAGATCGCCAACATGGCTACCCTGATTTACGTGGGGGAATCGGCGATCTACCGGACGGTTGGCATGATGGACGGCGCGCTGAATGAAGTCGACAAGTCGGGCGCTGACGCCATGAAGGAAACTCGCAAGGCCATCGAGGAATATGCGGTGGAGTGCTCCATCATCAAGGTGTGGGCGTCAGAGATGGTCGGGTACGTGGTCGATGAGACTCTGCAAATCTACGGTGGCTACGGCTTTGTCGAGGAGTATCCCGCCGAGCGCGCTTACCGCGACGCCCGCATCAACCGCATCTTCGAAGGCACCAACGAAATCAACCGGCTCATCATTACGGGATTCCTGCTGAAGCGAGCCATGAGTGGGCAGTTGCCGCTGATGCCTGCCATCAAGAAGCTGATGGATGAAGTGCTCTCTGGACCTTCGATGAGTGAGGATCTTGAAGGTGCGCTCGCTGAAGAGCGCAAACTCGTGGGCCAGGCCAAGAAACTCGGCTTGTTCGCGGCCGGTGCAGCCACGCAGAAATACATGCAGGCGATTCAGGACCAGCAGGAGATCATGGGCGCCATCGCCGATATGACGATCGAAACCTACGCGATGGAGTCGGCCGTGCTGCGCGCGCAGAAGATCGCGGAGACGAAAGGCGAAGCTGCGGCCGCGCTTCCGATTGCGATGACGCGCGTTTATCTCTCGCAAGCGATGGAGAAGGTGGAGTCCGCGGCCAGGAAAGTGATTGCCGCCGTCGCCGACGGCGACATGCTTCGCACTCAGATTGCGATCCTGCGCCGACTGGCCAAGCATGAGCCCTTCAACACCATCGAACTGCGCCAGCAAATTGCGCAGAAGATGATCGAGCGCGGGAAGTACACGTTGGCGTAGGATTCTTAGCCCGCAAGGCCGGCCTTATTGTTTCGGAAAATTTGGATCGGCCTTGACCTCCTCGATCTGAGCTGTGTGCCGCTCGCTGTGAGCTGAGAGCAGAAGCAGCCACTGGTAACCATCCAGCGTCCCGAACACGGGATGATCAAAAAAGTGGTCGCGCAGGTCGTCATTAGTTGTCCGCACATAGTCCATCGTGACTTTCCGGCTTTCCTCGAATGCTTTCGTCAGATCTGCTTCCGTGGCCCATCGGCCCGTTGGACGCAGGAATTCCGGAGCTTGTGCCTTGTGGCTGCGATCCGGAATTTTCTGCAGAATCATTTCGTCTTTTCCCTTAACCTGTTCTCGCTTCTCCGGCGCGGCGGGCGAACCCATGAGCTGCTTCTGAACTAATGCCAGCAGCGCGGATTCGGACACCGCGATGTGTTCCGAAACTTCGGCGACCGACCAGCGGTCAGGCCCCGGTTTGAACGTCCACTGCTTTTCCGAGAGACCCGCGATGGATTGCAGAAACTTATCGCGCGTGGCCTGAAGGCTTTTCAGAGCAAACTCCCGCTCCTGAGGGGTAAGCGTTGCTGAGAGGTGCGGTTTGCGCTCGCAGTGAAACTGTCGTCAGTCCGGCTAGTAGAACCAGAGTTGCGATGAGTCTTCTGCGTCTGCAATGTCTGCATTCGTGCTCCTCCTGGGAATTGCGGCTAGTGCGAATTTTAAGTCGACCACTAGGAATTCTTCTTCAACTCTTCCATCACGCTCTGGATCAATTCCTTGGCGTCGGTCAGGCTCTTCATGATGATCTGGATGTCCATCACCGGCTTGCCCGGCCAGCGCTGGCTCTGGCAATAGACGCCATGCTGGCCGACCAGCGCCATGGCATCGGTGATCGTGTCCATGGTCACGGCCAGCCGCCCGCGGGGCACGCCCATCATGGTCTCGTAGTGTTCCAGTTCTTCCTGCTTTTCATCGAATACCGGCATCGGTGATTGTAACCGCGGCGGCCGATGGAGCATAATCATTGGTCTGCTGACATATCCCTTTAAGGCGCGTCTAACGCTTGCTTAGTACTCGAATGTCACGTACTCAAAAGGAGAATCCATGCAAAAACGAATTGCTCTTTCCACGCTGCTCGCTATCCTGTTCACGACCGCTGCCTTCGCTCAGATGGGCGAGAGCCGGCCCAGTCCGGCTGCCTCAGCCACGTGCGATCTCGGCGGCGGCAAAACCATCAAGACCGACTATTCCAGTCCGCGCATGAAAGGCCGCAAGATTTATGGCGACCTCGTGCCTTTCGGCGAAGTCTGGCGCACCGGCGCCAATGAGGCCACAACCTTTGTCACCAGCGCCGATGTAGTCGTCGGCGGCAAGACCGTGCCTGCGGGCAGCTACACCATTTTTACTGTGCCGGGAGCTGACAAGTGGACGCTGATCATCAACAAGAAGACGGGCGAATGGGGCATTCCTTACAAATATGAGAGCGACGAACTGGCGCGCGTGGATATGAAGGTTTCCAAATTGCCCGCGCCCGTCGAGAACTTCACCATCGCCTATGACAAGTCCGCGAGCGGCTGCACGATGCGCATCGACTGGGAGACGACGCGCGCTTCGGTAGACATTTCCGGCGAAGTGACCGTGCGTAAGGGTGTATGTAGATTGCCGCTGCTTCGCTGATCGAGGCAGGCTCATGGGCCAGCGTTTCCATCAGCCGGCGAGACCGGCGCTACAATTACACCGCCGGCTTCCACCGCAGAACGGGCTTGCGTGCAGCGGCGGTTTCATCGAGCCGCGAAACCCGCGTCGAGTGCGGGGCATCGAGCACCGTCTGCGGATCTTCTTCCACCTCTTCCGCAATCGACTTCATGGCGTCGATGAACAAATCCATCTCTTCTTTGGACTCGCTCTCGGTGGGCTCGATCATCAGCGCGCCCGGAACGATCAGCGGAAACGCCGTTGTATAAGGATGGAAGCCGTAGTCGATCAGGCGCTTGGCAATGTCCATGGTGCGCACGCCTTTTTTCGCCTGCAGTTTGTCGCTGAAGACAACTTCGTGCATGGTCGGCGTGGAATAAGGCAGATCGTAGGCGCCCTCGAGTCCTTTGCGAATGTAGTTGGCGTTGAGCACGGCATCTTCCGTGGTTTGCCGCAGACCGTCCGGCCCATTCGCCTGAATGTAAGCCAGCGCGCGGACAAACATCCCAAAGTTGCCGTAGAAGGCGCGAACCCGCCCCACTGAATGCGGACGGTTGTATTCGAAACCGAGCGTGCCGTCGGCCTTGGTGACCACGACCGGCGTGGGCAGGAATGGCTCGAGGATTTTCTTGATCGCGACCGGCCCCGATCCTGGGCCGCCGCCGCCGTGCGGCGTGGAAAACGTTTTGTGCAGGTTCAGGTGCATCACGTCGACGCCGAAATCGCCCGGCCGCACTTTGCCGACCAGCGCATTCATATTCGCGCCATCCATGTAAAGCAAGCCGCCCTTGGCGTGCAGGATGTCGGCAATCTTGTGAATGTCCTGCTCGAACACTCCCAGCGTGTTGGGGTTGGTGAGCATCAGCGCGGCGACATCTTCGCTCATCTGCGCTTCCAGGGCGGCGATATCGACCATGCCGCGCGAGTCCGACTTCAGGTTCTCGACCGCATAGTTCACCATCGCCGCGGTCGCCGGATTCGTGCCATGCGCCGAGTCGGGAATCAGAATCTTTTTGCGCGCGTTGCCCTGCGACTGGTGATACGCCCGCACCATCAGCAGTCCGGTCATCTCGCCATGCGCGCCGGCCGCGGGCTGCATCGTGATCGCGTCCATGCCCGTGATTTCGATTAGGCATTCGCTCAGCGTCTTTAGAATGTTGCAGCGCGCCCTGCGAAATCTTCTCCGGCTGGTAGGGATGCCCGTTCGCGATTCCCTCCACGCGCGCCACAGCTTCATTCACGCGCGGGTTGTACTTCATCGTGCACGAGCCCAGCGGATACATGCCGAGATCGATCGCGTAATTCCACGTCGAAAGCCGCGTGAAGTGGCGAATGATTTCGATCTCGCTCACTTCGGGCATGTTTCCGAGATCTTTTCGTTCGGATGACCCGAGCAGCTTCGAGGCATCGACTTCCGGTACATCGAGCGGCGGCAGTTTCCATGCGGCTTTCCCGGACGAGGACTTTTCGAAGATCAAGCCTTCGTTCTGATTGACGTGGCGCGTGGCCTTGCGAATCCTGTCTTTCATCGCGCCACCTCCTCAACCCCAGCTTCCTCTTTAGTCGATGGCGCCGACCCTTCACTGTCGGCAACCAGCCGCACTGCCGTGTCGATCGAGTTCCGCGTAGTCAGCTCGGTGCAGCACCACAACGCCGCATTCCCTAGTTCCGGATAGAACTTCTTCAAGGGAAGGCCGCCGACGATTTTGTGCCCCAGAAGCCGGCTGTTGATGGCATGCGGATCTTCACTAGTCTGCAAGACGAATTCGTTAAATCGCGGCGCGCCAGCGAACAGCACCTTGCCGTGTTTGGCGAATTGCGCTGCTGCATATGCTGCCTTCGCGAGATTCTGCCTGGCCAACTCCTTCAATCCGACCTTGCCGTATACCGTCATGAAAATGTTGACCATCAGCGCCACCAGCGCCTGATTGGTGCAGATATTCGACGTCGCCTTCTCGCGCCGGATGTGCTGCTCGCGCGTAGCCAGCGTAAGCACGAATCCGCGCCGGCCCTGTTTGTCGACTGTCTGGCCCACAAGCCGGCCGGGCATCTGCCGCACAAATTTTTCTCGCGTCGCGATCACACCGCAGTAGGGACCGCCAAACCCCAGCGGCACGCCGAACGATTGCGCTTCCATCGCGATGACGTCGGCCTCTCGCGGCGGCTCTACAATTCCCAGCGACACTGCTTCTGCGATCGAAACCACGAGCATCGCGCCATGCTTGTGCGCGACCTCGGCAATTGCCGCGACGTCTTCGATCGTTCCAAAGAAATTTGGCGACTGGATGAGCACGCACGCCGTTTCCGGCGCAATCGACTTCTCCAGTTCCTTCAGTTTCAGCCGTCCATCGTCGCCGAAACCCGCTACCGAAAGCGGCATCCCCTGGTGGGTCGCGTAGGTCGCCAGCACTTCGCGGTATTCCGGATGCAGACTGCGCGCCACGACCACTGACCGCCGGCCCGTGAGTCGCACCGCCATCATCACGGCTTCGGCCGCGGCGGTTGAGCCGTCGTACATGGAAGCGTTGGCCACTTCCATGCCCGTCAGTTCGCAGATCATGGTCTGAAATTCGAAAATCGACTGAAGCGTGCCCTGTGAGATCTCGGCTTGATACGGCGTATAGGCCGTAAGAAATTCGCCGCGTGAGATCAGCGAATCAATAATGACCGGGCGATAATGGGCGTAGGCGCCCGCGCCCAGAAAACTGGTGTAGCCTTCGCCATTTTCCCGCGAGCGTTGGCGGAAGTAGTCCACGATTTCCGATTCCGCCATCTGGCGCGGGACTTTGAGATCGCGGCTCAGCCGGTATTCTGCTGGAATCGGCGCGAACAGCTCGTCGACCGAGCGCAGGCCAATGGCCTTCAGCATGGCTTCGCGGTCGGCAGGAGATTTCGGTAGATAGCGCATAGTTAGGAAACTGATTAGATGTAACTCGGGGTCAGTTGGATTGCGACAGTCGTCGGCCGGCTTCCGCCGTGTAAAGGATCACATGAGTTTCAGTGTCCGCTCTCTTCCGCGACGAACTTTTCATAATCGGCAGCAGAAAGCAGCCCATCCAGTTCGCCCGGGTCCTTCAACGTGATTTTCAACATCCACGAGCCGTGCGCATCCTTATTGACCTTCTCGGGCGACGTTGCCAGATCAGCGTTAGTCTCGGTGACCGTGCCCGAGGCTGGAGCGTACAGATCCGATACCGCTTTCACCGACTCGACCGTCCCAAATGTCTTGCCGGCAGCAAGTTCCGCACCCACTTTGGGCAGTTCGACGAAAACAATGTCGCCCAGCGACTCCTGCGCATGGTCGGTGATTCCGATTGTGGCAGTGGTGCCACTCGCCTGAATCCACTCGTGCTCTTTGGTGTACTTCCGATCTGTTGGATAGGCCATGATGGCTTCTTGCTCCTGAGTTAGTAGCGCCGGGGCTACAAATTCTTCTTCGGCCGCTTATAAAACGGCGTCGGCACGACCTGCGCTGCCACGCCTTGTCCGCGAATCTCAACCTTCACCGCAGTGCCCACCGCTGCGAACTCCGGCGGCACATAGGCCAGCGCGATATTCTTTTTCAGGAACGGCGCGGGTGACCCGCTGGTGACGTATCCAATCTCGCGACCGCCGTCATCCAGCACCTTATATCCGTCGCGAGCGATGCCGCGCTCGGTCATCTCAAGGCCGACCAGCGTCCGCGTTCACGCCCGCGGCTTTTGCCTTCTCCAGCGCAGCGCGGCCGACGAACTCCGGCTTCTCCATCTTACAGAAGCGGTCGAGGCCGGCCTCCCAAACATTAATCGTATCGGAAATCTCATGGCCGTAGAGCGGCAGCTTGCCTTCGAGGCGCAAGGTGTTCCGCGCTCCCAAGCCGCAGGGGACAATGCCGAAATCTTTGCCCGCGATCAGAATCTCATTCCACACTCGCGCGCTCGTCGCTTCATCCGCCGGAATGTAAATCTCGAATCCGTCTTCGGCTGTGTATCCCGTGCGCGCAATCAGAATATTCTTCAGCCCGCAGACCGTGCCACGCGTCACCCAGTAAAACTTCACCGCGCTCAAATCCGCGTCGGTCAGCTTCTGCAGCACGTCCACGGCCTTCGGCCCCTGGATGGCAATCTGGGTGAAGTCGTCCGAAAGATTCTCCACCGCGCAATCAAACTGCCGCGTGTTGTCGCGCACCCAGTTGAAATCCTTCTCGCGCGTGCCTGCGTTGATCACCAGCAGGTACTCATCCTCGCCCAGGCGATGGACGATCACGTCATCCACGAACGTCCCTTGCGGATAGAGCAGCGCGGAATACTGCGCCTGCCCTACTGCCAGCCGCGAAGCGTCGTTCATGGAAATATGCTGCACCGCGGCCAGCGCCTGCGGTCCAGCCAGACGAATGTCGCCCATGTGGCTGACATCGAAGATACCTACGCCCGTGCGCACCGCCATGTGCTCATTGATGATGCCGCAGCCGATCGCCGCCGGATACTCCACCGGCATATCCCAGCCATTGAAGTCGACCATCTTCGCTCCCATCTGGCGATGGACGGCGTTCAGCGCGGTTTTGCGGACAGTGGTCATTGTGCTGGCGGGCGTCGCTTCAACGGAAGACAAAGTCCAAACCTCAGTCACCGAGCAGTGGCTGGTCTGCCGGGATGGTGTGACTGTTTACCGTATCACGCAGTTTTTCAGGCGGTCAAACGGGAGGGATCGACAGCTACCGCCCGAACTGCACGGTCACGCGGGCGCCCGCGGTCACGCGTGTCCCCGCCGCCGGAGACTGTTGCCGCGCCACGCCGCTGCCGATGGCTTCGAGTTCGAGGCCGGCATCCTGGGCTGCTTCCACGGCACCGCGCACGGTCTTGCCAACAAACGACGGCACTTCGATGCCGCCTTGCTCAACATCTAACACCACGGTTCCAGTTTCTGGCAACTTCGGGGGCGCAGAAACTATATCCGGACTCTTCGCCGATGCCTCGCCTGGATCGCTCGACGCGGCTGCCTCGGATTCACTTTGCCGCATTGCCGCCTCGACTACGTGTCCATCCGCATGGATAGGCGCGGGCGACGGCTTGCCCTGAGCTTGCGCCACACTGGCATCTCCGCTTACGTCGGCTGTCTCCAGCGGTTCGCCCGGATGGTCGGGCGTACCTTCTTCCAAGTCTTTATCCTTATCCTTCGCCCGCGATGCCAGCAACAGCTGACGATTGGGAGCGAGTGGCAGATCGTGCGGCGTGTGCAGATACTCGAGCACCTGCTGCGCCACGCGGCGAAACACCGGTGCTGAAACCTGGCCGCCCTGGTGCAGGCCTACCGCCGAATCAAGAATGACCGCGACTACAATCTGCGGATTGTTGAGCGGGGCGAATCCCGCGAATGATCCGATGTATTTCGTCTTCGAATACGCTCCGGTTGCCGGATCGACTTTCTGTGCTGTGCCCGTCTTCCCCGCCGACGTATAACCTTCCAGAATTGCTTTGCGGCCGGTGCCCTCGAGCACAACTTTCTGCATCATCGACCGCATCTCGGCTGCGGTATAACTTGAAATCACTCGCCGCGACGCCCCGGGATGAAACGCCACCGTCTGCGGCGCGCCGTTTGGTTCGACCTTTCCTGCGACGATACGCGGGGCAACCCACACGCCATCGTTGGCGAACGTGGAGATTAATCCCGCCAGTTGGAGCGGCGAAATGCCAATCTCCTGCCCCATCGAAATGGCCGCAATCGAAACTTTCGACCAGCGGCTCACCGGTTTAGTAAGCCCACGGGTTTCGCCCGGTAACTCGATGCCGGTCTGCTGGCCGAATCCAAATGCGCGAATGTATTTGTAGAACCGATCTTCGCCCAGCCGCAGCGCAATCTTGATCGCGCCGACATCGCTTGATTCTGCCAGCACACCCCACACAGGCAAGAGCCCGTGGGGCCTTGAGTCACGAATGCGCATGCCGTTGTAAACGATCGACCCCATCTGACAATCGAACACTTCATTCGGATTAGTCAGCTTCTCTTCAAGCGCCGCCGAAATGGTCACCAGCTTGAAGGTTGATCCCGGTTCGTAGACATAGCTGACGGCGCGGTTGGTGAGCGCGTTCGGCGTGATCTCCTTGCGCAGATTCGGATTGAAGGTCGGCCGATTCGCCAGCGCCAGGATTTCCCCAGTGTGGGGATTCTCGACGATCACCGTGCCTGCGATGGCCTGCGTGTCGTGAATCGCCTGATCCAGTTCTTTTTCGGCGATGTACTGGATGTTCTTGTCGAGGGTCAGCACCAGGCCTTCGCCGGGCTCGGGCTGCGTCTCCACGTCGGAGAACCACTGGCGCCGCGCGTCCACCGAGATGAACATCTTGCCGGCGCGGCCGCGCAGTTTGTCGTCGAAGGCGTGCTCGATGCCGCTTTGGCCGGAATCCTCCATACCGACGGTCCCCACAACCTGGGCAGCAAGATCCCGCGCGGGATAAAAACGTTTTGGCTCTTTCTGGAAATGGATACCCTGCAGGTTCAGCGATTTGATGCGTTCGATGGTTTCGTCATCCGCTTTGCGCGCCACCCAGCAAAATGTCTTGTGATTGCGGCAATCTGCGAGAACTACGTTGCGATCTTCGCCGGTGATCCGCGTAATCAGCGAGAGAGCCGTGGGCAGGTCTTTTACTTCGGTGGGTACAGCGAAAGCAGAATCCACAAGCACGGACATCGCCAGTTCGTGTCCGGCGCGGTCGTAGATCACACCGCGCTTGGCGGAAAGCGGAATCTCGCGTTGCTGCTGGTGCTCGGCCTGCTTCACGAAGCTGCCGTAGCGAAAGATCTGCAAATAAACCAGCCGCCCGCAAATCGCCACGCACCAGAACAGGAGCATCGCGCCCAGCAGATACAGCCGGGCATTCTTGCCGAGGTTGGAGTTAGTCACCATCTGGCCGTTCTAGACAAACATGGCGGGCCACCGTCAGGCGGACCGCCAAGTAAGTTCATGTGGGGACAGCCGCTCTCGGCTATCCCGGTCGGACACGCCCCTATTGTCCAGCTAGCAACATCACTGGCTCGGCGCTTGCCATCACCGGCGTACTCGAATCTGCGGATGCGCTATCCATTCGGATCACCTGGCCCGGTTCGGGCGGTACCAGACCCATACGCCGCGCCATCACGTCAATTCGTTCGGGATCGCGCAACGACGCATCTTCCGTCCGCAGCGCCCGGTTCATCTCAGTCAGGTCGTTGAGTTCGCGCTTCGCCGATTCGATCTGGTAACCATATTCAATCGCCCGGAAATGCTGCCAGGCATAGCTAAAAACCAGAAGGAACAGACACGCCAGCGCGGCGCCAAAGTGCTTCATCTCGCGATTGCGTCCGGGGTCCTCGACCTTCACTAGCCGCGAATTATCGATCGCCTTGGCGAAGTAGATTTCGGGGGTTCCCGTGAAGAAACTATTTCGCCGTGCCGGGACCGTACTTTGAATTGCCGCTGCTGCTGCCATTTATGCCGCTCCTGCAAGAATCGGCTCACTCTGCATTTGTGGAACCTGCAACTCAAAAAGCCGCTGCAGTTCCAGCTCGTCTACGATCTGCTTCTGCAGAGCGCCCCGTTCGGCCCGCTCCACCGTCGCCATCAAGTCTTGAATCAATGTTCCCGTGTACATTTTCCAGCCTCAATTTTGGATTCCTACCACGGAGCCCGCGCTTTCTTTAGCGGATCTTTATTTCTGTCCGCTCTTTTCAAAACCTGAAGGCCCGGCACGCCATTACAGCTGTGCCGGGAACCCCGGCAGGTTTTCCGGAGCTAAACTTTTTCCGCCGCCCGCAATTTCGCGCTGCGTGCCCGCGGATTGCGATCGCTCTCTTCTTTTGTTGCCGTCACAGGCTTCTTCGTCAGCAAACTGAAGTAACCCTGCTTCACTCCCTCGCGGAAGGCATCTTTTACGATGCGATCCTCCAGCGAGTGAAAACTTATTACCACCACGCGTCCTCCCGGCTTCAGAATCCGGGGCGCTGCTTCCATCAGCGCCCTCAGATCGTCCAGTTCGCGGTTTACGAAGATTCGGAGAGCTTGAAAAGTTCTGGTCGCCGGATGAATTCGCCTTTGCTCAGAATTCATTGGCCGGGCCGCGGCTGATATGACATCCGCAAGATGAGCGGTAGATCGTATCGGCCGCGACCGGACAATGGCTCTGGCGATTCTCCGCGACCTCCTTTCCTCTCCGAATTCGTAAATCACATCGGCAAGCTCGCGCTCGTCGAGGTGGTTTACCACTTGTTCGGCGGTACGCTCTGACCGCGGGTCCATCCGCATGTCGAGTGGTCCATCCGCCTGAAAACTGAATCCGCGCGCCGCGTCGTCGAGTTGCAAGCTGCTCACTCCGATGTCGGCCAGCAATCCGTCCGCAAAATTCCGGCCGAACCGCTTGCCCACTTCGGCGAACGAGGAGTGCAACAGCGTAACCTTGGGAAAATCTTCCCCGGTCAGCTTGGCCCGCGCTCTTTCGAGCGCCGCAGGGTCTTTATCGAGCCCAATCAAATGTCCCGGTGCGCCGAGGCGTTTTGCGATTTCGTAACTGTGCCCGCCCAGGCCCACCGTGGCGTCGATACAGGTCCCGCCACGCCGCACGTTTAAAAAGTCGATCGCTTCTTTTAAAAGAACCGGAACATGATTTGGTGAAAGATGGCTCGCTTCCCTTCCACCACCATGCCCAACCCCCTGAGGGGTGTCTGTTGAACCCTCGCCCACTAGATGCCCAATTCGTCGAGCGTCTTCTCATCGTCAGGCGTGAACTTTTCTTCCTCGATCTCTTGCTTGAACAGCTCCAGATTCCTCACTTCCAGGTACGTCAAATTTCCCAGAACCGCCACTTCGCCCTTGATCTTGGCCGCATCGCGCAGCAGTTGCGGCATCAGCAGCCGGCCTTGCCCATCCATTTCCACCTGCTGCCCGTAATAGTTCACTCGGGCCAGGAACTTCTTCTTCGTGGGATTGAAAGTGGAGAGCGCGGCCAGTTTCTGCTCGATCCGCTCCCATTCCTCGAAGGGATACACTTGAGCAACCTTCCCATCCAGACTCGTGATATAGAATTGTTGTCCGTACTTCTCGTCGATCACCCGCTTGAATTCCGCCGGGACCTTCAACCGTCCCTTTTCGTCGACGCGAGTTGGGTGATTGCCGCGAAACATGTGTAAAGCCTCTTCGGAGGCCGGAATCTGTTAAGGGTCTGGTCTTCCTATTAGCCACAACGACAGCAACGAGGGAGGTAAAAGCAGCGCAAAGTTCGGTCAAACTCGGGTGGTTCGGGCTGTTTGTCGTGCTTTTGGGTCGGTTTCCCACCGGCTCCTCTTTATCAGCTTCCCGTTCCCACGACCTTAACCGCGTTGACCACTCTGTTCCACTTTCTCCCACATCTTACCCGTAAGTCATTGATTGTCAAGAGCAAACTTGAAGGTAGGGCTCCCACTTCGGGAGTGATTCGGCAAAATACGAGTACTTGTGGTTAACCAGAAAGACGACCACAAGGGGTTGGGTTTATGCTCCAGGTTCCTTCGCTATTTATTCGCTAACATTTTTCTTGCACTCCGCGCCCATGGCGGATTTTCCTGTGGAAATTCCACGATGCAGCGTGAAACTCCGACATTTTGAGCTACCCGGGGATCTATTGTCATTTCTTCTCTCGCTTCCCTTCCAGGGCTGTTCTATGATGCGCCGATGAAGCGTGGCATCTATTTAGTCGCCTTCGTTGTTTCGTTTCACCAATGTCTCTACGCCTCTGACGCAGTCAATCAGCAGGAAGCGATTGTCCGGCTGGAACAAGCGGTAGCAAAAACCAACATCTTTGAACTGCCGTCGTTCGCGATGAAGGCGGGTTTGCGGCTCCTCAGCCACGGGAAGGAGATAACGGGCACGTACCAACTTCTATGGAACGGCGACGCACAGTGGCGTGAGAGTATCAGCGTCCCTGGTTACAGCGAAGTGGAGATTGGAGAGAAAGGGAAAATTTGGCTCCAACGCTCCAGCGATTTCATCCCATTTGCGATTTATAACCTGCATCAGGCTCTCGGCTTCGGTTCAAGCGCAGATGCGCCGCGGGCTGTGTCGCTCGTTCAATTGCCCATCACTTCGAAAGATACGATCAAGAAAATAACCGCCAAGAAAGTACATGGAGATCGAGTGACTTGCTTTGAGATTGAGGATGAGCAGAAATATCCGTCCCAGCTCTGCGTCCGTGATGAGGGCGGCACAATCGACCGGACGTCCTCTTCCGAGAAGGATGACAACCTCCAACCCGTCGGCGGGAAAGTTTTTCCACGGCACCTGAGTTTTCATCTTGACAATAAAACCGGGGCCGAGGTCAACATCACTGAACTCTCTACGCCTGCGCAATTTCCCCCCGAATCCTTCACGCCGCCGGCCGGAGCTGCGCCTCAGGCGGGTTGCATGAATCCGACATTGGCGCGGCTCGTGAAGAGGCAAAACCCCCATTACCCACCCGACGCCCGTCAACAACACCGCGAGGGGACCGTCGCATTCGACACTATGATCGGAGCCGACGGGATCCCGCGAGTCGGGAAGGTGGTCGAGAGTGCGGGCGCGGATTTCGAAACTGCGAGCCTGGATGCACTCACCCAGTGGCGCTATGACCCAGCTAGGTGCGGCGGGCAGCCAGTCGAAGTCGAAACCCTAATGACGGTGAACTATACGTTGGCATACTAGGGCGACGATGGTGTTCGGAAACCCTCAGGCTTTCACGGCGAATGCAACCCTAGTACGCTGCGTTCTCCACCCTGCTACTGTGAATCTTTCCAGCTTCCACCGAAATTAAGTAGGCTTCCCCGCCGTCGCCGCTCCAGGCGCGAACGTCAAACCCGGCTCCGGTGGGTGCGCGATAGGCAGCGACGTTCCGCAAAGTCAGCGGTTGGCCCGGCTTGCAGACTTCCGGCGCGTCGGTGACTTGCAGGAAATAAACCCCGAGCCCGGTGCCCACCACTTTCGCCCTTCCGCTGGCTTCTACCAGCAACGCCGACTTCTCGTCGATAGCAATCTCGCGGGGCGCTTTCGACCAGCCATCCTTAACAATCCGTGCCAGAAATCCAAGACTGCGTCCCATGCGATCGCGCTTGGCGAAATGACTGTCCGTGAGAATGTTTTCAAGGCCGGGAACTTTGAGAAAATCGCGCACCACGGTCACTCGCTTGATATAAGGATCAGCAAGAACTTCGCGCGACGCGAGATCTGCGTCATCAGGCTTATCTTCAAGGCAGCCGTAGACAAACTCTCCCAGCACGGCCAAACCCGCGCTGGTTCCTCCGATGGGCTTGCCTGCAGCCACGTGCGCGTTGATCGCATCCTCAACTGGGGTTCCCTTCCAGAAGTTGACGTAGCGTGACTGATCGCCGCCGGCTATGAAGATCACCTCGGCTTGCCCGATGATTTCAGCCACGTGCGGATCTCGGGCCGCTTTCCGATCGGGAATGATTAGCGTTGCCACCGAATTCATTTGGCACAAGCCGGCAACGTAGGGGTTGTAGTCGGCACCGCCGTGCGCCCGCACGACGAGAAAGTCACCGCCACTGGCCTTCGCACAGAGCCAGCGAAATGCTTCGTCCATGTCAGTTCCCCCACCCATCATGGCGATTCCGGCCTCAGCGTGGGTCTGCGCGTCCTGTGGACTGCCCTGGCGAATGTATTTGAAGTCCGCCGCATGGCTGATCGCACTCCACAACACAAGAGTGAGAAGCAGAGTCAGAAGCAAGGATCGCGGGAATTTCATATGCGACGACTATACCCCGGGAAGATAAGAATGCCGCCGACCGGATTCGATCGCCATCGCTCTCAAATTAGGTGTACACTGCGTCCGTTTATTCAACGACGATTTACGGAGGCGCTATGCATCTGAACCGGGGCAGGATCTGGCTGGGCGGCCTGGCAGGGGGCGTGGTCTGGACAATCTGGAGTTTCATTGTAGGGAAGTACGTCATCACCGATGCACGATACCTGGCGGCGCAGAATGCCGGGTTTTTCCTGAAAGTGCCGCGCTATCCCTACTTCGCGGGCTTGTGGATCGCGCTCGTGTTT
This sequence comes from uncultured Acidobacteriaceae bacterium, assembly GCA_963791445.1. Classification (GTDB taxonomy): domain Bacteria; phylum Acidobacteriota; class Terriglobia; order Terriglobales; family Acidobacteriaceae; genus Sulfotelmatobacter. The sequence goes on from CAWBSN010000022.1 coordinate 229,616, forward strand.
ATTCTGGCGATCGCCGCCGCACATCTTTATGCCTGGGCGCGTCAGGGTTTGGGACCCGGTCCCGGCACCGCGTTGAAGGTCGGCTTTGTAGCAGGATTTTTCGCCGGATTCCCGGATAACTTCGCGCAGATCACATGGTTCGCCGGCGACCGTGGGCTTCCTTTTGGCTGGATGATCGACATGTGGTTTGGCGCCATCCTAGCGACGCTGGTCGCGGGCTGGGTGTACAAGGACTGAAAAGCAATTCGGGGTCAGCAATCGACAAATGCCTACTTCGCCGGCTCGACAAATACAGCGGTCCCGTAGGCCAGCACTTCGGTGACGCCCTGCATCACTTCGGTAGCGTCGTAGCGGGCGCCGACCACGGCGTTGCCGCCCAGTTCGGCGGCGTGCTGCAGCATCAGGTCGAAGGCTTCGGCGCGCGTCTTCTCGCACAGGTTGGTGAGCAGCGTAATGTTGCCGCCGACCAGCGTCTGCAATCCGGCGCCGATTGTGCCGAAGATCGACCGCGAGCGCACCACGATCCCGCGCACAACTCCAAGAGTCCGCGTCACGCGAAAACCATCGAGCTCAAACTGAGTCGTGACCATATTATGGGCCACCATCCGTCCACCGCCTCCGTAGCTTGTTGCCATCGAGGTCGTTCCTTTCTGAGTCCGCGATAGCCCTCTTCCTGAGCAGCTAACTATATCGCGAAATATCAAGAACTCACTCACTCTAATGCGGCCCTGATGAAGAATTCGTGCGACGCGGCATCGTATCCAATGCGCAGCAAGTTGGGCTTACAACAGACTTGGCAATCTTCTACGTAACTCTGACGGTGTCCGGCGGACTCATCGATCGTGGTCGAGTTCCACTCACCGCAACCCGCACATTGGAAACCCGCTTCCATGAAGCAATTATCTCCCACGAATCACTGAGGGACATATAATGTCCCATCTCACACCTTTGCACGGAGGTTTCATGATCTCGCGGCGGCGGTTTCTCGAAGCTGGTAGCGTGGCGGCAGGAGTCACCGCAGTGGCTCGTCCTCTGCTGGCATTCGGTGCGACGGCCGACGAAAAATCTGGCAGCTCTACCCTGCCCACGTCCGTGGCCCGCTTAAGTTCGCGGAAAGACGAAGCCACTCCCACAAGCCGCGAGGAAAGGCAAGAACGGCAGGAGCGCGCCCGCAAGCTGATGGGCGAAAACGGGCTTGACGGCATCGTGCTCATGGAAGGCACGTCGCTGAGATATTTCACCGGCATTCGCTGGTGGGGAGGCGAGCGCCTGTTCGCGCTGGTTCTGCCCGCAAAAGGTGCGGCGTTTTATGTATGCCCGGCATTTGAAGAAGGCCGGGCGCGCGAGCAGATCGCGGGCGCTCCCGATGGCGAGAATCCAGATGTGCGCACGTGGCAGGAAGACGAGAGCCCCTACCGTCTCGTCGCGCAAGGGTTGAAGGAACGCGGCATCGCCACCGGCAGGTTGGGCATTGAAGAAACGGTGCGCTTCTTCTTCGCCGACGGAATTGCTAAGGCCGCTCCCCAAGCCACGCTGACCAGCGCAACCTCGGTGACCGCGGGTTGCCGCAGGATCAAGAGCACGCACGAGCTCGCGCTGATGAGTTTGGCTAACCAGGTAACGCTCGCCGTGTACGAAGCGGTTTATCAGGCGCTGCGTGAAGGCATGACGCAGCATGATGTGGGAGAGTTGATCGCAGCGGCGTACGGACAGATGGGTTTCCCCGGCGACGCCAGCGTACAAGTCGGTGAGTACTCGGCTCTGCCTCACGGGTCGAGGACTCCGCAGGTCATTCACGAAGGTTCGATCGTGATGGTTGACGATGGCTGCGATGTGGAAGGATATCAGTCCGACATCACGCGCACATTTGTGCTCGGCAAAGCCCCGGAACAAGTGGGGGACAAGATGAGAAAAGTCTTCGACATCGTGCATCGGGCGCAGGCAGCGGCGCTGGCCGCGGCGCGTCCGGGTGCGGAATGCGGTTCCGTCGATGCGGCAGCGCGCAAAGTAATCACCGATGCAGGCTACGGACCGGACTACAAATATTTTACTCACCGCCTGGGCCACGGCATTGGCATGGACGGCCACGAGTGGCCTTATCTCGTTCGCGGCAACACCACCAAGCTCGCACCCAACATGACTTTCAGCGACGAGCCCGGCATCTACATTCGCGGTGAGTTCGGCATTCGCCTCGAAGACGATATGCACATCACAGAAAACGGCGCCGAGTTATTCACCCCGCAAAGTCCATCGCTCGAAGATCCCTTCGGGAAAGCGTGACCGCCTCACCAGCGCAACTGCCGCAGGTATTCGTAACTGATTTTGATGCTGTCGAACGGCGCGGCGGGTTTGTCGTGTTCGACAATGTAGTGCTTGATCCCCGCCTTCTCGGATTGCGCAAAGATCCGCTTCCAGTCGATGATGCCGCTTCCAACTGCGGTCATATCTTTGAGCGTGTCTCCGAAATCCTGCCCGCCTGCGGCCGAAACGGCTGGAAGCTTCTTCATGTCCTTCACGTGCACGAGTGGGAAGCGTCCGGGGTAGCGGTCGAAATACTTGATCGGATCGCCGCCGCCGACGGTGATCCAGCAGAGGTCGAGCTCCATCTTGACCAGGTTCGGGTCGCAGTTTTCGAGAAGGAAATCGTAAGGCAGTTTTCCGTTGACGGGGAGAAACTCGAACCAGTGATTGTGATAGGCGAACTGAACGCCAGCCTTCTTGCTCACTTCGCCGGCGCGGTTGAAGGTTTCGGCAGCACGCTTCCAGCCGTCGGGCTGATTGCGGACTTCTTCCGGGATCCAGGGACAGACGATGTAGCTCTGGCCGATGATTTTGGCGGACTCGATCTGCTCCGGCCATTTGTCGCCGAGCACTTCCCAAGGAACATGGCAGGAGGGTGAGACCAGACCATGGCGGTCGATGGCGGCTCGCACCTCTTTGGGCGAGCGATCGAAATATCCGGCAAATTCGACTTCCTGGTAGCCGATCGCGGCAACTTTGGCCAGAGTGCCGTCGAAGTCAGCTTTCATCTGGTCGCGCACGGTGTAGAGCTGCACGCCGATCTTATCGATCTTATGGTCCGCCGCAGCCCAGCCCATTCGGTTGGTGAGCAGCGTGGCGGCGGTAACCGTCGTGGCGGTCTCAAGAAACGTGCGGCGATTCATCATGGCATTTCCTCCGGGCTTGTTCGAACGGGCCTCTTCGGATCGACTTGGTTCGGAATGCGGACCATTATACGCAGGAAAGCATAGTGGGAGGCCGCTATCGCGGTAAAGTGGAAGCGCGCGGCAAGCCGGGACGCTGCCGCGCGCGAAGTTTTCTACTTCGACGGAACCACTGCAGGTTATTGGTCACCGAGAAAATGCCGGAGACACTATTGGCACGGATTCCCGCAAAGTTCTTGTCGCCCTCATTGTCGACCACTCCTTCGAGGGTGACGTTGCCATTCTTCACGATGATGCGAATCGGCTTCTGCACGCCCAGAGCGTACTTCTCCAGTGCAGGATATCCGTAGATCGCGCGGTACAAGCGCCGGCGCAGGCGATCATCCATAGGCGAGGGCGGAAGCACCTCAATCTGGTTATCCACCTTCTCAACGCCTTCGATGCGCTTCACCGCGTTCTCGGCATCGGACTTCAGCGTAGGCCGCACGACCTGCCCGAGCAGCGTAACCGTGTAGCCGTCCACTTTGTAAGGAAATGTTGTCGAACACTCCGAAATACGGGAGCATGAGAAGTTCGTGGCGAACTTCCCGGGTGATGCGTTCCTGCGACTTGGCGGAGGGCTGGCCGCGATCCTGAGCCAAGCCCCAGCATTGTGAGCGATAGCAGAGTGATCACGAGAACCGATGTCCTGAACTTCATGACCGGTTTCTCCTTTCCGAAGGTTTTCGAACCCGCCAGTCTACTCCAAGCTGCCGCGCAGCGGAACCGGAGCGCGCAGGAGCAGGATTTTGAGGATCTACGGTGTTTGCCGTACTCCCCGACTCATCGCACGAAGGAAACCTGTCCGCGATTTAATAACGGTCGGCGGTTGCCGATGGTCTATTCTTCCGTTAACTTCGTGAAGAGGTTAGCCCATGCAGCATTTGAGTCCACATGACGTGATGACCATGTTCATGGCGCTGGCCACGCTGCTGGGCTGCGCTAAGCTGGCGGCCGAGTTGATGCAGAAGATCGGCCAGCCCTCGATTCTAGGGGAAATCTCCGTTGGAATTTTCCTGGGACCGACGGTGCTCGGACACTACCGGCCTCACTTGTACGAAACTCTTTTCCCCACCACCGGGCCGATGCCGATCGTTCTGGACACGGTGACCACGCTGGGAGTCGTGTTCTTTCTGCTGACGGCCGGGTTGGAGATCGATCTGCGCAGCATCTTCCGCCAGGGCAAGAGCGCTCTGCTGGTCAGCGTGTTCGGTGTGGCGTTTCCTTTTGCTGCCGGCTTTCTGGCTGCCGAGATCTTCCCCGAATATATGGGCGCGGTGGCGGGTGCGAACACTCTGATCTTTGCGCTTTTCGTGGGTACAGCGCTGTCGATTTCGGCTCTGCCGGTGATCGCGAAGATCCTGATGGACTTGAACCTTCTGCGCACCGAGATGGGCACGGTCATCATTTCCTCGGCGATGTTTGACGATCTGGTGGGATGGATTCTGTTCTCGTTCGTGCTGGGGATGATGCATCCGCCGGCGGGTGGCAGCATAGGCGATGGAGTGAAGCACACCATCGTGCTCGTCGTTCTGTTCGTGGGCCTCACCCTGACCCTGGGGCGCTGGCTGATCGATAAGATCCTGCCCGTTTTGCAGGCGCACACCACGTGGCCGGGCGGCGTGCTCGGGCTTCATCTTCACCCTCACCATGGCGGGAGCGGCGTTTACGGAATATGCCGGCATTCATGCGGTGTTTGGAGCGTTCGTCATCGGCATCGCGATCGGAGAATCGGGACATCTGCGCCAGCGCACCTCCCAGCACATTCACCAGATCGTGACCAACGTGTTCGCGCCGTTTTTCTTTGCCAGCATCGGGTTGCGCACGAATTTTGTTTCGAACTTTCACCTAGGATTGACCGCTACCGTGATCGGCGTGGCTTGCGTGGGCAAGTTGCTGGGAGCGGGCTGGGGCGCGCGGCTGGGTGGAATGGACCGGACGTCGTCGCTGGCAGTTGGGACTTGCGATGAATGCGCGCGGAGCTATGGAAATCATTCTAGGGATCCTGGCGCTGCAGGCGGGGTTGATCCGCGACAATATGTTCGTGGCGATGGTGACGATGGCGCTGTTCACCTCGCTGTTATCGGCGCCCGCCATTCACTTTCTGGTCGGCCGCACGACGCACACTCACTCTGAAGGACACGGTAACGCGCCAAATTGTTCCTGCCCAACCTGACGGCGACCACCAGGCTGGGAGCACTGCGGGAGATGTGCGAAGTGGCGGCGGAAGCTGTCAGCAACGCTCCGGAGAGACTGTTTCGCTTGGTTTCGGAACGGGAGCAAGTGCTCCCCAGCGGCTGGGAGAATGAATTGGCGGTGCCGAACGCGCGCGTAGATGGATTGACCCGGCCGCTGGTGGTGGTGGCGAAATCAGCCGGGATCGACTTCGACGCGCGCGATGGCAAGCCGGCGCGGCTGATTATTATGATCCTGACGGCAGATAACCAGTCGCAACACGATTTGCTGGGAGACGCCAGCGAACTGTTCAGCCGCAAAGAAGCTGTGGATCAAGCAGTAAATGCCAAGACTTTTGTGGAGCTGGTCGCGGCATTGAACGCGCCGGTGCAGTAAGCGGGCGGAGAGGGTATGGTTCCCGCGAACTGCACCGTCGGCCTTGCGGTTCAAGCCGAAACGCTGAGGCCTCCACTTGCCGAGGAGCTGCCGAGGAATTGCTGCTGGAGCTGGAAGAGGACTCGCCCAACAAATTCAGGACGATCTGTTCGTTGCTATTGGGAGCCAGATTGAAGGTAATCTCCTGCGCGTTCGAACCCTGGCTGCCAACGCTGAGGGAGACCTGTTCCCCTCCGCCGCTGGTTGGGTTGAGGTTGATGGTGATTTGCTCGGGGCTGGCGGTGCCGTTACTGTTGCCCAGATTGAGGACAATTTCCGGCCCGCTGCTGGAGGCAGGCGCACTGAGGCGGGCTGGTCGCGCTGCTGTTGCTGCTAAGGTTGAGGATAATTTCCGGCCCGCTGTTTGAAGTGGAACCGGCGCTGGGAGAGTTTTGCGTGCCCGCCCTTTTTCAAACGTGCTTTGGAGCGTACTGAAAGCGGCTTGGGCACCCGCCAGGTCGCCCGACTGCAGCGCTTGCCCGATGGCCGTGAAATCCTGCTCCCGCTGGGGTCGCGAGAACGGGTCTCCGCCGGCGAATGGGCCGCTCTGGCCGAGCTGGACAATGTTGTTGTAGGCCGTTTGCGCGCCGGCCAAGTCGCCCGACTGCAGTGCTTGTCCGAGTTGCTGCAGATCGCTTTGCCGAGTTTGAAAATATTGTTCGGTCTGCTGGTAGATGGAACTACTGGAAATGGCTGCTGTCGACATTGGTATCTCCTCAGAGTTCGGTTGATCTGACAGAACGCAGTAAAGGTTCTTGCCATCCAAGGGCCATATCGGCTTTAGGAAAAACAAACTTTAAGAGCGCCGATGCGACAACGTTGACTTCTGATAGGGTTTTCTTTCCGATTATCCCTCATGAAAGGGCGTGGCCGTCCGAGATTAGATTTTGTTACGGAACGCTCACCGGCACCGGCAATCGGCGGCCTCTCCAGTTCCTGCCAGATCCGCGAAAAGCGATCGGGAGGTTCCGGACGAATGGTCGGCGAACCGGAACTATCAAGAAACGAAGGTCAGCGTCGCCGTACAAAACTTCGAAGCCCGTTTCTGGATACTTGCACATCCATGACCCGCGGTTCCGCGGGGACCAGTTAAACCCAACGGCTCCTATTCGGCAGCAAAACCCTCCATACCGATCCACAACTGCGCTAGGACTTGCAGATTCTGCTTGTAGGTGCGAGTGACTGTGAACTCCCTTCCTCCTCGCATCCGGAGCCCGTACTCGCCCGTGGACCGTGGATGAATCTCTTCAACCAATGCCGCGTTGACCAGCACAGATCGATGAATTCGCACAAACCCGTGCAGATCGAGCTTTTGCTCCATGGTCGAAATAGACTCTCGCAGCATGTGCGAACTCGAGGTATGCAATAACAAGACATAGTTCCCTTTGGCTTCCACCGCAATAACGTCGGCCGCATCGATGAAGAAAATCCTCCCCTTGGCCTTGATTGCGATCCGCGCAGACTGCCCCATCCCAAGCATGCTTGTAGGCCGCTTCGGCAGCGGCAGTTCCTCACACGCGGCCTCTAGTTGCGGATTGGCGTTAGCCAAAAGACCTCCATGACCCGTTTTGCTACTGTTCCTGCGCCCAAAGTCCATCGTGACCTGCACGACCGTCAATCGGAGTCTACTTTCAGCCCTTCCGGTTTACGGAACTTCGGCTTGCCGAGTCCCTCTCGTCGATCATGAACATGCACTTCTCTGGCCACTTCTCAGAGTTCGCTAACTCGTTGTATGCCAGGCGCCGTACGGAGACGGTGGGGAACATCTCGTGGCTGCCGGGCGCGGGACTGTAGTTCTTCCCGTATACAGCCGACCGAAAGATCCATTCGCAGCAGTCGGCAGGCCGGATAAGCTGGCTTTTCTCGTCATATTGCGGCTTGGGTGCCTTTTCGTCGGATGTGGCGGCGAGCAGCGCAAGACAAGTAACCAAGGCGTTCCCAGGCATAATCGCTTTTATCCGCGATCGATTTGGCTTTTTTCCAGGAAACACCACCCCTCACCCTGGCCCTCTCCCGCATACCGCCTTTCAATTTAAGCCCCATAGGTAGGCGGTATTGTCCTGGTTTCCATTTCGCCTTTGGCGAAAGGGAGGACAAGCGGAGAGGGAAGAGCGGGTCTTTCGCTTTCAGCCACTCCACTTCCGCGAAACCCAAAAGTGAATAGATCCGTCCACGGGTGTCGCCGGTTTTCTTGAATAGGTTGTCCGCTTTTTGAAAGGCCGACCAGGCCTGGGTATATTGGCCCAGCATTTTATAAGTCGTCCCGATGGACCAGAGGGTATAGGCGTAGCTGACGCGGTCGCCGATGGTGCCATAGAGCTTTTCGGCTTTCTGATAAAAGGGCAGGGCCTGCTGAAAACGGCCGGCCATCCGCTCCACATTGCCTAAACCACAGTAGGAATAAGCGAGCCGAAGGTATCCTTTTGGCGGCGCATCAGGCGGTTGGCTTCCCTATAAAATTTCCCCGAGTCCCCGTAGCGGCCCAGCATGCGGAAAATGCCGCCCAAAGCGCAGCAAGTAAAGGCGATGCCCTCCCCGTCCTTGAGTGATTTGAACATTTCGCAGGGCGGTTTGGAGTTCCTTCAGGCCCTCCCTCATTTGGCCCGCGATGCGAAGCGTCCCTCCCAGGGCCCAGTGGGTGAAAGCCTCCCCGGGAAATCCTTTTGTTTGCGGTAAGCCTGGAGGGCTTTTTGAAGCAGGGTGAGGGCTTCCCTGGGCCTGCCGGCAAGCCCGGGCCGCCAGCGCCCAGCCCACTTGGGCGTCCCAATAGCTCCCGCGATCCCGCCCATCAAGAATGCCGGAGGCCTTTGTGTAATTTTGGAGGGCCTGGG
>CAWBSN010000023.1:0-81494 GCA_963791445.1 uncultured Acidobacteriaceae bacterium
TCCAACCCAGAAGCCAGCTTTCTCGGTAGCGACCCGTTGCTGATGAAACACTGTTTGTGCCAATGGTTCTCGTTGTCATGAGAAGTGAGAACCCACCCGTTCGAGGCTGATTACAGCTTTGTGAGTTTCATCTGCTTTGCGAGCTGGGCGTCGAGCATCCTCGCAGGAAGAAGTCTCGGTAGAGTCCAGTTCTTGAAACGTTGTGGAATGACCGCGTAGCGTACCTTCGGTTTCGCCGTGGTGAGTGCCGCGTGGACGGCTTCGCCCAGACGCTCAGGGGGTAATCCGTTGGTTAGCGTGTTTCGTTACGACGATCCACTTCTGGAAGTTTTGCACCGCCTTCCAGGTACCTGGTCTGCTTGAACTCACGCAGAGATCCTCTTTTTCGCCCTCTGCGTCATCGCCGTCTTCACGGTGCCCGGTTCAATGATCACGACGTCGATGCCAAATAACATCAGTTCTCGACGCAGCGCGTCCAACATCCCTTCAAATCCAAATTTGGAGGCGCTATAGGCGCCGAGAAGCGGGATCGCCACCTTCGCGCCGCTAGAGGTGATGTTCACGATGCGCCCGGGGGGCCCCTGCCTCTTTTTATCGGTTCCCAAAAGAGGTGCGAAGGCTTGGATTACGACAAGCGGGGAGACCATGTTGACCTCCAACTGCCGCCTGAACTCGCTGGGCCTCACATAAAGCAGTGGCCCACTGACCACGATTCCTGCATTGTTCACCAGGCCAACCAGGTTCCTGTTGCCGATCATGGAGTCGACCTTCCGGGCCGCTTGATGGACAGCGTCGGCGTCCGTAACGTCCATCATGAGAGGCACAAAGCCGTCCCCGAACTCTCCTTGCAAACGATCGGCGTCAGCCTGCTTGCGTACAGAACCGAAGACGCGAAATCCTTTTGAAACAAGCACCTTTGTGGTTCCCCAGCCGATTCCGGTGGAGACCCCGGTGACCACAACATCTTTGCTTTTGCTATTCGCCATTGCAGTTCTCCTAAGATGATCACTGTTCATCTTCAACATGTACAGCGTACATCTTGGCCCACGGGATGTCAAGGTGTACAGTGTTCGGTATGCCGTATCCGTCGAAAACAGACCGTCAAACTATCCTTTCTGCTGCGGTGAAGGAACTCGTTCGCGGGGGCATCCGCGACTTGTCGCTACGGAACATCGCTGCTTCCCTCGACCTCGCACCCAACGCGATCTACCGTTACTTTTCAGATCGCCGGGCACTCGAAGCGACCCTGGCAAACGAAGCTGCCCGGCAACTGGAGCTCGTGCTGAGGAAGGCAGCCGACGGGCACGAACCGGTTACCGCAATCCGCAAGATGTCATCTGCTTACCTCAAGTTCGCAAGGAACAATCCTCACCTCTACGAGGCGATGATGAGTCTCCACGCGCCAGGGCACGATGCGACCTCACATCTAAGCCTCTGGGCGTTCACCGTCGAGCAGGTGCAACGAATTGCTGGGTCCGACCGAGCTCCGCGGGCATCCGTCGCGCTTTGGGCGTTCTTACATGGAGCCGTCGCCCTAGAAGCCGCTCAAGTGTTAGGCGAGATCAAACCGGCAAGCGGGCTCGAATTTGGGTTTGAGGCATGGTTGATGGCTGTCTCTGCGCGTCGGGAGCTCATAGATGCACTCCGAGTCAAGCCTACGAAAAAGAGTACAAACAAGAGGGTGTCTGCGCGTGAAAGGTCGGTGCGAAGCGGCAAGTGAGGATTCAGCTTAGCGTCATTGATGAGGGCTTGTGTCGCCGTCAGCACCTATTCGTTAACATTTGGAACCTGGGGCTTTTCGACTGAAGTAAGCGTGATTGGATTGCTCTCGGATTACAGGCAAACCTGGCCGACAATCCAGACAGAACTGCGAGGACATGCCGGCATTGGTAAACCCCACACTTCTTTCCTTTCGCCCTTATAACTCCCTCTTGATTTCCTTGAGGAGGCTTAGGATGCGGTGAACAAGCGGGTCTACATTGCCACGCGACCATAGAGCAAACGTGTCCAAAGGTCCGATAGAAAAACCTGGAGTTCGTAACACAACCCCATCAGGAACGAAGTCTTTTGCAGAAGACGGAAGGAACATATATCCCACGCGGGCCTTTGTAAGGTTGACCCCGGTCTGATAATGTTCCGCCATTTGTACCTGTCCAGCGGCATGCGATTCTTCAGAAAGGCAGTCGCGATCATTTGGTGCACACTCGGCAACAAGTCTTTCGAGGGCATGATGAGAAGCTCGCTTTTGAGGTCTCTTAAGCTCACGTACTTCTTGCGGGCTGCCCTATGCCCTTTTGGGAGAGCCACAACAAGTCGCTCCCGAATCAGCAGCATGTTCTCGATTTGGTCGTAGGTACGGCTCAAATGACCAATGCAGACATCAAAGGTTCCCGAACGTAGTCCAGTGATTTGCGGGTCTTCAGGCCCTTCTTTAAGCTCCACATTCACAAGAGGAAGAGTGCTTCTGATCTTCTCGAGAAGCATGGGAAGAATCTGGAAGGTCGCCGTCGGAATGAACCCGAGCCGGATTGTTCCTACCTCACCGCTCTCTGCATGAAGTGCTGCTGCCGACGCCTGCTGAAGTCTCAACAGGATTTCTCGTGCCGCAGACAAAAAGACTTCGCCCGCACGGGTAATTTCAACCCGCCGCTTTGATCGCCGAAAAAGGGCAACCCCCAGTTCATCTTCAAGTTGTTTGATTTGGACGCTCAGAGAAGGCTGGGAGACATGTAGCTGTTTGCCTGCCTGCCGAAAGCTCAAGGTTTCGGCGACCGCAACGAAGTATCGCACGTGCCGAAGTTCCATGGCTGATAATCCCCGCCTATCAGAGTGACATGAACAAACTACCACGCCGTATCAGCATGCAGACGAATCTTACAAACTGTAACGCCAAAGAAAGTGGCGAAATCAGTGGGGAGGTGGGAAATGAAAATAGGTTTTCTGGGAGCCGGGAACGTAACACGCACGTTCGGCCGTCACTTGATAAACGCTGGTCACACCATAGTTGTATCCAACTCCAGAGGTCCGGAGACACTGGTTGATTTTGTCGCTGATCTCGGTCCGGGCGCCGTCGCGGGGACCAAGGAGCAGGCGGCCGAGTGCGACGTGGTTATTCTCGCTGTACATTGGGTGAAAGTGCGCGAAGCGCTGAAAGGCATCGATTGGCGTGGCCGAATTCTGATCGATGCGACTAACGCGCATATGGATCAGAAACCCGATATCAGCCTGGCGGGAGTCACTAGATCGCGGGCCGCGTTGAAAGGGCGCACATCGAGCGAGATGGTCGCTGAGATGGCGGTTGGCGCACGGCTTGTAAAATCGATCAGCAACATGCCGATGGCCTGGATACAGGACTTCTCGCCGCAAAAACCTCGTACTGTCATCTTTACATCGGGCAACGACACCGAAGCCAAACAGCTAGTAATCGAATTGGTCAACAGCACTGGATTGGTCGCAATTGATCTCGGATCACTGGCAATAGGCGGTGCTATGCACGAGGTCGGCGCTCCTCTGTCCGGCATCGATCTCCACTTCGTCCGCCAGCTTCGTTGATAGCGCCCGAACGCCGACTGACAATTCTTTGCAGGCGCCAAAAGTGGAAGGAGAAATCACATCACCGGTTGTGACTTACTTCCGACAAGCCGACTTCCCGTTACCAATCTGGCAAATTTCCCCGAAGCCCGTTTCAGAGCCGACCACTGACAACGACTTATGAATCCTAAGATCACTCCAGATGGAGGAGAATTATGGGCACTCTCGATTCCCTGTTAGAACGTAACAAAGACTTTGCCGCTCGTCAGTCTGCTACGGGCACACGTATGCCTTCGCTTCCACGGGCGCTGCCGAATGTACGAGCAATCATCATCGGGTGCGCCGATATGCGCGTGGATCCGGCTCACGTACTTGGAATTAAACCCGGCGAAGCCGTCGTGATGCGCAACATCGGTGGTCGAATCACCCCAGGGTTGCTGGAGCAATTAGGTCTACTCGGGCGAATTGGTGAAGTTGCCGGAGAGGTTCCTGGGGCGGCGGAGAGTTTCACATCATCGTGCTGCAACACACCGATTGCGGCATCACTCGCCTGGCCGGCGATCCCGCCATGCTGGCGCGCTATTTTCAACTACAGGAAGCGGAGCTCAAGACGAAAGCCGTAACCGATCCCCGCGCGGCGGTTGCCGTCGACGTTGCTTTGCTTCGGGCGATTCCCGCATTGCCGCCAGAGTGGCTCATTTCAGGCCTCGTCTATGACGTGGCGACAGGACTCGTTGAGATCGTGGTACCGCCAGCGTGGATTCGTGCTGCGTAGGACGCACAACTCGGAAAGTGAACGACAGGGGTGCCAGTGGGTCAAACTCGTCAGATCTGGGTCATGCCGCCATCGACGACCAGTTCGATGCCGGTGATATAGCTACTTTCGTCAGAAGCGAGAAACGAGACCACTTTGGCAATTTCGTCCAGGGTTCCGGTGCGACCGAGGGGTATATTGCCCACGACGCTGTCTGCATACTGCTTGACTTGTTCTTCCGTCATCCCCAGCGAATTGCGATAGCCCGGTGAGGGAATTACGCCAGGACTAACAGCGTTCACGCGGATTTTGCGGTCTTTAAGATCCGCGGTGAAGGTACGCGCGAAAGAACGCACGGCGGCTTTGGATGCGCTGTAGACACTCATCGCGGGCGCTCCAGTACTGGCCACGATCGACGCATTCAGAATGACGGAACTTCCATCCTTAAGGAGCGGAAGCGCCTTTTGCACGGTGAATAGTAGACCCTTGACGTTCGCGTTGAATGTTTTGTCGAAGTGCTCTTCGGTGATTGCGACGAGCGGGGCGAATTGTCCGGTGCCGGCGTTGGCGAATAGAATGTCGATGTGCCCCTTCTGCTGCTTCACAGTGGCGTACAAGCGATCGAGATCCGCAAGATCTGAGACGTCGCCCTGCACTGCAGTAATACTCTTACCGATCTGCTTCACTGCTGCGTCAAGTTCGCTCTGACGGCGGCCCGTGATAAAGACGTACGCTCCCTCCGCGACGAAGCGTTGTGCCGTAGCAAGACCGATTCCGCTATTGCCTCCGGTGATGACTGCTACTTTTCCTTCCAGCTTGCTCATGAGCTTTCTCCTGTTTGATTTCCCATTTCTCATGCCATAGTTCCGTACTGCCTGGTACAGATGTCACGGGCGATTGAATAGATGCAATATTTGTACCGATAGGTACGGAAGAGGCATCATAGATAGGTATGGAACGGAACAAATCCCCAAAACGAATGGGACGTCCCCGCTCCTTCGATATCGACCGAGCGTTGGACCGCGCGATGGCGGTGTTCTGGCGAAAGGGATATGAGGGCACGTCTGTTTCAGACCTGACCAAAGCTGTGGGCGTCAATCGTCCCAGTCTGTACGCTGCCTTTGGCGACAAAGAAGCGCTGTTCCGCAAAGCGCTCGACCGGTACTTGAAGGGGCCGGCGGCCTACACCCAAGAGGCATTGAGGGAGCCGACCGCCCGCGCAGTCGTGGAACGATTGTTGCTGGGTGCGGCCGATTTGAACACAGCCCGGCGCAATCCCGGTGGGTGCCTCATGGTGCAAGGTGCGCTTGCGTGTGGCGAGGCGGCCGATTCGATCCGGCAGGAACTGACCGCCTGCCGCGCGGCGGGTGAAGTTGCGATGCGCCAGCGTTTCGAGCGTGCGAAATCAGAAGGTGACCTACCGGCCAATGTGAACCCTGCTGATCTTGCTCGCTACACCGCGACGGTCATCTACGGAATGGCAGTTCAGGCAGCGGGCGGCGCAAGCCGAAGTCAATTGCAGCGTGTAGTCGAGATGGCGCTGCGAACGTTGCCAATGTGAGTCAACCCGTGGTCCACTTTTGTAGGAAGCGACAGCCACTGACGCTTGTCTCTGAATCGAGGCCGGGCTCAGCCGAGGAGACACAACTCTATAGACCGGATATGACTCCGGGAGGCACAGGACTGTTTCTAAAATGTCCCGTTGTATTTGCCCCTAGAATGACCGGCCAAGTCCGCGATTGCGGACGGATCACGTGCTAACCTTCAACAATTCGGTAAGGTTTGCCGACGATCGGGGAGTTAAGTGACCCGAAGCGCGTTTCTCGGTACTAATCCGACCAGGGAGCTGATAACTTCCGGGTTGCCCGTCATCCACCGGTTGTGCAAGCGCATTCTCACATCACCAAATGATTTTGGCTCCAATCTGGATGTGACGAGAGCCCCCGGAATAAATTACCGGGTTGGAAGCCTGTACGTCGGGTGTTGCACTTGCCATGCCCAAACTATCGGGGGATGACAGGTCTTCCCCTACAGAACTACCAGCAAAGTTCGGATGATTCAGCACATTGAACATTTCGCCGCGCAACTGCAGGCTAAAGCGTTCGCCAAGCCGCCACAGTTTAGTCACAGATGCATCCCAGTTTGCGAAAGCTGGACCGCGCAGAATATTGCGTCCCATGTTGCCGAACGTGTAAAACGCGTTGGGATAGATGGTCACGCCGTTTTGGGAGTAGCAGCCGCCCGCGTAGTCCAGAGCTTGCAGAAGAGCAGGAGTATTCGCTACTGCGGTGCAAACTGGGCTGCGACTGGTAACGTACTTTCATTGCCAAGCAATAAAGAAGGCTACGTAAAACGGAAGGCTTCAAAAGAGCAGCACGGGCCACTTTTGCTCAGGGCCAAACAGTGCATAGCATCGTCTACCGCAGCATCAGTCGTAGACAACTCGGCATCACCACCACTTTTGAAGATACGGGGATGCGCGCCAAGCTTTTGGACCGGATGCTCGGTGAGCTTGAGCGGCAGGATATTCAATAATTATTGAAGCAGTGACTCGAATCGTTAGTTTCGCTAGGGCTGAGGCATGTCGGAATTGAACATGTCGTACAGCACTTTCCACTCGCCGTTCACCTGTTTTCTCCACACCGTCAGGTACTTCCCCTTGTAGACCACGGTTTTCCCAGAGGCATCTTTGAAGGACATTCCGGTTGTGCCGCTTGTATAGCCGAGGTCGCCGGAGCGCGAGACGCCCACCTTATTCGCGTGCCATTCGATGTCGTCGTGAACAAAATCCTCTGCGATCAATTTCGCAATGGCATCCTTCCCAACCGCGATGGGAGCGTTCGGAGCCAGCATGGAGCCTTGTTCGTCGCAGAACGCCACCGATTTGGCGAGGTCTTTTGCCTGATAAACTTTCAGCCACGCCGCGTCAGCCGCCAAGATAGCATCCGTTTCCTTGCCACTTGCCTGCCCAAGTGCTGCACACGCGCTTACGACTAGGACAGCCAATCCCGTAACGATCCGCTGTCGTGATCTCATATTGGTTACTCCCTCAAGATTGTTCAGTGCTAGTGCTCGACTTGGAACATTTCCACCCACACCCCATGCGTAACTTCTGGGCGTAGCAGAAAACTCGTGCCATAGAAGCCTTTGTAGGTTTCCAGCTTTCTCCCCGTGCCGGACTCAGCTAATTGGCGGGCTTTGGCGAGATCGGCCACTTCAATGCTGAGACCGATTATTCCTTCGTCGTGATCGGATAGATATTTTGTAAGCAGGCCGTCCTTGTCGCTCGACTCCAGAAGCACGAGCACCCCCTGACCAGCCTTTACCTCCCCACCGTGCGCACTGAGGAACTTCGCCTCGCGGGATTCACCCACTTCGAAGCCAGCATCGCGGAGCGTGCGTAACTGTGCATCCTCGTCGTGCACGGCAAACCATACCGCGTGAATGCCCATAGCCGTGTTGGGATGATCCATCCGTCCCTCGGCGCGGGCTTTGTCCCTCCAATTGGTGGAAAGGTATTCGACCAAGAAAAAGGGTATCTTGAATCCTTTTTTGTTGGCTGCGGGCTTGTCAGCGGTGCTCACGTCATACCACATCGGGGGAGGCGGCGTGGTCTCACCCTCTTTCATGATGCTGCCGGGGTCTGGGCCCGTAACATCGAAGTTGTGGGCTTTCAGGTAGTCCGCCGCAGCTTTGGCGGACGAAACGTCGATGCCAAGGAACATAGCGCCTTCGTGCTTCGTCGCGAACTCAGCGACCTCGGAGGCATCGCTGTGCGCACTGGGCGAGCCTCCGCTGACCGCGAGCAGTTCCAGATAGCTGTTATTTTGGAGACTGACGCTGCAATTGGAAAGACCTCCGGGAAAGTGACCGCCCTTGCTGACCTTGAAACCAAGCTGTTCGTAGTCGTGTTGGGTTTGGGCGAGGTCACGAACTCCAATACCGACGTGATCGACGCCCCACCCTTGCCCAATAAGAGTCTGGGCTGGAGCGGAAGTGGTCTGAGCGGATAACGTTACGGTCACGAGAAGACCCAACGACGCAAGATGATCGCGAATCGCCATGCACCCTCCGTTTGGACATGTGGGATTCTACGCGGACGTGGATTGCCTTACAATTTGACCTTCCTCAACCCCGACATCTTGCAGGAACCAGCGGGCTGCAAGGGGTAGAATGCTGTCCGACCGAGTCGTATCTACCGTTCATTCACGAAGGACAAAACATGCGTTACTTCACCTGCCTGTTGGTTGCGCTTTGCATCTCTGCCAGTACCCTCTTCGCCGCTGACCCGAACGGTCAACAACTCAGCCCCTCTGGGAAGCAGCAGATCAGCAAACAAGGCACGAAAAATCAGGAAGCCTATGAGTTGTACTTGAAGGGGCGCTCCTACTGGGACAAGCGAACCCTTCCAGACCTTGAGACCGTTGTCTCTTATTTCGATCAAGCCATCGCCAAAGACCCCGGCTTCGCTCTGGCGTACGCAGGGCTAGCATCCGCCTATGCCGTGGTGCCTGACTACGGGGGTGGTTCGAGCGAAGCTGTCCCGAACGCGAATGCCGCCGCCCGCAAGGCGCTGGAGTTGGACGCGACTTTAGGGCGTCCGCACGCTGTTCTCGGTTACACCAAGTTTGTGCATGAATGGGATTTTGCGGGAGGAGAGACCGAGTTCAAGAAGGCGATAGAACTTGACCCGAACGACGCTACGGTGCACCAGTGGTATGCAGAGTGTTTGTTCGAGCTTGGGAACAGGGAGCAAGGGGCCCTTGCTGAAATCACTCGTGCCTCTAAGCTCGATCCGATGTCACTGATCATCAGGCGCGACTTCGGAGCCGATCACATCTTCATACGACAGTACGACGAGGCTATCGGAGTCTGTAAGAAATTGGCTGATGAGAACCCAAGATTCTCCATGGCCCACTATTGCCTGTCAGATGCGTATTGGAGGAAGCGAATGTATTCGCAGTCCATCGAAGAATACAAGGTTGGGAGCCAGCTTTCCGGTGAGCGGAATGATGCTGAATACGCCTCAGCGATGGAACAAGGATTTCTTTCCGGGGGCAGAGAAGGAGCACTTCGCAAAGGCATTGAGATAATGCTGGCACAACGCAAGGCGGGAGGAGCGTCTGCGTACAGCATAGCCACGATGTATGCCGAACTGGGAGAAAAGGATCAGGCATTCCGGTGGCTAGAAACTTCGTTTCAGGAACACGAGCAGGATTTACTAGGATTAAAGACGGATTCCTCATTCGACCCCATACGTTCCGACCCACGCTTTGCCGAGTTGGTGCGGAAGGTGGGGCTGCCGCAGTAGTTTATTTGGAGGAGCTTATGAAGCTGATGTGGATGCTTGTCGTCATATTGGCGGCGGCCCTCGGCATGGCCGGAGGATACAGGTTGGGGCTGGCGAGGGAGAATCGGCGACTTGAGAAGAATAAGGAGTTGGTGCGGATGGTGTATCAGTTGTTCAGTGGAGAAAACAAAGAAGACAGGGCTAAGCTGGCGCACCAAATTTACGCGCAGAAGTTTATCGTGCATGACTGGCTGGGCAACCGAACGACAGGATCCGATGGAATGGCGGATGACGCAAGTGTAACGCATACGGACTTCTCCGGATGGAGTGAGCATCCAGAAATCGTTGTTGCCGAGGGGGATTATGTGGCGGTGCGCTCTTGGGCTGGCGGAAAACAAGCGAGGGACCTCGACGCGGTGCCGCACATCTCGCCAACCATTCCGAACAAAGGACGAACGCTGACTATGCAGGAGGACATTGTGTTTCGCATTGAAGACGGGAAACTCGCGGAAGAATGGGCGCTCAATGACGGGTGGGACGTAAGTTTGCAGCTTGGGTTGTTCGACCCAGACCACTGGCACGAATCGGTGTGTGGGGCCGAAACGAAGCTGCGATAAAGACATGAAGTCCCACTGCGTCCAACTTGGATTGTTGCCTCGGAGAGCCGCTGTATATGCTCTCGTCGCCCTAGTCCCGCTTATCGCCTATTCGCAGGAAGCGAGCACGCCGGAAACTCACGGCATTGTCGTCGCTAACATGGATCGGTCGGTCAAACCCGGTGACGATTTCTATCGCTACGCGAACGGCGACTGGATCAAGCGCACCGAAATCCCTCCCGACCGCAGCGAGATTGGAGTCTTCGACTCCCTAATTGATCTGCGCCAAAAGCGTATCGCTGCGCTTATCGAAGAAGCAGGCAAAGCCAACGCGCCTGCTGGTTCCAATACCCGAAAAATTGCCGACCTTTACTACTCCTACATGGACGAGGCCGCCATCGAAACCAAAGGCCTCGCTGCGCTTCGCCCACGACTCGACGCCATTGCTGCCATCCGCGACAAGCACGCACTGGCGCGGGCTTTGGGCGAGAGCCTCCGGTCGGATGTTGATGCCCTGAACTGCGGCTGCTTTCATACGCCGAACCTTTTTGGACTGTGGGTCGCACCCGACTTTAACGACCCCGAGCACTATACCGCCTACCTGCTACAAGGTGGCCTCGAAATGCCCGACCGCGAATACTACCTTGCCGATAGCTCACAAATGCGCGACCTACGCAGCAAGTATCAGGCGCACGTCGCGACGATGCTGAGGCTCGCGGAATTCAGCGGCAGCGACTCCCGCGCCGCACACATCGTCGAACTGGAGCACGCCATCGCCGAAAAACATATTCCCTTGGCGGGTCAGCACGACATCCACAAGGCAAACAACACTTGGAAGCAAGCCGATTTCGCCGTCAACGCCCCGGGCCTCGACTGGGCAGAATACTTTCGCGGCGCGGCTCTCAGCCATCAAGCGAGTTTCATCGTCTGGCAGCCCTCAGCCTTCACCGGAGAGTCCGCTCTCGTCGCATCCACGGCGCTCGACACATGGAAAGACTGGCTGGCCTTCCACTTGATTGAGGACTACGCCGACGTTCTGCCCAAAGGCTTCGCCGACGAGCACTTTGCCTTCTTCGGTAAGACCCTGTCCGGTACACCGGAACAGAGTCCGCGCTGGCAGCGCGGCGTCGAACTCGTCAGCAACCCGTTGAACTGGGCTGGAACTTCTATGCCTGTAGGCCGGGGCGTGCTCGCCGACGCCGTCGGGCAAACGTACGCCACGCGCTACTTCTCACGCGAGACCAAGGCCCAGATTGAGGCTATGGTTGCGAACATCGTCGCCGCGTTTCGGCAGCGGATTGATGCGCTCTCATGGATGGATTCTGCGACGAAGGCTGAAGCTAAAACCAAGCTCGATAATCTCTATGTGGGAGTCGGTTACCCGGACAGTTGGCGCGACTACTCGGCCTACGAAGTCAAGGCGGATGACATTTTCGACAATCTTTGGCGCGGTGGATTGTTTGACTACCAGCGCAATGTCGCCCGCCTTGGCCATCCGGTTGATCGCAGAGAGTGGAGTGAGGCACCGCAGACCGTAGATGCCACTGAATTGCCCCTGCAAAACGCACTCATCTTTCCCGCCGCGTATCTCGAACCGCCAAACTTCGACCCGCAGGCTCCCGCTGCGGCGAACTACGGTGCCATTGGCCGCACCATCGGGCACGAAATCAGCCATACCTTTGACACCCAAGGCAGCGCATTCGATTCCACAGGGCGTGTGCGGAATTGGTGGAAACCCGCCGACCTCGTGCGTTTCAACGCTGCCGCCGCGAGCCTTGTCGCGCAGTACGATACTTACAAACCTTTTCCGGACCTTGCTGTGAATGGTAAGCAGACGCTTGATGAGAACATCGCCGACCTCGGCGGCATTTCCGCTGCCTACGACGCATACCATGCCTCCCTCGCGGACAAGGTGGCTCCCGTCCAGAACGGTTTCTCGGGCGACCAGCAGTTCTTCCTTAGCTTCGCACAGACGTGGGCATCAAAGTCGACTGAGGCCTCTCTGCGCCAGCAAGTAATGACCGACACTCATCCCCCCGACCAGTTCCGGCCGGCTACGGTGCGCAATCTCGACGCATGGTACGCGGCATTCGATGTGAAGCCCGGAGACAAGCTCTATCTCGCCCCAGCCGACCGCGTGCGCATCTGGTAAGCCAATGCAGGTACAGCTCACGCCTTTTGGGCTCTAGGCTCAGGTGGAGCCCGATTCTGCGGGGAATAAATGGACACGCCACTGCGCGTCGCGGGTGGATTGTCGCTAGCCTTGATCGGAAACGCCTCGGGGCAAGCTTTTGGGAGAGGGGGATCTCGACCCGAGGCGTTTTCGATAAGGAGACTAGGAGGAAGCCGCTGGCGTTTGCGGCGGACGCGGTGCGCTATGGGATTTCAACGGCAGTCGGTGGCAGAATCGAGCAGGGGGAGAACACCGGTGAACTGGACGGGTGGGGTGGTGATGGCTGAGCGCGTCGCAGATGCCTTTCGAAGTATGCGCGGACGGTGGCACGGCAGAGTGTGGCCGAGGGGTAGGCACACGAATGCGTCGAAGTGCCGGTGCACATCGCAGGAGGAGTAGTGAGGCATGCGCTACGACGAATCGAAGTATGTGCATGTAGATAATTCCGCAGCCGTAAGTCTCTGAACCACGATCATGGTCGCGCCGCAGTGTGGGCAATGCCAGACAGAAGAACTCTCCGCGGGAGCTTTGCAGGTTCCAGCTTCGAGCGGCGTGGAGGAACTGCTGGACAGCAGTTGTCGGGATAGAGCCAAGCGGGAAGCACGAAAGCGATTGGCGAGGAATCCAAAGTGACGGATGCGTACGAAGCCTCTGGGGAGCACGTGCAGAAAGAAGCGCCGCAGGAACTCGGTGGCCACGAGCGTCATCGTGCCTTGTTTGCCACCGTGGGCGTAATCCTTCCAGCGAAAAGTGACGCGGTCTTGATCGAAGGCCAACAAGCGATGATTGGAAATGGCCACGCGATGGGTGTAGCGGCCGAGATAGCGCAACACCTGCATAGGACCGCCGAAGGCGGGCTTGGCATAAACGACCCAGTCGTGGCGGTGCAGACGGCGTATGAGTTTTGCGAACTGCTGCGGATCGGCCAGAGCGGCGGCGGGACCGTTGCAACATAGCTTGTTGCGGCGGTGCAGACGTTTGAGGCCGGCGAGGAACTTGCCGCGAAAGACGCGGCTGAGGACCTTCACGGGCAAGAAGAAAGGATAGCGTGGGCGGACCCATTGACGGTGATCGGGTGAGAGTCCGCCCGCGGGAATGGCGCAGTGAATGTGGGGATGCAGAAGCAGGTTCTGTCCCCAAGTGTGCAGGATGCTGATCACGCCGATCTCGGCGCCTAAGTGTTTGCCATCGATGGCAATCTCCAGCAAGGTATCAGCGCTGGCGGTGAACAGCAGGTCGTAGAACAAACGCGGGTTCTCCAAGGCCAGCACATTGAGTTCGTGAGGCACAGTGAACACGACATGGAAGTAGCTGGTGGTCAGGAGTTGTCGCTCGCGGGCCGCCAACCAGCGTTCGCGCGCCTGCGTCTGGCACTTGGGGCAGTGCCGGTTTCTGCACGAGTTGTATGAGATGGCCTGATGACCGCAGTTCGGACAGGCATCGCGATGACCGCCCAGCGCTGCGGTGCGGCAACGCAGAATGGCCCGAAACGCTTTGAGCTGCTGAAAGCCAAAGCTGGATCGATACCGATCCAGAAAGCGATCGCCGTGCGTGCGAAGAATGTCGGCCACCTCGAAGGTGGGCCGAGTCATTTTTCGTTTTTTCGTTTAAAGCTGCGGCTGATGTTTTGGGTGCTGGATAGAGTGAGGCTGTCCAGCGGATTCGTAACTGCCTGCAAGTGCCGCTGCGATAGATGCAGGTACTGTGCGGTAGTTTCCAGGTCGCCATGCCCGAGCAGAACCTGGATGGTGCGCAGGTCGGTGCCCGCCTCCAACAAGTGAGTCGCCCAACTGTGGCGCAGGGTATGCGGGGTAACGCGTTTGCGGATGCCGGCCCGGCGCGCGGCTTCGCTGCATGCGATCCAGACGGTCTTGTCGGAAATCGGCTGATCGAGCGTCTGGCCACGAGTGCGTGTGGGGAACATGTAGAGCTTCGGCTTCCGCCAGCGCCAATACTCTCGCAGCGTCTCCAATAGAGCCGGACTCAGAGGCAGGTCACGATCCTTGCCGCCCTTGCCTTCCACCACGCGGATGATCATCCGCTGGCTATCGACATCGCTGACTTTGAGATGGGCGAGTTCGGAGCGTCGCATGCCGGTGGCGTAGAGCGCCATCAGTAGCGTCCGTCGAAAAAGGTTTCCCGCCGCATCGATCAAGCGCGCAACTTCCTCTTGGCTGAGCACCGTCGGCAGCCGGCGCCGGTCCCGAGGGTAGGGCAAGAACTCGCGAAACTGATGGCGCTTGAGCGTCTTAATGAAAAAGAAGCGCAGCGCAGCGACCCGGTTGACCACCGTGCCGGGCGTCAGTTTGAGTTCTGTCAGTAGGTAGGCTTGATACGTTCGAAGTTCGTTGGGACCGAGCTTGTCGGGAGACTTGCCAAAATGCTTGGCGAAGTCGCTTACCACCCGCAGGTAATTGCGCGTGGTGATGGCAGAGTAGTTGCGACGCTGAAGTTCCTCCAGCATCATCTTGCGTAAACGGGTCACAGGAATCTCCTTTCCCTATGACCCACACTATGTCAGCTGCTCCTGAACTCTCTCGGTCTATCCACGCGGTAGCGTCCGCCGCGCCAGCGGCTTAGTCCTTGTCGGATAACCGGAAGTAATCCAGATTGGGATATGCAGATCAGTAATGATAAGTCGGCTTCTCTTTAGCGATTGGTTGGTCACCGCTGGGGCGTTTTTCAGGACTTATGATGTTCATGCAGGCTGAACGATCATCCACACGGGGGGTTATATGGCAAACACACAAGCGCTCATAGCCGGGGTCTACTCTGCTTTCAACCAACGGAACATCGATGGTGCGTTGGCGCGGATGAGCGAGAGCGTCAGTTGGCCCAAGGCATCGGAAGGCGGCCGTGTAGTGGGAAAAGAAGAGATTCGTGCTTACTGGAGCCGCCGAGGTTGGCATGAGTCCGCAACCAACAGAAAACAGTGGGGTTATTTTGGCTAGATCTTGTCTTCCGCCACAACCACTCGATTGTTTTCCCCGACTCGCACGCCCAGCGGAGGAGATGTGTTTGGAGGCCCTTTTTCAGCTCGCTCGGAATCCGGAATGCGAGGGAAGCTCGCGGGCCTCTGTGCGAATTGTGCCTCGCCGAAACATCGAGGATCAGCAGGTGAGTGATTCGATTCGTCGGATTAGAAGAGCTCGATGCTGCGGCACGGCCCAAACCGGCGACGAGTCGGGCATCCCGTGTAATTAGTGCAGCGCCGAGTTTTTCGGCCAGCACGATGTAGGCAGCGTGATAGGCACAGAGATTGTGACGCGTTTTGCAAATTCGTTGCAGGAGCACGAGATGAAGATAGTAACACGAAGATCCAGCAGATCGCGGACCGCGGGAACGACTGGACTTCACATCATTCACACGTCTACACGGTTGCCTTTCCCAAGGCGTTTGCGCTCATTGAGAATTGGGCCGGAGCGATCCGGGCCAATGACTACCGTAGCGATTTCATTACCAGCCCTGCGTATGGGCTTACAATCGTGGATTGTCTCTTCCAGCGGGCGGACCTCGCAAATGACCCAAGCCACTTTGGTGACAAGTAGTGCGACGATCCTCAGCTTTGCGGCAACGGTATTGCTGCTCGGCTGCGGAGGCTGGTCTTCATCCACGACCGAAACACCTACCGACCCCGGCACCTCGACACAGTCGATACACACGGTCAATGTCTCCTGGACCGCGAGCACGTCGTCGGACCCATAAAGACAAAATGCTCGACCCCTTTAGGTCGAGCACACACCTTTACGTATCACTCGCCACATACTTTGACATTCGAAAAGCAAAAATACCGCTCGAAAACGAGAAAAAAGCACTTTTCCGTGATATTGCTTGCGTTTTACTCCAAGGACTTTGTACTGAGCCGACCGATCAACCGTTGCAGCAATCTGGTTCCATCGTTCTTACGTTCTTAGATGCGTCTGAACGGGCCAAGCGAGAAGCTTCACAAATTTGGGCGACGCGATGCGCTTTCGCGGCGCCACGATTGTCGAGCTAGGCCAGCCAACGCGGCGAGGTTCTTCCCGCCCAAGTCATCACTCTTTCACAGCACTTCTTAGGAGCGCCCGGAATTCATCGTTCAGATTGGCTCTTTCCCGGTCAGCAACCAATCTACAGATTTGTCGAATTCTTGGCTTATCGCCAGAAGGACTGCGGCCCCTGGCTCCTTTTCCCCGCGTTCCAGCGCTGAAAGATAACTCTGTGCAACGCGAATACGGCGCGCAAACTCAGCCTGGGTCATGTCGAAACCCCTTAGCTCTCGAATCCTTCGACCAATTGAAGCGAGGTTCGGTTGGATTTTTTCGTGGGATTTTCGCATTGCCATAAAATCTCTTTTGAGCTAATATAGCTTTATGGAGCTACAACAAAGAAGCTCTCAAGGAGCACTGAAATGGAGCTGACGAAACCCAATTTGACACGGGAAACGAAATTCGCAAAGTCCCTTTACGGGAACTTGCCAAAATCTGCCCTCCATGCACTCAAGCGACTGATGCAAGCGCATCAGATTTTCGTCGCAAACGGGGACATTAAGTATCTTAACGGAGGGTGGTACGTTACACATCTCGGCCTGCTGCGGCTGGCCGAACAACGCAACTGCGCCGGCATTCACTCCCGGCCTGTCCTGAAGTCTAGCAATCCCGCGGCCTCTAAATGGGTTTTCAGGGCCACGGTCTTCAAATCACCAACGTGTAGGGGCTTCGTCGGCTATGGCGACGCCGATCCATCCAATGTCTCTTTCCTTGTCCACGGCGCCGAGATGCGCGTGGCCGAGACTCGCGCCGTCAACCGTGCTCTCCGCAAGGCCTATGGAATCGGGATCTGCTCCGTTGAGGAGATCGGTTCCTTCGCCGAGCCGCCGCAGTTTTCCCGCGAGTCAAAGAGGGTCCCTCCTCAACCTAGCAACGGCAGTCACGGCAGCACCTCGGTTCGCGATCGTCTCTGCCAATTGATTCGTCAGCATCAACTGGACTCCAACTTGGTGAAGGCCTACGCCACGGACTTCTGCAGCGTCAAGGCGCTTCGCGACGCCACCCGCGAACAGGTGGAAAACTTCGTCAAGCATCTGGCCGACTGGGCCGAGAAAGACCGCAATGCCCTCCTCTGTCAGCTCAACAGCTATCTTGGGCAGAAAGAAGGTGCCGCATGAAACGCCAGATCACTGGTCTGAACGCCGCCGACCGCTGCGCCGCCGACCAGGTCCCCGACGGAATCTTCCTTGTTCAGGTGCAACGGGTCTATTTTCGTCGGCAGGCACAAAAGCCCTACTACACACTCACTCTGGCCATTCTTGAGCCCAGCCGTTTTTCCGGCCACACGCTTTCGAGCCGGCTTTATTGCAACCCGAAAGCCCTGTGGAAGCTGAACTGGTTCCTGCGCGACTTCGGCTACGACACAGAATTGCCCGGACGGGATGAGGTCGACGAAACCCAGCTCGTTGGCCTGAAAGGCGTGGTCAAGACCAGCCACATCGTCTTTAACGGCGCTTCGCTACTCCGATTCGAGGGTTTCGCTTCGGCAGATCGGTGGGAGGAACTTTCACCCGCCAATCTGGACAGCCCACAGGTAGCCTGATGACCTACAGCTACACCCAGATTAGCCAATACCTGACCTGCCCGCGGCGGTATCGGCACCGCTATCTCGATGGCTG
Organism: uncultured Acidobacteriaceae bacterium; assembly: GCA_963791445.1. GTDB lineage: Bacteria > Acidobacteriota > Terriglobia > Terriglobales > Acidobacteriaceae > Sulfotelmatobacter. The sequence continues at coordinate 17,992 of CAWBSN010000023.1, forward strand.
GAAGGAGAAGGACACCAGGGCGGCGATGCTGTTCGGCCGCGCCTTCGAACAAGCTCTTGGTGCTTATTTTCGCCGGGAAGATCCCGGAGCAACCTTGTTCTCCGAATGGTCCCAGTGTCAGAACCAAGGTTTGCACTACTCCAACGGAGACTCTTGGGATCGCATGTTGCGCCAGGGAATCATGCTGTTAACCCGCTTCTGTCAGGACGATCGCATCCAAATCCACCACCCTCGGCGGAATCTGCAGATTAAATTCACGCGGCCGATTGCCGGAAAGAACGACTTTGTTGCTTATGTCGACGCCATCGGCAGACTCGACGGCACGCGCTGCCTACTGGAGTGGAAGACCTCTTCAAGCCGATATCCCGAAGAGCCCGACGGGCTGCTCTCTCTGGATCCACAATTGGTTTGTTATTCGTGGATGACGGGCATTGCCGAAGTCGCCCAGGTTGTATTCGTTCGCAAACGGCTGGTGGAGGTTCAGTACCTGCGCACCACCATCACTGACGAGCAGCGGCAGGAGTTTGGGCATTTGGTGGAAAGCACGATCCATCGCATCGAGTCGGCCGACTTTCTGCCGCATAGCGGCATCCGCTTCCCGCAGAATCCCTGCAGCAGTTGTCCCTACGTGGGGCTTTGTCTCGGAAACCAGCACATGGCAGACGCCAGCTTGGTGCGGCGTCCAGGAGCAGATAGTCTTGATTGGCTTGACGAGCTTAATTACTGAGAATCCGCCCATGCCGCCCAAGCTGAATCGCCGCCGGGCCCTCTTCGTACTGGGCAAAATCGACGAGATTCTGGCCTGGGAACAGAGGAAGGAGACCGAGCGCGACACCAAGTTCGTGGAACTGGGACGCTATCTATGCGAGGTGCGGGCGGGACAGTACTGGCGGCTGGAGGATCTGAAGTGCTTCGACGAGTTCCTGGAGAGACGGTTTCCGGGTTCACGGCGGAAGGCCTACTACCTCATGTCGATTCACGAACACCTGCCGCCGCAGGCGAGAAAACAGCTGAAGGAACTGGGCTGGGCGAAAGGGCTGGAGCTGGCCAAGCTGGCGAGAAAGGACAGGCAGCACTTCGATTGTGCAATCTGGTTGCACAGGGCTCGGGAAATGCCTCAGAAGCAGTTCAAGCAGGAGGTCGAGAAGGAGCTAACGGGGCAGGAGACGGAACCGTGGGAGATTATCTATTTCAAGCTGTATCAGAGCCAGATGCCGGTCATTGAGCGGGCGATCGAAACTGCAGCTCTGATGTTGGGGAGCGACCGATCCCGAGGGTACTGTCTGGAGATGATCTGCGCAGACTTCCTGGCGGGAGCCAATCTGGACCAGGGAGATCCAGAAATGCTGTTGTTCTCGATGACGAGGTTCTTTAAATTTCTGCCCCCGGAGCAGAAGCGGGCATTTCTTGGAAGCCTACCTGAGAAGGCTTCATGAGTTCACTTGGCCCGAAGCCCTTGCGGCTGGATGCTGTGTCGTATGAGAGGCTCCGGCAACGCGTGCTGTGTCGTGATGGCTGGAGGTGTCAATCGTGCGGCACGATGTCGAACCTGGAAGTTCACCATAGACAGTATCGCAGTCACTCGGGCAACGACTCCGAAGACAACCTGATCACGCTCTGTGCGAAATGCCATGCCGACATCCATCGCTGAGGAGCCCACGCCTTCCACGCTGATGTGCCTCCCGGTGTCTTCCACCTCGGAACATCGATCAACCGAATATTTTTGCAAAAAAATGTCGCACGCCCTCGAATCTCTTGTGTTTCACGGGCGCCCGTTCCTGCGTCGGAAGCGGGGGTGGCAGAGCTGCCATTGGGATTGGTGCAGGGCGAGTTGATACCGGAAGTGCTCCGGCAGACCTATACCCGGAAGGTGTGAAGGTCAGAGTAGCCTCCGCTTTCGCATGAGGCAGATTCCGCTGCCCGTCAGGCAGCTCTGCCGTCTCCGCTCCCGCGCCCGGCAATTTGGTGCCTGTCGTCGCCTCCAGGGAAGGTTCGGTTCCGAGTGGCGCCGAGGAGGGCTCTTTGACGGAAGCTGAAGAACTTCCTTGCGCGCTTGCGTCCACGCCTTCCCCTGCCGCGGCGCCAGAAGCCAAAAGCACGGGGGGTTGCGGGGGCGGAGGACATCCGCATTCTACCGGCAGAATCGTCTCATTCCCGTCTGAGGACGCTCCGTGGAAGGCTGTGTCTTCGCTCCTTAGGCGTCCCGCGTGAAAAACGATCTGATCCCGCGGCTGGAATTCATACTTCCCGTCTCCCAGGAGTTCGTAAATGATTGCCGGGGATGTGTTGCCGGGAAGAGTCTTGACACACGTGTTGCCCTGCGGGTCGGCGCGGATCGCGTAGTCGAACTCTCCCGGACCACGAAGCAGAATGCGGAAATCGGGCGTCACCACTTCATCCGTGGAATTGCCCAGCTTAATGTGCGTCTCCAGTGCTCCGACACCGATCGCGAGCATCAAGTCGGGACCATTCCGAGAACGGTTGACCGAGACGGTGGAGTGCGGGCAGACATAAAAGTCTCCGCCCCGCCGCAAGCGCATCACGGTCGTGTCGGACAAGGCGGTAACGGAAGATCCCGACGGCACCCGGTCAACTGGCACGACGTTGCTGTAGTCTACTGCAGCAATCGGGGGCGGCCCAGGCGCTGACTTTGCGACGATCGCATGCAGCTGCACCAACAGACGATTTCCGGCTGATTCCCAGGTGTAGTCCAACGGCTTGAGTAAATCGATTTCCACGTGGACCTGCGGCGGATCCGTGGCGCTCAGTTCGAGACGAATCGCACCAACGTCCTGACTCTTCACGGATACCAATTTGCGAGGAACAGACATGTTCGTGTTCGGCAAATCGATAACTAGACGCATGGGCTCAGTGAGCCTGCTGATCTTTGGCTTCACCGGGTCCGTCGTTATAATTTCCACCGCAGGTGTTCCATCCTTCAAAAAAATGTTGAAGTGAACAACTGTGGCGGTGCTCTGGGAGCCGGCGACCTCCTGGTCCGATTCGCGTTGCGCTGGGCTACCGGCCCGTAATTGCAGAGGAGAGCAGAACAAGGAAATTGCAGCGAGCAGAGTAGCAGCGGAACCCGCAATTCGACTCCGCCCTCCATCTCGAGTCTGACGCCGCTGTAACCGCGCTCTCATGGCAATGCAAAAGTTAAGGTGATGTTGGTTTCAAAGCTGGCGGGGCGTCCGTTACGAATCATAGGCTCAAATCGCCACTGCCTGACTGCATCGGCGGCTGCAGCCGCCAGCCTGGGATATCCGCGCACCGGACTGAGTCGCTGAACTCTCCCATCCGCGCCTACCAGAACATCGAGCACCACAATACCTTGAATATGATGGGCCTTTGCCGTGTCCGGATATTCCGGCTCCACGCGGTCTACGAGGCGCGCGAGGGCCGTTCGCTCGGGAACCATCCCGGGAGATGAGGAGGGGGGGGCACTTTTTGCAACCGAATCATGGGAAGTCGTTGATGCGCCCTCCACTTCTGTGTCTTCAATTACAAGCAGCCCAGAGTCGCCGTCGAGTGTGTTCTCAATCTCCAAGTCAGGCACATGATGCTTTGCGCGGACTGACAGCGGACTTGAAGACTTGGGGAGGGAAGCTTTGGCAGGCGGATGTTCGGCAGGAACCTGGGCGATAGCCGCCGGCTTCACGGGTTGAACCATCGGCGGATCAGGAAGGCCGGGAATTTCTGCAGGCACCTCCGATCGTCGCGCGACCACCGTGGAATTCCTGGCGAACAGATGCAGTCCGTCGTGCGGTACGCTCCTGCTCAGGGCCCAACCGGCGAGAAGCAAGGTGGCTGCCACGAGAACTGCCAACAGCGATCTTCGCGCTCCCGATGCAAGTGCGACCACTCTGGCTTTTATGGATTCAACGGAAACATGGGACGGCATTCTGTTGATCTCTTGCACCGGAGGCGGAACATGGGCCGCGGAGTCGCAAGCAAGTTCCCCCACCCGCGCGATTGTGTCCGCGACACGCTGCGCCATCGACTGTATCGCGACAAGATCACCAGCCGTGAATGCATCCGCTTGAGAAGAGAAGGCGCCGAGCACGCCGAGTTTCTCCTTTGCGTCGCGCAGCACAGGCACAAGCACAATTGAGCGAGCGCCTAGACTGCGGCAAACCAACACATCGAGGCCCGGGAAGTTCTCGGAGTTACGGCAATACTGCAGCGCAGAGGCGCGCAGGCAAGCATCCACCATGCGTGAATCCCGGCGCAAATAGGCGACAAACTCGGCGGAGGTGGCCCCGTTCAGGGCACGGGAAACTATCTGACCATTGCGCAGCAAACCGATGAATGCGCCAGTCGCACAAGTGGAGAGTCGCGTTTGACAAACAATTTGCTCGAACACCAAATCGAGCGCAACCTCTGCGCGCATCAATTGGTCAGCCGGTTTGCTTTCTCGTGCGCCCAAATTGAACCGGCGCGGAGATGGCGACTGGCGCATCGGCGAAGAAGAAGATCTCACCCCAAACGATGCCGACTCGCCGGCCGCGCTGTTCGCCTGGGACGTATGAGCCGCCGCCGGCGGGATTCTCCGCTCCGCCGCCGATTGACGCCGTGACTTCACCGGCACCCTCCCGCCGCAGCATTCCGCAAGCATTGAAAAGTCAGCTCTTCCCTTGACAAACGGGACGCGAGGAGGACGAGAGACCCCGTGATGGAAGACGCGAGCAAACCCGGGAGCGATACGGCCATGTCGACCAACTCCTAGCGACGATTGGCTTCCAAAGCGCGCGTCCATGACGCTCCACACTCGGCGCACGGCGCCGCATGTTGCTCAGAAGGGTGGACCGGAAAGGAAGTCTATTTCAGAGCTTGACGCACGCGCTCTCAGGGGGAGGCAAGTTAGTAGCAATTGAGTGTGCCACCTCTGCGACTCAGATGTCAAGATGGTAAGTACCGCTCCCGGGATCAGACCATCGATGTCAATCTCAAGAGCGTATGGCTTTGCCCGAAGTATGAAATCCGGCAAATAGTCTGGATGTGCTCCGACAAGGCCTCTTTCATGACGGGCCAGTCCAAAGTTCTAGATGGAGGGTTCTGGGCAGGGCAAAATTCTCCGAGCTAGCGCACTGCCTCTAGCTCTTCAGCTTCTCCTCTTCGATGGGGACAGCAGCCCAAGATTTCTTTGGCAAAATCGGCTTGAGCCGGCTGGAAAATTCCTTCAGCGGAGTGTCTGGCCAAAGAGGCACACCGCAGGTCGCGATAGGAACTGCTGGATTGCCCTGAACCATTGTCATCGCAGGAACTGATTTCGTCACGACGCTCCCTGCTGTAACCACTGCGCCCTCACCAATCTCCACGTCGGGCAGAACAATAGCACCCGGTCCGATAAAAACTCTCTTGCCAATCCGCACGCCCCGGCACGGTTCTTGTAAGTGCTCTGGTAAGTGGCTTTGGAAGTGGGCCAATACAATCGCCCCAATCCCGATAAAAACGCTGTCGTCGATCGTGATCAGATGCGGAAATCCGGTTTCGAGAACCACGTTGTAACTAATGAAGACATCCTTTCCGATTTTTACTCCTCGTCCACGGTGGAGCCAGACCCGCAGGCTATGGCCTCCCGGCACAAACATCGTAAGCATCTGAAGAATTCTATTAATCGATGCTCGGAACGGATTCTCTTTCATTCGGCTACCGTAGGATATGGTGCTCTCAGGCTGCAGCTGTTGTCGAGCAGCTTCGCAAGCTCAGCCTTGACGACTTTCCCTGTGGGGGTGAGCGGCATGTTCGGAATGAGAAACATCCGCGACGGCCGTTTGTACGAAACAAGATGTCGAGCAGCGTATTCTGCAAAATCTGAGACCGTCAATTGCGAGCCGGGCAGAGGCTGGATAAAGGCGACAACTTCCTCATCCCCGTCGATTGAACGACCAATTACGCCGGAGTGCGCGACCGCAGGATGGGCGTTCAATACCGCCTCGACTTCGGCGGGATAAACGTTGAAGCCGTGCCGGACGATCAAGTCTTTGGTCCGTCCCACGATGTAGAGATTTCCGTCGTCCATGCGGGCGAGGTCTTGAGTGTTAAACCATCCCCCGCTGTCGATAGCGCTGGCTGTTGCCTCGGGATCGCGATAATAGCCCTTCATCACATTCGGTCCGCGCACCCATAGTTCACCAGCTTCTCCCTCAGGTACAGGTTTACCATCCGGCCCAGCCAGCTTGACTTCAACCCCGGGAAACGGTGGACCGATCGAGGTATCGCTGCGAGGAGCCTCAACCCGGGTTTGAGCGATGGTTGGGGAGCATTCTGTCACTCCGTAGCCGTTATGGAGGGGCATGCCGAACAGACTCTCAGTCGCCGATTTTGTGGAAGCGTGGAGTTGCGCGCCAGAAGAGGCAATAATTCGAAGCGCAGGAAATTTCAGTGACTGCAGGCCTCGAAGTTTTGCGTATTGCAGAAACTGATTAAAGAAAATGGGAGCGGCCAGAATTACTGTCAAGCGCTCATTCTCGATTGTCCGGCGAGCGGTCATGGGATCAAACCGCGCTGACAGGTAGAGGGTTGCGCCGCTCAGCAGTGAACCGAGCAGGACGACCGAGAGGCCTACCGCATGAGACATCGGAAGAACGCCGTAAAACCGATCCTGAGTCGTGAGTGATCGAATTCCCGCTGAACCGGCTGCCAGAAATAACAAATTACGATGGCTCAGCATAACGCCTTTGGGAAGACCGGTCGTCCCGGAAGTATAGATTAACGCGGCAACACGGTCCGCGACGTTGGCCTCGATCGTCTCTTGCTCCACTCGGTCGTTCAGCCCACCGACGCCGATTGCCCCCAGTCCCGCTATGTCTTCGATCGCAGCGCCATGCCGCTTCGCGTGTTCAGCCGCGGGAAGCGAACTGCTTGTCGCGTACACAACACGGCGGGCTCCACAGTGTTCCTGAATCTCGTCAACCTCGCGCGCCGAGAGATTTGCGTTCACTAGCACCGGCCACGCATCCATGCCTGCCGCGGCAAACAAGATTGCTACGAACTCCCGGCAGTTTTCGCCTACGATCATAATGCGATCGCCGGGACGTACGCCCCATTCACGAAGCCGTGATTGTGTCTTGGAGATGGCGGACGCCAGTTGCCCGTAGGTCCACCCCCCTGAGGCTTCGACTAGCGCAGGCTTGTCAGGCGACCGCTCCGCCCACATCGTCACTACATCGCTGATGCGGTCGGGAAGAGTCCTCAAAATCTCAGAGGCCTTACTTTCGGCGGTCAATGCTGGACTCATCATTGAACTGGTCCCACTATGGCTACAGCGCCGCAGATCGTTTTGGTTGAACTCGAGTGTAAGAACCGGGTACAGCAGGGAACGATGCCACCTCAGCCCTTCTGGTCAAGACATACTGCAGCCAGTTTCGGTAAACGCGTGTAGCCGAGGAGCGCCACGTACGCTCCAACATCTTCACAACGGCTTCAGGAAAGTGCGCCAGTTGCTTTTCGGATGGATCGGCTAGAGCAGTTTTCTGAAACTGGGTAAGGAGTTTGGTCGAGGCAGCATCAAAATAACCCTTCGGCATTGTGGGATAAGTTTCTCGCTCCTGCTGCAGGAATCTCCGGATGTCTCTTCGATACTCCTTCAGTAGCGTTTGCGCGCCATACTCAGGATGACCCTGGAAATGTACAAACAGGCTCTGCCCCTTCTTTTTTGCGAACGAATCTACTCCGCCCTCAGCCGATTGGGTTAGCACCGTGTAACCCGAAGCCGCCAGCTCGTCAGCCCGCACTTCATTCCATCGAGAATGCGGAAAACGCACAAGATCGACCCCGGCAGTCAATGCGTGCTCGGCAGTCTTGGTGAACTCGAACACGCCGAACTGCTTATCGCTCAGGCGATGACGTTGAATTCCGTCGCTGTGAAGAACGCCGGCGTGGGCCGCCAGGCACGACAAGACCGTGGAGAATGTATTACGCTCAGCCCAGTCGAAAACGTCGGCCAATGCCGACCAGTATGGCTCCTGGCGCAGGTCGGACTGACGAGGCTCGGTTCCGGTGATGATGACCGCATCGAAGCGGTCGTTCCAAAGCTGCTCTGAACTAAAGTAGAACTCATTCAGATGACGCTGACCGCGATCGGTTCGTGGAACTCCCTTCAGCGAATACAGCTTAAGCAATACCGGAATATCGCCCGATGCGCTGTCGAGGAGGTCAAAGAACTGGATCTCGGTATCCTCAAGCGCGGCATCAGGCATGTTGTTGACGAGCGCGAGACTAACCCAGCCTGTAGCCTTGTCGAACGTAGTTGCCCTGGGATCGATTTTTCCCGCCCACCGACTCGGAACTCGCCCCTCAACGATTAGTGGCATCTCAACCCCCTACGCCGGTCACTTCGAACTCGTCGCTACACTCCGGACTGCAACCGACGCTGTTTCACGGGTCACTGACTTGGCGAGAGCGCGAGTGATGGTACGCGCAGCAAAGCCGCCGCCGAATGCAAAACGCATAACCGGCCCGAAGCTATTCGCAGCCGCGACGCCCGCAAAAAAGAGGCCATGAATCGACGACTCGAAAGACTTGGAAAGCACTGGGGATCCATCAACAGTTTTCAGGCTTGAGCGGATCTCCGCGTTGAGGAACTTCAAGCGGTTCATATCCACTCGGTATCCGGTCGCCGCAATGACGTGCTCGGTGATGATGTCTCGTCTGCTGCCATCCGCTGCCTGAATACTGAGCCGAACTTTGCCATTCTGAACCTCAGCACTTTGCGGCGTGCATCCCAGATGCAACGGCACTTTCCCGATCACCATGTCCCGAACGAACCAGCCCCCAGAGGGACCGAGGGTCCGACGAACGATCATGAGGCGAAGCGATTCGGGCAGGTAGTAGAAGACTCCCGGCGCATCGGCAAAGAATCGCGATCGCAAACCAGGCCCAAGCCCCGACTGCGGATGCCTAATCTGCTTCCACCACGAGCGTGGCTTCCCTGTTGGCTGGCTATGGAACTTCAACTCACTGCGGCGGCTCACGAGCTGTACCTCAGCTCCCGCTTCGCGCAGCAGACCCGCCAGGTCCAGAGCAGACGCTCCGCCACCAATTACAACCACACTCCGGCCGCGAAACGGATCGACTTCACGATGGCGCGCGCTGTGCGATACAAACTCTGGCGGCAGGTGTGCCAGGGTTTCCGGGACATACTCAAAGTGAGTAATGCCGACCGCGACCACAACCCGCTGGGCTTGAAATGTTTCACCATCCTCAAGCTGTAACCGGAAGCCGTTGGGCAACCGATCGACGCTCGTCACCAGCTTGTCCTCGAGTTCGGGCACCATCCTGTCGCGGAAGGCGAGCCCGTATGCGCCGAAAGTATCAAGGTGCACCGGTAACCCTGTATCCGCATACTGGAGGCCTCGTTCCGCACAAAACTGGCGCAGGGTAAAGGCGCGCTCCGGATCATAAATGTCAGAAGCAAAGCCGTCGGATTTGAGCATCATGCCTTTCGGCATGTGTTGCAGCCAGCTGTCCATGGGACGGCCGAAAATGCGAAACGGAATGCCACGACTCCGCAGATGCGCAGCGATGGACAGCCCGTAAGGACCCGCACCAATGATTGCAGTATTTAGCATAGCCTGATGAGAAACCCACCTTCCTCAGCGGAGGTAATACTCAATAGCAAATCTAAGGGGAATATGGCAGAGGGGAATGACAAGATCATAGCACCTTTTTCCCGGCAACGGAACGGGCGAAAGAATGGCGTAACCGACAGCAGAAGGGTGACTCGGAGGGGAAAATTACAAACCTAAGTCGTTTAGAATTAGCTACTTAACGGCGGTCTAGTAGAACTTCTGCCCGATCCCTCAGGTTTACCTACTGCGAAGCTTCTTTTCAACGAAGGTCACGACATTTTTCACGGAGCCGAAGTTATCGGTCATTACTTCTTCGTCTTCGACTGAGATCGTGAACCGCTGCTGAACAAACACGATGAGCTCGATCACTCCCGTCGAGTCGATCACATTGCCCAGAAGCGGGGTATCTTCATTGAGCGCATCGCTACCGCTCATTAGAAAACTTTCTGCGATAAAACTACGAATTTCCTGTTCGATATCCGTTGTTTGCACTTGTGATTAAGGCCCCCCAGCCGTGATTATTCAGCAAAACCAGAACTCTAAGTGAATCTCTACGCCGCCTCGCAGTTGCCCACCATTTTTTCCTCCGGGTACATGAAGAAGTCATGTTTGCTTCGCAGGTTTACGCCGGCGTCCAGCTCAATCGGCCCAGACGGAACGTATCGCAATCGCAAATGCTTGGCGACCGTCATGAGATGGATCTGCATTTCGACCCGGGCAAAAAGCGCACCGATGCAGTTTCTGGGTCCGGTGGAAAAAGGGATGGCCGCAAGTCGATGCCGATGCCGTGAATTCTCGGGACTGAAGCGATCTGGATCGAATCGCTCTGGTTCGTTCCATAAGCCGGGATGTCGCTGGATGTAATAGGGGGGAATGTAGATTTCGGTTCCGGCAGGAACAAAATACTCGCCGAGGCGATCGTCGTGGAGCGCCCTTCGGGTCACCAACCAACCGGCAGGATACAAACGCATCGTTTCTTCGATGATTCGTCGGGTATAGACAAACTTTGGTAAATCGTCGAACTGCGAAGAGATCACCAGGGTGTTGAGTTCTCTGGAAAGCTTTTCTTCCGCTTCCGGATGCTGGGAGAGCAGATACCAAGTCCAATTTAGAGTGCTCGCCGTGGTCTCATGACCAGCGACAAGCAGAGTGAGAATCTCGTCGATCAGCTGGCTGTCAGGCATGAGATTGCCTTCCTGCGGGTCGCGCGCCTGCATGAGCATGCCTAAAACGTCCGCGGGAATCGCGGGATGCGTCCGTCTGCGCTCAATGACCTGAAGAATAATTTTCCCTAAAGCTCGAAACGACGATGCGAACTCCATGTTGCGCGCTGGTTCCTGGGAGAGGAGATCAAAATGGGAACCGACTCGCTCGTAATCGTCGCCGAAAATGAAGCGCAGAACAACCTCCAGAGCCATGCCGCTGATGTCGCGCGTAACGTTGACACTTTCGTTTTTGCGAGCCGCATGTTGCCATTTCTTGAACAATTCCACATTCACGGCGCTAATCATCTTCGTCGAAGTCGCGACCGATTCATGATTGAACGCTGGCTGAATCATTCGTCTCTGCTTTTTCCAGACTTCACCTTTGCTCACCATCAGGCCATTTCCAAGGAGTAGCGCCACGCGCTTGATGTCCTGACCCTTTACGTAATTCTGCCAGTTCTCGACGAGCACGTGGTGCGCAAACTCGACGTCCCTGGTCGCGTACATGCTGGTCCCATACACCGAGGCTTTATAGATGTCGCCGAACGTCGCGAACTGTCGACCCATCCAGTCTAGAAGGTCGTCAGTGCTCCTGTATTTCTCCGCTGGACCAGGGGGAATGCGTCCGTCTTTCACTTTCATATCGGCGATCTCCTGCCCCAGTGTACCTTGAACAAATTGCCGTGAGTTCCACCGAGTTTCGACGAACCGACCATTCCGAGCGAGAGCTAACTGGCCGTTTGGGATCGTTACTATTTCGCTTATGCCACAAGCTCCGCGGGTGCCTCGTCTAGATGGACCTCCCCGGTTTCGAAGTTGCGCTTCAATTTGAGGAACGGTTTTTCAAGAACTTTCCAGGAGACGGTCGCCAGAGCATAAGTTGCACCGGTAGTGAGGGCCAGGGAAAGAAGTGGGTGCGCGTCCGGATGAAGAACCTTAACTACGTCGACCGGGATCTTCTCCAGAATGTAAATTCCGTAACTGATAGTGCCGGTGTAGACCAAAGGTCGGTTCGTCAAAATCGCCCGCAACCATTTTTGCGTCGAGAACAGCGCGAGGTAAACGAATGAAACGGATGCGGCCGCGACTACAGAAAAGCCAATCCATCGCGCATGAAAGACTTCGATCCCCAGAGCGAGCGGCACCGAAACAAGAAATAGAATCCAGGCTCGTGTTACGAACTTCGATGGATGGAAGTCAGCCGACCGGATAACAACTGCCAGAAGCGCGCCAGCCATCAGACCGTCGAGACGACAGAATGTGTTTGAGTAGATATTGACTCGATGCAGTAACAGGTAAAAGCGCAGAGCCGGTGACAGGCAAATCACCGCGATGGCGATCCTGCGAAGCTGGGCTTCCGTGCAGAATCGCACCACAAGTGGCCAAACCAGGTAAAACTGTTCTTCGACAGCAAGCGACCACGTCACACCCAGTAAACCTGCTGCTGAAGTGGGAACCGGAATCAGAAAATTCTGAAGAAACAATGGATAAGCCCACCACGGCGATGAACGAGGGGCGAAAATGGCATGGGCCTCAGAAGGACGCAACAGCGGGACTATCACAAACATGAAGAGCAGCGCCGAATAATAAAGCGGCCAGATTCGGAGACAGCGCCGCGCATAAAAATTCTGGAAATAGCGCTCTGATTGCTTCGTGTCAAGCAGGATTCCCGTGATCAGAAATCCCGACAACACAAAGAAAAGATCGACTCCCATCCACCCATTGCCCGCGATCAGCCCGAGATGCAGAGACGGGTAAACGTCGGTATTGTGCAACAACACCAAGAGAACTGCGATGCCTCGCACCGCGTCTAGTTGTGGGATCCTCTTCATGCCAATGGGTCGGCCCATAGAGTTTCACGCGCACCAGAATACGATACCCTGCGGGCGGTAACCTGATCACCCTTTGCGCCGAATGACATTCTCTTATTCATAAACGGAAGACACAACAGGAACATCTAAGTCGCCGGTGGCCTGACCTATCCACGGCCAACTGCTAAGCGACTGCTATCCCGAGACAACAGGAATGCTCAATTTCCGCGTGCGAAGGCCCATCGCACCCAACACTGCCTGGACAACTCTGGGCCTAGACATCATCACTCCAGTCGCCGTGCCAAGAGTATTTGTGAAAAGGTCGGTCATGCCTGAGTCTCTTGTCGGAAGAAATGCCTGCAGCACTTCGATGGTCAGGCTGACGGCAAATCCCAAGGCGATAGTCAGCGCCACGGGATGCTCGATCCTTCGCAACTGAGAAAAGTAAGTGTAGAAGAAGAAACCCAGGGGTATGAAGCCGACGATATTGACGGCGTTATCCTTCCAATAGCTCCACCTGGGGCGGAATTCATCCCACGGTCGTTCCAGAAACTGTTCGTTTAAGACAAAAAATCGCTCCGGTATTAGAAGGTCGGTCGCTGAGTCTTTCCGGTTGTGGACTACGTTCCCATTCCCCTCATCGAAAAGATAGCGGGCAACGAGATCCTCGCTCGTGACCGAATCAAGCTGGCGGCTCTTCGTCCAGTCCAGAAAGCTTTGCGATACTTCAGCGGCCGAAAGTTCCCGATCGTAGACCGTGATTCCTTTCAACTGTCCAGACCAGCTATAAGTAGTCGATGCCGCGTTGCCGACTACGAGCCTACCGGTCAAGTCCTGATTTGAAATGGCATAGCTCTGAGCTCTCTTAACGAACGCGCCATCCACATAAACAACCGTACCTGCGTTGCCGGACGTGATCGTCACCAAGACCGGTTTATGGATGTTGAAAACGTCGCCGATGTACATTTCCATCTTCCGATCGAAGCGTTTCTTAAGGTTGTGTTCGATGACCAGACCACCACGGAATTGACGGAGAGCAAACGGGACGATTCGTCTCTCTGGTTGGTAAAACGCGAGAATCATCCCCCCGGAGTCGACCCGGCTCGGTTTCAACCATATCTCCAAGCTGCAGGAATTGTCCGCTTGTGAGGCCCGAGCCTTGAAAGAACCTGCGCTTACGATGCTCCCGTGCTTGCCAAGAAGAATGCCATTTGTCTGGCTTAACCAGCTCACTTCGTTTCTGGGAGTATGAAACGGCCACAGGCCCGCCACCAGGATGCCTAATAGAACGAGGGTACAAATTGCTCGCAAGAGCATCGCTTATTCAGCCAGGACCATCAGGCTGTATCCTCCCAGAACGCGCACCGTCAAATCTGGTGCAAGTGCAAAGCTAAGCTGACGCGGAATCCTGGCCATCTTCTGTATAAACAGGTCTCCTAACTCGATGCATCGCGGAGTATAGAAATAGTCGACGATTGTGTATCCGACATCGGTTAGTGTGCGCAGGGCAGTTTCCCGAGTGAAATAGTGCAGATGCGCGTGATGATCGCGGCGAAGGAGGAGACCGTTCTTGCGGAGAACTGCCTGAACCGAGAGGTCCAGCGGAATATGAAATAGCTTTTGCTTCGCCTTGGACCGGACAGACCTCACCAGCCCCATATAGTCCTCGACATGTTCGAATACGTCGAGCATTAGCAGCAAATCAAAATAGGTATCGCACTGGTCATTTCGTATGTCGCGCAGGCGAAAGCGCAGCCTGTCGTTTGCACGGCCCGCAGACATGGCAAGTGCGTCGGGAGACACATCGTAACCCCAACAAACGCAATCAGCGGGTAGATACGGCTGTAGTTCTGACAACACCAGACCTGCGCCGCAGCCTACGTCGCATACCGTTTTCGGCGCCAGCTTCTGCTGCTTTATCATTCGCTGGATTTGCCTAACTTTGAAAGGTGATTCCTCGATATGCCAGGAAGGGTTGCTTTTTAGGTACCTACCGTCTCGGTAAATAGCGCTCTCCGAGTCGACACTGGACAGCGCACGAGGAATCGCATCAGCATTTTGCCGAAGGGGATGAGCAGTCATGGATCTCCTTTATCTACTCCTATTTAACGAGTCACCGACGTGAATCGTTCAAAAACCTCTTTTGATTGCCAAATACGGGATCAGTGCCACTTCGGCTAGGCCGGGAAGAGGGTCCCCGCGGCTGAACACTGCTTCCACGTTGCAGTTCTTCAACGAGCGAAGATAGCTCTTCCAATCGGTATCCCCACTGAGCATCGCCATCAACGCAGCAGGAAAGTCTGTAATCGAGCGTACCCACGCCACTCCGGGGCGGCCTTTGCATGCTGAAACGGGCAGGCCAACTTGATCAGCGTAGAGCATGTAGCTAAAGTCCACGCCGGCCCGGGCTCCCAGACTGTGATATCCCCACGTTCTGGCATTTACGTCGAGCAGCTTGAATTGGGAATCCCGCGGATCGAGTTTGTACTCGAGTTCGACTAAGCCGTAATAATCGATCTCGCGCAGGAATCGTTCGGAGAGTTCCTCCAAAATCGGAATGTCCACGGTCTCGACGTAGGTGCTGGCTCGGCCAAACTCAAGAGGGTGTTGCCGGGTACGACGCACAACCATCTTGCCGACCGCCTCCCCGTCACGGAAAAACGCGCAATAAGAGAATTGCTGCGAACCACCTCCGGGGATCAACTCCTGCACCATGATCTCTCCATCGCCGGCCAGATCAGATGCCTTTTGAAACAGCGTTCTTAGCTCAGCGTGGCTGTTCGCGCGCCATGCCTTCGCCTTGGTAGCGTAAAAGAAGTGCTCCTTGATCGCAGGCTTGAGCGCAAAAGGGGGTGTGGCGCCATCGAGCTCGGCCAATTGCTCAAGATTTTCGGGATAGTGCGTGGCGGGTATCGGAATTTCCAGCCTCTGTGCAAGTCGATAAGTGTTCCTCTTGTCCCAAGCCCACTTCACGGTTTCCCAATCAGGGGTCGGAACTCGAAAGACTTCGCTGAGTTCTGAACGATAACGCGACAAAGCGGCAACGAGTTCCTCCCGGGTAGGGTAAAGCACCCAGCCATCGAAGCCGAGCCGCCTCCCGAGATCCAGCAGACTATCTACCGCAACCCGTTCATCATGCAGATTCGCAAGCTTCACGAATTTCGTGCAGTAGCGCGAGTACCGGGAGATCGAAAGTTCATCGTCCACTACGCAGACCGGTATGCCCTGCCGGCCAAGGCTGCGAACGATTCCGAGTCCCTGGTAGTCGCCGCCAATGACCACCGCCCCCACTGTGCGGTCAACAACCTTCACAGTGTCGGGCTTTGGGACCGGTTGTGTGAGAGCATTCATCGTGTCAGTTGCTGCCGTTTTTGCGAGTTATGGAGCGAACCAATTCCTTTGAGGCGAACTCGGCTCCTGAAACAAAACCGAGCAGCGGTCCGAAACTCCATGCCGCAGGCTTGCCGACGAAGTGCAATCCGGCAACAGACGACTCAAGCCCTCGTTGCAGAATGGGGTAGCCATTCACCGTTTTCACTTGTTTCGACAAGGATGGAGACAGGAAAGGATATCGCGAGATGTCGACTCGGAATCCGGTGGCGAGAAGCGCATGATCGACGAGCCGCTCAGATCCATCGTCCAGTCGAATGCGCAGTTGACTGCCCACTACAGTTGCGGAGACCACCTTGCGGCCCAGCGTGATGGGGATTTCAGCGATTCGTGGTGCAAGCCAACCGGCGCCCGCGGGCCGGATCGCGCGGTAGGCAGTGCGATCCTGGAAAACTCGCGGGAAGCGACGGAAGAGATGCGGCGCAGCGACGAGACGGCTGATCCCCGCCGGACCAACGTCGCGATTCGAATACATCATTTTGGAAATTAGACCCAGATGATGCAATCGCGCATGCAGCCCCACCCAATTCAGATGATTCGTCCGCGCAATCACCTCGACCGGAATACCGAGCTCCTTAAATAATGCAGCGGATTCCAAAGCGCTCTGCCCGGCGCCGATCACCACCACGCACTGGCCCTTGAACTTCCCGAGATCTTTGTGCTCGCTCGTATGGGAAGCCAGAGCAGATGGAATGGCGGCGAACTCTGCAGGCTTGCTCGCAAACGGACTGATTCCGCCTGCCACCACGACCCGTCGCGACGTGAATTCCTCGCCGTCCGCTATCGATACCTTGAACCCACGAGCGTCGGTCTCGATACTACGCACCTGGCGCTTCTCCAGATCCGGGACCGCCTGGCTCTGATACCACCGTCCGTAATCAACGAAGCGATTGAGTGGAATGGGCTTCGAGATGTGATTGCCCCTTTGGCGAACGAATTCGTCGAGTGTCAGTGCCTGCTTGGGATCTGCTATGTGGGAAGCCCCCCAATTTGACCGCAGGCACATGCCGGCGGGCATCTGGTTCTCCCAGAATGCCATCGGCTCGCCGAAGACTCGAGTCTCTACTCCCGCCGCTCGCAGATAGGCAGCCGACGACAGTCCATAGGGACCAGCCCCGATAACAGTTGTATGACAAGTCTGTGATTTGCCGTTCATGACACCTCATGCCGAATGACGTCAGCGCCCTCGCTCGGCGCGCCTTCAGCGCTTTGAAACATATTGGTTAGTCGGACCGAGCTCAGAGTCTGCAGTGCAGGTTGTGTAGCAGATGCGGCCGTCCTTCTGACTGGCGAATGCTAGACGAGCCCGCTCGCTGCCTACACCTTCAATATGCCAACCCAGTTCGTCCTTCACGAGCTTCATCTCCGCTCTTTGCCTCCACCAACGATCGACCTCACCGGGCGTCGTAATCCAAATTCCTTTCTGTTTCCTCAAGTCCGCCAGGTGCGCGAGCAGCGTTTCATAGGTTGCACGTTCCCGAGATCCGTCTACGTAATCAGGATGCACGATGACACTGATCAACCCATGCTTTTCCATAATCAAATCGATCTGCTTCTTCCACAGACCGATTGAATAGTCGTTTAAAATGTTGAAGAGTGTATAGTCCTGCGTAGTCGTCACCGGCAACTCTAGAATCTTTCCCACGAAATACGGCATGACGGTGCAGCAGCCTCCCCGCTGCGGGTCGAGGTGAGCCACATTCGGTACCGACATGTCGTATGAGAAGTCCAAGGCATCGAACCACTGCTGTTTTCGATACAGGATCGCAGAGCGAAATCCGGTGGCGCCAAAGCGTCGACCGTGAGAGTTGACGCTCTTGGCTCGGCGGAGGAATTCTGTCTTTTCTCGGAATAGATGCCCGTCATGATTCAGATCGTGGACGACGACTTCGAATCCTCGTTTTCGAACAGAATTCAAGAAATCGTCGGTTACGTCGTACCGGTGTTCGGGAATTATCTGAAAAGACGCTTTGATGTTAAACGCATCCTCCATATCCATCAGATAAGGAGACGCGCGTACACCCTTCTCTGTCTCCACATCGTGCGTCATAATTGCGCAACTTGTGGCGCCTTCGGGCCAAAACCACACGAATGGAATCTGACTTACAGACTGCGCCTTGAGCAACAAGAGCATGGTTTGCTCGAAAATTTGGTCCACGCTTGTATCCACGGGCCAGTGCGGAAACGCCAAGCGCTCCCAACCTCTCAAATGCCATCGTTGAATATGCTTCCTAACGGGCACCGAAAGGAGCGGCCGAACTAGATAATAGGCTCGAGCCATTCTGGTTTCCGATTGGCTGCTTGCCTCGTGGGAATACAACTCGTAACGAAGATTTTCGACAACACGCTTCAAATCGAAGGGGAGGCGAACGGTTCCTCCGTCGAGCATCGCCTCGGCCAGAACATCCTGCAGCACCCCTTCCGGCGAAGCTGACGGAGCGTGTCCGGCACACCTCCCGTAGCATGTCGCCGCGGGACCGAAGTTGAAATAGCCGTTGCTTTCTGAAAGTGGGTCCCTCAGACCAAGCCGCACGTAGCTTTCGGGGCACCGATAATATTGGCTTATAGAATCATTCATTCCGGATTCATCTCCCACAACAACAGTATAGACAGCGATTAGGTGGCGTCCCTGGTACTAAAGGCTTCTCATTCCATCCATCGCAACGGGGGGAGAGTAAACTCACATTCAGTACGTAGGTCTTGACGATCACGATCGAACGGCATAAGCCTCGCTTTGGGAGGGCCGAAGACTTCCTAGCCGATGTGCTTGTACAGGAGCGTCCCCACGGCTTCAAGGGCAAAATCTGGTGCAACCTGAGCAAAATGACGAAGGAGGTGTTGTCGCCATGCGCTCCGTTGCACATGGAGAATCGGCGGATATCTCCAATAACTGAGGTTAGTGCCAGTTGCCCGCCAGTGTTCCTTGAAGGCAATGAGACCTGCATTGTCAGCGTCGGAACGCCCCATATCGAGTTCTTCGAGCCCTTGGTCCTTCGCTTCTTGAATCGTCTTCCAAAATAAGAACGCCATTCCTCCGAACCTGTTCAGCGACGCGATACTGCCACCATACTTATAGACGACGGTCTTCTTGTGGGACAGAGTTAGAATGCTGGCAACTGGCAAGTCTCCCTTTGAGGCAACGCGAATTTTGATGTTATCGCCAAATGCAGCGATTAGTCCCCGAAACCAAGCCAGGGGTTGAGGCGGCAAATACTGCCGACGGCGAGTCACCATCAGCAGCTTGTAAAACTTCTGAAGCAGCGCTTCCGAATTTCCCGCCTCGTACTTCAGCCCTTCTCGTTCCGCACGCCGGATCTTTCTCTGAACACAGTCTTTGTGGAAGGCATGAAACAGCTCTTGTCTCCCTCGACGCAGATCTAGACGATGAAGTGGACAGATAAGACTCTCTTCGAATCCGGTCTGACTGCTTGGGCGATACGACACAGGCCTGATCTCGATGTACCGCGATTTCCATCTCTCCTGATCGCGCTTCAAATGCGAAAGCATCATGTCCAACTCGTCCTCAAAATCTATCAACGCCTCGCAATGATCGGAAAACGGCAGTGAAACGAACCGCCGGCCTGTCAGCCAACTATTTATGCGACAGAACACAAGCCCATTCGTAAGTCTTACTCCGGGGGGACACGTGGTAACGGCAACAGGTTCGTATCGATAGACTGCCTGTAAGGCCGTCAGCCAGTTCACGCTGTGGAAGACCGACGACCGAGGATGCCTCTCAACAAGGTCGGCCCAACGTGGATCGCCTAGCGGATCAAGTTCGTATACGGCGGGCGCAGAATATTCCATCTTCAACGAATACGCCACCTCTTCGGATGCAGCCGCGATGCTCATGAGTTCAACACCAGAATTTCACAAAGTCCCGTTCTGCGAGAATCGGGAAGAAAAGGCTAATGTTTCATCTCAAGACTCGCGTTCTTAGCCTGAAAAACCTGCCGGCCTCGCAGTTTGCTGAAAGCTCTATCGTAAGCTGCCAGTAAGTGATGCACGGAGTACTCCCAAGCCAACTCCTTTTCGATCCTGGTGCGCCCGAACTGGCCCATCCGTTCCCTCTCCTCCGGATGGTCCAACAGCCAAACAATCTTGTCCGCGAAATCTCCCTCTTGATCATTCCCGCTGCTGTACAACGATGCGTCCTGGGCGCTGAACCGTCCCTCCGTCCCCTCGAACTGAACAATCGGCTTGCCTAAGGCCATGTACTCCATAATCTTGATCATGGTAGACATGCTATTCATCGGAGAGGGTCTGTCCGGATTAACGCACACGTCCGCAGTCGACAGAATCTCCACCATTTGTGCGTCCGGCACAAATCCGGTGAAGGTCACCGTGTCTTCAAGTTGTTTGTCTTGCGTGATCTTACGCAGACTCGCAAGCTCCGGTCCCCTTCCGACACAGGTGAAATGAACGTCTCGCCGTCCAATGTTTTTGATTCGCAGGGCCACATCGATAAGAATGTCCAACCCCTCTTGACTATTCATCACTCCGACGTATCCCACAAGATAACGCTTGCCATTCTTCAAAGCTGAATTGGGCGAAACGGCCTTAAACGTCTGCGCATCGGGCCCGTTGCGCACAACAAAGACGTCGTCTTCGCATACGCCTCCCCGCGTCGTAGCGATCTCTCGATAGCTGTTGTTTGTCGACATCACAACGTCGCTGCAGCGAAAAGTCATCTTCTCCAACCACACCTGGATCCTGTAAAGGAGATCCTTCTTTCCGTACTTGGAGAGATACAACTCGGGGTTGACATCGTGGTGATCGAATATGTATTTCACGCCTAAGAGTTTGAACGGAAGCGCCACAAGAAAAATGTCGTCCGGAGGATTGCAAGCCTGAATCACGTGAAAACCGCGTCTTAGGTAAATCCACCACGAGTAGAGAAACTGCCAAAACAAAGCGCCCGCGTATTCACGAACGTACCCCCACAATTCATTCCCTTCGCGTGCCGTAGGATGCCGGTAAATGTGCACTCCATCGATGAGTTCGTAGCCTTGTTCCGCCCCCTTACCTCTCGGGCACAATACGCTGACCTCGTATCCGGCCTCGCGGAGAGAGCGGGCTTGTTTCCACACCCGGGGGTCGAGGGGAACCGACATATTCTCTACAATGATTAGAACCTTCTTCTTCACAAAAGCCTTCTTTCTAGATGGACCTGTACAGCCCAGCCAAGGCACAAAGCATCGTCGCTTGTCCCCAATGAAGCGTTGCGGTTTTGTTTACGAGCCGTCGCCCATACCGCCGGTAATAGAAGTAACCTGTCTGGTCCTGCATGTGCTCAATCGTCCACTGAGCGACTTTGATTGCAAGAGGCAAACTTTCCGGATCTCGATCGCTGTAATAGACCAAGGTATCAATCGCCTGCGAACTGCATTGGATGTCAATTGGGAGGGTTTTGTAGTTGTAGTATCGCGGAGTTCCATCTGCCAGGAAAAATGCGTTCTTCCAGTATTCATAGCCCCGATCCATTGTGGCGCTAAAGCGATCATCTCCAGTGCTTTCGATGTAGCGTTTGAAGCAGTCGAGAACATAACCAGTATGAAAGCTATCAACCCAGATGCCGCGCCCTTCGGCGTAGTACCAGGACCCGTCCGACCGTTGATGGTCGGCAGTATATTGGAAGGCTTTCTGTGCCAAATCCCGATAGGCTTGATTGCGAGTGTGGCAGTAAGTGCGCGCCAACAAACTTGCCCCAAGGGTGTTCGCATTGTGAACCTCACTGTGTAAACCCGGCACATAACTTATGCACAGTCCTTGTCCGTGGGGATAAGTGTCGTAATCGCGAAGAATATGCTCGCAGGCGCTTACAGCAATCTGCAAGTATTGATCCTTCCCAAAGTGCTCGTACCCGTCCAGGAACGCGTGGCCAATTAAAGATGTCCATACGATGGTTGGGACTCCTTTCGGCAAGTAAAATCCCCTCGACTGGTAGTCGAAGTGATTTCCCCAGCAGGCCCCACTATATCCTTGGGATTGGTTATCGATCAGCCATTGCAGAGCAGTCTCAGCCTTGCGTGCCCATGCTGCGTCGCCGGTAGACTCGTGCAGACGTATAAAACCACGCGCTAGGAATCCCATGCCCTTGCTGGAGCGTTCTCTGGTAATCCCCAACGCAGGGCGCAAGTTCACGAGGAATCGTCTCACACTTTGTTGGAGTACGATACGCAACGCCTTTGTCTCGAAAGTAAGGGGCCGCAAGAAACGCGAACTCAGGCCGTCGAACGTATCGTAGCCGCGGTAATCGTTCTCTTCCAACCATTGCGATAGTCGTACAATGGATTCGTAAATCGTGGCCTTGTGAGCCGAGTTCGAGCTTTCGTTTGCGCGCCTTTCACCAACAGATGCCGTCATAATTGCCATTCTTACTCCCCTTTTCGATAATTCCGACAAAATCTACAAGAAATTGGCCTTCGTGAAGCCGCTCTGGCACTCTGCTGAAATCGGGATCCTTGTTTCCGATCACGACGGTCTGAGCGTGATTGAGCAGTGTGTCAATGTCATTAACCATCAGCTTCGAGATATGCGGAATGCGGTTGAGAATGAAATCGCGGTTCGCGCCAACCAAACGGGCAATATTCACGTTCTTGTCATAGATGCGCAAGTCATACCCCTTCCCGATGAGGCGTTCGATGACTTCAATTAAGGGGCTTTCCCGCAGATCGTCCGTTCCAGCTTTGAAACTGAATCCCAAAATGCCGACTCGTCTATTCCCCTTTTTCAAGATGAGCTGCAGGCCACGGGAGATCTGGATTTCGTTGCTTGGCAAAATGGAGGTGAGAATCGGCAGATCGAGATCGTGTATTTTGGCCTGATAGGACAATGCCCGAAGATCCTTAGGCAAACACGATCCTCCAAATGCGAAACCTGGCGAGAGATAAGCAGGGGAGATATTGAGCTTCCGATCCTGACAAAAGATATTCATGACGACGTGCGCGTCGAGGCCTAAGGATTTACACAGATTACCGATTTCATTGGCAAACCCTATCTTCAGGGCATGCCAGCTGTTATCCACGTACTTAACCATCTCCGCAGACTCGAGATCCGTCCTGATCAATGGCGCCTCAAGCTTTTCGTAGAGGCTCGCCAAGATGTCGCCGCTGGACCGATCCGACTCCCCGATCACGGTCTTGGGTGGACAGCGAAAGTCTCTTACCGCTGAGCCCTCGCGCAGAAATTCCGGGTTGTTGCAAACGCCGAAGTCAGTAGCGGCTTTCTTCCCCGAGAACTCTTCCAAGGTGGGAATCACGATCTTATGCATCGTGCCCGGCAGGATGGTACTGCGAATGACGACAGTGTGTCGCGCGTTCTTGTTCTTGAGGGCCGCGCCGATTTGTTCACAAATTCGGCGAATGAATCGGAGATCGAGGTTGCCATTCGGCTGACTGGGCGTACCGACACACACAAACGACAAATCCGTTCCCTGAATGGCTTCCTCTGGATCGACAACGGCCCGAAGTCGGCCCGACTTGACGTTTACCCCTATAATCTCGGCGATTTCCGACTCGATAATCGGAGTGCGGCCCTGATTGATGAGGTCCACTTTAGTCTGGATCGGATCAACTCCGACAACCTCGTGCCCGTCGTCGGCCAGACATCCCGCCGAAACAGTACCCACGTAGCCCAGGCCGAAAACGCTAACTCTCATGCTCTCTTCCTTTTGCAGATGCTGCGGACAAGCCTGCACTGGCTCAAAAAGGTCACCAGCCCCGAAGCCGGTCCTATTGAAGTGTCCTAATGAGTATAGTCACGTTGGTCTGTACTCAGGCCGCCTGGTGGTACACCAGCGAATCCCACCCCCAAACAGAGAACTCGGAGGTTTTAATTCCGATCTTTTGTGTACCTTAGTGACGTTGACGGCATCGCCACGGGTGGTAACCTGCGAGGTACGGGCATACCCGTGCGGAGTCGAGCTCTTCCCCCAATGAAAGCGATCTCCCAAAGATCTGGCGCCTTTTGGGCCTTAGAAAGGCCGCGTCGTCTCGATGCGCAAGCATCCCGCGACCTTGTGTCTTCGGGCACATCTGGGAACGATTCCCCCGTAACGTACCTCAGAGTTCGGCGTGCACCAAGGGGAATACCCATGGTATGCGGCCCGATGCAAATGAGGGTGAGCGCCTCCTCGTCGTACTACTCGGATTGCGTTAACAGGAGAACCCATTAATGAACCCCCGACTTGTCTTTTTTCTGCTTTTATTGAGCATCGGTGCCCAAGCACAGAACTGGTCTACGTTTCTGGATTCTTCCCGCGCCGTGGATTGGAGTGGTGCGGGATTTACGATCCCAAATTACAGCGTGAACTGTGCGACTCAGCCGACATTGCTGACAGGCTCTGGAAATGCCTCCGCCAACACTGCAGCTATCCAGAATGCTCTTGCGTCCTGTAATGCAACCCATAACGTCGTTAACCTCCCAGCGGGCACATATTATGTGGCTGGGATCGCTTTTCAGGGAAGCGCGCAAGTGCTGCGGGGTGCAGGCGCAAATCAAACGGACCTAATCTTTACCGCTAGCGCAGCGTGCAACGGATTCAATGGAGGAATCTGTCTCTACAATCCCGCTAGTGTGTACGCGCAGAATGCCGTTGTCCTCCCTCCCAGCGGCACCCAACAGTGCTCGTGGACAGCAGGATATTCTCAGGGGACGACGAGTATCACGCTGAATAATTGCGGAGCAGCGCCGCCGCTGAATAGTCTGATAATCCTCGATCAAGCGAACGACTCGACAGACACCGGCGGAGTCTACATTTGCGACTCAGCTGTCACGACATCCTGCACGTACAATACTAGTTCCACCAATCACGATGGCCGCATCATCGGCGGGGCAGCTTACTCTCAACAGCAAGTTGTTTTCACGACAGCGGTCTCAGCCAAAGGCAGTGGAACGTACACAGTTACGATCTCTCCAGGCACTTACTTTACTAATGTGCGCACTGGCAAGTCTCCGGGCGCTTGGTGGTCGGCGATCACTACCAACGACGGCGTAGAGAATCTGGAAATCGACGGGTCGAGTCTTTCGCTGAACAACATCACTATGTACGGGTGCTATCACTGCTGGGTGACAGGTGTGACTTCGATCAAAGCTGCTCGTGCAGATGTCCTAGTCTACTTGAGCCAAGCAGACGTGATTCGCAATAACTACTTCTATCAGGCACAGGGCACCGAAAGCGACAGCTACGGGATTGAATCTGAGGAATCATCCGCTTTCCTAGTGGAGAACAATATTTTCCAGCAGAAAACTTCCCCGATCATGTTCGGGCAAGGAAGCGGAGCGGTTGTGGACTACAACTTTGGTATCGACGACCAGTTCGTAAACAATTACGTCAATGGCGCTTATCTGGTCCACAATGCCGGGAACGAGTTCAATCTGTGGGAGGGCAACAATTTCGTTGGCTTTCTGGCTGACGACGGTTGGGGATCATCCGCGCAAATCACCTCATTCCGCAATATGGCGGCGGGGTGGGCTATTGGCAGGACGAACGGCACCATTCCGATCGTTTGGCGTGCCTACATGCGCGACTTTAACATGATCGGGAATGTGTTTGGGCAGCCGGGATACCACAACAACTATCAAGCGTATGCAACCTCAACTACTGGAGGGGTCGATCTTTCTTCGGAAAACACCAGCATTTACTCGCTGGGCTGGGGAGGAGGCCTCGCCTCGAACTGCGGAGCACCTCCTTGTGACGCTCTCGTTTACAGCACCTTGATGCGCTGGGGCAACTACGATACGGTTAACGCAGCAACGCAGTGGAACTCGACCGAGGCATCTCCAGCAGTCAATACTTATGTCAACGCTAACTTCACCTCGACTTACTTCAATGGACTAGCGCACACCCTGCCCGCTTCGCTGTTCTACAGTTCAACGCCTTCATGGTGGCCTTCAGGAAAGAACTGGCCTCCGATTGGGCCGGATGTCACGACCGGCAACGTGGGCACGTGCTCCGGCACCTATTCCGGGGCGCAAGCAACGAGTTCCAGCCAATGCACAGGCGGCGCTCTGAGCACTGCTTGGGCCTCGCATGTGACTTCGATTCCAGCGCAGGACTGCTATCTGAATGTGATGGGCGGTCCACCGGACGGCTCGGGAGGCCTTCTCAGCTTCGATGCCAACTCCTGCTATAACGGATCGGCCGGGATAAGTGCTCCTGCCGCCCCGACAGGACTTTCGGCCGTTGTCAATTAGGTGAGCGGAGGCAGGTAGCTTGTCCGCGCGACGCGAAAGCGGAAGGCGGCTCGCTGTCTGTCTCTGGGTTGCCGGCTCGTTCACTTGTATGCTCCCACGACCTCGGCGGTCGGTATTATGTTCTTCCGTGCCGGGCTCAACTCGCGCAGTAGACTGGCAAGCTGGCGCAGCGGCGCCAGCCCCCAATGCAAAACGATGGTCGTGCCCAAATAGAGTGTGCCAAACACCGTCGAAATGACGATGATTGCCCATAGCGCAGAGCTCGTGCTTGATGGGGTGTACCACAATGGCGTACCTCGGATGATCGCTGCAGCTGCTAAGGCCGCCACCAGCGCTGCGGCAGTGGACCTCCAGACAGCGGCAATCAAAGCTGAGACACCAAACCCGATGGGCCGCCCGGCATACCAGAACCCCGGAATCAAAAGAATCCAATAGGACACACTCCACGCTCCGGCAATTCCCTCAGGTCCCCAGGGTAGCGCCGCCAGAAACAGGCAAACGGTTAACCCCAGCTCCACCAAGCTCCAGCGAAACCAGCGTCCCGGCGTCCCGAGCGAGAGGTGGATCCAGCCAACCGCGCCGCAGAGCAGCATAACCCCGATTCCAGGTCCGAACAGCTCGAAGATCCTGCCGGATTCCAGCCATTTTGGTCCAAGCACCAGGCGCACCACGTCCCTGCCGACCAGCGTAAGGTCCGCGCTCATTGCCATCCCAATGAAGGCTATGATCCCAAGCGAATTGGCGAGATATCGCTTGAAGCGAATTGGGTCTCGATTCAGCTTGCTCAAGCTTGCCAGGGCGACGTTGTGGAGCGGCGCAATCAGCTGGCTGCCAGATAGTGAAAACAAGTCATAAGCTTTTTTGTAGAATCCAAGCGCCACTGCGTTAAACCGCCAGCCAACCAGCAGGTTGTCGACATTCTGAGTGGAGTAGCCGAGGCAGAATCTCGCGTAGACCTTCGCCGCGAACCGGACTGCCGCACCTGTGTTGCCCGTCCGCTTCGGCAAGCTTGGAACCCATCGGCAAAGCCACCAGGCTCCGATCGTCACGCTGAGCTGTTGTCCTACGATTCCTGCCACCAGCGCCCAATATCCCCAGCCTCTCAATGCCAGCAGGATTGAAACCGCTGTATTTATGGCGCGGGCGATAACGTCATTGGCAGAAGTTCCTGCGAAGCGCATGGCGCGCTTCAGCAGAGCCTGGTGTATTGCCGAGAGTGCCGCAATAAAGATCCCCACCGACAGGCCGGCAGCAACATTCGCCACCAGCGGATCCCCATAGAATCGCGCCAGCAGCGACCCCGCTGCGGCAAATGCAATTGCGAGCAACAGCCCAGCCCCTGCGTTAAGCCAGAACAAATTGCTGGCGGTGCGCTCGTCCATTTCTTCGAACTGGATGACCGCGTCCATAAACCCGTTAAGGCCGAAATTGGCCAGAAGGAGGCTGAAGGTGGTCACCATTGTGACGACACCGAAGTCGGCGGGCGTTAAGAGCCGCGCCAGAATGACCGTGCTGATCACCTGGGCCCCGAGCGCCAGCGCCGAAGCGGACAGTGTCGCTGCGGCGCCGCGAACGGCGAGGCGCCGTAATTCGTGGCCTCCATTTCCAGGGTGGAAGGCGCCACTGGCATCGAATGGAATCATCTTTTGTCTCTATCGGAAGTACGATCGAAAGAAGCCCGTACTCCGCTCCACATGAAGCGGCAGGAATGCCCTCCGAGTTTCGCGTCTGGCAACACACTTAAGATAAGTAATCGGTTCCCGAATTACCTCGAGTACCGTCCTCTTACACCGCTGTTTCGTGGACGGAGCGAGGCTCCTGAGGAGGCGACTGGAGTTGCCTGGTCGGGCGACCACGGCGGCCGATCTTTCGTGCGGCGTCCCACCGCGAGTTGGCAGTCGCCAGCAGAAAGACGACCCAGGTGAGACCCATCATCCTGAACGCCGACTCCGTGAAACCGGTGATGAGGGGCGCGAGGAACCAGGCTATCCTGAGGCCGGCGCCATCTGGATCGCTGCGGTAAGCAGCAATTACATTTCGATAGCCGGTCGCGATCAGGACACCCATCAAGGCCAGGCCAATCCACCCCAAGGTCAGAAGTATCTCGATATAACCGTTGTGCGCCTCATTTATCCGTAGCCCCCCATTTATCACCCATACCCTCTCGAGCCGAGACCCCAGCCAGAAGCTCTCATAGCCGACGCCGAGCAGCGGATGCCTGACAAGCTTGATCAATTCGGGCCAAACCTCAGTCCGGCCAGTTAGGGTGGGGTTTCTTCCCAAACTGGCTATTAAGCCACCTGATGACTGAAAGAAAAGCGCATACATGCTGAGGACAAGCACCCCCACCATGAGAAAGTGCGCGAAAGCGGGTCGGCGGCGGAAGACGGGCCGCGTAGAAAGCAGCATTACACCACCTGCCATGCTCAGTGCGCAGATGGAAGTCATTGAATTGCAGAGATGCAGCAACCAAACGATCATCGCGAGAACTGCGCCTAGCGCCAGCAGGCGCCTTCTACGGTTCGGGTCTTTCCGATCGTTATAGGTGTTGCGAAAACGCCAGAGGAACGCCAGGCCGAAGATATCGCACAATTCACCTAAGCCGTTCTTCTGCGTCGCTACTCCGACCGCCTCCGGCGTCCAGTCCATCGTGGCTGTTCGTCCCAGCGACGGATAGTACCAGATGAAAAGCAGCGACAACGGTACGAGCACAAATCCAAGGCGCGTGACCAGGCGTTTGATAGCCTCGAAGATGTCCGGTTCGGTGAGCACGATCAGGACCATCATGACGTCGCCAATCCCCTTGATCCAGTGCTTGAGCGTGACAAAGGGAAAATCAGACCAAGCCATGCTTAGTGCTGCGTAAAAGAAGAACAGTCCAATCGCCCAATTCGCCCGCAGGATAGCGGACACTTTCCGACCCCTTTTGATAAGCACGATCAGCGCGATGACCTGGAGAACAATCAAAAAGTTCCGGTCAATGGGATTGCCCTCAAGATAGGCACTGGCCTCATTTGTTCTCACATCCATTACCCCCGTTCCCATCCATTGGGCGAGCGACCGCGAGGAACAGAGAAACAGCCAGACCGTCGGAATCCAAAGGGCCTTCGACGCCCGAGCTTGCTCACGATCGAAAAAGAAAAAGCCAGCGATGCCTATAGCGAAAGCGACGGCGGCTAGTGTGGGAGACATTTAGGGCCTGGTTGATTCGTGAGCTAATTCCGGTCCGGCTGCCTGTTGGTCGAGCCGGTCAAACGAGGTCTTTTAAACCGATCAGGCGAAGACGAACCGATACAAGCCGTCAGCCAGCTTTGACTTTCGTCTCCCAAAGTCCGCGATTTCAACGGTCATCCAAGTTAGCAGCATGCCCAGCAGCAACGAGGCAAGCAAAACGCCCACTCCATGTTGAGAAAGCCAGGAAATCTTCTTCAGACCCCGCAAAATCGCAATCTGCGAGATGTAGCCTAACAGCGAGTACTTCCCAAGCAACACGGTGCGCCGCCAAACCGCGCCAGGCTCGCTCCTGCTGCCCGCGATATACAGCAATGCCGTAGTAAGGATTACGCTAGCCACCTGCAATGGTGTTGTCACGGCCCAAAATGTGATTACCGCCAAATAGCAGCAATACAGCACAATCAGTACGTAGGGATAGCCCAAAACGAATGCCATCTGCCTTCGTTCCGCAAATCCTATGACCACCCCAAGAACACCGATCAAAAGTAAATCGAGGTAGGAGCTAACCATCCCATAGGCGTACGACAACGTTACGGCTACGATCAACACAAACAACGCGTAACGAAAAGCGTGCTTTTGCTGCTTGGTCAATACAACCAGGCCGGCCGATAAAATCAGCAGATAGGCGATCGGCACCAACATGCTAAACGCGGCATTCTTTGGGCTTACGGACGCCGTAGGATTTGCGACCAGGAACACCCGGCAAATATTCCGTAAAGATGTCGCCAAATCGGAATGCTGGCCCTCAAAGAATGCTGGAGCGAAGCTGACGATCGCATTCAAAAAGAAGACCAAGGCGAGAAGCTTGAACCCCCGGACGGTCAGTCTTTTGGCTAGGTGCCGGCCGCCATTCTCGTGACGACTCAAGTGGATCCGCGAGATCATGTAACCACTGATGAAGATAAAGGAAGGAGTTAGGAAGCGAAGGTAATTATAGTAGTGACCTTGAGGTCCGACGAAGTAGTTAAGCCAATGGTACAGAACCATAAACAGCACAAGCGTTCCTTTAGTGAAGTCGATGGCCGCATCGCGAGGGAGTCCTGCGTGCCTAGCTTCAAGGACCGAAAACTGGCCCTTCTCCGCAGTGCGGGGCTTAATATCCTGTGTTTGAATGTCTAGTGACATCGGCTTGTCTCGATACTTGTAAGAGAAGACTCGTCCAGTGCCTTGCGATGCCGAGGCTACCGAGCAGGCCCCAGTCCTTGGACCTCTTGAGGTGCGTACTGACTGGTCGTGTGGGGAGCCGCTGAGGGAGGGCTTAGGCTACCTGTTGCACCGAATACTTCGATTTGATATATCGACTCCGATTCGATCGTTATATCAGCTGGTGCCCAGGAAGAGCCGGTGAATTAGCTCTAGCGACAGCAGCTTGTGAATTGCGTTCGTATAGTTACGTTCGCCTTTCACGTGGCTCCGCACCACCCCTTCCACCGCCTTACGATCCAGGTAGGGTCGGGATAGCGTCAACGGGTCAAGCAGCATTTCCTGGACGTATTTGGAGAGCGCATCACGGTACCATACCCGGAAATGGTAATACTTATGACGTCCGAGAAACAGCCGCTCCAAATGAAAGGATGAGAGCGCGTGATCGATTCGGGCCACGGATTGCGGCATGCCGTGATCATAGGCGTACTCGGCCTTAAACGTAAACTCCTGGTAGCGGCGAGCGATTGCACCCGCGAAGGCCTCGTGCTTCCCTCCCACTCCTATGTCTGTTCGGATCTGCCTTAGCGCCGGATTTCCGTCCTCAATCAGCCGCAGACGAACGTTATTATTATCGATGGCGGAAGCTGGCGCGCGGAAGTTAACCCGCACTACGTCGTTGTCAAGGAAGGGAGAACGCTGGGCGAGCTGAGTCTGTTCCAGAGATAAAAGAATCTGGTGATGCCATGGCGCTTGGCGAAAGGCGCAAAACGAAAGCGGATGCGTATCCGCGATGCGATGATACGTCTCGCCGGCGGCGGTTACATGGGCCATCAGTTCCGGCTGGAATATGTCAGCAGCCGGCATAGTCGGTTTGAATGAGCGGAACCGGCGCAGGATTTGGTCGCCGTAATTACCAGTCATTCTTACGGGAGCAATCTCGCGCGCCTTCTGGCATACATAGAACGGCGCGGACCAGTTTACGTCGGCGCAGCCGTCCGACAGGTATACCGTCCGCTCAGCAAGCTGAGGGAATCGAGACAGAAAATCCGCACCAGTCCGAATCACTTGGTGTGGCTGACCGCACGCGCGAGCGACCTGGCGCGCCACCAAGACGTCCCGGCAGTCACGGTATGTTCCTCCAAACGTGTAGCAGGGCAGGGAACCCTCGGGACCTTTATACCAGGCCATAACCGCCCTCGTATCTAATCCGCCCGTGAGCGACATCGCCACGCTCTGCTGGCCAGCGAAATATCGAGGCAGGTTCTTAGAGAACACCTCGCGGAGATCACGGTAGTACGTATCCGGATCAAGAGTGGCCTGAGCCTCCCATTCGCCAGGATGGAAATAGGCGCCCCGGTCTTCGATGACACCCTTTCGAAATCTCCATCGCGAAGCCGCTGGCAGTACCGAAATCCCTTGAAATAGAGACCTGTCTTCGAGGATCGCGTCCAAACCAATCAGCTCCCCCACGCTCGCCGGGTCCAGCGAACGAAGTTCGGGGCGAACGGCGAGGATGGCCTTGGCTTCCACTGCGAAATAGAAGGCATCCTTTGACTCGTGGTAGTAGAGGCGCTGCATGCCGTAGCGGTCGTTTAAAAGGGTGACAGTCCCTTGAGCGCGGTCGGCCAGCAGTCCGTGGAAAAAGCCGTTCAGGCCTGCTGGAAATCGTGGGTCTTCCTCGTATAAGTGCACCAGGTAAGACGCTTCAGTGGAATCGAGTGTGTGTCCGCGGGCTGTTAATCGCGCTGGCGTTCCCGGCTCGGGAAACTCCTCACCTGCAAACACGAGCATAACATCGCCCGTTTCATTCGATAGCGGCATCCCGTCCCCGAACGACCCCTTCCGCGCGCTCCAGCCTACGTATACGCCTAGAGACTCATTGATCCACGTTCCCGTAACGTAAAACGGCTCGTGCCGCAGCGTGTCGAGCATTGACGCCAACTGATGCTCAGCGCGTTCCCTGGGAAGCTTGGTAATCAGCCCTACGATGCCAGGCACTAATATTCCTCGATCATCGAACGATACCTTCGCTCGTACCAAACGGCGCGAAGGGCACGAAGCCTACTTGCAACAGCATCAGGAATGCGCTCCGACATTCTATGGTGCAATCCCAGGAGGAGGGCAGCCCGCCCCAGGGCAGTCAGAGGAACATAGTAGCGAGGAGTGTCAACCCGCCGGAACGCGTTGCGCTCTTTAAAATCCCGCAGACTGTCGCGCTCCTTGCCATAATCGAATTTCGAGTACACGAGATACTGAATGCCCCGACTTGCGCAAGCTCGAACCGCGTGGGCGATCAGGGCATTCGTCGGCGCCTTATCCTTGTGCTTGACCATCGAAAGAATATTCATGAGACCAGCTTGGGTACGGGTCTCATCGGGCACCAGCTTCACGAATCCGATCAGTTTGTCTTCGAAATAAGCCCCGATAAAGATGCTGCTATCAAGGAATGTCGCCTCTTCGCGGCGTACCGTTTCGAAATCCTTTCCGTAATGAGGGAAACGCCGTCGCTGCCTGATCGGGCATTCATTGTAGATTTCACGGATCCCGGCAACTAACGAGTCGTCGAAAGGCGTCTCGCGGAGTACGACTCCCCTTTTTTCGGCTTGCCGTGCCCGATTGCGAGGGTAAGAGCGCAGTTGGTGAGTCCACCAATGCTCAAAGGTCGATACCGGTAACATCGCAGCATTTTCCCATTCAACTGGGTAGGAGAATTTAGGCTTCGTTTCGCATAGCCTCTGGGCGAACGTGAACAAATCCACCCGCGCGCCGCACGCTTGCAACCCATTCACAAATGACGCGGGATCGTCTATGAAGCGAAATGCGTCACCATGAAGGTGCGCGATGCGCAGGATGCGCCCCTCGATACAGACTTCTCTACCGCAGACTTCAATCATATTTGTCAAGCTTCCTAACAACGACCGGTGCCTTGGCGACCAGCGACCATTCGCTGAGTTGTTCGTGCAACGTTGGATCCAGCATGTATTCCCAGGAGCTCGTTCGGCTCGTACCCCCTATCCGAGACCGGGCTGATCCACAGGACTGATCTCGCACTTCCACGCTCGCATATGGCTTTACGATCGTCCAGCAGCAAGACGTTTCCAAAGGAATGACACAGCGTAAGGCAGATTCATTCCGCCTTTCGAGGACACAATGGGATCACAAGGAACGAGCCAAGTCTATTGCTGCCGTGCCGTTGCTCTTTACTTCCGAGATCTTCTTATTTCGTTGTCGCCGGATCCGAGCCCGTATCCCGCGGTAACTATTCAGGACTTCCTGACCAACCATTACGCAATAATTGCTGAGGGCATTACCCTGTGCTTCAAAGATACCCAAGTAGGCAATCTCTGTGCCCGCCTTGCCGGCTAGGCCGCTTTTGAAGTGATAAACTCCAGGATTATTTGCCTGATTAATTCCGTTCAAATTGTACATCCGGAAACCGCTTCGTTTCAGGTGTTCCACAAGCCTCCACCGAAGCAAGTACGCAGATCCATTAGCCAATGCCGCGGCTCTAGACGCAGCGAATAACTCAATCGCCGTGTCGCCGATTTCGCTCCAAATCAACCCGGCACAGGTGCCCTCCGTGGACCGGCACACTGCCACCTTCATCCTCAGGCCGTCCGGCAGCAAAGCCTGAGCATCGCAGAACTTCTCGATGTCGTTAGGTTCAAGGAATGCTTTCCTGTGTACCATCTCGCGATACATATCAATGACAGCTTTAAATAGATCGTCCCCTTCCCCTTCCGTCACCTCTAAGCCGCCGGCCTCAGCAGCCTTCAAATTGCGCTTCCAATTCCTGTGCAGTCCACGCCGCAACTCCTCGATGGATGGCGATAAATCCATGAGTATGGTCATCTTAGAGCCGTGATTCACGTTCGGTTCATAATTCTCTTCGCGAAACATCCGCGATTCATCCTTTGTTTCACTCGCAAACATCAACGGAGCCAATCGCAAAAGCAGGCCTCGTTTGCAAACGTACTCATTCCGTAACGCCCTGAGCGCCTGGCAAAGGACATCCCCGTCCGGCGCCGTTTCTTTCAGGCGCCACACGGGGCCGCGCAATACATATGCAACTCCGACCTTCAACAAAGGAACTTGAGTAAGTCGCACTTGGGCAACGGCGATCGCGCGACCGTCTTTCTTTAGAACTAGGTGACTCGTATTCTCAAGACCCCACATCGCCTTGGCATATGACCACGTCTGATATATGTTAGCGTCCTCGAACTCCTTCAGCCGCTCATACCAGTCTCGTTCGGTGACTGTATCGACTTCCGAAGTATAGCCTGGAGCCAACTCTCGCACTCTTCGTTTAGGCATGGATTTTACGTGAGGTTCGTCGAAAGACTCCGTCGCAATTCGCGAAGAGAAGTCGTGAAGCGCGGCCTGGATCGAAGTCGTTATCTATAGGTCAATCCGCTTGATAGGACCTGATAAGTGCGTGACGGAAAGGACCGAATCGATGTACCGCTGATGGTATAACATGGCTCCACAAGAAAACGATTCGTGATGAAGCTTAGGCGAACGTTCTAACTGACGATCTGCTCACCGTCTCTCGGACCCCACCGACACCGTAACCACCTCGGCCACTAGTTCGCGAGTCGTATTTGTGCGAGGTAGGTGGCGCACCGAATCCGATCGTCACTCGGTGACATATTGTTCTTTGACGGGGTTGAACCCAAGGACAGCCAGGAGCTTGCCCAGGTGGTCGCAGAGACTGACTAGGACCGTCATGAATTTGTGATGCCCCGCGATTGCCGCGAATGGCAGAACGGCTAGGTATATCGGGACGGCGACAAGCGATTTTATGATGGAGGGTGCTCCGAAGCCCGGTGTTTGGGGTTCCATCGCCCCGCGGAGTAGAGCCCTCCTTACCATGAATCTGCGATTCCAGCGAATCGGAGGTACAACCTCATACGCTTCAGCTTCATTACACCAGATAAATCGGTACCCCTTTTCGATCATTCTGTAGAAGAAGTCCTGGTCTTCTCCCTGTCGGAACTCTGGCCGGAAAGGTCGAGCATCCCCGGCAAATAGACATCTCTTGAGCAGGACGTTGCCAGTTCTTCCCTTTCTCCAATCGATCACAAGGCCCGTGTTGTAGGTAGCGCGCTGGTAGAAATCACCTTTGATCACCCAATCCGGTGGGGGCTGGTCAAAAATATCGCTTTACTGGCCCCAAAACACCGTCAACCTTGTATTCGTTCAGCGCCCTGAACAGAGTCACGAGCCATCGCTTGATTGGAAACTGATCGTCGTCAATGAAGGCAATGTAGTCTCCCGTAGCATTCTCGATCGCCTTATTCCGCGTTAACGAAATGTTTTGCTGCGGCTGCACGCAGTACGTGACAGCAATGGCTGCGTCTGCTGCGAACTCTGCAACGAGTGTCTCGGCCGATCTCGCCTCGTCATTGTCGGCGACAACGATGGAGAAGGTAAATAGTCCGTCAGTTTCCTGCTCTTCGAGTGTCTGCAGAAGGCGCTTGAGCAACGGAGGGCGTTTGAACGTGCAAATGCAAACACTGATGTGGCTGGTTGAATCGCTCAACATATGGGCTGTTTGGGATTTGAAGCTACGGTTCGAAGACTGTCCCTTATACACGCTGCAAAGCGACGGCGTCACCGAAACTAGGAGCAGGTGGACAGTCATTTGTCCAACGAAGGACGTCCCCTCCGGTCAAGAACCGATATTCCTCGGGGTTTATGGGATGTGTCTCCACTTCCACGACGAAATTCTGAGCCAAGTTGAAGATTCGGTGTATACGCGCCGGAGGCGCTAAGGGGGGAAGTGAAAACAAGAAATCCGTGACTCTATATTGGCGACCTAACAAAGCACGGCTAAACAATCGGAAAACGGAGTTACGGAAGATCTTTTCACCAGTCTGGTACGAAAAGTGTCGCCGCACAATCGTCCCACGTGGCAGAAGTCCTTGAAGAAGCACGTTCGTGGAAAGGTGCATGTGGTGATGCCCGTCGATACGATCCGGCATTCTTCCGTATAACCGACTGAACTCTTCGAGCTGGTGGGCGACTACATACTCAAAAGAATCTGCCAATCCGGGGTGGTACAAAAGGCGCGCGATACGATTCGCGCACAGACATTCTCGAATCTTCTGATGATGGGTAGCCAGCCGACTTGGAACTGCTGGTGCGGAAAACGGGGCGCTAAGATTTAGGTGAAGTCCAATGTCAAGACGTTGCTCTCGGGCGATGTTCGCAGCACGTTCGGAACCTTCCATGAAAACCATGCCACTCGCAGAGGAGAGCGCGCGTCGCTGGAAACATTCCAAGACTCGATTGGTGGTTCGGTCATCGCGACCCCAGTCGTCGGCGTTGATGATGAGGCAGCCGCGAGAAGCCTGCTGCGTATGAATGTTCGCTTCCGTCAACTCAACCTCGCCAGCCCACTTGATCTGTAGCAGTCAACTTTCACAGGATTCTTGTTCGTGTATTGCATAATCAGCAGAGCCAGTTGTTAAGAATAATCGCTAGAGGGTTTGACGTTGTTGCCAACAACTGAGCGGTTACCGCGAATGAACCGGCTCAGGCGTTGCATTTGCTCTCGTCGGTGGAAAGCAATCAGCTCGGGTGATACTGGACGCGGAACTTGACGGACAACTGCCCAAAGATAGCCTGCGGCAAGGGCCAGCCCACCGGTTAGAACAGGCGGCAGAGCCATTTGACGAGCGGTCCTGAAGAGCTCCCACATCGGGTGATTGCCTATTGAGTAGTCTTTAATGCCGTATTTGAAGCGTGACTTCAGCAAGCCCCGCCCGGCGGTCCCTATTGCGCGATGGTGCAAGCAACTCTTCTCGGAAAATGTCCTAGTCTTCCAACCCTTCATTCGCGCGGTAATCACGGCTATGAGATCAATCGAGCCGCCCTTCACCGGCACGTATCCGCCAACCGCTTCGAAACATTCGCGGCGAAACACCTGGCATGCTCCCGACACGTGCTCGATGTTGACGAACTGGTAGTCGTAGCGTCCCACCCGACAACTCCCGAAAAGGCGTTCCTACCAATCCCAACGCTTCATCGGCTGATAATTTTTCCAGCAGAAATGCAAAATAGTCGTTCTCGAATGAGATGTCTGCGTCCAGGCTGACGATGACGTCACTCCCGGTGTCGCGCACTTTCGCGTAGCCCACATTGAACGCGTGAACCTTGGCGGCGAAGTGGCGTTCAGCACGCTCCGGCATCCGTACCAGTTCGATCCACGGATGCCGAGCCATGTACTTCTTCACGATGTCGTCGGTCCCGTCCGTGGAGCCATCGCTCACGATGACCCACTTTCGCGGAAGTACCGTTTGATTGGTCACGGACTCCAGCGTCAGTTCAATGAACTGCGCTTCGTTTCGCGCCGGCGTGATGACAACGTATTTAAGACTCTCGGACATGCTTACTGCCATAATGACTAACGATTTATTGGAGCGGGGGACTGGAATCGTCCAGTCTCTCCGGGTGGTCCCCGGCGCATCGCTCTCTATACTTCCCCCGCATGCTCCTATCTAGTTAGGAACACTCTGATCTCCGGCGCCGCCACTCAAGTCTGGGTGAGACACTCTCGTTTCTGTCTCATCGGAGATGCCGTCATGCATCAGAATTGGATTGGACGGGCTGTTGCGAGACACTCGCCGCCTGAAGCGGATTGATACCAGATAAAGCGTCGCGAATCCATCAAAATGAAGGCTCAATTATGCAGTCCGTTCTGCTGTTGCGAGAGAAGCTGCATCATGCTCGACGTGCTTGCGAGCTGTCATGGAGGTGAAGTCAAGATATCTCCGCGACCACCCGAGCTTGCTGTTCTCCTTAAGCTGCGGGAACATCGGCAGAGAGACGATTTCCGCGGCCGCCTTCTCGGTCACGGGAAAGTCGCCAAGGCTGTACTGCATGGATGCGTAGGCTTTCTGCAGGTGCAGCGGGATGGGGTAGTGAATTCCGGTGCCGATGCCGGCCTTTTTGAGATGCTCCATCAGGCCTTCGCGATCTGCAGTTCGGACCACATACAGGTGATAGACTGCGCGCGACCACGACGGTTCGCAGGGTGGAACCAAGGCGCGGTCGACCGCTTTGAGCAGGCGCTTATACTCCGCTGCGCGTTCGCGGCGCTGGGCATTCCACTTTGCCAGGTGGGCCAACTTCACATGCAGAAGACCGGCCTGGATCGAGTCGAGGCGGCCGTTGTAGCCTTCCACGTCGTGATAGTACTTTGTGGCCTGGCCGTGATCCCGGAGCATCTTCATAGTCTTCGCGATGGTCGCGTCATTTGTCGTGGCAGCGCCCGCTTCACCGCATGCTCCCAGATTCTTGCCGGGATAAAAACTGAATGCTGCGGCTCGTCCCATCGACCCAGCCTTCATCCAGCGGTTGTGTTTTCGTGAAAAATATTCGGCGCCGTGCGCCTGGCAGGCATCCTCGATCACGACCAAGCGATAGCGCTCGGCCAGTTCCAGGATGGGATCCATGTCCGCCATCTGCCCGTACAGATGGACGGGAACAACGGCCGTGACCGGGCGGCCGCTGCGGCGGCTTATCAGTTTGCCGGCATCGTCGACCGTGCA
This sequence comes from uncultured Acidobacteriaceae bacterium, assembly GCA_963791445.1. Lineage (GTDB taxonomy): Bacteria > Acidobacteriota > Terriglobia > Terriglobales > Acidobacteriaceae > Sulfotelmatobacter. The sequence goes on from CAWBSN010000023.1 coordinate 57,102, forward strand.
TTGTTTCTTCAGATATTCTTTGAGTTTTGCCGGATCCATGTTGTACGTCTGCTCATCGATGTCGACGAACTCGGGCAACGCGCCGGCTTGCGAAATTGCTTCCGTGGTAGCGATGAAGGTGTGCGGCACGGTGACCACAACGTCGCCGGGCTTCACTCCGCTGGCCATGAGGGCGAAGCGCAGAGCGTCGGTGCCGCTGCTGATCGCGACCGAATAGCTGGTGTCGCAGAAAGTTGCGAAGGCTTTCTCGAATTCTTCAACCATGGGACCGCCGATGAAACCCGCGGTCCTTATGGCTTTGCGGAAAACCTCGGTCAACTCCTGCTCGAGTTCCACGTGCGGAGTGACCAGATCAAGAAAAGGAATGCTGTTGGCCGTGCTGGTGGACGTGCTATGAGAACCACTCACTTTGAAACCTCCGTAATTTTGTCGATATAACGCAGGACTTTTGCTGGATTTCCCGCCACGATGCTGCCTGGCGGTACGTCTTTGGTGACCACGCTGCCGGCTCCCACAATCGCGTTTTCACCGATGCTGACGTTTGAGAGAATCGTGGCTCCAGAGCCAATCGACGCTCCCTTCTTGACCACGGTTCGCTCGACTTTCCAGTCGGCTTCGGTTTGCAGATTTCCGTCGGCCGCAGTGGCTCGGGGATAGCTGTCGTTAATGAACATCACGCCGTGGCCGATGAAGACGTTGTCTTCGATGGTGACGCCTTCACAGATAAACGTGTGGCTTGAGATTTTGCAGCGTTTGCCAACGCTCGCGTTCTTCTGGATTTCGACGAAGGCGCCGATCTTTGATTCGTCGCCAATTTCGCAACCGTAGAGGTTGATGAACTTGGAGAGCTTTACGTTTTGCCCCAGCTTCACGTCTGGAGCGATGCATTGGTAAGGATTCATGGGTGATCTTGCTTAATCTGCGTCGACGCGGGGTCGTTGAGCCTCGCTGTACCACGCGGCAGAGTTGGTGCCAGCGGTTGTCCTGGGCAGCACTTTCGGGGGCCCGGCAGGCGTGATTTTCGTTCCCGCCAGTTCCGGCGCAAATGTGTTGCGGATCCAGAGTGGAATCCCGCTTTGAGTAACTGGGCGAAGAGTTTTCGGATGGAGCACCTTGGCACCAAGGCGTGCCATCTCTTCTGCTTCCCGATATGAGATCTCAGCGATGGTGGACGCATCCGGCACCAGGCGTGGATCGGCGGTCATCAGGCCGTCAACGTCGGTCCAGATAATGACTTCATCGGCGTCGAGAGCCGCGCCCAAAATCGTCGCAGAATAATCGGAACCGCCACGCCCCAGCGTAGTGAGTACACCCTCCGCGGTCGCTCCAATAAAGCCCGTCACTACGGGAACGACGCCCTTCTGCAGGAGCGGACGCAAGCGCGCTTCACAGCGTTCGCCGGTCACGTCCATCTGCGGGTCGGCACAGCCATGGCACGAGTCGGTCTGGATGAGTTCGGTGGCTTCAATCGCCTCGCTAGCGACACCGCATTCCATCAAAGCGGCCGCAATCAGAGGAGCGGAGAGACGCTCGCCTAGACTGGAGATCGAATCACGCGCCCGCAGCGTCAACTCGCGCAGGAGGGCTGTGCCTTGGCACAGGCGTTCACCCTCTCGAAAGATTTGTTCCATGTGCCGGTTGACTTGGGTCCGCGCTGGAACGGAATGGATCAACGCGCTGACCACTGCGTCATGCCGCTTGCGCAACTGCTCCAAAATCGTCTCAACTGATTGGCGATTGCCGGCCTGGGCTTGCGTGGCTGCCTCGATCAGTTGGTTGGTCACGCCACTCATGGCGGAGACGACCACGACCAGATCACCGTCGCGCGAAGCTCCGCGAATGATGTCAACCACTTTCTGGATGGCGGACGCATCGCCCACCGATGTCCCGCCAAACTTCATGATGCGAAGCGGCTTCTTCACGGAGTTTGAAAGTCGGTTACTCATAGGTAGATTACTTCCGCCCCCAATCGAGGCCGACGGCGTGCCGCTTCGCTGGAGCCATCTGCTGGGGGGATTTAGCCGCCGACGAAACCGGCTTTCGCTCAGACCGGGAGTACCATGCGCTCTGTTTCTGATAATTGCTGACGCAATCGCGAATCAGCTCTGGTTCTTCCAAAGGAACATCGTGATAGGCCAACCGCAGGAATGGGCTTTCGGCATCCCTGATCCACTCTTGCGGGAACAGGGCGATCGTGTCCTTCTCGGTAATTTTCGGAGTTGGTTTCACGGCTTTACCGGACAACGCGGCATAGAGGGCCGCGGGAATGTCGCGTCCGTGCCCCAGGCTCAAATGTCCGACTTGAGTCGATCGGGGATTGATTTCGACGAGGTATGCGTTTCCAGTTTCTGCCTCGAGCATGAAATCAAAACCGTAGAGTCCGGAAAGATTGAGGCGGCGAGCCATCGCCTCAGCAGCAGTCGACATTTCCGCATTCTTGATCAAGCGCACCACCGTGGCGTGTCCCCTTGAACTTGCCTTGTTGACGACTTCAAAATGGAGGCTGGAGAGGACGGCGCCCTTCCAGCAGAAAACGGCGCTGGTTGCCTCGCGGCCGGCCACAAACGCCTGCGCGTTGACCACAGGCCGATGACGCAGGAGCGACGGCCACACCAGCGTCTTATCCTGGTCGACCAGCGCCCGCTTCGCGGCCCTGGCCAGCAATGGAGGAGCTTGCAGCTCCTTGAAGAAGCGTTCGGCCTCAGTCAGCGTGTGCGCGATTCTTACGCCATCGCCGCCTGAGGTGCCGTCCGCTTTGAGGACAGTCGGCAAACCTGTACGGGCAACCCACGTTCTGAGGTCGTGGATGTTTCGGATCACTCGGGTCGGAGGAACACGAAGGCCCTCCTGATGGGCCAGATCCATGAAAGCAGCTCTCGCATTGACCACCGGAAAACTTTCCGGGTCACCGAGCGAGCGCTCGATCAAGGCACACATCGCAGATTCCGCCTTGCCCGTTACGCTTCTCACGGGCATAGAGACGGTGCAGGTGCTGCGTGGCAAGGTCATCGCCGGAAACAATGAAATCGGGCTGGGTGGTCGCGATGGCGCGAGCAAACGAAGCCAGCGGCGCCAACCCACGGTAAACGTGAATTCGACGAACGGCTTTTGTCTTGCGCGCGGGATGAGACTTGGGACACACCATCTCAACCTCGCATCCGGCGCTGGCCAGGGCTATCGCCAGCCGGGCAGTCGGGTACCAGCACGAGGTTGTCGCAATCAGGACAGTGGGGTTCATGATTTCGTTTTTGGGTGGCACAGGAAAGTTGAGCAATCCGGAGGAAACGAATCGTGAGGAATCAGAGGTAAACCAATTCTCCCCGCTTGCTGATCGACTGGTTGGCCGCTTCGAGCATTCTGACCACGCGAAGCCCGGCTTCACCGTCGTTGATGGGGGTCTTATCTTTGGCAATGCAGTCAACAAAGTAGGCCAGTTCCCGGGTCAGGGCTTCGACCTGTTCGACTTGTGGCGCCCACATGTCGCCCGAGCGGTAGTGCACCAGCAAGTCATAAAGCCCTTCGCGGCTGGTGACATTTACGCCCTTGTCATAAATCTTGATCTTCTCGTCAGCCTCAAGATCGTTCCACACCAGCATTTTCTTTTCCCCGCCGATCAGGGTGGTGCGGACTTTTACCGGAGAAAGCCAGTTCACGTTGATGTGAGCGATGACTTTGTCAGGGAAATAAAGCGTGAGGAAGGCTACGTCTTCGTGTCCGTTGAGGTGCGTCTGGCCGGTGGCGGAAATGGCTTCGGGAGTCTTCTGGATCAAATGGTCGATGATCGAAAGGTCGTGTGGGGCAAGATCCCAAACCACATTCACATCGTGCTGGAACAGTCCGAGATTCACGCGCGTGGAATCGTAGTAATACAGCTTGCCCAGTGCACCATCTTGCAAGAGCTGCTTGATTTTTGTGACCGCACCGGTGAACAGGAAGGTATGGTCCACCATGATTTTCAGATTTTTTCGCGCGGCCAGCTCAATCAGTTCTTCAGCCTGGGCGGCGTTGCTGGTGAACGGCTTCTCTACGAAAATGTGTTTGCCGTGCTGGAGGGCCGCTTTGGCCAGTTCGTAGTGCGTCCAGACCGGGGTCACGACAGCGATGGCGTCGATTTCGGGAGAGGACATCAGCTCTGCCGCATCGTCTGTCACGAGCACGTCAGGATAGGCTTTCGCCACTTTTTTCCGTGCGGCCGCGCTCTTGTCGCATACTGCAACAACTTCGGCTTCGTCCAGGCGGTCCAGGTTCCGAACTACGTTCGGCCCCCAGTACCCATACCCTACAACCCCAAACTTCACCATGACTTCACTCCCATTCCCTGGAATTACGTTTGCGTTTCGAGGTTTTGCGAGACTTGTGACCATATTTGGATTCCGGCCGGATGGTTAACTACGGATCGTTGAATTACGGATCGTCAGTCAGGGGGGACTGGGAGGAGGAAAATTGTCTAGTGCGCGCCTTCGCCAAGCATAACTGCCGCAGGCGTGCGCAACAGGATCTTGATGTCCGTCCAAGGGGACCAGGTGCGGGCGTATTGCAAGTCGAGGCGAACCATGTCATCGAAGGTCACACGGCTGCGTCCGCTGACCTGCCAGAGTCCGGTGATCCCAGGCTTGGCTTCGAGCAACCGGCGGCGATGCCAGATGTCGTATGCCTCCACCTCGTAGGGGACCGGAGGGCGGGGCCCGACCAATGACATCTCCCCTTTCAACACGTTGATGAATTGGGGAAGCTCATCCATGCTGGTTTTTCGCAAGAAGGATCCGACTCGAGTGATCCGGGAATCTTTCGTCAGCTTGTAGACGCCTTGGCCGTTTCCGTCCGACGGATGCTTATCCGCTTTACCGGCGATCAGCTTTTGCACATATGCTTTGTGGACGGAGGCATCATTGTTCACGTACATCGAGCGAAACTTCAGAAACATGAACGAGTTGCCACGTTGGCCAACGCGACGTTGCCGAAAAAAAACCGGTCCTTGCGACGTGGCTTTGATAGCGATGGCAGCCAACAGGAAAATTGGCGAGAAAAGGAGAAGCGCGACCAAACTCCCCAAAACATCCATCATCCTTTTCATCACGCGGAAAGTCTTCCGGTCATCCTCCCGTTGGGACAGATCGGGATACAGCGTAGGGTTGCTTGGGCCCTGAGCATCGTTCTTCCAGTCTTCCGGAAAAACGTGGAACGAGAGACTGACTCGATTGAATTGCTCAAGGGTTAAATTCTTGCGCAGCGTTTCCGTGACCCGGGCAATGATCGTAGTGGGAACCGAACTGCTGTCGCCGGTGGCGATTTCGGTGAACATGACTCCGACCACGCAGTGGTCGGCGTACCATCCGGTAACGTCGGTATCGCGCGTGGAGCCCGCGAGTGCCGTCAGGATCTTGCCGAGAATCTTGCCATTTTTCTCGGATGGAAGGCGATCGCCCATATCGAGAAGCAGGAGCATGAAGGGCTTGCGCGAGCGCTCACTTCTCTTTCTTTCGAGCGTGATCATCCGGCGAAAGGCGTCGGCGTTCAGAATACCGTGATCTCCCAGCGATGGAGCTTCAGGGACCGGGGCCAAAGCCAAACCATTCGGACCAGAGCGTTGTGTACTCATGATTTCCTCGCTTGATCGGCTTGCTTCTTGGAAAGAATCAAGTGACCTGCTGTTGGCTATCGATTTACGGGGAAGGGTGGAACTAGAAACCTGTCGGCCGCTTGCTTGGGGCCGCTAATCTTTGGGTTGGTCAGCTTGGGAGCTGTACCGTTGATAATAGTCAGTGTGCGCTGCGTTTGCGCTGCTGTTCACTAATGCTCCCAGCAGCTTCGACTTCTCGATCGCCTCAATGCCGCGCTTCAATTGCCGTTTCTCTGTGGTGCCGTTTCGCGTGACCAGCAAAATTCCGTCCGCCAGCCGGGACCACATACTCGCGTCCGCCAGCGGAAGAATCGGTGGAGAATCAATTACGATCCAGTCGAACCAGGCTTCCAATTGGTTCATCAAGGGCGCCAGCTTCCCGGATTGCATCAATTCCAGCGGATTTTGCGGCGCCGCGCCTGCTGGCAGAACCCAGAGTCCCAAACTTTCCAGGCGGTAGAGGTTGATGCCTTGGGTTTGTCCCGAGAGCCATTCGCACAGGCCCGGAATCCTGCCCAAGCCGAACCGCGCCGCCAGAGTCGGCCGCCGCAGGTCACCTTCCAGAAGCAGCGTCTTCTGCTGTTTTCTCCGAGCCAAGGTGCAAGCAAGGTTGGCGGCGACCGTGCTTTTTCCCTCCTGCGGAATGGTGCTGGTAATGAGAATTTTTTTCAGAGGACGGCTCTGTCGAAGATGACGCAAACGAACCGCGAGGAAACGAAACTTCTCCGCGCCCAAGCTTTCCTCTTTCCCGACCACGATTAAACGGGTGTCCTGGGGGATGGAGGCTCGCAGCACCGGACACCGCTCCAGATCGTCGAACGAAGAAGGCGGCTGGGGCAGGCTCGACTGACTCGACCCGCGCAGGCTGATCAGCGACACTGCGCATCTTTCTGCTCAGTGGCTTGGAGCAGCTCGGTAGCAGAAGTTGGACCGGGCGACTCCACGCGGGCTTGCGGCTGGGCCGCATCAGCTTCGCGCATCTTCTGTTCGGCGGCTTGCAGAAGCTCAGCGGCCGAGATTGGAGCGGACGACTCCACCCGGGCCTGTGGCTGACCTGCGCCGGCCTCGCGCATCTTCCTTTCAGCGGCTTGCAGCAGTTCCGTGGCAAGGGAGAACCTGGGACTTTCGGTCCCAGAACTCTCCGATTCCGCCCTCTGTAACGCGTCAAATATATTGCTCATGATTTATGTTGCTCGATTGTTTACTAACATCCCACTCGTGCTCGTTGCCGAAACCAAGTTCAGGGAAAGCGTTGCTCGCGCTCGAACCGCAGCGTCTTTTCTTCCCGCGCTTGCTCCGCCTGAAGGCGGGCATACAGTTCGAGCAACGACCTAGCCGCTTTCCGCATATCGAGTTCTTCAGATGTTTTCCTCTGCTCCACCGATGACGTTTGAACCCCAAGGCGGAAGTCGGTCGCGATATCGTCGATGATGTCGGGGCTCACACTTGGCATTTGCCGGGCGTAACCTGCGATCAGCGCGTTTTCGCAGATGGTGTTGATCAGTCTCGGCAGCCCCTGAGAGTGCTGATATACCGCGGCGATGGTCTCTGGAGGAAACAGCGCCGCTGGGTAAGGACTTCCCGCAAGATAAAGGCGGCGCTGGATATATCCCTTCGTCTCCTCCGAATCCAGCGGTACAAGCCGGGAACGCAGCGCGATTCTCTGCTTCAGCTGCCGCAGGGCAGGGGAGTCGAGTTTCTCGTCCAGTTCGGGCTGGCCCACGAGAAGAATCTGTAAAAGCTTCTCGTCCGCAGTTTCGAGATTGGTCAAGAGCCGGATTTCTTCGAGTATTTCTACGGAAAGATGATGCGCTTCGTCAACGACGAGAACCGTTGTCAACTTCTTCTCGCTGCGGGCGATGACGTAATGCGCAATCTGCAGCAGAAGTTCGCCCTTGTTCTTGCTGGTGCCCGGGAGTCCGAGATCGCTGACGATGTACTGCAAGAATTCGATCGGGGAGAGACGTCCGTTGAAGATGTAGGCGTATGCGACATCCTTGCTCTGCTTCAGCGATTGCAGCAGGCAGCGGAGCAGAAGCGTTTTCCCTGTTCCCACTTCTCCGGTCAGAACGACAAACCCTTTGCGCCGCCGAACGCCGTAGTAAAGAGCGGCCAGAGCTTCGTTGTGCCTCCCGGTGGGAAACAGAAACGAAGGATCGGGAGTGATCTCGAATGGATTGCGCTTGAGGTTGTAAAAGGCTTTGTACATGGGGAATTACCGCTAGCCGCGGAAGTAACTGAACGCCGATCCCAACAAAATCGTACCAGATACGAAAACTGCCGTCGCCCATCCCAACCACAGACGGCGGCGCTGGCTTCGCTCGTCCGCCTCAGCCGCAATGGCCGGAATTTCCGAGATCACTGCGACTGGCAGCAGCGTCTGCAATTCCTTCTCGTCGTAAATGCGGTCATCCATCATTTCGAATGCACCGGCCACGACAACGCCCAGCGCCAATCCGATTCCCAGCCCCATGCCGCAAAGCTTCAGGCGGTTGGGGAAATCGGGTTTCGAGGGCAGGCTGGGCGGATCGATAACCCGGAAGCGCTCGCCCTGCTGGAGCAATTCCATGCTGGTGGCCATGGCGGATTCATTTTTCTTCTTCAGTAAGTCGTCGTAATTCGCTTTCGACTGCTCATACCCACGGGTCAGGTCCGAGAGTTGCTGCTCGCGCACCGGCTCTTCATTCAGTCGAGCCTGATAGTCGTCCGTTTTTGCTTTGAGCTCGACGATGGAACGCTCGCGATTGGTGATCTCCACTTGGTTGGATTTCAGCTGGCTTTGGATCTGAGCTAGCAGAGCTGCTTGCGCGGGATCCATACTTCCCGTGTCGGCAACCGGCTCAGTACCGCCGGTCTGGGCGGCGCCACTCGCTTTGAGACTGGCCAAGAGTTGGTCCCGCATCTTCTCTGTCTCTGCGATCTGCTCCTGCACTTTGCGCACGTCGGGGTGACGATCCGTGTAACGTGACCTCAGATCGGCCATCTGCGCCTTGAGCTTATCCAGTTCCTGGTCGAGCGCAGGCAAGCCAACTGCCGTGGTTCCGTCAGAACTCTTCGATGTCCCCTGCAGGGTCCGATATTGATCGGCCAGGGTCTGGAGGTAGACATGTTGCTGCCTCGCAGTGTTGAGAGCGTCTTCCTCATTTTGCAGCTGGGATTGCAGTCCGCTCAGAATCTGAAGGTTGCTGGCCAACTGACCTGGCATTTCGCCCACGTGCTGCCCTTTGAATTCGCGAACCTTCTCTTCCTGGTCGGAGAGGCTCTTCCTGGCGGTCTCCAATTGGCTCTCGAGAAATGTTGTAGTGTCTTCTGATTGCTGCTGGCGCACTTCCAGGTTCTCGCTGATGAACAGATTCGTCAGTTCACTGGTAACCTGTTGGGCCATACGGGGATCACGCGATGAATAGGAAACGTTGAAAGCCGTGATCTGATTGCGCGCATCGCGCACGAGTTCGATATCGATATCCTTGCGCATGCGCTCGACCTTCTGATCGGGTGAGGGCTGAGAGCGCGGAGCTGCATACAAGTTGTACTGATCGATGATGTGCAGAAGCCGAGTACGGCTGAGAATCTGCTGGGTGATGCTCTGCATCCGCTCCTGCAAGTCATCGTTTACGTTGGGAGTAACGTAATCCTTGGGCATGGTGGGTTGCTCGACCAGAATTAGCGTGCTCGATTCGTAGCGCGGCGGGAGCACCCAGCTCGCGCCCCACACGATTGCCCAACCCAGGAAAACCGGGATCAGGAACTGCATGTGACGGCGGCGCACAATGCCGAGGTAGCGTTGAAGGTCAAAGCCTTCTGAACTTTTCTCTTCGAGATCGTCAACCATAGATTACCTTCCCAGCGGTCGGGAGAACTGATAGGAGATTGAAACAAATTCACGATTGGTGTCGGGAGTCGCGGCTAAGACGGCGACCGTGCTGTAATCCTGATGAAGTCGCGTGTATCCCAGCTGCACATTGAGGTGCTGGCCAAACTGTTGCTGCAACGATGCGGTTCCCGAAATCGTGTGTCCGTTGCCGTTGGTCGAAGGCGCAGCGGCCAGGATGTCATTTTCAGCATAGCCACCTGCTACGGTCGCGCCCAACGTCCGCCTAAGCTGTTGCCGTATCGACGCGCTGACGTTGTCCGTTTTCACCGCCCCGATCAACCCTCCGCCACTCGATATCAGACGCGCATAGCTGATGGCCAGGCTGCTCAAGTGTCCCTGCCAGCTCAGGCTGCCGCCAGCCGCCGGATTCCAGCTTTGCGAAGCCGGCACGGGTGCCGGCACGGTCACTGGGCAGGGCGAAACCCCGTAAGTCGGGCATGCGGAAAACTGCGGACCGCTGTCTGCGTATTGCGGCCCTCCGAATACAGAAATCGAGAATCTCTTCGTCGGATACACGGTGTAGAAAAGCAGTAATGCGTGGGTTTGCGTCTCGTTGGTTCCAAGCGCTAGGTACGGATACGACAGCAGCCGCTGATACTCGTAGGTCGCCCCGATGTAGTTGATCCTGGAAACTCGGACCGAATAGAACGCCAATCCGCTCTGCGATGCTGAATCAAAAAGGCCTGAAACATCGACCTGATTCGGATAGTGCAAATTCGTAAACGTCCCGCCAGCACCGACCATGCTGTTGGCCGCGAATTGATAGGTGATGCCCACATTCCCGGTATTACTGAGACGGTCGGCGATTGGCGCGATTACCGAGAAATTAGCTCCCTTCGGTGCCGCCAGACACCGCCCCGGCTGACGCGAGGTCGGGCTGGTTAAACACGTTGGAACTTTTCTGAAAGCCGTCCCTCGCGCTGAAGGTCACGTGTGGGCTCAGGCGGTACTGGAAATTGATCGACGCATTCTCGTCCGCCTCGTTCAAGGAACTCTCGCGCTGATAGAAGGTAAACCCGGGCGCATAGGTCAAAACCAGGTGCGATCGCGTCGTCGTCTCGTCGAGTGCGATCGTGGGCCATACCGAATAGCTCACGTCGCTAACGGGGTGCCCATCAACCGGACCCACCGCGTTATCCGTGTACGCGCTGGTGAACCCTAATCCGCCACGAAGGTAGTTCGAGCGCTCTTGAGACGTGAGGATGATTGGGTAGGACTGACCGCTCACAGGCGGTGGCGTCAGCATCCGGCCCGAGCTATCGTCAACACTCGTGGATGCATCACTGTCCGCGGAGGCGTTGCTTGCCGGGCCAGTGGCCGCGGGCACGGGCACAGGACGTTGCTCGTCCTGCGACCAGGCCGGCACGCTAGCCAGCAGGAGTGATCCTTGCAGGACCAATCCCAAACAGATTGAATCGAAGCTTCTCATGTTGCGGGTTGCTACAGGGCGTCGCTACGGAACCTCGTTACGGAACCTTGTTACGGGACAATGATCGTGTCGCCGGGCTGAAGCTTAATGTTCTGTGACATATTCTTTCCCTGGCTGACTTCCTTGTAATTAAACGGGAGGCGGGTTTCTCCCGCGGAGCCCTGCCGGAGAACGTAGATGGACTTCTGTTTTGCGAAATCGCGGAACCCGCCGGCTAAGGCAATTGCGTCCAGCACTGTCAGAGAATTGACAACCATGTACGATCCCGGCTTGACCACCTGTCCCAGAATGTTGAATTTCTGACTGTTGACCTGCTGCACCATCACCGTGACTTCTGGTTCCGAAATATAATTTTTCAGCCGGCTGGCGATTTCTTTTTCCAGACTTAATGGCGTCAGTCCAGCCGCTTGCACTTCTCCCACCAGCGGCAACGAGATTTTTCCATCCGACCGCACCGGGATGGATCGCGAAATATCGGGTTCCTTCCAGACGTTGATGGCCAAGACGTCGTCGTTGCCGATGACGAAAGTGTTGTCGTGCGGCTTGGCTTGCGTGGACGATGCGTCGGCGTTCTGCGTGGCTGGGGGGGCACTTGAGGTCGGTGCAGTTGCGCTACTTCCCGATCCTGCCTGGGCCCAAAGTCCACCCGAGATCAGAAGACACGCCGAGGCTGCAATCAGTCCGGTACAGCAAAACTGGCGGCCTGTCTTTGTCGTCTTTGTCATCTTTGTCATTGTCATGGCGACTCCTCGACGCTTCTCGCCCCTGGTGGTCGCGGCTCGACTCAACTGGCTTTTCCGTTCCCTTTGGCCTGAATTGCGCCGCTGAATCTCGCCTCAGGAAAAGTCGAAGGGTAGGAGTCTGAAGCGCTCATGTGGTACTGGTCGATCTTATACAGCATCGTACGGTAGCTTACTCCCAACAGCCGCGCGGCAGCTTTCCGATTCCAACCAGTTTTCTCGAGAGCCACTGCGATTGCATTCCTCTCGGTTTCCCACTTAACGGTCTGGATCAGCGACTTCAGCGATTTCGGGATTGACGCACTTGCAACGGCTTCAACTTCCTCGGGTACGGGGGAGGGTGGAACGGGATTGAGGTGCTGCCCGTGAGACCCATTGCCGTTGCCCTCAGACACTGGTTCGGATCCGGTGAAATTGAGTTGTTTGTCGCCTGCGACCAGGTAACGCTTGACGAACGCCTCTAGCTCTTTCAGATTTCCGGGCCAGGAGTGATTCTGGCAGGCAGCCAGCGACGCCGGGGAGAATTCCCGCGGCGGAAGCCCATAATAGCGGGCCAGCTTGTGCATGGAATAACGAAGAAGGATTTGAATCTCATCCCTGCGCTGGCGCAGAGGCGGCACGTGAACCGTGAACGCGCTGAGACGGTAATAGAGGTCCGCTCGCAGCCGCTTTTCCGCGAGCGCGCGATCCAGCTTTTCGCTGCTGGCCGCGAGAATGCGGACATCGACCGCGACTGGTTTGTCCTCGCCCGCGCGGACAAATTGCTTGTCCTGCAGCACCTGGAGAAGCCTCGATTGCAACGCAAGAGGCATTGCGGTGATTTCATCGAGCAGAAGCGTGCCTTTTTCACCCATTTCGAGCTTGCCCAGGCTCGCCCGGCCATTACCGGTTGAGGACCCGTTCGAGGGGGCATGCCCTCTGCCGAATAATTCGATTTCCAGCAAGTCTCCCGGCATCTCCGCACAATTGACTCGCAGAAATTTAAATCCGGAGTAGACCGAAAGCTTGTGGATCAGACGGGCGACGGAACCTTTTCCACTTCCAGGCTCTCCCAGAATGAGCACGGGGACATCCGCCTGCGCGAGCAACTCTGCCTGCGCGTGGAGCTTCTGCATAACCGGGCTGACACTGAGGAAGAACTCATCCTCACCCAGTGATTCGATGTCTTCGCTCGCCATTTCCGCTTCGGCTTCGTTGTCCGACGAACCGAGATGTCTCTTGATTAAAGATTCCAGTTGCGCTTCATCGAAAGGCCGGACCAGGACATCCTTGGCGCCCAGGCGAATCGCTTCTTTCTCCCGGCCCGCGTCCTCCGGGTGGCAAAGCACGACCACTGAAAGATCAGGGCGCAGCCGGCGTAGCCACGGCAACAGGTGCAAGGAGTCGGCATCGCCGCGAGGAAGATCCAGGAACAGGAGACTTGGCGCCGCATCGGATTGCACTCGCTCCATCGCATCCCAGCCATTCGCGGCGGTTTCCAGATGCCAGGAGTTGGACTCAGCGATAGACCAAAGCAAACGCAGTGCGGCCGAGTCCCTGCTTACGGCCAGCAAGCGAACGGTCTCAATTGTGTGTGGAGACATGAGTGAGGGATCCTTACCTACAGAAAGAGGGATAATTTCTGGGAACCAGCTTCGGGGGAGTTTCAGGCAGGTTCTACTTCGTATCCTTCTACGCGAACCGACAGCGATCGCTGGATCGCATCGACGGAGATCACCAGTGTGCGGTCTCCATTGCACGAGACCAGGATGCCTTCGAGACCATCAAGCGCTCCGCTACGAATGCGCACGCGCTGTCCGATCTTGAGGAAGGGATGAGAAGACCAAGGCAGTGGCCCTTCGATGACGCTCCGCACGGAATCGATTTCGCCGTCCGGAATCGGCGTGCCCTCGCCGCGCGCGCCGACCAGCCCAAATACTCCGTCCACACGAAGAACGCGCAACCGGTCGGCTCGGCTGGGAACAAACCTGGCGAACACGTAGCAACGGAACAGCGGCACCTGCACTGACTTCTTGCGGTCGCTCCATCGATGCACTTCGGTGACGAGAGGCAGGAACGTCTTCACGCCTCTTTCCTCAAGTCGCTGCGCCACAATTTTCTCGTGGCGGGGACGGGTCTGCAGCCCGTACCAGTTCTCAGCTTCCGCTTCGACCGGCGGAGCCGGGTTCGGTAACGCCAATGAAACGCCGCTGACGGCCATAGCTTCGCCCTCTAAGTCACTGCTGGCAGTGACCCCAAAATTAATCGCAGGACTATCGCTGTCGAGATCTCAAACGGTGAGACCAGGGGGGATTACCACTTTGGGCAGGAAACCGGGGGGAAGCTAGCTTCCTGCTAGTTCAACGTCTCTAATTCTCTAAAACTCGTTTATCGTCTAACGCGATTTCAACTAAAGCCTTGGGCAAGATCGAGTGCAAATACGAGGCACTCAATAATCCCTACTATCTTAATAGTGATTGTAGCAATCCTGATTGTCCTGTCAAGAGAATCATCCTGCTGACCTAATATCAGTGCCGAAACCAAACGGGCGGGGGGAACCACCATCTACCTGACAGCTGGGCTTGCTTCAATGACAACCATCCTACATGGGGCCGCAGATCGCTGCAAGGGGTACACCCACCCAGCTCCATACTTCTCATCGAATCGTAGGTGTAGCGTCTCTAGATATAGAGAGCTATATACTAGAGAACTATTTCCCTAGCGGTAGACGGGCTGGGCAACTCAAACCCTTGCCCGAGGCTATTTCTTCAGGCGTCGAACATCTCCAGTAAGCCACTGATTCTACAACTAATTACCGTAGATTGTACGATGCCTGCCCACTTCGACGTCTTTCGCCTGGATTCGGCTTCTTTCACGAAGTGGCCGACTATGGTCGAACGTGTGCAAGAGCTTGCAACCGTGCCAGGTTGATTGCAACCCAAAGGAAACGCAAGGGTTGCATTGTTAAGGAGCCTGGCGATAAAATCAAGCGGCTTTTCATTTCGAATTCTCGCCCCCAGAATTCATACAGCGCCGTGGGAATCATCACAAGACTCTCAGGCGGAGGGCCAATGTTCAGCGATTCGGACCCTCGGAAAAACAAAATCCGAGTGCTCGTTGCCGACAGCTCCCGAATTCACACGCATCTGCTCGCGGACGCCTTGAAGCGCGATCCGCTGCTGGAAGCGATCCCCTTCGACTCAGATTCTCGCAGCCTGGTTGCAGCAATGATGGGTTTGGATATCGAGGTACTGGTGATCAGCCCCAGTCTGGACGAGCAGCCTTCTCGCGGGCTGGAGGTTCTGCGCGAGTTGCGCGCAGTGCGCCCCGTTCGCGCCGTGGTCTTGCTGGATTCCTTGAAGGACGAAGCGATTCTGGATGCGTTTCGCGCCGGTGCGAGAGGTATATTCAGCAAAAGCCAGCCTCCCGACGTGCTCAGCAAGTGCGTGCGTTGCGTTTACCAGGGGCAGGTATGGGCTAACAGCCAGGAACTGGCGCTGGCCGTAGAAGCATTGGCGAGCGCGCCAAACGTACGTGCCGTGAATGCGAGCGGCATGAGCCTGCTTTCGAAGCGGGAACTGCAAGTGGTTCGCTGCCTGGCCGAGGGAATGACCAACCGCGAGATCGCGGAGCGCCTGAAGCTCAGCCAGCACACGGTTAAGAATTATCTGTTTCGAGTTTTTGACAAGCTGGGCGTCTCCAGCCGCGTTGAACTTTTGTTCATGACTCTAAGCCAGGCTGGCTCGGGCCGATCGCCGGCGCTGGGCGAAGCCAAGGACTCCGCTCCTGGTCTCAGCGATGAATTCGCGATACTTCAAAAGGCGGCCGAGACTGGTTTGCCGGCCGCGCAACTGGCCCTGGCGCAACTCTACCTGGTCCGTCGAAAGGACCCCCAGGATATTGTTCACGCCTATATGTGGCACCTCATCGCTCTGGAACGCGCATCCCAAGGGCGGAAGCATATTACGGAGATGCTCACTGCGGAGCAACTCGACGAAGCTCGGGAAAAAGCAAGCGCCTGGCTATTACGCCTGAATGAAATCACTCCGGCCATCCCACAAAGTCCGGCGACCCCTGAGCCCGCCGGCGCCGCGACCAAGACTCCAAAAGCAGATTACTAATCACCGCTAGGATTGAGCGCGGCGAATCCGCACGTCGCCGAGTTGATTCGCGAGAGGATCCAACCGCAACGAAAACGGCGTGCCTGATTCGGCACGCCGCTGGATATTAGTTCAGTTTATAGCTACTTGGTTTCGGGCATCGAGGCTTGCCGACGTGACCGCAAAACCATCGCTCCGAACACAAGAGAGACCGGCCAACAGCAGGTACATTAGAGGCGTCCCACCCTCGGGAACAGTTCCGCATTTCTCCCCTTTGCCAACGCTGTAGCTGCACGCACCGCCATTGCCGCCGTTGTTGTTCCAGCCGTTGTTTCCGCCACCGCCACCGTTGTTGCCTTTGCCGCCTTTGCCACCGTTGTTGTAAAGGTCGTTGCCGGAGGTCAGCGCGAACGCCAACAAGTTCGGCGGTTGGTAGTTAACGATGGTCCGCGTCGCGCTAGTTGTTTTATTGTTCACCGGGCTTTGCCCGAAAGCGGAAGGGAGGACACACAAGAATGCGGCAAAAGCTACAAGTGCTGACAATCTGTACTCAGACTTCACGGCTATTATCTCCTTTGGGGGGAGAACACGGGGGAGGGCCGGACACCAGACCCCTGCTGCGTATCACTACACCTGTCACTCTAACGCGAAACTAGAGACTGTCAAGAGTGATAATTTCTGCGACCGGATGCAAGCCTTTGCAACAGTGCGATTCCATCATTGTTCTCAACAAGATGAGGGTCCGACACTGGTTAAGAAAGGATCCGGATTCAGCCGGTGGCCGGAAGATTCTCGACTTCGGTAATGGGACGCTTGCATTCGATGGCGACCGCGAATCCGGCCCCCGATTCTAACCGCTCCACCCTGACAACCTTACCTTTGCCCAGTAGTCGGATGGGATGGCGTAATCGAGGATCCTCCACGGCCATCGTCAAGCTCACGCGAGTACGAATCGGAACCGGATCGTGAACTCTCAAGAGCAGGCCGCCGATGCTTATGTTCCGGCTGATTCCCGCAAGTTCCCGGACCCCACCCCCGGAGGGAAAACTGAGTGCGACGGGGAATTCGAGGTCAAATCGGCGGTGCCTGCGCTGCTTCCTATGGGGCGCGTCGAAATCTTGGGGGAAGTGCATAAACGAATCAGTTGAGATAGTGGCGGTTCACTAAACCGAGCCAACATCCCGGCGCGATCACTACGGCGCAGGAATTGCAGCTTGAATAACGTTGGAGTACGCGCTCTCGCCACTCGGATCGACCGCCGTAGTCGCGTAGCAGTAAGTCGTGCCATCGGCTACCAGGCTGTCGGTATACGCCGTAGTCGAACTCGGCGAGGAGCCAATGTTCGTATAGGAACTACAGGCACTCCCCGAGTAGATTGCGCGGTAGACGTTGTAGCTGGTGACGCCGGTTGTGGTGCTGGCAGTCCAATTCAAGCTGACGGTATGAACAGGGGCGGCCGCACCGGTGCCCGCCAGACTTCCCGCGGTCGGCGTGTTAGAGGCGGTGCTAGCAAATGACGCCGAGGCTGAGGCAGTTCCGGTCGCACCGGGCGTGAACTTCACGGTAAACGTAACCGGCTGGGTCGTGGTAACGGTGACGGGGAAGGTGAGGCCGCTGATTGAAAACTCGGAAGGGTTGGTGCCGATCAAGCTGACCGAGGACACAGATACGTTCGCACCGCTCGCACTCAGCGTTCCGGTTTGAGTTCCGCTTGTCCCAACCACGACACTTCCTGCGTTGACGGAACTGACGGCCAACGTGCCAGCACTCTGGGCGGCCGTACCGGTGCCCGTCAGAGTTCCCGCGGTTGGCGTATTCGACGCGGTACTCGCAAATGAAGCTGAGGCCGAGGCAG
This sequence comes from uncultured Acidobacteriaceae bacterium, assembly GCA_963791445.1. GTDB lineage: Bacteria > Acidobacteriota > Terriglobia > Terriglobales > Acidobacteriaceae > Sulfotelmatobacter. The sequence goes on from CAWBSN010000023.1 coordinate 74,699, forward strand.
CTCCGGTCGCACTGGGCGTGAACTTAACGGTAAACGTAATCGGCTGGGTCGTGGTGACTGTGACTGGGAAGGTGAGTCCACTGATCGAAAACTCCGACGGATCGGTGCCGCTCAAGCTGACCGAGGATACGGATACGCTCGCACCACTGGCACTCAGCGTTCCGGTCTGAGTTCCGCTCGACCCGACGACGACACTTCCAACGTTGACGGAACTGACGGCCAATGTGCCTGGAGTTGGCGTAACCGCGGATCCCGTCAAACCGATGCTCAAGGTAGGATTCGAGGCGTTCGAATCGATTGTGACGCTTCCCGGAAAACTGCCCGCGGACTTAGGCGCAAAGGTCACCGTGAAGGACGCACTTTGCCCCGGGGTTAAGGTGACCGGAGCAGATATTCCTGAGATGCTGAAACCCGTGCCGCCAACTGTCGCTTGAGAGATCGTTGCATTTTCGCCGCCGACATTCTTTACCGTTTCAGTTTGCGCCTGATTCTGGCCGACCGTGATGTTGCGTAAATGTCAGGCTAGCAGGGCTTGCCGTGAGACTGGCTGGCGCCACCCCAGTTCCGGAAAGGGCAATGTCAACCGTAGTGCTCGATCCGCTTATGGTGAGCGATAGGCTTCCACTGCTGGCGCCGGCGACACTCGGGGCGAAAACCACGCCAAATGTTGTGCTCTGGTTTGCCGCCAGGGTCAGCGGCAGGCTCAGACCCGTATAGCTGAAACCGGCGCCGCTAACCGTGGCCTGAGAAATTGTGAGACTGTCGCCGCCAACGTTCTTGAGGGTTTCGGTCTGCGACTGATTCGTGCCCGTCTGCTGACTGCCGAAACTGAAGCTCGTTGGAGTTGCGGAGAGGCTGCCCACTGCGACCGCCGTCCCGGAAAGCGCGACGCTTAGCGTACTGTTCGAGCCGTTGTCGGTGAGTGCCAGAGTTCCACTGGCGCTGCCGGCGGACTGGGGCGCAAAGACCACGCTAAAGGCCGCGCTTTGCCCTGGGATCAGAGTCAAGGGAAGACTCAAACCGGTGGTACTAAAACCGGCCCCAGTAACCGTTGCCTGGCTGATTGTGAGGTTGGTTACGCCCGTGTTCGACAGAGTATCGGACTGGGCTTGGCTGGTCCCCAGCTGCACATTCCCGAAACTGACGCTGGCTGGTCCAGCAGTCAGCGTGCCGAGCAGCGGATTCTGCGTACTTTGGACACTGGATTTGCTCGTGCTCAGTCCCTGGCAACCTACCATCGTAGCCAGAGCAAGCACAATCACGAGCGCGTTCCAACGAGTGGGGAGGTGGCCCATATAAGTGATTGACGAAGCTGTGTTTCATCGACTCCCAAGTCGAGACGATAGTGTGCACTGGGGCAATCATTCGGGAAAGTTCCGAAAGGGCATGAGGGGATAGTCCAGAGGGACTACGCCTCGGCTGGAGGCTCACTGGCCTGCTACCTGCCCTAACGAGCAGGGAAAACTTGCCAGGCTTGGCAGTCGCTGAGGTGTGGTTTTTGAACCTGAACCGGAGCCAGCCCTAGAGCTGGCTAATTCGATCATTCTTGAGGACGCGCCCCGCCTAAGACGAGTTCGCACAGATTGTCGACGAAATCAGGAGTTAGCTTACCGTGCCGAATCAGGAATCGCATGTAAATAGGACCGTAAAGGGAATCAAGAATCAGGTCCATATCCACATCTTTGCGGAGTTCGCCGCGTAGAATTCCGCGCCGAAGCGTGGCGTAAGCCTCTTGGCGGCGCGGCCAGAGGAAGCGCTCACGGAACGCGGTGATTAGATCTCGATCGCTCTGGCCGCCACCGAGAATCGCAGAAACAATTCGTCCACGCCGGCTGCCGAAAATCTTGATCAATTGGCGCATTTGCTGGCTCATGTCGGTGCGGACCGAGCCGGTATCCGGGAAGTGGAGTTTCCGGGTTGTGCTGCTGGCAAATGCATCCGCGATAAGTGCAGCCTTGTTGGACCACCAGCGGTAAACCGTTGCCTTGCCGACGCCGGCATGATTTGCCACGGCTTCAATGGTCAGTTCGGAAAAGCCGCTTTTCCCGAGGAGCTTCAACGTGCTGCGCAGGATGGCCAGTCGAGCCTGTTCACTGCGCGGGCGGCCGGGAGGGCGCTTGCCGCGTCCTCCACCGCGTTTGCGATGGGCCGAAGACTTCTGGCGCATGCCCCTACCCTACCATATAATCGGGAGAATGCTTTAGAATCCAATACGCTTAGTATCGAATCTAAAAATGGGTTTGCAGAATCCTCGTCGCGTCCCGTGTTTGTGTAGCCTCTTTCTTGTTCATTCGAACTCTGGTGCCTAACCAATGTGGATAGTCGCATTAGCGCTCAGGCGTCCCTACACCTTCGTCGTGATGGCGATCGTCATCATCATCTTGTTTTTCGTAACGGTTTTCCGCACTCCGGTTGACATTTTCCCTGACATCAACATTCCGGTGGTCTCAATCGTTTGGTACTACACGGGTTTTTCCCCGCAGGACATGGCCGACCGCATCGTGACCAATTCCGAGCGCGGCATCACTACTACGGTCAATGACATCGAGCACATGGAGTCCCAGTCGGTAAGCGGCTTTGGCGTGATCAAGGTTTTTTTTCGTCCGGGCACGAACGTCCAGGGCGCCATCGCGGAAATCACCGCAATCTGCCAGACTACTTTGCGCGGCCTTCCGCCTGGAACGGTGCCGCCTCTAATCATCTCTTACAGCGCCTCCACCACCCCGATCGTCCAACTCGGACTGAGCAGCAAGACCCTGCCGGAACAGCAACTCTTCGATCTGGGTCAGAACTTTCTGCGTAGTTATCTGGCCACCGTGCCGGGGGCGGCTACGCCCTATCCCTACGGCGGCAAGATTCGCCAGATTCAAGTGGACCTGGACCTGCCGAAGTTGCAGGCCTACGGACTTTCGCCCAACGACATTGTCAACGCCGTCAATGCGCAGAACATCGTCCTTCCAACCGGCACTATCAAGCTCGGCCCGGTGGAATACAACGTCGAGATGAACGGAACGCCGGGGACAATTGCGGAGTTGAACGATCTGCCGGTCAAGACCCTCAACGGGGCCACACTCTACATGCGTGACGTTGCCCACATACGAGACGGATTTTCGCCGCAGACAAACATCGTGCGCCAGGATGGAAACCGCGGGGCGCTGATGTCGATCTACAAGATCGGCAACGCCTCGACGCTGGAAATTGTCGCTGGCATCAAGAACATTGTCGTGCAGGCGGCACAATCCCTGCCCCCGGAGTTGAAGATCACCGCTCTGTTTGACCAGTCTCTTTTTGTGCGGGCGTCGATCCTCGGCGTGGTGCGAGAGGCGGCAATCGCCGCCCTTCTTACCGCCGTCATGATCCTCATCTTCCTGGGCGACTGGCGTCCGACGATCGTCATAAGTATTTCCATTCCGCTCTCCATCTTTTGCTCGATCATCATGCTGGGTGCGATCGGCGAGACCATTAACATCATGACACTGGGAGGATTGGCGCTCGCGGTCGGCATCCTGGTGGATGACGCGACCGTGGAAATCGAAAACATCGAGCGCAACCTCGCTATGGGCAAGGAGATGAGGCAGGCTATTCTTGACGGCGCACAGCAGATCGCCGTGCCAGCCTTCGTCTCCACACTCAGCATCTGCATCGTGTTTGTGCCGATGTTCTTTCTGGCGGGCGTGGCAAAGTTCTTGTTCGTACCGCTGGCGGAAGCGGTGAGCTTCGCGATGCTGGCCAGCTATCTGCTTTCACGAACCCTGATCCCTACGCTGGTCATGTTCATCATGCGCGGCCACGAGCATCGCGCGGCAGGAACCCAAGTCGTTCCTGGGCCGCTTCCAGCGCGGCTTCGAGCGAAAATTTGAAGACTTCCGCCGGGGTTACGAGCAGTTGCTGGAAACCACGCTCGAGCATCGCGTCGCGTTTCATGCTTTTCTTCCTGATCTTCTGTGTCCTGTCGCTAGGGATATACATGTTCCTGGGACAGGACTTTTTTCCGCAGGTGGATGCGGGTCAATTGCGCCTGCATGTGCGCGGACGCCCCGGACTGCGCGTGGAAGAGACGGCGCGGCTCTGCGATGAGGTCGAGGGCGTGCTGCGGCAGGAGATTCCGCAAGATGAACTGCAGACGATTCTCGACAACATCGGTCTGCCGAACTCCGGCATCAACCAGTCCTACAGTTCGAACGGAACCATTGGCACCAGCGATGCGGAGATCCTGATCGCTCTCGATCGCGAGCATCACCATCCGACGGCGGGGTACATTCGGCATTTGCGCGAGGTGTTGCCGCAGCGCTTTCCCGGAGTGGAGTTTTTCTTCCAGCCGGCCGACATCGTTTCTCAGATTCTGAATTTCGGTCTGCCCGCGCCCATCGATGTGCAAGTCGTGGGCACGGATATGGGAAGCAGTTATCTGATCGCGCAGCAGATCGCGAACAAAATGCGGCACATTCCCGGCGCCGCCGATGTGCATGTGCAGCAACTGCTTTCTCTGCCCACGCTGCACATGGACATTGAACGCACGCGGGTCACGCAGGTGGGGCTGACGGCCAGCAACGTGGCGCAGAGCGTCCTGGTTTCGCTGAGCGGCAGCTTCCAGACGGCGCCCAATTTCTGGCTCAATCCGCGCAACGACGTTACTTACCAGGTCGCGGTGCAAGCGCCGCAATATCGTATGACCAGCATGCAGGACCTGATGGCGATACCAGTAATCTCGCAACAGGGCCCGCAATTGTTGAGCAATCTGGTGCAGGTAGCTCCAGTAGCGCGGCCAGCTACGGTCAACCACTACAATGTGCAGCCGGTCATTGACGTTTACGCCAGCACGCAGGATCGCGACCTGGGCGCGGTTGCCGCGGACACGGCCAAAGTGCTCAAAACGTTCGATGGCAAATTGCCGCGCGGTACTAAAATCGTGGTGCGTGGGCAGGTCGTTACCATGCGCTCATCGTTCATCGGATTAGGCATCGGACTGGTTGGCGCCATCCTGCTTGTCTATCTGTTGATCGTCATTAACTTTCAGTCGTGGCTCGATCCCTTCATCATCATCGCGGCATTGCCGGGAGCCCTGGCAGGAATCTGCTGGTTCCTGCTGCTGACCCGCACCACCTTGAGTGTGCCGTCGCTCACCGGCGCGGTGATGTGCATGGGCGTGGCCACAGCCAATTCCATCCTGATGGTCAGCTTTGCCCGCGAACAGATCGACGAGGGCATTCCCGCTGTACAGGCCGCTGTGGCTGCTGGATATACCCGCATGCGGCCCGTGCTGATGACCGCGCTGGCGATGATCATTGGCATGGTTCCGATGGCGCTGGGGTTTGGCGAAGGCGGCGAGCAGAACGCGCCGCTGGGCCGCGCCGTAATCGGCGGCCTCCTGTTTGCCACGGTCGCCACTTTATTTTTTGTACCCAGCGTGTTCGCCATTTTCCACAGCCGCCGGGAAGCGAAGAGGGCGCGCCAGCAGGAAGCATGATTTACGACAAATACCAGAAGTTTTCGCAGTAATCGGAGCCGAGTATGAGCGAAGAGAACGAGTCCAAACCAGCGCCGGGGCAAAAAGAAGAACCCCATACCCGCAGTGCCCAGGCGCAGCGTGACGAGGAGATCGAGGCGATCCAACAGCATTCCAAACACCAGCCTCCAGGAATTCAGAAGCCCCCGGATCTTCCCCCGGCGCCACCGCGCAAAGCTCTGACGATTGTGGGTGTCTTGTTGGTGATACTGCTGATCGCCGGCGCCCTCACGCTCTGGGCCCACGCAACCCACGAGCGCGCCCTGGCCAAGGAGACGGAGCGCCAGACCGTCCCAACCGTCGCCGTGGTTTACCCACAATCGGAAAAGCCGGATGAAGACCTGGTTCTGCCCGGCTCTCTGCTGGCTTACGTGGAGTCTCCGATTTACGCCCGAACGAACGGCTACCTTTTGCAATGGTACAAAGACATTGGCAGCCAGGTCACGAAAGGCGAGTTGCTGGCGAAAATCGACACGCCTGAGGTGGATCAGGAGCTGAACCAGGCTCGCGCCACGCGTCAGCAAATCCTGGCTCAGATGGATATCGCCAAAATCACCACTGACCGCTGGGCCAACCTGCTTAAGACCGACTCCGTCTCCGCGCAGGAGGCGGATCAATACGCAAGCGGATACAAGCAGAGCCAGGCCAACCTGGCTGCCGCCGAGGCGAATGTTCGGCGTCTCGAGCAGTTGGAGGGCTTTAAGGACGTCTACGCGCCATTCACCGGCGTGCTCACACGCAGAAACGTCGACCCCGGCGCGCTGATTAACGCTGGTTCGGGTACCGTCGGCACCGAACTGTTTCGCATGGCACGTGTCGATCCCTTGCGGGTCTATACCAGTGTCCCGCAGGCGTACGCGCCGTTTATCAAGATTGGCGCCAAGACCGCTGTTACGTTGCAGGAGTTTCCCGGCCAGAAGTTCTTTGGCAAGGTGGTGCGCACAGCGGAGGCCATTGATCCATCTACGCGCACTCTGCTGACAGAGGTCGATGTGCCGAACCAGAACGGTCGTTTACTGCCGGGCTCGTTCGGGGAGGTGCACTTCTCGGTCGGCTCCGGCGTGAATAAGGTTACGGTTCCGGTAAATGCGATGCTGTTCCGCGCTGAAGGAGCACAAGTCGCCGTCGTCGGTCCCGACGGCAAGGTACAGTTGCGCCCGATTAATATCGGACGCGACTACGGCACGACGCTGGAGATTCTCGGCGGAGTTTCTCCCGCCGACCAGATCGTGATCAACCCCTCGGATTCGCTCGAAGATGGGCAACAGGTGGTCGTGGCGCAGAAGCCCG
>CAWBSN010000024.1:0-96212 GCA_963791445.1 uncultured Acidobacteriaceae bacterium
GAAGCATTAAAAGAGCGGTTAACGTCATGCTGTCTTGTCAGAAAGGGCTGCGAAGAAGAAGTCAACCGTACCAGACTGATCGCGGCTTGATTGTTGCTTTGCCCTTTCGACAAGCGTTCTAAGTTCTTCACAGATCGCAAGGACTCGAAACTCCCGCTTCGCGCGATCTGCATTCTCAGCTAGTGAATGGCTTCTGTTATTGCGGTAGTATTCGCTCGTCTTGCTTGATCAGTTCAATCTCTCGACGGAGTTTGTCAGTCCGTCCCGCGATTGAACAATCGTCCATGTGACAACTCTACGCCTTATGCTGGAAAAACAGAAACGCTCATCTGGGCGATCGGACTCAACCCCTGTCAATGAGTGCAGCAGGACCTGCCCATGGTCGTCGAATAATCCGAAGAGAGGAAGTGAGGTTCTCCCCGGCAACGTAATGCTCACCAAGACAGGGCCAGGCTGATGGACAATGATGCCTTGTGCGGAAAAGTGAAATCCGAGGGCGTCACAGAAGCCGAGTGCTGAACAGTTGGGAAGAAAATAGATGCTGGATGCTGGGGGACGGGCGGAAAGAGAAACTCATCCGGCGTTGACCACATTTCCTCAGGGGATAAGATTCCGGCCTAATGGCGCCGGAAACTCCAATTGTCGGGCAGGTTCTTGGCCATTACCGCGTGCTCGAGCAAATCGGAGCCGGCGGAATGGGGATGGTGTTCCGGGCTTCCGACCAGCAACTCGAACGTGACGTTGCCATCAAGGTGCTCCCGCCCGGCATGCTTGCCGACGAAGCGGCCCGAAAGCGCTTCCGCCGCGAGGCGCTGACTCTCGCCAAGTTGAATCATCCCAACATCGGAACGGTTTACGAATTCGGCAGCCAGGAGGGACTGGACTTTCTGGTGATGGAATATGTCGGCGGCGTGGCCGTCGATGCCCGGCTGGCATCCGGTCCGCTATCGCAAAAAGAAGTCCTGCGTCTGGGATTTCAATTGGCCGACGGTCTGGCGAGCGCGCATGAGCATGGAGTCATTCATCGCGATCTGAAGCCTGCAAATATGCGTTTGACCCAGGACAATCGACTCAAGATTCTCGATTTCGGGCTGGCGCAGTTTGTGCGCCAGGAAACCGACTTGGGCGTCACGGCGAGCATTCCGAAAGCAAAGAAGTCAGCCGGCACTCTTCCTTATATGTCGCCGGAGCAATTGCGCGGCGAACTGACCGATCAGCGCTCCGATATCTGGTCGGCGGGCGCGGTTCTGTATGAATTAGCGACGGGACGGCGTCCGTTTCCGTTCCCGCAAGCTCCGCTGTCTTGATCGATGCCATCCTGAACAAGCCACCGGAGCTGCCGAGCGTCCTGAATCCAAAAATCTCGCCGGGGCTGGAGATGGCAATTCTCAAATGCCTCGACAAGGACCCGGAACGCCGCTATCAATCGGCGCGGGAATTGCGCGTCGACCTCGACCGCCTGACGATGCCGATTTCGCAGGTGCCCCTCGGCCCGATTCCGGTGCCAACTCCGATTTCCGCTACCGCAGCTAAGAAAAGGATAAGAGCCGGCGCCGCTCGTTGTTGCCGTGATCGTACTGCTGCTGGTTGGAGCGCTTTCCTATTTGCATTTTCGCAGGAAGCCGCCAGGGCGAAGCCTGCCAACCGCCCCTCAGCCGGCGCCGTACTGTGGCGGTCCTGAACTTTAAGAATTCCACGTCCCGTCCCGAGGCGGCATGGCTCTCCACCGCTCTTCCCGAGATGTTGACCACTGAACTTGCGGCGGGCGAGAAATTGCGCACCATTACCGGCGAAGAAGTTGCGCAGATGAAGATGGATCTTTCCCTGCCGGACTCAGACAGTTTGTCGGCGCAGACCCTGTCGCAAGTTGGCAAGACCCTGGGGGCAGATCTGGTGGTGCTCGGCTCCTATGTGGCTTTACCGGAGGCAAACTGCGCGTCGACCTTCATCTGCAGGACGTGGCTGCGGGTGAAACTTTGATTTCGGTTAAGCAGACTGGAGACGAAAGCAATCTATTTGATTTGGTCAGCCGTGCCGGAGCTCAGTTGCGAGAAAAGTGCGATGCCGGACAGCTGAACTCGCAGGACCAGGCCGGCGTCCGCGCCGCCTTGCCATCGACTCCTGAAGCCTCAAAACTCTACGCGGAAGGGCTTGGCAAAGCTGCGCGTCTACGATGCCATCGCAGCTCGTGATCTTCTGCAAAAAGCGGTGGCGGCGGACCCGAACCATGCTTTGGCGCACTCTGCTCTGGCGGCGGCGTGGGCTCTTCTCGGATACGACGAGAAGGCGCGTCTGTCGGCGAAGAGCGCCTATGAACTTTCCGCTTCGCTCTCTCGCGAGGACCGATTGCTGATCGAAGCCCGGTACCGCGAAACTTCGAAGGAGTGGGACAACGCTGCCGAGAGCTACCGCACTCTTTTTGGATTTTTCCCCGACAACCTCGAATACGGCTTGCTTCTGGCCCGCGCGCAAACGCGCGGGGGAAAAGGCAAAGAAGCGTTGGCGACCGTGGAATCGCTGCGCCGCCTGCCGCCGCCTGCGGGCGACGATGCGCGAATCGATTTGGCTGCCTCGGAGGCCTGGGCGTCGCTGGGAGACTTCAAGCAGGGCCAGGCTTCTGCCGCTCAAGCGGCGCAGAAAGCAAGAGCCCAAAATGCAAAACTGCTTCTGGCCCGCGCGCTTTATCGCCAGGGATTCAGCGCTCGAGAACCTCGGCGACCTGACGGCGCCATGACCGCGGTCGAGGAGGCTGGCCGCATCTACCAGACAGTCGGCGATCGCTATGGCTTGGCCAGCACGCTCGAGGTGACTGGCCAGGTGCTAGTCGATCGCGGCGATTATCCCGGTGCGCTCGGCAAATTCAAGGATGAACTCGCCATTGCACGCGAGGTGGGCAATCGCAAAGCGGAAGCCTCCGCACTTAACAACATGGCGCTGCGTCCTCAGTCAGCAGGGAGATGCGGAGCAAGCTCGGAAAATGTACGAAAAGGCTCTCCCTATCTTCCGCGAGGTAAGCGACCAGAACAACTATGCCATGACGCTGATTAATATCGCGGGCATTATGCAAAGACGAGGGCGACCTGGCTGGGGCCAAGAAGACTTACGATCAGGCGCTCACTCTTGTCCGTGAAATCAATGATCAAAACGGTATTGCATTGTCACTGACTGGTATTGGAACGGTGCTGGATGCGCAAGGCGATTCCGCTGCGGCGAAGAAGACATTGGAGCAGGCTGCAGCCCTCGATCTTGCTGGCGGACAAGCCAATCCCTCCACCGACAAGCTAATCGACCTTGGCGATGCGCTGCAACACCTGGGTGATCTGCCGGACGCGCGGAAAACTACGAAAAAGCACTTACACTGGCCCGCACCGCAGGTGATAAGAGCATGGCGGCATATGCTCTCGCGGGTCTGGGAAGCCTGGAACTAAAAGCGGCTGATTTCACAGCAAGCGCACAAGGATTACGAGGAGGCTCTGGCCCTCCGCAACGAGTTGGGGGAGAAAGATACAATCGTCACCACTCGCGTGGCGATCGCCGAATTGGCCATCGAAGAAGGCCATCCCGACGCGGCGGAAGGACCCGCCCGGGAAGCTCGCGACGAGTTTCAGAGAAGCGCACAAAAGTGACGAACAGATTACTGCCACCGTCGCGCTGGTGGGAGCTCTGCTGGCGGGCGGCAAGAATGACGATGCCTTGAAGGAAGTGGGTAAGACCGCTCCGATGGCTGCAAAAAGCCAGAATCTGAGTGTGCAGCTGGCATTCGCTGCCGCCAGGGCGCGCACTGAAGCGGCTTCCCAACAAACCGACGCCGCCAAAACCCTCCTCAAAGAGGCCTTGGTCAAGGCAACCAAATCAGGCTATGTCGGTGACCAACTGGAATCCCGGCTGGCATTTGAAGAAATAGAGTTGAAATCCGGAAAATCTGCGGCCTCCCGCGCCCGCCTCCAGCAGCTGCAGAAAGATGCTAAAGAGAAGGGATTCAATCTCATCGCACGCAAAGCGGCTGCGCTCTAAGAAGTAGCCCGTTCGGGGAGGATTGACACCCGAACCATTGAGACGCATACTTCTGCCCCAAATCTCTGCAAGCTCCCCCCAGGCTTGCGTGGTGTTCTTCCGTCTTCAGTTTGAGAGCTTTTCGAAATAGGGAGCGGGGTCACTATCTACGACGTCGACCGGAGGAAACATGCTCGCCAGACTTACAAAACGCGTCGCGTTTCTTACCCTTGTCATCGTACTAGCCGCGGGCACCCTGGCGTCGCAAACAGCGCCGGCCCAGAACTTCATTACCGTCGATTATCCAGGTGGTACGTATAACACGGTTCGCCAGATCAATGTCCACGGGGAGATGGGCGGCCGATACATCGACGCTGAAGGTGTTTACCACGGTTTTATCGTCCAAAACGGAGTGTTTACGCCCATTAATTTTCCAGGCTCTCTGGGGACCGCAGTTTGGGGAATCAACGACAACGGCGATCTCGTGGGGCGCTACGCCGACGCGCAGGGGATCACTAACCACGGATTTTTGTTCAGCAACAATGTGTTCACGACCATTGATCCACCTGGTACCACTCTGACGTATGCCGAGGGGGTCAATAGTGTGGGTCAGATTGTGGGCTTTTTCACCGATGCCAAAGAGCACACGCACGGCTTCCTTCTGAGCGCCGGTGTTTACAGCACCATAGACTTTCCCAAATCCATTTTTACTAACGTTCTGAAGGTCGATAATGCGGGAGCCATGGTCGGTTATTACGACGACTCCAGCGGAAATGAACATGGTTTTCTTTTCCAGAACGGAACCTTTACTTCATTCGACTATCCGGGCGCCTTTCTGACCGATGGCTATGGGATTAACAACGGCGGCCAGATTGTTGGAGCTTACGAAGCTACCGCTACCTCTAACCCGTTGGGATTCGAAGACATCAATGGCACTTTCACGACCATCGACTTTCCCGCCGCTGTCGGGGGCTTACTTGTTTATGATCTCAACGACGCCGGTCAGATGGCGGGTGAGTACGAGGACGATGCCGGGATCAGCCATGGATTTGTTTCGGCCACAGGTCCGTTTGCCTATGTGGCCAATATAAACAGCAACACCGTCTCCATGATTGATATCCCCACTTCGTTGCCGGTAAGCGCTATACCCGTGGGTTCTGGACCTTGGGGAGTTGCGGTCTCACCCGACCAGACGCGGGTTTACGTGACCAACAATCACGGCAACAACGTGTCGGTGATCAACACCGCGAGCAGCACCGTGGTAGCCGCAATTCAGGTTCAATCGTCTCCCTTTGGCGTGGTTTTCACTCCGGACGGAACTTCGGCCTATGTGGTGAACGGATCTTCCAACAGTGTTTCGGTAATCGACGCGGCTTCTCAAACCGTGGTGGCCACGGTGCCGGTGCAGAGCAGTCCGGTTGGGGTGGCGATGGCGGTCACGTCGGATGGGACGTTCGCCTATGTAACCAATTCCGCGTCCAACTCCGTTTCCGTGATTGCGGTGGGAAGCACCCCCAAGGTGGTTAAGACAATCCCGGTAGGTAGCGGGCCGCGTTGGGTGGCGGTGAGTCCTAACAGCAGCCTGGCTTACGTTGAGAACGCGGGAAGCAACAACGTCTCGGTGATTTCTGTGGCCAGCAATACCGTGACGGCAACTATTCCGGTTGGAACGAGTCCATTCGGCGCCGCGTTTACGCCAGACAGCAGCACGGCTTATGTGGTGAACAGCGCTTCCGATACGGTTTCAGTGATCGACACCGCCTCCGGCAGCGTGGTGGCTACAGTGGCGGGTTTCGACAATCCGGTTCATGTCGCGCTAACGGGGGATGGCGCTTCCGCCTATGTCACGAACCTGAACGGCAATGATGTTTCCGTGATTGCAGCCGCAAGCAACACGATCACGGGCACGGCCACCGTTGGTTCGGCTCCGATCGGCATAGCGATTGCCTCACTCCCTCCCACTAAACTGCAAGTCACCCAGCCGTTGAGCCCGACTCTTCCCAATGTGTTTAACTTCGGAACGAACAACTTTACGGTGCAGTACCCGGCCGGCACGAGTTTCTCCAATGTGAACATGACTGTTACCCAGGTCGAAATTACACAGGCTCAATTCCAGCGGCGCGTGGCAGGCACTCAATTTGCCAACGCCACGTGTATCGTCTACGCGGGCGCGGGAGGTAACTGCGTGGACGATCAGGTGACGTGTTCGGAAAGCGGCAGCCCGATCAACTGTCCGAGCGAGCCCACTCCCACCATTGCGGTGCAGACCACCTTTAGTACGTCGCAGGCCATTATTAATCCCGGCTATCTCACCACTCCCATCGGGGAAAATGAGTGGAAAAACATCTTCACGGGATTCAGTGATCCCACAGTAAAGGCGAAGACTACTGGTTTTTCAGAATTTGTAGCGATTGATCTGGGTGTGACGAACCCACAAGGGGCGGGGCTTATGACCTTGTTGGCACCGCTCCGCGCGATTGACCCTCGGGTGTTCGGCGCGGGGGCGGGGATTCCCGTAACCTTCGAGCTCACGTCGATTGCAAATCCTAACAGATCTATTACGGATGCCGTTGCCAACCTCACGATTGTAATGGTGAGCAATGCGAGTGGTATGCCGGAATCCACAGTGGTCCTGGCCCTGAACAATGCTTTCGCCTACGAGAGCGGAATCGGCTACAAGTACCGGGTCAACACGAGCGCATATCAGGCCGGACAGTATGTGCTGACTATTTACGGGAATGCGTTTGCGGCACAGCAAGTCACCTTCACCATCAAGAAAAGAGTGGCTACGACCTGCGTCATCAATTCCTCGTCGAATCAGTTTTCCGCAGGCCAGTCCACCACCTTCACGGCGGCCGTGACAGTTCCGCCGGCAACTGGCACACCGACAGGGACCATCACCTTCGTTGACAGCGCCAACTCGGACTTCGTCTTGGGGACGGCAACCTTGGTTCGAGGTACAGCGTCGATCCGGGCTGTGCTGCAGGCGCCACCGCCACGCCAGTGGATAGGAGCCGTTTATTCTGGAGACGATAACTTTGAGAGCTGCAAGTCGCTTTACATCCCAGAGGATTACGGGAACAATTAGAAAATTGTGTGAATCGTTAGAAGCCTTCGAAGTCCCATCTAATAGCGGTTTGGAAGGGGCCCGTGATGCTGGATCGTCTCTTCCGCAAGGCGGAGCCCCGCAAATGATCCCGGCCACTTTGGTCACAGGTAGTGCAGCGATCCTCAGTTTAGCAGCAACGGCATTGCTGCTCGGTTGCGGAAGCTGGTCTTCATCAACCACCGAAAGACCGAACGGCCCTGGCGCCACGCCACAGTCGACACGCACGGTCAATCTCTCCTGGACCGCGAGCACGTCGTCGGACATATCCGGCTATAACATCTATCGCGCAACATACACAGACTCCTGCGGGTCCTTTTCGAAGATCAACTACACACTAAACACCAGCACCTTATATACAGATTTGGAAGTCATCGATGGCACCTCCTACTGTTATGCAGCCACAACTGTAAATACGAGGAACGAAGAGAGCAGCTATTCGAATGTTGCATTCGACGTTCAGATCCCTCCACCGTAGTATCTTCTTCGTCGGATTTCCTGCGCCCCACGGTCACCGCAGAAGCAGCGACCGGGCAAGAGCGACAGCGATTGAAGAGATCGGCCCTTCTCGGAGCTAGGTTGAATACAATTTGCCTTAGCCAACCGAGGATCGAACCAAACCCCACACAGTAGGGGCACCGGGCAGTTGTGAGGTTCAGTGAGGGCGTGATTGACACCTCCAAAGTCTAAATACATTCCCTTCAGGGAGCGAACTCCCTGATCTTGCCCTGTTATTTCCCTGTTCGATTTCTTGCCTTTCAGCGCAGATTCTGGTGCAAAATGTGCAGCTTGGAGAGCAGAGGTGCGACATTCGCAGCCCAAAAGAAATCGCAAATTCCCTGTAATTTTCCCTGTTAGCAGGGAATCTGGGATCGGAAAGCCATAGCAAGCCCATCCGATCTTTCTCTATGACCGGCCTCTACAACGGCACCTCGATCAGCGTCGGTCCTTCCCCATCAAATCCGGCCCGGAGCGCCTTTCCGAATGCATCCAGAGAATTAACTCGGGTGCCGGGGACCCCCATTCCCTTCGCTAGTTGCACCCAGTCGAGATCCGGACGTCCGATCTCGAACATGTCCAAGGTCCGGGCTCCCGGAGTGCCTAATCCCAGATAAGAAAACTCACGTTTGAGAACCGCGTAATCACGGTTAGCGAAAACCACCGTGGTGACGTGGAGGCCTTCGCGCGCCATGGTCCACAACGCCTGGGGTGTGTACATGCCGCTGCCATCGGCACTCAGGCACAAGACTTTCCGATCGGGGCAGGCCACTGCCGCGCCCACCGCCAGGGGCAAGGCGATTCCAATCGAGCCCCCGGTGTTGCCCAGCCAGTCGTGAGGTGGAGCTCCCTTGGTTGCCGCCATCAGTCCGCGGCCTGAGGTCATCGACTCGTCGACCACGACGGCGTTTTCGGGCAGGAGCGCTCCGACTGCCGAGGCGAGTCCCGACAAAGTAATCTCTCCGCTTGGCATTGGAGGGCGCCCAGCTTTTTCCGCCGTGAGCTCTTCGCGGGGGGCGGACACGGCTTCCGCGAGCGCATGGAGTGCGCCGACGTAATCCTCGCCCGGTTTCGCCAGTGTCTGGATATGACACGGCGGGGAAGTGAATTCACTATTCTTTCCTGGATACGCGAAATATGCGACGGGAGGTTGCGCGCCCACGAGAATCAACTGGCGGAACTCTTTAAACTGTTCGATGCCTTGTTCGAGCACATACTGAACACGATCGACACCTGGAATCCCCGCGCCGCGTTGCAAACGCGTGAGCGGATAAGGAGCCAGCAATTTCGCCCCGGTTGCTGCCGCGATACGCCCAGCAGCGACGAGTCCGCTGCCGTACAACCCATTTCCGGCAATCAAAATGGCGGTTCGCAAGCCGGATCGAAGCATGACGGCCGCCTGATCAATCGTTGTCGTTGGTGGTAACGGAGGCTTCGGGGGAGAGCCAGACGCGGCGACGCTTCCGCCTTCGTTCCAGGCCACGTCGGCCGGGACGATCAGTGTCGCGATCTGCCCTGGTGCGGTAAGCGACGCCATGATCGCCTCGGCCGCGTCGCGGCCTAATGCTGATGAAGAGGCAGATGTCCGCAACCATTTGGAGTAAGGCCGTGCTATAGCTTCGATGTCGGAAGCAAGCGGAGTATCGTGATCCAAATGATAACTGGGGTGCTGTCCGACCAGGTTGACGATCGGAACTTGTGCCCTACTGGCGTTGTGCAAATTGGCAAGACCGTTCCCGAGGCCTGGACCGAGATGCATGAGGGTGCATGCCGGCTTTTCGACCATGCGCGCATAACCGTCAGCCGCTCCGGTGACAACGCCTTCGAAGAGCCCGAGTACGCAACGTATTTCCGGTACCTGGTCAAGAGCAGCGACAAGGTGAATTTCCGAGGTGCCGGGATTTGCAAAACACGTTTCAATCGCACCGGAGACCAGGGAGCCAACGAGACTTGCTGCACCTTTCATTTGTCTAGATAACTGTATCCTTTCTACCTCGTGGGAGTCGATGATAGTAAGGCAGCCGCACTCCTCCGCCCTGCGCGCAAGTCTGGGATTACAATCGAATGGCTTCTTGCGAACCGGGTCAGGATCAAGTCTGTTGCAACTCCAATGTTATCTGTCGGTTACGGGGATGCGCCAGGGGTTTTTCATGAGATGCCCCCACCTACGGCTGTCTCTGAAATCCGATATAATTTTAGGTTGGGGATGGATTGATGGGAAATGATGGACGCATGAAGCTGGAGACCCTCGCAATCCACGCAGGTTACGACGGCGACCCCACCACCAAAGCCGTGGCCGTGCCAATCTATCAGACGGTTGCATTCGAGTTTGATAGCGCGGAGCATGGCGCGGCTCTGTTCAATCTGGAAGTTCAAGGGAACATCTACACCCGGATCGGCAATCCTACCAACACGGTTCTGGAAAAGCGCGTGGCGGCTCTTGAGGGCGGAGTCGAAGGGCTCAGCGTCAGTTCGGGAATGGCCGCAATCGAATATTCGCTGATTAACATTGCCGAAGCAGGGAATAACATTGTTTCTACTCCGCAGCTATACGGCGCCACCTACACGCTTCTCGCGCATATCTTCCCGAAGCGCGGAATCGGCTCGACGATTTGCGGCAACCGATCGCCCCGAAGATGTTGAGAAGTTGATCGACGAAAATACGCGCGCGGTGTACTGCGAGAGTGTTGGCAATCCGGCAGGGAACGTCGCAGACATCGAAGGACTGGCCAAAGTTGCGCACAAGCATGGTGTGCCGCTGGTGGTTGACAACACCGTGGCTACGCCGATTCTGTTGCGGCCCATCGAGTACGGCGCCGATGTTGTCGTGCATTCGATGACGAAATTCATCGGCGGGGGCGGGACCAGCATTGGCGGGATGATCGTCGATGGCGGCAAGTTTCCGTGGCGAAAATATCCGAAAAAGTTTTACATGTTGAACGTGCCGGAGGTTGCCTATCACGGCGTCGTTTATGTCGACCATTTCGGCGACGCTGCTTTTGTCGCGCGATGCCGAACCGTGTGTCAGCGCAACACCGGTGCCACGCTGTCTCCGTTCAACGGCTTCTTGTTTTTGCAGGGGATTCAGACGCTCTCCCTCCGCGTGGAGCGCCATGTGGCGAACGCGCGCAAGGTAGCGGAATTCTTGCGCGATCATCCGATGGTTGAGTGGGTGAACTATGTCGGCTTTCCGGATAATCCGCTCTATCCGATGGCGCATCGATATTTGGGCTCCAACTTCTGCTCGCTGCTGACCTTTGGAGTGAAAGGCGGCTACGAGGGTGGACAGTAAGTGCTTTAACGCGTTCCGCCTGTTCAAGCGCATGGTGAACATGGGCGATGCCAAATCGTTGTCCTGTCACCCGGCGTCGACCACGCACCGGCAACTCACGCCAGAGGAACAGGCGAAGGTAGGAGTTACTCCGGAGATGATTCGTCTCAGCGTGGGGATCGAGCATATCGACGATATTCTTGAGGATCTGGGTCAGGCGTTGGACAAGGCGAGAGTGTGATAACGGCGAAGTCGTAGTGGCGATCGATTTAGGGGAAATCACATGCCATTGATCATCGATGGCGGCCGGGTTCCGCCGCGTTGGGCCGAGAGAAAGAGCTGCCGCCTGGTGGGCTCGGGCGAAAGCTAAGGCGCCGGGGCGGAGGGCGTCAGGATTGCGTTCCTCAACAACATGCCGGATGCGGCCCTGGAAGACACGGAAATGCAGTTCTTCGAGCTGCTCGATGCTGCTTCCGGCGAGATTCCAGTTTGTCTCAAGCTTCACTCGCTCTCGGGCGTGCCTCGCGCAGAGCGGGGAGAGCAGCATCTCAACAGCTTCTACTTCAGCACGGACGATTTATTGAACAGCCGGTTTGACGCCGTGATCATGACCGGTACCGAGCCGCGGCAGCCCGATTTGCGCAGCGAACCCTACTGGTCTGCTCTCACTAACGTTCTGGACTGGGCCGAAAGCAACACGGTATCGACGATTTTGTCGTGCCTGGCGGCGCACGCCGGAGTCCTGCATAGCGATGGCATCAGCCGCCATCTGCTGAGTGACAAACAGTTTGGCGTCTTCGATTTTTCCAAGACCGCTAACCACCAGTTAACCGCCGGTTACGGAGAGCGGGTGCGCTTCCCGCATTCTCGATGGAACGAAGTGCGAGCGGACGAATTGACGGCATGCGGCTACCGGGTTCTGACTCAATCGAGCGAAGGCGGCGTGGATTCGTTCGTGAAGAAGAAAAAGCGCAGTCTGTTTGTGCATTTCCAAGGCCATCCTGAATATGACGCGCAGACTCTGCTGAAGGAATACCGGCGAGATATAAAGAGATTTCTCAG
Source organism: uncultured Acidobacteriaceae bacterium (assembly GCA_963791445.1). Lineage (GTDB taxonomy): Bacteria > Acidobacteriota > Terriglobia > Terriglobales > Acidobacteriaceae > Sulfotelmatobacter. The sequence goes on from CAWBSN010000024.1 coordinate 11,931, forward strand.
AGCAGAGAGAGAAACGTATCCCTCGATGCCGAAAGGTTATTTCGATGCCACCGCTGCGAAGCTTCTGACCGATTTCCGAGACGCTGTGTTCTCCGATCGGCGAGAAGAGCTCATGGAAAGTTTTCCGGAAGCTGCTCCGGCCGGCGATTTTAAGAGCACCTGGCGCTCCTCGGCCATGAGTATTTACAGGAGCTGGCTGCAGTATGTTGTGTCGAACAAGGCCGAAGCCACGGCATTTCCCGCGATAGCGGTTTTGCATGATTCCAGCCCGCGAAAGCGATCCGCCCTGCGGTGAGGACTCACGCGAAATCGCCATGGTCCGTCGCGGCCGGCCAGACGTACCATTTACGATCCGGACGGGCAGGAGATGACTCAAAGTAGCGCCTCCGAACTCAGAATGAACCTTCCCACTCGCATCAGCGACGTGATCAACCCATGGGTTGAGAATTCGCCCGATCGGATCGCCCTGGTGGAAACATCTGGAACCTGGACCTACCGGCAACTCGCCCTTGTAGTCGCTGGAACTCAGCCCTGGCTGCGCGATTCCGGCGTGCGCCCGGGCGACCGGGTTATGATTGTCTGCGAGAATTGCCGTTCATTCGTCGCGATCGTGTTGGCGTTGGCCGGCCTCGACGCGTGGCCGGTGTTGGTGAATGCGCGTCTCTCGGCGCGCGAAGTGGATGAGATTCGTGACAACTGTGGCGCCCGTCGCGTGATCTTCACTACAAGCGTGTCGCCGCAAGCCCGCGAACATGCCAAGCGGCACCGGGCTGTCATCCAAGAGGCGGCGGGTCTGGGGCCGATAGCGCTCGGTCCGCTGAACGAGACGGTCACACCGGAACCAGTCGACCCTGAGGCTGCGCAGCGCGTCGCGGCCCTGATTTACACGTCTGGCACCACTGGGTTGCCCAAGGGCGTGATGCTGACGCACCAGAACTTGCTGTTCGTGGCGGCAGTCTCGGCCAAGATCCGGTCCTTGAGTCCAGATGACAGGTTGTACGGTGTGTTGCCGATGTCGCATGCGGTCGGTCTTTCGGTTGTGCTTCTGGGTTCGTTACTAAGCGGCGCGACATTGTATTTGGCTTCGCGCTTCGACCCAGTTGCAGCGCTGGCTACGCTCGAGAAAGAGCGGTTGACGGTGGTGCTCGGCGCTCCCGGGATGTTCTCTCTTTTGGCGGACTATGCCAAGTTGAAGGGATTGCAGTCGCTGACGTTCCCCGCTCTTCGCGTCATTTCATCTTCCGGTGCTCCGCTTCAGCCCACGGTGAAATCGCAGGCGGAGGGCCTATTTGGCATGGTGCTCCACAACGGATATGGGGTTACGGAATGCTCTCCTAACATTTCCCAGACGATGGTGGGTGAGCGCCGAACCGATACCTCCGTAGGCAAGGTTCTCCCGGGAGTGGAAGTTCAGTTGGTCGGATCTGATCGAACGCCGGTGGCAGAGGGAGAGGTCGGCGAACTGTGGGTCCGCGGTCCCAATGTCATGAAAGGCTATTACCACGCGCCCGATGAGACGGCGGCAGCCATCAACCCCGAGGGATGGTTCAACACCTGCGACCTTGCCCGACTTGAAGACGGATATCTGTTTATCGTTGGCCGAACCAATGAACTGATCGTTCGCTTTGGAGAGAATGTCTATCCGGCGGAGGTCGAAGCAGTGCTGAACGCACATCCCGCGGTCGTGCGATCGGCTGTTATTGGGCGGACAGTTGAGGGAACGGAAGGCGGTGAGGAAGTTGTTGCTTTCGTGCAGCTCACACCTGCTTCTGTAGCCATTCGGAAGCCGAACTAGCAGAACACGCCGCAAAACATCTCGCGCCCTACAAGCGGCCGTCGCAAATTCTGCTTGTGCCGTCCATGCCGCTTACGCCGACCGGCAAAGTTATCAAGGGCGAACTCGCCAAGACAGCGCAATTCGCTTCCGCCCGCTAACGACGCCGAGCCGCCCGGCTCAACCGCGCCTCTTGCTTCTCCCGGCACCAATCAGGAATTTGCATGAGAAGTCCGGTATCATTTGTCTCTGAAAGAGAATCACGATAAGGATATTGCAGCGATGGCGAAGGATACCGGATTGTCAGAGGGTGCGCTCGGGGGCGCAAACAACAAACTTGTGGGCACGTGGAAGCTGGTGTCTGCCTCAACAACCACATCGACCGGGGAGCGAAGCGAAACTCCCTATGGCCTGAATCCTGTGGGTTTTCTCACCTATACCGAGGATGGCAGGGTAGCCGCCATGATCAGCTACGGCGGGCGAAAGTCGCTCTCTGCCGGCGGAGGGACTGTTCGAAGAACAAGCTGAGGCGTTTAAGACATTTCTTGCCTATGCCGGACGGTACACGTTCAGCGGCGACAAAGTAACCCATCACGTCGAAATCTCATCGATTCAGAACTACGTAGGCAGGGATCTGGTCCGTAGCGTCAAATTCCAGGGTGATCAGATCGTGTTGGTTACGCCGCCGACGCCGGTGAACGGAAAAATACAAACCATCGAATTGATCTGGCAGCGGCTGCCGGAGCGGCTCCTGATGAGCGATCCTTGACTGCGGCTTGACGACTTCGCGAGCTGTCTCGCGCGGGTCGCTCGATAAATTATCGATCCTCAGTGATTAAACTCAGTGTATCAACTGCGGTTCTGCGACTGAAATCTGATCTTGCGAATAGGTGAAGGTTGTCCAAGGTTATCGCTCCGAGCAAGAAAGTCGTTTTCAGCGACGAAATTCTGCAGGACCCGTATCCCACCTACGCCCGCTTGCACGAAGAAGGTCCGTTGCATTACCTGGATGTGGGCGGCAAATGGGCGGTATGGTCGATTGTCAGCCACGCCGAGTGCTCCTCGACTGCAAAAGATCCCAGGCTTTCCGCAAAGCGCGCGCAGCAGATGTTATTGTCTCTGCCGCTCAGCCGCCAGGCCGAGTTCAGCGAACTGGCGCGCATGCTGGGCTTGTGGCTGATTTTCATGGACCCGCCGGAGCACACCCGGCTGCGCAAACTTCTCAACAAGGGATTTTCGCCGCGGCGATCGAAGGCTTGCGTCCGCAAGTCGAGGCCATCGTCGATCGAGATGCTGAAGCCGCTGCAGCATGGCTCGGAAGTCGAACTGATGCGCGAGTTCGCAAATCCCATGCCGGTGCGCATCATTTTGGAAATGCTCGGCATACCGCAGGAACTGCGCGACACATTTGTCAATTGGTCGCGCGCCATCGCGGTGTTTCGAGGCAGCCCGGATCGCACGGTGGAAGCAGGCGCGCGCGGCACAAGATGCTCTGATTGCGTTAACCGATTTTTTCCGAAAGACCGTGGCGGAACGGAGACGCAACAAAGGGAACGACCTGATCAGCCTCCTGATCGACATCGAGGAAGAAGGAGAAGTGCTGACCGAAGAAGAGCTCTATGCGCAGTGTATTGCGCTGCTTTTCGCCGGGCACGAGACGACTCGAAATCTGATCGGCAACGGAATGTACACGCTGCTGCGGCATCCGCAAGAGACGGCGGAGTTGCGAGAGAAGCCGGAGATGATCCGCACGGCTGTGGAGGAGATTCTGCGTTATGAGAGCCCCGTACAATTCACGGCTCGCGTGCTCAAGGAAGATATCGAGATTTGCGGCCAGCGCATACCGAAGGAATGGACGGTCCTATGCATGCTCGGTGCGGCGAACCGGGATCCAAAACGATTCAAGGAACCGAATCAGTTAGACCTGAAGAGGCTGAACAACCAACACCTGGCGTTCAGTGCGGGTCCGCATGTTTGCATCGGAGCCCAACTCGCGCGGTTGGAGGGACAGGTTGCGCTCCTGAATCTGGTGCAGCGCTTTCCGGAGATGAAGCTTGCGGGCCCGCGGCCGGAGTGGGCTTCTACATTTGGATTCCGGGGCCTGAAAAGTCCTTCCGGTAATTATGTGAAAGCCTCGTACGAACTGGGTCCCCTACGAGAGCAATGTAGACAACCCGCGAGACAAAGGTCCTGCACATTGACCGGGCCGGAGCTGCGGACCTAGTATGACGTTGCTCATCTGCACACACTTGGAAGTGGGAGATTCCATGCGTCACCGCTCGAAGGCCATGTTATTCCGCGTTTCGGTTTGCCTATTCTGTGCCGCCCTTCTAGCCACTATCGCGATGCCGGCCTGCGCGCAGCTCCTAACCAGCAGCGACCTTTCTCGCGTGCGCTCCGTCGGCAGCGCGGCGATCTCGCCTGACGGCCACTACATCGCCTATTCGATCACGATGCGTGATCAACCCGGCCGGCCTTACGGACAACTCTGGGTGATGGATCTAAGCTCGGCAAAGAGCGTCCGCCTGGGCGGCGACAAGCCAGCCAGCGCTCCACTCTGGTCGAACGATAGCAAGTGGATCGCGTTCCGTGGTGAAGATGGAGAGAAACACGGCTTGTTGATCGCGCATCCGGATGGCAGTGAGACAACGTTCCTGACCGCGCTGGCCGGCACGAATTCGCCGTTGCCTGGGACTGGGAAGGATTTCACATGGTCGCCCGATGGAAAACAGATCGCCTTCGTTTCGTCTACACCCGGCGAAGGCGCGGACGAAGCCAGCGGCGATCCCATGGTGATTACCCGTTATCTCTACAAGCCCGACGCGGGCGAAGGAATGACGCGGTTTAACGACAATCAGCGCCTGCATATCTTCGTCGTCGACATCGCCTCAAAGCAAGTGCGCCAGGTCACCCGAGGCAATTACGATGAGCACTCCATCGACTGGTCGCCCGACGGAAAGCAACTCGTCTTCGCTTCCAACCACGAACCGAACCAGGATGAGTTCTTTAACTACGATCTCTTCACCCTGCAACTCGCCGACAACAGCATTCACCGCTTAACCGCTACCGAGTATTGCGAATACGATCCGCTGTGGTCGCCCGACGGTAAATCCATTGTCTATCTGGGCACGCGCCGCGGCCTCACCGATCGTGAAACCACCATGGAAGATACGCACGTCTGGCTGATGAACGCTGATGGCGGCAATCGCCGCGAAATCGGGAATGCGATTGACAATCGCCAGGGTGCTCCGCAGTGGGCGCCCGATGGAAGCGCCGTCTATTTCACCGTGCAGGAACGTGGCAACAATCACCTGGTGCGGCTGCTCATCTCCGGTGGACAGCCCGAACACGTCGTAAGCGACATCGGTTGGGTCGGAGCTGGTCAGTCGGAAAGAACGGAGCGCTCGCTTACAGTTTCACCACGCCCCGCGATGCGGCGCAGCTCTACTACAAATCCGGCGCGCGGCGTCCCGTAAGCTCACCGATCTCAACCACGAAGTTCTCGCAGATAAGTCAATCGCCGACGTTGAATCCTTCACCTTCGTCAGCAACGACAACCGGTTCGAGGTGGAAGCGTTTCTCACCAAACCCATCGGTATGACCGCGACGTCCAAGCACCCGCTCATCGTGGTGATTCATGGAGGACCGCACGGAGCGAATGGTCCTGGCTTCAGCTTCAAGAACCAGATCTACGCTGCGCACGGCTACGCGGTACTCAACGTGAACTATCGTGGCTCGACAGGTTATGGCCAGAAGTTTGCCGATGCGGTTTTCGGCGACCAGGACGGCAATGAAGGCCAGGACGTTCTTTACGCCGTTAGCGCGGCGGTACGCCGCTACCTGTGGATTGACCGGGAACGCATGGGGATCGAGGGCGTGAGCTATGGAGGTCAGCTTACCGATTGGCTCATCACGCAGACCAATGAATTCAAGGCGGCAATTCCCACGGCAGGTATCGCGAATCTGGTCAGCTACAACTACATGACTTACTACAACCAATACGAGGAAATGGAATTTGGACAATTCCTGCATCAGGGAAACCTGATGGATGTTGCATGGGAACGCTCAGCACTGAAGCATATCGCTGCCGCTCACACGCCAACCCTCATCATTCACGGCGAGAACGACAACGATGTTCCCATTGCGGAAGCCGAGCAGCTTTTCATCGCGCTTAAAGATGTGGGCGTCGAGACGGTCTTCCTTCGCTATCCCCGAGAAGGACACGGCCTCTCCGAGGTCAAACATCAGATCGACGCCACCGACCGATCTATTGCCTGGTACGAGAAACATTTCCCGAAACCCGCTGACGAAGGCGTGACCAACGTTCAGCCGTAGGCCGGGAGTTTTCATCCAGGCTTCGGCGGATCAGAAGCCGACAACATTTCGCAAGGCGGACCGATGAAAAACGATCAAGCCGACAGGGGCCGTGACCAGGAACTCGGCATGCACCGCGCAATCACCCGCCGCGATTTTCTGAATGGAATCGCCGTAGCAGCCGGAGGTGCGCTCGCGAGCGCCTGGTTGCCGGGCCTCACTTTCGCAGCCGAGAGCGAGTCCTTTGCTCAAGACGTGCCGGGATACAATCCACCCGCTCTCACCGGCATGCGCGGCAGTCACGCTGGAGCGTTTGAGGTTGCCCACGCTCTGCGCGATGGCAATTTCTGGGAGACGGCGGGCACGCCCATCAATTCTAACGAGACTTACGACCTTATTGTCGTGGGCGCGGGCATGAGCGGGCTCGCTGCCGCTTACTTCTATCGCAAGGCTGCCGGTTCCTCAGCTCGCATCCTTATTCTCGATAATCACGACGACTTCGGCGGCCACGCGAAGCGCAACGAGTTTCGTCCCGGAGGACGTCTGCTGCTGGCCAACGGCGGAACCCTCGCCATCGAATCTCCGTTCCCTTACAGCAAGGAAGCCGGGGGTCTGCTCGCCGAGCTTGGCATTGATCCGCCTGCTCTGGAAAAAAAATGTCGGGACCCTGAGGTTTATCACGGCATGGGAACTGGTTTTTTCTTCGATAAAGAAACCTTTGGCGCCGACCGGCTTGTCACCGGAGTGCCGGGCGGCTTCCATAGTTCGCAGGCTGGTTCGCAGTCTGCACCCGGAAGCCAGACATGGCAGGAGTTTCTGGCCAAGACACCCTTCTCTGATGAAGCTCGCCGGGACATCGCGCGCATTCAGGAGGAAAAAGTCGACTACATGCCGGGCGTGCCCCAGGCTGAAAAGAAGTCCCGGTTGTCTCACATGAGCTACAAGGACTTTCTGCTGAACGTCGTCAAGGCCCATCCCGAGGTTGTTCCCTTCTACCAGACACGCACGCACGGTCTCTACGGTATCGGAATCGATGCCGTACCGGCTCTCGATTGCTGGGCTATCAACTTCCCCGGATTCCAAGGTTTGAATCTCGATCGAGTCCCGTCAAAAGGCCTTACCTTCACCGCGCTTGGCGAGGTTACGCCGCAGAGCCCGTACTATTTCCACTTCCCCGACGGGAACGCCTCGATCGCCCGGATGCTGGTGCGGTTGCTAATCCCAGAAACGATTTCCGGCAAGACGGCTGAAGACATCGTGACCGCTAATGTTGATTACAGCCGCCTCGACCGCGGCAGCTCCTCCGTCCGCATGCGCCTCAGCAGCACTGTAGTGGGAGTAAAGCACGTGGGCGATCCTTCCACCGCGAAGGAAGTCGAGGTGACGTATGGTCGCGCGAACAAGGCTTATGTGGTGCGGGGCAAAGGCGTCGTACTGGCCTGCTGGAACATGGTGATCCCTTACCTGTGTGAGGAACTGCCGGCGAAACAGAAACAAGCGCTGCGTTACGGAGTAAAGGTACCGCTGGTCTACACCGTCGTAGCCATCAAGAACTGGACGTCGTTCCACAAGCTGGGCATTCGGGGCGCATCCTGCCCCGGCATGTTCCACTCATCGGTGAATCTGGATCAGCCGATAAGTATTGGCGATTACAAATGTCCGCATTCGCCGGAAGAACCGATACTGGTGCGAATGTTGCGCACTCCCTGCCAGCCAGGGTTGTCTGCCCGAGAGCAGCAGCGCGCGGGACACTACGAATTGCTGGCCACCTCCTTTGAAACATTTGAGCGGAACATCCGCGACCAGTTGCAGCGTGTGCTCAGTGCAGGTGGATTTGACTCTCCGCGCGACATCGAAGCGATTACGGTCAACCGGTGGCCCCACGGCTATGCCTATGAGTACAACCCACTGTGGGATCCAGATTGGCCTGAGGGCGAACGCCCGTGCGATATCGCGCGCCGGCGCCATGGGAGAATCACCATAGCCAATTCCGACGCGGCTGCGGCCGCGTACACCGACCAGGCCATTGATCAGGGCAGCCGGGCGGTGCAGGAACTGCTCTCTTTGACCTGATTAATTCTTTCCTTGGAAACAACCGATTGATTAAAGAGATCGTGGCGTGAAAACAGGATGAAAGCGATTGGCGGGTAATCGTATAGGGAAGCCTTCGTCAGCCTTTGACCGTATATCATGGGCGTGTCTGATCACCGAAGTCGTCTCATTGCTCTCAGACGTACCGGGAAACGACGTGGATCTTCAATGGTGATGCCGAGCCCGAAGACCGGCTGTGGTGCCAAGCGCCGCCGCTTCTGGTTAGCGATGGCGGGGTTTGTCATGGCGCTCGCGCTGCTGCCCTTTTCCTACAAAGTCGAACGCCGCCTGGAGACAGTGGTTCACATTAAAGGTGGAGAATCCGAAAAAGTTGATTTGGAACTGGCGCAGCGTTTCCAGTCTCCCTACGCCCACCGCCTGGTCCTGGTGATCAGCGGTGTTCCCGATCCGGATTCCGCCCAAGGCGCAGACGCACTGACCTTCCTAACCAGTTCGTTGCGGAGTGTGCCAGGGGTGTCGGGTGCCGTCTCGAGTCAGGATTGGCCAGATCCTCTGTTCACTGGAAACGACGGCGGGGCGTTGATCATCGTCGGGTTGGACCCGCACGATGAAACTGTCGAGGCGTTGGTGCCGAAACTGAGGGCAAAAGCAGACTGGATGGAGGGTCAGCTAAGGTCGCAATACCCCAATATCAAACTGGAGATTACGGGCGAGACGCCACTCAACTTCGATCTTCGCAAGGTCAGTGCAGATGACGTCAAGCATGCAGAGGAACGAGCGATGCCGGGAACGCTCTTGCTTCTGTTGCTGGCTTTCGGCAGTCTTGTGGCCGCACTTTTGCCGCTGGGGGTTGGATTACTCTCCATCTCGATGGCGCTGGGTGCAGCTGCGCTGCTCGCGCATTATCTACAGCTCTCGATTCTGGTGCAGAATCTGGCAACGATGCTCGGCCTTGGCCTCGGCATCGACTACGCATTGCTGATGGTGAGCCGGTTTCGCGAAGCGTTGAACGAGGGGTGTGATCCCGGATGTGCTGCCGATATTGCTGCCGGGCAAGCGGGGCGGACGCTGTTAATTTCGGCTACGACCGTGGCGATTGGATTCTCGGCGCTGCTGACTGTGCCCATCAGCGAACTGCGCTCCATCGGGATAGCTGGACTACTCGTAACCGTTTTGAGTGTCATGCTTTGTACATTCATTCTGCCTTGGGTGCTTGGTCTGCTAGGGCATCGCATCAATGCCGCCAGAGTGCGTTTTCGCTCCAAACGGGTCGAAACGCGGGAGAGCCTGTGCGCGGCGAGTGAGCGGTGGGTGCGGTGGGGCACGATCATAACCCGCCGGCCCTGGGCAGCTCTTCTTATCGCCGGTATTCCGCTACTGATCCTTGCTTTCCAGGCGCGGAGAATCGCTCCCGGGGTTCCTGACCATGACTCGCTTCCGGCCGCGGCCGAATCGGTGAAGGCGCTGCACACGCTGCAAGATATGGGGCGCTCGGGTATTGTGCAGTCCTTGCGAGTGATCCTGGAATTGCCGCCGCAGTCGCCGCCGCTCTCGCCGGCGGGCTGGCTTGCCGTCAGTCGCTTGACGAGCCATTTCCAAAGCGATCCTAGAGCGCAAGAGGTCTTGTCTCTTCCGACCCTCACCGGAATGTCTGACACTCCAAATGCGGTCGACGATGTGCCCGAATCGATCCACAAGAGTTTTCTTCGAAACGATGGCCGGGCGACCTTGATCGAGTTGCTCCCCACCTCCACCCTTTCGCCCAACCAGCAGATACGATGGGTACGAGACGTGCGTTCCACAGATGTGGCGGCGATAACCGGCGTGCCCGGCGCTGTGCTGCGCGTGGGTGGCGTTCCCGCACTCGAGGCAGATTATGACTCGGTTGTAAAAGAGCGGTTGCCGAGGGTCGTCCTCGGCGTTGTGTTGGGGAGTTTGCTGGCGCTCCTGATCGGGTTACGTTCTCTGTTTGCGGCGGTCAAAGCAGTTCTGCTCAACCTCTTCTCCGTTGGCGCTTCATTCGGGGCGTTAGTTCTCGTTTTTCAGGAAGGTCACGGCAGCAAGCTCTTTGGGCTCCACGGAGCGACCGGTACCGTATATCCGATCGTGCCGATTCTCTCATTTGCCATCGTCTTCGGATTGAGTATGGACTATGAAGTCTTCCTGGTTGCCCGAGTCCTCGAAGAACGGCGGCGCGGTCTATCCGAGAGATCAGCGGTAGTCGAGGGCCTGGCGCGGACGGCTGGCCTCATCACGAGCGCCGCGACAATTATGATTGCCGTCTTCACCGCATTCACCGTGGGAAGCTTTCTGGTCGTCCAAATGCTGGGCTTTACGCTCGCCGTCGCGGTGTTCATCGATGCTACCGTGGTGCGAATGGTCGTTGGGCCGGCGTTATTGCAACTTGCCGGCGACTGGAATTGGTGGCCCTTGGGCTTATACGGCGCCCCGGCAGTGTCTGAAAAGGAGCTGGTTCCATGAAGGCAAATACGGTGGATACTGCGCTGGCAGGGGCCCCGCCACTTGGCTAAGCGGTTCGATTTATTTCACTTCCTCTTCATTAGCACTGGACTGGTTAATATCAAAGTCCTTCAGTCCAAGATTTGCTTTTGGCGAGCCGCGTTCGATTGTAAGAATCGAGGAGCCGGGCTTGCCCTGCAGCTTTGCCTCCGCTTGCATCGCGGTCCAGGCGCCGCCGACCTGCCGGAGCCCGTAGTAAATGAATTCCTTCTGCTGTCCCGTCCCGCGAAGTGTTTTCACCACATGTACAGGGAACAAAATTGTGCGGTCGATCCACGATGTCACCGAATCATAGTAAGTCCGGTCCTGAGAACCGGAGGTGCTCTTAAGGACGAAGCAATCCCGCACGCCGTATTTCTCCGGAGCCAGAAGTTCCTGATTCTTCCAGAAGAACTGGTTCTCTACCATGTCTTCATAGGAGAAGTCTGTTCCCATTAGAGGGTCGTTCCAACGTTCGAATGGCAACACACTGGCGGCCTTCTCGCCAGGAAGTACCGCCGAGATGGTCACGTGCCCGGTCAAGCTCATATGCAGAAGAACGCGCGTCTTCTCTGAGCCAGGCCCCGAGATCTCGCATAGCACACGCAGGCCATCGGGAAACCAGTGAGCCTTGCCAACAAACTTATAGGTCGTGCGCTTGCCATCGCCTTCGATCCGAGCGAGTCGCCCCGTGATGCGGTAGTCCAATTTCTCAATCCGCTGGCGCGAGCCAGTCAGCACAGTCTCCAGGTCAGGATTCGCAGCGACGGCTTGCGATGGATGCAGCAGCGACAGCAGCACCAACGCGATGGAGGCCGATCCGGCCGCTGTATACCGACCAAAGTTGCGGCTGCGAGAGAGCATTACGAGGCGGCGCAGGAAGGTCATAGCTATATATACCGCCAACGTTCGTATGGAGTCCATCGTCCATTCTTGGCGCATTGCTACGGTAAGACAGGATTGGGCCGTGGGCGCTAGTGGATGTTCAAGTCACGGTAGTGGGCGAAGCTGGAAAGCGCTACTTCGTCGTTACCCGGTATGTAGAAGCCAAACTTGCCCACGCTGAGATCAGTGCCGGGCTGTGTCCAGCGATCGAGGACGGTCACACTGTCACCCTGCTTGATTTGGTTAACGAGCTCCGTGGGGCTAACTCGGATGAGGAGCGCGCGGAAGCTTTTTTTGTCACCTTTATTGGGAACTATGATCTCGTCCGTTTTCTGGCCGTTGCGAATGACGCTGCGGTAGAAGTTATTCTCGTCGATTTGAAAGAGGACGTAGTTTTTGGGATCGCTGTAGTTCAGCACCCATTGCAGGAGGCGACCTTTGGTAAGCATCGCGGAAAAAATGAATGTGCCCGAGGCAGGGACGACTTTGTACATTACGAAGTCCCCCCCTTTGCGAATGAAGGAATCTCCCTCACGCTTCCAGGCGGCCGGGTCATCCCAGTTCGACATACCGCTCGGGGCGAGAGACAAATCCAACGTCTTGGATTGGCCGGCTATGACTTCGAGCGTGGACGAGCGCGTGAACCTTTCGGCGGTTCGCGCAGTAAGAGTGTAGGTACCGGGGGTAAGACTCAGCGGGACACCACTGCTTACCGTTTTCAGAAGATTGCCTTTGACGATTGCAACATTGGCGTCGGGGGGCGTGAAGGTAATTTTCAATTCGCCGGAAGCGGCTTCCAACGCGACATCCGCAGCAGTGAGGGATATGGTTCCGCCCGCCTCGAAGTGCTTCTTGAGCTGCCGCGGTTTGAATCGCTCATTGCGTAATTCGACGGTGTGGTCTCCGGGATTGACGGTGGAGACGGAGAGCGTGCCATCGGGGTGAATGGTGCCGACGAGGCTCTGATCAACGAGAACCGCGGTTCCGGGAGTGCCGCCCTGGATGGTCAGCGAGGCCAGCCGAGGCTGGGGTTGCGGCTGCGGTAGCGGTTGGAGGTTGAAGATGAGCCTGGCCTCCTCGCCCCTGCGAATGCGGATCTTTTGCTGAGGAGGATCCTGAAAGCCGCTTTTAGAGACTTGTACAGCGTAGTCCTTGAGTTCGAGATTTGGGAGTCGCAACTGGCCGCCTCGAGTAAGTTGCCGTTGAAGTTTTCCGTCGAGAAAGACTCTTGCGTCGTCTTGACCCGCAACAACAAGGAGCGTGCCCAGGTTGTGACCGGACTCGACGGGCGCGTGATCCTCGGGCGCAACTTCGGGCGCAACTTGTCCCGCGGGCGAGTCGGAAGAAGTGCGCGCGGCCGGCAGAGATGCTTCGGGGGTCGTTGGTGTCGGCGCCGCTGGTGCGGGATTTGTGGGCTCGGAGGCTGTTTGTGGGGGAGTTGCTAGTGCCGGGGCAGGGACGTCTGGAGCTGGAACGGTCGGAGCAGGTGGTTGGGTCTGCGCTACAGGCGAGGCGTAATGTTTTCGCGTGAAGAAAAAGGTCGCCGCGACCATGATTATCGCGGTGAGGATTATCGCAGCGGCGGAGATGAGGATCAGCCTTGCGGATTTCGGACCTGCTGGCTGTTTAGGCCGGGATGGCGGAGATTCGATTTTGGCTTGCGGTGCGGAAGCCTCGGCGGCGGGAGGCGTGGCTTGTGGCGGAGTGGCCAGGACTAAACTCACCGGTGCAATGATGGGCGAAGCCTTGCGTAGGCGAAGTTCGCTCGGCGGAACTCTGCTGGGCTGAACGTTGTTTGGCGGAACAGCGCCGGTCGGAACGTCCAGGGCCGGGACCGTGCTTTCCGGAACAGTGGTGGTCGGAGCCGTCTGGGGTAGGGCTGGGCTCGGCGGAACAGCGCTTGGCCTAATCTGGTTTGGCGGAGTCTGGCGGGTGGAGTCGCGCGAAGCCTCCGGGGCGCTGGGCCGCGGGACGTGAAGAATTACGGTCGCACTTTTGCCGCGCGGCGAGGCGCCGGAATTCTCCTTGGAGACTAATCCCAAGCGGAGGAGCAGGGCATTGGCGATGGACAAGATTTCGCCATCCGTCCAATACTTGGCGGCCAGGTTCTGTATGCGCACGGCTAAAGCTTGTTTCGCCGCAACGTCCGTGGCGCCATCGATTTCGCGCTGCATGCCCCGCAAGTCTTCTAGGTCGCCGCGGCGGGCCAGGCGACGCCGAGCATCCTGGTCGCGCTGGATTTCATCCTGGATCAGCAGCAACTTAGGATCGTGGGGATGAACGGCCAATCCCTCTGCAACCCAAGCTAGGGCCGCAAATGGATCGCTTGAAGCCTGCAGCTTGCGCGCTCGTGCAACCCAGTCCTCCACAGAGCTTTTTTCTTTTCTGGCAACGATCAGGCTGAGGATGGTTTTGGCCGTGGGATGCGCAGGGTTCAAGGCCAGCGCCTGATTGGTCAGCGTCTCGGCTTCCAGCCAATCGGTTTCCACAACCGAATGCGCCTGCTCGACCAGGGCATTGGCCAGAATGGAGCGAGCGAGAGCATTGCGTTTATCCAGTTCGTAGGCTTTGCGCAACAACTGAATGGCTTCCGCCGACTTCCGCTGGGCGAAGAGTTCCTGGCTTTCGGTGATAAGCCGGTTGGCTTCGGCGTTGCGCTTGACGCCATCATGCGCAAGCTTTTCCAGTTCGGACAGCTCCGCATCGTCAGGGAATTCGGCGGCTGTGCCTCGCAACAAATCCAGGGCGCGAGAGTAGTCGCACGAATGCAGATAGATGTTAATCTGCTCGACTAGCCGCGTTTTGGTCTGGGTGCGGGTTTGCTGGTCGCGTGTTTTGTCCAAGCGCTCTAACCTCGAAAGTCAACGCAGTGACCTAAAAATCTTACTCGATTGGGCGGAAAAGGCTAGTGTCCTGAGGGTTGCGTCGCGGGCCGCATGCCCTTGCTGCGAAGGGCTTTCAATTCTTCGCGTATTTCAAAAACCAGGAATTCCCGGTACGGTAAGAGCTGCCGGCAAGGCGGCCGCGGACGCTCGGGGCGATGAACGACTACGGCGTTAACGGGGAATGACACTTCTTACGATAAAGCCGACTGTTTCCAGATGCGCGATTTTGCGGGAGGGATGGTAAGGATCCTACGTAACCGCGGATCCGACCGCAGAAAGTGGAGAGACGATGAAAACGGAAATCCTGCGATTCAACGGCGCTGTCGAGCGCGACCCCGCCATCGATGCATGGATGAAAGAGCGTTCAGGTGGATTGGGCGCCATCGCACAAGAGTGGTTTGAGGTGATGCGAAAATGCGGGGACGAAGTTCGGGAGCTTTTGCATGACGGCTGTCCGGTTGCATGTCTGGGAGATGCGCCCTTCGGCTACGTCAACGTATTCACTGCGCACGTAAACGTGGGATTCTTTCATGGCGCAACGCTGACGGATCCAGCACGCTTGCTGCAGGGCACTGGCAAGTCCATGCGCCATGTGAAGCTGAGACCGGGAACGGCCGCAAACCGGGCTGAGCTTAGCAGGCTCATCGATGCAGCGTACTCGGACATAAAGGCGCGCGTCGAAAACGGCTAGCTCAGAGAAACCAGCCACTTGAAGACGCGCTGCAAGAGTAACTCGGATCGAGCAGACGATAGGCTGCAGTTGCGGGGATCAAAAAAAAGCCCTCACCGTCAACGGTTCGACTCCGCCGAAGAAACCGAGCCCTGCACGTTCTCCAGTCGATGTACGCCGCTACGCCGCAGCGTGTGCAGAATGCCTACGACGACTACGGCAGCCGTGCACATGCCCAGCAACATTAAGACCATAACGGATATCAATGACGGCCAGACTGATCCCGAGGTGTCGCCAGCGATGCTGCTGGCTTTCGCGATAGTCAGCACGACACCGGCGAAAATCACCAGCATCAGGAACACGGTGGAGCGGGGAAAACGAAACTGGGGTTGCATATTGAACCTCCGAAATGGGATGGCAGGGCCGAACAGACGGTCAAAGTGCGCCCGCAGGGCACCTAATAAGAGTCCACAGAATTCGCTACGGTAGAAGCTGATCTTCAGAGCCAGCGCTGGCGCAAGAGCGCTTCGTGCCTCGTGGAAGACGGACGTCATCTCCGCGCCGAATTCGTGACGATAGCTCCCCGGATACAGGCATAACAACCAACGGTAGACCGTAATCACGACGATCACGCCTCCTTGCGGGCCAAGCGTAGGGCGGCCAACTTAGTAAGGTGACGCATGCGCCCAAGTTCCATTTGCAGATTCCGACGCCCGCGTGAGCTGAGCCTGTAGGTCCGACGGTCGCGAGCGGGGTTGTCCTCTTCGACGCGCTCAATCCAGCCGTGATCGAGCAGGCGCTGCAGCGCGCCGTACAAAGTGCCGGTGCTGAGCAGCACGCGGCCGCCACTCATGGATTCAACATCTTTCAGTATTGAATAGCCATGCCGCGGCTGCTCCGCCAGACTGAGCAGGACCAGCAATACCGGTTCACTTAACGCGAATGTCTCCATAGTCCACTACGCGACATGTCGTATGACGCCATAGTGAACTAAAGGGTTGTTTTTGTCAAGGAGTTCTGCTCAAGCGAGCTGTTTCGCTAATGGCTGGTAAGCCCGCTGTCGTTGCTGACCATGAGGCTCGAGACATCCACGGGTTCGAAGTCCGCTAAGGTGAGACTTGTCAGGCAGGAGAGATCGTTATCGTTCCAGCGAGCGTCGGGCGTCCCGATTAGTCCACCGCTATCTCCGTTGTCGGCCAGAATGATTCCGTAATTTCGGAATGCCGTGATGATTATGGCCGCTTGTGGACTGGTAGAGGCGCAAGAGGGCGTCGCCACGGAAGCTTTCAATCGATAGATCTCGCCTGCGGGTCCGGACATGGTGCAGCTTTCAGGAGGCGAAGACTGGGAGATTTCCGATTCCACTGGGATGGAATCTCCATCCGTGGCCGTACAACTTCCTGTGCCGGCTGTTTCCGTAGCCGGCCAGACCCAGTAGTTCAACATGTGGTTGAGCGTGAATCGGATGGGATGCTGAATCGTTCCGCTCGGTGCGCTCGGAGTGCCAGTGCCGATTACCTCGTCGGCGTTGGCCAGCAGCGGCGCCACCGGCAGTCCTGCAGCATCGGATGTTCCCATGCCTTGCGGCGTCAGGTTATTCGAAGATACGTCGGGCCAAAGCGCGTTCGAGGAATCGGTCCACGGACCGCCTTCGCATATTCCTTGCCACATCTCGTAGAGCGCCGGGTTGTTTTCATTGCCTGCTTCCAGGTAAACCAAGACGTGTCGATCTCCCGTTGAGTTCCTGGTGCCTTCCACCGGTGCATACGCTGGAATTGGGCCCGTCGTGAAGTAGGACTGATATACCGTGGTTGAAACCGATACGTCCGCCTGGTTGTAAGGAACTTCAATGGCAGGTATGCCATTCGGAAAGGGAGAATTCGAATTGTTTCCAAAGAATGGCTTCACCGTGGCTGACAAATAGCCGCTGTACATAGGCGCCGCAGGCGAAGTATCTACGGGCAAGCTCGTCGTAGCTGCGTCCACTCGATGGTGAAAAATAGAAGTTGAGGGAAATATGCTTGCGAGGAAAGCGTTATTGCCGTTGATGGCAATACTGATGTTCTGAGTCGCCTGTGCATTCGTCGAGTCCGTAACGATAAATTCGGGTGTGTAAGTGCCTTCACCGCCGATCAGAGAACTGCTGACGCTCCCCGTGGTTGAGTTGAGAGACATGCCCTCTGGCAACGGAGGAAAGTCGCCATTAGTGCTTACAGAATAGGCGTAGGGCGGAGAACCGCCGCTGCCGACGATTGTGCAGCCGGTATACGCCGCGCCCTGGGTTCCACCTGGGCACGAAGTGGTTGTGATCGCCAACGAACCGCTCGACGCTGTTACAGTCACTTTTGCCGTGGACGTGGCCGAGCCAGACGCATTAGTCGCAGTGAGAGTGTAGGTGGTCGTGGTCGTTGGGCTCACGTTCGTTGAGCCGCTCGCGGCTGCGGAAGTGAATGTCCCGGGAGTGATGGCAATGCTCGTTGCTCCTGATGCCGTCCAATTTAGCGTGCTGCTTGTGCCAGGGCTTATGCTCGGCGGATCCGCCGTAAACGTTGAGATCGTCGGTACAGTGCCTGTGCCCAAGGGCGAGCCAGATGAAGTCGTCGATCCGCAACCCGCTAGTCCTGCGCAGACAAGGAGGATAAGGAGTGGGATAAGGACCACTCGGGGATGCCTCCCAGAAAAATTCGGTCCCGGGAAGCTACGCGTATTTCTGCAGAACGAGGTCGTTGAGTACATCCGTGATCCCAAGCAGACTCAGTCTATTTCCCCCGCTGCCGCGGCAGTAGCTCTCGATGGTCCTAGCCCCATGGACCACGGGCGTCGATTCGCTTATCGAGGGATATGTGTAATTGGACGTAGCACTCTTGTGACAGTTGAGCAGGCTGGTGCCTCCGGCCATGGTTATTACTGATCGTGCCCGGCCTTGATTCCGTGATGGGCTCGTATTTGAAATCAGCTCTGATTTCTGCTTGAATAACCCGACGGAGAGCGATCATGAAAATATACAATCTCGTGGGCTATTTGATTATTGTTTCCTACATGCTGGCTTGCGTGTATTTCGCACCAGCTCATTTGGGACTATGGAAAGCATTGTTGATAGGTGCGGTTTATTTTATTTTTTGCTGGTTTCTCGGTGGCTTGTATCTGGCCGATGTTCTTCATCTCGGAATCGCTCATCGTTCGCTCGACTATAAGGAATGGTTCATCAAGGCCGTCACGATCGTGAATAATACGTTCGCGATCTATGTAAATCCAATCACCTGGGTAAATCGCCATCGCTTGCATCACAAAAATTCGGACCATGATGGAGACCCCAATAAGGTTGGAAGAGACGGTCTCTGGCGAACCTTATATCTTTGTCTCTTGCCGTATCAGTGTCAGGAGAATCTGGCCACCGACGAGATCTTGAAGTCGCGAACCTTCCGGGTGGTGGGGAGCCCGGTGTTTGCAGTGGTTGCGCAAACCGCCAATTTCTGGCTCTTGTGGAAGCTGGTTGGAAGCCTGAAGTTCACGCTCGTGATGTGGATCGGCGTCCGAATTTTCGGTTGGTGGATCAATATGATTCAAAACTACTGGACTCACACCCGAAACTTTGGATACCGGCGCTATGACGATGAACGCGACAACGCGATGAACATTGGCGAATGGCTGCCAGTAACCGCGACTTTCAGCGCCTGCCTGCAGAATAACCATCACCACTATCAAACTCTCTTGCGGCTCAGCCACGACGAATCCGAATATGACTTTGGATTCTTGACCGTCAAATTCATGAAGAGCGTCGGGCTGGTTAAGGCGACGGCAAGGGGCGAACAGGTGCCGGCGGATGTTCGATTGGCCGCGCTCGATTTCTAGGGCGTTCTTTTTCTTCTTGGAGTAAAGGGTTCGATCGTCTGCCCAAAAAAGCCCTTCGCAATTTCCTCGCCGTCCAGACCGTAACGTTCCGGCCACTCCTCGGGATAGTAGTAAGTCCCAAAAAGCTTATCGATCCACGGAAAATGAATGGCGAAGTTCTTGTCGATGCCCTCTTTTTGAGAAGTGTGGTGCCAATGATGATATCTGGGCATAACCAGAAACTTTTCAATCCATTTTGCGTTGGGACCGAAATTGCAATGAGTCCAGGTAGCGTGCAGGGTGACAAAAATCAAATATGCCAGGATGATCGATTGCGAAAATCCAAACATGAGAGGGACGAGGATAAATCCGCGCACAAGGGTATCGTCCACAAAGTGGGAGCGTGAGCCCGCGATCCAATCAAGCGCCTTCGAAGAATGATGAATCGCATGAAAACGCCATAGGAAAGGCACTTTATGCAAAGCCAAGTGAATGAAATATTCCGCAAGGTCCGCGACTACAACGGCCAGAAAAAATTGCAACAACCAGGGCAGTCGAGAGATAAGGTGTTGAAGAGCCGGAACACCCAGATATTTAGTCGCCTGGGTCGCGGGCAATAAAACCAGAAAAGACAAAATTTGTATTGGGAGATGAGTGGACATGAAATAAACCACATCCAAAGTCCACTCGTTCCTGAATGTTCCCTGTTTTGGATACTGAGGCCAGAGTCTTTCGAGTGGCACATAGATGAGTGCCATCAAAAACAAATCAAGCAAGAACCAGTCCAGGCCGATGGCCGGCCCATTGTGCAAACTGCCGTTAATCTGTACGCTTGATCCGCCCAGAGCCGTTGCCGCGATGGCAAGCAACATCCCAGTCAATGCCAAAATCTTTTTCTTGCGCTTAATCGAAGAAATGATGCCGAAAAAAATAGCCCCCACGATGAGGCATTGGATTAAAACGCGCATGGTGTGCATCGGATAATGTGGGCGCAGTTCAGGGGAGCTCAGTAGCTCAGGAAAATGCAGGCACAGAACTCCTCCGAATGAAAGAAATCCAAAAAAGGTGGACAATATCCCACTCCACCAACCGGTTCCAAAGCCAGTGGATTCGGCGTCACCAAAGAATTCGTTGATTTTTTGCTCGATCACAACGTCTCCCATTTTACGTTCCTCGACTTATGCAAGGTATTAGAAAAGTGGCGGCGTGACGCACCTCAGTAATGGCCTGTGTGACCAGAGACTTTCAGGGTGCGGACTGCGAGGTTTGTATGGCGCAGCCGCCGGTACCGCCGGAGGTCGTGCAGGTTTGATTGAGGAGGGTCGAAAAATAGATATTCTGTGCCCCTGCAGTGCCGCTGTCGACCACAATCCCGCTGGTGCCGCCCGCTTCCGCGGTGGCTCCGGTTGTGGCCGTGCTTGCGCTGATCGTGCCGCCATTCACGTTGTAGCCGATGATGCAACCATTGCCGAGCGTAGCCGGGGCGCAGCCACTCGGAAAACCATACGACAGCACACTCAGAAAAATGTAGTCGTTCGTGCCGCCGGCGTAAAACTCACTGACCTGAAGCCCGGCAGAGTAATAGCCGTTGGTGTAGTTGCTGGAAACTTCGGGGCCCGCGGTGGTGCTCGTGCTCATCACGTTGCCGGTGATCGATACCTGATACAACGTGTTGTTCGCGGGACCGGTATTGCCCACCACGTAGAGGTGCCCGCTGTGGGTGGACGAAGTGAAGTAAGCGTTGTCGAAGGTGCCCGACAGCATGAATTCGTAGCCCGGGCCTACCGTGGCTTTGGTTCCGCTGGCGCCGGCACTGAAGTTGACCGGGAATTGGTATACAGCGGCGCAGGGCGTTGCCCCGGCGCAGTTGGTCGAACCATCATCCCCCGCGAAGGCATAGACCTCTCCGGCGCTGGAGTCGACGATCGGCCCGTCCATAATCCCCATGTTGAAGTCGAGTTGCGCCGACCTGGTGACGGTTCCAGATGAATTAATGGAGTAAAGGTATCCGCAGGGGTTATTCGTATTAGTGGCCGAGGGCTCGCACGGCGAAGATGAACTGAAGAGATAGTCACCCACAAAGACGTTCGCGCTCACGCTATCGTAGATCGGAGTGCCGAGGGAAGCGTTGGCATTCACCGCGACGGGCCAGGGACTTCCCGCTTCGGCTGGGGTGTTGGTGCCTGACGCAAAGATGTTAGTGAACTTGTGGAGATCGCCAACGTCGTCGCCGACGTACGCCGAGCTGGGATTCCCGACCAGGCCGTAAACGATGAACGGCGATGAGTACGTGTCGCTGTGGCTCCCGCTAAATGTCAACGTAGTCATGCAGGGCGCAGTGCAGCCGTTATACGATCCGGCGCCTTCGGCTGTAGGGCTCGCCGGGGCAGTCAGGGTGCCGTTTGACGCCAGCCACGTTAGCAGAACGAGGCTCGCCACGCCGCTCGAACTGCTTTGAACAAAAGCCACCTGCGAGCCGCTGAGCGAGAGAGTCACCGAGTTGACGACGGTCCCGCCCGTATTGTAGGCCCAATAAACGGTGGGAGTTCCGCCGTTGCAGGTTGAGTACAGGTTGTTATACGCGATGATGCTCGCCTGACCGGAGGTTCCGGCCAGGCCCGTGTTGAACACCGCGAAATCGGCGGTGCAACTAGTGACGCCAGTCGTGGCGGTGAAGGTCGTCGGGAACTCTCCCAAGCCGGTTGTTCCGTTGCTGCCGAGAGTCTCGCTCCAGTCTTTATGGATGCGGTTGCGTCTCAACCTCTCGTGCTCCCTCCGCTCCCTCCTTCGTTCAATCATCGCCGTGTCCGTGTCGGCTGGCTCGATAGCAGGCGGTATGATCGCTCTGGTAAGCCCGGAAGGCAGCCGGTGATTGCCAAGCTGAGCGGCATTTCGCTCTTCGAGGCTCATCTGAATGATTCCGGTGTCGTCTTCTTCCACTTGAACACCGGCGTCATCCCGTTCGGTCCTTGGATTTGGTTCGAGCGCCATCGGCATCGTCGAAGATTCATTCCCGGATGAACCATCGGTCGCGCCTGAAGCGTTTGCGCTGCGCTTCTGCTGCTGCAAAATGTAGCGGGGATCGGTGACGATGTTGAGCCAGCGCTCGTACGTACCGGTCAGAATGGCGTCATCGGATGTGCCGGGATGAGAAAAGATCAAGTGATGATGAGTCCAGTCTGAGGGCACGCCCTGCTCTTGCTTCGACTCGACATCTTGGCCGCTCATCAGAACCGTGAGGCCCGGAGTCGCGGCTAGAACGATGAGCATTACTGCCAGCTGCGACACCGACGCTCTTGTGCCTCTCATCGTCTTGATTCTCTCTTCTTTTCTGCCGGCTGCTGGCAGCCGGGGCTTATCTTTATCCTCACCAGTCTTATCAGAACCAGTCTTACCAGACGCTGCTGAAAACCAGGTTGTAGGCATTAACGCTACCGATTCCAGTGGCGAAGTCCCAACCCGGCATTGCACCGTACGCTGGCGCGTAAGCGGCTGGAGCGGTTGTGGGCGACACTTCGGCCGCACAGGTCGCGCCAGAGCCGCCGCCTCCAGTCAGCGAGCAACCGGAGCCGCCCGCATAGCCCGCGCCTAAGCCGCCGGTGGGACCAGTTATCGAAGACACATAGCCAGGTCCGGCTCCGACGGCGGTGATAGCAGCCACGAGATCGCTGGTCGCGTTATTTTGAACCGCGAGCGTGAAGTTCCCGGCCGCGCCCGCAGTCTTTGCCGTCAAGGTTACTGTGTTGGTGGCTTCGGTTGCGGTAACGGAGCTATTTGCCGTTTGACCAGTGAAAACACAGCCGGCGGTGACACAGTCAGCGGGTGCGTCGTCCAGGACTGCTTCGATTTGCCTGGCAGTGTCGTTTTCGTTGGTACCGGCTGTGCTCGCAGTGTAGAGTTCGACCTGGTTGGCAGCGGTGGGAGTGCCGGTCACGAACTTGTAGGTTGTGCTTCCTACCGTGAAGCTAGCGCCAGCCCATGTAGTAGCTGGCCCAGCCGAGACCAGCAGGGTGCCCACGGACGTGGTGCTTCCCGCGTTTATGGTAGCAGTGCAGGTCCCTGCATGTGTTCCTCCGGCATAGATGGTGCCACCGGCCGGGTTCAGATACGGTGATGAGGTCGCCGGCGCTCCGAGGGTGCAGGTGGGCGCGCTGGTGTAGCCTGATCCGCCCGCGGTGACGGCGATGGTTGCGAGCCCCTGGGTGCTGATCACTCCATAGGTGCTGGAAGGCAGGTAGCAGCCGGCTTCGAAGGTCCCGTTGAATTTGCAGTCCACATTGTTGTCGCCCTGAGTTATATCGTAGAACGCGCACGAGGATGCCAGGCCTCGCCGCGGCGGCTGATTGATGGAGTAGCAGGAACTGTTGCCGCTCGCGCCAAACTCAGCCTTCGCGATTTGATAGTAGATGGGGTTGGGATTGCCGCTGCGCGCCGCTCCCGAGCCCTGCCACGAAGTGCCCCACTTCTCGTTGACCAGGGCCTGGATGGCAGCCATCATCGGCGTAGCGACGGAGGTTCCCCCAAAGCCGGCCCAGGTACTGGGCGCGCCCGCGCACGACGTCCCCTCGTTGGCCGTGTCGGAGAAGCAGACCGTAACGTAATGGCCCCAGATGCCGTTCGAGGCAAAGAGCGAAACGTCTGGAACATCGCGTACGCCGTCAGCAGGATTACCGAGAATGCCTGACTGCCATGAGGGCTTGGGATAGCCTGCGCACGTCCCGTTCACTTCGAGGTAGCTAGTTTGGTCTGTCCCGCCTGACCCGGTGGCACAGCCACTCGGGCCGCCGCCGCCTGCGCCTGTGGAAAGAAAAGTGTCGTTACGCGTGGCCGTGGCGCTGTTGCAAAAGCCAGCGGTGCCATACGGCGCTGCATATCCCTCGTAATTGTAAAGAAGGTATCCGGCGCACGAATCATTCCAGGGAATCTCGGGAATGTAAGATTTGGCCGAACCGTCAACGCCGGTGTTGGTCGAGTTCCAGTAAGTGCTGATAGGGATGACAGGATTCGCCTTCGATGCGTTATAGGCGTCCTCAAAATCTGTGCCGCCCACGGACACGTTATAGACAGTCTCACCCCAGCCGGTGACGCCGATACCGGGGTATGCGTAGTAGTCGCCATTCGTAAAGTCCTGTGCGCAAGCCGATGGGCCCGCATCGCCCGAAGAGACGAATACGGAAACGCCTGCCGCTGCGGCCGTCTGAAAGGCGGCGTTGAAAGCGGCGTTGGACGGCAAATAGTTGGCAGCCTCGCACACGCCGTAACTCTGGCTGATGATGGATGGGGGCGTGGCAGAGTTAACGAGGTTCTCGATGGCGAGCAAACCGCCGAAGGTGGTGGTGCTATCTGCACAAGTCGCCATCTCGATGGTCGCATTGGGTGCAATGGCGCTCGCCACCTCAGCATCCAGGTCCGCCTCGCCATCCGCCGCGTTGGTACCCGGATCAGTACAAGCATTGCTGCCGGTTGGGTGAATGGTGGTTACGGTGCCCGACCACTTGCTGAGAAAAGTACTGCGGTAAGTGGCTACATCGTTGCTGTAGGTGTCGCTATCCTCGACCACCGTGATCGTCTGGCCTGTGCCGTTGATTCCCTCTTGGTAAAGAGGGTTCAGATTGTAGATAGTCTGGAAGTCGCCGGGCACAAGGGAATAGCAATTGCCGCCAGTGCCGTCCGTGCCCGCGGCGCAACCGGCAAACGTATAGTTCGTGCGCACGCGCGGGACGCGCATCTGCTGCGGCTTGAAGTTGTGCAGGGAAACGACGCCGACCACTGCAGGTGCGAGCGCTGCGGGAATATACGGATCGCTCATGTTGGCGATGTGTTGCTCACCCCGCACTTCAAGGGTGTGGATTTCAGTGTGAAAGGCTTTGCGGATTGCCCCTGCCGTGCCGGAGAAGTCGATCACCATTTGGTTGGGGTAGACGTAATCGACGCTGAAGCCGTAAGACTCAAGCCAGCGCGTAATGGAATCGAGGTCCTGCTGTGCCAGACCGTACTTCTCGCCCTGTTCTGCCGCCAGCATCCAGCGATGGAAGTTAGGAGAGTTCTTGTCGGTTAAGCTGTCGATGTATTGGTCGAACTCCAGTTCCAGGCTGGGGGCGCGCTTCAACTGCAGCAGCATATGCTCCATGGGGAAGCCGTCTTCCACGCGACCGAGGTCGTTCTGGGCGTTGGCTTCCGGACGCGTGTTGGCCCAAAGCCTGATCAGCCGGCCTTCGTCGATGGGTTCGTGGATCAGGATCGGCTTGCCGGCTCTCCCAGTCCCGGCCCAGACCTGTGGAATACCTTCGACTGCTAGGGCCAGCGTCAAACCGGCCAGAGCCAGCGCGCCGAGGATCCTCCGGGCCCTGAATTTCGGAGCCCTCGATTTCGCAGCCATGGATTTAGAATTCCGAGTTTTTTGATTCCAAGTTTTCATGATCGAGTCGCGCTGACATTTCCTCTTGCAGTGCAGCGATAGTGTATTAAAGTTTTCCAGTAGATTTACGGAGCTCGATCCTTACTTTCGTAACCTGGCTTGCCAAAATCCGTCGCGGCTTAACTTCCGGCCTTCTCATCCGGTCAGCGCCGAGTTTGTTCCGGCGCAATGTGTTGTCGGCCGTTACGGTTCTCTGGCGGTTAACGTATTATGTCCCCGAGTCGCTAGCCGGCACCGAATATTCAGCGGTGGGCCGGAACCAAACTAGCAACCCGGCGTGCCGGCTGAAAAACCCAGGTTCATCTCACGGCGTCCACTAGAAAAGATCGCTGGTCTGTCGGAAACCAACTGGTATGATGGCCGTCGAAGTTTCGGCCGATGGAGGACACATTGACTGATTCGAGCCATAACGCTTTCAATCGTCGCGAGTTCATCCACGGCGCGCTCGCCGGAGCCGCCTTCGCTACGCTACCAATCTCTGCTTTCTCTTCGTCTGCTTTATCTCCGAATGATCCAGGCATGCAATCGGTGCTGAGCCAGATACCGAAGATGCATGACGAGAATGTGAAGCGACTGCAAGACTGGATCGCTTTGCCCTCGATCGCGGCCGAGAACCGCAACTACCCGCAGGGACCTGAGTATATGGCGCAACTGGCTCGCGATGCGGGATTTGCGAACGTTGAAATCGTGCCGACATCCGGCAAGCCTGGGGTCTTCGGCATTCTGGACGCCGGTGCAGCAACCACCGTCGGCATCTATTTCATGTACGACGTAAAACAGTTTGACCCTTCGGAGTGGTCTTCACCACCACTCGAAGGCCGGATTGTTGAGAAAGAAGGGCTGGGCAGGATCTGCGTCGGCCGCGGTGCTGTAAACCAGAAGGGACCGGAGACAGCCTTCCTCGGAGCACTTCATGCCTTCAAGGCAGCAGGGAAAAAGCTGCCGGTAAATCTCGTGCTCGTCTGTGAAGGGGAAGAAGAGATTGGTTCGACTCACTTTCCCGAGGTGATCCACCAACCCAAGATCACCGCTGCCCTGAAGAAATGCATGGGAGTGTTCATGCCAGAAGCGGGCCAGGACGCGGACGGAGGCATTCAGATATCACTCGGCGCCAAGGGAGTGGTTGAACTCGAACTCGTTTCCAGTGGAGAGCGATGGGGACGAGGGCCTAAACACGATGTTCACTCGAGCCTTGAGGCGCAGGTCGATAGCCCTGCGTGGCACCTCGTGCAAGCGCTGAACACGCTCGTCGAGCCCGATGGGCACACGCCGGCTGTGGCGGGCTTTTTTGACAAGGCCAAGCCGCTTACTCCCGCACAGATGAAGATGGTCCAGGATGTCGCCGCCCGCCGCAGCGAAGCCACGGTGAAGCAGCAGCTAGGCGTTGAGCATTGGGTGCATGACACAAACTGGCTTGACTCGCTGGTGCTGCTCGAATCCAAACCCACGATCAACATCGAGGGCCTGGTTGGTGGCTACACGGGTCCTGGTGGCAAAACCATTCTGCCGCATCGCGCCGTCGCGAAGATTGACATGCGTCTGGTGCCGGACATGACGGCTGCCGGAACGCTCGCGCTTCTGAAGGAGCATCTCGCCAAACACGGCTTCGGCGATATCGAGGTCAATATGACTGGCGGCTACGATCCGACGCAGACCTCGCAGGATTCGAAACTCATCCAGGCGCAAATGGCGACCTACCGCAAGCTGGGCCAGGATCCCGTGCTATGGCCTCGATCCGCAGGCTCCTGGCCGGGATATATCTTCACTTCCGAACCTCTCAACCTTCCAGCCGGACATTTTGGACTCGGGCACGGGACCGGGGCACACGCTCCGAATGAGTACTATCTGATCGATTCCACGAACGCAAAGGTTGGGGGGATTGATGCGGCGGTCGGTTCATTCGTCGAATATCTTTACGCCTTGGCTTAAAGCAGAGTGACACTCGAATCAAGGCTGGACGCCTGCATAGACAGGGATCGCGCCGCGCGCGGCGTTCTTATAAACCACGCCGCCTTTCATTACAAATACCACGCGCCGAACAGCGGTGATATCTTTCAACGGGTCTCCATCGAGCGCAATGATATCCGCCTGAAGGCCGGGAGCGAGCGAGCCGATCTGATCGCTCAAGCCTAGCGCTTCTGCTCCCAGCGAGTTGGCAGAGACCATCGCTGCCATCGGGTCCACACCGCAGTCACGCACGCGATCGATGAACTCCTCGGCATTACGCCCGTGAGCGCCGGCCACGGCGTCCGTACCGAAAACGACTTTCAGTCCCGGAGTTTTTACTGCATGCGCTACGATTTCGTGATCCATCGGCAGGATCTTTTCCATCGCGGCAAATCCCTCAGCAGTGTAGCCTTGCGTGCCGAGATACTTTTCTCTGTTCTGCAAGTAGTTTTCAATCACGAGCCCGCATTGCGGATCGAAGTAGGTGCGCTTCTCGGCCATCAATTTCAAGTCGTCGTCCGGGGCCAGCGTACCGTGCTCGATCTCGGTGCAGCCCGCGAGAGTTGCGGCGCCCACTGCCTCTTTGTACGCGTGCACGAGCGTGCGTAGTCCCTGCTTCTTTGCTTCATCACACGCTGCATTCAATTGCTCCTGCGAAAGAGTCATTCCTCCGCCCTGGCGAATGGACTTCGACGCGAAGATTTTGATCAGGTCGGCGCCAGCTTGCTTTTGCTTCCTCACGTAAGCGCGGATTTCATCTGGCGTGCCGGTCGCCTCGCCTCTCCCTTCGAGCGGTTCATTGGCCGTGAGGATGCGCGGGCCGGGGAGTATTCCTTTCGCGATGGCGTCGCGCAGCGGGATGTCGTTCGGCGCACCCACACTTTGCACTGTCGTGAAACCTGCCATCAGCGTCACCCAAGCATTCGATGCTGCCTGATAGGCATCGTCTGGCGTGGTCCCTTCCGTGCCTGCATTTTTCCCGTCCTTGCCGAAGATCCATGTAATGTGCACGTGCGCGTCAATCCAGCCGGGCAGAACCGTCAGACCGCGCAGGTCATAGTCCACCGGCCCCTCGACCGTAGGACCAATCGCAACAATCTTTGACCCTTCGATCGCGATCCGAACGTCATGGAGTATGTGACCCTTGCCATCGATCACCGCGCTCGCGGCAATTACTGTGCGGTGACTTGGCTGTTGCGCCCACGAAGCGGTCCCCGCGGGAAGCAGGGCGGCTATCAATGCGAACGCGAAGGCTCGAATGCCAATTGGCATGCTTTTGCACCTCGTTCCCGAGGCAGATTACCACAGCAACAGAACGTTTCTACCCTCGCGAGCGGCATGTACCGGCGCTCACGGAACCGGGAAAGTTTGCCGAACCGGAGGAGACCTGGCGCTGGGCCCGCTCGCGCTTGGAGAGTTCATAAGTGGCTGATTTTCCTGGGTTCTCGATACCACCCCCGGTTACTTCAGTTCCGTCCGAGACGGAATTAGGCTAAGGGATTGAATAAGATAGAAGATATTATCGGTCTGTGGGCTGTCCAAAAATCGCGCGCGCGCTGGCCGTCCTGCTGCTCACGGCAGGGACTCTTTTTGCGCCAGGAGTACAGTTTCCGTACCTTCGGGAACGCCGACGGGCTGGCAAACCTTGCGGTGCGGCAAATTTACGAAGACCGCGAGGGCTTCGTTTGGGTGAGCACGGAAAACGGCATCTTCCGCTACGACGGGGATCGCTTCGAGGGATTCGGGCCGGCGCAGGGAATTCCGGTCACCTCAGCAGTCGCATTTGGCGAGGCTCCCGACGGTTCTCTGCTGGCCGGTGGAAGCTTTGGGCTCTACCACCTGCACGGCAACAGCTTTGAAAAACTTCCAGTCCCTTTCAAAACCGTCAGCTGGGCGCAAGGCATTCAGTCAGATGGCAAGGGGCACACTTTTCTCGGCACTGAGTCTGGTCTGAAGGAACTCTATTCCAAGCCCGGACAGGATGGATTTGCCGTCCGCGGGTTTCCCCCATCCCCAGCAACCTCGGGCCCAAGTGTCGACGCTGTTTTAGTGGATGGGGACATCCTCTGGTACGGATGCGGACGGAAACTCTGCCGCAGGGAACTGGATTTCACTCGAGTCTTCGGACGCGAAAGCGGACTTCCGGATTCTGCCGTGATGGTGATTCGCAAAGACGGTGACGGCAATCTCTGGGTGCGGGCGAGGAATGCCGGCGTGTTTGTGTTGCCTCCGGGCCAGAGCAAATTTCGCAGGCCCGATGTGCCCACTCCCAGCACCGTGGTCGGCGTTCCCGGCGTTGATTCCGATGGGCGGATTCTGTTGCCGTCCCCGGCTGGATTGCTGATTCAGGAGGGGAAACACTGGCAAAAGATCGACCGCGCTCTCGGTCTTCGCGGGGCAGTGTATTCGGTTTTCGAGGACCGGCGGCACTCTCTGTGGATCGGGTTGGCGGGCCGGGGGCTGGCCCAGTGGCGTGGCTATCAGGAGTGGGAAAGCTACTCCACTGCCAGCGGTCTGGCGAGCGATATCGTGTATGAAATCCAGCCGCAGGCCGACGGGACACTGTGGGTTGGTACCGAGGGAGGGCTGCTGCGAGGGGATCGCGGACCATCTGGAATCACGTGGACGAAGGTCAAAGGGCTGGACGGCTTCCCCGTACACAGCGTCCGCACTGGTCCCAACGGGGATCTGTGGATCGGCACCGAAGTGCATGGCGCAGCTCGCCTTCATGTAAAAACCGGCGCCGTGCAATGGTTTGGTGACGCCCAGGGTCTCATGGGCAAATCCGCTTACACTTTGCGCTTCGATCATCACCGAAGGCTCTGGGCCGCGACCGAGGCTGGGCTATTTGTGGCTACGGCCCCGTATGAAAAGTTTTCTCGCGTTTTGCAATTGCCGGCCACGCGAATTTGGGCAGTCGCAGAGGGAAGCGATGGCAGCGTGTGGGCCGGCGGCGCCGATGGGCTTTTCGCGTTGGCCAACGGGCGCTGGAAGAATTTCACGCGCAACGACGGTCTGAGCAATCAGGAAGTGCTCGCGCTGGGTGCGGGCGCGAACGGGACAATCTGGATCGGGTATCGTTTCGGGGGCGGCATCGACCGCGTCCATCTGAAGCGCGGCGGTTTGGCGGTCGAGAAGGCCGTTCAGAGACCTGGCACCGATGGACTCGTGTATTTTCTTGAATTCGACGCATCGGGTCGCTTGTGGGCGGGTACGGAGCGCGGCGTGGACATGTGGAATGGTTCCCGCTGGAGCCACTACGACACGAGCGACGGCTTGGCCTGGAACGACTGCGACCTCAATGGTTTCGCCGAAGAACCTGACGGCACCATCTGGATCGGAACCAGCGGGGGACTCTCTCAATTCAAGCCCCGTCCGCGTGTCTCGCCCGAATTGCCGATCCAGGTTGTTTTCACCAAGCTGGTGGTGGGAGGAAAGGATGTTTCCGGGCAGAACAATCCGTCCTTCAGCATCCATGCAAACTCTCTGATCGCGCGATACTCGGCGTTGAATGTTTCCAACGAACATCGCATTTTGTTTCGCTATCGGCTCAAGGGCACGAATTCAGCCTGGACCGAGACGACGCAAAGAGAACTGCAGCTTGCGGAACTCGCGCCCGGAGCCTATCGCCTGGATGTAGAAGCGCAGGACGGCGACGGCATTTGGAGCGGGCACGAGGCGGAGTTCGCCTTCAGAATCCTGACTCCGTGGTATTGGTCGTGGTGGTTTATCGGCATCTGCGGGCTCACGCCGCTGCTGATCGCAGGAGGCGTGACCCGATTGCGAATTTTAAGCGGGCGAAGAAGGGAGCGCGAACTCCAGCAACTGAAGGCGGCACATGACGAGATCACGAATCTCGCGTTCTTTGATCCGTTGACCGGCCTGCCCAACCGTCGGCTGCTGCTGGATCGGTTGCGGCAAACGCTGGCCGCCAGCATCCGAAGCAATCGCAAGCGAGCGCTGCTGTTCGTCGACCTCGATGACTTCAAGACGTTGAACGACACGCTCGGCCATCACATCGGCGATCTGCTGCTGCAGGAGGTTGCCCGGCGCATTATCGCCAGCATCCGCGAAACCGACACGGTAGCGCGATTGGGCGGAGATGAGTTTGTGGTTTTGCTGCAGGAGCTCAGCGAACCGCCGGAGGATGCGGCGGCTCAAGCAAAAACGGTCGCCGAGAAAATTCTCTCCACCATTCACCAGCCATACCTTCTAGATGGCCGCGAGTGCCGCAGCAGTTCCAGCATCGGGATTACCGTGTTTGGGAATCCGGAAGACAGCACCAATGAAGTTTTGCAACAGGCGGATATCGCGATGTATCAGGCCAAGGCGGCGGGCCGCAATACTTTGCATTTCTTTGCCCCCGCCTTGCAGGCTGCCGTCAATGCCCGCGCTGCGATGGAGGAAGATCTCCGCCAGGCGATAAGAACGAAAGATTTCCGGCTTTACTATCAGCCGCAAGTGGATCGCGGCGTCCTGATCGGCGCCGAGGCGCTGCTGCGCTGGAAGCACCCGAAGCGCGGCTTTTTACCGCCGGACGAATTCATTCCGTTGGCCGAGCAAACCGGGTTGATCCTGTCGTTGGGAGACTGGGTGCTGGAAACCGCTTGCCGACAGATTGCGGCATGGACGGCTCGAAAAGAGACGGCCCATCTGACGGTTGCCGTGAACATCAGCGCTCGACAGTTGCTCAACCCAGACTTCGTGCCAAATGTGTTGAGGACGCTGGATCGAACCGGAGCCAATCCACGCAGCCTGAAGCTGGAACTCACCGAGAGCATGTTCGTGGACGACCTCGAGGACGTTATCGCCAAAATGACGGTGCTCAAGTCTCACGGTATACGATTCTCTTTGGACGATTTTGGCATGGGCTATTCTTCTCTGGCCTACCTGCGGCGCTTGCCCCTGGACCAATTGAAGATCGACCAGGAATTTGTCCGGGACATTCTCGTGGACGCCAGCAGCGGCGCCATTGCGCAAAGCATCATTTCCTTGAGCAAGGCAATGGGCTTGTCGGTAATTGCCGAGGGCGTGGAGACGGAAGGACAACGAGACTTTCTTGCCCGTCTCGGCTGCCATTCGTTCCAGGGGTTCCTGTTCAGCGGTCCTCTGCCGTTGGAGGAGTTCCAGGCCTTGTTAGCAAGCTTGGCCGACAACTCTCTACGAATTCAGCCATAAGAAAATCGCGACGAAGAGAGCAGACTAGCTGGCCTATCTGCTTGGTTCATCTAGTCTGGTTTATCACGCGGTAAATTCTCTGCGAACCCTTCTGCGAGGTACCGGGAAAGCACGGCAGCCAGTGTTTCGTAGTGAGTTGCGATCATTCCCAGATGGTCCCCGGGTACAGTTTCGACCTCGAACTTTTCGGCTAAAGGTGCCCAGACTGCCGCGGCATCATCGGGGAAAGCCGAACTGGTCTCGGCCCTCACGAACTTTATTTTGCCGGGATAAAATCGCGGCCGGTAGCGGGTCAGGGCCAGATACGCGCTGTCCCGCACGCGTTGCGTCGCCGGGGTGAACGAGACCCCAGCCGGCGGTTGATACGGGGCGCTTCCGCTCAGATTCGCAAGCGAGCGCAATCCTCGTCTTGCCTGATGCGCAACGAGGCGCGCACGTTGTCCCAACGACAGATAGCGGATGTGCGGGTATGCGTCCAGCATAGCCAGCAGAGCGACCTTTTCCCCATTCGCCGACAGGCGTTGGGCCATTTCCAGCACCACCAGGCCCCCGAGCGAGTAGCCTGCGAGAACGTAAGGACCGCGGGGTTGCAAGTTCTTGATCGCATGAAGATAAAATTCGGCCATATCCTCGATGCGCGCCAAGGGTTCGTCCAGCCCATCGATTCCTCTCGCTTGCATCCCGTAGATGGGATGGTCTGTTTCGATGTGCTTAACGGGTTGAAAGAAATCCATAACGCTGCCACCCAGACCATGGGCAACAAAAACCGGCGGCTTCTCAGCGCCCGGCTTCAGCAGCACAAGAGTGGGGAAGCGCGGTGTGGTGGGTTGCTCCAGCAAGGCGGCCAGAGCGGCGATGGTTGGCGCCTGATAGATCGTGACCGGGGGCAGTTCTCGATCGCACACTTGCGCAATTTCGTTAAACAGCTGAAGGGCTAGCGAAGAATCGCCGCCGAGATCGAAGAAGTTATCGTTGACACCTACGGACTCGAGTTGCAGCACGCGCTGCCAAATCGGGGTAAGCGCTTCGACCATCGAGGATGTGGCTTCAGGCTTCACAACGAATCACGAATGCGCGAACGCCCAATAAAGTTCTCGAGCCTTGGTGTAGATCGGGCCGAAGGGAAGAACGCGATCGCCGATGCGAGTCACCGGAACAACCTTGGAATAGTTTCCACTCGCGAAAATCTCATCTGCCTTTTCGAAATCCTGGTAAGTAAGAGTTTTCTCGACGACATTCACGCCATTCTGCCGCAGCAGCCCGATGACTCTTTGGCGGGTGATGCCTGCCAGGAAAGTTCCGTTCGGAATGGGCGTGAACACAACTCCATCTTTCGCCATGAAAATATTCGAGGTGGCGAGTTCGGCGACGTTGCCCAACATGTCGCAAACAATCGCGTTGTCGAAGCCGCGCGAGTGCGCTTCAAAAAGCGAACGCGAATTGTTGGGATAAAGGCATCCGGCCTTGGCATCGACTGGCATCGACTCTAGCGTTGGCCGGCGATAAGGAGACAGCGTGATCGAGAAACCCTTGGGCGCGCGCATCGGTGCCTCGTAAATCGAAAGACACCACTGCGTAGATTCGGGATCATGCGCCTGAACCCACGGTCCTTCGTTCTCCGCCCAATACATGGGACGAATGTAGAGCGCGGCATCCTTATCGAAGTGTCGTATTCCCTCGCGCGCGAGCCTGACCCATTCTTCCGTCGAGACCGTCGGCTTCAAGAAAAGCTTCCTGGCGGAGTCATTGACGCGCGCGCAGTGGAGGTCAAGATCGGGCGTAACCCCTTCAAACG
This sequence comes from uncultured Acidobacteriaceae bacterium, assembly GCA_963791445.1. Classification (GTDB taxonomy): domain Bacteria; phylum Acidobacteriota; class Terriglobia; order Terriglobales; family Acidobacteriaceae; genus Sulfotelmatobacter. The sequence goes on from CAWBSN010000024.1 coordinate 46,179, forward strand.
CTCGAGCGCCGTCGAACACCACGGAGCACAGCCAGGCGGCATGAGTGCGCGGGCCCATGATTCCGATGTTGCCCTCGTGCCAGGCTCCTTCGAAATAGGTCCAGGTCTTGGACCAGCCGCCTCCAACCGCCATCAACTCCTCCCGCCGGATCTATTTCGCTTTGTAAGGCATGAATTCGTTTCAGATTCAGGTTGTTTTCGAACGACTCTCATAGCCAAAAATCGCCTTCAACTCGAGGAATTCCTCCAGGCCAGCTTCGCCCCATTCTCGACCGTTGCCCGACTGTTTATAGCCGCCAAAACAACCGCCAAAGTCGATTCTCGCTCCGTTAATGTGAACGTTGCCTGATCGAAGGCGCTTCGCGACTCGTACGGCCCGCTCCCTGTTCCCCGATGTTACAAAACCCGACAACCCATAGGGAGTGTCGTTCGCTATTCGGACCGCGTCATCTTCGTCCTCATAAGGGATGATGCAAAGAACAGGTCCGAAGATCTCCTCGCGAGCGATGGTCATGTCGTTGCTGACGTCCGCAAAGACCGTGGGCTTCACGAAGTAGCCCTTGTTGATTCCCTCAGGACGGCCGGGACCACCGGCAATCAACTTTGCGCCTTCCTCGATACCCTTGTTGATCAGGCGCTGCACTTTGTCGAACTGGGCCTTACTTGCCAGCGGACCAACGCCCGTGTCTTCTGCAAGCGGATCCCCGACCTTGGTCGTCTCACTGGCCTGCCTCGCTGCCGCGATCACCTCCGCCATTTTGGCGCGCGGAACCAGCATGCGCGTCGGAGCGTTGCAGGATTGTCCGGTGTTGCGGAAGCATTCCTGCACGCCCTGCTTGACCGCCTTCTCGAAGTCGGCGTCATCCAGAAGGATGTTCGCCGATTTGCCGCCGAGTTCCTGCGTCACTCGCTTCACCGTGGGAGCGGCGGCCACAGCCACAGCGACTCCGGCTCGCGTGGATCCGGTGAAGGAGACCATGGCTATGTCAGGATGCGACGAGATAGCGGCACCGACCGTGGGCCCGTCGCCGTTCACCAGATTAAAAACTCCTGGAGGGACGGCAGCCTCATGCAGAATCTGCGCAAATAAATAAGCGGAGAGCGGAGCAAATTCACTAGGCTTGAGAACCATAGTGCAACCCGCAGCGAGGGCAGGAGCCACCTTGCAGACGATCTGGTTCATGGGCCAATTCCACGGCGTGATAAGTCCGCACACCCCGATCGGTTCTTTCCGCATGAGGGTTGAACCTTTGAGCTCTTCAAACTTGAAGTGTTCCAGCACTTTCACGGTTTCGAGCAGATGGGCGAGTCCGGCGGGAGCCTGCGCTTTTCTGGATAGCGAACTGGGTGCGCCCATCTCCTGCGAAATCGCTGCGGCCATCTCCTCCATTTTCGACTGGTACACTTCAATGATCCGGCGCAGAAGGTCCAGGCGCTCCTGCACACTGGTTTCCGAATACGACTCGAAAGCACGTTTGGCTGCGGCCACGGCCCGGTCAACATCCTCGGCGCTTCCAAGCGAGATGGTCGCGACGGGCTGCTCGTTGGCAGGGTTGATGACCGGGAAGTCATGGGCCTTGGCCGGATCGACCCACTTCCCATCAATGTAGAATTTTCTGCAGTCTTTCATGCGCTCCTGTGTAGTCTGCGAAGGGCATTCCTCAGTGCTTGGATGCCGACGCTACCTGGCTCGCTGTCTGTTGGTTGTCAGTCAGGGCGATCACGGCAAAAGCGGTGGCTGCGTCGCTCATAAAACGCCCCGTCTCGGAAGATTTGTGCCGCCGTTTGTTCACCGAAGAAGCCGGCCAGGAACCGTCCGTCGCGTTCTGGTTGCTCATCAGCCAGGAGACTCCATGCTTGAGTTGGGCATTGTCGCGGGGTACGCCCGCCTCCTGCAGGGCAAGGATCATCAGGCTGGTGGCCACGCCGTCGCTTTTCCCTTCCATGGGGGTTCCGTCTTCTCGGAGCCACATGTTCTCGAGTGACTTAACAGTCCAACCGTTCCACCTCCAGGCGATGGAAGCCAGCCTCCAGCCGCCGTCTGCCTGTTGCTTGCTCAGTGATTTCATGAATGATCGCTTCTCGCTCTTCGGGCGCGAGAATCCCAGGCAATTTGGTGGAAGCCCAGAGCAGGAAAACACGATTGATTGTGGATTGCGCCGGCGCGTTCCCGCTTCAGGTATTCGCGCAAGCTCGCGAGATTATCCTGAATTTCAGGGGCCGCAGCATAATTCCCAGGGGCTGTTCCAACCGCCATCGCGGCCAGCGTCGCGCCGTAGTAAGCGGAATCGTTTGCCTCCCAAGGCTCCTGGTCGAACTGAAGCCAAGGCCATGAGCCCTTATTTTCTCCCGTGGTCTGTTGCAATGCCCACATGTTGTTGAATGCGGCGCGGGTATCGTCAGTGAGTTGTCCGGTCTGGGCATCGTGGCCGGCGAGAATCAGAGCGTTGAGAACCGATTCCGTTCCCCGGGACTCGGCGGTTTTGTGGTCGTATCCCTGATCGCTGTAGTAGGGCCCAACTTCCTTCCAAAGACGAACGCGCTTGGTGACATTCTCGATCAGTTTGCGCTCATTGATTGACGGGCCTTGTTCCGCGAGCGCGGCGCGCAGCGCAGGCCGGGAGAGAGCATAGGGCAAAGCCGTATGACACGATACACAGAAGGTGCCGTGGTCGCGGGCCGATCCCGTCCATCCCATCCACCAGCCTTCGCGGTAATCGAGGTAAGCCGCGGCAGCCTTCGGATCCCATGAGTTGGAGACTTTCGCGGCGGGGTGCGAGCAGGCCAGCATCGCCGCGGCCGCCAGGCACGTCAACAAGGCGCCAATTCCTCGCAAGCTGGCTTTCATTGGGATCGCGTCTCCATACCGTCGAGCGATGCTCTGACCACCGACCGAAGAAAATGGAGGGAGGCGAGAGACGGCCGGGTAAGGTACCGACCCTCGAAAACTGCCTCCATTATACAAGAATCCAGACAATCTCCGGGCCCGCGACTGCCCGGTTGCGGCCCTGAAATTCGCAGGAGTTTTGAGACGTGCGTCCGACAGAAAACAAGTTAGTTAGGGCTGAAAAGAGAGGGCGCTACGTGGGAGAGACAGAATCAACCCGCAGACCTTGGAAGCAAAAGGAAACGATCCGCTGAAGCGCCTGCCTGGCCACAAGCACAAACCAGGCTGATCTTCCGATTGCCGGCCGGCCGGCCGTCTTCCACGCGGCTGAAAGCAATCGCAGCCGTTCCCGATGGGTCACTCGAATTCTTACTCCCTTGGAAGCGATGATGTTGTACGCCTTTCCCTCCAGATAAACCGACTGAACGTCTTTCCAGAAGCACTCCATCAAAGATAGCGGGATGGCGTGTTCGACGATTGCCTCCGGGACGAACAGAGGGAGCTTCCCGTTCTGCATCAGATTGGCCAACAAAAGAGTGTCCTCAGCTCTGAGCGCGACTGGATCAAACACTCCCGTGTCGATAGCCGCCCGGGTGCGTCGCATGGCGAATCCAGCCGTGTTCAAGTATTGAATGCGGCCGTCTGTCTGCAGCATGTGGTCTTGAAAGGTGATCAGGCGCAATTCTTCAGCTCTGCCAACAAGATTTGAGCAATTCCCCACGAGACGGAGTTGAAAGCAATCGTGCTGGGGCGAGTGTCCGATCGTTGAACTCAGGGCGGCCAGGCAGTTTGTCTGAAGTCTGCAGTCGGCATCTATGAACAGCAACACTTCGCCCTTGGAAACCCGAATTCCTTGATTTCTAGCAGAGGGAATCCCGGAGTGAGTTTGTCGGATCACGGTTAAAGGATAACTATGGGCCGAGCTGCGAATGAATTCCGGACCAGACTCCAAGCTGCCGTCGTCCACAAGAATAACTTCGAAAGGCGGCGCATTCGTTTGCCGCGCCAGGGATTGCAGACATTGATCGAGCGGTATCCAATCGTTATAAACCGGGATGACAATGCTGAATAGAGGTGACGCGGTGGAGTCCTGTTCACTTTGAGTCATGGCCCGTTCGATTTCTCAGAAGGCGCACCTTAAGCAATTCAGGATTTCACACTCACCCCCGAAATCAAAGTTCGCTAGTGGGTACTCTGGTGATGACGGGAGACCGCGCTTACTCGTTGTCGCCAGGTGTGTCGGGCATTCCGCTTGGTACAGCGGCATCGAGTCCGTCATTACAATGGCACTGACCGCTGCCTTGCGCGAGTTGTATAACTGGGGATGCAATCCTATGCTCGATAGGCTCGGCGTCAGGTCAAATCATCAACTCCTTGCAGTGGTTCTCGGGATCGCCGGCACACTGCAGGTCGGATGCACGAGCTGCCTGAGTGCTCCCAGACCAACGCCAACCCAGCGGCTGGAAGAAGCTCTCCGGCAGGACGCGCTCCGGACAGCCGAGAGGCCCACCAGTCCCACTCCCCCTCCGGTTGCCCCTCCAGCCTGCCCCACCTTCGGCTCCTCCGGGGCGCCAACCGCACCCTCAGGAGGGCATCAGGTTATTCTCTCGTGGAATGCCAGCACCTCTGCCGATGCCAAGCACGCCGCCGCCGCCGGTTATTGCATCTATCGCGGATTGAAACAAAAGGACCCGTCGCCCGTCCTGCTCAACAGTACCCCGTTTCCAGGCACCAGTTGCGTGGATGACCTGGTGGTCAACGACCAAAAATACTATTACGTGGTGCGAGCGATCAGCGCTCAAGGCCTTACCAGCATCGTCTCCAACGAAGCATCTGCCAAAATTCCAAAGCGGGGCAACCCCTCTGTTTCCAAAGCTTTGGCGCCTCTGTGCCGCGTACCTGTCGGTTTGAAATAGCCCCAGCACTCTCGGCCGGGATGCGCAAAACCGGGCCCAGAGTGCATCCCGACATTTTGTGGCCTCTGGACGGCCCAGATCGGGCGGACCACGGCTTGGGCCCAGTATTCGACCTCCAGACTTGACAGCCGGTGTACAATTTCGGCTGCCTCTCAAATGCACCTGTTTCGGTGCATTTTTTATGGCCAAGTCGGGAACCCAGGAGCGTAAAACCATGGATCGATCTGCGCGGCTGCATTTAGTCGGGAAGATTATGTATTACATCGGCTGGATTTCTTTGTTATGCGCGGGGCTAGTGCAACTGAACATCGCCAAATCTCTATTCTTCGCGATAAGCCTGACCAAGCGGAATCTCTTCGAAATTAGCCTGGCCTGCTTCATCATCTGCGTGGCGTCGGAGGTTCGCGCCCTCGTCCCCGGTGAAAAAGAGCTCCCCAGCGTCGTGAAGAGGCAGGCGGCCGCATAGCCAGTTCTGCGGACTGCGTGATCGTCGGCGCTATGCCGTCGCCGGTGACACTTCAGCGACTCGCTTGCCTGGAGGTCCTTTTGGCATCTAGGCGTGCCTGCCCAAAGCTTGCCAAGCCGTCTAGCTTATGCGACCCCGCCGGTCGATAGCTCGATTCTTGTCTGCGACAGCCATTCCGTCAGTGGCGCTGGCGATTCTGATGATAATGCCCTTGCGGGTGCGGGCCGCCGCGCCGGAAATGAGTTTTTCGCCAACCTTCTCGAGTTTCGGCGGCGTCATCGCACAACCAGAGGGTTAGAATTACATCGTGCCGAGTGCCCCGGACCGCGAGCCCACTTTCGAATCGTTGTCCCTGCCAGTTTTTTCTATTCTCGCCGCAATCTCCCTGGTGATCTGGTGGTCTCCACTCTCAGCCTCGTTAGCTCTCGCTCTCCACGACGAACAGTACACGCATATTCTGCTGATCCTCCCCGTTAGCGCCGCCCTGATCTTCATGGATTGGAAACCGCCCGAGCCTCACAGCGGACTCAGCGTGGTCCTTGGTTCAATCTTGCTTGTCATGGCCGCTTCGCTGACTTTCCTTATCAGATGGAAGGCAGTAGCACTCTCCCCCGATGAGCAGCTTTCCGCGAACATGCTCGCACTTGTCGTATGGTGGATTGCTTCTTTTATTCTCTGTTTCGGCTTGCGCGCTTCCCGGCGTGCGCTTTTTCCTCTTTGTTTCTTGTTCTGGTTGGTTCCTTTCCCCGACTTCGTGTTGAACGCCGTCGTGAACCTGCTGCAGCAAGGCTCCGCCGCTGCCGCTCATCTGCTTTTCGCTGCCGCAGGTGTTCCAGTGGAGCAACGTGGCGTGTTCTTGCACATCCCGGGGTTGACGGTTGAGGTTGCCCGGGAATGCAGCAGCATCCGTTCCAGCTCCATGTTGATTGTCACCACCATGGTTCTGGCGCAACTCCTCTTGCGCTCACCCTGGCGAAAGGTCTTGATCATCTTGGTGGCGATCCCGCTCTCGGTCGCCAAGAACGGGCTTCGCATATTTGCCATCGCAATGCTCGCAACCCGCGTCGATCCCAGCTTCTTGACAGGGAGAGTGCACCGCAAGGGTGGGATCATCTTCTTTCTGATCGCCCTGGCGGCGACATTCCTGCTTCTTTGGATTCTACGGAGGGGCGAAGAGGTCAGCCCCGGAGCCAGGGCGACGAGAGCCGTTTCAACGCAGATATAGCCTATCGATGCGCGAGGTCGTAGGTTACGGCTGCCCCTGAGGCGCTGATGTTCAGCATGGAAACGGCGCGCTCCAGTTTGTGATGTCCCGTCTTGTGGAAGATGTAGCTGAGCCCGACCACGCCAACGGTTTCACCGGCAAAATTCATTGCAAGCCGCGGCGTGCTGCCGGTGAATACGCGGGTCACAGGGTTCAGTTCCTGCCCGCCACTGTGCAGGTTGTCCTTAGTGACGACGAAATCGGCAGCGCTGAAGGCGGCATTCGCCGCAAACAGAAAGCAATTCTCACGGTCCCAGAATCGATGGCTGGGAGCTTCGGGCAACGTCGTCGGCTGGAACGTTGTCGTCACCATCGGGGATGCCGCCATCGGGGCGGGTTGTATCGCGTCCGGGCGAAGCAGTGCGGCGGAGACTTCCTGTGACAGGGCGGGCCGGCACAAGCCAACTGCTGCCAGCAGAATGACTACCCTGTATTTTTGAATCGCGCGAAGCCAGTTTGTCCGCATGACTTTGGTAGGGGCCCAGCATTGGCCGCCGGTACTTGTACTATCGCAAATGCCGGGCCGAGGCGGTATGGCCCCTAGGTGCCACTAAGCCCTTTATAATGATTACTTTATGTATGACGCGTGGTTACTGAAGTGACCTCCTGGTGTGCAAACCATTGCATGTTAGAGTCTTTTTGACTGTTCAGCGGCGGCGGCGCACGTTCTCAAGCTCGGACGCGCCTTCGCAAGCAAAGCTTGCATCCGCCCGGAATACAGCCCACGCGGAGCTTCTCTTCAAACAGGACTAGAGCCGTCGTTCCTCTCCTTAACTCAACAAGAGCCACAGCCACTGGCACCGGAAGCGTTGAGCGAGCGCTCTCCATTCTGCTGGGCTCACCGATGCCCCGCCATAATTGAAAGTATAGGTCGCGTTATTGGAGCATCTGATCGGCGCCATAAGAAATTTCAATTGGACTCAGTAGATGCCTACCTTTATCGTCTGCGGTTTAGGGAGAAGACTGTCGATTGAACGCACTGGCGCTCGTCAGGGCAGCTCACTTTCCCGGGGGTAGCTCTCGCTTCCAGGCATATGCAGTATATGAAAGCTCGGCCGTATCGGCAGTGGCACGCCGTTCCAGCTCAGGTACGATCGCCAGAGAATTGCCCACCCTTCAAAAACAGGAGCAACCAGACATGAGAAAGAGAGCCGGCAGGCACTCCCTGTGCCTGTCGATACTGCGGGCGAGATTATGGGCGACGGCGTCGGCCACTGCCGTCGCGCTTTTAGCCGCCGGATTAATTGCTGGATTGGCCACGCCCTGCTTCGCAGACGACGGCGCCAAACCAGACCCTTCCGGCATAGCCACCGGGGATAAGACTTCTGCCGTCGATGCCGCCGGGAATCCGTTCGTGGTTGCGGAGCCCACCGACAAGTCCGCTCCCGACTACGCTGCCAATAAGAAGGCCTTCGACGACTACCAGGCTCAGTCGGCAAAAGAGCCTCTCGCCGTGAAGCTCGCTGACAGCGTGGGTCACGTTCGCGTGGCCACGAACTTTGCCTGGACCTTGAATACCGGGTACCTCGTCCTTTTCATGCAGGCAGGTTTTGCATTGCTCACGTGCGGGCTGGTTCGAAAAAAGAATGCCGCCCACTTGATGATGCTGAATTTCGCGGCCTACGTATTCGCCTTTCTGGCCTATTACGCGGTCGGATATGCATTCCAGTTTGGAGCCGTTGCCATCAATGCCGCTCCCACCAATCTTGGCGGCATCCCTACGCTCAATCATTTTCTGGTAGGAAGCGGTCAGTGGGGATTCGTCGGCGGCAAGGGATTTTTTCTTACCGGTCCGGCCTATGACGCTGGCAGCAACTGCCTGACGCTTTTCGAAGTCGTGTTCATGGAAACCGCCGGCTACATAATTGTAGGCGCCGTCTGCGAGCGCATTACTTTCTGGGCATTCTTGCTTTGTGAACTGTTCATCGGCGCGATCCTGTACCCGATCTCCGGCTGCTGGACCTGGGGTGGAGGATGGCTCTCGCAAGTGGGATTGACTTTGAATCTGGGTCACGGTTATGTCGACTTTGCCGGCTCGACCGTAGTCCATGCCGTCGGTGGCTTCTGCGCCATGGCTCTCGCCATTATTCTGGGTCCGCGCCTCGGCAAATACGGCCCCGGCGGAAAGATCCGCGTCTTCCCCGCCCACAACATCGTCTACGTGGTGACCGGCACGTTCCTCCTGCTCTTCGGATGGATGGGATTCAATCCCGGCTCTACCCTCGGAGCGACCGACCTTCGCATCTCCGTAGTCGCAGTGAACACCAATCTCGCTGCGGTCGCAGGCTCTGCGGCTGCGATGCTCTTGTGGTATCTCTGGTTCGGCAAGCCTGATATCACCATGGCCTGCAACGGAATGCTCGCAGGCTTGGTCGCGATCACAGCGCCGTGCGCCTTTGTGTCTCCAACTTCGTCGGTAGTAATCGGCGTATTGGCGGGATGCCTGGTTTGCGCCGGCGTTCTTTTCAACGACCGGATTCTCAAAATCGACGATCCCTGCGGCGCAATCTCCGTACACGGCTACTGCGGTTGGCTCGGCGCAGTCAGCGTGGGCATTTTTGCCGACGGCGCCTACGGCGCGGGATGGAATGGCGTAGGAGCCGCCTCCTACCTGGGGCGCGCAGGCCAAGGCGTGACCGGTTTGCTGCATGGCGACACGCGTCAGTTCCTCTGCCAGTTCATGGGAGCAACTCTCTATGCCGCCTGGGCGTTCGGTGCAACCTACGCCGTCTTCTGGGTCGTCAATAAGGCGAAAAGCATGCGAGTAGCGCCGGAAGTGGAAGAGGAAGGTCTCGACGTCCCCGAGTTCGGCATGCCGGGCTATCCCGAAGATGCGGTCGTGACTCCGTATTGACAGCTGAGGAAGTTCAAATCTTAAAAATGGCGGAGAGGGAGGGATTCGAACCCCCGATACCCTTTCGGGTATGCCGGTTTTCAAGACCGGAGCCATCAACCACTCGGCCACCTCTCCGGTAATACAGTTTTACTACAGTTCCACGGGATTGGGTCACTCGGGCGTAACTCAGCTCGTCAACGTGCAAAACCCAACGCTTACAAAACCAGGCAAGCCTCATCGAAGGACAACCGCGGGTTGCGTGGGTAAAGCTTAGTCCCGTCTCCGTAGCCTAAATTGCAGAGAAAATTCGCTTTCCACTTGCCATCGGGAAAAAACTCGGCATTGACTTTGGCGGCGTCGAATCCCGACATCGGACCGCAATCGAGGCCAAGGGCGCGCGCAGCCAGTATGAAGTAAGCGCCTTCCAGTGAACCATTTCGAAACGCGGTCGCTTCAATGAGTGCGGGGTTACCATGGAACATCGAACGCATATCTCTCTGCGGAAAGAGCTTTGGAAGTTTCTCGTGGAACTCCGTATCCCAGGCGATGATGACGGTGACGGGAGCAGCCATGGTTTTTTCGACATTGCCGGGCGCAAGAGCGGGACGGAGACGCTCCTTGGCTTTGACCGTAGTGAGGAAGACATAGCGCGCAGGCATAGTATTGGCGCTCGTCGGACCGAGGGCGGAAAGTTCATAAGCTTGACGCAGCAACTCGGAGGAAACTGGTTGAGGAAGCCACACATTGTGGGTTCGTGCCTCACGGAAAATCTGGTCGATGCAATCGTTCGAGACAGCGGTTCTTGCTGGCATGTCGAGGTCTCTCCTGATGAAGCGAGTCGTTATCGGTGAATTGGATTGTGCGGGAACGAGGTTGGATGCAAAACGCAGGACGAACCTAGCGAAGACCGAATGCCCGCGAATGAAACTCCATGACCTCGGTGAAGTGAGCCAGGAAATACCCAAGGCTGTGGTCGCCAGGGTAGGGATGATACTCGTGCGCCACTTTTTCCTTCAGCAGTTGCTCGTGTAAGGCGGCTGCGCCTTTTTCGAATCCGTAGTTGTCATCCTGACCGCAGTTGAAGTAGATGGCCATACGCCGCAGGGCAGCCTGGTTCCGGTTCGCGAGAACGAAGGGACTATTCTCTTTCCAGTGTGCGACCTCGATCGGACTTCCGAAGACCGTCGCCAGCAGCTTTCCCATCGGGGCGCCGGACTTAGCCGCGGTGTCGAGTTCCTGCGGAGTTTCCGTGATCAACGCGGCACTTTGCGCGCTGACTGCGGAAAACATTTCCGGATGCGAGAAAGCAAAACGCAGCGCTCCATAACCACCCATGGAGATGCCGCTAATTGCTCGATTACCCCTACCCTTGCTGACGCGGTACTTTGTTTCGATCAGCGGGATGAATTCCTGCAGGAAAAAATCGCTGTAGCGCACTGAGCCATCGGCAGAATTGATGTAGAAAGTTCGTCCACCTTCCGGCGCGGCGATGAGGAATTCTCCTATCTTGCGCTTCTGCCGGAGATCGTCGAGCAGCGTCCATCCTCCACTGTTAAAGAGAGTTTGCTCGTTGTCGCCCAAGCCATGGAGAAAGTAAAGCACCGGATAGGTTTGCGCAGGAAGCTTGCTTGCGCCGGCGTCATAGCCGGCCGGAAGGTAAACGCAATAGTGGACCTCATGTTTCAGGATCCGGCTGTTCAGCGCATTGCAGTCGATGCGGCTCTGCGCGTGGACTGGAAGCGAAGCCGCCAATGCGGCGAACAGGAGGATGATTTGGAAACAGCGATCCATCGCTTCAGTTTACTCGTAGCGTAAGGCCTGCACGGGATCGAGCCGCGCCGCGCGTCCCGCTGGGTAAAGGCCCGCCGCGAGACTCACGAAAAAAGAAAACACGATGGCAAATGCCACCAGCCACAATGGGACCGACCAGAAATGTTCCGGCGGAAAAGATTGGCTCTTGAGGTAAATGTTCGTGCCCAGGTTGATGACCTGCCCGATCGCCCAGCCCAGCGCGACTCCTACGATGCCGCCGAGAATGCCCATGGCGCCGGCCTCGGCAAAGAAAAGCCTCTTCACGTCCCCGTCGCTGGCGCCGATGGCTTTCATGATTCCAATCTCGCGGCGGCGCTCGAGAATTGCCATCACCAGCGTGTTCACGATTCCGATGAAAGCAACCGCCAGAGCTAGGCTGCCGAAGATTCCGAGAAACACGTCCAGCACTTTGAAGAACTGCTGGATGCTGCGGCTGGCGTCGAGAATCGAGAAAGTATTGAACCCCATTTTCTTGACCGCGTCTTCCACCGTCTGGATCTGGCTGGGATTTTTCACCCGCACGCTCACTGAGGAATAAACCGGCTCATCGGTGGCCGCGCGCGAAATTTCCCGCAAGTCGGTCGGCTGCATCACATGCAGACTCTCGGCCAGCTTGAGCGGAAGAAAAACCCGCGCCCGCGTCGGCCCTCGCATACTCTCGGGGTCGAGATCGGCGACTCCGACAATCCTCAACTTTTGCTCGCGCGAGACCACGGAGTACGCCGCGCCGGCAAGGCTCTGATCCGCTGGAGCTTTGGAATTGTCATTCGCGGACTTCAAAGGCGGGGTTGGCGCTGCCTCCCGCTCGGCATAGCGCATGGTCAATTCCTTGCCGAGAAGCGGAGCGGCCAGTTCCGCCGCTTTGGTTTCGTCAACGCCGGCCTTTGGCGTTTTTCCGAGCAGTTCTTCAGCGAAGGCCTTCTGCAGAATCGCTTCGGGCGCCGTCTCGGATGAGAAGAAATGTCCCTGCACCGCCTCAAACGCGTCGTTGGATTGGGCAGACGGAGGCAGCGCCGCCACCATCGTCAAGTGCGGTTTGTCTTCATAGCGCAGCTCGGTGATAAAGCGGATGTCCGGGTACGCCTCCAGCACGTTAGGCAAACGCTCGATCTCCCGGCGCGTAGGCTCGTCGAGAATTCGGCTTTCCGCGGGGGCAGGCCCGCTGCGTTCTTCTTCGCGACCGAAGTTGCGCAGATCGCGCCGCGAAGTGACCACCACCGTATCGAACAGGCCAGACTTCATCAAACGCCGCGACGCGAGCTGCTGCAGCCCGATTCCCAGAGAAAGCATCGCAACCAGCGAAGCCACGCCCACCGAGATGCCGATGGTGGTCAGCGAATTTCGCAAAACCGATTCGCGCAAATTGCGCAGGGCGAGTTCGGTCAGATCAGGAAGCTTCACGGCCGCCCTCCGTTCTCTCGACCACCGGCTGCGACCACCGAATTTGATTCCTCTCCAACCAGTTTGCCATCCGCCAGGAAGATCAGCCGATGAGCGTAGCGCTCGGCCAGAGCCCGCTCGTGCGTCACCATCACCACTGTCATTCCCAACTTCTGGTTGAACTCGCGGACCATATTCATGATTTCAGTTCCAGTGTGGCTGTCGAGATTACCCGTAGGCTCGTCTGCGAGCAACAGCTGAGGGCGGTTGATGAGCGCACGCGCCAGTGCGGCACGTTGTTGTTCTCCGCCGGAGAGTTCACTCGGCCGATGGTTCATGCGCGCTTCGAGGCCGACTCTCACAAGGGCCTCGCGCGCGAGGCCGTCACGCTTCTCGCGATCGACCTCGGCAAAGCGCATGGGCAATTCGACGTTTTCTGCCAGCGTCATGCTGGCGATCAGGTTGAACGATTGAAAAACCATCCCCACCGTGTGCAGCCGATACTTAGCCAGTTCCTCGCGTGAGAGTTGCGCGAGATCGCGCTCCTGGACAATCACGCTACCCGAGGTTGGACGATCCAGGCCAGCAAGCAGATTCAAGACCGAAGACTTTCCCGAGCCGGAACTTCCCAGCAGCGCAACGAATTCGCCAGCCGCCACGGCAAGCGTTACGCCGTCGACAGCCCGGATGAGAGTCTCGCCCATCCGGTAATAGCGGCAAAGTTGGTCCGCGCGAATCGCGGGAGCGCCGTTCACCGAGCTTCGGCCTGTGCTGCTCATGAAAGCTAGCGAACCTCTCCCTTGAGCACACGCAAGGCGTCGGCGGTTTTGACATCGCCATTGCGCGCCGGACCGGTGCTGCCGTTCCCGTCTGCCTCGATCTTGCCGCCCTCGCCTGGCGCGAGAAAGAGGTTATGCTCCAGTCCATGCTGCCGGGTGTAAAGATCGTAGTAGCGGCCCTGCGCTTCATAAAGCTTTTCGTGCGTGCCGCGCTCGATGATTCGCCCTTGCTCCATGACTAGAATCTGATCAGCGCGGCGTATGGTCGAAAGCCTGTGCGCGATTACAAATGTCGTTCGCCCCTGCATGAGATAAGAAAGTCCGTGCTGAATCATCTGCTCGGATTCCGAGTCGAGGCTGGAAGTCGCTTCGTCCAGAATCAGAATGCGGGGCTCTGCCAGAATGGCGCGGGCAATCGAAATGCGCTGCCGCTGGCCGCCCGAGAGCTTTACGCCGCGCTCGCCGACCACGGTGTCATATTTCTCAGCGAAAGATTCGGCGAACTCATCCACGCGGGCGATCCGGCAGGCACGTAGGAATTCCTCTTCACTCGCGCCGGGACGCGAAAACAGCACGTTCTCGCGAATCGTTCCATCAAACAGAAATGATTCCTGCAAAACCACTCCAAGGCGCGTGCGATAGGAATCGAGCCGGACCGTGCTTAGGTCCGTGCCATCCACAAGAATTTTGCCCTTAGTTGGCACGTAAAACGCCGAAATCAGGCCGATGGTCGTCGATTTTCCTGAGCCGGAGGATCCCACCAGCGCCGTAACTGTGCCGGGTTCCGCACGGAAAGAAATATCATGCAAAACTTCGTGAACGCCGTCGTAGCTGAAACTTACATCGTCGAACTCCACGGTGCCGCGAATGTCGGTCAACGCCACGGAACGTTTTGGGTCCTCGTCCTCGGGACGTTCGTGCAGAATTTCCTGAGTCCGCTCTAACCCCGCCAGAGCTTCGGTGAGCTGTGTTCCAATTCCCACGGCCTGCGCCATGGGCGCAATCAGAAAAGCCAACATCGCCGTGAAGGAGACGAGGCCGCCAATCGACATGGTCCCCGACATAATCTGGCGTGCGCCCACATACGTGACCACGGCGCCGACCACGCCTAAAAGCACGCTGGCGGAAAGGCTCATCACAGACGTAGCAGTGAGCGTGCGCATGATGTTTTCCAGCAGGCGTTTCACACCGTGGGCGAAGACCGCCTCCTCGCGCTCCTCTGCGTGATAACCCTTGATGACGCGAACGCCGCCCAGAGATTCCGTGAGGCGACCTGTCACTTCGGCGTTGATCTTGCCGCGCTCCCGGAAGATTGGCCGGATCGTGCCGAAGGCTTTGGCCAGAGCGATCCCGAAGAACAGCAGGAATCCCAGCGCGAGGGACGTCATTACCGCACTGATGCGAAGCAACAACACAAGCGCGATGGCAGAGGTCAGCAGTCCGCCCGCAAAGTCGACCAGGCCGGTCCCCAGCAAATTGCGTACACCTTCCACATCGCTCATGATGCGCGACACCAGCATGCCGGTTTTGTTCGCGTCGTAGAACGCGACCGGAAGCCGCGAAATGTGCTTCTGTACGCGCTGGCGTAGTTCGGTGATCAGGCGCTGCGCCTCCTTCGATAGCAACTGCGTCAGCGAGAACGACGTGATTCCCTGGATCAGCGTTGCTCCCAGCACCACCAGGACTAGCCGGTCCAGCAAATGCAGGGAGTGCTTGGGGATGACGTTATCGAACAAAAATTTGGTGGAGTAAGGCAGCACCAGGCTAGAGACCCGGTTCACAATCATCAGCAAAAAACCAACGCTCAGCAGGCCGACGCGCGGACGGGTCAACTCCCAAACGATAGGAAGAACGGCGCGCAGTCGCTGAACTTTTGGGGGCTTCTGGGCTGCTTTAGGGTCTGTACTCAATCTTTAATTGGACTCCGCCAGACTTCGATTCGCTTCATTATTACTGCATTGTGACACGTCTGGGCGGGGCGTTGTATCCTCGGGGCGTGGCACGTCCGCCTTCTCCGGAGCGCTCTCCAACCGTGGGCTTGTTGCTCGGGCTGATCATCACCCTTGCGGCGGTCGTGGCCTACTCCGCATACATCACCTGGCAAGTAGCCGGTCTGCGCAAGCTTCAGTCCGATCTGATCGACCGTAACCGCAAGGATTCTCTGCAGTTGCTCCGCATCCAGAACGACCTGAATCTGCTTGCGGTCGCCATGCGCGACATGATCGACAATGACGAGCCTTACCCGCTCACAGCCTGGTCAGCGCAGTTCCAGCGCATTCGCACCGACCTCGATGATGCCATGCGCCTCGAAGCCGGGTTGGCCCCGACCAGTCGGACAGCCGAGCAAAGCGCTTCGCTCAGCAGTTCGTTGACGCAGTTCTGGGATGCAGCGGACCGCGTGTTCGCGTTGGCTGCCTCGGGTAAGGAAAAAGACGCGAGAGTGCAGATTCAGCTTTCGCTTCAGGCGCGGCAGGCGGCCTTGAGCACGGCCGTGGCCCGGATGCTGGTGCAGAACAGCGAAAACGAAGAGCAGGCGGCGCAGCGAATTGTTCAGATCTACAACGGGGTGCAGCGGCAGGTGTATGTGTTCCTGGCCGCGACCCTGGCCGCGATCCTGCTGACTGGATTTTCCATGATCCGGTGGAACCGGCGGCTGTTTGCGCGCATGGCTGAACTTTCGGAGCGGCGCAGCGAACTGGCGCAGAAATTGATTGCCACGCAGGAATCCACCCTGCGCTATATTTCGCGCGAGCTGCATGATGAATTTGGACAGATTCTCACAGCGATGGGATCAATGCTTGGCCGTGCCGGAACTCACGCTCCGGAAGGTTCGTCGCTGCGTGGCGACTTGCAGGAAGTCAACCAGATCGCGCAGGACACGCTCGACCGGGTTCGAACCCTGTCGCAGGCGCTGCATCCGGTAATGCTCGACGAGGCCGGGCTGGAGACTACGCTCGACTGGTACATCCCCACCGTGGAAAGACAGACCGGGATTGCCATATCCTATGAGAAGCAGGGCGTGCCGTTCGACGTCAATGGAAGCGCGGCGGTGCAAATCTACCGCGTGCTGCAGGAAGCATTGAACAACGTGGCGCGCCACTCCGGCGCGAAACAGGCTTGGGTGCGATTGCGTTTTCTGCCTGCGACGCTGGAGTTGGAAGTGGAGGATCACGGCGTAGGCTTCAACCACAGGCCTGCGAAGCATGGCATCGGACTCGTTGCCATGCGCGAGCGCTCGGAATTGATGGATGGACGATTAATCTTTGCGACTCCCGCCGCCGGCGGTACTCTATTGCACCTGACGGTGCCTCGCGAGAAAGTTGGGTCCCGAGACGGAGATCCCAGGGAGCAAGATCAAGGTCAGAAAAGCCAAATATGACAAAGAAGATCAGTGTGTTGCTCGTCGATGACCACAGCCTGGTCCGGCGTGGCTTTCGACGGATATTGGAGGATGAGCCGGATATCGTTGTGGTCGGCGAGGCAGGCGACGGGGAAGAAGCGGTCAAACTGACGCGCCAGTTGAAGCCGCAAGTTGTAGTCATGGACTGCGCATTGCCGAAGATGAACGGACTCGATGCAACGCGGCAAATTCTCGAAGACTTGCCCGAGACCGCTGTGCTCATGCTTAGCATGCATTCGGAGAACACCTGGGTGCGGCAAGCGACCGAGGCCGGCGCCAGGGGATATATTCTAAAGAACGCGATGAATCTGGAACTGGGGTCAGCCGTGAGGCGCGTGGCCGGCGGGAAAACAATCTTCGATCCCCAGGTCGAGCAACCCTCGTCGCTCAAAGGCGAACGCAGCGGCGGGCTGACGCCGCGCGAGCTCGAAGTGCTGCAGATGATCGTGGATGGCAAATCGAACAAGGAAATAGCCCTGGTCGCTCGACCTCAGCGCCAACACGGTTGCCGTCCATCGCGCCAATATCATGAACGCGCTCGGCATTCACAAGACAGCCGAGCTTGTGGTTTATGCAATTCGCTCTGGGCTGGTGAATGTTCCGTGAAAAGTTCCGTGAATCGCAGATCTTTTCTGCAGGGCATGATGGGTCTCGTGCCAGTGTCGCAGTTGCCGCTACTGCGGGCGCTGAGCGCGGTTTCTGGAACGACGTCATCGCCGGGCTTCCGGCTGGTTGATGTCACCTCCAGTGCCGGCATTCAGTTCCAGCACAACAGCGGCGCCTTCGGCGGTAAGCTTCTGCCGGAGACTTTGGGTTCCGGCTGCGCCTTTCTCGATTACGACCGCGACGGCTGGCAAGACATTCTTCTGATCAATGGAACGGATTGGCCAGGCCACAAGCAGCGGCGCTCCACGCTGCAGCTCTACCACAACAACAGGAACGGTACTTTCACCGACGTCAGTTCCCGCGCCGGACTGGATGTTGAAATGTACGGCATGGGTGTCGCGGTTGGCGATTACGATAACGACGGATTCCCGGACATTCTCGTGACCTGCGTGGGCCAGAACCGGCTATTCCACAATACCGGCAAAGGAACTTTCACAGATGTGACCAACGCCAGCGGATTGGGAAAGCGCCTGGCGTTCAGCACTTCCGCCCTCTGGTTTGATTATGACCGCGACGGCCGGCTCGATCTTTTTGTTTGCAACTACGTCAAGTGGTCGCCCGAACACGACGTGTTCTGCAGTCTCGATGGCAAGCACAAATCCTATTGCACGCCTGAAGCGTATCGCGGCGAAACCTGCTGGCTATTTCACAATCGCGGGAACGGCACCTTCGAAGACGTGACCGCTTCCAGCGGCGTCTTCGACAGCAGTTCCAAATCTCTGGGCGTTGCCATGCTGGACGAAAACCAGAGCGGCTGGCCCGATGTGTTGGTAGCGAACGATACTCAGCCCAACAAGCTGTATCGAAACCAGCGCAACGGCACCTTCAAAGACGCCGCAGTCGAGGCGGGACTGGCCTTCAGCAGCGAGGGCAAGGCGCGAGCCGGCATGGGCGTGGATGTTGGCGATTTCACGAACTCCGGCCGTTCCGGCGTCGCCATCACGAATTTCGATAACGAAATGACCGGCCTCTACGAGTTCAGCGGGAAAGCATACGAAGACATCGCCGCGCAAGCAGGCGTGGGATTAGCTTCCAAGAACAGTCTGGGTTTTGGATGCGTCTTTCTCGACGCGAATCTCGATGGCTGGCTCGATCTCGCCGTGGCTAACGGCCACATCGACGAGACGGTGCGCAACATTCGCGGCAATGTTGGCTATGCCCAGCCGCCGCAGCTCTTTCTAAACAACGGCAAGGGAAGTTTTCACGACATCGCCGCGGAGGTGGGCAGCGGGTTCGAGCAGCCGAAGGTGGGACGCGGGCTAGCCTATGCCGACTTCGATCGCGATGGCGATCTCGACTTGCTGCTGACGACCAACAACGGTCCAGCCTACCTCTACCGGAACGACCAGCTCGCCGGGAACCGCAGCATTCGTTTTCGGCTGGTCGGCACCAAATCGAACCGCGACGGAATCGGTGCGACCATCCGCATCGTCTCCGGCGGCCTGAATCAGTCGCGCATGGTAAAGAGTGGCTCCAGTTATTTGTCTCAATCGGAATTTCCGGTTACGTTTGGGTTGGAGAAACGCGATCGCGTGGAGCAGGCCATCATTCTCTGGCCGAGCGGCCGAACTGAAGAGTTCACGAACCTCGCCGCCGGACGATGCTACGAATGCATCGAAGGGAAAGGAATCTCGCCGCTTGACGGGTATTGATTCGCGTTCCAGCCAAATCGTTTCAAGGCCGACCTGTTAAGGCCACCTTTCAACGGACTATGGTTCCGCCCGTCGTCAGATCAATGTCGACCGATTCGCTGACTCGCAGAAAAAACGTGCTCGGATTCTTCATGCCCCAGTTCACATAAGGCACCGCAAAGTGAAGGGTCGCGGTCCAGTGGTCGGGAAACACCTCGACCTCTGCGGGGACGGTCAGTTCATGATCCGATCCGTGGATGGCGAAGATTCCGTGCACCCGCACCGAAGACTTTCCTTGCAGGGCCAGCCTCCCATCGACGCGATCAGGACGGAATGCAATTTCCGGATAGCGGTCGCTCTCCAGCACTTCCCGATGCATTTTGTGGTCACGCATTTCGCTGCCACTCTCACCGCTTTTTGCATCCACGATGATTTCGCCCGCAAGCCTGCCCGAAGCGGATCACCCGAAGCAGGGTCACCCGAAGAACGATCGAAGCGCAGAGTACCTTGCTTCAACCGGAACGTTCCATGAACCGTGTGGAGCGCATCGCCGAGCGTGTAGTTAATAGTGGTGTGCTGAGGGTCCAGCTGAAATGCCACACCCTGCGCGAAAGAAGCGACGGCGGAGACCGCAAGAAATGCGACGACAGCCAAAAACTTACTGCACACATGCCTTCGATAAAACCCCCGGCCGCCGTCTTTCATCGGGCTATGCAGTGAGCAGCCCCCATCCCAGGGTGAGCCCGTCGAGCGCGACGTGAAAAGGCGACAAACTTCCTACATGCAGAGCCAACAATCTTCGAAAGACCTCAGGATGCCTGCGAAAAGCGCGGAGAGTACGTTGTTGAAACCTGGAATGGCCGTCAAGCGTGAGCATCAATCGCGCCATGAGCAGCGGGCGTAACGCCAGGCGGCGATGTGCGTCTTGATAACTGCCGAGATTTCCAGACCCGAAACAGCTCGCCAGCGCCACGGCCTGGCTGAAGGATAGCCCAAGGCCTTCGCCCGTGATCGCATCCACCGTTCCCGAAGCATCGCCGATCAGCGCGACATTCCCTCGAGAAACGCGCTTCAGTTTGCGGTTCGCGGTTACGGATCCTCTTTCAGCAGAAACCGTCTCAGCCCCGCGAAGCCGCGCGTTCAATTCGGGTAACTCTGCCAAAGCTTCTTCCAGGCGAAGCTTGGGATCGCGCGAAGCCACCGCCACACAGACTTGTTCGTTGCTTACGGCTGTGGCATAGCCCTGAACCCGCTTTCCCCAATATATTTCCATGCGATCAGTCCACGGCTGGATGCGATAATGCCGGCGAAAAGCATAGCGGAGGCCGGTCCGCGAGTGGGCCTCAAGATTCGCCCAGCGGCGTACGCGCGAGTTGGCGCCATCGGCGCCTACAATCCACCGCGCGCGGATCGAGCGTTCACCCAACTGGACGTCGTCGCCTGAAATCCCCGTGACCGTGCTCTGCCAAAGCAGATCGGCTCCCAGCGCCTCAGCTCGTTCAGTCATAATGCGATGCAACGTGGTCCGGCGAATGGAGAGTCCGGAAGCGTCAGAAGGGAAGACCGTTTCTGCCGACAATCCGGAACTGAGGAAGCGCACCCCACGAAGAGGACAGGCGTCAGAGGCGGGCACGGCAACTCCCAGCCGTTCAAGGGCCGTGATCGCATCCGGCATGAGCGCTTCACCACATGCCTTGTCGATCGGTGGCTTGGCGCCATCGGCGACCACGACGCGCAGTCCTTGCTGGCGCGCTGCAATCGCTGCTGCCAGCCCGGCTGGGCCGCCGCCGATTACAAAGACATCGGTTGAGTTGACCAACTACGCGACCTCACCACTGTAGAAGCAGAAGCTCGGAACAAAACCCGGGTCCCATGGCGGCCAGCAGACCCAACGAGCCCGGCTCAGGGCGCCGGTTTTTCATCACATCTTCCAGCACACACAGCACAGACGCCGATGAAAGATTTCCCACCTTGCGCAGGCAATCCCAGGAAGCATCGAGCTGGCCGTTGTGCAACCCCAGTGCGTCCGCCGAAGCGTCGAGCACTTTCGGTCCTCCGGTGTGGAGAACGAAGCTCTTCAGGTCGCTTCGCTTGTGTCCGTTATCCGCCAGGAACGCGTCCACATCCCGGCCGAGGTTTTCTCGAATCAGGGTCGGAACCTCAGTGGAAAGTATGATGCGGAAGCCTTTCTCGGAGATGTTCCAGCCCATCATGTCTTCCGTGCTGGGATAGAACACCGACCGGGTCGCGAGAATCCTGGGCCCCGGAATTTCTCGCTCCGGCGCTTCAAATTCCGCGCCGGTCACAATGACCGCGGCAGCACCATCGGCGAACAGTCCGGAGGAGATCAGGTTTGCTACCGAAAGATCTTCACGCTGCAACGTAAGCGAACAGAGCTCGACCGACACCAAAGCCGCGGCCTGCTTGGGATAGGCGCGAACGTAATCCGAGGCGCGTGCAATTCCGGCGGCGCCGGCCACGCATCCCAGCCCGAAGATCGGGGTGCGGCGAATATTGGTCGGGAGCTTCATGCGGTTGATCAGCAAAGCGTCGATAGAAGGGCTGGCGACGCCGGTGACGGTGGTGAAGAGCAGACAGCCCAAGTCGGAGGGCTCCAGTCCGGCATTGTGCAGTGCAAGGCAGAGAGCTTTCTCTCCCAACTCCTGCGCGACCCTGATCCAGATGTCATTGGCCTGGCCCCAGGTCTTGATATCCACATACTGCTCCGCGGGAATCGCAAGGTAGCGGCCATCGACAGTCACGTTGCGATGCAGCCGCGCCAGCAACAGCGGATTCTTGAGTTCGGGTCCCCAATAGTCCTGGAGGCGTTCGAGAAGAACTTTCTGAGAGTAGTAATGTTCCGGGAAGGCGCTCGCCGCGCTGGCAATCCTCATGGATTCTGTGTCCTGAAGTGAGTCTCGGCAACGGAATCAACCCCCAAGCCGACCGAATCGGGATGTTTCTCCGCGATTCGGTGTTCAGTCCCGTGATGGTTACACAGGGGGGCTCGCGCCGGATTATTTATTGTCGCAGAGTTGGGAGTTTTTGTATGTCATCGGCTTGTTAACAGAAAACTCCGTCGTTCGTGAAGCGGCCTGTTCCCAGGTGCGGCTCATGGCGACATTCATGTGTTAGCCGCTCTCAGCAAACTAACCTATTCTGGCTGGTTCGTCCAGTGCTGTGCGTTGGGGAAAGATTTTTCGACTCAGGTTCAAAGCTGAAACGGTGGCTGGTTTTCATTTACTGGCACCACGGCGATCGAACTGGGCGTATTCCCAACCCCATACGTTAGGAGAGGATTTAAATTCCCACTGTTGACGCCAAACGCCTGAATTCCCGCAGAGGAGCCCTGGTTCCCCACAAATAAATAATTTCCGTTCGGGTCCTCGACCAGAAAACTAGGACTACCTTCGGTGGTGAAGGCAAAGGCGCTGGTAGAGGTAGTAAGCGCCGTAGGCAGTCCAGTCGTGGGATCGATCGAGTACACAGCAACGTTGTTCGATCCCTGATTCGCCACATAGAGATACTGACCTTTGGCATCCAGGAGCAGCGCAAAAGGATCGGTGTAATTGATGTCCTCCAGTGGAGAGCCAATGACCTCCTGCAACGTGCCAGGCGGGGTGTTGGCTGGGCTAATGGCGAAAATAGAGATGGAGTCTGACTGGGTATTCGCCACGTACAGATAACTGCCGCTTGGGTCGATTGCGAGTCCATTCGGATTGACCCCAGCGGCGCTGGTCAGAGGAGGATTGAGCAGTGCGAGTGCCCCCGAGCTCACGCTGAAGCCTAAGATTGAGCCGTAGTTGGTCCCGATTTGTCCGCCCGCGACACTGACGTAGAGAAAGTCGCCCGATGGCGTCAGCACCATATTAAGCGGCGTCAACCCACTGAGCGAGGACGGGGAAGTGGGAAGCTGGGTGAGCGCGCCAGTGCTGCTGTCGATTGAGAAGACCGAAATGTTATCCGATGCCGTGTTCATCACGTACAAGTAATTGCCAGCCGGGTCCATCACCAGAAGCTTCGGCTGTGCGCCGCCCCCTGGCGTCCCGTTTCCGTTAACGGCAACCGTCGTGCGCGGGGGGATCTCATTCACATAGCCGTTACTGAGGATGTCGAACAGGGAAATATCGTTTTCATTCTGACCGGGATTCGCCACATACAGGAATTTCCGCGAGGGATGGACCACCACCGATTGAGCTCCATCCCCCACCGTGTACGGCGTTCCCGCGAGTTCCGTGAGCGTGCCGGAGTAGGGGTCCTCCCGATAAACCGCCAGCTCATTGGCAGCCGGAAGGGTGGCGTAGACATAATGGCTCGTTGTGCTGCAGCCGACGCAACCGGCAATCCCTGCGACGGCGAAAACCAGGATCAATGCTTTCTGAAGCATCCGTGACTCCTACGAGAATTTGAAAGCCAAGTTCGAAGCGAAGCCCGATCATACCGGGCACCGCGACAATAAGGTGTCCGAACGAAACCACCATCATACGATTATCAGCGAGAAAAAGGGGTATTCTACCGCACCCATCCCGTCGCGCTTTGGCTGGCGGTCTCTTTAGACCATCGAGAACCAGATTCCTTCCGGCGTTCCGCGCCAACCTCTGCGATGCGATGCCCCTGAAAACGGGTTGCACGCCGCCCGTCGTGCCTGCCGAAATCAGCCTTCGGGAGTTTCTTCGATTTTACAGGACTCGGGAAGCGAGCGTCTCAGTGGGCCGGACTCGGTGTGGGAGTGCCCGAAGGATCCTGCAGCAGAGGCTTGGCTTCTCCGCCGCGCAAGGCCAGCCGCAAGCGGTCGAGATACACATAGACGACGGGGGTGGTGAACAACGTAAGCGCCTGGCTGACAATCAGGCCGCCCACAATCGTGATGCCCAGCGGACGGTGCAGTTCGGAGCCAGTACCCCTGCCCAGCGCCAGCGGCAGACCTCCCAGCAGAGCTGCCATCGTTGTCATCATGATGGGTCGGAAGCGCAGCAGGCAGGCGTCGTAGATGGCTTCGACCGGCTTCTTTCCTTGCGTGCGCTCCACTTCGAGCGCCACGTCGATCATCATAATGGCGTTCTTCTTCACCAGCCCGATCAGCAGGATGATGCCGATGGTTCCAATCACGTTGAGCTCGTTGTGCGTCAGCAGCAAGGCCAAAAGGGCACCCACGCCGGCTGAAGGCATCGTCGAGAGAATCGTGATGGGGTGAATATAGCTCTCGTAAAGCATGCCCAGCACGATGTACACCGTAATCAGTGCGGTAATAATCAGCACCAGTTCGCTCGAAAGCGAATCCTTGAACGCGGCCGCCGTGCCCTGGAAACTTGCCTGAATCGTCGCCGGGAAGCCGATGGACTGTTGGACTTTTTCGATGGCTAGCGTCGCCTGTCCAAGAGAAACTCCGGGAGCCAGGTTAAATGAAATCGTAACCGACGGAAACTGGCTCTGGTGATTCACCGCCAAGGGCATGTTGGAGGGAACGAAGTGAGTGAATGCCGCCAGCGGTATGGGCGCGCCGGCGCTGGAGCGCAAATAAATATTCTGCAAAGCCTCCGTCGTCTGTTGGAACTCCGGCGCCACTTCCATCACCACGTGGTATTGGTTGAGCGGCATGTACATGGTCGAGACCTGGCGCTGCCCGAAAGCATCGTAGAGCGCGTTGTCGATATCCTGCGCAGCAACTCCCAACCGGCTGGCCGTGTCCCGGTCGATCACCAGTTGCGCCTGCAATCCTTTATCCTGCTGGTCGGTATTCACGTCGCGCAATTCCTGTAGTCCGCGCATTTTCTGCAACAACAGCGGACCCCAGTTGTTGAGTTCATTCAAGTCCTCGCCTTGTATCGTGTACTGGTACTGCGCCTGCCCGTAGCGCCCGCCAATCGTCAGATCCTGCTGCGCTTGCAGGAACAGCGTGGCTCCCGGAACCGCCGCGAGTTTACCTCGCAATCGATCGATCACATCGTCGGCGCTAACGTAGCAGGGGTTCCAGAAGTGGGGGGTCTTGCATTGGCCGCGCTGCTCGAGTGGCTTCAGCATGACGAAGAACCGGCCCTGATTGGTCGCCGAGCCTCCACCCGCGAACCCAACCGCCGTGCTCACCGCGGGATCCTTCAGTATGATTTGCACGAACTGTTCCATCTTGCCGCTCATGGCCTGGAACGAGATGTCTTGTGCCGCCTGTACCGATCCCTGAAGCCGCCCGGTGTCCTGCTGCGGGAAGAAACCCTTGGGCACGATGATGTAGAGGTAAACGCTCAGGCAGGCCACCAGAATAGTCACCAGCAAGGTCACGGGCTGATGCGCCAGCACCCATTTGAGCGCGCGCCGGTACGTCGCCAGAAAACTGTCGAAGAACCATTCGCTGGCCCGATAGAAAGCGTTATGCCGTTTGTTCGATTCGGCTGGGCGCAGGAATTTGGCGCACATCGTCGGCGTGGTCGTCAACGACACCAGGAGCGAAACTCCGATCGCAATGCTGAGCGTGACCGCGAACTCGCGAAACAGCCGCCCCACAATCCCACCCATCATCAGCAGCGGGATGAACACTGCCACCAGTGACAGGCTCATGGAGACCACGGTGAAGCCAATTTCCGCCGCTCCCTTGAACGCCGCCTGCACCGCGTCCATCCCCTGCTCCACGTAGCGCGTGATGTTCTCCAGCACCACGATGGCGTCATCCACCACGAATCCAGTGGAGATCGCCAGCGCCATGAGCGACAGATTGTCCAGGCTGTAGCCCAGCAGATACATCCCGCCGAAAGTGCCCACCAGCGAAAGCGGAACGGCAATGCTGGGAATCACCGTCGCCCGCACCGTCCGCAGGAACACGAACACCACCATGATCACCAGCACGATCGAAATCAGCAGCGTGGATTCAATGTCTTTAACCGACGCACGGACCGTAATCGTGCGGTCCGACATAACCTGCAGTTTGATAGCCGGAGAAATCGAGGACTGAAGATAAGGCATCAGAGCGCGCACCCGGTCCACGGTCTCGATGACGTTGGCGCCGGGCTGCCGGAAAATAACGACAAGAACCCCGGGCTTGCCATTGGCCAGGCCGAGGTTGTGCACGTCCGCGACCGAGTCCTGCACATCGGCCACGTCTCCCAGTCGCACCGGGCCGTCGTTATGATAGGCGACGATCAACGGCCGGTACTCATCCGCGGTAAAAAGTTGATCATTGTCGGCGAACTCTTGAGAGGTCGTTCCGCTCGAGACTTGTCCCTTGGCTTGATTGGCATTGGCCAGATTGAGCGCATTGCGCACCGTGTCCAGGCCCACTCCGAGCTTGTTGAGCAGCATCGGATTGACTTCGGCTCTCACCGCCGGCGGCGCCGAACCGTACGTGAACACCTGGCCCACTCCATTCACCTGCGAGAGCTTCTGCGCCAGAATCGAGTCGGACGCGTCATACAAACGCGCCACCGGAACCGTGTCAGAAGTGAGCGCCAGAATCAGGATGGGTGCATCTGCTGGGTTGATCTTGCGATAAGTTGGATTGCTCGGCAGATTGGTGGGAAGCTGGCTGCGAGCCGCGTTGATTGCCGCCTGCACATCGCGGGCTGCGGCATCAATGTTCCGGTTCAGATCAAATTGCAGCGCGATGCCGGTCGAACCTAGTTGGCTCGACGAGGTCATCTGATTCACGCCTGAGATGCGCCCGAACTGCCGCTCCAGCGGCGTGGCCACGGCAGAAGCCATCGTCTGCGGATCGGCGCCCGGCAGCTGTGCACCCACGCTGATTACCGGGAAATCCACCCGCGGGAGCGAAGCCACCGGAAGTAATTGAAGGCAAGAATCCCGGAGAGCAGCAGCGCCGCCGCCAGCAGCGACGTGCCAATCGGACGCCGGATAAATGGAGCCGAAATACTCATCGTCTAACTCAACTTCTGCTACCGCAAATCAAGGACACCCGTCATCTACCGCACCAAGTGCACCTGTCATCCCGAGCGTAGCGAGGGATCTTGGTTCTTGCCGCAGGTGTTGCCTCTGCCGGCAAACACCAGGATCCCTCGCCCTGCCCGGGATGACACCGTGTTTTGGTTCACGGCATCCCTGAAATTGCTTCAATCCCCGAATCCGCTCAATCCGCCGGGAACTCCTGCGGAATCGGATTGCCGATCTTGTACTTCGCAAATCGTTGACCCAGCCGGTCAAACCATAGATAAACCACCGGCGTCGTATAGAGCGTGAGCAACTGGCTGAGAATCAGACCGCCCACGATCGTGATGCCCAGCGGCCGACGCAACTCCGCGCCTGTTCCCGATCCCAGCGCCAGCGGCAGACCGCCGAGCAGCGCCGCCATGGTCGTCATCATGATGGGGCGGAAGCGCAGCAAACATGCCTGAAAAATTGCCTCTTCCGGTGGTTTGTGTTCTTCGCGCTCGGCCTCCAGAGCGAAGTCGATCATCATGATGGCATTCTTTTTTACGATGCCGATCAGCAGGATGATGCCGATCAAAGCCACCACAGTAAGATCGTTCCCCGTGATCATCAGAGCCAGGATCGCGCCCACTCCGGCCGAGGGCAAGGTAGAGAGAATCGTGATAGGGTGAATGTAGCTTTCGTACAGCACTCCCAGAACGATGTACACCGTGATGATCGCCGCCAGAATCAGGAACGGTTCACTGGCAAGCGAATTCTGAAATGCGGCCGCCGTTCCTTGAAACGAGGCGTGAATGCTCGCCGGCAACTGGATATCTTTCTCGATCTGCTCGATGGCTTTCGTGGCATCGCCCAGCGAGGCTCCGGGCGCGAGGTTGAACGACAGCGTGACCACCGGGAACTGTCCCTGGTGGTTGACCGCGAGGGGTGTGTTCGTCGTTTGCATCCGTATGAAAGTTGAAAGCGGAACCGGGGCTCCGCTGGTGGTCGACGTGGCAGCATTGGCGGTAGGTGCGCCGGTGGTGGGCGTGATGCTGCTCGGCCGAACGTAGACGTCGTTCATCGCGTCGGGCGTCTTGGCGAAGTTCGGCAGCACTTCCAGCACCACGTGGTACTGGTTCAACTGCGTAAAGATGATGGAAACCTGCCGCTGCCCGAAAGCGTCATACAGCGTATTGTCGATGGCCTGCGGCAGGATTCCCAGACGCGACGCGGTGTCGCGGTCGATCGTGAGATTTGTCCTGAGCCCGCCGTTGAGCTGGTCGGTGGCGACATCGCGCAGTTCCGGCGCCGCTTTCAGTTTCTCCACCAGCTTCGGCGTCCATTGCGCCAGCTCCTGCGCGTCGGCATCTTCAATGGAGTATTGGAACTGCGTGCGGCTCACGCGATCTTCCACCGTCAAATCCTGCACCGGCTGCATGTAGAGCGTGATTCCGTCTACCTTGGCTAATTCCGGCTGCAGTCGCCGGATGATCGCCCGAAGCGTCCGCGTCACGCTCATCGCGCGGCTTCAAGTTGATCTGAATGCGCCCGCTGTTGGGAGTCGTATTCGTGCCGTCCACGCCGATAAAAGACGACAGGCTCTCCACGTCCTTATCCTTGAGAATCACCTTCGCCAGTTCCTGCTGGCGCCGCGACATCGCATCAAACGAAATATTGTCCGGAGCTTCCGAAATTCCCAGAATCACTCCCGTATCCTGCACCGGGAAGAATCCCTTGGGCACAACCACGTACAGAACCAGCGTGAGAACCAGGGTTCCGAAGGTCACGAACAGGGTTGCCGTTTGATGTTTCAGCACCCATTTCACGGTGCGGCCATAAAACGCAATCACCCGGTTGTAATAATCTTCCGTGACTTCGTAGAAGCGTCCCTTTTCGCCCTCCTTGCGATGCTTGAGCAGCTTGGCGCACATCATCGGAGTCAAGCTCAGGGAAACTCCCGCCGACACCAGGATGGTCACCGCCAGCGTGACCGCGAACTCGCGGAACAGCCGGCCCACAATGTCGCCCATGAACAGCAGCGGAATCAGCACCGCAATCAGAGACACGGTGAGCGAGACGATGGTGAACCCAATCTGCCCCGATCCTTTCAACGCCGCTTCCAGCGGCGAATCCCCGGCTTCAAGATAGCGGTCGATGTTTTCGATCATGACGATGGCGTCATCCACCACGAACCCGGTGGAGATGGTCAACGCCATCAGCGTCAGATTGTTCAGGCTGTAGCCCAGCAAGTACATCACGCCAAACGTTCCCACAATCGAGAGCGGGACCGCGACGCTGGGAATGAACGTGGCCCGCAGGTTTCGCAGGAAAAAGAAAATAACGATGACCACCAGCACAATGGTCAATGCCAACTCGAACTCAACGTCCTTCACCGAGGCGCGGATGGTCGTGGTCCGGTCGGTGAGAATCTGCACTTTCACCGCGGAGGGCAGCGACGCCTGCAATTGCGGCAGCAGCTTCTTGATCCGGTCGACGACGCTGATGATGTTCGCCCCGGGCTGGCGCTGGATGTTGACGATCACCGCCGGAGTCTCATTCATCCAGGCCGCCAGCAGATCGTTTTCCGTGCCATCGAACACGTTGGCCACATCGCTGAGCCGCACCGGCGCCCCGTTGTGATAAGCGACGACGATCGGCTTGTACTGCGCGGCGAGGAATAGTTGATCGTTGGCGCCGATCGTGTACGACTGGCGCGCGCCGTCGATCACGCCCTTCGCCTGATCCACATTGGCCTCGGCCAGCGCCGTGCGAACATCTTCCAGGCTCAACCCGTAGGAAGCGAGCGCCGTCGGGTTCACCTGAACTCGCACGGCGGGCTTCTGTCCGCCGCTGATGGAAACCAGTCCCACGCCCGGCAACTGCGAAATTTTCTGCGCCAGCGCGGTATCGGCGAGATCCTCCACCTTGGACAAGGCCAGCGAGTCCGAGGTCATCGCCAGCGTGAGAATCGGCGAATCGGCCGGATTTACTTTGTTGTAAATCGGAGGATTCGGCAAGTCCGCCGGCAGGAACGTTGGCGCCGCGTTCACCGCGGCCTGAACCTGCTGTTCTTCCACGTCAATATTCTGGTCGAGACCGAACTGCAGCGTGATCACCGAACTGCCAAACGAACTCGTCGAGGTCATCTGGCTCAGTCCGGGAACCTGCCCGAACTGCCGCTCCAGCGGTGAAGTCACCGACGAAGCCATCACCTCGGGATCCGCCCCCGGATAAAACGTTACGACCTGAATGGTTGGATAATCGACCTCCGGCAGAGCGGAGACAGGCAGTTGCAGGAAGGCAACCCACCCCACCAGCAGCACGCCCACCATCAAAAGCGTGGTCGCCACTGGCCGGAGAATGAATAAACGTGAAGGACTCATGAAGCCGGAGTTCCTGATGCCGCAGTTGCCGAAGTTGCCGGGCCGCTGCTTCGCGGCTCGATGGTACTGCCGGTTTGCAGTTTGTCCTGGCCGTCGGTCACCACCGTGTCCCCGGGATTAAGGCCGGCAACGACCGCCGTGGTCTTGCCCTGGGTGAGCGCTATGGTCACCGTGCGCGCTTCGACCGTCTTGTCGGGCTTTACCAGATAGACGAATGCTCCCTGCGGACCACGCAGGATCGCGGCCGTGGGCAGCACCGTGCTGTTCTTGCGCGTCTCCAGAAGCAGGTTCGCATTTACGAACTGGTTGGGCCAAAGCTGGTTGTCTTTGTTATCGAAGACCGCTTTCAGCTTGGCGGTTCCCGTCGTCGGATCGATTTGGTTGTCAATCGTCTGCAGTTTGCCCGTCGCCAGCTTGGTCTGATCGTCGCGGCTGTAGGCTTCCACCAGCAGCGTCGAGTTCTTCATGTGCTGCGCCACGGTCGGCAACTGATCCTCGGGCAGAGTGAAGATCACCGCAATCGGCTGCAATTGCGTGAGGATCAGCATGGGATTGGTGTCGGTTGCGTGCACAATATTCCCCGGATCCACCTGCCGCAGCCCGACCCGGCCGGTAAACGGCGCCGTGATGTTGCAGTAGACGAGCTGCAGCTTGGCGTTATCGATCTGCGCCTGATCGGTGCGCACCTGGCCGTCGAGCTGGTCCACCAACGATTTCTGCGTGTCCACCTGCTGCTGTGCAATGCTGCCGGAGGGAATCAGCGTGGTATAGCGCTGCAGGTTCAGTCGCGCATCGCGCAGCGTAGCCTGGTCCTTGAACAATTGCGCCTGCATCTGTTCCAGTTGCACCTGGTAGGGGCGCGGATCGATCAGGATCAGCAAATCGCCTTCTTTCACGATCTGCCCTTCCTGGAAGTTGACGCGCATGATCTGGCCGTCGACGCGGCTCTTTATGTTCGCCGTGTAAAACGCAGTCACCGATCCCAGCCCAACCAGATAGACCGGCATATCCTGCTGTTGCACCTTGGCCACCGCCACCGAAACCGCATGCGGGCCCGCAGCTTGCGCCTTCTGCTGTTTGGAGTCGGCGCTGGTGCAGCCGGAGAAGGATGCGCAAACCACACCCAGCGCGACAGCCGATACCAGCCAAAGCCGAAAGCGCTCGGCAAACTGCCGTTCTTCTTGAAGAGAACTCGAATCGATCGTTTTCAAGGTTTGGTCGTTTGCACCTTTCCACAAGCTCGGCGTAGAACGTGCCATTTATTAGACGTTTCATTTTCGAGTCGGTTGCGGCACCTCTGCCCGGAAGGCAGCCGATCGTCTTACGACTAAGGTCCTCCCGCTGGAGAGGCTCAGGTAGGAACTGGAACGCAGATGTAATAGTAGAACCCCACAAAACTAGCATCAACCGCGCGCCGCGGCAGGTCAAGTACCGGGGCGAAGGTTTTACAAATCTTTACTCGCTTTTGCCTATGTTTACCGTTGTTTACTGGTCCAGCTTTATGTTTACAGCGCGATTGCAGCGCCGCCGGTGGCGGATGCAGCGCTTCATAAGCGGCAATCTCCGCTTCGTGTTGCAGCGTCAGCCCAATGTCGTCCAGCCCATTCAGCAGACAATGCCGCACGAATTCATCGATGGGAAATTTCGCGCGAAAGCCCTGATCGTCCCGCACCTCGCATTGCTCCAGGTCGATGGTGAGCTGGTAGTCGTCAAGCTCGCGAGATCGCCGCATCAGTTCGGCGGCTTCAGCCTCGCTCAGGCGCACCGTGAGGAAGCCGTTCTTCGTGCTGTTATTGGCGAAGATGTCGGCGAACGAAGAAGAAATCACGGCGCGGAAACCGAAATCCGCCAGCGCCCACACCGCGTGCTCGCGCGAAGATCCGCAGCCAAAATTCTTTCCCGCAACCAGAATGCTCGCGCCCTCATAACGCGGCTCGTCCAGAACAAAACCAGCGTTCTTCTTCCCGTCGGCGGCGAATCGCCAGTCGTAAAACAAAAACTGGCCAAAGCCCGTGCGCTCAATCCGCTTCAGAAACTGCTTAGGAATGATCTGGTCGGTATCAACATTGACCCGATCCAGCGGAGCCACGCGCCCACGATGTGTACGAAACGGTTTCATATCCCTAACCCCTTACTCCTGTCATCCTGAGCGGAGCGAGAACTTCGCAAAGCGAAGTTCATCGCTGCAGTCGAAGGATCCCTACCCTCTTACAGTGCGTCAGCTCGAAGGATCTCAGGTACTCCACGTGAGCTCCCACAGGAATTATCGCCATCACTGAAACTTCCAATCCCGAATATCCGTGAAGTGCCCCGCAATCGCCGCCGCCGCCGCCATCATCGGACTCACCAGGTGCGTCCGCCCACCGCGTCCCTGCCGCCCTTCAAAATTCCGGTTGCTGGTCGAAGCGCAGCGCTCGCCCGGGCTGCAAAATGTCAGGATTCATTCCCAGACACATCGAGCATCCCGACTCGCGCCACTCGAATCCAGCATCCAGAAAAATCCGATGCAGGCCTTCCTGCTCCGCCGCCCGCTTCACCGTCTGCGATCCCGGCACCACCATCGCCCGCACCTTCGCGCTCACGTGATGACCCTTGGCCACGCGCGCCGCCGCCCGCAGATCCTCAAGGCGCGAGTTGGTGCACGATCCGATAAAGACGCGATCGATGCCGATGTCTTCAATGCGCTTCCCCGGCTCCAGCCCCATGTATTGCAAAGCAAGCTCAGTCGAGCGCCGGTCGGATTCTTTCAGGCTTCCAACATCCGGCACCCGCCCCGTCACCGGCGCCACCATCCCGGGATTCGTGCCCCAGGTCACAAACGGACAAAGCTGCGCCGCATCAATCTCCACGACTTTGTCGAACGCCGCGCCTTCATCCGTCGGCAAGCTGCGCCAGTATTCGACCGCCTTCTCCCATTCGCCGTCCCGCGGAGCAAATCGCTTGCCCTTCACATACGCAAACGTGGTTTCATCCGGCGCCACCATCCCCGCCCGCGCTCCGGCCTCGATGCTCATATTGCACAGCGTCATGCGGCCTTCCATCGAGAGCGCCCGCACCGCTTCGCCGGCATATTCGATGACATGCCCGGTCGCGCCATCAGTGCCGATCTGTCCGATGATTCCCAGCGCCAGATCTTTCGCCGTCACGCCTTCCGCCAATCGCCCGCGCACATCGATCTTCATCGTCTTCGGCCTTTGCTGGGCCAGGCACTGCGTCGCCAGAACGTGCTCCACTTCCGACGTTCCAATGCCAAAGGCCAGCGCTCCAAAAGCCCCGTGCGTGCTGGTATGGCTGTCGCCGCAAACAATCGTCATCCCCGGCCGCGTCAGCCCCAGTTCCGGCCCAATCACGTGCACAATCCCCTGCTCCGGCGAATCCATATCAAACAGCAGGACGCCGAATTCCTTGCAGTTCGCCTGCAGCGCCGCAATCTGCTTGGCCGCAATCAGATCGGTGATGGGAGTTCCCCGCGGCTCGGTCGGAATGTTGTGATCGACGGTGGCGACGGTGCGCGAGGGCTGCCGGACCTTTCTTCCCGCAGCTCGCAACCCATCAAAGGCCTGCGGCGAAGTAACTTCATGCACCAGATGCAGATCGATGTAAACGATCGGCGACCGCCCGCTCGGTTGCGCCACCAGATGCGCATCCCAGATCTTCTCGAAGAGTGTTCGCTTTGCTGCCATAGATGCTGAACAACCAGTTTTTCACACGACAGTCGAACGGGAGCAAGGCGTAGCGCCGAGCCGCCCACAGCAACTCCATGTGGGGACAGCCGTCCTCGGCTGTCCGGCGGCCCAGGTGTATCGGGCCGCTCGTCCTCGTCTCCGACTTCTCTTAATCCTCGACGGCAGCACCGCCACATCAATCCATAATCCATCCAGGATTTTCCACACCCCACGTGTGACATCTGACCTTGCGCACAGCCCCGCAGTCGCGCGATCATTGTCGAGGCAGTGACGGTCCGCAGAAGACGAAACCGCCAGACCGTAAGCCGTTTGTTTTCTATATTATGGTATCTAACTCCTTTGCCATGCGGATTTTGCCGGGAATTTCGTGCTAACTCGATGATTCCAGTGAGGGGAGGGGGGAGGGGGGTACCTCGGTTTTTGCGAGCCGAGCCCTGACCAGGCGATCCCGTTCCGAGAGCTTCGTCGAACAATTATTTTCGCGCCGTCAGGTATCATTGGAAGTGCCAAGCTGTACCCTGTGTTCCTCTGTGACCTCTGTGTTAAAGAATTTCTGTAAGCAGAATCTCAGAAGCCCCGACAAGAATGATTGACGGAAAACGCATCGCGGTCGTAATGCCCGCCTACAACGCGGAGAAAACCCTCGAGGCCACGGTAGGAGAACTGCCGGAGCTGGTGGATATCCGCATCCTGGTCGACGACCACAGCTCTGACCAGACGGTCGACCTGGCTCGTCGCCTGGGCTTGCTGGTTTTCCAGCATGATCGCAACTACGGTTACGGCCGCAATCAGCAGACCTGCTATCGCGAGGCTCTGGCTGCAGGCGCCGACGTGGTCATCATGCTTCACCCGGATTATCAGTACACGCCGCTGCTGGTAACGGCGATGGCCAGCATGGTGGCTTACGGCGTTTATGACGTTGTGCTGGGTTCGCGCATTATCGGCGGGACGGCGCTGCGCGGCGGCATGCCGCTCTACAAATACATCTCAAACCGGTTGCTCACCGCGTTCGAAAATCTTTTTCTGCGCGTGAAGCTTTCCGAATACCACACCGGCTACCGCGCCTTCAGCCGCAAAGTGCTCACCGAACTGCCGCTGCTCGAAAACTCCGACGACTTCGTTTTCGACAATCAGATGCTCGCCCAGTGCGTGCATTTCGGCTTCCGCATCGGAGAAGTTTCTTGTCCCACGAAGTACTTCGAAGAAGCCTCATCCATCAACTTCCGCCGCAGCGTGAAATATGGTTTCGGCGTGCTCGCGACAGCTCTGCAATTCGCGTTGCAGAAGGCGGGATTGATCCACCTGCCCCGCTTCAGCGACAAGGGCCGCAAGCTCGAGCCCGGCTATCCCACGTACTACGCCCGCCGAACCGCTCGCCCGGCATAGAACAATGGAACAGAGAGTTGGAGAAGCTTCGTGGACGGAACTTCGGATTGCCGCTTACTTCTTCCTCGACAA
The DNA here is from genome assembly GCA_963791445.1 of uncultured Acidobacteriaceae bacterium. Lineage (GTDB taxonomy): Bacteria > Acidobacteriota > Terriglobia > Terriglobales > Acidobacteriaceae > Sulfotelmatobacter. The sequence continues at coordinate 81,597 of CAWBSN010000024.1, forward strand.
AAATCCCAGCACCTTGCTGGCGAACTCATCGGAGAATCCGAACCGCGCCTTGGCCCGCGAGTAAAGGTCGACGGCCTTCTTATCCAGCCAGATCATCGCCGATTTCCCCCAGCCATCCTGCGGCCGCGCAAAATAATCGGTGGAATGTCCGGTGACTTTCTTGCCCTGCTCGACCGTGTAGTAGTACAAAGCGAGACTCTTGCGCGACTGTCCCTCGGGGCACGTCAGAGGATCAGGAAAGCCGTGCAACGACCGCTCATCGGTCGTAAAAATGAGCGCATGATTCAGCAGCGGCGGATACTTCGCCGCACAACGCGCCATCTTCCCATCCTTGCGCTCCCACAATTCGATCGCTCCGCCCCACTCCTCTTGCCACCCCGGATTCAGATAGAGAATCAGATTCACGCGCCGGTGCAGGTGGGTGTGGAAGTGGTGCATGGAAAAATCCGTATGCACGTTCAGGTAGCCGCCCGGCCCGGACTGATGCAGGCCGCCGCCCTCGAGCATAGGGTCCGCCATCAGATTGGGAATTCCGGTCAATTCCGAAACCCAGGCCACAAACTCCGGCGAGTTCAATTCGTCGGTGACGGCCCCAATCGTCGCCGGAAACAGCTCGCGCTTGGGCATGCCCAGCTTATTTTCGTTGGCGTGCTTGTACTGCGTCCAGGCGTCGCTTGCAGCTTGAGGAAACTGCGCCGCCATGTTCCGCGCAACTTCAGGATCAAGAAAATCTTTCAGCAGAATATGCGGGCAAGGATGGTTCTCGCGATATTGCCTGGCCAGCGCAGGCAGCGGAGATCCCCACCTTTCGTAGGGAAACAGCCGGACGGGGGTTTGAACGGCCGAAGCAGCTCAGACATTATTCTGCATTGTAAATGATCGACCGCTCGGAAACTGGATTTTCGGAGCCAGACCCATTGCTATTACTGTTGCGAAGGGATCCGGCAAACGCGCACCGCGCTGTTCTGGTAAGCGCAGTCGAGCCCCGCAACTCCCGGCTGCTGCACCACCACCCAACTCACGCCATATTTGTTTTTCAACCGCAAAAAGTCTTCCGCGCGAAAACTCTTCCACGGAGTCTGCGCCTGCACCTGGGCCCACCATTCTTCGGCCAACGGAGGAAACATGCTGACCGCGCCGCTGTCCTTCGATAAGTCCGCCAGCCGGCTGCGCTGCGCCAGACAGCGGAAGCCGATCGTATCTTCTCCGCGGATCTGCATGAAATCGGGATCGAGCGCAAACACCGCATCCACCGGCGTGTTGTCACGAACCCAGACAAATGCCTGCGCCCACGGATTTTTCGGCGCGACGCCAGGCCACTCGATGTGAGCGCTCGCCGGAAAAAGATCTCGCTGCGCGACGAACATCCCAACGCTCAGCGGAACAAAGAGCGCCAGCCAGCGCCACACTCGATTCTTCAGCACAAACTCGCCCAGCAATCCGCCCATGATCAAGAACATCAGCATGTAGAGAAGATGCAGGCTGCGCAGCGGCTGCAGGCGAGCCAGACTCTCAAATCGCGCCGGCAAATCGACTACGAGCGCGGCGAAAAAGTAGACAAGGTCGTAGACGATGAGCGCCCGGCACACAAGTTCCAATCGATGCCATTGCCGCTCCCGCGCGATACGCGCAAACCACCAGAACAACACCACCGGGGCCAGAATGCCCAACTGCTCATACCAGTGCCAGAGCTGGATGTAGTGAAACTCATGCCGCATCGCGGCCGCGTGGTAGGCGGGCGAAGTCGGAGGGTCCAGCGAAATCCCAAACGGCAGCAGACGGCTAAGCCTGCTAGAGCATTCAGTGGAGCTCGATGCTGCCGTTCTCTTTTCAAATTTCTCCGCGATCACGAGAAGGAAGCAGAATGAAAACGCAAACGCGGCCATCAGCGGATGCACGCTTCCCGCAAACGCCAGCCACAGCACGGCGCGCACATACTTTTTCTCCAGAGTCCGGGCGACGGCAAAGATGGCGGCGAACGCCGCCAGATTCCGCGGGTTCAAGTACTGATCCATGATGTAGAGCGCGGTTCCCGCGACTGGAATCGTCAATAGCGCGGCGACGAGACAGACTCCGCCCCACCGCGCCCTCGCAGTCGAAAACAACAATCCGCTCAACTCCCAGCACGCAAGCAGTAGAAGAAAAATGGATGCCACATGCCACAAGAAAAGCCCGGTCTCCATGGGTAAGTGAGTCAACCGCAGAGAAAACGCAATCAGATTAGGGAAGAATGTCAGGCTGGCATGCGACGCGAAGAATTCCTGACCCGCCGGAAACAGTTCGGGATGCAGAATCTTCTCCACTCCTGGCAGATAAATCTCCGCATCCTCGGCATAGGGATGATATCCGTGCACCAGCAGCGCCCCAGCCGTCAGCAGCAGCAGAATCGCCAGCGTCTTATATTTTTCTGAGAGGATGAAGTTCACTCAACCGTCGCGACTTTAGGCGGGATGTTCGCTCGCCTTTGCTTCCGCTCCGTAACCCACGAAGCCACTGCGAAAGCCGCCAGCACCACGTATTGCGGATCAATCGGCCGCCGGTAATAATCTTCCGGGTGCGTCAGGTAATAGATTATAGGAAAGAAAAAAAACACGATGACATAAGGCACGGCGATGTTCTTGTCGAGCCGCCACGCCCGGCGAAGTCCGATCAAAGTCAGCACCGTAAGCCCGGTGCAGAAGACCATATTCCACGGATCGGCGGGCTCTTCCTGCAGATAGCGGGGGCTGAAGCTCCAGAATCCTGTCCACAGATAAACCACCCGCCGCAGCGTCTGCTTCACATAAAGAAGCCGATGCGAATCGATGAACGCCAGCCCTTCGTGAAACTTCTTCGAAGTGTAGGCGATCTCGCCCAGTTGCTGATACTCCTGCCACTCGTTTTCGTTGTCCGAAGGATGGTAGCCGGGAGGTCCCCAGTGCCACGAATCCTGATTGTTGCCGAAATAAACCTCAAGGCCTAGACAACTGCGGAACGGAATGAATTTGTGAAAAGTCACATAGTTCCGAATGAACCACGGAGAAACTACCAGCGTCACAGCCAGCACCGCTCCGAGGCCCGGAGCCAGCCATCGCCGCCCGCTCTTATAGAGGCGATACCAAGCCCACGCTCCAAGAAAAGGCGCCACCGACATTACGACCGGATCAGTCAACCCTCCCAATCCACTGAGCGCACCAAAGCCTACCCACGGCCAAACTGAAGACGAGGTTTCCAGGTAAATCGCGGAGAGAAAGACCATGGTCATCAAGAGCGTGGTGAGAGTCGTAGCCCAGATGAAGTCCGCCGAGAAATAAATTCCATAAGGAAAGAACGCCCATGCCCATCCCGCCCATGCCGCAGTCGCCGCTCCAAAGTGTTTATTGGCGATGAAGTAAACCGGAATGCAGGTTAGCGCCGAGAACAAACAATCCAGAGCCAGCGCCACAATTGCCGAGGCTTTGCTGTAAACGCCAAATATCTTGAAGATTCCCGCCAGCAAATAAGGAAACACCGGCGCCAGCCACGCCGTCGGCCCGGTCTTTCCAAACAGAGGATTGCTGAAGCCCTCGCCCTGCGCGATCGAGCGCGCAATCCTGCCGCTCTCGCCGCCCAGTCGCCAATGATCGCGATACGGGTCCGTCCGCTCCGGATACAGAAACGACATCACGAGAAGCCGCAACAGGAGCGCCACCACAACCATCCAGAACAACGAACGGCGGGCGCTGCTCGTGACCGCTTCACCCGCGTTCGTCCCGGTCGCTGTTTCAGAAGATGCCATTCGCGTTAATCGAAAACCAACTGCAGAGATGGAGCTTATACTTTGTCACAACAAAACACCCCTGTTTGTTTTTCCTCCTGCCTTCGCGGCTTCCCTCGCTTGCGCCTCCGCTGCGCTCTACGTAGCATCTAAATAGAGATGGCTGCCGCCCTCATGCCCGACCGCCCCAGGCCGAATATGGCCTTCGGCGAGATTCTGAGTTTCTCCTACGACACTTTTTGCAGCAACAAAGTGCGCTTCATCCTGACCGCGCTGGGCATGGTGATCGGCACGGCGTCTCTCATCCTGGTCGTCACCGTCGGTATGACCGGCAGGCAGTACGCCATTGGCCAGATCCAGGCCATCGGCACCAACGAGATTTGGGCGGAATACGAGGGCGCGCAGCACATCAGCAATTCGAGCCTTGATCCCTTGACCGTGGAAGACGTGCAGGCAGTACAGGAGCAGGTGCCGGGCGTGGTTGCGGCTTCGCCCGTGATCACTCTCGGAGAGCGCATCCCCATCGGCAATGGCGACGAAAAAGACGTGCAAATCCTCGGGGTTTATCCGGAATATCAACGCGTCCGCAACCTCACCGTGCTCTCCGGACGCTTTTTCGATCGCGAAGACTCGCAGGCCCACAACAAAGTCGGAGTGATAACGGAAAAAATGGCCCGGGCGATCTACGGCTCACCGCAGGCCGCCGTGGGCAGAATCATCAAACTTACGGGACTACCCTTCACCATCATCGGCACGTTTAAGGAGAGCGGAGAAACTTTCGGCCAGACGGAAGTCAGCGACTACACAATGGCGATTCCGTACAGCGTCAGCCGCTACTTCCTTGAAACCCCGAGCGTCAAGATGATCTATTTTTCCATGGAAGACGCTGACATGGTGCTGCCGGCGACGGCGCAGATCAAGCGCGTGTTGCAGTCGCGCCACCGCTCCGAGTCGGTGTACAACGTGCAGAATCTCACCGCCGTGCTCGCCATGATGGACCGCATCGCCACCGGCCTGACCTGGGTGCTGCTGCTGATTTCCATGGTAACGCTGGTGGTCAGCGGCATCGGCATCATGAACATCATGCTCGCCACCGTGACCTCGCGCATCCGCGAGATCGGCATCCGCAAAGCCGTCGGCGCCACCAACCGCGAAATCCGCTTCCAGTTTCTCGCCGAAGCTATCCTCATTTCGCTCATCGGAGGCTTTGCCGGCATCGTCATCGGCCTCGCCATCCCCTACTCGGTTCGCTTCCTCACCGAGTACCGCATCCCAATCACAGGCTTGTCCGCCATCATCGCGATCATTGTTTCTTCTGTGGTCGGCGTGATCTTCGGTACCGTCCCTGCTGCCCGCGCCGCCCAGCTCGATCCCGTCGAGAGCCTGCGTTACGAGTAAACTCAGGCTCCGGTTTCAAGAATGTGACAGAATTACGCTGGATCGAACTGCAGGAGAAAAAGACATCCCATGCGATCCCTGGAGATCATTTTCAGCATGGTCGGAATTCTTGGCCTGAGTGCTCTCGCGCAACAAGGTTCTTCGCAGACTCCTGCACCTCCCAGGCGCATCGTCATCACTGCGACCACCGTGCTCGATGGCCGGGGCCACGCGCTGCACGACGTCCGCATCGTGGTCGAAGGCTCAAAGATCGTCGCCGTCGACAAAAGCGACAAGATTGATGATGCAAAGGCAGGGCCCGTCGACTACGACCTGCGCGGCCTGACCGTTTTGCCCGGCTGGATTGACGCGCATGTGCACATCACCTGGAGCTTCGGCCCCGACGGAAAAAATGCCGGCCAGGGAGGGACGACGCAGGAGGCCACTTATGCCGCAGCCTCGAATGCATGGCTGACGTTAATGGCAGGATTCACGACCATCCAGAGCGTCGGATCTCCCGCCGACGTTCCTTTGCGCGACGCCATCGCAAAAGGCTTGCTCCCCGGCCCGCGTATCCTCACGGCCGTCGAGCCGCTCATGGGCCGAGGCGAGCAGACGGGCACGCCGGATGAAATCCGCGCCTTCGTGCGCAAACAAAAAGCAGCCGGCGCGGACCTGATCAAAATCTACGCCTCCGGAGGCATGACCCGCGGCCCGATGACGATGTCTCAGGAACAATTGAACGCCGCCTGCGATGAATCGAAGAAGCAGGGTCTGCGCACGCTGGTGCACGCTTATAGAGATGCGGTCCGCGCCGCTACGCTTGCCGGCTGCACGGAAATCGAGCACGGCCTGGGGGCGTCGGACGATGATCTGAAGTTGATGGCCGAACGCGGCACGTATCTCGATCCCCAAGCCGGATTGCTGCTCGAAACCTATCTCCAGTACAAAGACAAATATCTCGCCCCACCCTATTACACCGAAGAGGGATTTGCGGCGATGAAAGCTCTCATCCCGGCTCACCAGGAATTTATTCAGCGAGCGCTCCGCATCCCCGGACTGAAGATTGTTTACGGCACCGACGCGGTGGCGGGCGCGCACGGCCGCAACGCAGAGGACTTCATTAATCGCGTGCGCGACGGCGGGGTCGGACCCCATGGCGGCAATGGTCTCCGCCAACTCCCTGGGAGCGGAAGCGCTCGGCATGGCCGATCAGATCGGCTCGATCGCGCCCGGCCTTCAGGCGGACATCATCGCGCTCGACGGCGATCCGCTGAAAGACATTACCGCCGTCCGGCGAGTCGTATTTGTGATGAAGGGAGGCGTGGTTTACAAGAACGCCGCGCATGCCGCGACGACTGTTTATGCGGGTGTTCTTCCTTAGTCTGACCGTAAGTCATATGGCGTTTTCGCGCCAGCTTGCTATCCAGCCGCGCCCTGCAAAATCCTCAGCGATGCCTCCTGCCACGAAAAAGTTGCATTTTCGAGTCACTCCGAAGTAATATGCATTACGGAGCTTGACAGTAAAGCATTCCCAGTTTCTAGACCCTGTACCGCTCGTTTCTAAACTCCAACACTCGCAGTTCAGCTTGTGCGAAAAACAAGATAAGAGGTGGTTGGTCCACCTCCGTCCCGGTTCGGAGAGTTTAATATGGCGTGGTACGCGTACTGCCTTACCGAGCACCAGACCCTTCCCAACGGCACCCGTTCCCGACGTCCTTTCGTAATTGAGAATGTTCAAGGCGTGAATGGAGCCCCAGTCCTCAGCTATCCCAGCGGCGAGTTTGCTGTGATTGTGAGCGAATTCGATCAGAACACAACCCAACTTGATCAGAAGTCCGCCATCGAGCACGCCCGCGTAGTGAGCGGCTGCTTCCGCAATTCCACCGTGCTGCCCTTCCGCTTCGGAACCATTTTCGAGAGCGACGACGCCCTCCGCCAAGCTGTCCGGGTAAACCGGCGCGCCTTCGGACTGAGCGTCGCCCGGCTCCGCGGCAAGTCCGAAATGCACATCAAGCTGACGGTCACCGACGGCTCGCTGCGCGAAGCGATGATCGATGTCGTCCTGCCCGACACTGTCGGCGGCGACTATCTTTCCAAGCTGCGCGTCAAGGCTTCCCGCGACCGCGAGCGCCAGACCAAGGCCCGCGCCCTGTCGGTGCAGGTCCACAAGCTGTTTAACCCGCTGGAAGAGGAAGTGAGCTGCAAGAAGGTTGCTCCCCAAGGCATGCTCATCGACATCGCCCATCTCATCGATTCCAAGTCGGTCGAGAAATACCAGAACCGTTACAGCACCGCCGCCAAGCAGCTCAAGAACTGCGAAGTGGCCATCAGCGGACCTTGGCCCCCATACCACTTCCTGCCCGGGAAGCTGCGTACTGTGGCCGGAAACAGCTAGTCCATCGAATACCTTGAGCCGCCGTTTGCCAACAGGCGCCGGCGGCTCAGATTGCCCCCATTCTTGTGCATTCAATGTGCAGGCTTATGCACTTGCGCGTCCGCTCCATGAGTCGGTGCCGAATCTCCGCTGCGAGCTCAATGCCGTATTAAGTCAACTTCTATCAATCGCTTACGGATTGCAGAACCCAGCCAGCAACTGCTGCCCTATTTGGTTCGGCAAATGCTTCTTCTGAAAGTAATTAAAGAGGCCGTAAAACCCACAGCAATGACCTTCACTCGATTCTCTATTCAACATTTCCCGAAGTACCGCCCCACCTTGCGGGACGGCAGCTTCCATCGCCTTTCCTGACAACCCACCACCTTGACCTCTTTGAAACGTGGCCCCAGCAATGGGGCCGCTTTTTTTGCCCGGGACGACTCTAGAAAAGCCTCCACACGAAGTGCGCAAGCAGCGGGAACAGAAGTGGCATAGCCTCTCCGCCGACCCAGAGCAGGAAGTCTCGGCTGTCACATCGGTCGAGTTGATTTGCTTTCATATCCATGCCTCAAGCTAGCACGCACTTTCCCGCAGCACTACTCTCCGATACACTGCCTGAACCTATGACCAAGTCGCTTTGCTGCTTCAATCGCACCTCATCCTATGTGATCGCAACTTCAATCGCTCTTCTGCTGACTCGTCGTCCTATGTTCGCCGGCGCCCAAACTCCGCCCCAGACGGCGCCTGCCGCGACCCGAATGATGTCAGCGCCGGAAAACACGCAGGCCGACAAGCTGAATTTCCCTCCGCTTCTTCTGCAGCAGCTTTCCGCCATCAAAGCCGCCGCCCTGAGTGACGACTACGGCTACCGCCAGCTCGCGCACCTCACCGAGAACATCGGACCACGCCCCACCGGCTCGCCCCAGGCCCGCGCCGCCGCCGAATACGTAGCCGAAGAGCTTCGCCACCTCGGCCTCGATGTCCGCCTTCAGCCCGTCACCGTGCCGCACTGGGTCCGCGGCGCCGAAACCGCCGCCCTGGTCGAGTATCCCGGCATGGTGCCCGGCACCACGCAAAAGATTGTTCTCACCGCTCTCGGCGGAAGCTCCTCAACCCCGGCCGACGGCCTGACCGCCGACGTAGTCACCGTCGACACTTTCGAAGAACTCCAGGCTCTCGGTCGCGACAAAGTCGCCGGCAAGATCGTCCTCTTCAATGAACTCTTCGACAAGCAAAAGGCCGCCGCCGGACTAGCTTTCGCCGCCTACGGCGAGGCCGTCCGCTATCGCGGAGCCGGACCCAAAGCCGCCGCCGATCTGGGCGCAGTCGCCGCTCTGGTGCGCTCCGTAGGCAACGCCGACTATCGCCTCCCGCACACCGGATAAAGCTTCCCTGCCGGGATCCCCGCCGCCGCCGTCACTGCCGAAGACGCCGACTTAATCGTTCATCTCGCCGCCGAAGGCAAGGTCCGCATGCATCTTACTCTGACTCCCCAGAAGCTTCCTGACGAAACCGGCTACAACGTAATCGCCGACCTCAAAGGTTCCGAACATCCCGAACAGATCGTAGTAGTCTCCGGCCATCTCGATTCCTGGGATCTCGGCACCGGAGCTATCGACGACGGAGCCGGCGTAGTCATGGCCATGCAGACCGCCGAAGTTCTCCAGCGCCTCCACCTGCGCCCCGCCCGCACCCTCCGCGTAATCGCTTGGATGGACGAAGAAACCGGCGGCTCCGGCAGCAAAGCCTACACCGCCGAATATGCCAGCGACTTCCCACACTATGTAGCCGCCATCGAGAGCGACGCGGGCGCCGCCCATCCTTTGGGCTTCGACGTGAAGGCCAACCCAGTCGCCATCGACGCTCTACGCCCCGTGCAAGGCGTGCTCCAGAGCATCGGCGCGACCGTCTTCCAGCCCACGACTTACCCTCCCGGCGCGGATATCGAAGCCATGTCCGAAGCCGGAGTCCCCGCCTTCGGCGTCATGCAAGACGGCCGCACCTACTTCAACTACCATCACTCCGCCGCCGACACGCTGGATAAGGTGGTCCCCGCCGAACTCCGCGAAAACGCCGCCGCCATGGCAGTAATGGCCTACGCCCTAACCAACATGAAGGAACCTCTGCCCCGTTAAGGTGTTGTTCGCGCTGGTTAGATCTGTATTCTCGGGCTATCCAGCAACGAAGAGTCGCATATGGCCGCGATCTGGGCAGCGTTTTTCCGAAATGAAGAATCCGCTTCATTCGCCGGGCAAAATGCCTGTATCTTTGATGTTCTCCGCAATTCCAGAATTGATGTGGAGGCGTTTCCATGGTTCGTTCATACCTGGGTTTTGTGACTCTCGCGCTTGCGGGCACAGGCCTGGCTCCCCTGGTCACTATTTTTGCCAGCAGTTACCTGCAGCATGGCGCTTTTCCTTGGTCGAAGGTGCCACTGTATTCGCTGATCGCGCTCGTCGTCTGCGGGCTGGCGGTGCTACTCCACTGGCTCTTGCTGCGACTCATAGTTGGCTTCGAAGGCGCCGCTTCCGACCAGGCTCTGTTCCTAAGGAGGGAGCTTCCGGAACGTTGGGTCGGACTCGCCATTCTGGCTTCTGCAGCCCTGAGTCTCTTTCTGGAGTTGGCGATCATCCGGTGGCAGGCAACCGTGTTTCCCTTCTTTGCGTTTTACAAGAACCTGTCTTTGCTGTCGTGCTTCGCCGGTCTCGGACTGGGTTATTCCCTGGGACGCCGAGAGCGCGTGCTGTTGTTCATGACGTTGCCGCTTCTCTGTTGGCAGTTCATTTTTATGCTTGCCATGCATTACGGCATGAGCTGGGCGCAATTCCAGAGTTTGTACATTCTGCCCTTTCGCGAGCAGTTAAACATGGGATCGCGCGTAACGGCGCACCTCTACTCGGGCATTCAGACCTACTTCGTATTGGCGGTTGTATTCTTATTGACCGCCCTGGCTTTCATACCAGTCGGACAGCTGTGCGGCTGCCTTCTGGAACGGCGCAATAAGCTGACTGGATACGGTTTTAACCTGTTGGGAAGTCTGGCGGGAGTGCTCCTGATGTTCGTGGTGAGCGCCTTCTGGACGCCGCCATCGGTCTGGTTCCTGATCGCGTTCGCAGTGCTTTTGTGTTTCTACGTTCGTCGAGGGCCGATGCTGGCGATCGGAGCCGCCGTTGCGGTAATGGCCTTGATCGTTCTCGAATGGCCATTGAGCCCGGAGTTGCAGAGAATATATTCCCCCTACCAGGTGCTTGAGGTCGGCCACAATGCACGCGGCCTGATGGAAATCCGGGCGGCGGGGCAATACTACCAGCGGGTCTACGATTTTCTGCACACCGCCGATAACTTGCCCTCAAACGCCGCCATCCGTCAGGCAAGAAATTATTACGACCTTCCCTACCAGATCGTGCACCAGCCCCAGGACGTCGTGGTGGTTGGAGCGGGAACCGGAAATGACGTGGCGGCTGCCCTGCGCGGTGGAGCGCAACATGTCGATGCAATCGAGATTGATCCCGCCATTCTTATGCTGGGGCGGGAGGGTCATCCGGAGCATCCCTATAGCGACCCCCGGGTTCACGCCGTGGTGAATGACGCGCGTTCCTTCCTTCGCACAACCGATCGGCACTATGACTTGATCGTTTTCGGATTGCTCGATTCGCATACTTTGTTGAGCCAGGCCTCAAGCGTACGCCTCGATTCTTTCGTGTATACCGTTCAGGCCATGCGCGAGGCGCGAGCGCGATTGAAACCGCATGGCGTCATGTCGCTTACGTTCTCCATGTTGCATGATCAGTTGGGTCGCAAGATCTACTTGATGCTCCAACAGGCTTTTGATGGAAATCCGCCGCTGTGCATCGAGGTGGGGTATGACGGGGGAGTTGTTTTTCTCGGATCCGAAGACGGCCAGGTATCTCCACCTCCGGCTTTTCTTGCTGAGGGAGGTTTCTCGAACATAACCGCCACGTACGCGAACCCGGCTTTGCGGGCCGATGTTTCCACCGATGATTGGCCATTCTTCTACATGCCGCAGCGGATCTATCCATTTTCTTATCTCGTGATGGTCGGACTGGTGCTGCTGCTGTCCTTGGCCTTGACCTTCAGCTTTCTCCCCGGGCGTCCGCAGCCTGGGAGTGTTCCTTTTTTTCTGCTCGGGGCCGGTTTCATGCTGGTGGAAACCAAGAGCATTACAGAGCTGGGACTGACCTTCGGCAACTCATGGCAGGTGATTGGATTGGTGATTGCCGGAATCCTGGTGATGGCGTACTTTGCCAACCTGATTGTGCAGCGCTTCAAGATAAGCAACGCCGTAGTTCCCTACGCCTTGCTGGTGGCGTCGCTGATGGTGGGTTGGTGGGTGGCGCGAAGTGGAGGACTGCCTTCGACCTGGACCGGGCGTTTCGCTACGCTGGGCTTGCTGACCTGTCCTCTATTTTTCTCCGGCATCGTGTTTTCGACTCTCTTGAAAGGCAGAGGCGAAATATCGGGAGCCATGTCGGCAAATCTTTTTGGCGCCATGTGCGGAGGATTACTGGAATACAACTCCATGTACTTCGGGTTCCAATTCCTCTACTTAATGGCTGCCGGCTTGTACGTCCTGGCCTTCATCTGGGAGCTTTTTCGGTTGAGATTTGACCGGGAGGTCATAATGCCGGCAGGCGAACTGGCCGCCTGAGAATGATTAAGGCTGGCCCACCTCTTTGAGAATGTGGGACAGCCGTCCCTTCGACCCCGCTCAGGGCAGGCTCTGGGCTGTCTAGGAGCGAAGCTCCGCTGCGCACGATCTTGTTCGTTTTTCGTAAAAAGTACAGGCACCAGGTTGCAACGTCGCGCCAGCGTTCTAACATTTGCGCCGTAGCCTTCCCCCATCCCCCTACTGGGCCATGATTTCATCCTGAAGTCGGGATCCTCCAGGTCCCAGCGCCACACCTGTGGGCGCTCACCAGAAAGGAATCCATCCATGTCCGAAAAATGCTCACTCCATTCCCCGACGCGCGCAAGAGCGTCATCATGAAGCCTGATCCAACCCGAATCGATCCCCTTAAGCTGAAGCTCGGCAAACAACCGGCGCGCCACGATCCGCGCACTCTGCTGTTCGCCACCTACGCCACCGCCGCTCTGCCTGCGCCGCCCCCAGCCTCGATCTGACTGCCAAGGTGAAAGTCCCCTGGGGCATGATGGATAACGCCCAGATCGGTGACTGCACCTGCGCCGCCGCCGGACACCTCCTCATGGAGTGGACCGCCAACGCCCAATCCAGAACGGTCACCCCGACCGACGGGCAAATCATCGCCGCCTATTCTGCCATCACCGGCTACAACCCGAAGACCGGAGCGAACGACAATGGCGCGCAGGAAATCGATGTCCTGAACTACTGGCGGCAAACCGGAATCGCCGGTCACAAGATTCAGGCTTTCATGGCTCTCGAACCCTCCAACCACACTCACATCATGGATGGAACCTGGATTTTCGGTGGCTGCTACATCGGACTAGCCTTGCCCAAGAGCGCGCAGGCTCAGACCAGTAACAAGCAGATATGGTCGGTTCCTCCGTCAGGCACCGGAGGCGATGGCGCACCCGGCTCCTGGGGAGGACACGCCGTCCCCGTCGTTGCCTACGATTCCCGCAGTCTCACGGTTGTCACCTGGGGCGCGCTGCAAACCATGACCTGGGGCTTCTGGGCGGCTTACTGCGATGAAGCCTACGCCATCATCAGCCCCGACTTCCTCGAACAGAAAAAAGGTCAGCCCGTGACGCCAGATGGATTGAACGTCCAGCAACTGCTCGAGGACCTGTCGGACTTGAAGTGAGGTAGAGCGCGGAACGGAAGTTCACGAGTGTTAGGTCTTAGGCAAAGTCCTAAACCCTAGCCCCGAAGACCTAGTACCCAAAACCCCGCACCCAAACCGAGCTCGATTCGGCCGCGAGAGAAGTGGTGACCTATGGGCGCTCTCAGTATTGCCTTCGATATCATCATCGTCGGTGCGCTGGCTCTTCCCGGCCGCTCCTCGTTGTCCGTCTCTTCTTCTCCGATGACGAGCACACCCTCGAAAAACATTTGGACTGGGTGAAAAACGACAAGCAGCCCGCCTTGGCCGGCGTTCTGTCGTTCGCCATGATTTACTCTTTGGGCTCGGCTGTCTCTCGAATCGCGCAGGATTCTTTGATTACGACGATCTCTACATCCACGCCGCCCACTATCTGTTTCGTGTAGGGGTAACCGAAAGCAGCATTCGGGCCAATGTCTTTTGCAATGCTTTTAAGTACGCGGCGACGCCGACGCCGAACGAGCCGGGCAATCCGACCGCCGCAAAGCACCAGGATTTCAAGGACAACAATCCGCACTGCAAATACACCGGGAGGTGGATTGTCCGAACCCATGACCCGGATACTCAGGAGCGGATTCCCACCCCCACCGGCCACGAGTATGTCTCCGCCACCTGGATCAACCATCAGGAAGATTTGGCGCGACAGATTTTTCAGTATCAGGAAGCCGCCGTTCTCTTGCAGGGAACCGACGCAACCGAGAGGATCCGCCAATATCACGATCAGATCATGGTGCTTCGAGGCGCCGCCTTCAACAGTCTGATTGCCTTCTCTCTGTGCTTGTTCTGGTGGAGTTCCCAATCTTTCCCCGGCTTGGGATGGGCCGCGTCATTTTTTTATGCCTTTCTGGGATTTCTTGCGTTGTCCCACCATTTATCCGAGACCCCGCTCACTGATCCGCCTTACATGGAATTTACTTTGCTTGTTCTTATGGGAGCCGGTTGGTACATTCTCGGCAGATATGCCCCGAAGAGAAAGCGGGCCGAGACAAAAGCGGCTGTGCCCAAGGGCCGGATGCAGCCCGGTTATATTGGCCTCGCCGCCTTCCTGATGGTCGCGGCCTCCTTAGGGTGGTGGGCTACTCAAGTTCTGTATGATCAGCAAGTCATCTCCTCGTATCAAGCCCTGACCCAGGAGCCGGCCAAGCCAGCTAAGAAATAGAGCTGTGCGCAATGTCCGTCAGCGTTTCGTTCGACGCCGATATCGATGGCGGCTCCGTTAATCCGGATCTAGTTAACTCGGTTCTAGTTAACTCGGTTCCAGTTAACCCGGTTCCAGTTAACCCGGTTCTAGTTAACCCGGTTCT
>CAWBSN010000025.1:0-41263 GCA_963791445.1 uncultured Acidobacteriaceae bacterium
ACTCAGTTAGTAAGTACCGAGTACCTAGTACCCAGTACCCAAATGCTCAACCGATGCATTGTCATCCTGAAGCCCGCGTTCTTTGCGGGCTGAGGGACCTCTGTATCGCCCGGCAGCGTCGGCGCCGACGCGAGTTGATAGACCCTTCGGCAAGCTCAGGGCAGGCTCTTCGTTGGGAGCCCTCGGCTTTCGCCGAGGACTCCGCTGCCTCAGGATGACAAGGGCTGGGTGGCGAAGGCCCGCTTCACGCGTACCTGTGGATTTCGGCTGCAAATATCTTTTTCCGGGCCTGCGTGGAACAACTTTCTTTGTTCCATTTGACGCTTTGATTTTGAAAAGATCGTTGATACCCCCTCCCCCCTGGGGCTCGTGGAATCATCGGGTTAGCGCGAAATTCCTTGCAAAATCCGGAGCTTAAAGAACTTAGGGATCAAAATCTTGTAAGCAAAGGAGTTACGACTTGGCTTCGTTCGGTGAGCTGTACTGCCTCTGCTGGGGCAATGATGAAGGAATTTGAAATGAGGCGCAAGGTTAGATGTCACAAGGGTGCTGTGGAGAATTCGATGGGCTCAAGAATCCCGCGAGGTTTAGAATCGTGGAATCCCACTTCTCGCAAAGGACGCGGGAAGTGGGGCACCCGGCTCACGGCGGAAAAAGTGAAACGTCTCCTGCCACCGATCGTTGTGTCTCTAATGATGGCCTACGGCTGCTTCATTGCGCCGCGATTGCAGCCGGGAGCGTTCGCGCTTTTCGTACCGCCATTTCTTTGGCTGGCGATTGTGTCTCGCTACCCATTCCGCTATGGATTAGTGGGGCTATGGCCGCTATTGGAGCGCCCTTAGCCTTCTACCGCCTTGCTGTCTTTGCTTTCGCGGGTTTGTCAAAGGCATAACTCCGAGATTTTGGCCTCTAGGTTCTTTGCCCTGAGGATTTTGCGAGGAAGTTTCTGCAAGTCCGATGATTCCACTAGAGCCGAGGGGGTAACCAAGCCGTCTCCAAGTTCCAAACCACAATCCGTTCTGCTCGTCGAATTTCCACAGCTTTATTTCTTCCGATGTTCACATGACCTTGCCTCTCATTCCGAAATGGGAATACTGGAATTAGCAGGCGCTGAAGCGCGGCTGGTTTCGAGGCTTAGCGGCACCTTCGGCTTCGCTCAGGGCAGGCTCAAGACTGAAGTCGTGCCCTTCCCGAGCGTTCTCGAACTGGAGCGTTTCGGCCTGCTGGGGCGAAATTCACGACAATCTGGTAAGGAAGCGAGCCAGACGCGCGATCGTTGCGTCGCAAAGGACGCGACGCTTCGCGCGGCTCGCCCAGATCCTTCGGTCGCAAAGGCGGCGACCTCAGGATGACAACCAAACTACGGGAAAGGTGTGAGGAGAATATGGGTCTGGAAAATGTGAACCGGTGTCAGCATGTGAAGGTGAATGGGACGCAGTGTGGGTCTCCGGCGCTGCGGCGTCGGCGGCTTTGCTTTTTTCATGTGCGCTGTCAGGAGCAGCGGGCGCGGATTATGGGGAGCCAGTTCGGGCAGGCTCGGTTTGTGGTGCCGTTGCTTGAGGATGCGAATTCGGTGCAGATGGCGCTGATGCAGGTGATGCAACTGCTTGGCACCGGTCAGATGGAGCACAAGACGGCGGCGCTGATGCTCTACGCTCTGCAAACCGCCAGCTGCAATCTGCGAAATACGGAGTTTGAGGCGCGGGATGCGACCGACGTTGTGATCGACCGCGGCGACGTGCACAGGACCTGCATGGGGGGTCCGCAGTGGTTTGAAGAGGACTTTGATGATGAGGCGGATGAGGTGGAGGACGAGGAGGCCGAAGAGCAAGAGGAGGGGGTCGAAGAGGACGCCGAAGTGAAGGCTTGCGCAGGGAAGCCAACGGTACACGTCAGTACAGAGGAGGCTCGGAGGCAAGTGCGGGAGGTGGTTATGGATTGGGTGGTGGAGACGGTGAGGGCTGAGGCGGCGCAGCGGCCGGGGTAGCTAGGGGCGGAGTCAAGAGCAAAACCAACGTCAAAGGCAACGGACAGGAGTGTCCGTTCCACACGAGCAGTGACGGCTTCAGCGGAGTTGCATAGGTCCTTCGTTGGGAGTCGTCCGCTTCGCGGGCGACTCCGCTGCCTCAGGATGACAGGCTTGTTTTGCGAGGGGGAGGTAGCTGTTTGTGCTTGCTTTCCGCCAGATGTACACGATCGAGGCTTGGGCACTTGGTTGCTTATTTGCTTTTTGACCTGTCGATGCAACGAGTTGCGGGTTGAGCGGAGGGGCCACCTAAGTGCACCACTTAAGACCGAGTGAGCATTCTTCTCCTCTTTCAGGTTTCCTGAACTAAGTCAGCCCATCCTGAAGTTCTCTTTTCTTAGCTACCCCCAACCCTAAGGAGGTTGCCTATGTTTGCACGTAATGTCACTTTTCATCTGAAAGCGAATAATCTGTCCGATTACACGAGAACCTTTGAGAAAGACATCCTGCCCTTGCTGCGCAAGCAGAATGGGTTTAAGGACGAAATCACTTTCGCCGGCCCGGGCGGAGTTGACATGCTTGCGATCAGTATGTGGGACAACAAGAAAGATGCCGACAACTACAACGCCATTGCCTATCAGCAAGTGTTGAAGACGCTGGCAAGATTTATCGAGGGCACGCCGCAGGTTCATACCTATGACGTGGTCACCTCGACCGTCGAGAATCATGAACTGGTAACCGCGTAAGAGATACGGTGAGTTGGTTGGCCGGGGAGGCGGAGTAGCTCCGCCTTCTCGGGCCAGCTGTTGCACTTGATCGCGCGAAGGAGGGCAGCCATGCATCTAGCGCTGCAAAACGCAGAAACAATTAATCGCCTGGTGGAACAGGGCGAATCCCTGCTGAAGAGCTTCCTAAGCGGTGCTACACGTGCCCTTTGAAGCCATCCTGCGCGAAGTTGGGCAGTTGCATGACGTCAGCGAACGCCTGGTGATACTGGCGGACGAACATCCGCCGATGTCAGAGGCGCTGATGACTATCTCGGGAAGCGTGCGCAACGTCGCCACGATTCTGGGCGTGCTGGTCGCGACGAAGATGACCAAGCCGATGTGACTGGTGCTTGCCGGCTCCCGCTGGCGATTCGGCTGTCCCCGCATTAAAAATCATCCTGTCAGCTCTTCTTCTGCTCCTTGAAATAACTTGCGCATGGCTTGGATTACTGCTCTGGCCAGCATCACTATTACTGCTACCAGGGCTAGCGCTATTGTGGCCGCTGCGTAGGGATGGCGGGTGGCTAGCCAGGTTAGGGAGATGGCCAGGGCGTCCTCGGCGAGGCTTAGGGTGATGTTGGAGAAGGGCTCAGGGCTCGGGGTTACGGCGGCTCGGAGGGCGGTTTTGCCGGAGTGGGCGGCCAGGGCTATGGCTGCTCCCAGGGCGGCTGCTAGTAGCTGCTCGCCGGAGATAGCTGGCGGGTGGCTCCGTAGGCTAGCAGGGCGGCTACGGGGACTCGGACGAAGGTGTGGAGGGCGCTCCAGATCAGGTCGAAGGCGGGGATTTTGTCGGCGAAGAATTCTATGGTGAAGAGAGTTGTGCTGGCTGCGATTATGGGCCAGGTTTCGAGTAGTTCTAGAGCTGGTGGGAGGGGGACGTGTCCGAAGCGGGCTAGCAGGCCTAGGGCGGCGACTGTGGCATAGACATTTAGGCCGGTGGCGAAGGCTACGGCTGCCAGGACGGCGAAGAGCTCGGGGAGCGGGAGGTGGAGGAGGTTGAGCACTGACGGTCGTTATAAACGTTTTTGGAGGGAAAAGGGAAGGTTCGTCGCCGCCAGGTTAGGCGCGAGGAATCGGTGGCGTCCCTGGCGGGACTCGGTTGGGTTTCTTCTGCCTACCCAGCACTTACGTGCTGGGCTAATGAATTTCGTCGCTTCGCGACTGCGCGGCGTGCTTAAGATCCGAGAGCAAAAGGGTCGCCTTTCGGCGACCCCTGAGAATCCTTATGGCTGCAGCTACAGAGTTGATTCGATTTCGAAGCCCCAGGCTTCCAGAAGAGGCTCGGGGATGTACTTTGAGTTCTTGTTGCGGCGGGCCCACTCGCGCAGGCGCGTCGACCGCAGATACTGATCGGGGGTTAGCTTGTATTCGCGCACTACCTGCTCAAACTCGGTGATGGTGGGGACGATCGGGCCAATGGGCTCGGGCTTGCCCCAGTTGGGATTTCCGCGACGCTTCGCCATGCAAAAACCTTTCCTACAAAGGGGAATGAAATCTATTGATTGCTCTATCTATATGATTCTCCGGAGGCTATTGGGATTCATGGAAAAACACCACAGGGTTTGCTCAACTCGGCATGCCCCTACCTTAGTGATCCCAAACGCTGGTCGGAGAGTGTGTATGTTATGGCAATCGTTGGCTGAAGTCAATCAGAATCTGCGCGGTATCACTTGAGTAAGCCATTTCTAAGTAGTTGGATTCATTGTTGTTATCGCGTGGAGCCGGGGCGGACCCTCGCGGCGCCTAAAGGCGCGTGTGATGATGAATCCAGGTACGGTATGGCTGAAGCCATACCCTGATAAGAGTCCCGATCGCACGAATCTCGATCCGACTTTACCGCAAGACGGTCCGCCGGAGGGGCCTACGTTACGCTCGTAACCCGTGGCGCTAAGGGGCCATTGAACGGGCTTTTGGGGCGGCTTACAGTGGAATAGGGGCCGTGTCTTGCCTGGATTCTGCAGGTGAAACATGCCCGTTACGGCTCGGGTTGGGGGACTACGACCGGGCCGGAAGGATTCTAAGAGCGGGCCATGAATCTGAAGTCGCTGCTGCTTTGTTCCGACGACAAAATCGTGCGTGTGCTGCGCCGGACGCTGGGCGATCTGGACATTGGGGTCGAGTTGTGCGCGAGTTCGGAGATTGCGCTGCGCAAGCTGACTCGCGAGCGCTTTGAGGCGATCATTGTGGATTGCGCCGGGCCGGGAGCGGCTGCGGTGCTGCGCAGTGCGCGGAGTGCACCGTGCAACAAGCGGGCGATCGCGGTGGCGATTCTGGATCCGGAGGTTGGGCTGCGGTCGGCGTTTGAGATTGGGGCGCATTTCATCCTGTACAAGCCGGTGTCGGTGGAGCGGTCGAAGTCGAGCTTTCGCGCGGCGCGAGCGCTGATGAAGAAAGAACGGCGGCGGAACTCGCGGGTGTCGGTGCATATTCCTGTGGAGATGACGAGCCGGGAGTCGGATGCGCACTTCAAGGTCAACACCACCGATCTCGGCGAAGGCGGCTTGGCGGTGAGCTTGCCGCTGCGCAGCAGGAGACTGGGACGTTGGACGCTGGTGTTTACGCTGCCGGGTTCAGCCAAGCCTTTGGAAGTTAATGCGGAGTTCGCGTGGGAGGGAACTGGCAAGCAGGTGGGGTTGCGCTTCCAGGATCCGTCGGTGGAATTTACGCATCAGTTGCGGGAATGGTTAGGGCGGAATTCTCCAGATGCGGAAAAGGATGACCCGCCGGCGAGTTGCCAGCTTACGGATTTGAGTTTGGGTGGATGCTATCTCGAGATCAGTTCGCCGTTCCCGGTTTCGACGCGCGTAACCTTGTCGATGCGAGCGGGCGGAATCGACTTGAAGACAGAAGGCGTGGTCCGGATCATGCATCCTGATAAGGGGATGGGAGTGGAGTTCACCCAGAGCACTCCGGAACATCGAGCACTGCTGGAAAAGTTTTTGGGATTGCTGACGGAGAATCGCGACGTGCTGCCGGAGTTGCTGGTGGAGCCTGAAGGTTTGGAAACTGAATCTTCCGCGGCGCTGGTTCCCTCGGCTGGTGAAAGCGAAGATATGTTGTTGGGACTCTTCCGCAGCCAGGCTGCGCTTACGGCCGACGCGTTCCTCGCGGAGTTGCGCAAACAACGCGGGCTGGCGGCTTCGTCGGGCGCTTCGGCCTGATTCCGCGGCCGCGCGGGCACGAACCTCAGGGGCTAAAGCCCGTCCTCAACGTTAGCTAAACGGCACGGCTTAAGCCGTGCCCTTCCCGAGCCTTCAACTTCCCAAAGCTTCGATTTTCCCCAGCCTCGATCTCCCTAGAAGGTCTTGCGGAAGAGCCAGAATAGGGATCCTGAGAGCATCATGGCTACAGGCAGGGTCAGGACCCAGGCCAGAGCCAGATTGCGCACGGTGGACCACTGAATTCCGGAGTGGTTGGCGGCCATGGTGCCGGCGATGCCGGAGGAGAGCACGTGAGTGGTGCTGACGGGGAGACCGAATCCGTCGGCTGCGCCGATCGTTGCCATGGCAGTGATTTCGGCCACTGCACCCTGGGCGTAGGTCAGGTGGCTCTTGCCAATCTTTTCTCCTACGGTGACCACGATGCGTTTCCAACCGATCATGGTGCCAAGGCCAAGAGCCATGGCTACGGCGACCTTTACCCAGAGAGGAATGAAGCGGGTGGAGTGATCGATGTGCTTCTTGTAGTTGGCGAGGATGGCGGTGTCGGCAGCAGAGAAAGTTGGGTTGTGATTCTTCTGCATGAGGCGAATGGCTTCGCTGCAAAGGTACATATCGTTGCGGAAGTTGCGAACCTGGTCGTTGGGTATGTTCTTCATCTCCTTATAAAGAGCGGTCTCATTGCCGATGTCGCTGACCAGGGTGCGGAGCGCGAGCATGGTGTTGGGGGTGAAATTCTTGTCGCGGATGTAAGCCGTGACGTCTTCGTGGGCATCGCTGATGGCGGCGTTGGGGCTGACATATTTGGTGAGGACATCGGCGGCCTGGGCAGAGACGGCGATGAAATCCTGCGAATCCTTGTAAGTGATGGCGTGATTTAGAGCGTAGGCGGTGGGAACGGTGCCGATGAGGATGAGCATGATCAGGCCCATACCTTTTTGTCCGTCGTTGGAGCCGTGGAAGAAGCTGACGCCGGTGCAGGTGAGGATAAGCAGGCAGCGGATATAGAAGGGCGGCGGCTCGGTGCCTTCGGGAGCCGTGTAAAGTTTGGGATCTTTAATGAGAGCTTTGGCGAGGAGCAATAAGAGGCCGGCACAACCGAAACCTACGATCGGCGAGAGCAGCAGGGCCTTGCCGATGTTGGCGGCTTGTCCCCAGTCGACGCCGCTGGTGCCGCTTCTGCCGTTCATGAGTTGGTTGGCGATGCCGACTCCGATGACGCTCCCGATAAGCGTATGCGAACTGGAGGCAGGCAAGCCGAACCACCAGGTGCCTAGGTTCCAGATGATTGCTGCGACCAATAAGGCGAAGACCATGGCGAATCCGGCTTTGCTGCCTACTTGCAGAATCAGTTCTACCGGCAGAAGCGAGACGATGGCGAAAGCTACGAGGCCGCTGGAGGCCAGAACGCCGAGGAAATTCCAGAAGCCGGACCAAACCACGGCGATATGGGGTTCGAGCGAGTGAGTGTAGATGACCGTGGCCACGGCGTTGGCGGTGTCGTGAAATCCGTTGACGAACTCGAACCCGAGAGCGACCAGCAGAGCGACGCCGAGAAGGACAAAGGGCAGGATGGATTCGTTGTGGACAGTGGAAAGATCGTGAAGCAAGCTGGAGCCGGCATAGGCGACGCCGATGACCAGCACGATGCCGAACACCAACATCCCGATTTTGCCGGGCGAGCGGTTCAGTTTCTGGTCGAGTAGGGTCTGCGATGCGGTGGCCATGGTTGCTCCTGAGGTCGTCGCTACTATACGGAGGGATTGTTACGGGAGTATGAATAAGTGAATTCGGGAGTCGCTCAGTTCGATTTGGGGCGGCAGCGTGTCGTTGATGCGATACTCGAAGCTGGTTAATTAGGGGGAAATCAACGGGGCTATCTATGCCGACTCTTGAGTGTCCGCAATGTGGGACAAAAATGGGCAAGGAACATCTCAAGGGCAGAGCGCCCTGGACATGCCCAAAGTGCGCCCTGCGACTTCGCCTCTCCCGTACATACGCACGCTTAAACGGATTTGCCACATTGGCACTTTCTATGGCGCTGTCTTACGTTATAGGACTTCATGGCCTGCTGCTATTCGTGGCGGGTTTTTTGATGTGGGTACCGATTTCAGTAATTGTGACTGTGCCGTTTGCCTGGCTTATAAGACCTTCTCTAGAGCCGTATTACTCGACTGAGGAGGAGTCGCACTTTACTTCTTTGTCTATTAACGAAAATGACAGCTCAGAGCGACCGAAGCAGCCCTAGTGTTTGTCCGGAAAAAAGGACTTTCCTCGCTCTTCGCAAATCTTGGGGACTGCAAAGAGGAGGTCGAGCTTCGCTCGACGGACAGCCGAGGGCGGCTGTCCCCACATAATCGCATCTCCACATAAGCCATCCCTACACAGGCCTCGCGGGGAGTGGGGCCATTGTTTACAATAGGAGATTCGTCCGCCTTGGTTCAGAATCGCTGTGGGACGAAGCATACTTTGGAACGGTTAAACCAGGAACAGCTAAACCAGGAACAGTCAAACCACTTGGAGCCTTCAAACCACAAGCCTCGTGTGCCGTCGGTTGCCTCCCCTACCGTGTACTGGCGGGTGGAAGGGAGCCTGCTTGACCTGACGGTGGTGCAGCCGGTGGCTTTTTTTACGTGGAACGCGCAGACCTTCGCGGAGCGGTTCCGGAGGCGTGGGCTGATCTTTCTGATGGCGGCGCTGCGTCCGTTTCTCTATTCGACGAACCGGAAGTTTGCAACCCGGGTGGTGCATACGACGTTGCGGGGTGTGACGCGGGACCGGCTGGATCTGCTGGGCGAAGAATACTTCCAATACAGATTGAAGCCTGAGCTGAAGACGCACGGGGCGGAGCGGGTGCGGGAACTGGTGCGCTCGGGCGCGGATGTGGTGCTGGTGAGTCAGGCGCTGGAACATGTGATGAAGCCACTGGCGCAGCATCTGGGAGTGAAGCGGGTGGTGGCAAACCGTCTGGAATTTCGCGATGGAGTGGCTACGGGACGATTGCTCGAGCCCGTGATCCGGCCGCGGGGAGCATTCGCTCGGATTCGGGAGCAGAGTCCGGACGGGCGGCGGGCGCCGAAGACGCTGGCGCGGCAACTGGATATTACGGTGGAGGAATTGCGGGCGGCGACGATTGGGTCGGGGCGAGAGCCGGCGGCGCGGGAACATCCGATCGTGCATTTCGAGGGCCAGAGGCAGGCGACGGAATTTTCGGTGCGGCGGGCTTTGGCGGGCAAGCACGTGATGCTGATCGGAGTGACGGGATTTATTGGCAAGGTCTGGCTGGCGAATATTCTGATGGCGTTGCCGAAGATCGGGAGGATTTATCTGCTGATCCGGAAGCAGAAATCGAATCCGGCGCAGCAGCGGTTTGAAAAGATCGTGGAAGAGTCGCCGGTGTTCGATCCGCTGTTTGAGAAATATGGAGCGGGGCTTGCGGAATATCTGCGCGACAAAGTGGAGGTGGTGGAGGGCGACGTCACGCGAGCGGGGTTGGGGCTGGATGCGGAAGTCGCGGGCCGGCTGCAGCGGAATCTTGATCTGATCGTGAATAGTTCAGGATTGACGGACTTCAATCCGGACTTGCGGGATGCGCTGGCGACGAACACCGATGCGGCGATGAACATCCTGGGGTTTGTGCGGGGCGCGGAACACGCGGGGCTTCTGCATCTTTCTACCTGCTACGTGGCCGGTGAACGCGATGGGCGGGTGACGGAGAAGCTGATTCCGAATTACACGCCGCGGCGGGTGCCGAGATTTCGATGCAGAACAAGAGTTGCGATCTCTGCATGAACTGATCGCGAAGGCTGAGGCAGAGGCTGAGGGCGCGGAAGTTACGGCGGGTTTGAAATCGCAGTCACTGGCGAAGGAACATGCGGCAAAAGGGCTGCAGGGTGCGGCGTTGGAGAACCAGATCCGCAAGAACCGGATCCGGTGGCTGAAAACTTATTTGACGGAAGCAGGGTCGCGGCGGGCGAAGGAGTTGGGCTGGCCGAATACTTACACGCTGACGAAGAGCCTGGCGGAATCGCTGATTGTGAAGCATGGAGCCGGGCTGCCGATTGCGGTGGTGCGTCCGGCGATTGTGGAGACTTCGGTGGCGAAGCCGTTTCTGGGGTGGAATGAAGGGATCAACACCTCGGCTTCGCTGTCTTATTTGTTGGGGACATATTTCCGGCAGTTGCCTTCGAATGAGAGCAAGCGGCTGGATATTATTCCAGTGGACGCGGTGTGCGCGGGGATGACTTTGATTGCGGCGGCGATTGTGGAGCGGCGGCATGATTCGCTTTATCAGCTGGCGACCTCGGTGACGAATCCCTGCGACATGGGGCGGTCGATTGAGTTGACGTCGCTGGCGCATCGCAAGCATTACCGGGCGCAGGAGGGGTTGGAGTCATGGCTGCGGCTGCGGTTTGACGCGATTCCGGTCTCGAAGGAGCGTTACCAGCGGATGTCGGCGCCGGCGCAGAAGGCGATTGTGAAGTCGATTCAGCGGATCATGTCGCCGCTGCCGCTGAAGAAAACTCCACTGGTGAAGGCGGAAAGGAATCTGGAGCGGCTGGAGAAGTTGATCGAGTTGTTCGAGCCTTTTATTTTGCTCAACGAGCATGACTTCGCAGCGGATAACGTGGAGAAACTGTCGCACGCGCTGGTAGAGGACGAGCGCGAGGAGTTTGGATACAAGGCGCGGTTGCTGGATTGGTGGGACTACTGGATCAATGTACATATTCCGGCGCTGCGCAAGTGGACTTATCCGCTGATTGAGGGAAGGCCGCTGGAGGCGCGTCCGGCGCGGAGTTTGCAGAATGGAGAGACGGTGAAGACGGGCACGTGAGTGGGGTCTCAGGTTGGCTTTGAGGTTGGTGCTGTCCCTGGTGGGACTCGCTTTTTGGTTTCTCGACTTTCCCAGCACTTACGTGCTGGGCTAATGAATACCGTCGCTTTCGCGACTTGACGGAGAATCACGGAATTATTGAATGGCGATATTTCTGACGGGATCGACCGGTTACATTGGGGCGCACGTGGCAGCGAATCTTCTGCGGGATCATGGCGCGTCACTCAATGTGCTGGTGCGGGCGCGGGATGCGGGCGAGGCGCAAGGGCGGCTGTGGCAGGCGCTGCAATTGCATCTGGAGTTTCCGCAGTTTTATGAATACCTGCAGACGCGGGTGCGCGTATTTCGTGGCGACCTGACGGCGCCAGGTTTCGGGCTTTCGCGTGATGAATACGACCGGCTGGTGCACACGACGGATTCGGTGATTCACTGCGCGGCGTCGCTGAACCGGAAGTCGGAGAAGAGCTGCCTGAACGTGAATCTGCGGGGCACGCTGGAAGTTCTGACGCTGGCGCGGAGTGCGGAGCATTATCACGGGTTGAGGCGTTTCAGCCAGGTGAGCACGGTGGCGGTGGCAGGGAAGCGGCAC
Organism: uncultured Acidobacteriaceae bacterium; assembly: GCA_963791445.1. Lineage (GTDB taxonomy): Bacteria > Acidobacteriota > Terriglobia > Terriglobales > Acidobacteriaceae > Sulfotelmatobacter. Next base: position 11,315 of record CAWBSN010000025.1, read on the forward strand.
AATGAAATGGTGACGGAGGATCGGTCGATTGATTGGGAACGGTCGGATTATGATCCTTATGCGCGGACGAAGAAATTCTGCGAGCACATGATGCGGGTGTTGTTGCCGGAGACTCCGAAGACGGTTTTCCGTCCGAGCATTGTGCTGGGGGACAGCCGCTACGCGCAGACTACGCAATTCGACATGGTGAAGGCGTTTGTGTTTCTGGCCGGGCTGCCGGTGCTGCCGTTTCGCCCAACGGACAAGATCGACATTGTGAATGTGGATTTTGTGGCGGAGGCGATTGCGACGCTGCATCAGAAGGAGCGTCCAGAGCACGATACTTATCATCTGTCGTCTGGCGTGGGGTCACAGACGTTTCGTGAAATCACCACGGCGCTGGCTGCGGCGCAGAACAAGACGAGCTCCGGTGTTTGTGCCGGTGGTGGAACGTCCGTTTGCAGGGTCAGTGAATTTTCTGGCGAACCGCTCGGGCGCGATTGGAAAAGGTGCGTCGCTGATGAAAGTGTTTATGCCGTATCTGGTGTGGAATACGGTGTTCGATAACACGCGAGTGACGCGGGAGTTGGGGAAGAAGCCGGTGGCGTTTTCGGAGTATTGCTATCCGCTGCTGAAATTTAGCCGTGAGAATAATTTCGCTTATAAATACCAGCCCTGGCCTGCGGCGGCGGGAGGGACAGCCGCATGATGGACTTTATTTTGGAAGCCTGGGTGAGCGGGTCGATCGAGCGGGCTAAAGCAGGATGGATGCTGGGTGAGGGCAAGCGCTGGCAGCCGGGTGAAAAGCTCAAGCTGTTGTTTGCGGGTTACAACGGTACGCGGAATATGGGGTCGGATGTGCGGGTGGAAGAGATGTTGCGGCAGGTCCGGCATATTCTGGGCGCGGAGCGGGTGGAGTTCAGCGTGATGAGCCAGAACTTTGATTTTTCCCGCGGGTATTTTGAGGGCACGAAGCAGGTGCATCTGCCGGATATATTTCCGCCGTTTCTGGCGAATGAAGTTCCGAAGCATGATGGAGTGGTGGCGTGTGAAGGGTCGATGTTCAAAAGCAAATTTGCCAACGCGCTGACCACGATGATGATTGGGTCGCTGGGGATTGCGGCCGCGCAGAACAAACTTTCCGTGGGATATGGCGCGGAAGCCGGGCATATGGATCCGCGTGGTGGCGAAGATGTGCGGGCGGTATTGCAAGAATTCGTTTGTGATTACGCGGAATGAAGAGTCGCGGACGGTGTTGCGCGAGCTGGGCGTGCCTACGGAGTTGGGAACCGATACGGCGTGGACGTTTGAGCCGCGGCCGCCGGAGTACGGGCAGAGCGTGCTGCGGAAAGTGGGTTGGGATGGGCGGACGCCGGTGCTGGTGGTGTGCCCGATCAATCCGTTTGAGTGGCCGGTTAAGGCTTCGGTGGCGAAGTATGCGGCGCACAGTTTGACGGGAGCTTACAAAGACAGCCACTACCGCACGGTTTATTTTCACAACTCGGGGCCGGCGGCGGAGCAGGCGTACCAGAAATATTGGACGGCGATTGCGAATGCGGTGGATGCGTTCCGCAAGAAGAAGAATGTTTTTGTAATTCTTGCGGCGACGGAGCGGCTGGATGCGCGTCCGGCGAACCGGATTGCGGAGAAGCTTGGTGGCGTGCCCGTGCTGACGTCGGACGAGTACAACATGTATGAACTGGTGAGCATTCTGCGGGCGTGCCACATGATGGCTTCGTCGAGGTATCACGGGATTGTGACCTCGATGCCGGGGCTGGTGCCGTCGGCGGGGATCACGATGGATGAGCGCATCCGGAACTTGATGCGGGAACGCGGGCATCAGGATTTGCTGATGACGGTGGACGATCCGGAACTTGAAGGGAAGCTGCTCGTGGCTCTGGAGAAGCTGAGTTGTGAAGGTGAGGCGATCGCTTCCGGAATTGCGCAGACTGTCGTCAGGAACTTGAAGGTGATGGCGCGCATGGGTGTTTATTTCGAGGAGGAAGTGCAGAGAAGGTATCCGGAGTTTGAGACGCGCCGGGGAGAGTGGAGTTGGGAGGATTATCTGCCGCCGATGAGTCGCGGGCTGCGGGAGCTGGCGGCGGTCTACAACTAGAGTTGCGTTCTTCGTAAGTGCTTTTTAGCAATCCACATCTTGAGCACAGTCATTCCATTTGTCGGAGATATATTTTCGCAACTTGAGGCGGCTGCGGATACGCGGATTCTCGCCGAGATTCGCGACGGCGAAATCACCGGCGTGACCGGTGGCGAGTTGCTGGAACTCGTCCGCAGGGCCAGGACTTTTATTGCTTCCAAAGAGCTGCCGAAGGGCGAGCGGTGTGGGTTGCTGGCGGTGAACAGCATTCGCTGGGTGGCGATGGATCTGGCGCTCATGGCTGAGGGGCTGATTGTGGTTCCTCTGTATTCGCGGCAGGCTCCCGCCGAACTGGTGGCGATGATGAAAGACTGCACGCCGGCGGCGGTATGCTGTGGCGACGCGGGGCTGCGGGATGCGATTGCGCAAAATTGGGCGGAAGCTCCGCCGCAATTTCTTTTTGACGAGATTTTTGGGGGCGTGGAAGGCGTGCAACTGGAGCGGCCGAAGGTGGGCAACGACAGTCCCGTTACGATCATTTATACGTCGGGGACATCCGGTGAAGCCAAGGGTGTGGTGCTCACGGCGGCGAATGTGGGCTTCATGCTGGAGCGGACGGCGGAGCGATTGGAGCAGTTGATGTCCGGTTCGGCGTCGGGTTCAGGCGCACAGGATCGCATCTTTCACTACTTGCCGTTCACATTTGCGGCTTCGTGGATTGCGCTGCTGACGTTTCTGAAGCGACGCACCCTGGTTACGATCAACATGGATCTGACGAAGATTGCGAATGACATGCGCGTGGTGGCTCCGGATTATTTTCTCAACGTCCCGCAGTTACTGGAGCGGATGAGACGGGCGGTGGATGAGCAACTGTGGCAGACGGGAGGAGTGGCGCAGACAATTTATTCGCGGGCGAAGGGTGCGTGGGCGCGCCGGCAGGACGGCCGGTCGACGGCTGGCGACGCAATGTGGTTGGGCCTGGCAAACGCACTGGTATTTCCGGCGATTCGGAAGAAGATGATCGGGAGGAATCTGAAGGCGCTGATTTGCGGGTCGGCGCCGCTGAGCGCGGAGACGCAACTTTATTTCATGATGCTGGGAATTCGTGTGCTGCAGGTTTATGGGCTGACGGAGACGACCGCGATTTGCACGATGGATGATCCGAACCGGGTTGAGGTGGGGCGCGTGGGGCCGGCGATTCCGGGGATGGAGATGAAACTGGGAGAGCATGATGAAATACTGGTGCGCGGGCCTAATGTTTTTTCGGGCTACTGGAAACGACCGGAGCAAACCGCCGAGGCGCTGCGCGATGGATGGTTCCACACCGGCGATCAGGGTGAGGTGAACGCCGCCGGAAACTGGCGGATTGCGGGGCGGATCAAGAATCTGATTGTGCTGGGATCGGGACACAAGATTTCGCCGGAGCCGATCGAGAGTGCGATTTCGAAGAATTTGCCGGAAGCGCAGCAGGTGGTGGTGGTGGGGAATGGGCGGGGATATTTGTCGGCGATTGTGACCGGGAACGTGACCGCTGAGAAAGTGCAATCCGCACTGGACGTGGTAAATCCTGAGTTGCCCCACTACAAGCAGGTGCGGGCATTTTACGTGCGCGGGGAAGCTTTCTCGATTGAGAGCGGGATGTTGACGGTGAACGGAAAGCTTAAGCGGGATGCGATCGCGGCGGCGATGAAGGAAGAGATTGAGGGGATGTATCGAGTGAGGCAGGCGGTATAGTGCAGGCGAGGAATGCCGGGAAACGCTGAGGATGCCAGGGTGAGCGAAGGGAAATCTGAGCTTCAGTTTGCGAGCAAGTGCGCAGGGAGCGCGTTGTCCTGGAGTATTGCGGACGGCGTGATCGAACTGGCCCTGCATCGGGAGCCTTGCAACGAACTGGGTTCGGCGTCTCTGGATGAGTTGGAGAAATTTGCAACTGCTTTGGAGAGGATGCAGGCGGAGGCGCATGCGCTCATCATTTATAGCGAGATGAAGCCGGGATTTTGCGCCGGGGCGGATTTGCGCGAACTTTACCAGCGGTCGCAGGCGATGGAGAAAGCTGAGGCCGCCAAGGGCGTGCGGGATTTTCTGGAGCGGATTCACCGCGTGTTGAATCAGATTGATGCTGCGCCTTTGACGACGATCGCGGCGGTGCATGGAGTGACGTTTGGGGGAGGGTTCGAGCTGGCGCTGGCTTGCGATTTGATTATCGCGGATAAGATGGCGAGGTTTTGTTTTCCCGAGCTGAGGCTGGGTTTGATTCCGGGGTTTGGCGGGATTCCGCGGCTGAAGCGGGATTTGGGCAATGCTGTGGTGAGAGATCTGCTGCTGACGGGACGCAGTATTAATGCCACTAAGGCGCAGCAGATCGGGCTGGTGAGCCAGGTGGTTGGCGAAGGCGAGGCGCTGCGGGCGGCGCGAGCGACGGCAGTGCAGCTTGGGAAGTTTGACCGGGCGACTGCTGCTGCGGCGAAGAAGTTCATCAAGCCGATTCCGCAGGAAGAGTTGCGGCGGGAGATCGATATTTTCTGTGAGCTGTTTGGGCGTCCGGCGGTGCAGGCTGGGTTGCGGAAGTTTGTGGAGAGCACGGATGCGCAGCCGTATTTGCCGTAGCGAGAACGGCGAGTGCCGAGGAGATGGAGATCCGTTCGCTTCGCTCAGGATGACAACGTTCGCTCAGGTTGGAATGACAAGAGTGACATTTATGAAGACTGCTGAACAGACGCTTGATGAAATCCTCAGTCTTGCGGCGGCGCACTTCAAGGTGCCGCGGGAGAAACTGCGTCCTGACGACGACTTTTTCAAGACGTTGGGGATTAACAGTTTGCAGACTCTCGATCTACTGACCAAGCTGGAGAATCATTTTCGGGTGGAACTGCCGGATTATGAACTGCAGGGGGTTTCCGATTTTCGCACGCTGGCGGGGAAGATTCAGGCGCGGCTCTGAGCTATCAATCGCGGAGACACTGAGAACTGGGGAACCAACCTCGTCTTTATATCCTCGATCTTCGCCTTGGCTTTCAACTTGTGCGGGTAGCTAATTCATTAACAAGGTTTTCTCCGTGTCCCTGTGCCTCTGTGGTGAAATGATTTCTTAATGCTCGATCTCCAAAAATATAGCTGCCTGGGCGCCGCGTTGCGCGATGCGATGGAGCGCTTTGGGGGCGAGACCTGCCTGATTGAGGCTGACCGGGAGCGGGAGAAGACGCGGTTGACGTACTCCGATTTTAAGGAAATCAGCATGCCTCTGGCGCGGGCGCTGGAGGATGCTGACTTCGACGCGGGGGATCGCGCGGCGATCCTGATGACGAATCAGTCGAAGTGGCTGATTTCGGCTTATGCGATTTTCTACTGCGGCGGGGTGCTGGTTCCTCTGGATTACAAACTCACGGCCGGCGAGCAACTGCAACTGCTGGAACATTCGAAGGCGAAAGTGCTGGTGGTGGAGTACTACCTGTGGCGGGCGATCATGCAATCGCCGGAATTTCAGAACATCAAGACGAAGCTGGTGCTGGTGACTGAAGCGCCGCTGGGAGCGGAACTGGCGGGAGGATTCCGCTGGGAAGATTTTCGACGCAAGGGCGCGCCGGATTTTGTGATGCGGCAGCGCGAAGACGTGGCCTGCATCGTGTATTCATCGGGGACAGGCGGGCGGCCGAAGGGTTGCGTGCTGACGCATGAAAATTATCTGGAGCAGTGCCGGGCGCTGACAGCGTGGTATCCATTTTGGCCGGGGGTGCGGTATTTGAGCATTCTGCCGACGAACCATGCGATCGATTTCATGGTGGGATTCATTGGGCCGTTCGTGTGCGGGGCGTGCGTGGTGCATTTGCGGACGCTGCGTCCGGAATTTGTGCGGGATGCGTTTGTGCGCTACCGGATTACCTATGTGGCGCTGGTGCCGATGATCGTGAAGAACCTGGAGCGCGGGCTGCGCGCGAAGATCGAGGAACTGCCGGCGTGGAAGCGGGCGATTCTGAATCGAGTGATCGGGCTTAACAAGATGCTGACTCGGGGCAAAGCGCGGGTGAAACTGAGCCGGACGCTGCTGCCGGGAGTGCACCGGGCGTTTGGCGGGGAGTTGCTGGCGCTGATCACGGGCGGGGCATTCATGGAGCCCTCGACTATGCAGTTTTTTTATGACCTGGGAATTCCGGTGGTGAACGGATATGGATTGACGGAGGCGGGAACAGTGCTCACCGTGAACGATCTGAAGCCATTTCGCGCGGATACGGTGGGCAAACCGCTGCCGGGCGTGGAACTGCGGGTACTCAGTCCGAATGAAGAAGGGATCGGGGAGATTGCGGCGCGGAGCAAGACTGTGATGTCGCATTATCTCGACGATGCGGAGCTGACGCTGGAAACGATTGTTGATGGCTGGCTTCTGACCGGCGATTTGGGGCGCTTTGACAAGAGCGGGCATCTGCAGCTTTTCGGGCGGAAGAAGAACATGATCGTCACTGAAGGCGGGAAGAATATTTATCCCGAGGATATTGAAACGGTTTTCGACGGACTGCCGGTGAAGGAGTACTGTGTGTTCGCGGCGAATTATGTGTGGCCGCAGAAGCAACTGGGGCGGGAGATGCTGGTGATGGCGCTGCGGCTGGAACAGAATCAGCGATTCGACAGCGCGCTGCTGGAAGAGATCGCGGCCCGCAATCGACGGCTGCCTGATTTTAAACGGGTGGGCGGTTATGTGATCTGCGAGAAAGATTTTCCGCGAACGGCGTCGATGAAGATCAAGCGGCAAGCGTTGGCGGAGGAACTGGGGAAGACGGTGAATCGGGCAGCGGTGGTGGGGCTGTGAATGAGCGGCGGGAATCGTATCTGGCGATTGTGAATCCTGCGGCGGGGGGCGGGCGGAGCCGGAAGATGCTGGGCCCGGCTTTGGAGCGGCTGCGGGTGGGCGGGGTTGAAGTTGATGTGGTGGAGACGCGGGGTGCGGGCGATGCTACGCGGATCGCGCGCGAGGCTTACGGGCGCGGGCGGCGGCGGTTTATTGCGGTCGGTGGGGACGGGACTTCATATGAAGTGGTGAACGGGCTTTTCCCGGAACGTGGGGCAGTCGCTCGACACTGGCAAGGCGAGCGGGGGCGACCGTCCCACACTGGGGTTCTTGCCGCTGGGGACGGGGAATTCTTTTTTGCGCGATTTCAGCGACCGCGGGGTGGAACACGCGATCGAGTCGCTGATTGCCGGGACGATCCCAAGCTTGCGATGTGCTGCGGTTGCGGCACCGCGGCGGAGTGATTCACTACATCAATCTGCTGAGTGTGGGGTTTCCGGCGGACGTTGCGACCTTGCGGGCGCGGCGTTTCAGCCGCCAGGGAGAATTGGGATACGTCATCTCGATTTTCTTAGGGTTGGCGCGATTGCGCAGGCGGCCGTTTCCGGTTCGCGTGGATGGCGAGACGGAATTTGACCGGCGACGTTGTTTGTTTCTCACTTTCAACAACAGCAAGTTTACCGGCGGGACAATGATGATCGCGCCGAAGGCTGAAGTGAATAGTGGGCTCATTGAATATGTTCGATGGGGAGCGATTGGGAGGTTGGGGCTGATCGGGAATTTGCCTGGGCTTTATGATGGTACGCACATTAAGCATCGTTTGGCTGAGCGAAAAGCGGTGAAGCGGGTCGAATTTGATTTGAATGCACCGGTCGATGTGATGGTAGATGGCGAAGTGCTGACGCTGCATTGCGAGGAGTTGGATGTGCTGCCCGCGGTGTTGAACGTGGTGGCGTAAGCGCGTGATATAAGAATCGAAATCGTCTCGGAAGGGAATCATGTCTGAGGAGCGCGAAAGCGGGGACAGGATACGGGAGCGCGGTGGTATCGAATCCGAACTCTCGCGACAAGCTGACTTGGGCCGGGATCGTAATCGTGCTCGTCGTCGCGTATGTCGGGTTCTGGTATCACAATAATCATCGCTACGATGGGTTCGCGAAGTGCATGGCGTCGAAGCAGGTGAAGATGTATGGGGCTTACTGGTGTCCGCACTGTGTCGAGCAGAAGGAGATTTTCGGAAAGTCGTTTCGATATGTGCTACGTTGAGTGTGCGATCAGGGTTCGCACGCGGAGTCGGAAGAGTGCAAAGCGGCGGGAGTAAAGCTGTTCCCGACTTGGCGATTCCGGATGGCTCCATGACCCCATGGTGTTTTCTGCAGGAGTTGAGCGATAAGACTGGGTGTAGTTTGCCGTGAGTGTGAGGGGAGATCGACATGGAGGAACTAGCGCAACTTCCGCAGCGCACAACCGAGGGTTGTTCGTAGCGATTGCGGTTCTGGCTGTGGCTGGAATTGTGGTGTCGGCGGTATCGTTGCAGCGGCATTATGCGAAGTCGGCAACGGCGTTCTGCGACGTTGGCGAGAGATTCAATTGCGACATCGTGAACCGGAGTGAGTATTCGACGGTGATGGGGATTCCGGTGGCGGGGATTGGAATTGCCGGGTACGGAGTGTTGCTGGCGTTGGTGACGATTTACCGCTCGCGGGCGGAAACGCCGACGCGGTTATTGGCTGCGGCACTCGCGGGATTGGCATTCGCACTGTATCTGACCTATGTCGAGGGCTATGTGCTGGAGACCTGGTGCATTCTGTGTTTGAGTTCGCTGGGGCTGATTGCGGCGATCGCGGTGCTGGCGGGAGTGGTGAAGGCGCGAGCTTCCTCTCACTTGAGACTCGGGTGATGGTCCAGGCGAACGTTCTTCCGATGGGAAGAATCCAGAAAATAAGAATGCGGGGCGGTCTCTGCGGCGGTACGCGCCAGCGGCGCGACCGGAGACTTGCGGCTGCATGAATTTCGGAGCCGCGTCTTCCGGAACACGCGTTTCCTGCGGGTGTGGCTGCCGCCGGGTTATGACGACGCGGAGAATTCAGGCCGGCATTATCCGGTGCTTTACCTGAATGACGGGCAGAATTTGTTTGAAGCGGCGACTTCGTTCGCAGGGGTTGAGTGGCAGGTGGATGAGACGGCGGATCGTTTGATCCGCGAAGGCGCGGTGCCTCCGATGATTATTGTGGGCATCGATAACACGGGCAAGGATCGGATTCGCGAATACATGCCGCACCGGTCGATGAATCCCATGATGCTGCGGGTGCAGGGGCGGTATTATCCGGATTTTCTGATGAAGGAAGTGATGCCGTTTGTGGAGCGGAACTACCGCGTGGCTGCGGGGCCCGAGAATACTGGACTGGGCGGATCTTCTTTAGGCGGCGCTGATCGCGCTGTATACCGCGATGGTGCGGCCGGGGGTGATTGGGCGGTTGCTGGTGGAGAGTCCGTCGCTGTGGGCGTCGCACCGGCAGGCGATCAAGGAGAGCCGGTCGGTGAGAATTTGGCCGGAGCGAATCTATCTGGGGGTGGGAACTGCCGAGGCTGGAAGCGCGGAACGGAGCCGGAGCGTGGTGGACGATGTGCGGGAACTGGCGGCCATCTTGCGGCGGGCGGTGCTGAGCGAGAAGCGGTTGCGGCTGGTGATTAAAGATGGAGCCGGGCACAACGAGGCGGCGTGGGCGGAGCGATTTCCGGAAGCGTTGCGGTTTTTGTTTGGACAGTAAGAGCGGGTCAAGTTCGGCCTAAGTATTTTGGACTGATCTTTTCTCTTCTGATCGTCAACCTGCTGTGATCGGAAACTCTTTAACACGGGGTCACAGGGGAGCACAGGTTACGAACGGCAGCGGATGAGCTCCGGGGCGTTTCGTTTTGCCGTACGAGCCTTCACCAAGTTGAAATAACACATACAGGATGGCCAGCATCACGGGAACGGTGAGCTGCAGGTGCGTCCAGCGGGCGAGCGGGCCGAGCAGCGGCAGGGCGTAGGCGAGATAGAGGAGAAGTTTGAGTTGCGGCGTCGTTGGATCGTCGGGTTGAATTGCGATCCAGTCGGAGAGCAGCAGGAACGCAGGCGCGAGAATTACAAGATCGTAGACCGTGAGATGCGGGGCGACAAGCACGGTGGCCAGCAACAAAGCGGAATAACGCAGAGGCAAAGATAAGGGTGCTTTGCCAGCAGCGGGCTGCTAGCGCGAGAGTGAGAAGCGCGGTGACGATGTAGAGCGCAAAGGCAAGGCGCGGCCACGGGAGCAGCATCGTCCAGAAAGTGCGCAGGCAGTGAGTTTGGTAAAGCTTTGGTTCGAGCAGCGGGAGCACGGCTGGAGAGACGGGAAAGAGTTTGGATCCAGGTGCGGAGGGAATCGGGGCCGTAGTAAATCCACGCAACAGCCAGTTGAACTGAGGCTGAGAGCAGCGCGCCGGCGATCACCTTCCAGCGGCGTGCGTCAACGAAAATGACAGCGGCGGCGACGCCGAGTTGGGGCTTGAAGATGAGGCATCCGAGGGCCAGGCCGGCTAGGAATTCACGCTGTGCGCGCAGGGCGAAGAAGGCCAGGGTGAAGCAGGCGAGAGCCAGGGCGGAGGTTTGTCCCCAGGCGATCAGGTGCCAGAAGGCGGGGAAGGCGAGTGCGAGAATCAGAACTGTGAATCTGTATTTGCGCAGGTTGGGGCAGGCGCGCCAGAGGGCATAGCCGCAGAGGCCGTAAATCAGCGAACTCAGCGTGAGCCAGCAGATCAGCGCCCAGGGATAAGAGAGACGAGCAAAGGGCGCGAAGAGGATTGAAACCTGCGGCGGATAAAGCGGCAGATAGTGGATGCCTGCGGCGGCCGGGACGCGTTGGGCTGCGAGTTCGGACTGCGCCTTCATGTTGTAAAGATCGGTGCCGCGGTGGGCCAGGGCGAGCGAGCCGAGAGTGTAGAAGTGCAGGAAGTCCGTGCCTTTGAGGTTGCCGGCGCGATCGAGCAGGCCGGGCGTGGCCATGTTCCAGATGTAGACAGACCAGAGGCTGAGCGCGAGGAGTAGACCGTGTGCGCGCAGGCGGTTTGGGGTCAGCCAGGCGGCGGCTTTCGCTAGGGTCATGTCATGATCCGTCGCCCATCATACTCAATTCACAAACTCACGGGACGGTGAGCTTCCATGGCGGCTTCTCGTTATTAACAAGAGCGGCAGGATGAAGGGCACAAAGGGAACCAGCAGTGCCGGCAGCAGCGGGAGTTGGTTGGGAGAGCTTGTGCTCGGCGGAAACAACAGCAAGGCCAGGGAAATGATGCAGGGCCAACTTACCAGGAGAATGAAAACCAGGCGGGAGAGCCTGGGCAGAGTCTTCCAGTCGTGCAAGAGCAGAAGCGCGGGCAGAATCAGCAGCACCTGATTGAATGGAGTAAACAGCGGGAAAGTGAGGAGAGCGCACATGAAGAAGGTTGCGAGAATGGAGGCGAACTGCGGCGAGTCACCGGCGTTCTTTTCGATTTTGCCAGGCATATGCCAGGAGGCCAAGCACGAGGATGCCTCCCAGGATTTCTCCCAACGTGTCACCGAGAGCTACGCGGAGTGCGGACGTGGGCATGGCATATTTTCGATAGGCGGCGAGGCCGGCGAGAAAATATCGGGGCCATCCAGGGAGAAACAGTTCGCCTGCGCCAATGAGCGCAGCGAGTGTCGCTATAAAGCTGGCCGGAAGGCGCCACCTTCTGGGCCAATCTCCCACGGCCCAGATCGCGAACCAACACAGAGGTAGAAGCGCCATCTGTGGTTTTATGGTGGAGAGCGCGAGCAGCACGCCGGCCGGTGCCTGCGTGGTTCCTGCTGATGCACCATGCGCCCGCGGTCAGCAAGCAGCCTTCAACAATCGCCAATTGCTGAAGGCGCAAGCCCTGAACGATCTGCGGGCTGCTGAGAGTGAACAACACTATCGCTGCGATCGCTTCCCAGGGCAGGCGCCAATGCAGAATGCTGACGCAGAAGAAAATATTCAAGGCTATCAATGAACCCAAAACGAACGGAGCCCAGCGTTGCACCTCCGCGAAGTCGACATAGGCGAGGGGTGCGGTGAGAAAAACTTCGTAAACAGGGTAGGCGAAGCGCTGTTCATCCACTAACGCGATGCCTGGCTTGTCGTACGTCTGGTTGATCGGGTGGCCGTAGAAAACTATCTGTATTTCATGGCTTACCTCCGGCGCGTAGGGGTTGCGGTGGTGGAGCAGGAGTTCGCGCGTGCCTACCCAGGGCGAGTACAAGTCGCTGATTTGAGCGATCACGTAACCGTTTTGCAGGTGGAGGTAGCTGGTCCACGGCACCAGGATCCGGTGCACGTAAAGCCATGAGATTCCGGCCACGAAGAAACTTAGCAGAAGCCAGAGTCGAACGTTTCTCGGTCGAACATTAGTCAGGCGAACATTCGTGATTCGAACATTCTTGCTGGTCTCCATGTCGCGAGCATTCTATCTCCGCGCAGGCTCTCGATCGGCTACTTTCTGGAAGAGGCCGTCGACGATCTGAATCGTCTCATCGTCCACGACGCGGTTACGGGAAATGGCCTCGATCAGAGGGATGGAGACGATTTTGTTGGCGCGCAGCGCGGCCATGCGTCCAAATTCGCCGCGGTGCACCATGTCGATCGCGCCCAGGCCGTAACGCGTGGCCAAAACGCGGTCGAAGGCGCTGGGCGATCCCCCGCGCTGGATATGTCCTAGCACCACGGCGCGGGTTTCGTAGCCAGTGCGTTTTTCGATTTCGTGGGCGAGGATGTTGGCGATGCCTCCAAGTTTGGCGTGGCCGAATTCGTCCTTGCCCATGTCGGACAGAACGGGAGCTCCCTGGCCGGAGGAGAACTTCGCCCCTTCGGCGACGACGACGATGGAAAAATAGCGTCCGCGCTCATGGCGTTGACGGATGGAATCCGCAACCTTGTCGATGTCAAAGGGGCGTTCGGGGATGAGGATGACGTCGGCGCCGCCGGCGACTCCGCTGTAGAGAGCGATCCAGCCTGCGTCGCGGCCCATGACCTCGACGATCATGACGCGGTTATGAGCTTCGGCGGTGGTGTGGACGCGGTCGAGGGCCTCGCAGACGATGTTGCAGGCGGTGTCAAATCCGAAAGTGTAATCGGTGCCGCCGAGATCGTTGTCGATGGTCTTGGGAACGCCGACGACCTTGGCGCCACTTTCGTAAAGCTTCTGGGCGACCGAAAGAGTGTCGTCACCGCCGATCGCGATCAGAGCATCGATCTTATTTTTTTCGAGCGTGGCCAGGCAACGGTCGATGCCGTCGGGACGCTTCGAGGGATTGGTGCGCGAAGTGCGCAGGATGGTGCCGCCGCGGGGCAGGATGCCGCCCACGGCGTCAAGATCGAGGGGAATGCTGATGTTTTCGAGGACGCCGCGCCAGCCTTCCATGAATCCGACGAATTCGTCTTCATAAGTGAAGATGCCCTTGCGCACGACCGCGCGAATGACGGCATTCAGGCCAGGACAATCCCCTCCGCCGGTTAAGATGCCAATCTTCATTGTTTGCTCCGGTGCATGAATTCAGACGAAGCTTCCTGGGTTGCACTCCGGGCGTGGGCTGGATTCAGCCCGAGGCGCGCGGGGTCAGCAGTCGCCGGGAAGAACAAGATTATCATTAAATGCGGAGTGAATCGTGCCGAGTCAGTTCTGTGTGGTCTGCAGAAAGATGATCGCTAAGATTCCATTTTCAAATGAAGGGAGATCGCTTCGCCGGCGACTTCCAGCGATTTGATTGCCCGTTTCGCGATGGGGATACGCTTCCTGATGCAAAACATAACCAGTGCGGCGCCGACCTCATTCTCGGTGAAAGTGGTCGCCAGCCCGTCTCCTGCAGAGTTCAGCGCAACCTGGACCCCGCTGTCCTGCTTCAGGGTCAGCCGGTCCGCACTGTCGGGCGGTAATCGCCGCCCGGTGCTGATGTAATAGTCTCGGAGTGCCTCAAACAGTTCGTTCTTGTTAAACCCCAGGACGCGGGTTTCGGTGGGCATGAGGCGAACATCCTTATCTAGTCCATCTATCGGCGTTTTCTTGGCTTTTGATTATCTCGGCAAGAATTGGCGGGAAAAAGAGAATTGGACGGGATGAACGCCCCGAGGAACATGACCATTGCGCTGCGACCTAAGTTTCGGCACAATGCTGCACTGGAAACAAGGAAATGAACAAGACGCTGAAAATTCTGGGCTGGGGAGTTGTAGCGCTGCTCGGCGCGGTGGCTGTGGGCACGGTAGCCGTGCATCGCGGCGAACCCATCAACGCGCTGTGGCTGGTGGTGGCGGCGACGTGCTGCTACGCGCTTGGGTACCGCTTCTATAGCAGGTTCATTGCGGTGAAGATTCTCGCCCTCGATGGCTTGCGCGCCACCCCGGCGGAGCGACTGGAGAATGGCCGCGACTTTCTGGTGACGAATAAGTGGGTGGTGTTTGGGCATCATTTTGCGGCGATCGCCGGTCCGGGGCCGCTGGTGGGGCCGGTGCTGGCGGCGCAGTTTGGCTATCTTCCCGGGACGATGTGGGTGCTGGCGGGCGCGGTGTTTGCGGGATGTGTGCAGGACTTCGTGATTCTGCTGTTCTCGGTGCGCCGCGACGGGAAGTCGTTGACCGAGATGGCCAAGAGCGAGATCGGGCGCGTCGGGGGATTCGTCGCTTACGTGGCGGTGATCGCGATTCTGATTATCCTGCTGGGCGTGGCGGCCTTGATCGTGGTGAATGCGCTGAAGTCGAGCCCCTGGGGCACGTTCACGATCGCGATGACCATGCCGATCGCTGTGTTAATGGGTGTGTATCTGCGGCGGATTCGCCCGGGAAAGGTGCTGGAAGTCTCGGCGCTGGGATTCATTCTGGTGCTGGCGGCGATATGGGGCGGGCAGTATGTTTCGCAGAACCCAGCTTTGGCGCGAGTGTTTACTTTCAGCGCGCCTACGCTGGCGATTCTGATCATGGTTTACGGGTTTGCAGCATCGGCCTTGCCGGTGTGGTTGCTGCTGGCGCCGCGCGACTATCTCAGCACTTTCGTGAAGCTGGGAACGATTGCGCTGCTGGCGGTGGGAATTGTGGCGCTGCATCCCACGCTGCACATGCCGGCGCTGACCCGGTTTGTCGACGGCACCGGTCCGGTGTTTGCGGGAAAGATATTTCCTTTCGCCTTCATCACCATCGCGTGCGGAGCGATCAGCGGGTTTCATGCGCTGATTTCGAGCGGGACCACTCCGAAACTGATTGCGCGCGAGACCGAAACGCGCATGGTGGGCTACGGCGCGATGATGTGCGAATCGGCGGTCGCGATTATGGCGATTATCGCGGCCTGCGTAGTGCAGCCGGGAATTTATTTTTCCATTAACAGTCCGGCGGGAATTGTCGGGCAGACGCCCGCGGCGGCGGCAGCGACTATTTCCAGTTGGGGTTTTCCGGTGACTGCGGCCGACATGCAGGCGTTGGCGCATGCTGTCGGTGAGCAGACGCTTTACAACCGGACCGGCGGTGCTCCCGCGTTCGCGGTGGGCATGGCGCATATTTTTTCGCACAGCCTGGGCGGCGATACTTTGATGGCGCTGTGGTACCACTTCGCCATCATGTTTGAGGCGCTGTTTATTTTGACCATTCTCGATGCGGGCACGCGGGTGGCGCGGTTCATGGTGCAGGATGCGCTGGGGCATGTGTACAAGCCGCTGGGGCGGACGAGTTGGTATCCGTCGATTCTTGGGACCAGCGCTTTGATCGTCGCGGCGTGGGGATATTTTCTGTGGCAGGGAGTGAAGGATCCGCTGGGCGGGATTAACTCCTTGTGGCCGCTGTTCGGCATTTCCAATCAACTGCTGGCGACCGTGGCGTTGTGCGTGGCTACAACGATCATCATCAAGATGCACCGGGCGAAGTATGCGGCGGTCACGCTGGTGCCGCTGGCGTGGCTGGTGGCGGTGACGTTTACGGCGTCGTGGCAAAAAATGTTCGATTCCAATCCGCGCGTGGGATTTCTGGCGCAGGCGCGGGCGCTGGCGGCCGGTCCGGCGACCAGCGTGACGGGGCGGCTGATCTTCAACAACCGGCTGGATGCGGCGGTGACGGGAGTGCTGGTGGTGATGGTGACGCTGGTGCTGGTGGAATCAGGGCGCCAGTGGTGGGGAATTCTGAGTGGAACCAGAGAAGCGCCGGTGAAGGAAGCTCCGTTCGTGAGGACGCGGCTGGTGGAGGAGCGGGGATGAAGCGAATCATTTCTGGCTGGTACATTCTCGTGGCGACGCTGCGGGAGATTTTTGATGAGGCCGCGTATGCGCGGTTTCTGAATCGGGCTGGGATCGCTTCGTCGAGCGAGGCATATGCGGCATTTCGGCGGGAATTCGAAGAGGCTAAGATGCGGCGGCCGAAATGCTGTTAGAGGTTCCTGTTTAGTGACTGAATCCCTTCCCTAGGAACTGCAGACGCATCCGCGATAGACTGCACTTACATGCGAGTTCTGGGTATTGATTGCGGCGGAGAGTACACCGGGTACGGCGTGGTGGAGATGTCTTCTCGAGGACATCTGGTGTGCCTGACCTGCGGGGCCATCAAGCTTTCGCTGCGCGATCCGCTGGCGCGGCGCTTGTCGCGCATCTACGACGAACTCGGCGCGACTTATCGGAGACACCGTCCGGACGAAGTGGCGATTGAGGGAATCTTCTACGCGCTGAATGTGAAGTCGGCGTTGAAGCTGGGCCAGGTGCGGGGAGTGGCGATGCTGGCCGCGGCCGCCGCGGGGCTAGAGGTCGCCGAGTATTCGCCGCTGACCATCAAGTCGTCGGTGGTGGGATACGGGCGGGCGGAGAAGCAGCAGGTGCAGCAGATGGTGACGCGATTGCTTGGATTGGCCGAGGCTCCGGAGCCGATGGATGCTTCCGACGCGCTGGCCATCGCCATCTGCCACTTGCATACGGCGGGTACGCTGGAAAGGCAGAGGGCCGCGGCGCGGTGATGATTCCGGCTTGCCTGATTCCAGGTTTTCCGATTCCAGCTTTCCGCATTCGCTACGCGAACGGATGTTTGGCGGTTGGCATGGTGCTAGTCGCGGCGATGATGTCTGCGCCATCGACCGCACAGCAGGCGGCGAACGGGAGTGCCGCATCGGCCGCGACCGTTACTTTTACCCTGGATTTTCCCCAGTCAAATCCTGAGCACTACTCAATCGCGGTCGACACATCGGGACGCGCGCGTTATGAGTGCACGGGGAAGGTAGCGGAGGATTCCGAGGAGGAAGCCTACCGGGCGGAGTTCCAGATGTCGGCGGGGAACCGCGATCGAGTCTTCTCCCTGGCAAAACAGGCGCAGTATTTCACCGGGGCGGTTGAGTCGAGCAACGGCAAGCTGGCTTTCACTGGTACGAAGGTGCTCAGCTATCAGGATGGCCAGCGTTCGAACACGGCGCACTACAACTATTCGAACCTGGCGCCGGTGCAGCAGTTGACCACGCTATTCCAAAACATGGCGGCGACTCTGGAATATGGACGGCGTCTCACCTATTACCACCGCTACCAGAAGCTGGCGCTGGATGACGAGTTGAAGCGCATGCAGACGCAGGCCAGGAATAACGAACTGAGTGAGATGCAAAGCGTGGCGCCCGTGCTGCAGGAGATTCTTGACGACTCTTCCGTGATGAATGTGGTGCGCGCGCGGGCTAAGGAGTTGATCGAGATGGGAGGCGTTACGGGGCACTGACTGTGCGTGATCGTCAGATTTCAGAGCTCTCCGCCGGAGAGCACTTTAGGACGCCAAGTCCCCGGGGCGGAGCAGCAAAAGAAGTCTCAGGTCGATGATGGCGTGGAGCGCCATGGGCAGCCACAAGCTTCCACTGGCGAGAAAGATCACCGCCATAACCCCACCCACCAGGGTTGTGCCGATGATCCCGGGTAATCCCTGGTAGCCGTGGCCCAGCCCGAAGGAGACGCTGGCCACAGCTAGCGCGATCCAAAGGCCGGCGTGCCAGGGCCCGTCAGAAAGATATCGGATCAGAAATCCGCGATATAAAACCTCTTCGCAGATGCCCGCCGTGACTGAAACCAGGGCGAACCAGGCGCGCTCTTCCGGGGTTACGGGAAGAATGAAGGCGAAGCGCCGAAAGGCCCGCAAGATCTTCTCACGCGCGGTTGCGCTGCGACGGACGAGAACCACTTGCAGCAGGGAGCCAACTGCGAACGCGGCGCCGAAGCCCCAGGCAAAGGACGATCCGATCTTTTGCTGAGTGGCTTCGCGGACAGCCGGCCAGATAAAGAAGACGCTCGATCGCAAAGCGATCCAGGCGACGATGGAGCCGGTCCATAGGATCAGCAAAATTCTCTGATACGACAGGATCTTCCTGCGCGGATTTGTGCTGCTTTTCAACGCCCGGGTTTCGAGCGCATCCCAGATGGGAACGCCAACGAATAAGAACAGAGCCAGAGCGTGCTCGTAGGGAAGCATGGCGTCAATTTACAGGATCACTCAGCAATCGGCGAGATGTTTTCTACCCGTAGCCGCTAACGAACCAGCACGCCGGCGTAGCCTACGACCAGGTCGCGATCGCCGGAGACGTCGCCCGAGGTTGCGTATTTCACCAGCTCAGCCGAAGTGGCGCCCAGCTTCTTCGCGGCCGTGAGCATAACTACCGCCGGACCCAAGCCGCACATGCTGATGTTCTGCTGCGTGACAACATCGTAGAGGGCGCGGGCGTCGAGGGCGAGGATGGGCTCGATCGCGCTGTGGTCCTTCACGCGCGTGATGGCGTCGGATTCATAATGATTCATGTCGCTCGAGGCTACGATCAGGACTGGATCGTTCTGCGCGGCAATTACATCCGCAATGGCTTCGCCTAGTTGCTCGAGAGCCTCAAACTGATGAGTGCCGAGCGCGATGGGAACGAACTTGAGTTGGGGCTGGCGCATCTTGCAGGAACGGTAGCTCGACTTCAGCCGCATGCTCGTTGCGGTGGGCGGACGAGTCTTCCTGCAGAAGCGGGCAGCGCTGCTTTAGAGCGGAGGCGAACGAGTTGTCGATGGCGACCGTACCGAGAGGCGTCTCCCATGCGCCCTCGCTCATGATTGCCAGAGCGTGGCCCACGCCAGTGTGGTTGGGACACAGCACCAGGCAGAGGTGCGGGATCTCTAATCCGGCGAAGACAGCCCCGGCCACGTGACCGGAATACATATAGCCTGCGTGGGGAACAATGCAGCCCACAGCACGAACTGGTTTTCGCTCCGGAGTCTGGGATAGGTAGGCGCGAACTTCCTCGCGCAGATCATCTGGATCGTTGGGATAGAAGCGCCCGGCAACTGCGGGATGGCGAACAGTTGCGGTGGTCATAGGCTCTCCTGTTGTTGAAATAATGCTACGAGCCGTCGTGGTTGTCGCGCAAGGCACGAAACAGGGCCGCGCTTTCTTCCAGGGTCAGGGTCTCGGCGCGGGCGGCGGGTTTCACTCGGGCCTGGGCCAAGGCGGCGCGCAGACGAGGCTCGGGGTAGTTCGCCTTCAGGTTATTCCATAGGGTCTTGCGCTTTTGTCCGAAGGAAAGCTTGAGGAAGTCGATGAAGCCGTCGTTCGCGGAGCCGGCTTCGACTCGGCCGTCCCCGTCGAGGCCCAGTTCTTTTTGCCGTGGCGCGATAGTGAGGCGCAGCGCGGTGGAATGGACTTTGGGCGGCGGTGAAAATGCTCCGGGCGGCAAGGTAAAGAGTTTTTCGACCCGGGCGTAGAGCTGCGCGGTGGCCGAGAGCAGACCATAATCGCGGCTGCCGGGCTCGGCGGCAATGCGATCCGCGACTTCGCGCTGGACGAGAATCACGATTGTTTCAAAGTATTTGGAATAGTCGAACAGGCGCAGCAGGATGTCAGAAGTGATGTAGTAAGGAAGATTGCCGATAACCTTTGCCGGCTCGGGGCGGAATTCGATGCCAGGCCGGCGCAGGCCGGGCTTGGGTCCGAACAGGGAATCGAAATCGATGGAGAGAATGTCGGCTTCGATGACTTCGACGTTCGAGAACATGCCGAAGCGGAGGCGAAGTTGTGCGGCCAGCACGCGGTCAAGCTCAACCGCGATCAGGCGACGGGCGCGCTTGGCCAGGAGCGATGTGAGAACGCCGCGTCCGGGACCGATTTCGAGCACGGTGTTTTGCGATACGTCGCCGAGGGCGTCGACAAGCTGCTGAGCAAAACTGTCGCTGGCGAGGAAATGCTGTCCCAACTTGGGCTTATGTTGAGGACGGCGCGTGGACACGACCTTCGGCACGTTGACCCTCTTTTCCCCGGACATATAGACTGATGATGTCCCGAAACATATTCCATCATATCGTGCGCCCGCGAAAAGCGGGTCTCCCGGGAGGGATTCATGCATATTGCGTTCGTGGCTTCGGAAGGCGTGCCTTTTTCAAAAACCGGCGGATTGGCTGACGTGGTCGGCGCATTGCCCCGCGCGCTGGCCGCACTGGGGCATCAGGTAAGCGTCTATTTGCCTCGATACCGGCAGACCAAGCTGACTGACCCGGCGACCGTGGTGCGGAGCATCACCATTCCTTTCGATGACAAGTATCGCTTTGCCTCGGTGGTGACCGGTGGAAGCCAGTCGGGCGTGAAATTTTATTTCGTCGACTATCCCGACTACTTCGATCGCGATGCGCTGTATGGCACGCCTGCAGGAGACTTTCCCGATAACGCCGAGCGCTTCGCGCTGTTCTCTCGCGCGGTGCTGGAAGCGACAAAAATCTTGGGCGTGCCGCAGGTGTTTCATTGTCACGACTGGCAGTCAGCCCTGGTGCCGGTCCTGTTACGCACGGTTTATGCCGAGGATCCTGCGTTCCGCGACGTGGGCACCGTTTTTACCATCCACAACATCGGCTACCAGGGTCTCTTCCCGCCCGAGACTTTGCCGCTGCTGATGCTGCCTTGGGACCTGTTCACCATGTCGAAGATGGAATTCTTTGGGCAGGTGAACTTCCTGAAAGGCGCGCTTACCTTTTCGGATTTCATTACTACCGTGAGTCGTAAATACAGCCAGGAAATTCAAACCGCCGAATATGGCTTTGGACTGGAGGGCGTGCTGCGCGATCGCGCCGCCACGGTGACGGGCATTTTGAATGGCGTGGACTATGACGAGTGGAGTCCGCAGGCAGATAAGTTCATCGCGGCGAAATACTCGCCGCAGGATCTTTCCGGCAAAGCGCAATGCAAGCAGGATTTGTTGACTGCGTTCGGGGTGAAAAACGCCGATCCCAAGATTCCCGTGATCGGCATTGTGTCTCGCTTCGCCGCGCAGAAGGGGTTTGACCTGATCGCGCAGATCATGGACCGGCTGGCGCGCGAAGAGATGATCGTGGTCGCGCTCGGCGCTGGCGACAAGCAGTATGAAGAGATGTTTGTCCGGCTCAACAAGCAGTTCCCCAACAAGATTGCGGTGAAGGTGGCCTACGACAATGCCATCGCGCACAAAATTGAAGCCGGGTCTGACATGTTCTTAATGCCTTCTAAATATGAACCTTGCGGGCTAAACCAGATCTATAGCTTGAAGTACGGTACGGTGCCGATCGTGCGGGCGACCGGCGGCCTCGACGATACAATCGAGCCTTGGGATGCGCGCTCCGGCAAAGGCACCGGGTTCAAGTTCACGGAATATAACGGCGAGTCTCTGCTGCTGACCATCAAACATGCGCTGCAGGCTTATCGCGACCAGACTTCGTGGCAGGTGCTGATGCGCAACGGCATGAACAAGGATTTTTCCTGGAATGCTTCGGCGCGGGAGTACGGGAAGATTTATGAGCGGGTGAAGCAGATGCGTGGCGCGGCGCCGGTGCAGGAGAAGGTGCTGGTCTAGATCGCCGTCAAGGCTGCGGCGATGAAGACGGTTAGGACCAGCTGTTCACTCGATCGGGGCGATGCCGGAGGTACCCTCCTGCTTTCTGGCGTACATGCCGCGGCTTGTCGTCGCGTCTGTCACAACCTTTCGCACGGTGCAGGTGGACGCCGGTATGGCCCCGTCGTCTGGGGGCCCGCTTTGCTAGGATTCTTACTGCGAAGGCGACTGCATCAGCGCGAGGCGTGCCCGTGTGGTTGGCGGATTAGCTTGGCTCGCCGTGGGTCTCACGACGTGAGTCTTTCAGCTGCGTGCCACGAGTCCGGATCGATCTGTTTCCTGCGAAACAGGCTGAAGCACAGAACGAATGCTTATATGTGCTGTTCTACACCATCCCGGTAGTAGCTGCTCGCCTATCACTGGAGCAACTTGGAGGGTTCGACACAACGGCGCTGACGCTGCAGAATTGGGTTCATTTCAGAGGGCAGCCGGTCGCGCCTGTTCGCCCATACGCGTCGCTTTTCTCCGCCCGTGCCAATCCGCTGAACAATCCGCCGATACATCCGCACATGGCCGTCACATCTCAGCTGCCGACTTCGCCCGAACCAGCCTATATCCCTCAATGCCGCCCGCGAACAGCCAGTAGGGCATATCCCAAGGTAGTCCCGAGTGCGCCGTACACCCCCGCGTTCATGGGAGCAAGCAGGAAAAAGATGACCACGGGCGAGGGATCGATCAGCATCTTCACGAAATACATGGGACACAGCGAAAGCATCAGTTGGGGATTGAGATTCCAGCGGTGCGGAGCGAAATAGGTGCCGAGCGCCAGGACATAGAAAATTGCCGCGAAGCCGCCGAGCAGTCTGAGGGGCACTGAAAACAAGCGTTCGTCGTCCCGATCTTTCTTGCAGGCTTTCGCGATCCACGAGCGGGGCAGCACCGCAAGCGTCACGCTGAAAATGCCCACCAGTCCCAGGGCAACCGCAAATAGGACCCATTCGCTCTGAACCGGCAGGTCTTCGCCCTGATACATCACGTAAGGAACGGCGGTGAGGAGCGAAATCAGTCCGCAAAGAAGAAACGCGATGCGAGCTGTAATCCTGATGGCGCGTCCGGCCATGAGGCGGATTCTAACAGCGGTTCCGAGTGCGCAGCACACCTGATTGCTCTGGCGCGGACCAGGGAGCAAGAAGCAGCTGCTAGAATTCTTCCAGCATGGCTGCTTCCCACCAGCCCGCTTTCGCCCGCACCATCTTCCACGTCGATATGGACGCGTTCTTCGTCTCGGTGGAGGAGTTGTACGATCCTTCGCTGAAAGGCAAAGCGGTAGTCGTCGGAGGACAGCGCCACGAGCGCGGCGTGGTTTCGGCGGCATCCTATGAGGCGCGGAAGTTCGGAGTGCATTCGGCGCTGCCGCTGCGAACTGCGGCGAAGCTTTGTCCGCATGCCATTTTTGTCGACGGGCATCCCGAGCGCTACCGCGAGTGCTCGGAGAAAGTCTACAAAGTGCTGACGGCATTCTCTCCGCAGGTGGAGATGGCCTCGATCGACGAAGCCTACCTCGATATGACGGGCACGGCGCGGCTGCACGGTCCGCCGCTGAAAGCCGCGCACAAACTGCATCAGCGGATGAAGGAAGAGACGCAGCTGAATTGCTCGATCGGCATCGGGTCGTCGCGTCTGATTGCGAAGGTTTCGTCCGCGCAGGCCAAGCCCAACGGCGTGCTGTGGATTGTCCCCGGAGAAGAAGCGAAATTCCTCGCGCCTCTGGATGTGCGGGAGATTCCCGGCGTCGGCAAGGTGATGGAGAGCCATCTGCACGAGCTGGGCATCAAGAAAGTCGGAGACCTGGCGCGGCTGGAAGAAACTGAACTCGAAGAACGTTTCGGCAAGTGGGGCCTGGCGCTGGCGGGCAAAGCGCGCGGGCGAAGATGCCGGAGGATGGTTCGATACCGAAGTCGGCGCCGATACCGAGGCAAAATCGATCAGCCACGAACATACTTTCAACGAAGATACGGCGGACGTGAGCCAGCTTGAGGCCACGCTGATGCGGCTTTCCGAGATGGTGGGGCGGCGCTTGCGGGAGGCGAACTGCACGCGCGCACGATTCAACTCAAGCTGCGCTACAAAGATTTCACCACGATCACCCGCGCACATACCTTGCCGGCGCCTACGCAGCTCGACGGCGAGATCTTTGAGCAGGCGCGCACGCTGTTTCGCAAGAACTGGAAGCCGGGCAGGGAAGTCCGGCTGCTGGGAGTGCAGGCGTCGTCATTTGAAGCGCAGGCGGAGCAGATCAACCTGCTCGAAGGCGGCCGCCAGCAACGCTGGAAAGATGCGCTGGCCGCCGCCGACCGCCTGCGCGACAAGTTCGGCGAGTCGAGCGTCAAGCTGGCGGCGGGCATGCGAGGGACATTCCGCGAACGCACGCACGAGAATCCGGCTGGGCTGCCGGGCAAGGGCAAGAAGCAGTGAGCGCCAGTACCCAGTAGCCAGTACCCAGTGCGGCGGATCACTGGGTACATAGGTACTAGGTACTGTCAGCCGTACAAAAACGAAGGCCGGGTATCCCGGAAGGTGATTCCGGATCCCGGCCCACGTCTTATTGCAACTTGTGGTGAGCTTCGTTAGTTGCCCGAGGGCGAGTTGGCAGCGGCGGTAGTTGGCGCGGCGCTCGGAGCAGTCGAGGAGCCGATAGCGTGCCAACCGTGGATAGAAGGGCGTGACTTCAAACGGCATCTTGTCACGCGCCGAGGTGATGGCGACCGGAGCCGTCTTCACCATCTCTGCCTTGTCATCCCAGGGATTGATCTTGACGCGTCCGCCCAGCGGCAGAGCGGCAACCTGATCCAGTTTGTTGTTGTCGAGCGCCGGACCCTTGCGTGTCCAGAGCCGTCAGGCGTGTGATGGTGCCGTTCTCCGCCAGCGAATTGCCCAGGTGCGTGGTCAAGAGAGCGTTGAGCTGAGGTGCCCGGGCTTGCAGCGCCTTCAGGAACAAGCCCACGTTGTCGAGCTTCTGCGCGTAAGGCGAGTTATTCAGCAACTCGATCGCCTTCTTGTCGGCTGCGGTTTCTTCTTCCGGAATGTGTTTGAAGCCCAGGTTGTTGTAGGTGGAATCGTCGGAGAACAGCATGCGGTCGTTGAACGCATACTTGCTGCCCAGATTGTGGCCGAGCACGATGTGCGCCAGTTCATGCGAGAGCACAGCGGCCAGGCTGGCCTCGTCAGGAAGCACGTCGATCAATCCGCGGCTGATGACGATGGTGTTGCCGACGCTGAAGGTTTCGAGCGGCGCCGTGAGCAGCACGCGCGTGCGCACCGGACGCGGCAGGTCGATGTTGTTGGTGACTTCCAGGTTGTTGACCACGGTCTGAAGAATGTGGTCGACATCGCCTTCAGGGGCGAGCAAGCCGGCGCGGGTGAGGCGCTCAATGACGTTGTCTTCCGCCTGCTGCTGCCATTCCCGCTCAGCCTGCAGCGGAGACGCATCCTGCGTGGTGGCGGTTTCATCCTTCACGCTGTCCACGCGAATCTGCGTGAGTTCGTCGTCCTTGTCGCCTTTCTTCAGGTCATAGCCCCAGATGCGGGTCTGCGCCTTGAAGGCCAGCTTGTTCTTCACGCCAGCGCTGAAGTCGCCTTCTTCGCTGTAGATGTAAGCGGGCACCCAGTAGCCCGGAATCAGGTTCAGGCGCCAGCTATCCATGTGGAAGAAGTAGGAATTCCGCGGCGCGGGAGCATAAGTGCCGTTGAGCCGGACGATGTTGAAGTCCTGATCTTCGACCCAGATGCGGCCGAGGAAGCGTCCTCCCTTGCCGGACTTAGCGTTCTTCTTGGGAGTGACATCGAACACGAGGCAGCGGACATCGCCGAGAAATTCGCGGCGGATGTAATGAAACTCATAGTGCGAGCGGTCGAAGTCGGTGCGGTCGGCATAAACCATCCAGGAGAAGCCCATGGGCTGGTACTGCACCTTGAAGAGCTTGTGGAAGCCGCCCATCAGGCGCGTCTCCATGCCCTGAGCGTGCCTTCCTGGTCTTTCAGATAGTCTTTGCGGTCGACCGTCACGCCCATATCCATGCGGCCGAGGAAGTAGTGGTCGCCGCTGGGCACGGGGCCGAGCTGAGGATCGGCGGTCAGGTCCTGCAGATAGGTTTCAACCACGGGAGTGCGGTTGGAGAGCGCCTTCATGAGGCCGTGTTCGCGCTCGATGAAGCGATCCACAACCTGATCCATGGTAGTGGGTGAGGCAGGGCCGAAGGCGTTGGCGCCGGAGCGTCCCGCTGCGACTGCGACCCTTGCGGCTGAGCCGCCGAAGCCGGTTGTCCGTCAGCCGTCTGGGCCGAGGCCGGCGTGGCATCGGAGGACGCAGGCGCCGCCGTGACAACGGCAGCGTTCGGTTGCGCCGAGGGTTGAGACTCCGACGGCTGCTGCGCGGCGGCGCTCACCGAGACCAGCAGTGCGGCAGTGAACATCCATTTCCAAGTACGCATGACTCTTCTCTCCAAGGTTCCTTCTGAACTGTTGTCTTTCTCTAGATCGAGTATTTCCGCCAACCGATTTCCTCGATTCGTCTCGCACCTGCAGGGCCACGAAGCGAATCTTCTAACCTAAAATCTGCCGAACCCGCGCACCTTTAGTACGCAATCTAGTACGCCAATCTGGAAAAGCACGTGCACGATCGCGGTCGAATCCACCGGCTGCCCCATGCGCAGCGCCGGCTTGAAGCGCATCTTATTCGCGGCCGCAATGGCGGCCTCATCCAGACCATGACCCAGGCCCCGAACCACACGATTCACATGCAGAGATCCCGTTGGCGCCGAACATCACTTCCAGCAGAACTTCGCCTTCAAGCTTCAGACTGCGAGCTTCATCGGTATAAACCGGCTGCGGCTTGAAAGTGATTTCCACCGGCGTGGTTGCGGGTCCGGAATCGCCTGCGCCAGCTTCGGTCCGCCATGAACCACCTGCTCTGCGCCGAATCCTCCGGTTGAAACGCCGGCCCCGTTGCTGCGGCCGTCGCCTTTGCCTCCGGTCGCAATGCCGTTGCCGAAGTCGGCGCTGGCTACCGTTCCTTTAATGCCTTTCGCGCCGCCCGTTCCGTTGCCTTGTCCCGGACCCGCGGGCATGTCAAACCCACCGGCCTGCGCGGCGTACAGCTTGGCGTTCGGCTTGCCCGTGCCCTTCAATCCGTTGGGATCGCCGAAGCCTCCGGTCTGCACTTTCTGCACGGCCACGTTCACGGTTGGAGCGACGGAGCTGCCGGCGAAATCTCCGGTGTGCAAAAGCTGCGGACGCGCCCCGCCCGCCGCGCCATCTTGAACTGCGGAGCGGCAAACGTATTCATCACGACCTTCGGCGCCACCACCGGTTCGGGAGCAGGAGTGTGACGAACTTCACGAGGCACGATCAATTTCGGTTGTTCGAAAACCGGCGCGGGAGGAAGCAGTTTACGGTTTCACCTCCGGCTTCGGCACTTTGATCGGGTTCCGGCTCCGGCCTCAAGCTGGGCAGCGGAATCAATTCCGTAACGCGGTACTGCTTCAGCGAAATCCTGTCCGGAAACAAAAGTCCGATGTTAATCAGCAGCAGCAGCATGAGCACCATGAACGTATAGCTGGCGACCAGCGCACGCCTGTCGATCTTGCGCTCCGGGAGAATGCCGAGCTTGAAACCGCGTTGATACGTAGCCATGTAATAACTCCAAGGGGACCCAAGCCGAGGGAGCGACCGGGACTGGAGTTTTCAAGATAGGAGAAAGGGACAGGGGGTAAACGTGTCCACGGCTCTTGACCTAAGGTAACCACTTCGAGTCGCTATGGGACTCTTACCAAAGTGGGCCAGTGGTGCGGGGCAGCGACAGGCGTGATGGCGGCCTATAAACCCAGTCGAGCCTGACGCCGCCTGCGAAACCAGAAGAAATCCGGAAAAACCGGAACGCAACCGGGAAGGCCGCGAGTTCCACTGGTGCCGCAAGTCTGGAGCTCGGGAGGGGCACGAGTTCTCTCGTGCCGATTAGGCTCTGCTCGTGTGGAGCGGACACTCTTGTCCGCTGCTTTTGATCTTGATCTCGCAGGGTGCACGCACGGACCATGAAATACCGTGGAAGAGCGGCGCTTCAGCGCCGCCTAAAGCGCCCTCCGGTGCACAAATCAGAGCCTCACGCAGGGGCACCTTGTTTGTGCTGCGCGGTGGCTCCGCCATGGCAAATCCCACAGCCCGCGCGCCGAGAGGATGACGGAGAAGAGAGCGGTCACGCCGAGCGCGAGCAGCGTCCAGATAAAGAAGAAGCCTCCGTGGGACTTGGCGATCGCTCCGCCGACTCCCGCCCCCTTCATGTGGACGACGGGGACGACCAATAAAAGGAGCGACCCGAGGAGGATGATGACGTACCCAGATCGCTTTCCGGCCAGCACCAGCGTTCCGTACAGCTGGACGGCAAGAATGGGCAGCGGAATCAGGTCAAAAAGCGTTCCCGGCTCCATTCCCCGGACAATGTCGTCCGCCAGGTGAAACGTCATGAAGAGGATCGAGAGGAGAGACGCGATGGTTAACGTAACGTTCTGTTTCACTGGAGATCTCCCTGTTAGACCGGAGCACCCTGGTCTCGCAATGCGCGGAGGATAACACCTTTGGAAAACCGGGGACAGGCGGGACCGTTCCCAATTCCCTGTCCAGAAAACCGGGGAACGTCCCGTCTGTCCCCAGATTGTCCTTCAGATTTGTCATCCTGAGCCCCGCGTGCCCCTGCGCCGCCCGCACTACCACGCGAAGGACCTCTGTAGTTTGCTTACATCATGACGAAACGGGGAAGTCCGGCGAGAAGGAATGTCGTGGGGAAAAACCGGGGACAGACGGAACGTTGAACTGATCCACAACATGGAACGGAACGATTTTCCTGAATCGAAATAGATGTATATGCATCTATTGGACCATGAGCAAGCCCGCGATATTCGCTCTCCCCTGCCTCTGTGCGAGTTTCCGTCGCGCCTCGCGCGCGTTGACTCAGCACTACGACAGAACCTTCCGACCACTCGGCCTGAGAGGCACGCAGTTCACTCTGCTCCAAGCCTTGTCCTTCGCCGGAGAAGTTTCCCAGCGAACCCTCGGGGAGATTCTCGCCGTCGACAGCACCACGCTCACCCGCACGCTGGCCATCATGGGGCGCCGAGGCTGGATCACCAGCCGGTCCGGCAAAGACCGCCGGGAACGTTGGCTCTCCTTGAGTAAAACCGGCCGGGCCCAGTACCAGCGCGCACTTCCCAGCTGGGAAAAGGTGCAGCGGGAGTTGCGAGCGCGGCTCGGGGACAAGCAGTGGAACAAACTCTTGAACCTAACCAACGAAGTGACCGCAGAGGTCACAGCATAAGGAGATTCGCCATGTCCAAATACGCCAAATTGAGTGCCGGGCTGCTGGCAGCCTGGTTAGTGTTTTCTTTATTCTCCTCCGCACTGCATCTCTATAGAAACGTTCCGAACACGCCGCCGATCGCCCTGGGCCTCGCCGTCGCCATCCCCATCGTGTTGTTCCTAGTTTGGCTCGCGTCCTCGCCGGGATTCCGGCAGTTCGTCTTATCGCTCAGCCCGCGCACTCTCACACTGGTCCATACCATGCGGATCGCCGGCTTTGTATTCCTCGTCCTCAGCACCTATAAAATTCTGCCCGCGTTCTTCGCCTTGTCTGCCGGATGGGGTGACATCGCCATCGGCGTGAGTGCTCCGTTCGCAGCCCTCTGGCTGGCCAACCCGGCGCATCGCAAAGGCTTCATCTTCTGGCAGGTCCTCGGGATAACCGACCTCGTCAATGCCCTGACCCTGGCCGCGCTCGCCGGTGTCATCGATCCGCACGGAGTCCCCCCTGCAGCCATGACCGTACTTCCCATGAGCTACATTCCAACGTTCGCCGTGCCAGTGTTTCTGATCCTCCACATCATCTGTGTCGCGCAGGCGCGCCACTGGCCGACAACACATTCTGCTGTTACGGGAAATAGATTCCAAACCACGACGCCCCAAGGCCAAGAATGATCAATGAAGCCGCCTTGAAAACCGGGACAGGCGGGACTAACCTCAAGTCCCGCCGCAAAGGCTTTGGGTGGTGGAGCAGCGCTTCGAGCGCTGCGTAAGAATGGGGGCTGGCCCATCTTTGATTTCCCGACTACTGGCACTGTCACGATTAGGGCTGCCCCACCTTTGCTTCTTTTGCAAGGGTGGGACGCGATGCAGCCTGTGGCCAAAGGATTTTGACTGTCCACACCGGCAACGAATC
>CAWBSN010000026.1:0-90406 GCA_963791445.1 uncultured Acidobacteriaceae bacterium
GGAACACAATCTTCGGATTATGTTTCTGCAACACCTTGGTGATCGCCGCCGTCAACGTGGTCTTGCCATGGTCAATGTGACCAATCGTCCCCACATTGCAGTGCGGCTTATTTCGATCAAATTTCTCTTTCGCCATAAAATTGCCGAGCCTCGCTTATTCTTCAGTAATACTGATACAGCTTCTTAAACTTGTGCCGCAGCGCGATGTCGACCGTTTCCAGCTTCGACAGATAAAACTCGCGCATCTGCGCCTGATCGGAAAGCGGCAACGCCTGATACAACTGCCACGCGCTCAAATCAGACTTCGCCGCCGATCCGCCGACTACACTTTCCAGCGTTCGAGCCGACAGCACCGCGTCAAACTCCCGAACGCGAATTCCCTTGCGGTCCAGCTGCTTCAGGAACCGTTCCACCTTCTCGGGCAAGAACGCCTGCTCCACCGCAGCTTGCAGCTTCGCGAATTCCTGCTGCTTCTCAACTTTGATCGTAGCCTGCTCGAAAGCCATCACAACCCCTGAACCAAATCTCTGGAGCGGGAGACGGGAATCGAACCCGCGACCAACAGCTTGGAAGGCTGTGACTCTACCACTGAGTTACTCCCGCCCTTTAAATCCAATTGTCAGCTCTTCAGCTGTCAGGTCTCGCCTTCCACTCACGAAGATGTCGTCTATCTATCCATTCTCCAAGGAGAAGATACGCCAAGTAACAAGATACGACCGGAAATCCCGCGATCAAAACAAGCTGCTCGACTTCAGAGGCTCCCGTTTCTCCGCCAGTAGATTCGTCAGCCACCAAGCGAGACAAACTAGGGCAACGAACCCGTACTTAACCTTCTCTTCGCGCCATCCGGTACAAAACTTGCGAGCCGCGAACTGCAAGGCTCCCCAGACGGCGATGCCCGGAATCGACCAAATCAGCGTTCGCGGCACTCGTCACCGCCTAAATACGAATCTCTGGAGCCGATGATCAGGATTGAACTGATGACCTCTCCCTTACCAAGGGAGTGCTCTACCAACTGAGCTACATCGGCCTGAAACCAGCTGTCAGCTATCAGCTTTCAGCCTGAACCGCTCACTCCGATTCGCCATCGCCATCCGGATGCAGCACATCCTTGCGGCGCACCCAACTCTTGATCGCGAACATGGCCAGAATCAGCAGCGTCAGCGACCGGATCCGCGAATCACTCAGCGTGGTAAACGCCAGCGCACCCAAAGCCAGATACGCGATCAACGCCATTGCCAAGCGACTCATATTTCCTGGTCACTCGAATCGAGTCACTCAAATCAAGCCACTCGAATCTCATGCAACAAATTCTGGTGCACAGGGAAGGATTCGAACCTTCGTACCTCGCTAGGAGGGACAGATTTACAGTCTGTTGGCTTTAACCACTCACCCACCTGTGCAAAACCGCCGGGCGATGCAGCCGTTGCGCTTCATCCCGCAGCCAACTCGCGAATCCGCAGACCGTGGCAGCACACTTCCACTCTGGTCCACCAGGCTACATTTTTGCAAACCAGCTTTTCGCAACTCAGGGAAACCAAGAATCGCGCTTAAGAATCTACCGCGCGAAGATCACTGCATGCCGGAATATTCGAATATTTCCGAATGAAGTGCGTTGGAAAAACCTGTTGCGCCACCTAGAGTTCCGCTGCCTGCCGGAAGTTCGTACTCTGATTTCGTATCTGGTCTTCGTATACTGGAGCTGGCGAAGGGATTTGAACCCCTGACCCCCTGATTACAAATCAGGTGCTCTACCGACTGAGCTACGCCAGCATTGCGGGGACAAGTGCTCTTCCGGGCACAAGTATACCCTTTGATCCCTTCCAGATGTCCGGGACAATTAATTAAGTTATCACAACGGGTAAATTTCGCGCAACCGGCCCGTTTCGAAACAGGACCGATTGATCTCGCCTAAGGTGCATAGTGAGTAAAAACAAGGTCGGTCGCTTTGGTCTTCTCGTGGCAAGGGAAGCAGCTTTTCATAAACGCCGCGTCGCCAGGTTTGCCGTCCGCGAAGTGACCGAATCCCCAGCCGCCGGTTGCGGCGTACTTTTTTGAGTCCTTGACCATAAACTGAATATTCGTGGGCGCTCCGGGAACGAAAGATTGCGCTTGGCCAAAGACTTTGTTGTTTTCCTCCGACGGCACGTAACGATAATGCAAAGCAGCAATGCATGGTGCCGTCTGGGTACGGAAGCTTCCCTTCCCGGAAAGCCTTGAACGCCACATCGTTGCCCAGGACGGCACCTAAACTGTTAAGCTTGCCTGCCTCATGGGCCGAGGAGATCCACTTCCAGTCGCGATATCCCTGAGGGATTTCGGTGATGTAGGGCGCGCCCGCTGCCGCATCCGCGTGTCCGCGCGCAGCGGCAATGAGCGTGACAAGGCCGGCCATTGTTGCAACTGCAACCAAGAAGAATGTGAAGTGTTTCATGGGGGATCCTCCATTCGGCCGGCATTTTACTCCAATCCAAGTAGGTTTGGCAGGACTGGCCGGGCCGGGAATTGATAGTTGATTAAACGGCAATACACCCAGTCGAGTCCGCACTCGACCCGCAAGCTTCTGACACGCCCTCCGCCCGGTGTTATCATTTCTTCCCTGACCGCATTCCATGCGAATTAGGCGAACCTTCCCCATCGCGCTCGTGGTCGTGGTCGTTGCTGCGGCCGTGACCCTCGCGGTCCAACTGCGCAAGCACGCTCCTCCGGAGCCCGCCCGTTTGTTGCCCGGGGGGGACGCATTTTTCTACCTCGATCTCGGCCGGGCACGGAAACTGAACTGCGGGAAAGAAGCTGCCTCCCGTCAGCCACGATCCGGAGTACGAACGCTTCATTCGCGAGACCGGTTTTGAGTTCGAACGCGATCTCGATGAAGCCGCCTTTGCCGTCCACTACCCCGCAAGCTGGCCGGGCGGGGGAACCGGCGGTTCCTCTCCAGAGGTGCGCTTTTCTGAGGTGCTCGAAGGAAGATTTCAAGGCGAGCGCGTCACCGCCTATCTGCGGCAGATCGCCCAGTCGGTCGAAAACTATCACTCGGTCGACATCTTCACGATTGTTCTGGAAGGCAGATCGTTGCGGGTCGCGGTGCTGAGCGCCGATTCCGTGGCCGCCTCCAATCACGACGACCCTGCTGTGATCCGGGGAATCATCGACCGGTCGAAGCGGCTGGCTTCGCCATTTGGAGGCCCGTCGCTGTTGCGGCAATATTACAAGCACGTCCAGCTCGGTAGTCTGGCCTGGGTGGTGGCGCGCGTTGATCCGTCCTCACCCGAAGCTCGCGAGTGGAACACAATTTTCGCCGGCCCGGCTACGCTCGTCGTCTCAGGAAGCTATCTCAGCCCGCTTCACTTAAGAGCTGACGCGGTTCACCTCCGCGCCGAAGCCTTTACCGGGACGCCAGACGAGGCGCGCGCCATCACGGATAAAGTAAACGTGTTCATCGGCCTGACTCGCTCTGCGGAAACCTCTGTGGGAGCTCACGGCACCGATCCCGATGTGAAAGCGTTCTTCGATAGTCTAAAAGTAACGGACGGCGGCGATCGCGCCGTATTGACGGCCGTCATGCCCTTCGGGTTTCTTCGCAAGATGCTGTCCGGGTCTACGCCTGAGTTGAGCGAGCCGTCAAATACGTCGCCTGCCCAGGCGCCCACGAAATAACGCCAGGCGGAAATTCGCGCGCCTGCGTGCAACTAAACACCGTTCCAATCGTCTCATTGCTTACGGAGTTCAACTCCGGCGGGTACAATCAAGAACGCATGTCCAGCCTCCCACTCCCGATCGCCGCATTTTTCGCCGGGCTCATTTCGTTTCTCTCGCCCTGCGTGCTTCCGTTAGTGCCGGGATATCTTTCTCTGATCTCGGGTGCTGGCCTGGAAGAACTCAAAGCGCCTCAGGGACAGCTTATGCGGCGCGTGATGGTGAACTCCGTTGGGTTCATCCTGGGCTTCAGCGTTGTTTTCATCGCGCTGGGAGCGGCGGCGACGGAAATCGGCCAGGTGCTTGGAATCTACAAACACACGCTCGCGCGGATCGCGGGCGTGATCATCATTCTCTTTGGCTTGCACCTGACTGGCATTTTCAAGATCAAAGCTCTCTATACTGACGCTCGTCTGCATGGCGTGAAAGGCAGTAGCACTCCGCTGGGCGCGTTCGTGATCGGCTTCGCATTTGCTTTCGGCTGGACCCCGTGTCTGGGGCCGATTCTCGCCGCGATCCTAACCATCGCCGGAGAACAAGATACGCTGGTGAAGGGGATCCTGCTGCTTATGGTTTATTCGCTTGGGCTGGCCGTGCCGTTTCTGGTGACATCGCTTTTGATGGAGCGCTTTCTCAAGTTCTACAGCCGCTTCCGCTCCCATATGCATGCTTTGGAGGTCGCCAGCGGCGGCCTGCTGATCGCGCTTGGAGTATTGCTCGTGATCGGCCGCTTTACTTTGATTTCGAATTGGCTTTCATTCCTGAACCGCTTCGCTTTATAGGCCGGTCGGGGAGTAATCTATTTTCAGGAGTTGGCTGCGCGAACAACGCGCGAATAAGGAGTTTTCAAATGGCGTCACCCAGCCCCATCGAACCCGCACCCGGCAGTGGACAACCGCCCGAGCCGCCACCGGCCTCCCAAGGAATCCCGCCGAGCCCGGACCAGCCATCCAGTAAGGGGAGCCGGAACCCTCTCATTTTGGTAGTGGTGGCGTTCGTGGTCGCGCTGATGCTTTACTTCGGCTATCACCAGGCGCGGCGCACTGGCGCAAGTTCGGCGCCGCGACTCACCCAGTCCAGTCTCGCTCCTGATTTCTCTTTGGAATCGCTTGATGGTAAATCTCTGCGGCTTTCCGACCTTCGCGGCAAGGCCGTGTTGCTGAACTTCTGGGCTACCTGGTGCGGCCCGTGCAAAATCGAAATGCCCTGGTTCGTGGACCTGCAAAAAGAGTACGGCTCCCAGGGATTGCAGATCGTCGGTGTGGCCATGGATGACGCCAGCAAGGAAGACATCAGCAAATTCGCCAAAGATATGGGCGTGAACTATCCCATTCTGATTGGAAAAGAATCAGTAGGCGACCAGTATGGCGGCGTTCCGGCTTTGCCGGAAAGCTTCCTGATTTCGCGTGATGGCAAGATCGTCGACAAAATCATCGGTCTGAGGGGCAAGGCAGAAATCGAAGATGCAGTCAAGAAAGCGCTCGACACGCAAGCGGCAAAAAGCGAAGCGTCGGTGCATCAAAGTACGGCGAGAACGGCCCTGTTCTGAAGTAACAGCACGTTAGGCGGCGATTGCTCTACTATTTCATGGACGCAGGTTCACCGGCCAACTCGTGACGCCAACAAAGATGACTCACAAGACGAACCGCCGACGCACGAAACAGCGAACGACGTTGGGATCGCTCCTGCTGATTGCTTCGCTGCTGACGGCGCTTCCCGGCGGCGGCGCAAACTGCCGGTAAAGCTCCGACCCTTAGCTTCGCCGCGGTGCCGCTGACCACAGCGCAGCGCGCCTCACAGACCATGGTGAACTTGAATTTTCGCGTCCCCCCGGGCTACCACATCAACTCGAACACGCCTAAGTCGGAGTTCCTCATTCCGACCTCTTTGAGGATCGACGTTCCCACTGACATCATCCTGGGAAAGACTGAATATCCTGCGGGCCAGGATCGGAGTTTCCCTTTCTCGCCCGACGAAGCGCTGAATGTTTATAGCGGAGACTTCACAATAGCCGTGGGAGTGCATCCGCTGCACTCCGTTGTACCCGGAAAATACGTGATGCACGGCGTGCTGCGCTATCAGGCCTGCGACAATGCTGCCTGCTATCCTCCAAAGAATTTGCCCGTGAGTTTTGAAGTGAAGGTCGTGAAAGAACCGCCCGAGCACCACGCCAATCCCGCGCAGAGCCCGCACGTGCATAACTAGGAGTCAGCTGTTACTCGGTGCGTGGCGCTGGCGAGCCCGAGAATCGCTCCCGCAAACAGCATCGTGTCGAAGAAATAGTTGATCCCCTCAACTTTGATCGCGGTGCTCGGATCGGCCAGCGCCGCAATCAGGATCGGTCCGTAGATGAACAAGACCACCAGCACAAGCCAGGTGCCCAGATACGTTGCCGCTATCCGAGTTTTTCTTCCGATCAGGATGGCCACCCCGGCGACAAAGAGAATCACGCCCGTCAGATAGCCGATGAGCAGCGTGCGCCGGAATCCAGACGGGCATGAGTTTTTCGAGCGGGACTCCGGGAACGTTCGCTGTGTGCAGAAAGTTCTCAACCCCAAAAAATATAGCGGCGATCGCGACCAGCACGCGGCCCACGGTAATGAGCTTGCTTCCGCCTTGTCCGCGGCCGTGCTCGCGCATGGCTTCTCCCGCAAGAATCCAGCCTCCGCCCGCGAATGACATTTCGCGGATAACAATCGTCCAGGCGAACCGATCTTGGGGGCTCGCAAGAGCGCGCGGGACATGCAACATCGCCACAAAAAGAACCATCATGATTCCGAACAGCAGGCCGGACCAGCGGACCTGAATTCTTGTGGCAATGCTCAAGGACGCGGCGATCAACGCGAAGCCAACGAAATAGGCCCAGAACAAACGCCAGGGCATATACGCGGGCACCATGGTCATGAGGCCTTGCGCAGCGGAGAGATGCAAGGCGCCGAAGACTGCCAAGGGGACGGCGAAACACAAATTGCTCAAGGCCACGACCTTGTCGAGGCCGCGGGCCTGAGCGACATCGGTCTTCGCGGCCCACGAGGCAATCAGGAAAAGCACGATGCCGGCGCCGCACATCGAGACTACCGTGCGAGAGATCTCAAGAAAGGTGGCGAGAATGATTAAGTGCATCCGGTCTCACCTTGTCGCTTTGCTTCTTCTCCACCTTCGCCCAGGTATCTTTCAGCGCGACCGTGCGGTTGAACACCGGCTTGCCGGGCTTGGAGTCTGGATCGACGCAGAAGTACCCCAGTCGTTCGAACTGATAGCGGCTGCCGGCAGCGGCACCGGCCAGCGACGGCTCCAGCTTCGCTTGCGTGATTACTTCGAGTGAGTTCGGATTCAGATTCGCCGTGAAGTCCTGACCCTCCTCGACTTCGCCCGGGTTTTCTTTCGTGAATAAGTTCTCGTAAATGCGCACCTCGGCGTCGATGGCGTTCGCGGCCGAGACCCAGTGAATGGTTGACTTCACTTTGCGGCCGTCGGGAGCATTGCCGCCGCGCGTGGCTGGGTCGTAGGTGCAATGCACTTCCACGACCTCGCCCTTTTCGTTTTTCACTACGCTCTTGCAGGTGATGAAGTAGCCGTAGCGTAGACGCACTTCGCGTCCCGGCGAGAGGCGGAAATATCCTTTCGGCGGATCTTCGCGGAAGTCATCCTGCTCGATGTAGAGCACGCGTGAGAATGGCACTTTTCGCGAGCCGGCGCTCGCGTCTTCGGGATTGTTCACCGCATCCATCTCTTCGACCTGATTCTCCGGATAGTTGTCGATTACTACTTTCAGCGGACGCAGCACGGCCATCACCCGCGGAGTGCGCTTGTTCAGATCTTCGCGGACGAAGTGTTCGAGCATGGCCAGTTCGATCGAGCCATTGGTCTTCGATACGCCAATCGCGCCAACGAAGTTGCGCACCGCCTCGGGCGTATAACCGCGGCGGCGAATGCCGCCGAGCGTGGGCATGCGCGGGTCGTCCCATCCGGTGACGCGGCCTTCCTCCACCAACTGCAGCAGCTTGCGCTTGCTCAACAGCGTGTAGGTGAGGTTCAGACGATCGAACTCGATCTGGCGCGACGGAAAGATGCCCAGCTGCTGGATGAACCAGTTGTAGAGCGGGCGATGGTCCTCGAACTCA
Organism: uncultured Acidobacteriaceae bacterium; assembly: GCA_963791445.1. Lineage (GTDB taxonomy): Bacteria > Acidobacteriota > Terriglobia > Terriglobales > Acidobacteriaceae > Sulfotelmatobacter. The sequence continues at coordinate 7,821 of CAWBSN010000026.1, forward strand.
AGGGTGCAGAGAGAATGCGTGACGCGCTCGATGGAATCCGACTGTCCGTGGGCAAAGTCGTACATCGGATAGATGCACCATTTGTTGCCGGTGCGGTGATGCTCGGCGTGCAGGATGCGGTACATCACGGGATCGCGGAAGTTAAGATTGGGCGACGCCATATCGATCTTCGCCCGCAGAACGCGCGAGCCGTCGGGAAATTCGCGGGCGCGCATGCGCTCGAACAGATTCATGTTCTCTTCGACCGAGCGGTTGCGATACGGACTGTCTTTGCCTGGCTCGGTGAGCGTGCCGCGATGCTTGCGAATCTCGTCGGCGCTTAAGTCGTCGACGTAGGCCTTGCCATCTTTGATCAGCTTGATCGCCCATTCGTAGAGCTGGTCGAAATAATCGGACGCGTAAAAGAGCCCGTCCCACTTGTAGCCGAGCCAGCTGACGTCGGCCTTGATCGACTCTACGTATTCGGTTTCTTCCTTTTGGGGATTGGTGTCGTCGAAGCGGAGATTCGTATGTCCGCCGAATTCGTCGGCTAGGCCGAAGTCGATGCAGATTGCCTTGGCATGGCCGATGTGCAGATGGCCGTTGGGCTCGGGAGGGAAGCGGGTCTGCACGCGGCCATTGTGCTTGTTGGTCTTGAGGTCTTCGAGAATGATGTCGCGGATGAAATTCGACGGAGCAGGCGACGGCGCTGCAGCTGCGGCTTTTTCTCCGGCTTCGCTTGGGAGAGATGGATTCATTGCTCTTTGATCTTATCGCAAGCGGAGCGTTGGAAGGTCGGCCGACGAGTACTCCAGGGTTCGTGGCTCCGAGGTTTTCTTTGCAAGGTACGATGTCGCCGGACTCGGTGATGCGTCTGGGAACTTTTTCGATTTTGGCTTTCCTTAATCGGGAAGATGGCTGTTTGCTGTCCAGTTATATAGGGGGTACCCCCCTCCCCCCGATCTATTGAAATCACGGTGTTGGCGCGAAATTGCAAAATAAACTAATGGGCTCAGTGAGTTGCGGGCAAAATCTTGAGCCCATGCTAGTTAGCCGGATTCTGAAGGCGGCAAAAACCGCGATTCCGCACTGCACCTCCGGTGATCATCGGCTATTGGGGCTGTGGACGGCAAGGTTAGATGTCACACTGGAAGGGGAGCTATGCGCGATCTTTTCGGATCGCCTGACTCAATTCGCGCTCGAGCGTGGTTTCCCGTCCCAGAACTTCCAACGTCTCAAACAGCGGCGGGGCGTTCTTGCGGCCGCAGACCGCGACGCGGATGGGTTGAAACATCTGTCCCGCTTTCACTCCCAGTTCCTGAGCGGCGGCGCGCAAAGCCTGATCCAGCGGGTCGTGTTTGAACTCGACATCCGCCAGCACTTCGCGGGCTCTCGTCGAAAACCTTCCGAGCCAGGCGGCGTCTCCCTTTTGCGGGATGAGTTCGGCCGGGTCGTAGGGCGGCAGTTGGTCTACGAAGAAGAAGTCGGCGGCGGTGAGCACGTCGCGCAGCAGCTTGATGCGCTCGCGGATCAGAGGCGTGACTTGTAGCATCTTTTCCGGCGTCGACGTTGAATCCGGCGGCGAGCACAACGGGCAGCAGGCGGGCGCTCAATCCTCCACCGGCAGGCCACGAATGTGCTCGGCGTTGAGCCAGAGCGCCTTGGGATCGAAAGTTTCCTCGGGGGCGGAGAACACCAGGATCCCTCGCTTCGCTCGGGATGACAATGTTTGGGATCAACGGGGCGTCGGCGCGCCATGGCGAGTGATTCTTTGAAGTTCACCACCGCATTCGAGCGGTTGATGCCTTCGAGCGAGAAAGTGTCTACGAGTTCCGGCAGGGACATATTCTCGCGGTTATCCTTGGGCGACCAGCCGAGCAGGCATAGAAAATTGATGAAGGCTTCGGAGAGGAATCCAGCGTCGCGGTAGGTGGTGACGCTGACCACTGGGCCATGGCGGCGCTTCGAAAGCTTGGTGCCGTCGGGTGCGACCAGCAGCGGCAGATGCGCGAACTGCGGCGGTGTACAGCCGGCGGCCTCGAAAATCAGCACGTGTTTGAAAGTGTTGGTGAGATGGTCCTGGCCGCGGATGATGTGCGAGATATGCAGATCGGCGTCGTCGGCGCAGGAGGCGAGGTGGTAGGTGGGCATGCCGTCGGAGCGCAGCAGGGCGAAGTCTTCGATGTCGGCGGCGGACTTTATCTGCTCGCCATAAACCGCATCATTGAAGTGGACGCACAATTTGCCTTCGGCAAATCGGACAGCCGAGGACGGCTGTCCCCACATATTCCCTTCTCGCGGCACGCGAAAGCGCAACGCAAACGGCTCGCCGGCGGCGGCGCGGCGGTCACTTTCCGCTTGGGAAAGTTCGCGCGCACCGGGATTGAACAGCCAGGTTCCTTGTGCGCCTGATTTTTCAGCGTCCCCCGAGTGAGCGGGGGTGAAGTCGCGGTAGGCAAGGCCCTTTTCGAAAATCTCCCAGGCGGTCCTGCGGTGCAAGTCGATGCGCTCGGATTGCTTGTATGTTTCGTCCCAGTTTAGGTTCAGCCATTTCAACCCGTCGAAAATAGAATCCACCGAGGCCTGAGTATTGCGTTCTACGTCAGTATCGTCGAGGCGTAGGATCATCGTTCCGCCGTTGTGGCGGGCGTACAGCCAGTTAAAGATGAAGGTGCGCGCGCTGCCTACGTGGAGAAAGCCGGTGGGCGAGGGCGCAAAGCGCACCCGGGGCTTCGAGATTGGCGTGGATTCGGGCATAGATGGCGAAAGTTTGATGGTATGGGGCGAAGAAAAGTATCGTCAAGCGAGCGGGTTCCACAAACCTCGGTCAAGTGACTGATTCCAGGTATTCTCGTGTCCAGGCAGTGTCCTTAAATCTTGTTGTATTCGCACCCCAGGCTGTGAAAACATTAGGTATCAATCTTCTCCTAAGCCGCCGATCGATCTCCGCGGGAAGGGTTCTCCAGGCCTCATGAACAGCGTCGTCATCAGTATGGTGGTGATTCCGGGACTAGTCTCGGTGCTGCTGTTCCTGATCTTCACCTACCTGTATGAGCAAAGCCGGCAGGCGTATTTCCGCGCCTGGCAGCTGGCGTGGGCGGCCTACTCGCTGCATTACGTACTCCATGCAGTCTCGTTTTACCGTGCGCCTTCGCCGCTGGCATTCTTCGCCAGTTCATTGTTCCTGGTGGCGATGGCCTTGTGCATCTTTGTGTCGACCCGCCTGATGCGCGGGCCTTCGAGTTTTCGCTGGTATGACGCCGCGCTGGCGGTGGCCGGAATTGTGCTGGCGTGGTTCAACTTTCAGGGGCACATGGTGGCCGGCGCGTTTCAGGAAGCCGCGCAACCGCCGATCGCACTCGACCTGGGAATTGCAGCCGTGCTCTTGTACTGCTCGGCGGTGTTCTACGTCAATGGCCACCGCCGGGGATCGCTGGCCTTTAAGGTGCTGGGGTTCTCGCTGGCGTTGTGGGCCGTGTTGATGGGTGCGGGGCAATTCCGCAGTCTGTGGGGAGCGCGTTTTGACAGCGCCGCCAACTATCTTGGGCCGGTGCCGCAGATGCTGCTGGGCATTGCGATGGTCATGGTGCTGTTTGAGAATGAGCGCAATGCGGTGCAGGAAAATACGCTGGCGCTTTCGACCTTGGGAGTGGATCCGCGGCGCTTGCTTTCGGCGGACGATTTGCTGCCGAGCATGCAGTCGGCGCTGGATCGTCTGGCGGGGGCTTTGTCGGCGCGGCGGGCAATCATCTACATCTCGGAGCGCTGGCGCGGTCTGTTGCCCTCGGTGGAGCGCGGATTTTCTGCGGCAATTCCTGGAGGTTTTGACCACGACCGGGGCGGGGGAATACATCTGCGAACTGGCTTACCGGCAGGGTGGGCTGTTTACGGTGCATGACCTGGCTCATATGACCGAGCCGCTGCCCATAGGCCCGAGCGGGACCTATGCCGATTTCAAGAAGGTATTCACGGAAGCCGACATTCGGAACCTGACCGCCGTGAGTCTGCAGACCCGAGAACACGCGTTCGGGGTGATTTTATTTCCTCATGCGGAACGTAAGGCGTTCGGCGCGTCGGGTCCGCGTCTGATGGTGGGACTGGCTTTGCAACTCGGGCTGACGCTTGAGAACTATCTGATCGCGCACGACGCCCACCGGCGCACACAAGAATACGAGTTGCTGACGCAGATTGGGCAGGCTATCAGTTCACGGCTTGATCAGGATGAAGTGTTGCGTACCATCCACACCGAGCTGGGACAGATTTTCCATACCGACAACTTCTACATCGCGTTTCAGGAAGGAGACGTAATCCGCTTCGAACTGGAAGTGGAGGACGGGCAAACTCTTCCCAAGCGCTCGCGCAAGTTGGAGAACGCGTTCACCGAGTATGTGATCCGGACGGGGCAGCCGCTGCTGATACGCTCCGATCTGGAGAGAATGCGGGCGCGGTTGGGCGTCACGCTACCGGCCGGAGCATCCCGCCAAGTGCCTGTGCGCGGCGCCGATTCTGCTGGGGAATAAGCCCGCCGGCGTGATGGTTGCCATGAGTAAGGAACGGGAATTTGTGTTCGAACAGCGCGATCTGGATGTGTTGATGACCGCCGCCGGCCAGGTTTCGGTTGCGGTGGAGAATGCGCGCCTGTTCGCCGAGGAACAACGGCGCTCGCGGCAACTGGCATTTCTCAACAACATTTCGCGCACCGCCATTTCGAGCGACGATCCAGTGCACATGCTGGGACAGATTGTCGGGGAAATTCAGAAGAACTTCAGCTTCGATCACATTGGCATCGGCCTGCTCGATTACGGAACTAAAGAGATCGAAATCAAAGCTGAAGCCGGAGCTACCGCGCATGCCATGGGCAAGCGCATCCCCATTGGGATCGGGATTCTGGGGCGGGTGGCGCGGACCGGCGAACGGGCGCTGGTGCAAAACGGCGTGGAGGGCCAGATTGGCGCGATTCTGCCGGAGTCGCGGTCCGTGCTCTGCATTCCGATTACTTACGGCGAGACACTGCTGGGCGCGCTGAATATCGAAAGCCGCAATGACAGCGCGTTTTCGCCGCAGGATGTTCTCATTCTTAACACCCTGGCGGACCTGCTGGCTACGGCGCTGCACAATGCTTTCGTCTTCCAGAAGCTGCAGCAGCAGTCGATTACCGATGGGCTGACGGGAATCAAGACGCGACGCTTTTTCTGGGAAGCGCTGTCGGCGGAGTGGAAGCGGGCTTCGCGCTCGGGGCGTCCGTTCTCCGTGGTGCTGATCGACCTGGACAAGTTTAAGGAAGTGAACGACACCATGGGCCATTTTGAAGGCGACCTGGTGCTGGCTCGCGTGGGGCGCCTGCTGGAGCAGAAGTCCCGGCAATCGAACGTCGTGGCCCGCTACGGCGGAGATGAGTTCATTGTCCTGATGCCGGAAACCGGGCCGGAGCAGGCCCAGGTGCTGGCCGAGCGCCTGCGGCAGTGGATTGTACAAGACCCCATGTTGAACGAGCATCACATTACCGGCAGCTTCGGAGTGGCCAGCTTCCCGACTCACGGGTTCTCCATCGAAGACATTATTCGCGTGGCCGATGCCGGTATGTATGTTTCGAAGCGCTCGGGCGGTAATCGCGTTTCGGCGGCTGAGGAGTTTGCCGCGGGCGAGGAGTTTGCTTCCCAGCGCCAGCAGATTTCCGCCTACATCGAGGGCTTTCTGCAGCGCGAACACAACGGGCCGGAGCATCTTGAAGAACTGGCTTCGATGCTGTTGAAATTCTGTGGCGGCGAAGAGGATTGCAACGTTCCCTTGCTGAAGGAATCGATTGAGGTTCTCAGCCGGGCCGCCGAATCGCGGGAGCTGCGCACCTCCGGCCATGGCGACCTGGTGGCGCGCTATACCGAGATTCTGGCGCGCGCGCTTCATTTGCCTCCGGAGGAAACTGCCGATTTGGTCTATGCCGCACGCATTCACGACGTAGGCAAGATCTTCGTTCCGGAACGCATTCTGAATAAACCCGGGCCGCTTACCGACGACGAATTCTTTCTGGTGAAAATGCATGCGCGCGTGGGAGCTGAAATCGCGGGCATTGTGCCGCATAGCGCCATGATGCGCCAGGCCATCGAACATCATCACCAGCGTTTTGACGGGACAGGTTATCCCGATGGTTTGAAAGGCGAACAGATTCCTCTGTGGGCGCGGATTATCGCCCTCGCGGACGCCTATGCCAACATGGTGACCGAGCAATCGATCGCCGCGGCCCGCACGCCCGACCAGGCGCTCGATGAGCTGGCCAAGATGAGCGGCACCGGCTTCGACGGGATGCTGGTGCGGTTGCTTCTGCGGGAATTGAAGTCGGAACGGACGTCGTCGGTACGCGATGGTTTCTGAGGCTCCCCAGATGGTCGATTGTTCCCGCCCTATAATTCTTTAATTCTTTAGATGTCAAACGTCCTAGCCAAAACTACGATTACCATGCTGTCGGCGCTTACGTATCGCGTGGATGCAAAGAGGCAGGTGTGTTTGTTGCCTCTGGCTGGCATCTACTGGGACGACGAACTACCCGATCTTCGTGAGCTGTTCAAAATTTCCGAAGATGATCGTGAGCAGATTTTTCGGCTGTTCAGCCTTCGCTATCAGATCTGGAAGGGTGAAGTTCTGAACGGTGAGGATCTGCAATTCTGGGAGAATATGAAGTCTCTGATACCCACGTGGGCTTTTTTTGAACGTCAGGAAGTTACGCCCGAAGACCTGCAAGCGCAAGATGACGCCAGTCGGTCCACGACAGAAGGACTACAAGCGTGGTTCGCCGATGCTGATGAAGTCAGCGTGACTGAGAAGATGGGCGTCCAGCGGTTTTCTCTGAAGTTTGACCTAACCAAAGGAGACGGGCCCGTCTCTAAAAGACGATCTTGGTGGGGGCGCGTATTCCGCCGTCGCCAGGGGGGAACCAAATAATCTCCAACAGCGAACCTTCACCTGGGTCCCGAGTAAACCTGGTTGAGGTCTTTGTTCCGGCGCGGTGGGAGCAGCGCACCCACGAGCACCGCCGGAATAATCGTCAGCAGAAATGTCAGGTGATACCAGGCGGGAAATTTGCTCCAATTGGCGATGTGCCAGGGCGCGAACATTGCCAGCACCACAGTGCCGACGACTAACGCCGGCCAGCGGCTCGATGGGGATATCCAACGTGTTACGGCACCAGCTACTAGCGAGGTCGCGATAGCCATCAAAAGGCGTGCCCACTTCATGGCCAGGGTAAACTGGAGCGTGTGCTCGGCAGCGGTGTAGTTCGGCAGGCTCAGGCGAAGCACGCGGTTGATCACTGTGACGACGACAGCCCAGGTGAGGAGTCCTGCAAGGCAGGCGAGAATCGAACGCTTCATGACATCCCTCCGCTAATACAATTATAATAGTCTAATTAAACTAATGAAAGCTGAATTGTACATTTTGGGGGTTCTGCACCGTGGCGACTTTCACCCCTATGAGATCAAGCGGCGTCTAACCCAGGCCATGATCGAGTGTTTTACCGATGTGGATGTGGGCACGCTTTACTACGCCGTGCGCCAGCTTGCCAAACGTGGACTGTTAACCGCGGTTTCGCGCCAGCGCGTGGCTCGGGGCGGCATGCGCACGGTGTACCGCATCACTCCGCGCGGACGCGAGCGCTTTCGTGAACTGCTGCACGCGCAATTTGCCGCCGAAGGCGACCTTCGAGAGACTCTTTACGGCCCCATGCTCTTCTTGCATCTCGCCGACCTCAAAATCGTTGCTGAGGCTCTGCGCACCCAAATCGACAGGCAGAATGCGCGGCTAGCGGAAATTCGGAAATTGCAGCGGCAATGGGCAAGGATGCTGCCCACCGGTAGCCGCCACCTGATGCAGCACATGGCGGAGCAGTGCCGCCTCGATCTACGCTGGCTCCGCGCGGTGCTTGCCGATGTGGAGGCTGGACGCATTCGCGATACTTCCGACCCGGTTCGCCTTGCAGCGAGGAGCTAAATGACCGACGGCTTGCAACTATCAACCAGAAACCGGAAACTGGATGTATGTCCGTTCCTCTTTCTCTTTCCGGCAAAGTTGCTTTGATTACCGGCGGTTCGCGCGGCATCGGCGCAGCTACGGTTCGCATGTTTACGGCGGCGGGCGCGAAGGTCGTGTTTAGCTACCAGAAGGCGCGGTCGCAAGCTGAAGCTCTGGCGAAGGAATGCGGTGCTGCAAACTGCCATGCAATCGCCAGCAATCTGGACGGCGCGGATTCCGCTCGCGTCCTGGTTGCGGAAGCCGTCAAGCATTTCGGGCGGCTCGATATTCTCGTCGCCAATCACGGCGTCTGGCCTGCGCAGGACGTCGCCATCGACAAGATGACCGATGAGCAATGGCGCTCGACTCTTGCGATCAACCTTGACGCGGTGTTTGGTCTGGTCAAGCACACGGTCGCTCAGATGAAGGCGCAGCCGCGCGCCAGCTCAGCCGCAGGGCATATCGTGCTGATCAGCTCAACCAGCGGCCAGCGCGGTGAAGCGTTCCATTGCGATTACTCCGCCAGCAAGGGTGCGCTGATCAGCATGACGAAAAGCCTTGCCGCGGAACTGGCGCCGGCGGGAATCTATGTGAACAGCGTTGCCCCGGGCTGGGTGGATACAGATATGTCGAAACCCGCGCTCGATGACCCCCGAGCCGGGGAAGTGATTCGGCGGACGATTCCGCTGGGGCGTGCCGGTAAGCCCGAGGAGATTGCCGCCCCGGTGCTGTTTTTGTGCACGGAATACGCCAGCTTTATCACCGGCGAGATCTTCAATGTGAACGGCGGAGCCGTGCTGGTGGGATAGCCGAGCAGGGAACTTCGGCGATCGGGTTACTCCATCGGCGTTTTCCGCATCCAACAGAGTGCGGAACATGGTGAGGAATCGCGCTGCACGCTGCTGTCCGGAATTCTGCTGCCAGCAGCTACAATTTCCTATTCGACCGTCACGCTGACCATTAAATGCGACTGGCTCAATGAAATATCTGTTCCTCATCGCTGTGCTGGCGCTTGCGCTGGTGAAGTCCTGGCGAACCTGCGGCTGGCGCCCAAGCAGGCGCGCCGGCTTCGCGCGCTTCTGCCGTCGCTCTGGGCAATGATGAGGAAAACGCGCGCCAGGCGCGTGCCCTGCTCGATCAGGCGATCCAGGCATTGGGCGGTCAGGCATATTTGAGCGTCCACGATATGGAGCAGCAGGGACGCACCTACAGCTTTCATCACGGACGCGCCACCACCGGCGGCGTGCTGTTCTGGAGGTTCGTGGAATATCCTGACCGGGAGCGGATCGAAGTCACGCCGCAGCGGGACATTGCCGTGGTCTATGTCGGCGCAGAAGGGTTACGAAATCACCTACAAGGGCCCGCACGCAGGTGGAACGGAAGGATCTCGATGACTATCTGCGGCGGCGCAGGCTTTCTTTGGAGAACATTCTCCGCACCTGGGTTAACGACCCCAGTGTGGCACTGTTCTATGACGGTAATGCTCTGGCCGGCAACGTTGCTGCCCAGCAGGTCACGCTGATCAACTCGAAGGATGAAGCGGTGAGTCTCTCCTTCGATCTCGAAAGCCATCTGCCCATCAAGAAAACCTATAAATGGCGCGATCCGGTGGATAGAGACCGCAACGTGGAGGAAGAAATCTACGACAATTACAAGCCGGTGCAGGGCATCATGACGCCCTACAGCTTCACCCGGTACTACAACGGAGATATGCAGGCCCAGCGCTTCCTGAATTCGATTCGCTACAACGAGGGAGTCGACGAAGCCATGTTCGATCCCACTTCCGGATACAATCCCAATAAGCCTGCGAAGAAACACTAAGGTAATGTCATTGTTGGTGCTCTCCGTGATGTATCAATTCCGGCATAACTAATTGACTTATAAGCTTTTAATGGCAGCCAGGCCTTCATCAAGCTGGTGCGCCATCGGCATTACGCCACGCACTGTGGCGTTTTTACCACAGTCAGAGATGGCGCGGCGGCTGTAATCTACTCATTCATCTGCACATACGCAAAACCCTTTGACTTCAGAGCAAACAGTCCGCTCGGCCGTGGAATGCAGTGGAGTTGGACTCCACAGTGGCGCGCCGGTTTCGATGCGAATTCTTCCCGCGCCTCCCGGAACGGGAATCGTGTTTCGCCGAATCGATCTGGATGGCTTTGAGATCGAGGCCATTAGCCGCAACGTCGCCCGGGTCAGCTATGCGACCAGTCTGATGAAGAAGGGCGTGCTCATCTCCACCACCGAGCACCTGCTCTCAGCCTTTATCGGCCTGGGCGTGGACAATGCGATTGTGGAGCTGGATAATCTCGAACTCCCGATCCTTGATGGCAGCGCCTTGCCGTTTGTCGAGCTGATTCAGAAGGCCGGGATCCGCAAGCAGCGCCGCCCCCGCAAGTATCTGAAGATTCTTCGCGAAGTTGAGATGCGCGAGGGTAACAAGTTTATTTCGGTGCATCCCGCTGAGAGCTATTCGGTTTCTTACTCCATCAATTTTCCTCACCCGCTGATCGGGAAGGAAACTTTTCAGGTGGAGCTTTCAAACGGCAGCTACCTGCGGAAGATTGCGGGGGCGCGCACCTTCGGCTCGCGCGAAGACGAAAAAACCATGCGCAACATGGGACTGATCCGCGGCGCATCGCGGGAGAACTGTATCGTGCTGACTCGCGACGGAATCGAAAACGGCCCGCTGCGCTTTCCCGACGAGTTCGTCCGGCACAAGGTGCTCGATCTGGTGGGCGACCTTGCGCTGCTGGGCAAGCCGATCCTGGGCAGAATCGCAGCCGATCGCGCCGGCCACGCCATGCACACCGCGCTGGTCTCGCGCATCCTGCGCGACAAGACGCTTTGGGAGGAAGTAACCCTGCCGGAAGAAGAGCGCGACGCCGCTGGTCCTTACAGCTCGCAGGCCGCCGCTGGATCTTCGCTCTGACGGTGCTGTGGCACTGCAACCCTCGATAGAGTCAGGCCCAAACAGACTAAGACCCAAACCACATCAGTCTGCAGGTTCGCAGGGAAAACCGCTGGTCTCGGATGCGGGCTCGGGCTGTTCCTCGAGCAACCGGTTCAGTTCGGCGCGGGTCTGGCTGATCAAGGCTGCGGCGAACTGGCGGGCCGACTTCTGTCGCTCCGCTGATAGGTCCTTCACTCGCATGTTCAACAGAGGGATATCTTCCTCAAACCAGCGTAGAGTCTTCTGCACGCGGGTGATACGGTAATCAGCAGGAAGCATGGCAATGGCTCTCCAGTATCCCACCAGATTGCCATGCACCGGCGCGGGGACAAAGTTACAAAGTGAATACCTGGGAGATCAGTGCGGCCAGCAGCAGGCTTATTGAACGGTGTCGGAGCCCGGGAGTGCCAGCATCTCTTTAGTGCCGGGAAGCTCTTTTTCCATTTGCTCGTCGAGCCATTTTTCGAGGAGCTGCTGGGAACTCAGGGGGACGTTGAGGAAGCGCAATCCGACATGTCCTTTAATGTCGGCCCAGGCTACTTCCGCTTCGAAGTCCAGAGAAAGTTTGGTTTCGGGCAAGGTGAATTGCAAACGAGGAGCAGCGCCTTTGGGAATCGCCTTATGCAAGATGAGGGCCATGCCGCCCTCGCTGATATTGGTGCTGGTGCCGATAATTTCTTTGTCGCTCAAGACCACCCGGACCTGCATCTTTACAGGCTGGCGGTAATAGCGGCGGCGCTCGCGCACCATGAAATTCAGCGCCGCGTGAAAGCAGCGCGAGGCATTCAGCGTGCTGATGGGCTTTTGCAGGACGAAGTTCACGCCCATGCCAAAAGCTTCCTGGGTGGTGGTTTTCTTCCCGTTCAGCAGGGCAAAGGTTACAGAATTCCGGTTGCTGGGAGTGGCGCGCAGGCCCTGCAGCACTTCCAGGCCGCCTTGCAGGTCGTCGCAGTCCACAATCACGGCGTCGAACTTTTCTGAGATGAGGATTTCGGTGGCTTTTTTTGCTTCCTGGCACACCTCGACGTCAATCGAGAGCTTCTCCAGGGTAGGCCGAAGGATCCGGAGCACTTCGGTATCCCGGCTCAGAAGTAGAGACTCCAACGTCATGTTCTGATTCTAACGTTCGGAGGAGCCCCTCGAAAGGTGACCAAGGTATCGGGTTTTATGGGTAGGTGTTAGGCGGTCCGCTGCGACACAATTTCCCAGTGGAAACCAGCAGAATCGAGTGGAAACCAGCAGAATAATGCCTGACACTAGCTCCGAGACCATGCTCAACCTCGTTTATCTTTCTCTGGGATCAAATGTCGGCGACCGCGAGGCGCAGCTGCGGGACGCGCAGGCTCGGCTGGGCGCAGTCGGTCGTGTGGTTGCGGTGTCGTCGTTTTATGAAACCGAGCCGGTGGAGTTTACCCAGCAGCCGTGGTTTCTGAATTGTGCGCTCGCGCTTGAAACCAGCAAGACTCCGCAGCAACTGATCGCCGCGATTCTCCACATCGAGCAGGAGATGGGTCGGCGGCGCGGGCAGAAAAAGGGACCGCGGTCCATCGACATCGACATTCTGCTGTTCGATGACGCGGTCGTCGATTCCACGGACCTCACTATTCCACATCCGTCGCTGCACCAGCGGCGCTTCGTCCTTGAGCCTCTGGCGGAGATTGCGCCGGAAGTGTGGCATCCCGTGCTAAAGAAGACGGTTCGCGAATTGCTGGATGCGCTGCCGCCGGGGCAGGTCGTGCGGAAGCTAAGACCTGCGCCACGGATTTCACGGATGCCCACGGATAAACCTTGAGAGATCTTTTTATTCGTGTTGATCCGCGAAATCCGTGGCTTGTTCTCGCCTAAGGCACGATGATGCGGCTGGCTGCTTCCTGCGGCGTGACGACGGTCGACTGCTTCTCGGGAAATTGCGCCAGGAGAAAATCGATGAAGGCCCGCGACTTGGGTCGGCCTGAGGTGCGTCCGTGGCCCAGCCGAACCAGAAACACCAGGGCTTTGAGCACGTCAGAATCGCGCAGGGTGGAGTATCCCAATTGTTTCTGTTCGGCCTCACGATACTGCTTCAACATTTCTTCCACTTGAGCCGCGGCGGCGTGCTGGGCAGCGCTGGTGAGCGGCTGATCGTAGTGCAGCCCGGAATTCACCAGGCGCTCATAACTCATGCCCATCGCTGAGAGTGCGGCGATCAGATCGCGATCGTTCAGGGTGCGGTCCGCCTGTGCTGCCTTCGCCAGAGCGTAGCTGAGCCCCATGAGCAGATGCTCGCGCTCGTAAGTGAATTGCTCGGAAATCTCAACCTGCAGGAACAACGACGCGCGGTCGAATTGGTCCGCGGGACGCGGCTTTTCGTGCTCCCTGGCCTGTTGCAGATAGGGGCAGTCGCTGGGGCAATCGAGCGTCACCTCACGCTGCTCGCCGCAACACTGCGCGCAGATGCGGCCGTGGACGGCGGGACAGAAGCGTTTTTCCTTGCGAATCTCGCAGATCGCGCAACTCAAGTCGAATTTCTCCTCTTCAAACATTATGGCACCGAATGACGACAAGCTTGGGGCGACTCACCTTCGGCAGTCGCCGGGAGCGGCTGCGGGTACCCATGTTTGGGCCATTTCGGGACCTTCATCTGCGAATCAGCATGTGAAAATGGCCCTTTCCGAGCGCTGTCCATACGGAACCCGCGTAAAATAAGGCTGTTTTCCACAGGGCAGTGGTAGTAAGATCAAGCCCGCTGGAATTAAAATTCGTATCTATTCAGAGGAGGAAACAAATGGCTTCAGGTTTAACCAAGACTCAACTCGTCCGCCATCTGGCCGAGAAAACTGAACTTCCCAACAAGACGGTAGCTGGATTTCTGGAGCAGCTCGCCGACGTCGCTGTGAAAGAGACCAAGAAGAACGGCGTGTTCGTTGTGCCCGGCCTGGGCCGGTTGGTGAAAGCGCATCGCAAGGCCCGTATCGGACGCAATCCGCAGACCGGCGAGCCGATTCAGATCAAGGCCAAAACCGTGGTAAAGTTCCGCGTGGCCAAGGCTGCCAAGGACGCGATCGCTCCCAAGAAGTAGTTTGTATTTGAGATTGTTCCCGAAGGCCGGCTTAGGCCGGCCTTTGAGTTTCTGCATACCTTACATTCGCCTCGTCTATGCTGAACTGGATCGTAATCGGAATCGGCGATATCTCTGTTCGCCGCGTCATTCCTGCGATCCAGGCAGAGTCCAGAAGCCGCTTGTACGGCTTGGTCACGCGCGATCCAGCGAAAGCTGCGCCTTACAATACGCGGGCTTGGGCGACCCTCGACGAAGCCCTTTCCGATCCGGAAGTTCACGCGGTTTACGTCGCGACTCCAGTCTTTCTTCATGCGCCGCAGACCATCCAGTCTCTGCGCGCCGGCAAGCATGTGTTGTGCGAGAAACCCATGGCCATGAATGAAGCCGAGGCGCGTTCGATGGTGAAGATCGCGGAAGAGAGTGGACGTACTTTCGGCGTGGCCTACTATCGCCGAATGTATCCCAAGGTGCAGCGCGCCAAGCAATTGCTTGCCGCTGGCGCTATTGGCCAACCCGTCGTCGCCGAACTCACGAGCCATGGATGGTTTGACGGAAAAAAGCCTGGCGAAGACGAACGTGACCGCAACTGGCTGGTTGATCCCGCCCTGGCCGGTGGCGGCCCGCTCTTCGACGTCGCTTCGCACCGCATTGATGTGCTGAACTTCTTATTCGGCCAGCCCGGCAGCGTGACGGGGCAGCTTTCGAATGCGGTTCATCACTACGCGGTGGAAGACAATGCGGCCGTGATGATTGAGTATCCCGGTGGTGTGCGCGGCATTGTGGATGTTCGCTGGCACTCGAAGGTGAGCCGGGATGAATGCCGCATTCGCGGAACCGAGGGCGAAATGGAGTTGAGTCCGCTGAACGGTCCTGAGTTGATTTATCCCGGCGGACGGGAGAATCTGCCGCCGCACGCGAATTTGCACTATCCGATGGTTGAGAACTTTGTCGATGCGGTGCTTGGCAAGGCTCCACTGGTGGCTAGCGGAGCTTCTTCCTTCTGGACGGACTGGGTCACAGAGCGAGCGCGGAAGGGCAAACAGTAGAAAGTCACTCCTTCAGCGGCTAAAGCCGCGCCCTTCCCGAACTATATAGCGGCAGCTCTTGCTCACTTTCCGTATTCGTTCCGCACGACCTCGCCGCCCTTCATCACGAACTTCACTCGCTCCAGCGTGGTCACATCTTTCAGAGGATCGCCATCGACCGCGACAATATCGGCCCACGCGCCGGGATCAAGGCTGCCGACTTTTCCTGGCCATCCCAGCAGATCCGCGGCATTGATCGTGGCGGCCTGAATGGCCTGCAGCGGCGTCAACCCCAGCTTGACCATCACAGCGAACTCATGCGCGTTCAGTCCATGAGGATAAACGGCTGCGTCGGTGCCGAACGCCACCTTCACTCCGCTGGCAAAGGCGTGGGCAATGTTTTTGCGTGCGACCGGCATGACGGCCTTTGCTTTGGCCAGATAAAACTCGGGCACATGATTTCTCTCGGCATTTTCCAGGAACCAGTCGCCCAGATAAAGCGTGGGCACTAGATAGGTGCCGTTCTTTTTCATCTCGGCGATGTCCGCGTCGTCAATGTAGGAGCCGTGCTCGATCGAATCCACTCCCGCCTCGGACGCCCAAAGAATGGCCTGCGCTCCATGGGCGTGGGCAGCGACTTTGCGACCCAAGCGGTGGGACTCGGCTACAATGGCCTTCATTTCTTCCAGCGTGTACTGCGACGCCTGCGGATCGTCTCCCTTCGAGAGCACCCCGCCCGAGGCCATGAACTTGATCAAGTCCGCGCCATACTTGATGTTCTGCCGAACCATGTGACGGACGCCTTCCACGCCATCGGCCACGCCGTCAGAGGTCGCGTGATATTCGAACGGCAGCAGGTTATTGTCGGCATGTCCGCCGGTGATGCTGAGCGGCGGCCCGCTCACCAGCATTCTTGGCCCGGGGACGTCGCCGGCATTGATGGCGTCGCGCAACGCGACATCGCTGAAGCCGGACGCGCCCACATTGCGGACGGTGGTGAATCCCGCTTGGAGCGTGACCCGCGCGTTCTTGGCGCCGGTCAACGTTTCTCGCGGTATGGAAACGCCGAGTTCCTCATAGCCGAACTTGGGATCCATCGTCAGATGCGTATGGGCGTCGATTAATCCAGGAAGGATGGTTGCGTTGGGCAGTTCGATGCGAACGGCATCCGCGGGCGCCTTCGCGTCCCCGGATCCTCCCACGCTCACGATTTTTCCATCCTCGATAACGACCGTCTGATCGGAAAGTAGCTTGCCGGTCTTTACGTCGAGCACGTGCCCGGCGTGGATAACGACGCTTTTGGAGCTTTGCTGGGCAATGGCCTGTCCAGCGAACAGAAGCAACGCTACGGCCAGCAGCGGGGAACAGTGAAGTTTCTTCACGGAGCATCTCCTCTTACTCAAGCGATTGAGTTGTGCAGCGATTGGACGCATGTATGACACGGGAATAGCAGAAAGAAAACCGCAGTGGTACACACCAGTGGAGTTTTTTACCACAGACGACGAGGGGTTCGCCATTCGTTTTGAAATGACAGGCCGCGAAAGCTGGTGCTAGCCTCCCGGCCCGTCATTGGAGACATACTGCTCGAGCGACTCCAGTTCACGGCTGAGATCGTCGACGCGCCACTCCAGCAGGTTGCGGATGGAAAGAATTCCGAGCAGCTTGCCGTTGTCGTCGGCTACAGGGAGATGACGGAAGTGGCGCTCCAGCATGGTGGTAAGGGCCTCGCCCGCGCCGGTGCGGCGCGTTGCCATCTCTACCGGCGTAGTCATCAGTTCGCGGACCGAGGTGGTCTGCGGGTCAGTGCGGCTGAGCGCCATCTTGCGCAGAACGTCGCGCTCGGTGAAGATTCCGGCGACCCGGTATTCGGAATCGACCACGGCGACGGCTCCCACATGGTGGTCGAGCATTTTGTTGATGGCGTCGGCGACGGTGGCATCGAGCGGAACCGCCGCGATTTCCCGGTCGCAAAGTTCCAGTACGCTCATAAACACCTCCTCCGGCTCTGCACAGCAATTCCCTGAGCCGAATCCCGATCCAAGTCAGGGACCGGATTGATGAATTATGCTCGCGGCGATGCCGTTGTCAAGTGAATTGAAACGATTAGAGCAATCTTTAATTCACCAGGGTAAAAAGACGAGAAACTCATCCCTCACGGTTTCTCGCTCTTGAATACCTTGCCGTCTTTCATCACGAACTGCACGTTTTCCAGCACTTTGATGTCGGACAGAGGATCGCCGTTCACCGCAATGATGTCGGCAAACGCTCCCGGCGCAACCACGCCGATCTTGCCTTCCATTTCGAGCATGGCGGCGGCACGCGAGGTTGCGCTTTGGATGGCGTCCATCGGCTGCATGCCCAGCTCCACCATGCGCGGGAACTCCTGCGCGATGGGCTCGGTCCAGGGAATTCCGCCCATGTCGGTGCCGAAGACAATCTTCACCCCGGCTTTCAGCGCCTTCTTGAACGACTGCTCGTGCACCGAAGCGCGCAGCCGGTCGCGCTGTCCAGCTGGCGTGTCCGCCGGGGCCCAGTCGCCGTAATAGACGCTGATCGTCGGCACATACCAGGTGCCTTGCTTCAGCATCTGGGCAATCGCGGCATCGTCCAGATCAAGGCCATGTTCGATGGAGTCGCATCCGCCGTCGAGCGCCCGGCGCAGGCCGATGCCGCCATAGACGTGGCAGGCGACTTTCTTGCCCCAGCCGTGAGTTTCGTCCACGACCGCCCGCAACTCTTCGAGCGTCAGCGTGGGCTGGGAGACCAGTTCGCCGTTCTTGCCCACCCACGAACGATGCGTCATGTAAACCTTGATCCAGTCAGCGCCATGATCGAGTTGCTCCCGCGCCGCCTTACGCGCCTCGACTGGGCCGTCGACAATCTGCGCGCCTTTGGGCATGTCGAGTTCCGGAGCGTAGCCCTCGAGCGGATATCCGCCCGTGGTCGAGATGGCGCGGGTCGCGACGAAGAGGCGCGGCCCCGGAATATAACCTTTTTCGATGGCCTCCTTGATGCCGACATCGCCATAGCCGGCGCCTTCGGTTTCTACATCGCGCAAGGTTGTGAAGCCTTGCTCGAGCGCCCGCCGCGCGGAAACCGTGGCTCGCGCCGCGCGCAGGGCGAGCGGGGCGTTCAGGATGTTCGCATCGTATCCTCCCTGCGCGGGATCTTCTCCCTGCAAAAAGATGTGGGTGTGGGAATCGATGAGGCCGGGCAGGAGCGTGGCTTTTGACAAGTCAATCACGGCCGCGCCTGAGGGAATCTTGGCGGTGGCCGCATCGCTGACACTCTCGATGCGATTGCCGTGAATGACAATTACCTGGTCGCGCCGCGGCGCGGCGGACTTGCCGTCGATTAGAGATCCGGCACGAATGACTGTCCAGGAGTCGGACGCAGCATTGTCTTTCTGTTGCGCGGCCGCTGGAATCACGGCGGCAAGAAGCAGTACGCACCCATAGTTCCACACATAGTTCTTCACGTTGGCATCTCCCGGTTGCCGCGTAGGCTTTGGGATGGGGGAATTCTACTCTCACTTCCCCGCGAAATAAGCATCGGCTTCGATTTCGACCAGCATCTCGGGCGAGATCAAAGCGCTCACCTGCACCATCGAGGTTGCGGGACGTATATCGCGGAAGAACTCTCCATGCGCCTTGCCGATTTTCTCCCACTCGGCGATGTTGGTCACAAACATGCGCGTGCGGACGACGTCCTTCATGCTGGCGCCGGCTTTCTGCAAGGCGCTTTCAATGTTCTTCAACGTCTGCACGGCCTGGGCGTAGGCGTCTCCCACGCCCACAACCTTGCCGTCAGGCCCGGTCGCGGTGGTTCCCGACACATGGATGTAGGATCCAACCTTCACTGCACGCGAGTAACCCACCACAGGTTCCCAGGGTGTGCCACTGGAGATGTTCATTCTTTCCATTTGCGATTCCCTCCTACACGCAATTCTATTAGCGATCCAGCCGTTTGTGATTAGCAGCCAACACCTGCGTCTGCCAACAAAACACCCGCGCAACCTGACAACGATTCGCACGCTTCCAATGATTACGAAAAAACGATAGGCGGGATAAACAAAAGTCACTTGCGTTTGTTTCGAGACTGGGATAACTAGTTACTAACGAACATTTATTAACGAACATTGGAAAGCCGTAAGCAACGCGGCTTTCAGGAGCCCAAAGAGGCATGATTCCGGAATCTCATCCGCTGCGGCAGCTTTTCCAGGAATTGGTGGGACGGCACTATGCCCAGGAGATCGGCATTCGGGACCCACAAGTCGTTGCCTATGTCTCGCATCTGCTGACGGAGTTCTGCGAGACCGATCAGCTGTTCAAGATTCATGACATCGCCGACCGTCCGGTGACCGACCTGGGCGAAATGCTGCTCGAGACCGATCCGGTCTACGGCCCCGCGCCCTCGTTTGACCGGGAGCGCCAGGTGCGCAAGCACATTGGAGACTATGCGTTGTTCTTCGCCGGGATGTTTCCCGAGAGCATCAACCACTTCCGGCTGCGCCGCCATCGCCTGGAGAATTTTGTGGAGTGGATGAAGGCGGGAAAAGAAAGCTACTACATCGTCTCGAAGTTCGAGCACTTCGAATACGCCAAGGTGGCGCCGCTTTTCGCTCATCTTTCGCGCGAGTTCGAGGGCTGCGTTTACGGCCTCAACATGGTGAAGAACGACCTGCAGGAGATGCAGCACCCGATCGTGCGCGCCAGCAGCGATCTGATCATGTAGTGTCGCCTAGCTAGTGTCGTCCAACCAGACTCCCGCCGCAGCATCACACTCAAACACTCAAGTCCGGACGCCCGCCGATGCGATAAAAGCTGAGAGCGGCGTTTCCTTGCACCAGCTTGCGGGTTCGCCGCAGCGATCCGAATTCATCGCCGGGATCAAACTTCTTTTCATGTTCCGCCACCACCAGTGACATCGCCCACACTACCGATGAATCGGCGAGCGCCGTAAGCGTCTCTTCATAGGCGTGCTGCATACGATACGGCGGGTCGAGGAACACTACGTCGGCAGCGACATGCTGGCGCTGCAGGCGCCAGAGAATTCCGGAAAGATCATCCCGGAGGATTTTGTAGCCGGAAGCGATTCCCAGGCTCTGCAGGTTTTGCTCAATCAACTTTCGCCGCCGCGGCCGAGGTCTCCACGAAATAAACTTGCTTGGCGCCGCGGCTGATCGCTTCAATCCCCACCGCGCCCGTGCCGGCAAACAGATCCAGCCCACACGCTGCCTTCGAGGGCCTGGGGATTGCCGGCGGTGAGAACGTTAAACAGAGTTTCGCGCAAGCGGTCGGAGGTGGGACGGATATCGGTACCGCGTCAACGACCGCAGAGGACGCCCCCGGTATTTGCCGGCGATCACGCGCATGGCTCTGTACTGTTAAGCTCTGTACCTTCGATTATTTGCCGCTTCCGGAGCCAATATATCCGACCATGTAAAATACTTGTAGTAGCCAGACCTCATGCGAAGTTTCTCCATTCACGTCGGACGCCTGTTCGGAGTCGAGGTTCGGCTTCACCTGACGTTCCTGATCCTGCCGGTGTTCGTTTTCTGGACGGAATACAACAGCCATGGCTCAGCCAACGGACCGCGGGACCTGGCGCTGGTTGGAATCGTGCTGGCTTGCGTCGCGGCCCACGAAGTAGCGCACATGCTGATGGCCCGCCGTGCCGGACTGATTCCCAAGGCAGTGATTCTTCTGCCGCTCAGCGGTGTAACTGTTTTCGACGAATCGCGCACGGAACCTCAGCCGTCCGGTGAGGCGGTCTGGCAGCGGGATGTTCGCATCGCACTCACGGGTCCGCTGGTAAATCTTGTGTTCGCTGTGCTGGCGGCTGGCGTCATCTCGGTGACTGTTCCCGGAGCAAAGCTGTGGGAGTGGCCTTTCTTGCAGCCGAGCAACCTGCCGCGCAGCCTGGTATGGGCCAACCTTTATCTTGCTGGTCTGAATCTTCTGCCGGCTTATCCTCTCGATGGAGGCCGCGTCCTGCGCGCCTATTTCGCGCGCACCATCGATCCCGCCGCTGCTACGCGCCGCGCTGTCTCCATCAGCCACGCCATCGCAATGGTTCTGATGGTGGCGGGTTTGTTCAGCAATGCCTGGCTCACTATGGTGGGCGTGATTATCTTCTCGGCGGCGCAGCTCGAGGAACGCGCGGTCATCTTCCAATCGGTGCTGGACAATGTGCGTCTGGAAGAAGTCATGCTTACCGATTTCGCCACTCTGTCACCGGCAGACACGCTCGAAGACGCGTTGGAGAAGGCAGTGCACTCCCTGCAGGATGACTTTCCTGTGGTGCGCGGCAGCGACATGGTGGGAGTGATTTCGCGACAGCGCATTCTGGAAGCGCTACGCATGGAAGGCAACGGCTACGTCCAGGCCGTGATGAATAAGATCTTCGAAGTCTCGGTGCGGCAGGAGTCGCTGGCTACCGCCTTCCGCAAGCTCACGTCACGCAATCTCAGCATCATTCCCGTGGTCGAAGATCAGCGACTGGTGGGCATTGTCACCTTGCAGAATCTGATGCATTCGATGGCTCTGTTGGCGGAGAGCCGAAAGCTGCGGCGGGACGAGTCGAACTCCTGAGCATCCATAATTCTGACTCAAAACAGCCGCACCGCTTTCGCCTGCCGTACGGCAGGAATCTGCTCGAGCTTCCTCAAGACATCGTCTGGCACACGCCCGTCCACGTGGACAACAGCGATGGCCTCACGCGGCTCCGACGACGCCTCGGCGCTGCGCCTGCCCAGTGAAAAGTCCGCGATGTTGATCTCGCCCTCGCCGAGGATGGTGCCCACTTTCCCGATCACTCCCGGGACGTCGCGATTGCGCAGGTAGATGAGGTTGCGCTCGAGCGGTGCCTCCACATCGATGCCATCAATGTGAATAAGGCGCGGCGCGGTTCCGTGCAGAACGGCGCCCTTGACCATGTGCTCTTCGGTGGAACTCTTCAGGAAGAGAGAAAGCACGCTGCCGGCGCCGCCGGTCGAGGCCTTCGCCTTATGCGCTTCATGAATGCGAAGTCCGCGAAGGTTGGCCAGGGACGCGGCATTCACAAGATTGGCTTTCTCCTCCAGCGCCTGGTTCAGGATGCCCTTGATCGCCCCGTTGCGAATCAGTTCCGTCTTCCACTCCGCGATGTGGCCGCTGTAGCGCAACGAGATTTCTTCGATCGAGCCTTCGGAAATTTGCGCCAGGAATGCTCCCATGCGTTCAGCGAGAACGATGTAAGGCTGCATCTCTGCATACTCTTCGGCGGACACAGAAGGCACATTCACTGCATTCTGTATGACGCCGTGCTTCAGGTATTCCCGCACCTGCTGCGCAATCTGCACTCCTACGGCCTCCTGCGCTTCGTACGTCTGCCCGCCAATGTGAGGCGTGAGAATCACATTCTCCATCGTCTGGAGTGGCGAACTCTTTAACGGCTCTTCATTGAAAACGTCGAGCGCCGCGGCGGCCACATAGCCTTCTTTCAGCGCCTGCACCAGATCAGCTTCCTGCACCAGTTCTCCGCGCGCGCAATTCACCAGGCGGACACCCTTTTTCATTTTCTTGAGCGAGGCCTCGTTGATCATGCCTGCAGTCTGCGGTGTGAGGCCGACATGCAGCGTGATGTAATCGGCCGCCGCATAAAGTTCATCCAGGCTGACCAGGCGGATGGCCTGCTCTTTGGCCACGCTGACGGAAACAAACGGATCATGACCGACAATTTCCATTCCAAAGGCGCGCGCCCGCCGCGCGACTTCCATGCCGATGCGGCCGAGCCCGGCGATCCCCAGAGTTTTGCCCCGCAGCTCCGTGCCTTGCAGCGACTTCTTTTCCCACCGCCCGGCGTGCATGAGCGCGTCGGCGCGGCAGAGATGGCGCGCCATGGCGAGCATCATCCCGAGCGTCTGTTCCGCTACGGCCACGGCATTTGCCCCGGGCGTGTTCATCACCGCGATGCCTTGCCGCGTGGCCGCGTCCAGATCGATGTTGTCCACGCCCACGCCTGCCCGGCCGACCACACGCAGCTTTTTCGCATGGGACAGCAGCGCTGCATCCGCCTGCACCGCCGAGCGCACAATCAGCGCGTCGGCCGACTCGAGATGGTCAGAAAGCTTACCGTCCAGTTGGTCTGCGGTAAGGATGGTCCAGCCCGGCTCTTTCAGTTGCTCGACCGCAGCGGCAGAGATTTTCTCGGCAATGACGATTTTCAAGAGAGAATTTATCCTTTTGGATTAAGACTTTTGCACCGACAAAACATTGACACGAAAATGACACCCTTCTGACACTACCGCCGCACCTGTCTCCTAGACTTTTTCTCAGTCGGGACCGATCCATCGTCGTCTATTGTCCCGCGGGAGAACAGTCATGAAGATTGCGCAGACAGTATTTCTAGCCGGGCTTCTCGCCCTAAGCATGGCGTGCGGTTACAGCAAGCCGGCCACTACTCCACCAACGGCGGGAACTATGCCCACGATCACAGAGCTCGCTCCTCCTAACGTCACCCACGGCAGTCAGGCTTTCGTTTTGACGGTCAACGGTACCGACTTTAGCAGCACCGCGACCATCTATTGGAACGGCACGGCCGAGACAACCACCGTTGTGAGCCCGGGCACGCAGTTGACTGACCACGATCCCAGCAACGGACGTGGCTACTCCGGGTACGGCGACCGTGACGGTGACCAATCCTGGTACCGCCGGCGGCGTGTACGGCGGCGGCACCTCGGCGGAAACGTCGGCCCCGATGACGTTCACCATCAACTAGTCGCCCGCAAAGTCTGAGAGCGCTTCGCCGCGGGTCTCGCTCCTTAGACTCCGACCGGTTGATGTTTACCCGAGAGGCCGCGCGCGTACGCTTGTTGCGCCGCGCGCACCGCCGCTCCATACTCGACCGTTTTTGCGGTGCAGCGGGCCAGCACGTGCTCCAGCGCGCCCAGGATGCCAATCGTATCCAGGTAATCGTAGTAGCCGATGTGCGCGATGCGGAAGAGCTCGCCTTTCATCTCGCCCTGGCCATTCGCCACCACGGCATCGAACGACTCGCGGAATTCTTTGATGATCTTTCCGGAGTCAATCCCGTCGGGCGAGCGGACCGCGGTGAGCGCGGATGCAGGCGAGGTCGCGAAAAGCTTCAACCCCACTGCCTGAACGCCTGCCCGCGTCATCTCCGCGCAGAGTTCGGCATTGTCGACCAACGCTTCGCGTCCCTTGGCCAAGTCACCCTTCCCCATTCCCCGGATAAACTCCAAGGCAGCTCCGAGCGCCGCAAATAACGACGTAGGCGGAGTGTAGGCGGATTCCCCTTTCGCCGCGGCCTTGCGTTCCTTGCGCAAATCGAAGTAGAACCGCGGAGAAGTCGTGGTCTCCATCCGCCGCCACGCCCGGTCGCTCACGGCGCAATAGGCCAAACCGGGAGGAATCATCAAGGCCTTTTGCGACCCGCCGATAATTACGTCCACGCCCCAGCCATCCACGTCGAGATGGGTCGTGCCCAGGCCGGTGATCGCATCTACGACCAGCAGCGTATCGTCACCCGTGGCGCGCACGATCTTCGCAATACCCTGCACGTCATGCCGCGCGCCGGTCGAACTCTCCGTAGCCTGCACGAACACTGCGCGCACGTCGGAAGTGAGCTTCGCTCGAATTTCATTCAGCGAAAACGTTTCGCCGTAAGGCGCACTCAGGACGTCTACATTGCAGCCAAACGCCTTGGTCAATCCCGTCCAGCGCTCGCCGAACTTTCCAGCCGTGAGCACCAAAACTTTGTCGCCCGGCGATGTCAGGTTCGAGACCGAGGCCTCCATCGCGCCCGTGCCCGAGGATGCCAGAACAAGCACGTCATTCTGCGTGCCGATGAATTCCTTAATGTCCGCAAGCACGCGCTGGAACAGGCCGCGGAAGTCGGCGGTGCGGTGATGCGCCGTAAAGGAAGCCATGGCCGTTTGCGCCGCCGGCAGCAGCGGCGTCGGCCCGGGAGTAAAAAGACGGTTCTTGCGCAGCATTTCGATTGGGTCCTGAGGATCCGAAAAATATGGTCCTCCAGTAGTCTATCGGAAACGCTGGCGTGTTCTGAAATACTGACGCCAGTGCCGTATCTGAAAACGGCACTGGCGGATGGCGTCAGGCGTGGGTGGACTTCACGGCGAGAACTTCCGGCTTGGCAACATCCGGAGGTTTGGAAAAAAGATCCTTGGCTTTGGCGAAGAGCGCCTTGGCAATTTCGCCGTTGAGGTGGGCGTTGCGGCCGTTTTCATCGGCAAAGGTATCGAAGATGCCGTATTTGCCGGGCCCCATTTTTATGGCGTACCAACTCAGGGTCGCCGCTTCGCGTTCGGCCAGCGGTTGCGCCGACTTCAGAAAATCTTCCACCTCTTTTTCTTTTCCCGGTTTCGCTTCCAGTTGTGCCCAAATGGCGAGTCTGCTCATGGCTGCTTCCTCCTGAGCATAAGATGCGCGTCTTGATCGTTTGGTGACAGACCTGATCGGAGATCACAAGGCGTCAGCTTCTAGTTCCTCCGATATAATTGGCGCAATATGAGCTTAGTCGAACAGATACAGAAAGACATTACGGCAGCCATGAAAGCACGCGAGGAGCAACGGCTCTCCACCTTGCGCATGGTCAAGAGCGCGCTGAAGAATCGCCAAATCGAGAAAATGGCGCCGCTCGATGACAAAGAGTCTCAGGCCGTCCTCACCACGCTGATCAAGCAGCGTAAAGAGTCGGTCGAGCAGTTCACCAAAGGTGGACGCCAGGAGATGGCCGACAAAGAAGCCGCCGAGATCGTGCTGATCGAGACCTACCTGCCCAAAGCTTCCGGCGAAGCGGAAGTGGTTGCTGGAGTGAAAGCTGTGATCGCCGAAATGGGCTCTCCCACCATGAAAGAAATGGGCACGGTGATGAAGAACGTGATGGCGCGGTTCTCCGGTGCCGGCATGCGCGTGGATGGGAAGATGGTCAGCGAGGCGGTGAAGCGGGAGCTGGCGGGAAAGTAGTGGTCGGTGGCAAGGGTTTATATGGGACAGCCGCCTTCGGCAGCCGGTCGAGTGTAGCTCGACATCGCAAGACCTGATGGGAGTGACAGTGTCATTTCGAAGGTAGGTTGAAGGGCGCCCAAGCCTTCTCCAGTCTTCTTCTTTATATCGAGGAAGTAGGTCGTGCCGAGACTCTGCTCACTCGAAAGAGTTGAAAACGCTCACGCGAAACTTCGTAGGGTACGCGAAGAACGGCCGTGGGACTATATTGGGCCAGGCAAAAGGTATTTTGCTCTATTTACATGAGGATTGCGAACCCCTTCGCCTTGAATTTGACCGAGAGCTATATGTTCAGGAGTGGGTGAAGACACAGTTTGCCGGCGTTGAAACACATATTCGCCTGATCCAAATGCTCAGAGACCTTAAGAGGTTTTTCCAGACTGCTCTTCTCCTTCAACGACGAAGGAGAGTATTGGGAAAGTCGAAAAGAAAGCGGCCTTGAACTGAGTACATTCCGACGTTGCAACGAAGTGATCGCTGAGTTCCGTCCGCAAAACTGCTAGCTCTCAAGTCTAAGTGCCCAGAACTCTACGGAAGGCTAATAGATCTGCATCGAGATCTGATGGCTGCTATTTACCTCTCTGCAACTCCCGGTACGCTTCGCTCTTTGAAATCCCACGCTCCTTCGCAACTTTTTTCAGCGCGGCTTTCTCGTCGACTTTCTCTTCCCCCATGATCTGCTCGACTCGCTGCCTGACTGATACCCGGACGACGAATGCGTCCGTCGCCCGCACGAGCATCCTCTTCCTCGGCCTTCCCAATCAGCAGCGTGATCTCGCCCTTCACTCCGTCGCGCGCTGCAACGTCTCGAGAATCTCTCCCGCGCGCCCGCGTAGGAATTCTTCATGCAGCTTGGTTACTTCGCGCGCGATCACCACATGCCGGGCGTTCCCCAGAACTTCGACAACATCCGCAAGCGCCTCAACAATCCGGTGCGGAGCTTCGTAGAAAACCTGGGTGCGCGGTGAAGTCCTGATCGCCTCCAGCGCAGCCCGCCGCTCTCCGCGCTTGGCTGGAAGAAATCCACTGAAGCGAAATGAGTCCGTTGGCAATCCGCTCGCCACCAGCGCTGCCAGAAATGCCGACGCTCCGGGAATCGGCACCACCGGCACATGATGTCGAATAGCCAGTGAAATCAGCCGGTATCCCGGATCGGAAATCCCGGGCATGCCCGCATCCGTCACCAGCGCGACGCTCGCGCCCTCCTGCATTTCCTTCACCAGCTCCGCGGCGCGCGTCATCTCGTTGTGCTCGTGGTAGCTGATGGTGCGGGTCGTGATGCCGTAGTGGTTGAGCAGCTTCTGCGTCTGGCGAGTGTCTTCGCAGGCGATCTGGTCCACTTCCTTGAGCACGCGCAGGGCGCGCAGCGTGATGTCTTCCAGATTGCCGATCGGCGTCGCAACAAGATAAAGAGCCGGGCCCGGCGCGAGCGCAGACCCAGAAGTCTGCGACTGGGCGGTTTCAGGCTGGTCAGTCTCGGACTCGTCGAGCTTTGCGGCCAGCATCCTTCATGGCCGGAGTCTACCACCGCAGCAGCCGTAACTTCGTGGCCTCGCAAGCCGTTGTGCTATGGTACGCACGTTCCATCCGTGGAGACTTCTGCGTGACCGCCAACGATTTTCGCCGCCTGGCACTGGCTCTTCCTGAAACCGCAGAACACGCTCACATGGACCACCCGGATTTCCGCATCGGAGGAAAGATCTTCGCCACCCTTGGCTATCCCGCCAAAGGCTGGGGCATGGTCAAGCTCACCCCCGAGCAGCAACACTATTTCTCGAAGGACTATCCCGGCGTTTTCGTTCCTGCGAAGGGAGCATGGGGGCGCAATGGCGCCACCACGGTGCACCTAAAGGAAGTAAGCAAGACAACATTGAAGAAAGCACTCTCCGCGGCCTGGCGCAATACCGTTCCCAAGCGCCTCGCGGAGCAATTCTTGAAGTAGACTTTAGCGTAAGCATCGCGAATCCCCCGAGCCGTACCTCACCCAAAGCGGCTTCTCGCCGGCCGCCGAAACGCGCCCATGAAATCGTCCAATTCCTGGAGGGAGAACGGCTTTTTCAGAACCGGCGATGCCGTAATGAAGGCGAACTTCTGTTTGGGATCCTTCTGACGCAGGGCTTCGATCAGTTTGGCACCACCGGCATTGGAACTGCGCAGGAATTTCAACGCGATGAGAACAACGTCATGAGGTCCTTTGTCGGAGTAAATACGGAGCGCTTCACTGCAGTTCGGCGCCAGTCCGACTTCATAACCGAGCTTGTTGAGCATAACGCCGGTAGCCTTTAAAGCCGCATCTTCTGATTCAACCACCAGGACCTTCATGGATCGCCCCCTTGTTTCCTCCTCGAAATGTTAGACAGAAAAACAGCCCGATGAAAGAGACGACTCTGGTGCCGGGAGCGCCACAAGCCGGGGTTTATCGATTTTCCCGGCACTATAGCTATCCCCCAGGCAGAATTGACGCAATCGAACCCGGCCCCTAGAATCAGAATGGATCCAGGTTTTTCTCACAAACGTCCCTGAAACCATGCCCCTTTACGAATACGAATGCGAGAAGTGCGGTCATCGCTTCGAGAAAATTCAGAAATTCTCCGACAAGATGGTCAAAAAGTGTCCCGAATGCGGCGGCCGGGTTGAGCAGATGATTTCCGCGCCCGCCGTGCAGTTCAAGGGATCGGGCTGGTACGTCACCGACTACGCCAACAAGTCCCACGCGCCCAGCTCCGACAGCGGGAAGGACGCGAAGAAGGAAGAAAAGTCGAAGTCGGAGGGTTCGTCGAGGGAAAGCTCGTCGAAGGAGAACTCCGCCAAAGGCTCATCTTCTGACAGTTCCTCGAAAGAGAGCTCCAGCAAAGAGAGCTCTACGAAAGAAAGCGCGAACCGAGTCAGTTCGTCCCGCAAGCCCGACAAGCACGGGTAGATTTCCCTATTTCAGCTCCCGCTCGAAGTGATCTTCAATCATGTGAAACAGGTGCTCGCGCGCATCGCTGCCAGAGATGCCGTGGGTCTTGTTGGGATAGATCATCAGCCGGAATTGTTTGCCCGCCGTGATTAGAGCGTCAATCATCTGAATGCTGTTTTGGAAGTGCACATTATCGTCGCCTGTACCGTGGGCCAGCATCAGCGCTCCGTGCAGATTGGCGGCAGCCTTGGTCATATCGGATTCGGCATAGTTCTTCGCCTCGTCCTTCAGCAAGCCCATGTAGCGCTCGGTGTAGATTGAGTCGTAGTTGACCCAATCGGTCACGGGCGCCACCGAAACTCCCGCGCGAAACCGGTCGGAGTGCGTCATTGCGTAGAGCGTCATCGAGCCGCCGTTTGACCATCCCCATATCGCAGCCCGACCTTTATCGAGCTGCGGGTATTGGGCGAGAAGCTGATCGAGCGCCGTGAGCTGATCTTTTAGTTCAATCACCCCGAACTCGTGGCGAATCGCGGTCTGGAACTTCCGGTCGCGGCCCGGAGTTCCGCGATTATCGACCGAGAAAATTGCGAAGCCCCGACGCGACAGGATCTCATCGAACGGATCCTCTGGTTGTTTCAGGACTGTCTGTGCCGCAGGCCCTCCGTAGATATGAACGATCAACGGAACCTTGCCGCTGGCCGCCGGTCCCGGAGGCAGCAACAAACGTCCGTAAAGCGTGGTGCCGTCGTCCGCTTTGAACTCCAGGAACTTCGGCGATCGCAATCCATACTCCGCAAACTCATCGCGCGCCTGCCACACGGGAGCGCATGCGCCGCCCACTGCGCACAAAGACATCCGGGGCGCTGTTAATGCGCCTGAGAATGTCTGCTCGTAGTGCTTCCCATCCTCAGAAAACTGGGCTGAGTAAACTCCCTCATCATGCGTGAGCTGCTGCAAGCCGGTTCCGTCCAGCTTGACCGAGAAAACATGCCTTTGCCTCGGATCGCCTTTGTTGGCCGAGAAAAATACGGCGCCGGCGGATTCGTCCACTCCTTCAATTCCTAACACTTCGTAGTCGCCCTGCGTGAGTTGCCGCTCCAGCTTTGCGTCGGCGGCGAGCGGATTCTGTTTGTCAAAGCTGTAGAGGTAAAGGTGCATATTTCCGTCGCGCCAGCTCGGCCACAGGAATCCGCCGCTGGAATTCACGAAACGAACTTCCGCGTGGTCGAAATCGATCCACGCGCCAGGAGTAGATTCTGTCAGAACGATCCGCGACCTCCCCGACTTTGCATCCACGAAATACAGATCCATCTTGTCCTGCGTGCGGTTAAGAACTTCCGCCCAGATCACGCCGTCGCGGACCCAGCCAAAGCGCGGGATGTAGGAGTCTTCATCGTTCGTGATGGAAATCCAGCGAACTTTATCCCGGTCTGCATCCACCACGCCCAGCTTCACCACGGGATTCGGATCCCCCACCTCGGGATATTTTTCATTGTCCACGGTCGGATGCGTAGGGCTCAAGTTGACGAGGGGATAGCTTGGCACCTTGGTTTCATCCATGTGCAGAGAAGACGATCTGTTTGCTGTCGGGCGACCAGAAATAATTGCTGCGCACGGCCAGTTCTTCGGTGTAAACCCAGTCGATGTCACCGTTGAACATGTTCTCCCCGGCATCCTTGGTGAGCTGTTTTTCGTCCTCTCCGCTCAGCGGCCGGACATAAAGGTTGTGCTTGCGAACGTAAGAAACATGGCTGCCATCGGGGGAGAACTTGGGGTCGATGCTGGGGTCGGGTGCCGAGGTAAACTGCACGGCGGTGCCCGTCGCCAGATCAAAAAGCCAGAGCTGCCCCTGGGAATCGAAAATCAGGTGCTTCGAATCCGGAGCCCACAGGTAGGCCGCGACGTGATAGCGCGTCAGGCGCTCGCGTTCGCGCTCATCCTTCACTTTGTTTGCGTCGGGCGCCAGCGACGCCAGTTTGGCGGCGCTGACCAGGACTTTCTTCTCACCCGTTGCCACATCCACATACCACAGCTCGCCGTGTTCCCCTTCATCGTCGCGCTGCACGTAGGAGAACTTCGTCCCGTCGGGACTCCACTCCATGTTTTCCGGACCACGGCCGGTGAGCCCTCCGGGTGCGAACATTGCCTCAATGGTGAGGGGTTTCACGGAAGAAGACGATTGCGCCCAAAGAGGCGTCAACAGGCCGGTGAGAAGGATTGGAGCAAAAGTGGCGAATGAAATCTGCTTCTTCACGATGAAACCCCGGGGCTAAAAGTAGGAACGGGAGCGCAAGGCGCGAACGAAAGAGTTTACACCGGCGAGGGCCACGTGCGGGCGCTCCAGCCGGGGGCTGAGCCCGGATCAGGGAGGAAGCGGCGTTTCCGCGTGTTAGAATTGAGGCTGGGTTACGTCTGGATGCTTCTAGAAATAGAAAACCTGTTGCGCCTGCAGGAAGCGGACAAGGCAATCCGCCGCCTGCAGGATGAAATCGCCGAACTCCCCAAACGCGTCGCCGCCATCGAACATAAGCTAGCGGACACCAAGGCCCAACTGGAAAAGGCTCAGGGCGCCGTAAAAGCCGATGAAGCCGCCCGCCGCAAATACGACACCGCAATCACAGACCTTCGCAGCAAGATCTCCAAATACCGCGACCAGTCTCTCGATGTAAAAACCAACGAGCAATACAAGGCGCTGTTGCACGAGATCCAGTTTGCGGAGAAAGAAATCGCCGCGACTGAGGACAAGATCCTTGAGCTGATGGTGAATGCGGACGCGCGCGACAAAGAAGTAAAAGCCGCCCAGGCTGAACTGAAAGCGGAAGCCGCCGAGATCGAAAAAGAGAAGGTTGAAGCTCGCCAGCGCACAGCCGAAGACGAGAAGCAACTTGCCGAGTGGCGCGCCAAGCGGGATCAGATGCGGGCCGGCGTCAACGAAGATCTTCTGCGGCACTACGAGCGCGTATCCAAGTTTCGCGGCAGCGGCATCTCCGAAGTGCTCGATCACAAATGTATGGCCTGCCAGGTTATGCTGCGGCCGCAGACCTATAACGATGTCCGCACCGGCCAGCAAACCGTGGTTTGCGATTCCTGCCAGCGCATCCTCTACTTCAATCCCGCGAACGAAATGCTGGCGCTTGAGCCCGAACACAAACGCTCCCGCCGCCACCATCCCAAGATCGACGCTCCTCAGGCCTGGTACTACCGTCAGGAATTCGGCGACGCCGGCGAGGTTTTCCTGTGCTTCAACAATGCCTCGGGCCAGGCTACGCGTCG
The DNA here is from genome assembly GCA_963791445.1 of uncultured Acidobacteriaceae bacterium. Lineage (GTDB taxonomy): Bacteria > Acidobacteriota > Terriglobia > Terriglobales > Acidobacteriaceae > Sulfotelmatobacter. Next base: position 40,024 of record CAWBSN010000026.1, read on the forward strand.
CGTCTTCGACATGCATACCGGCCGTCTCATCGGCGACATTCTCATCCGCGAGGGAGATTTTCGTCATGCCTTCCCGGAAGACATTACCGGCGCCATCCGCCTGAACGGAAGCTGGACGGAGCACGAAATGGAAACCTGGGGCACCGAAATGCCCATGACGGCGCTTGATTCGCTTCACGTTGATCTGGAGGCCGCACAGTACGAAATGCGCACCCGCACTTCCGGCAAGGCCGAGAAGCCCGCCGCCGTTCCCACCGAACAAGCCGCCAGCTAGGCTCCAGCGTTTAAGATTGCTGCATGCCCAAGACGACCAGCCATCCGAGCATTCCCATCGTCAAGATTTCCGCACGCGGGTCATCCCGCCTGAAGGACGGCCACGTCTGGGTCTATCGCTCCGACATCGTATCGGCTGAAGACGTTCCCCCAGGCTCACTCGTCAGAGTACAAGATCATCGCGGCCAGCCGCTCGGCGGCGCGCTCTATTCCAGCTCTTCGCAAATCGCCATCCGCCTGATCTCGCGCGAGCCCGTCGCCGACTTCCCGGCGTTGCTTCGCCAGCGCATTGCCGAGGCTATCGCCTATCGCGAACGGATCGTCCACGATACCAATGCCTACCGCATCATCTTCAGCGAAGCCGATTTCCTTCCCGGCCTCATCGTCGATCGCTACCACGACATTCTTTCGATGCAGATCCTGACTCAGGCCATGGACGCCGAGATCGTGCGCCAGACGCTGACTTCAGAGCTCACCGACAGACTGCATCCGGCGTCCATCGTCGAGCGTGTCGACCCGCGGGTCCGCCAACTCGAGGATCTGCCGCCCCGCGCCTCTGGTCTGGTGCAGGGCGAAAAAGCCTCCACCATCTTCACCATGAACGGCGTGCAGTTCCACTTCGACGCCCTCGAAGGCCAGAAGACCGGAGCCTTCCTCGACCAGCGCGAGAACTACGCCGCCGCTGCCCAATACGCCCACGGCGAAGCCCTCGACGTATTCTGCTATCAGGGAGGCTTCGCGCTTCATCTGGCTCCTCGCTGCGCGCACGTCACCGGCATCGATAGTTCCAGGCCTGCGCTCGAAGTTGCCGACCAGAATGCCGCGCTTAACCGCCGCGACCAGCAGCCGGCCAGAGATCGAATGGATCGAAGCCAACGCCTTCGATCTGCTCAAGGACTACTCCGCCTCCGGTCAGCGCTACGACACGATCGTCCTCGACCCGCCGGCGTTCGCCAAGAGTAAGCGCGACCTCGATGCCGCCCTCCGCGGCTATAAAGAACTCAACCTCCGCGCCCTGAAGATGCTTGCGCCCAGGCGGCGTCCTGGTCACCTGCTCCTGCTCCTACCACGTCAGCCAAGCCGACTTCCTGGAAGTGCTGGCCGACGCCGCCCGCGACGCCCACCGGACCCTGCGCGTGGTCGAGGTCCGCGGACAGGCTAAAGATCATCCCATCCTGCTAAATGTGCCTGAAACCGCCTACCTTAAGTGCGTAATATCAATTGTAAGTAACTGAAAAATATATAATTATATGTATTGACAATAACACACTCATATTTTATGCTTCGTTTGTGCTGAATAAGCATCAAACGATTTGAACCGGCACTGCCGAATTCCTATGAAACCAGCACAGAAGGAGATTATGACCATGACAGTACTTACCCGTTGGGAGCCTTTCCGTGAGCTTTCGACCCTGCAAGACCGCATCAACCGCGCCTTCCGCGAGTCTTATCGCGAAGGTGGGCGGGATGAGTCCCTCACTACCTCAAGCTTTGCCCCCGCCGTCGACGTCTACGAAGACGAGCACAACGTCACGTTGAAGATCGAAGTTCCGGGCATCGACGAGAAGGACATCGACGTCAACCTCGAGAACAACACCCTCACCGTGCACGGCGAGCGCAAGATCGAGAAAGAAGAGAAGGAAGAGAACTACCGCCGTGTGGAGCGCGAGTACGGCAGCTTCACCCGCACTTTCACTCTGCCCACCACCGTGGATTCCGAGAAAGTCTCGGCAACCTACGACAAGGGCGTGTTGAAGGTCACTCTGCCCAAAAAGGCAGAAGCCAAGCCCAAGCAGATCAAAGTCAACGTGGGCGGGACCAAGGCGGAGACCGAGAAGACCATCGAAGCCAAAGCCCCCAGCAAAGCCGCGTAAGTGAAGTGCGTGTGTAGAACTGGATCTCTGATCCGGTCGCCGGGCGAAGCCCGGCGGTTTACAATCGACGGGAGGCGGCAGAAACTGCGCCTCCCATTGTTGTTGTAGGCTGGCAATTCGAAGTCCTCCCTGTTGGCTTGCCCGTTTCAAATTGCCCAATTACAAAATTGCTAAATTACCAAATGATGATCAGGAGTCTCCCATGCCCATCCGTTGGGATAAATTCACCGTAAAAGCACAGGAAGCCATCCAGCGCGCCAATAATCTCGCCTCCGAAAATGGCAATCCCGAGATGCTGCCCATCCACCTGCTCGCCGCGCTGCTCGAAGACAAAGAAGGCATCGTCGCGCCCGTGCTCGAAAAAATCGGCATCGGCCCGCAGGCAGTTCTCAGCGACCTCTATCGCGAGATCGAGAAACTCCCCAAGGTCTCCGGAGAAGCAGCCCAGGCCACGCTCTCGAACGCCACCAACAAGCTGCTCGAGCAAGCCTTCAAAGAGGCTTCCAATTTCAAGGACGAGTACGTTTCCACCGAACACCTGCTGCTCGCCATCACGCATCTCAAGCAGGACGCGGCCCAGCAGATTCTCGCGCGTCACGGCGCCACGCACGATGCAATTCTGAAAGCACTAACTGCCGTCCGCGGTTCGCAGAAAGTCACCGACCAGAATCCCGAAGCCAAATATCAGGCTCTCGAACGCTACGCCCGCGATCTGACCGAACAGGCCCGCCGCGGCAAGCTCGACCCAGTGATCGGCCGCGACGAAGAAATCCGCCGCGTGGTCCAGGTTCTCTCCCGCCGCACGAAAAATAATCCCGTGTTAATCGGCGAACCCGGCGTCGGTAAAACGGCCATCGTCGAAGGCCTCGCCCAGCGCATCATTTCAGGCGATGTGCCCGAAGTTCTCAAGAACAAACGCGTAGTCGCACTCGACCTGGGAGCGATGCTGGCCGGAGCGAAATATCGCGGCGAATTCGAAGACCGCCTCAAGGCTGTCTTGAAAGAGATCGAAGACTCGCAGGGCCAGGTCATTCTCTTCATCGACGAACTGCACACCCTGGTCGGCGCCGGAGCCGCTGAAGGCGCCATCGACGCCTCCAACATGCTGAAGCCCGCGCTGGCTCGTGGCGAACTGCGCGCCATCGGCGCCACCACGCTCAACGAATATCGCAAATACATCGAAAAAGACGCCGCCCTCGAACGCCGCTTCCAGATTGTTTTTGTCGGCGAGCCTAATGTCGAGGACACCATCGCCATTCTTCGCGGTCTGAAGGAGAAATACGAGGTGCATCATGGCGTGCGCATAAAAGACTCGGCGATCGTCGCCGCCGCTACGCTTTCGCATCGCTATATCTCCGACCGATTTCTGCCTGACAAGGCCATCGACCTGGTCGACGAAGCCGCCGCCTCAATTCGCATCCAGATCGATTCGCTTCCGACCGATATCGATCAGCTCGAGCGCCGCGCCACGCAGCTCGAAATCGAGAAGCAGGCGCTGAAAAAGGAGGACGATGCCAACTCCCGCGAGCGTCTATCCGTCATCGAAAAGGAACTCGCCGGCATCCGCGAGAAATCTACTGCCCTCAAAGCCAATTGGAAAAAGGAAAAGGATCTGATCGCCCGCTCGCGCGAGCTGAAAGAGAAAATCGAGAAGCTCAAGATCGAAGAGCAGGCCGAAGAGCGCAAAGGCAACCTGCAGCGCGTCGCCGAAATCCGCTACGGATTGCTGCGGCAAGCCGAAGAAGAGTTAAAGCAACTGTCGGCCAAAATCGACAACAAAGCCGCAGGCGCGCCGCGCATGCTGAAAGAAGAAGTCGACGAAGAAGATATCGCCCGCATCGTCTCCAAGTGGACCGGCATCCCCGTCTCGAAAATGCTCGAAGGCGAGGTGAAAAAGCTGGTCACCATGGAAGACCGCCTGCGCCACCGCGTCATCGGCCAGGACCAGGCTCTCGAGCGCGTCTCCAACGCCATTCGCCGCTCCCGCGCCGGACTCAGCGACCCCAAGCGCCCCATCGGCTCGTTTATTTTTCTCGGTCCAACCGGCGTCGGCAAAACCGAACTCGCCCGCGCTCTCGCTGAATTTCTTTTCGACGACGAGCGCGCCCTGCTGCGCATCGACATGTCCGAATACATGGAGAAGCATTCGGTCGCCCGCTTGATCGGCGCGCCTCCGGGCTACGTCGGCTATGAAGAAGGCGGCCAACTCACTGAGCAGGTGCGCCGCCGTCCCTACGCGGTAGTGCTGTTCGATGAAATCGAGAAGGCGCACCCCGACGTCTTCAACGTTCTGCTGCAGGTGATGGACGACGGCCGCCTCACCGACGGCAAAGGCCGCGTCGTGGACTTCAAGAACACGATTCTGATCATGACCTCGAACATCGGATCGAGCTATCTGCAAGCCGAAAACCTGCGTACCCCGGAAGACTTCGAGAAGGCCAGCGAACAGGTGATGAACGCGCTGCACGGCCACTTCCGGCCCGAGTTTCTGAACCGCGTCGACGACATCATCGTCTTCGCGCCGCTCGGCAAAGAACAGCTGGTCAAGATTATCGAGCTGCGCCTCGAAGACGTGCGCCGCCTGCTGGCCGATCGCAAGATTTCGATCGAACTCATCCGACGCTGCCAAGGACATGCTCTTCACCCAAGGCTACGACGCGAACTTCGGCGCCCGTCCGCTGAAGCGCGCCATCCAGAAGCTGGTGCAGGATCCGCTGGCTCTCAAGATTTTGGACGGAGAAATCCTGCACGGCGACCACGTCATCATCGATGCCGACAAGAAAGCCGGCAAGATGAAATTCGAAGTCAGCAAGCGTGTAGGAGAAAAAGAGCCAGTAAAGGCGAAGCGATAAAACGAAATCGAAATGTCACCCCGAGCAAAGCGGGGGATCTTCGTGTTTGCTCGCATCAACAACACAGGGTGCCACAAGCGGAAACCAGGATCCCTCGCTGCGCTCGGGATGACAGCGTTTCACGGATCGCTGCCTACTTTCGCACGAAAGCTTCCATCACCTCAGGCGATGCGGCCAGGAGCCACGCGATCACCACCCGCGCCATGATCTGGACGCCGTAAAACCAGAAGCGCCAGGTCAGATCCCTCGCTGCCGCAGAAACCGCCGGCACCGATCCCGCAATTCCGATGACCATGATGACAATCGCGCACCAGCGCGCCCAATTGCTCAGCCGATAAAGGCCCCAGCCCACCAGTGCCCAACCGGCGCCAACGGAGATGGCCGTCTGCGGCCCGGTCAGTTCTCGCCCGTACGTCACGCCCGTTCCCAGCGTCCTTGAAAGTGTGCCAGGCGCTACCAATTCGATGATGCCGATCGTAGCAAGATATCCCGCGACCAGAAAAAACAGAGCCGCGATCACGGTGACACTGGCCGGGCGCTCCATAGCGATGAGAGTACCGCAGTTTCGCCGAAGAAGTGTCAGTTAGATCTGTGGCAAACTACACTCCATGCCCAGCCTCACTCTCGGCGACTTCGAACTCAGCATCTTCTCCGACGGCACTTACCCGCTCGACGGTGGCGCATTCTTCGGGGTCGTCCCCAAAGTGATGTGGTCGCGCAAAGTAAACGCTGACGAGAGGAATTACGTCCAGGCCGGCCTCAACTCGCTGCTCATCCGCACCGGCAAGCAAACGGTGCTGGTAGAAACCGGCATGGGCAACAAGCTGTCAGAGCGCATGATCAAATTCTACGGCCAGCCCGCAAAGCTGCTCGCAAATCTCAGCGGTGCCGGGGTCGCTCCCGAAGATATCGATATCGTCATCAATACCCACCTGCACTTCGACCACTGCGGCTGGAACACCGTCCGCGGCAAAGACGGCAAGATCGTCCCCACATTTCCGCGCGCAAAATACTACGCGCCGGAAGGCGAATGGCAATATGCCCGCCGTCCCAGCGAGCGCGACGCCATCAGCTACATCCCCGAAAACTACGATCCGCTTGTCGAAAGCGGCCAGATGACGCTGCTCAAAGGCGGCGAAGAAATCGTCCCCGGCATCTCAGTGAAAACTTTCCCCGGCCACACCGCCCACATGCAAGCCGTAATCGTCGAAAGCGCAGGCCGCACCGCCTGCTACATCTCCGATCTCATCCCCACGACCGCACACATCGACCTGACCTGGGGAATGTCCTTCGACCTCTACCCGCTGCAGACCATCGAGAGCAAGAAGCAGTACTACGCGAAAGCGATCCCCGAGAAATGGCTGACGGTCTTTACGCATGATGCGAAAGTCCCGTGGGCGTATGTGGAGAAAGATGAAACCGGGAAGATGGTAGCAAGGTCGGCCTAGACCGTCTCGCGGATGAGAGCCTGCCCCGAGCCTGCCGAAGGGACGCTACATAGCCTCGCTTCGAAGAATTCCTCGACCCGCCCCAGAATCTCCACCGCACTCTTCGACTCGTAGATCGCCTTGCGAAGCGCCGCTCCGCCAGGCACGCCGTGCGTGAACCACGAAGCGAACTGCTTCATCTTGCCGACGGCGTCCGGCAGTTCTTCTTCAATCAGCATCTGGAAGTAGGTGCGGATCATCTGGTAACGATCGGCCTCGGAGGGCTCGTCGTAGGATTTGGAAGCTGCCCCCGCGTCAGCTTTTTCCATGCCCGCGCAATACTGCTGAATCTGCCGAAAGATCCACGGATTCGACGGCGCAGTCCGTCCAATCATCACCGCATCGCATCCAGTCTGCGCGACCATGGCACAGGCGTCCTCAGGCGTGCGGATGTCGCCATTGCCGATCACCGGAATCTTCACCGCGTCTTTGATCGCCGCAATCCACTCCCAGCGAGCGTTCCCGCTATAGCCTTGTTCCCGAGTCCGCGCATGCAACGCAACCGCCGCCAGTCCGCACGATTCCGCCATCCGCGCCAGCTCTACGCAAACGATCTCGTCGTCGCTCCATCCCGCGCGAAACTTCACCGTGAACGGAACCTTCACCGCGGCTCGCACCGCCTCAAAAATCCGGCCAATCGCCGGCAGATCGCGCAGCAATCCGGAGCCTCCGTTGCACTTCACGACTTTCTTCGCCGGACATCCCAGGTTCAAATCGACCAGGTCGAAGCCCAGGCCCTCGACCATGCGAGCCGCCTCCGCCATCACCAGCGGATTACTGCCAAAAAGCTGCGCCGAGATGGGATGCTCGTCTTCATAGAAATGGAGGTAGCGCTTGGCCTTCTCGTCCTTCTTGCGGAGCACGCCATCGGCCGAGGTGAACTCGGTCATGATCAGCCCACAGCCACCCAGGTTGCGTATGAACCGCCGGAACACCGTGTCAGTAACTCCGGCCATCGGCGCCAGCACAGTGGCGGGCGCAATGTTGATTTTGCCGATGGATACGCTGGCGGGGACCGGCTTCAGACCCTCTACCTGGCGGACAACCGTGCCCGCCCCACCCGAGTTGTCCCAGGACTTGCGCACAGATCTATTCTACTTGCCCCTGTCTACTTGCCCCCGCAAAACAAAGCCCTCGCCGATGGGCGAGGGCTGAGTTTACAGGGTATCCGCGTTAATCCGAGCAAATCCGTCGCAAAGACTTAGTTCTTCGCGGCGGTCTCGACGGCCTTAGCCGGCGCGTTCTTGGCGTACTTGCGGCGGAAGCGCTCTACTCGTCCGGCAGTATCCATCAGCTTCTGCTTGCCGGTAAAGAAGGGATGGCAGGCCGAGCAGATTTCTACGCTGATATCACCCTTATGGGTGGACCGGGTAACAAACGCATTGCCGCACGCGCAATGGACGCGCACTTCGTTATAAGCGGGATGAATAGCAGGTTTCATATAGGTTCAGACCTCAACACGAATCCTTAGATTCTACCGGAATGCCCGGGGATTCAGCAATCCGGACGCCCGAGCCGTATTCGAGTTCAAAAGCTGAGAGCTGACGGCTGAAAGCTGAGAGCTCTCTAGAAGCGGAACTGGTAGGAAACCTTAACAAAGAACTGCCGGCTGTCGTTGATATAGCCCTTCGCGGTGTACAGCCCCGCCAGACCTTCGGGGCCCGGCGCAAACTCACGATCCAGGTTCTGCAGGTCGCTGTTGTAGCCCACATAAATCGCCGTCCCAGGATGCACCAGGTAAGTGACCAGAACATCGGCATTGAACTGCTTCTGCGTCGGCAGGTAGGTGTACAAGTAGAACGGTATGGGTTGGCCGGAGGGTTCGGCAGGTAGAACTGGCTGCCCGGCGTGTTCGCCAGAACTGAGTTGTACTGCAGAATCACTCGCAGCGAAAGTTGCGGCGTAAACTGCCAGTTCCACTTGCTGCGCACAATGTGGTTGTTGAAAATGCCTTTCCCGATGGGCAAGCCCGGCGTCGTGGACTGAGCAACCTCTGAAAGCGCAAAAAGATATTCGTTCTCCGTCGCCCGCAAACGCTCAAACAGATAAGTGTTTTCAATCTTCAACGGCTTGATGGGACGGAACGTCAACGTCGCCGAGCCCGTGTCCAACCGCGAAAGAAGAGACTGCGGCAGCGCGTTCTGCAGAGGCAGCGGCAGCTCAGTCGTCGCCGGCACGAAGTTCGCTCCGTCTCCCCAGTAGTAGTTCGCCACCAACGTCACCTTCGGAAAGTAGCTCGTCTGGAATGAAGCCCCGCTGCGGTGTTCGTGATAGTCCTGGTTATGGTTTACGGACAAACCAAGAAAGAGAAAATCCTGCGGCCGCAACCGCTCCCGCAATTCCTGGTAAGGAAGCAGATAGATTACCGTCTGTCCTCGTCCTTGAATCGCCAGGTAAGGATCGTAATATGTGTCGAGCCGATTGCCTTCATGATCGAATACATAGCGCTGGTTCAGCGACGGTCCCCAGTCCACGATCCAGCCCTTCTTCGGACGGAAGCGGTAGTCAATCATGTGGTAAAGATCGCGGATGTCCACGCGGTTCACGAATCCGGGCACAGTTACGAACCCCGGACTGATGTCGTCATAAATTCCTTCATAGGAAAAGTGCAGCCCTTCGCGCTTCAGATCCAGCTTGTCCGCTGGTCCCGCATAATAGTTGCCGTTGCTTAGGTTGCCATTGCTGGCATTGCCGGAGCTGAATGGGAACAGGTTGTACTCGCAGGTGGTTTCCGGGTTGCCGTAAAAGTAGGCATTGAGTCCCTGCAAGTTGCTCGAACTTACCACCCCCTGACCTTCCAGGGTCCAGTTGGCATTGAACTTCAAGCGCGCGTCCAGGCCGCCCACGCGGTTAAACTCGCCGGTCGTCGGGCACTCCCAATCGGTGTAAACCGCTCCCACACTCGACTGCTTGAAAATGTCGCGGCTCACTCGCGCAATTGTGAAGTACGACCGGTCGCCGTAGAGACTGTCTGAACAGATCGGGGAGGTAGCCGGGCAAAAGCTTGGCACGGCCAGCCCCGGCGCGCGGTCATCGCTCGTCATCAGCCCCACCGAATATGGCCCTTCTTTTCCGGTCAGCCGGATTCCCGCCGAAGGGTCCTGAATATTGCGCGTGAAAAACAAATCGAAAGGCGTGCGAAAGTAGTCTTCGTTCTCCAGAAAGAACGGCCGCTTCTCCGGAAAATACACTTCGAAACGCTGATTCACCGTGATCTGCGGATCCTCCGATTCCACCTGGCTGAAATCAGGATTCGCCGTCAGATCCAGCACAAAGTGGTCATGGATCACGAACTTCGCGTCCATGCCCGCCTGTCCCTGCGCCGCCGCACTCTGAAAGAACGGATTGTAGGGATCGACGGTGTCCAGCGACCGGAAGCCGCGCATGATTCCATAAGGAATCAGCTCGATTCGACGCCCCGGCGAAATTCCTTCCAGCCCATACAGCGTCGCCGCCTGCCCCAGCCGTCCTTGCACCCTGGATGAAATCTCCGGCCAGAACGAATCCTCATTCTTGCGAACGATTCCGCGATACAGAATGATTCCCCACTCCTGCTGTTTCGTCGCTGGAAAGCGCAAACTCTTGAACGGAATCGCCATCCACACCACAAAGCCGCGGCTGGTTACCTTGCCCCGCGAATCCCATACCGTGTCCCACGAGGTATCCAAGTTCCCGCCGAGTCTCGTCCCGTGACGCCTCGGTGTAGATCGCATCCCACTGCACCCCTAGCGGCGTGGTCTGAAATTCATAGGCGCGGCGCCGGTCATGAAACGTATCGAACATGACCGCGACTTCATCGTCGTCCGCAATATCTTCCCGCGGCGACATTCGCGCCCGCACCTTCTTCGGATCGTCGAAACATACAAACACGACGTACAGATTCTTCTGGTCGTAGCCCAGATAGGCTGCGGTCTCTTCTGAAACTTTCTCTCCATCGTGCGGATTGCGTTGCACGAAGCCCGTCACCTTCGCCATCTGCAAAGCGATCTCGCCCTCGGGTTTCATGCCCAGGAAGTCTTCCAGCGCAGGCGCGCGGCTCAAACGCGGAATGGTCAGCGCCGGAGGAGCAAGCGCGTGCCCAGCAGGCGACACTTGCGGACTCCGGGTGATGGGTTGAGTCGATGGCGGCGGAGTGGGCTGAGGATTTTGTCCGGCGGGATCTTGGGGCACGGGCGCTGCAGTCTGCGCTGCTAGCTCTGCGGTGCGGCCGCGCCCCGCGCACACTCCACCACTCCCGGCAGCGTCAGCGCACCTGCCAGCAGAAACCTCAGAAACCTTTTGGATGAAAAGACGCCGAATTCGCCCCGAACGCAAAGTGCCCTCGGCTCCCCGTCTCTAACGAGGAATTCAGCAAGATACACCATGAGCGTGCCTCCTGAAAAAGAAAGGCGCTGCTCTAAGGTTTACCGAACAGTGTCAGGGCTGGGTTTAAGCCGGTTCGTGGATTCAGAACGTGGATTTAGAACATCGATTCAGAACAACGAACTCTGCCGCCGGCTCGGCGTAATCCCAAAATGCTCGTAGGCCAGCTGCGTCGCCACGCGCCCGCGCGGAGTGCGGTTCAAAAACCCAATCTGCATCAGAAACGGCTCGTAAATCTCTTCAATCGCGTCCGGCTCCTCGGCCAGCACCGCCGCCAGCGTATTCACGCCCACCGGCCCGCCCTGATATTTCTCGATAATGGTCAGCAGCAAACGCCGGTCCACTTCGTCGAACCCATATTTATCCACTTCCAGCATCTGCAGCGCCGCCTGCGCCGTAGGCAAATCGATTTTGCCCGCTCCGCGCACCTGCGCATAGTCGCGCACCCGCCGCAGCAGCCGGTTCGCAATGCGCGGCGTTCCCCGCGACCGGCTGGCAATCTCAATCGCCCCCGCGTCGTCAACCTGAACTCCCAGAATCTCCGCCGAACGCTCCACGATCACGCGCAACTCTTCCGGAGTATAAAACTCCAGCCGCAGCACGATCCCAAATCGCGACCGCAGCGGCGCTGAAATCAATCCCGCCCGCGTAGTCGCGCCCACAAATGTAAACGGCTTCACTTCGAGAGTGTGCGTGCGCGCCGAAGGCCCCTGCCCGATAATAATGTCGAGCTTGTAATCTTCCAGCGCCGAATACAGCAGCTCTTCGAGCACCGGCTGCAGCCGGTGAATCTCATCGATGAACAGGACTTGCTTGTCCTGCATGTTGGTGATGATCGCCGTCAGGTCGCCTTTGATCTGCAGCAGCGGCGCCGCCGTAGGCTGAAAGTGCACTCCGAGTTCATTGGCAATAATGTTAGCCAGCGTAGTCTTGCCCAGCCCCGGAGGCCCATACAGCAGCACATGGTCCATGGCTTCGCCGCGCGACCGCGCCGCCTCAATCGCCACCGCCAGATTTTCTTTTACCTTGGTCTGCCCGATAAACTCGCCCAGCCGTTGCGGCCGCAGCTTCAGCTCAAACGAAGAATCATCTTCCACGGGCGCGGCAGACACCAGCCGCTCAGGACTGTAATTCAGGTTGGGATTGTTTCTAGCAGTAGCCACTCGCCGGATGTTACCACGAACCATGTGGGGACAGCCGCCTTCGGCTGTCCAGGCCGAAGCGCAGCGAGGCTTGCTCTTGTTTCCTACTTGGGATACCAGTCCAGCACCCGCACCTCAATCCCAGTCCCTTCCAGCGCTTTTTGAAACACGGCGAGATCCGATCCGCGATAGTGATAAGGAATGACAATCTTCGGATGAAACGCCTTGACCGCATCAGCCGCCTCTTCCGGCGGCATGGTATAAGGCAGATTCATGCACACAAACGCCACATCAATGTTCTTAAGCGCGCGCATCTCCGGCACGCCCTCGGTATCACCGGAAAAATAAAACCGCTTGCCGCCGTAGGTGAGCACGTAACCATTCCCGCGCCCCTTGTCGTGAAAGAATTTCCCCGGAGCGGGGCCGCGCTTCAGGTTGTAGGCCGCGATAGCCTCAATCGTCCACCCCTGCCAGTTCTTCGTTTCTCCATTAGCAATGGGCTTCGCGCTGGTAACAGTCGCGACCACCGCCGGCGCCGCCAGAATCTCCGTCTCCGCCTTGCTGATCTCCTTAATCGAGTCGGGGTCCATGTGATCGCCATGAATGTCGGTGATCAGAATCAGGTCAGCCTTCGGCAGCCCCGCCAATTTCGCAGGTTTGGCAGGATCAAGATAGATGACCTTCCCGCCCGCCTCAATCAGCGTGCTGGCGTGATACAGCGGAGTAATCTTCACCGGCCCGGCCGATGTAGAAAAGACTTGAGTGTCGGCAGCACGCGCAAGCGTCGCCGAAGCAATAAGAGAGCAAATAAGAACCAATACAAGTTTCATGATTGACCTCGCGTTCTCCCCACATTGTCATCCTGAGCGAAGCATGAGCACCTGAAAGGCGGTCATGCGCAGTCGAAGGATCCCTACAGCTCCAACCGCGCCCAGCGATCTAAGGCGTTTCTCCCGTGCAGCGCGCCTCTACTCTTCCTCTTCCTTCACCTCGCCCCGCGCCGCCTTAGCCTTCTCAATAATCTTCTCCTGCAGCTGTCCCGGCACCGTATCGTAGTGATGCATCTCCATGTTGAAACTGCCACGGCCTTGCGTCATCGAAGTCAAATCCACTCCGTAAGTCAGCATTTCCGCCATCGGCACTTCAGCTTTCACCACCGTATTGCCGCCCTTGTTATCCATGCCCTGGATGCGCCCCCGCCGGCTGTTCAAGTCGCCCATAATGGATCCCGCAAACTCGTCCGGCACCGTAATCTCGACCACCATGACCGGCTCGAGCAGCGTGGGCTTGGCCACTTCCATCGCCTTCTTGAACGCGATGCGTCCCGCCATCTGAAACGACAAATCATTCGAGTCGACATCGTGATACGACCCGTCATACAGAATCACCCGGAAGTCGACCACCGGAAATCCCGCCAGATACCCGCGCGCCGCCGCGTCCTTGATTCCCTTTTCCACCGCCGGAATAAAGTTCTTCGGGATCGCGCCGCCGAAAATATCGTTCACAAACTCAAACTGTCCGCCCCGCGGCATAGGCTCCATCTTGATCTTGCAATCGCCGTACTGCCCATGCCCGCCAGTCTGTTTCTTGTGCCGTCCCTGCACATCAGCTTTGGCGCGAATCGTCTCGCGGTAGGGAACCTTGGGCGCTTTCAAAACCACTTCCGTGTGATACCGCTTCTTCAGCTTCGAAACGATCACTTCAATATGCTGCTGCCCGGTGCCCGCGATCAGAAACTCCTTGGTCTGCGGATCGCGAAAGAATCGCAGCATCGCATCTTCTTCCATCAGCTTATGGATCCCCGGCCCCAGCTTGTCTTCATCGGCGCGGCTCTTGGGCTCAATCGCAAACGTAATCGCCGGCTCCGGCAGCTTCACCCTCGGATACTGAATCGGCGCCGCCTTGTCTCCCAACGTGTCGCCGGTCAGCGTGTCTTTCAATTTCGCGACGGCCCCAATGTCCCCAGCATGCAGCTCCGTCACCGGAACGGCCGTCTTCCCTTGCATGATGGAAATATGTGACAGCTTCTCCGCCGACCCGCGCGAGAAGTTCTGTACAGTCGCCTCATTCTTGAGCACGCCGGAAAAAACTTTGAAATACGAAATCCTCCCGGCAAACGCGTCCGAAATCGTCTTGAACACATACAGTGAAACTGGCTCTGCGTCCGTCTCATGCCGCTTCGGCGCGTCTCCATTCCCCGACGCCGCCGGTTCACCCTGCACCCATTCATGCTCGGAAGGCGCCGGAGTGTAGTCCACAATAAAATCCATCACACGGTCGGCCCCAATGTTCCCGAGCCCCGAAGCAAAGACAACCGGGAAGAGTCTGTCTTCGCGAATCGCGTTATGCAGCGCCGGAATCAAATCCTCCTCGGGAATGGTCCCCTTCTCGAAGAACTCCTCCATCAGCTTGTCATCGCCCTCAGCCACCAGCTCCACCAGTTGCTCATGCGACTCCTGCACCTGAGCTCGCATGCTGGCCGGGATTTCCGTCTCTTTGCCTTTTCCATTCCCTCCCAACTCGTAGGTGTAAGCCTTCATGCGCACCAGGTCGACGACGCCGCTCAAACTCTTCTCGCTCCCGATGGGCAGCTCAATCGGAATCACATTCCGTCCAAACGCATTGATCAGCGACTCCAGCACGCGCTCCGCATTCGCCCGGTCCCGGTCCATGCGGTTCACCACAATCAGCCGCGGAGTCTTGTACTCCTCGCAATCCTTCCACACCCGCTGTGTCACTACTTCCACGCCCGCCACGCCGTCCACCACCACAATCGCCGCGTCCACCACCGGCAGCACCATCCGGGCCTCGTGGACAAACATATTGAACCCGGGCGTATCAATCACATTGATCTTCGTTTTGCCCCACTCCACGTAAGCCGCCGCGGCGGCAATCGACATCTTTCGCGCAATTTCTTCCTCGTCATGATCGGTAGTCGCCGACCCGTCGTCCACCCGCCCCAGCCGCGGCGTTGCCCCCGCCGTGTACAGCATGGCCGAAAGCAGCGATGTCTTCCCCGCATGCCCATGCCCCACCACCGCGACATTACGAATGTTTTCCCCGGTATAGACTTTCACCAATAGGCTCCTTCGCAGGCGTGGAAAAAGAGAAGGCCCAGAATTCAGAATCCAGACTTCACGATGAAGACCAGCGCAGCATACAGGCCAGCCCAACTTACCTGCCAAAACCTAGGATGCTACCACGCGGCAAGCGGCCACTCAACCCGCGACGATTCGTGCAAACAACCAGCAGCCGTTGTATCATCCTTCGCATGCTGGGCGACCGCACCCACGAGCAGTGGATCTCCCAATACTCCTCCAGCCACCAGAACCGCATAAACCGGCTCTGCCACACCCTGGGCATCCCAACCATCGTGCTCTCGATCGCAGTTTTTCTAGCGAGTATCTTCGTCCATCGCCTCTGGCCCTATGCATTAGCTCTGTTTATCCTAGGGTGGCTTCTCCAATTCATCGGCCACGCCTTCGAAGGCAAGCCCCCGGAGTTCTTCAGCGACTGGCGTTTCCTGTTCGTCGGCGTCCGCTGGTGGTGGGCCAAGATCCAGGGCAAAGCTTGAGACTCGCCTTTAGGATCTGTCATCCTGAGCGGAGAGACGCGGTTCGCGAAGCGAAGCGCGTGTCGGAGTCGAAGAGCCTGCCCCGAGCGAAGCCGAGGGGATCCCTCGCATCTTTTCGGCATCCGCAGCTTCGTGGGGATCTTTCATCATTGGCGTAGCAGTTTCCCCGCCAACTGCGCGCAGCCTCGTTCTTGCTTTCGTCAACCGCAAGTTGGTAAGCTTCAAACACCGAAGCACCATGCATCGCCTGACCGCAAGACTGCTGCTGTTCTTTGCACTCGTGGGAACCGTTGCCCCACTGGCGCTGGCAGCGAATGCTGCTCCGCCTCATTCCTGTTGTCTCCGCAAAGCGCATCACTGCCACGACGCGGCGGTTTCCGAATCCGATCAGCTCGTCATCCGCGACGCTTGTTGCTGTAACCACGATTGCGGCCGAGCGACCATCTCAACCCAATGGGCTCACCCTGAGTCGCAAGCTGCAGCCTTTTTCCTGCAAGCCATTAGTGCTCGCGTAGCCGCAACCCAGCCGGACTCCCCGGCCACGGCCCCAGCAGAATTCCAATCCACCCGCGCCCCGCCCGCCTGCTGAAGTTGTCTCCGAAATCGAATCAAGTTCCGCTTGCCTGACGCAAGCGCGCGTTCTCGGCCGCAACGTTTTCCGTTCGCCGCCGAAGCCAACACAGGCGCCTTCCCTGCAAGTCGCCCTAACCCGATGCAGAGAATGGAGACATTTATGAGACAAATTGCTAGCTTGACGGCAGTTGTTTTATTCCTGAGTGCCGCGGCATTCGCCACGATCTTCGGTTCCGTTCGCGGCGTCGTTCACGATCCTCAGCACCGCCCCATTCAAGGCGCGCACGTCACGCTGAAAGCTCAAAACTCCGACTGGACGCGCTCCTTCGATTCCAGCGACAACGGGGAGTTTGACTTTACCTCAGTCCCACTCGGTAACTACACCGTGACTGTGTCCTCGAAGGGCTTCCAGCAAATGCAACAAGGCGTGATCGTTCAGTCCGACACCAGCCCGGTGCTTCATTTCGGCTTGGTTGTCGCGGGGACGCGGGAGAATGTTGAGGTTTCCGAAATTCCCGTCGAAGCCACCACCCAAAGCGTCACTCCGACCGTCACTCTCAACCGCATCGACATCCAGGAGACTCCGGGAGCCGACCGCACCAATGGCATGGAAATGATCACCGACTACGTCCCCGCCGCCTACGTCGTGCACGACATGCTCCACATGCGCGGAGGCCATCAGGTCGAGTGGCTCATCGACGGCGTTCCCATCCCCAACACCAACATCGCCAACAATCTCGGCCCTCAGATCGATCCCAAGGACATTGACTATCTCGAAGTCCAGCGCGGCAGCTATGACGCCGACTACGGCGACCGCACTTACGGCATATTCAACATCGTCCCCCGCACCGGCTTCGAGCGCGATCGGGACTGCGATTTCGTCATTACCGCCGGCAATTTCTACCAGACCAACGACCAGATCAGTTGCGGAAGCCACACCGCCCGCTCCGCTTATTACGGCAGCCTCAACGGCAACCGCAGCCAGTACGGCCTGCAGACGCCCATTCCGCAGACCGTCAACGATGCCGCCAACGGCTTCGGCGGATTCACTTCCATTCATCTTTAATCCCGATCCCAAAAACCAGTTCCGCGTCGTAGGCTCTCTCCGTCGCGACTACTATCAGATTCCCATCGACCCCGACCCCAACTCCATCACCAACGTCTACTACCCCAGTTCCGGGCTGCACGACGCCGAGGTCGAGCCCGATGGCTACGCCACCTTCTCGTGGGTTCACACATTTGACCCAAATACTCTGCTGACCGTTTCTCCGTTCTATCACTACAACGGCGCCGACTATCACGGCGGGCCGAACGACATCCCGGTCATCTCCACCGTAACCCAGACCGCCCAATATGGAGGAGCGCAGGTAGCGCTCAATGCCAACGTCAAGCGCAATGATATTCAGGCTGGCGTTTATGGATTCGCCCAGCATCAGTACAACTACTTTTTCAACGATTACACCGACGGCACCACGAATGTTCCCCCGTCGTCGATCGGTGTGAACGGAGGTGTCGCCGCCTTCTTCATCAACGACAAATTCAAAGTCACGCCGTGGCTCACCCTCATCGCAGGCCTTCGCGAAACCGCATTCAGCTCCACCATCTCCGAAAACGCCACCGATCCTCGTCTTGGAGCCGCAATCCGGATTCCTCGCCTGAATTGGGTCTTCCGCGGCTTTTACGGTTACTTCTACCAGGCTCCGCCGCTTTCAACCCCAACCACTCAGCTGCAAACTCTGGCCGCCGGTCAGAGCTTTGCCTTCGCTCCGCTGCACGGTGAACGTGACATCGAGTGGCAATTCGGTGTGACGATCCCCCTCCACGGATGGACCCTCGATGCCGACAACTTTGAAACCCGCGCCCACAATTGGCTCGATCACAATAACATTGGCGAGTCGAATATCTTCTGGCCCATCACCTGGTCCTATGCGCAGATTCAAGGCTGGGAACTCACACTGCGCTCGCCCAATGTTTTGCATCACGGCCAGTTCCATCTCGCCTACTCCAACCAGATCGCGCAGGCAACCTCGCCCATCACCGGAGGTCTAGTCTGCCCCCAGCCGATCACTCCATCGTGTGGCCTCGATATCCCCTACGGTCTTTCTCCCGTGGATCACGATCAGCGCAATACGCTGAACGTCGGTTTCAACGGCAGCCTGCCGGGCCATGCCTATGCCTCCACGAATGTATATTACGGATCAGGATTCACCAACGGGTTGCCAGGCGTGCAATATCCCGGCAACTATCTGCCCAGCCACAGCGCTGTGGATCTTTCGCTGGGCAAGACTTTCGCCGAGAACTATACGGTTTCCGTGACAGCCGTCAATGTCGCGAACCGCCGCGTGCAGCTCGACAATAGTCTGACTTTCGGCGGATTCCACTGGGACGAACCGCGTCAAATCTACGCAGAGTTCCGCTACCGGTTTCACTTCTGAAGCTGCAAGCCATGAAATCCGCAGCTATGATTGGAGAGAAGAGAGATTGCCCATGCCCTTGAGTCTGAATTCGCCCATGCCCCGCGCAGTGCTCTTCTGCCTGTGTGCTCTGCTCGATGTTTTCCCCCGCCTGCAACCACGCACCCTCCCAGCCCGGCGCCACAAAGGCCGAATCCGGCGCCAAGCGCTATGCCTTCAAGGGCAAAGTCGTGTCCGTCGATAAGAATGCCAGAACCGCCAACATCGACAACGAACCCGTCCCCGGCTTCATGGACCCGATGGTCATGCCCTACACCATCAAGCCCGCCTCCGCGCTCGATCAACTCCAGCCCGGCGACACCATCACCGCCGATGTAGTCGTTCAACCGGACAACGTCCAGCCCGACAACACCTACTGGCTCGAAAACGTCAAAGTCGTCGCCCACTCACAAACCCCAGTGGATAAGCCCACATCCAATCTCCACATCCCATCTCCCGGAGACGAAGTACCCGACTTCAAGCTCGTCAACCAAAACGGCCAGCACACGTCCCTGCATCAGTACCGCGGCGAGACCTTGCTTCTAACGCTCATCTACACCCGTTGCCCGTTCCCCGATTTCTGCCCGCGCGTCAGCCACGAGTTTGCCGCGATCGACCGCCAGGTCCGCGCCGATCCCTCCCGCTACGGCAAGACTCACCTGCTCAGCATCAGCTTCGATCCCGCCCACGACACCCCCAAAGTTCTGCGCGCCTACGGATTCTCCTGCGCCGCGACCAAAGACCCCGCCCTGTTCACGCACTGGGAGTTCTCCGCGATTCCGCAGCCAGAGCTGCAGGAATTTGCCGACTACTTCGCTCTCACCTACAACGAAGATGGTGGCCTGATCACGCACTCCCTCAGCACCGCCGTCATCTCTCCCGACGGAAAAATTTACCGTTGGTATCACGGCGCCGACTGGCAGGCCTCCGACCTGCTCCAGGACATCGCCGCAGCGCATTCCGCCAGCTAGGAAGATCTGTGAGAGATTAAGAAAGGGGAATATCCCATGAGGTACGTTCTGGTCCTTCTCGCTTCGCTGGGAATCGTAGTCTCCGCCCTGGCCCTCCGCGAACATTACCGCACCGAAGGCGATGCCCCCTGCAGCATCAACGAGCGCTGGGACTGCGGCATCGTCAATAAAAGCCCCTACGCCGTTGTGCAAGGCACGGGCATTCCGGTAGCCGTCCTCGGCATCGCCGGATATCTCCTCATCGGCGCCCTAGCCGTGCGCCGCGCCTACAGTCTGCTCCTAGCCGCCGCCCTCATTGGACTAGCCTTCTCACTCTACCTCGCCCGCATCGAAGCCCACGTCCTCGGAGTCTGGTGCATTTACTGCGTAATCTCCCTCGTCGATATCTCGCTAATCACGCTGCTAGCCCTTGGAACCGCAGCCGCATCGCTATTCCGCAAGTCATCCGTAAGACCCTCGTAACGCCAGGAAAATCGAAAAAGCACATGTAGGGACGGGCGCATTCGTGAGCCTGCCCTGAGTGAAGCCGAAGGGCCCAGCGAGCAAGCGAGCCAGACATCTCCGATCAGCATTTTTACAATCTAACGAACCGGATAGGCATAAAATAGCGCTGTTCTCAAGGATGGAAGGGGATTCGTGCCCACGGGCCGAGGATCCCAGCCAGAGCCACCGCGTACCTTCGCCATGGAGGGAGCTTCCCATGTTTCAGTTCATGTTTCGGATCAAGAGAAGTAGATCTTCCTGCTTGATCACCGTAGCCGCCCTGCTATTAATCCTGTCCGTAGGGTGTGGCAGTAGCAACTCCATGAACAACAATATGTCGCAGGCCCAGGCCCAGGCGGTGGCGCAACAGTTCGCACAAGCTCTCACTCAGGCTGTGAGCGGCGCAGTTCCCTCGACTGCGACCAGCGACACCCGTCCAAGCCTTTCCACGACGGTGAATGACATTCGCCCAGACGCCTTGCCGGGCTGCACTTCATCCTTGAGCGGCGAAACCTGCAACATTCCCATCTCCTTGACGAACTACCCTTGCGGCGGCCCTCAAGCCGGGACGATTTCCGTCACCGGCGACGTCGACGGCACTCTGACCAACACCGGCAGTGGCTCTCTAAGCACCCAACTCGCGATAACTCCGGCCAATTGTTCCGTTTCGAACCTGATCGTGAATGGCGATCCGAGCATCAACGTCGGTGGCGAAATAAACTTCACCAACAACGAAACCCCAGTGTTCCCCGTAACCTTCACAGAAACCGGAGGCATCTCCTACGGCCCAAATCCCTCCGGAAGCTGTCAGGTCAACGCCACCTACACGATAAATTCTTCGCTCGCCTGTACGATCAGCGGGACAGTCTGCGGCCAGTCGGTCAGTGGAAGTTGCTGAGGGCGAAATTGCTGAGGGTGGAGCAGGCCTTCAGGCCTGCGTCTAAGAGCATCAGGAGACAGCCGGGCTTTAGCCCCTGAGGTGCCCGCGCCAGCGCCAGCGCTAAATATCGAGACTCTTCACATCGAGCGCAAGGCGAGCCAGGCCGCCCCGGCTATCTGTCAGCAGACTCCACGCCTCCTTGTAACACTCGTAACAGTAGCTCTTTTTCTTAGTAGGCGGCACGACCGGGCTGAGCATCACGCAGGTGATTCGCCGGACGCCCAGCACCAACGATGCCGGGATCAGATACCACGCCTCCACCGGAATCACGTACGCGCCGAACAAGTCAACTTGTTCCAAAGTGTAGTCTTGCTTCTTCGCGTGGTTGGGTATCAGCTGACAGCAATAGCCATCCCCACGCCTGTAGCTGGTGGACTTAACCTGCACCCGCAGAAAGTTCGGCCCATGTTCGATTCCCACATCGTAAGCCCGAGTATCACCCCAGGGCTTACAAACCGCGAACCGCCGCCGTGCCGCCTCCGCCATGAACTGCAACTCCACCCACTCCCCGCGCTCTTTAAAGCTCTTGAATCCCTCCCAATACTTCATCCCCCAGCCCTCCCCAAATCACCGCCACCCCCAAGAAGACGGCGTCATCCCGAAGCCCCGCGTTTTCTCGAGCGGGGCGAGGGATCTCTGCGAGCGCGCACCGTCCACGCAAACGTTTTTCTTGAATTGCGCCCAGGCAGGACTAGGGCAAAAGAAAAGGCGCGACCGAGAGGCCGCGCCCTTTTCAAAATCTTAACCCTATATATCCAGAATACCAAGTTGGATGGGGTAAATGTGTCACCAAACCGAACTTTATATTCGCCTTCTTTCCTTCACCTTAGCCCCATTCGCGTAACTTCTACATATTGACAAGATTTTCCTAGACCCACCACGCGACCGCTGATCTGGAAGAAGACGAACCGTCGATGTGACTTGCGCGAATGAGGTCGGTACAATGCAATAGAAGAGTTGACCTTGCGCGTTTACGACTGTTCTTGAGTGATGGAGGTCTCATGAGCCAAAACAACATCATGGAGATTCCCATCTACGGCGTCTCCGAAGCTGCTCAATATCTGCGCGTGCCCCTAAATACGCTCCGATATTGGACGCGGGACGAGACGTCCGTCGGCGCGCTGGTTCGGCTGGCCGGAAAGGACCCCTTGCGCCTATCTTTCCATAACCTGCTGGAATGCCACATGATCAGCAGCATGCGCGCAGTGTACGACGTGCGCCTGCCAAAAGTCCGCAAAGCCTTGAAGGCACTGGCCAAGTACGTCCATCATGAGCATCCTCTGATCGAGCACGCGTTCCGAACCGATCGCAGAGATTTGTTCATCGAGCACTTGGGAAATATCGTCAACTTGTCCGGCAAAGAAGAACAGATTTTAATTCCCGACGTCATGAAGTTCTACCTTGAACGAATCGAGCGTGATCCTAACGGCCTGTTCAAGCTGCACCCCTTTGTCATGGAACGCAAAGAGAGCGAGCCCAAACTCATTCAGCTAAATCCCGCGCTGGGCTTTGGCAAGCCCGTGATAACAGGCACGGGGATTTCTACAGCGGTCATCGCTTCCCGTTTCAACGCCCGCGAATCGGTTCCTGATCTCGCTTCCGAATATGGCGTCGACCCCAAACAGATCGAAGAAGCAATCCGTTGGGAGCAGAAGACGGCTGCCATCGCCGCCTGAAGACTTCGTTCTGTACCTCGACGAGAATCTTCACAACTGCAAACCAATTTTGGAGGCACTCGTGCACAACGACATCCATCACGAGCGCCACGGAGCGCACTTTTCTGCGGGAACCGAAGACTCGGTATGGCTGCCTTTTGTCGGAGAAAAAGGGTGGATACTCCTCACGAAAGACAAACGCATTCGCTTCAATGACCTGGAGAAGCGGGCCGTGATTGCCGCACCGGGTGCGGGAGTTCTATTTTACTTCGGGAAACTTCAACGGCGCGGAGATGGCAGCACTGTTAGCCGTAGCTTTGCCTGAAATGTTTCGGCTGTGCAGGAAGCACCGTCCCCCGTTTATTGCCAGCATCACGAAGGCGGGCAACGTTCACATTCGGCTGCAAGCGGAAAACGATTGACTTCCTCACAAAGAATTCCTAAATATCCAGATTCTTCACATCCAGCGCATTCTCTTCAATAAACTTCCGCCGCGCCTCCACATCCTCACCCATTAAAGTGGTAAAGATGGTCTCGCACTCGGCAATATCTTCCAGCTTCACGGAAAGCAAAGTCCGCCGCTCCGGATCCATGGTCGTCTCCCACAACTGCGGAGCCGTCATCTCCCCCAGACCTTTATAGCGCTGCACGTCATACCCGCGGCTGCCTTCTTTCTTCACATACTCAAACAGTTCGCGCGCAGTAGCTTTCTCGACGGGCTCGACAACGGCTTTATGCTTGGGAGCAGCCTTCGCACCTTTCTTGTCGGATTTCTCGCCGTTCTCCCCAGCTTCATCATCCCCAGCTTCATCGCCATTGCTGCCAGCCGCGCCAGCCTTGACCACAGCTTCCACCACAAACGGCGGCTCCAGATAAGGCTCAATCTGCTTGAACTTCGAAATCAGCTGCCGGCACTCCGCGCTAGAAGCCAGCTCCCAGTTGATCACATGCTCCGAGCCCTGCGAGTTCACAAAGCGCACTTCCCAAAATTGTGCTCCTCATCAAAGCGCGATTCAACACTCTTGAACTTCCGGTCTTTCTGCAGCTTCTTCAATTCCCGTTCAAGCCGCTCGATCTTCTTCGGCGGAGTCTTCTTGTCCCCCTCAAAATCCGCATGCTTCGAAAAATCCAGCCGAGGAAGCAGTTCGGTAACGCTCTCATCGCGCAGCCGCTTGTTCACCTTGTCGAAGAAGTTGAGATACTCCTTCAGCACCGTCATAAAGCGATTCAGGGCAGCGCCTTCCAGCTTGGCCGCACCCTCGCCATAACGCACCGTCACTCCATCGGCCCCGCGCTTCAATGTAACTTTGTCAAAGGCATCGTCGTCCTTGATGTATTGCATTGACTTGCCTTTTTTGATCGAATACAGCGGCGGCTGCGCAATAAACACATTCCCGCGCTTGATCAACTCCTGCATGTGCCTAAAGAAGAATGTCAGCAGCAGCGTGCGGATGTGCGAGCCGTCCACGTCCGCATCGGTCATCAGAATGATCTTTCCGTATCGCACTTTCGTCGGATCGAAGTCATCCTTGGCAATGCCGGTACCAAGCGCCGTGATCATGGCGCGAATTTCCTCGTGCGCCAGCATCTTGTCGTAGCGTGCTTTCTCGACGTTGAGAATTTTCCCCTTCAGCGGCAAAATCGCCTGGAAACGCCGGTCGCGTCCCTGCTTCGCCGTCCCGCCGGCCGATTCGCCTTCCACCAAAAACAATTCGCACCGGTTCGGATCGCGCTCCGAACAATCCGCCAGCTTCCCGGGCAGCCCGCCCGAATCGAGCGCCCCCTTGCGCCGCGTCAAATCCCGCGCCTTCCGCGCCGCTTCCCGCGCCCGGGCCGCGTCGACAGCTTTGTTGATAATCTTCCGCGCCACGGTGGCATTCTGCTCAAAGAACGCCCCCAGCCGCTCATTGATGAAGGCTTGGACAATTCCAGCAATATCGGAATTCAGCTTGCCCTTGGTCTGCCCTTCAAACTGCGGCTGCGACAGCTTCACGCTGATCACCGCGACCAGACCTTCGCGCACGTCATCCCCGGTCAGGTTTTCTTTGACGTCCTTGAACAGGCCCATCTGCTGCCCGGCATAGTTGATCGTGCGGGTCAAAGCCATGCGGAAGCCTGAAAGATGCGTGCCGCCGTCGACCGTATTGATGTTGTTCGCGAAGCTGAACACCGACTCCGAATACCCGTCGTTGTATTGCAGCCCAATCTCCATGGCCACGCCGTTGCGCTCCGCTTCCATGTAGATCGGCTTGTCGTGCAGCAACTGCTTGCCGCGGTTCAAATGCTTGATAAACTCCGCGATGCCGCCGTTGTACTTGAACTCGGTGTGCTTGGCCTCGCCACTCTTCGCGTCAGTCGAGCGCTCGTCGGTCAGCGTGATCAACAGTCCCTTGTTGAGGAACGCTAACTCGCGCAACCGCTGCGCCAGCGTGTCGTAGTTATATTCAACCGTCCCTGTAAAAATGCTTCGATCCGGCAGGAAGTGAACTTTCGTGCCCCGCTTCTTGGTGGCGCCCGCTTTCGCCATCTTGCTGGTAGGATCGCCTTTCGAATAAGTCTGCTGCCAGGTCGCGCCATCCCGCCAGATTTCCAGATCAAGCTCTTCACTAAGCGCATTCACGCAAGAAACGCCCACCCCATGCAACCCGCCCGAAACCTTGTAAGTGGACGAATCAAACTTTCCTCCAGCATGCAGGGTAGTCATCACCACCTGCGCGGCGGAAACTTTTTCCCCGTCGATCACCATGTCATCCACGGGAATCCCGCGCCCGTCGTCAACAACGGTTATGCTGTTGTCGATGTGAATCGTGACTTCAATCTTGGTCGCGAATCCGGCCAGCGCTTCGTCGACAGAGTTGTCGACCACTTCGTAAACGAGATGATGCAAACCCAGATCGCCGGTCGATCCGATATACATCGCCGGACGCTTGCGCACCGCTTCCATGCCGCCAAGCACTTTGATCGAGTCGGCAGTGTAGTCGCTATTGCCGCCGCCGTTCCCGGCAGTAATCGGCGTCACAATTCCGTTTTTTGTTTTAGTTTCGACGATGGGAGTATTGATCTCTTTGGTGGCCATTCCGCTCCGCGGGAGAATGCCCCGACTTTCTCTCAGAACCGGGTCCGGTTACGTCTTGAAAATCAGCCTGAAAACCCGCCCCAACCCAGCCTCTGGACTGCGCCCACGAATCGACTTCAAGTGATTGAAATATCTTATACTTAGGTTCGTTTGGCGACTGTGAAAATTATACCACGAAACGCCCGTTTTTTCGACCCGTCCAAGCCCCAGAATCGGCCCAGTAAACGTCCCATTTTGAGCCTGTTCCAAGCCCGCTCTAGCCGCTTCACGGACGCTGACCAGACAACGATCACAAGACGGAAAAACTCGCGCCGGAGAAGTTTCGTTTTCCGGCACCTCGAACCAGTTCTGCGCCATCTAACCACCCGACCCTGATAAGATAGACGCACCGGAGTTCTCAACCAAGAATGCCAGTTCCCGTTTCACAGATGTGGACCGTTTCGTCCTACGTCCTGCGCCAGAAACTAGCCGGCCGCAAGCAGTACCCGCTCGTGCTCATGCTCGAGCCCCGTTCCGCTGCAATCTGGCCTGCGCCGGATGCGGCAAGATCCAGTACCCCGCCCACATCCTGAAAAAAGATCTCTCTCCCGAGGAATGTTTCCGCGCCGTCGACGAATGCGGAGCCCCCATGGTCTCCATCCCCGGCGGCGAACCGCTCATGCATCCCCAGATCGCCGACATTGTCGGAGGCCTGGTCGCGCGCAAGAAATATATCTATCTCTGCACCAATGCCCTGCTGCTGAAAGAAAAGCTGAATCTCTTCAAGCCGAGCAAGTACCTGACTTTCAGCGTGCACCTCGACGGCCAGCGCGAAGAGCACGACCTGGCGGTCTGCCGCGAAGGCGGCTACGACATCGCCGTGGACGCGATCAAAGAAGCGCTTGCTCGCGGCTTCCGCGTCACCACCAACACCACTCTCTTTGACGGCGCCGATCCGAAATCCGTACGCGCCTTCTTCGACGACATGATGGAGCTCGGGCTAGAGGGCATGATGCTCTCGCCCGGCTACTCCTACGACAAAGCGCCGGACCAAAAGCATTTTCTCGGCCGCGCCCGCACCCGCCGCATGTTCCGCGCGATCCTGTCGAACCGCAAAAAGAACTGGCGCTTCAATCTCTCGCCGCTCTTTTTAGAGTTTCTGATGGGCAAGCGCACCTACCCCTGCACCCCATGGGGTATGCCTACGTATAACGTTTTCGGATGGCAGAAGCCCTGCTACTTGCTTCAGGATGGCTACGCCGAAACTTTCGCGGAGCTGCTCGCGACCACGAACTGGAGCAACTACGGCACTGAATCCGGCAATCCGGCCTGCGCCAACTGCATGGTCCACAGCGGCTATGAAGCCTCGGCGGTAAACGCCACCTTCAGTTCGCTCGAAGGGTTCCTGGCCACGGTAAAAGCCACACTGTTCGACGGCTATCGCGACGAAGAAGCGCTGCGCTTGCTGGACGAACCGCAAGCCCCGGTGCATCCGCTGGTCCAGATCTCTCCGACCGACGACTCGTCTCATGTATGGCAGGGGACTCAGGCGTAGGGTAGTCGGACGTGTGACACTCTTCGCGAAGGTCGAGAGCGTCTTCCAGATACCTGGCCGAGGGACTGCAGTTGTACCGGCCTTGCTGTCGAATTTGTGCGTGCGTGCGGGGTCGCTTATTCAACTTCGCACTCCCGGTGGGCAGGTTAGGGAAACTCACGTCGCCTCCGTGGAATTGATTTCTGGGTTGGAGAAGAGCCGACTGGCCTTCATGCTGCCTCGTGACGTTGCGAAACAGGATGTTCCTGAAGGAACAGAGATCTGGCTCAAGGAAACTCAAGAGCCAAGCGAGACGTTATGACAGGCAAAGAATCCGGCCACATCGATCACGAAGCCGCCCAAGCCGTGCCCCACGCCAATCCCGAGACTCTCGAAGTCGCCCCCGGCACTGCCCACGAAAAGCTCGAAGGCTGGATCCCGCAACTAGCCACCGAGGAAGAAATCCGCGTCGCTCTTGAAAAAGCCTTCGACTACCGCGGCGACGTAACCATCACCCGCAAGAATGGATCAAAGATCGAAGGCTACCTCTTCGACCGCCGCACCGCCGCTACGTTGAAGGATTCGGTAGTCCGCCTGTTCCCAAAAGACGCCAACGAAAAAATCTCCATCTCCTACGCCGAAATCGCCGCCCTGGCCTTCACCGGACGCGACACCGCCGCCGGAAAAAGCTGGGAAGCCTGGATGAAAAAATACGCCCAGAAAAAAGCTGCCGGCGAAACCAACATAGCCCTCGAACCCGAACCCTTAGACTAATCTCGATCCCTTGTCATCCTGAGCGAAGCATGAGCGCCTGAAAGGCGGTCATGCGTAGTCGAAGGACCCCTTGCATCTCGAGATCACCGCCAAGCTTTCGGGGAATTTCCGCCACGATCTACTTCGCAGTCTTCGCCCCCGCCCCAAAACTTAGCCCCCCGACCAACTCCTCCACCTCATCCTCCGTCCCGCCAATAAACGTAAACGAAACCGCATACCCCCGCGCCAGGACCACCAGCGTCGATTGCCGCATCACCCGCGACCCAACATCCTTCTGAAAATCTCCCCGGACCACCTTCTTAGTCCCAATCACAAACTCATAAGGATCCTCGACCACCTCGAAACCCCGAGCCTGCGCCACTTCGGTCACCGGACCAAAATACTGCGCCGCATCCTTCAGTCCCGGATAAGCCGCCGCACTCTCCGCCGCAATCAGTATCGACGAATTAACATCTTCCGCCCGAGCCTCGGGAGGCCGCGAGAACGCCGCCAGCAGCACGTGCCCGCAACCACCGGTGTGGGTACAGCCGCCCTCGCTTGGCCGATCGAGCGCAGCTCGATCTTCTTTTGCCGGCGCCACATCATCCCGCGCACTCATCTCCTCAGTCCGCAAGACCCACTGCGCCGGAATCTTGCATGTGAATCCAAACCCGGGATTGCGATAGACGCTGTTGCTTACCGTCCCTGAATCCAGCGGATTGGCCGCGCCTGATGCAGACTTTCCCGCTGGCTTCGACGATGAGGTAGAGGACGAGGAGGGCGACGAGGAAGGTTGCGCAGTCGCCTGCGCCCGAAGCACTGGCGCCGCCTGCGCGATTACGACCCAACAACAAAGACAACTACATAAAATCCGGCGGAAACTCATACCGCCATGTTATCCGACATGCCGCCCGAATGGCGCAGCCCGGCTGCCTAAGCCGCCCGCCCCAGCACCGGCTGCGTGCAGTGCGAGCACCGCCGCGCCTCAATCGGAATCTCGCTCAAACACTCCGGACACTTCTTGGTCGTCGGATCAGGCGGCTTCTCTCCCCGGTTCATGCGCGCCACCAGCGCGTTCACCGGCGTCACCACAAAGAAATAGATCGCCGATGCAATCAGAAAGAACGACACGCACGCATTGATAAACTCGCCGACCGGAAAGTGCGTGCTCCCAATCGTAAATCCCAGATAAGAAAAATCCGGCTTGCCCACGATGGCCGCAATCAACGGCGTCAGCAGATCCTTGGTCAACGCCGTGACCACCCCGCCAAACGCCGCGCCAATCACAACGCCCACCGCCATGTCGACAACATTGCCCCGCAGGATGAACTTCTTAAATCCGTCAAGCATAGATACCTCCAAAACAGATCGGTCGCAAATGTATGACAGGAAGGCTCACAGGTCAAGGCCAGGCAGGACCGTTGGACTACCGGGGGAAATACAATTTCGAAAGGGACTCGCTCAGATCCGCATCGGCATAACGATATACCGGTACTTATAATCATCGCCCTCAGCTGGACGCAACTGCCCCGCGGACTGCGAATCCTTCAACTCCAGCCGCACGTCATCAGTCCCAGCAGCTTTCAAAAAATCCACGAGGTAAACTGCATTGAAACCAATGGTGAGCGTCTCCCCATCATAAGGAGCCTCAATCGAATCCTCCGACTCGCCCGCTTCCGTCGACGACGCCGAAATCTTCACTTCACCCTTTTCCAGCTTCAGCCGCACCGCACGCGAGCGCTCGTCGGCAAACTGTGCCACGCGCAGAATTGCCGAGTTCAAATCGGAATTGTTCAGCGTGATGCTCTTGTTGTTGTCCTTGGGCAGAACCGCCTCAAAGTTCGGAAACTGTCCCGTAAGCTGCCGCGAGGTCAGCAGCCGCGATCCAATCCGGAAAAATAAAGTCGACTCATCCTTGGCAAACTCCACAGTCTCCGCGTCAGTCGAATCCAGCAGTGACTTCAATTCGTCCATACATTTCTTCGGCACCAGAGTCTTCATCTCGCCGGAGACACCTTCAAACTTCTCGCCGCTGCGTTCGCAGTGCGCCAGCCGATGGCCATCGGTCGCGACCATTGTGATCGACTCCGGCTTCAGCAGCATCAGCGCGCCATTCAGCGTGTAGCGTGACTCTTCGCTCGATATCGCAAACCCGGTGCGCGCAATCAATCCGCGCAAAACCTGCCCAGGAATCTTCACCACACCCGCGGTGGGAAACACCGGCAAGCTGGGGAAATTCGACTTCGCCATCCCCACCATCTTTGTGTTGGATCTGCCGCAGCGAATACTGACCCAGTGATTTTCGAGGAGTTTAATCGTGATATCAGCGTCCGGCAAGAGCTTCACGTAGTCATGCAGCTTGCGTGCCGGAATTGTGCACGATCCTTCCTTCTTCACCTTCGCATTGCACGAAGTTCGCAGGCTAAGGTCCAAGTCAGTGGCAGTCAGCGACAGCTTTCCAGCCGCTGCCTCAAATAAATAATTGGAAAGAATGGGGATGGTGGTCTTGCGCTCGACTACGCCCTGCGTTGCCGTCAACTCGCGCAGCAATTCAACCTTGCTGACCGTGATCTCCATCGTACCCACCGCCGCCCCTACTGCTTCCACCGCTTCCACCGGCATATACTTTATCTCCCCTGCCGCGTGCTACTTTTATTACTTCCCTTATATCAAATACAAAACCTATAAAACCAGCAGTAACAGTAGGCGCTTCGCAGAAGTGGAAAACTTTGAGAACTGACCTATTGTCACCACCTTGGGGAGCATCCCTTCGTGTGAGAAATCGGTCCCGAACCAGGCGGAGACCCTACAACAAGATTCCCACTTTTCTCATTACTCCCGACCCTTGCACAGCTTCCACATCTCATTCACAGCTCGGAAAAAGGAAACTGATCGATTCAGTGCAAAACTACAAAGAACTGCCGCTTTATCCGCCCAATTGCTCGGTCAGCTTATTGAGCAACCTGTTTAAATCCTTGTCGTTCTTGCGAGCCTCTTCAATTTTCTCGACAGAGTGCAGCACGGTCGTGTGATGTTTCCCGCCAAACTGCCGCCCAATTTCCGGCAGCGAAGCCTCCGTCATATGTTTCGCCAGATACATGGCAATCTGCCGCGGATAAACAATCGCCCGCGAATTGTCTTTCGCTTTGATCTCGACCAGCCGCAGCCCAAACTGCTCGGCCACCATCTTCTGGATCGACTCAATCGTGACCTTACGCGCCTGCGAATCAATGAAGTTCTTCAGCACCTGCTGCGCGTAAGGCAGAGTGATCTCCGCCCCAATCAGCGACGAATGCGCCACCAGCCGGATCAGCGCGCCTTCCAACTCGCGCACATTCGACCGGATATTCTGCGCAACGTACAGCGCCACATCCGTCGGCAGCGTCACTTTCTCCTGCTCCGCCTTCTTTTGCAGGATTGCTACCTTCGTTTCCAGATCCGGAGGCTGAATGTCGGCGATCAGTCCCCACTCAAAACGGCTGCGCAGCCGGTCCTCAATCTCCGCCAATTCCTTCGGCGATCGATCGCTCGCGATAACGATCTGCTTCATCGTGTCGTGCAGCGCGTTGAAGGTGTGGAAAAATTCTTCCTGCGTCCGCTCTTTGCCCGTCAGGAATTGAATGTCATCGATCAGCAGCACGTCCACGCTGCGGAACTTGTCGCGGAACGACGTCATCTTGTCGTAGCGCAGCGAGTTGATCATGTCGTTGGTGAACTTCTCGCTCGAGACGTAGCAGATCGCCGCCTGCGGCTGCCGCCGCTTCACTTCGTGTCCAATGGCCTGCATCAGATGCGTCTTGCCCATACCGACGCCGCCATACAGGAACAGTGGGTTGTAGGCTTTTGAAGGACGTTCCGCGACCGCCTGGCACGCGGCATGCGCGAATTGATTTCCGCTTCCGATCACGAATGCGTCAAACGTGTAGCGCGGGTTCAGTTGCGCCGCGCCATCCCAGTCGAACCGCGCCTGCGCCGGGGCCCCGCCGACCGGAACCGGACCCGCCGACAGTCCGCCATTGTGTCGCACCGTCGTCGCCGCCGGATCGTCCTCCGGCGTCACGAACTTCACGTCGTTGAACTCCAGCCCCAGGTTGTCGATCGCTTCCTGGATCAGGTCCGCGTATTTGTCGCCGGCGTGCCGGAACTCCGCCGTCGGCACCCGCACAAACAAAACCCCGCCGCTGGAGTGGCTGTAGCGCGTAGGTTTCAACCACGTGTCATAGGAGTGCCGGTTGATCTTCTTTTCCAGCGCATCCAGAATGCGCGTCCACGGATTGGGGGAAAGCGGTGGTGTGCTCTGAGCTGACATAATTTATGAAATACCCGCCGCGGCGTCCCGGCGGCTGGCTGAGGGCGCCTGTCTAAAACTGCTGTTTACCTGCTCGCCGATGGAACTCTTAGTGTACTGCGGAATGCGCCACTTGTGTCGTGCGCGGTTGCCATTTGTGAAAGAGAATTTCAAACCCGACAGTGCGGCATAGTAGCACAAAAATTTTTTGTCGTGACGGAAATCTTCGCGCACAAATTCTTCTCGAACACGATTCGGAACCCCAAGCCCCGCGCCTGTCAAGTGTCAAGGATGTAACTGCAACGGTCACGGTGCAAACGCGCCAGACTTTTTCTTTCCACGGTGGAACTAACCAAAAGACTCTTCTTCTACTCTTCTACAGCAATCGCACACTACCAACCAGCAACCGAAACCGGAGACCTAAGACCCAGGATCTGAAGCCTGAAGTCTCGCCCTTTGCCCTCATCCCTCCCAGTCATTTATACTTCTTGTTTGCCATAACACTGTCGACGGAATCAGGAGCAGCTATCTTTCATGCCCAAGCGTACATTCCAACCCAACCGGCGCAAGCGAAGCAAGAAGCATGGTTTTCGCACGCGCATGAAGACCCAGGGCGGCAAAAAGGTGATTTCCCGCCGCCGCGCCAAGGGACGGAAGCGGGTCTCCGTAAAACCCGGCTTCCGCGAGTAGCTTTTCTGGTGCCGCTCACTTCCACAGTCGAGACCCTCAGCCGCCCGCTGCATCACGCGGGCATGCTGGCTAGCGCCACGCTGAGAACTCGGCCGGACTTCGCCATGCAGCCAAAGCCAACAGCCCGATTTCCCCGCAGCGCGCGCCTTCTGCGCCATGCGGATTTCGAGCGCGTCTACAAACAAGGACGCCGCCACTTTTCCGCGTCCATCACCGTTTTTTATTGGCCTCGCCCAGAAGCAGAAACGCCGGTCGCAGGCTTGCGCGTGGGATTCACGGTAGGCCGCGCCCTCGGCGGTGCCGTCCAGCGCAACCGCATGAAGCGCCGTTTGCGTGAAGCAGTTCGCATGACGCGTCTAGTCACAGGGATTGCGGCCGACGTTGTCATTAATCCGAAAAAGTCATTGCTGACTACCGACTTCGCCGCTCTGCAAAACGAAGTGAGCCGAGCCTTCGCCGTAATCGAGCAAAAGCTCTCAGGGAATCAGCAGCCGCGAGAGAAATGAATTTCTGGTGAAGAACAAGAAGCGAATCGTCGCATTCAAGCCCCGAAGGGGCGGCATGTGAAAGCCCGGCGCGGAAGCGCCGGGTAAAGTGGAGAGATTGGAACAAGTCCCGTAGGGACGACACTGTGTTTTCGCCCGCTCCCATACGGCGCTATGGATTTCAAACGTGAGCAACATCGCCAAATTCGTCACGCTGCAACTGCTGCGGGCCTACAAGTGGGCCATCTCGCCCATGCTGCCCCCGGCCTGCCGCTACGTGCCGACCTGCTCCGAATATGCCATGGAGGCCATCGAACGCTACGGCGCCTTGCGTGGCGGATGGATGGCCTTCAACCGCGTCCTCCGCTGCCATCCCCTAGCCCGCTCCGGCTACGATCCGGTGGTAAAGCAAGCAACCGGCTGCGGAAAACTGTGATCCAGAATGCTGCACCGCACAGCCCCTTCAAGGGGCGGCATTCATTAGCCCCGGACGTAAGTCCGGGGTGCAAGAGGAAAGTGGGAACGAGTCCCGTAAGGGACGGCACCCGCTCTGACGCGATTAATTAAAGGAAGACTTTGGCTGAATATCAAAATCCTCAACAAGAGCCCGGCTCCGAGCGCCGGCTTCTCATCGTCGTTGTTCTGACGTTCGTCGTCCTCGTCGTCTCGCAAGCGTTGCTCAAGAAGTACGCGCCAGCCCCGACTGAGCCAGCGCAAAATAAAACCGCACAAACGCAGCCGGTGATCACACCGCCTCCGTCTGCTCCCGCGGCGATAATCCCCAAGCTTCCATCCTCCACGGTCACGAAACAGGCGTCCACCGAGACTGAAACCGTCATCGAGAACGATCTGTACAAAATCACCTTTACCAACCGCGGCGCTCAGGTCAAGTCCTGGATCCTCAAAAAGTTCGACAACGACGCCCAGAACGGGCCGCTCGAATTAGTCAATGCCGCCGCCGCACAAAAATTCGGTTACCCGCTCTCGCTATGGACCTACGACGAAACTCTGCGCAATCGCCTCAGCTCCGCGCTCTACGTAGCTTCAAACGAAG
Source organism: uncultured Acidobacteriaceae bacterium (assembly GCA_963791445.1). Classification (GTDB taxonomy): domain Bacteria; phylum Acidobacteriota; class Terriglobia; order Terriglobales; family Acidobacteriaceae; genus Sulfotelmatobacter. The sequence goes on from CAWBSN010000026.1 coordinate 74,522, forward strand.
GCAATCTCACGGCCCCAGCCACGATCACCTTCGAATACGCCGACCAGGATCTCGTCGTCCGCAAGACCTTCCATTTCGACCACACCTACGTCCTCAACGTCGAAACCTCAGTCCTCTACAAAGGCGCTGAAATCTTTGCCCCGCCCGCCTGGCCCGCCGGATTCGGTGACCAGGTCACGCCCGCGTCCTACGGCGCCTCCGGCATCGACTATCACAACGACGCCTCCACCGAACGCAGCGGCTACATCTTCTTTCCGACTTACGTGACGCGCCTTACCGTCAAGGCCATCAGCGGCGGCAACACCATCAAAGGTCCATTCGAGTGGGCCGGCACCGGCGACCAATACTTCACCGCTATCTTTATTCCCAACGATCCCGCCTCAGCTGCCATGGTCACGCTCCACAACTCCATGGAGATTCCGCAGAAGCCGGGCCTCAACCCTATCGGCGCCGGCTCCAAAGACACCGCCAACGTAGATCTCCTCGGCGCGGCCGTCGGCGACCTCCGCGGCCCAACCACCCAGCGCATGTATGTCGGCCCCAAAGAGATCGCCGTCCTCGATGCCGTTCCGGTACCTACCATCAAGAACGACAGCCCCGATCTTCGCGGTATCGTCAACTACGGCTGGTGGGGTATCCTCGCGCGCCCGCTCTTCCTCTGGCTCAAGTGGACCTACAACCATATCGTCCACAACTGGGGATGGGCCATCGTCATTCAAACTTTCATCATCACCATCCTGCTGCTCCCGCTGCGCATCACCCAGATGAAGTCGATGCTGAAGATGCAGCGCATCCAACCCCAGATCAAAAACATTCAGGAGAAATACAAGAAGTACAGCCTGCGCGATCCCCGTAAAGCCGCCATGAACGAAGAGATCAGCGGACTCTATAAGAAGGAAGGCGTAAATCCCGCCGGCGGCTGTCTGCCTGTTATCATTCAGTTCCCGTTCCTGATCGCTTACTACAGAATGTTGGGCGTAGCTCTCGAACTCCGCCACGCCCACTGGCTCTGGATCACGGACTTGTCCGCGTCGGATTGGGTCCTGCCGCTCTTGATGGTAGTCAGCATGGTCGTAATGCAGCGCATGACCCCGCAAGCCGGCATGGATCCCGCCCAGCAGAAAATGATGACGATCATGATGCCATTGTTTATGGGCTTCATCTTCTTTAAGCTGGCCGCAGGCTTGAATCTCTATTACACCGAGAGCAACCTGATTTCGATCGCGCAACAAGCAGTAATGAACCGCACCAAGCTAGGCCGCGAAATGCGCGAAATGATGGAAAAACGCGCCCGCAAGAAAGAGAAGTAAAGATTTACCCTGTGAACCCCTGTGCCCGGAGCCTGCCCTGAGCGAAGCCGAAGGGTGTTTAAGGTTTTAAAGGTTTAGTTGTAGAAGCGAGAGCCGCCCTATGGATAAACTAGCCGCCGCCAACCGCATCAACGAATTCCTCCAATCCGTAGTCACCAACGGAGGACTTCACCTAAAGTACCGCATAGTAGTCGACCCTCCAGCGCCCACCGACTGGGAGAAGCCAGAAATCTTCGTGGATTTCTCCGGCCCAGATTCCACTCTGCTCCTCGATCGCGGCGCCGAACTTCTCCGCGCCCTCGAACTCCTGGCCTTCGAAATCCTCCATCTTCCGTCCGCCGAACACGAAAAGATTTCTTTCGACTGCAAGAACCAGCGTTCCATCCGCCTACAGGAACTTCGCATGGCCGCGACCGTCGCCGCCGAAAAAGTTCGCCAGACCGGAACCCCGTTTCATTTCGCTCCCATGTCCTCGCGCGAGCGCCGCATCGTCCACCTCGCCCTGCGCGATCAAACCGACCTCCGCACCGAAAGCGACGGCGAAGGCTTCAACCGCTGCGTAGTCCTCTACCCCGCAGACTACAAACCCGCCACCAGCAAGCCATCCCGCCGCACCCTCCCGTAGCTATCTTCATCGCCCCTGTCATCCTGAGCGGAGACACGCGGCCCGCGGAGCGGACCGCGTGTCGGAGTCGAAGGATCCCTACCAGCTTGCACCAAGGCCGCCTCCGCAAGGCATTTCCACCGCGGGCTCTGTCTTGCGTCTGACCCGCTCCCACAGGCAAAATAGATCGCACCACCGACTCCACCCAGAGGCCCCATGCATCTAGCTCGCCACGCGACAATTCTGTTTTCATTACTCTCAGTCATGACCCTATTCCCCGCCGCGCAATCCGCCCCGCTCACTTACCCTCAAGCCCGCCGCAGCGACCAGGTCGATGACTACCATGGCACCAAGGTCGCCGACCCTTACCGCTGGCTCGAGGACACCGACTCCGCCGAAACTCACGCCTGGGTCGAAGCCGAAAACAAACTAACCTTCGGCTACCTCGATCAGCTCCCCTACCGTCAGGCCATCCGCGACCGCCTCACCAAACTTTGGAACTACGAGCGCTTCACCACTCCCAGCCAGTTTGGCGGACGCTACTTCTACATGCACAACACCGGACTTCAGCAGCAGAACGTCCTCTTCGTCGCCGAATCCCTCAACGCCGAGCCCCGCGTCCTGCTCGATCCCAACACGCTTTCTCCCGATGGCACCGTCGCGCTGGCCGGTGACGCCATCTCCGACGACGGCAAACTCATGGCCTACGCCATCGCCACTTCCGGTTCCGACTGGACCGAGTGGCACGTCCGCGACATCGACACCGGAAAAGATCTCCCCGACGATCTCAAGTGGGTGAAGTTCTCCGGCGCATCCTGGACCAAAGACAACCAGGGTTTCTTTTACAGCCGCTACGACGAACCCACCGGCGCCACCATGCGCGACACCAATTATTTTCAAAAGCTCTACTATCACCGCCTGGGCACCGCGCAATCCACAGACAAACTGATCTACGAACGTCCCGATAACAAAGAAATGTTGTTCGGAGGCAGCGTCACCGATGACGGCCACTATCTGATCATCCACGTCTCCGAAGGCACGTCGCCCAAGAACCGCCTCTATTACAAAGACCTCACCCAACCGGATTCCCAGGTAGTAAAGCTCCTCGACGACTTCGACGCGCAATACATATTCATCGATAACGACGGTCCCGTCTTCTGGTTCCAGACCGATCTCGACGCTCCCCGCGGACGCCTGATCGCCATCGACACCCGCCATCCCGAACGCATCAACTGGAAAACCGTAGTTCCCCAGAGCGTCGACAAGCTGGAGTTCTCAAACGTCGTGAACAATTCATTTCTTCTGGGATATCTGAAAGATGCCCGCACCGAAGTCCGCGTCTACGACTTGAGCGGAACGTTCCTCCACAACGTCGATCTGCCCGGCATCGGCACCGCCGCAGGTTTCGGCGGCAAACGCAAAGACAAAGAAACTTTCTACGCCTTCACCAGCTTCATCTCTCCCGCCACCGTCTATCGCTACGATCTCGAAGCCGCCAAGAGCGCCATCTTCCGCCAGCCCAAAGGTCGATTTCGATTCCAGCCTCTACGAAACCAAACAAGTTTTCTACGCCAGCAAAGACGGCACTCGCGTCCCCATGTTCCTGACCTACAAGAAAGGATTAAAGCTCGACGGACAAAACCCCGTCCTGCTCTATGCCTACGGCGGATTCGACATCTCTCTCACTCCAGCCTTCTCCGTCCCGAATATAGTCTGGCTGGAAATGGGAGGAATCTACGCTCAGCCCAACCTGCGCGGCGGCGGTGAATACGGCGAAGAGTGGCATCAGGCGGGCATGAAACTGAAAAAGCAAAACGTATTCGACGACTTCATCGCCGCCGCCGAATGGCTCATCGCCAACAAGTACACGTCAACGCCAAAACTGGCAATCCGCGGCGGCAGCAACGGAGGCCTGCTCATCGGCGCCTGCGTAACTCAGCGCCCCGATCTCTTCGGCGCAACCTTACCCGAAGTCGGCGTCATGGACATGCTGCGCTTCCAGAAATTCACCATAGGCTGGGCCTGGACCAGCGACTACGGCTCCTCCGACGATCGCCGAGGAATTCAAAGCCCTCTACGCCTACTCCCCGCTGCACAACCTGAAGCCAGGAACAAAATATCCGCCCACGTTAATCGCAACTTCCGACCACGATGACCGCGTAGTCCCCGGCCACAGCTTCAAATTCGCCGCGACCATGCAAGCCGATCAAGCCGGCCCAGCCCCGATCTTGATTCGCATCGAGACGAAAGCCGGCCACGGCGCCGGCAAATCCATTACAAAGCTGATCGACGAAACCGCCGACACCTGGTGCATTCCTGGCCCACAACCTGGACATGAAGGTAGCCCTGCAACAGTAGCGCCGCCGCGCCGGCGACCAGAATGCTCATGTGGGGACAGCCGCCTTCGGCTGTCCAGCGAGCGAAGCGAGCCAGTCTCCACCTCACCCATCCCGTTGTCATCCTGAGCGAAGTGGCTGGTCCGCGAAAGCGAACCAGCCACGCAGTCGAAGGATCCCTAGCAGCTCAAATGCACCGGGGCCCCGCTCCAGATTTGTCATCCTGAGGCCCGCGCTTTTCGCGGGCCGAAGGACCTATGCACCTGCCTGCACAACCCGCGGCTCCGCCAGCATTCTCCCCGTGACGCCAGCTCAGGAAGCCTTCCCACATATCGCGAAGTAGAGTGCATTCCCGCTAGCCACAGTTACTGTCGTAAGCCGCAGTTCCGGCACGAGAATGGTGTAATTCCCAAAGGGAGCGCCCGAACCCATGCCTCGCTGTCCAGATTGCACACGTGATCTTCCACCTTTCCAAACACTCTGTTCAGAGTGCTACGAGGCGAGCTATGCCGAGGTAAGTCGCCCGAAGTCCCTTTTGCAATCGATTCGACAATACGGATCGAATCCGCGAAGACAGCAGGTAATAAAAGATCGAATCAATGCGCAGCCCTGGTGGGTTGCGTGGTGTCTTGCTGTTATCGGCCTCGGACTTGACTGGCGTTGCGCGTTCGACTGGTTCGCCGGAAAGAGTCCTTTTTACTCCGAGCTTGTCCTCGGTAGAGCATTGCTGATAGTGCTGGCGTGTGCCGGCATTTCTTTGTTGGCGACGCGCTCCATCCGGGAACGAAGATTCCTGGTCGCCTCGGTATTTTTCTGTGCGCTCTCCGTCGAGCTATACCGCTTCCTAAGCAACGGCTGGATCGCCCACCGCCGATAAGTCATCCTTGTAAGAGCGCTGCCGTAAGAGAACTCATGTGGGGACAGCCGCCTTCGGCTGTCCAGCGAGCGAAGCGAGCCAGCCTCCACCTCACCCATCCGGTTGTCATCCTGAGCGAAGTGGCTGGTTCGCGAAGCGAACCAGCCACGCAGTCGAAGGATCCCTAGCCGTTCAAATGCGCCCTCGGCTCCGCAAGGCATTCTCTCTGTGCGCGGACAGCTCGTATGCTATCGTGGGCGGGTGCATTCTCATCCGCCGAAGCGCGTGGCTGGATTCATTCTTTGTACCTTCGTCTACGTAATTAGTACGGCGCCTATTTGGGCACAAGACTCCAAGGCGGACAACGCAAAGCAAGACGGCCAACGGCTACCCTCCCGCTGTGTACATGCATTTTTACCTCGGATGTCCCGGCGATAAGCCGTGCACCCAAGCAGAGAATTTTCGTGTCGATCCGGTGCCAAAAGGTTGCTGCGTGTTAACCGTCACGAACGGCGACGGTCAAGGCGGAGACGAAGTCAGCAGCTATGAAGTATTCCTCAACGGTGAGCGAGTGCTTCCACCCGGCAGAGGCAGAAATGTTCAAGCAGCGGTGAAGATACCGCAAAGACAATACCCTGAAGGTGATTCTTACTGGGGGACCGCATTCCAAAGTCTTCATTGTAGTCGCGTATGACCCACGCGAGTCGAAGTGATCGCCTGCAGGCCAACGACAGGCCGTGATAAAATAACTGCCGCGATCGTGATCGTAATTGATGCCGGGCTCACCGTCCCTCATCCGCCGAAGGCCCATACACCGAAGGCACCGCCACATCATTCAACCGCAAATAAACTCCCAACTGCGCCCGATGATGGATCACATGATTCATCATCATCCGCCGCATCGCCCCGAACCGCGATCCGTCATAAAACTTTCTCTCACCCGCCGAGAGCGTCCACTTCCCAGCCCAACGTTCATCACTGGCGCCCGCAATCGCAGCCCGCGCCGCCGCAACATTCTTGTCAAACAATTCCAGCACATGCTTCTGCGACTCCGCCACGTTCGGCTTCCGTGGCGGCTCTCCAGCCGGACGCTTGGCAAAATCCAGAGCATCCTCTTTCATCACACTCACTCCCATGCCCGGCAGCTCCGCAATATGGCCGGCCAGCCGTCCCAGCGTCATCGACTTCTCATGCGGCTTCCAAGCCAGCTTATCCTCCGGAATCCGTTCCAAAGTCCGCCGCGCCGCCGCCATCTCCAAATCAAACTCCGGCAAAAACTCCGCACTAACGCTCATAACACCCTCCTCACACACCGCTTTGGATGTGATGCACGACAATTCGCTTCTCTAAAGTTTGTCAGGCAGAAATTCTGGACAAGAACCCCACTGGGCCAGCTCAGCAAACAGAAATCAGGATTTCCACGCAACCGAACCAGCCGCGGAACCACCAGGACGCTCCACTATTACCAACCAGGTTCGCACCGAAATTCAACCGGGCCGGCGACAAGAAATTCCACTTCAATCCCATCAAGCCCCAGACAACCGATGAAACAACGTAGTAAATCGGCAACCAATCCCACCAGTTAACCACTAAGATTCGTATCAATCCGAATTACCCTGTGTGCCTCTGTGCCCCCTGTGTTAAAGGGTTTCTCTCTCCAAAGAAAAAAGAGCGGCCGCAAAGCCGCTCTCAATAGAACTGGGTATCCAGGTACTGGCAACTACCTCCCGGCAGCCGCTCCCGCAGCAGCCGGAATCACCCCCGCAATCGCCATCCCTTCAATCCGCGCCACAACATTCTCCACGCTGGCCCCGGTATCCGTGCAAGCATCCACATAAGGATGCCGGCTTCCATCCGCGTGCATCACCAGCACGCTAACCTCGGCCTGCGCCTTCTTCACCATATAAGGTAGATGATGCCGATCATTCCGGCTCAAACTCGGACCCAGCACCACCAGGTCGAACCGACCCTTGCCAATCGCCGCTTCCACGGCCTTTCGCCCCACGGCCTTCTCCACCGTGTGCCCAGCCTTCTCCAAGGCCGCCGCCGTAACCGCCTGTTCCTCAGCATCCCCTTCACCATAAAGAATTTTCAGCTTCGCTGCTTTCGCCATGAGTGTGTGTCCTCGCCACTCACGGTAGCAACGCCCCACCCGTCTGAGTACATCACCGAAGACCAGCAACAACCGGGGCAAATCCCTCGCTCCAGGAGCCGGAACTCAAATTTCCTTCCCCTCCGCCCATTTCGGCGCTAAACTGTTTGGCCCAGAGGGGTCTCCCATGTTCCGCGCTCGCTTCGTAGTCGCCATCCTATTCCTGCCAACTCTCACAGCCATCGGTTCGGCACAATCCGAGCCTTCCACCGCCAGCTGTAATCTCGATGACGGACGCCAGGTCTACATCCGCTACAACCCCGTCAGCGCTAAAAGCGACAAAGCTCCCAACGGCAAGCCCTGGACGCCCGGCGGCACTCCCATGACCCTCTTCACCGAGGCCCCACTCGCCTTCGGCGGCGTAACCATCCCTCTCGGCGCCTACACCGTTTACCCCATTCCCGAAAAAGGCAAATGGACTCTCGCCGTCAACAAAAACGTAACCCCCGGCTCCGCCTACGACGAGAAGCAGGACCTCGCCCGCTCTCAAATGGAAACCGATCAAGTCTCCGACGCGGCCGACACACTAGAGGTCGCTTTCGCGCACTACAACACCAAATGCACTCTCCGCATCTACTTCGGCAAAGTAGCCTCCTTCGCCGACTTCATCGCCAAGTAGCTGGGTTCGCAACCAACAATAAAGCACTGTCATCCTGAGCGGAGGAAGCGCTTAAGCGAAGCGCAAGCGCTTACGGAGAGAATGACCCAATGCACCTTGCTGCCGCCGCCGATGCCGCCCGGTGACCAAAGTCCCATCCCCCCATTGTCCTTCCTGTCCTTGTCCCTCCCGCCATCTTCGACGAAGATGATTAGGAATTACTAACTAATACTGCAGCCCAAAGTCTCCCCCAGACTGAGAGCCTCGTGAAAAACCTGTCTCTAGCCATCATCTTCAGCGCCGCCACGCTCGCGTCCGCGCAAACCGCGCAATCTACCCAGGCCGCGCCAGCTCCTGCGGCCGCCACCGTAACCCGCACCACCAAAGCTGTCCACTATCGCCTGCAAGGTGGCCAGACCAAAGTAGATTTCCACGGCACCGATCTCCTCCAAGGCGCATCCGGCGAAGCCCGCGTAGAAGGCAAGAAGACCAACTTGCAGATCGAAGTGAAATTCCAGAATCTCGAAGACGCCACCAAGTTCGGACTCGAATACTTAACCTACGTTCTCTGGGCCGTATCTCCGCAAGGCCGCCCCGTGAATCTAGGCGAGGTCACCATCGACCACAACAGCAACACCGCGCACCTGAAAGCCGCAACCGACCTCCAGACTTTCGGCATGATCGTAACCGCCGAGCCCTATTTCGCCGTGACCGCTCCCGGCAACATGGTGGTCATGGAAAGCGCTCCGGTCAACGACGCCGGAGGCGAAAACATCGAAGCCAAATATGATCTCGTAAGCCGCGGCACGTATTCGTCAACCAACACTCACATTCAAGACGCCATCTTCGGCATCGACAGCAAAACTCCGCTCGAACTTTTCGAAGCCCGCAACGCCGTTCGCATCGCCCGCATCGCCGCCGGAGACAAATACGCCGCCTTCATCATTTCCAAAGCCAGCCAGCAACTCCTGAACGCCGAAAGCATCTACCGCCAGAAGCAAAACAAAGCCGCAGTAGAAGCCGCCGCCAAAGAGGCGACCGAAACCGCCGAAGAAGCGCGCCTGATGGCAGTAAAACAAAAAGCTGAGGACGAAGCCCAGGCCGCCGCCGCCGCCCGCGAAGCTAAAGCCCGCGCCGATGCCGACGCCGAAGCCAAGCGTCGCGCCGAAGCGGAGACCGCCCGCGCCGAAGCCGAACAAGCCAAAGCCGAAGCTCTCAAGATGAAGCAGGAAGCCGAAGCCGCCGCGGCAGAAGCCGCGCGTCAAAAAGCCGAAGCCGAGAAAGCCACTGCCGAAGCCGTAGCCCAGCAGCAAGCCTTAGCCGCCGAAACCGACAAAGCAAAACAAGCCGCCGCCCAATCCGACGCACTCCGTCAGCAGGCAGAAAAAGAAAAGCAGCAAGCGGAATATGACAAGCAGGAACTCCGCGCCCGTCTCCTCCAGCAACTCAACAGCATTCTTGCGACGCGCGACTCCGCCCGCGGCCTGATCGCCAACATGTCTGACGTTTTATTCCGCAGCGGCAGCTTCGAACTCCTGCCCGGAGCCCGCGAGCGCTTAGCGAAAGTTTCCGGAATCGTTCTCGCGTATCCCAGTCTGCACGTAGCCATCGAAGGCCACACCGACAGCGTAGGCAGCGACGACTACAACCAGCAACTCTCCGAGCGCCGCGCCCAGGCCGTCCGCGATTATTTCGTCCAGCAGGGAATCAGCTCCACCAACGTGGAAGCTCACGGCTACGGCAAGACCGAGCCCATCGCCACCAACGACACTCCCGAAGGCCGCCAGCAAAATCGCCGCGTAGAACTAATCCTCTCCGGCGACGCCATCGGCAGCACCGTCGACGAACCCAAGCCCCAAACCGTCAGCAGCGCGCAACCTCAATAGGCCTCCATCGCTTTGTCATCCTGAGCGAAGCATGATCGTCCGAAGGACGGTCATGCGCAGTCGAAGGACCCCTTTCATCTCGCCGTAATCCGCGGCCCACACAGGGAGTTCCCACCACGGCAAATCCGCGCAATAGCTTACCCTGTGCTCCCCCGTGCCCTCTGTGTTTCAAGCTTTCCCCCCCCACCCCAAAAGTCCACCTTCCAACGTGCCCCAAAAACCCCACTCCCCCCTTGCCCCGCCCCCCGAAACCCATTACCCTTAGGCAGCATCTAGTAGGCATTCCCCATGTTCACCCCGCACCCCAATCTAGCGGACGACGTCAACCACGCCATCATCCAGTCCGAAATCGAAGGCGGAGTTTTTCTCCACGACCTCCCACCCTCCACAGTTTTGGAAATCCAAACCATGCACCACTGCTACACCGCCGTTCTGCTCGGAGGCAGCGACGCCCTCATCTCCGGCCATCCCGAATTCTGTCCCAGCCCGGTTCACGTAGCCATAGCCGGTTCCACCTGGGGAGGCTCCATGCTAAAGCTCCAATACGTAGGCCGCGGCATGCACCTCGAATTTCACCACCCCGAATACGACACCCCCATAGTCACCAGTCCCATCCAGGAAATCCGCGACTCCCAACCCATCCTCATGGAAGAATTGTCATCCCGAGCGTAGCGAGGGATCTTGGTGTCTGCCCGCGCCATCCTGAACTCGCCAAGCTATTAGTGCCGGCCAAACTCTCCAGCTCTGTCATCCTGAGCGGAGCGAATGCTTGGGCGCTCAGCGCAAGCATTCGTGCAGTCGAAGGACCCCTAGCCCCAGTACGCCCCCAGCCTCCACCAGGCATCTCCACCATCGCACCCATTGACTTACCAAGCCCGCCACTCTAACATTCCCGCCAAGGCCGAAAGACGCAACACCGAACACTAAGACCCAAGACCAGACTCCAAATGACCATCACCATCCGCGAAGTCAGCCACGTCACCATCGTCGACATCGTCGGACGCATCACTCTCGGCGACGAGACCGGACTAGCTCCGCGACACCATCCGCCAGCTCCTCGTCGATGGCAAGAAAAAAATCATCCTCAATCTAGCCCAGGTCGATTACCTCGATTCCTCCGGCGTAGGCGAACTGGTCAGCGGCTACACCGCCGTCCGCAGCGCCGGCGGCGAACTGAAACTCCTAAGCCTCACCAAAAAAGTCCACGACATCGTCCAGGTCACCAAGCTCTACACCGTCTTCGACATCAAAGACGACGAATTCACCGCCATAAAATCCTTCGACTACTTCTTCGCCAAATAGGATCTTCGAAGCATTGTCATCCTGAGCGGAACGAGGGCTTGTGCGCTGAGCGCAAGCCCTTGTGCAGTCGAAGGACCCCTGCCATCTCATACACGCATCGCTCTCGAGGGCGTTCTCCTCAACTGCCAGCATCGTGCTGAACCCGCGTCCCAGGTGGATGCCGAGATATACTCCCAATAACCAACACAGAAACGAGGCGCTCCATGCACAAACTCACACTAGCCGTTCTCTTGTTCCTCCCAACCTTCGCCCACGCATCCGACCCCAAACCTGCCGACTACACCATCACCATCCACGTCAGCGCCACGCGCACCGCCTCTGTCGGCATCGGCGTGCAAGATCTGGACGTCATCATCGACGCCAAGAAATATGAATTGATGTCGGATCGCGTCATAGGCCAACTACTGGCGCTCGGCGACTACAAAGCGAAGCTCGTCGAAGACAGCCACAAAACCACCTACGACTCCTACCAGGTCTACGAATTCCTGTTCCCTGACGGCAAAACCAGAAAGTTCCAAGTCGTAGGCCAAATCGAATAATCAAATTGATCAGAAGGCCAGGTGACGGCACGGCGTGAAGCCGTGCCGCAGCAGCGTGAACCCGCTGCACAACCGCGGAAGAGCGGCGCTTTCAGCGCCGCGTAAGGGTCGCTTATCGATGCGACAAGCAAATCTACTCCGGCTTGCGTCAACTAGGCACTGACACTCCCATACTTCCGCACTTCCCCATCCACGGACACCGCCACATACTTATGCATCTCCACATCCCGAAACTGCACCACCTGATGTTTCTCCCGCGCCAGCTTCCCCCAATTGCTAGGCTTCTCAGGATTCTGCTCAATCGCCTCCAACACCCGCCCATTCAGCCGAAACTGAACCATCCGCAACCGCCCACGCCCCACACGCTCAACCGGAATCTTCTGTCCCTCCAGCAAAACAAAGTCGCCATTCATCAACTGCGCCGCCACCGACCCCAAGTTTTCTCAACCTCAGTCAACGTCATAAGCCAATCTCTCCAAGAATTCGCAAGCTCTCCAACCTTGTCATCCTGAGCGGAGCATGACGTCCGCTAGGCACAAGCCATCGCGCAGTCGAAGGACCCCTGCAATCTTGGCCACTGCCACCGGCCCCAAGAGGCATTCTCCCCGGTCGGCCGGCGCGACCTGGCTTCTGTGCGCAGCGCGGCACAAATATAGGTCGATTCGTTTACAGGGCACGTTAGCGGAATCAAAGTAGTTAACATCTCCACCGCCTCTCCACTTCACCACAAAATCTTGGACAAAACAGGAACCAGTCTAGCCGTTGCCAGACAAGAACGCCCCTCCGCTCCCACTCTTACCACTTTGATTCCCCTCGTGCACCCAGAAAACAAAAAAGGCGGCCAAAGGCCGCCTCCAGAACTCAGGTACTAGCCACTGACCACTGACTTCACTTCTTCCCCCGCAGCATCCCAGTCACCCGCTCATAATCATCCACCGAAGCATACTCAATCACAATCTTCCCCTTGCCATGCCGATCTCGAATCCGAACCCGCATCCCCAAAGTCCGCTCCATGTCCGTCTGCGCCGCCCGCACATTCGGATCCATCCACCGCGCCCCCGCTTTTTTCTTCTTCTCTCCCGGCAAGGTTTGCCCCGGCAGCATCGGAAACGACCCGTTGATCCGCATCACCCGGTCTTCAATCTGGTCCCACTTCAGCTTGTGCGTCACAATTTCTTCCGCAACCGCCTCGATGTACTCTTCACTCTCCAGCCGCAACAATCTCGCGCGCATCGCTGAAGCTGAGCCGCTCCTCCAGCATGTAGCTCATCACTTTCTCCGGCAGCCGCAACAGCCGCATGTAATTCGCCACCGTCTCCCGCGACACTCCAATCCGGTCCGCAATCTGCACCTGCGTCAGCTTGAACTGCAGGCTCAGCACCCGAAACGCCTCCGCCTGCTCAATCGGATTCAGATCCTCCCGCACCACGTTCTCAAGCACCGTCATCTCCGCCGCCTGCTGCGGCGAAAGCCTCCGCACCAGCGCCGGGATCGTGTCCTTCCCCGCCATCTTCGAAGCCCGCAACCGCCGCTCGCCCAGCACCAGGATGTAGCGCCCTTCCTCCTCCGCCGGACGCACCACCACCGGCTGCACCACCCCATGCTCCTTGATCGAATCCCGCAACTCCTGCAGCATCTCCTCATCAAACACATACCGCGTCTGATAAGGATTCTTCTCGATCAGGTCGATCGAAAGATTAGCGACCATGTTGGCAGGCATCAGCCATGGCCTGAATCGAAATAACCTCCGCAGTCTCGTCGCGGCAACTGCTCGTGTGGGTCGGACACTCCTGTCCGACTTGCGCTCCATCTCCTCAGAAGCCTTGTCGCCGGAAGCGTTGCTACCGGGGACTTTGTCATTCCGAACGAAGTGAGGAATCTGCTGTTCGCCGCCACCATCACTGGCTGCCGCGCTGGTCTCACGCCGCCCGGCTGCGGTACTCGGCACTCGAGACTCGGGACTCGGCACAACCACCCGCGGCCCCGGCAGCAACGACTCCAACCCCCGCCCCAAAGCCCGCCGCTTCTCCACCTTCTCCTCTTTCTTCTCGACCGCGGGATGCCCCGCCAAATTCTCCGCCGCCGAAGTAGTCATCAAATGTTTCCTCTCCTCAACTCTGTCATCCTGAGCGAAGTAGATGCTTGCGCGCAAAGCGCAAGCATCTGCGTAGTCGAAGGACCCCTGCCGCAACCACGCGCCCAGCGTTCGAAGGGATTTGTATACATCGATGTATATCAATCTAATATATCGATGTATATCAATATACAAATCAAGCGCTGATCGCCGCAGGCGCATCCCCAGCCGCCGCCAGATGCCGCCCCAGAAGCTCCTTAGCCAGCCGTATGTAACTCTCCGCCCCCTTCGACCGCGGATCGTATACCAGCGCCGCCTTGCCATGGCTGGGCGCTTCCGCCAGCCGTATGTTCCGCGGGATGGTTGCCGCGCACACCTTGTCCCCAAAAAACTTTTTCAGTTCAGCCGTCACCTGCTGCGCCAGGTTGGTCCGCTCATCCAGCATGGTCAGCACCACGCCTTCAATCTCAAGCCCCGGGTTCAAGCGCCACGCGGATCCGCTCCACTGTGTCCAGCAGCTCGCTGATACCTTCGAGCGCAAAGTATTCCGCCTGCATAGGAATCAGAACTGAGTCGGCCGCCACCAGCGCGTTCAGCGTCAGCAGGTCGAGCGCCGGCGGGCAGTCGAGCACGATGTACTGGAAGCGATCGCGCAGTGGCGCGATCGCATCGCGCAAGCGATACTCGCGCCGCTCCGCCTCCACCAGCTCAAGGTTTGCCCCGATCAGGTTCTTGTGTGAAGGGATCAGCCAGAGCTGCTCGAGCTCAGTCATGGCCAGCGCCTCCTCGCCTGAAGCTGCGCCCAGCAGCAGGTGATAGGTGGAGAGGCGTTCCGGATCTTTCACCAGGCCCAGGCCGCTGGTGGCGTTCGATTGCGGATCGCAATCGATGAGGAGTGTGTTCACTTCAGCCGCGGCGAAGGACGCGGCTAGGTTGATGGCAGTCGTAGTCTTGCCCACGCCGCCCTTCTGATTGGCAACAGCGATGACGCGTCCCATAAATTGTCGAGGAGCCAGAGCTGTTGGCAGAATAGTGCGATTCGCGTTTCGAATGCAAGGTCGAATTGTCATGTGCAGGTTGAATTTATGTGCAAAACGCTGTCCAATGTTCCAGTCGGAACATTCAGTGCGGTTTGCGGAGCTTGCAAGCGAGAACGATTGAATGTTCCGGTTGGAACATTAGGAAGATCTTGCGGCGGCTCGGACTGGTCTGGCTCGGACGATTCGCTAATTGCAAGTGTTCCGACTGGAACATAATGATTCAAGTTCCAGCGGAACATATCGTCAATGTTCCGAACCGGAACATATGTCCTAATGTTCCGGTTGGAACATTGGAGGATCATGATTCGACGAGCTGTGGTGTATCAACTTTGATGCGACCATGTGCTTACCACTTATTGGCTGCTGATCCTGCGTTTCAATTATGGACACTGTTATTTCGATGCCTAATTACGGCGATTTCTTCCCACTTGTTTACTAGTCGTGGTTCTGGTGCTGCCGATCAGGAGAATGCGGGATTTGGAGTTGGGATGGGGATTGGCGGTGTCCCAGGTCAGGTTAGGGAGGGTGGAACGGGCTGGCGTCAAGTTGGGAGGAGGCGATCAGGAGGGCAAGGCGTCCAGTGGGGGCCAAGAGGCTGGCGGCGGTTGGGAGGATGCTTCGGAAGCGCTCGACGGCGCGGAGGGTTACTACGTCGAAGGTGGATGGGGGAAGGGTTTCGGCGCGGGCGTTTTGTATATTGATGTCCGTCAATGTAAGGGCGCGGGTTAGTTCGCGGAGGAAGGTCGGCTTTCTTTTGGTTGGATTCGATTAGGGTCAGGGCTATGTTCGGGGCCCAGAGTTTTATGGGGATTCCGGGGAAGCCGGCGCCGGAGCCTAGGTCTGCTACGCGGGCGTTGGCAACGTCAACGTCAAAATCTTTAACCACAGAGGGCACAGGGGACACAGAGGAAGACACAGTGTGGGCGGGAAGAGGTGACGGGCGGCGAATAGGGATTCGCCGAAGTGGCGGGTGACTATTTCTTCTTCGTTGCGGATGGCGGTAAGGTTGATGCGGGCGTTCCAGCGCAAGAGTAGATCGATGTATGTCGATATACTTTGGAGTTGGGCGGCGGACAGGACAGCAGGTTCCTCACCGGGCCTTTGGCCCGGTTCGGAATGACAAGGATTTAGAAAGGGCTGGAGCAGTTCGGCGATGCGGGCGGGGTGCATGGGAAGGTTCGATTGTAG
>CAWBSN010000027.1:0-194926 GCA_963791445.1 uncultured Acidobacteriaceae bacterium
TAATAATGAGGAAGAAGCGCCTTTTCGAGACATTTTTTTCAACACCATCGAAGAAAAACTAGGAAAGGAGTGGCTGGGCGAAATCACGGATGCGACCGGGGGGCGTACCGTTACCGTCGACAACCGCGAGAAGGTTCCCGAAGCCGCCGCTACGATTAGCCGCGAAATGCGAAACCAATATGTGCTCGGCTATCGTCCCACTGGCGCTGCCAATAACCATACAAGAGGCGAAAGATCAAGGTGCGGCTCACGTCGTCCGATGAGCGTCCTTTACGGGCATATTACAGGCAAGGCTATTTTGCGATGCATTAAAGTCTAGCTTGAGAGGTAAGAAGTACCGAGGGGAACTAATGGGCAGTTTCCCCTCGGACAGGGGCGGCATTCTAGTAGGTGTGTTGCCGAATGAGAAAAGAACTCCAGCCGAATAGCGAAAATTGTTTTGGTTGTTCGCTCCAGTAAATGGATTGCTGAATCGGGTGAGGAGGTAATCAAACTGGGCCGGGCGAATCGTAAAGTGCTTGCCGAGCGGGATGTCTATGCCACCGCCAAAGTCCATCGCGAACGCATCGGCTGCGGGCGCTTTCGATAAGGCACATCCGCCGACGAGGGGCTGGCATATCGTGTGGTATGCATTGCCATACACGTTGGTATGCGCTCCGCCAAACAACAGTTGACCATAGGGCTGGATATGATGCGCGCGCACTTTAAGCTGCGGACCGAAGAGGTAAGTGAACAAATCACCCGACACGTTCCCGTGTGCGACCCGCGGGAAAAGTCGAATTGGGAGCAATGTTAAATGCCGTTAAAGTGCTGCCGTACCCTTGCAAATCCATCTTGATGCCGAGGAATTCGTTGACGTTAATGTTAAGCTCTCCACCCCCACCGTTCAGATCGTGGGCTTGCGAGTAGGGAGAGCTGGGTTCGTAGCGCGCATAGGAATAATTGCCTCCTATGTCGACTCTGGGGAACTCTTGGGCCCACGCAGCCATGCCTGATAGCAAGATAATGCCAGCAACAGTTACTGTTTGGAACTTCATTTTGCATTTCCTCCGTTTGAGTTCGAACCTTGAGTCGACCCCGGGCTCCTGATTCGCCACGACATCGCGACTAAGGCACCACTGCCGTCTGATAAACATCACGGGCTGACTGCCCGTAATCGAGGCTAAGCAAGAAGGTCGACCATAAGAACTGGCAGAACTAACAGCTTTAGTCACTACAGCTTGGCAGTTGAATCTCACCGTCACCATTTCGAGGCACGAGGATTCACTTTCGGCGATTCGGGCGGAGAGGGGTGGGTGAACGGTTTTGGACAAGCAGAACTTCCGGATCTATGAAGGCAAGGAAGAACAGGCTATCAGGCATTCCTGCCGTTGTGAGTCTTCAAAAGAGATAACAAAATGATAAGCAGGTCTGTGAGGATGGGCAGGTTTGCCCGTACTCACAGACCGGCATACGGCCGTTATAAGCCCACACCAGCGCCTGCGAGTTGCGTTTCGCAAAGCCAGGTTTGTTGGGATTCTTGTCATGCAGTTTCAGAACCTCAGCGTGGCTCAGGTTCTGCCGTTCACCCAATGCGACAATGTCAATCTTGCCTTCCGGAACGCCCTGCGTAACGAGACTGGTTTTCACACGATTGGCACGCCGCTCGCTAAGAGACTGGTTCTCTGCACCCCGGCCACGGACATCGGCATGTGCGGTGAGCGTAATCCGTGCCTCGGGATCGTAGATCAGATGACGAGGAGAGCAATACCGTCCTGTCAAACTTGCTAGTAGCGGCGAGGTTTTTCAGCGGATAACTTTAACCTGTATGTCGCATGGGAGAACAACTATGTCGATTAACAATCGTGTTTGCCACTTCGCGATACCGACAATGACGCTGGTACTAGCCAGCGGACTTCTATGCTTTGCTCAAGACGGCAAATTAGCCCTTCGAGCCACTCCAGAGCGAGCCTATGTCTTCGTAGATGACCATGCGGTCGGCGAAGCCAGCCACCATCGCTCGCTGAAGCTGAGTCCCGGAGAGCATAAGGTGGAATTGGCCAACTACGGCTACACGCCCGTAACTCGGACCGTCACCATCACCGGCGGGCAAACCACCGATCTCGAAATCGCCCTGGAAGCCATTGCCTCCACCGTGTCGCCAGCATTTGGTGCCATCACCATTGAGAGTGTTAGCCGAGATGCCATACTGCTCAACGGCAAGACGCCTGATTTCTTCGTCGGCCACGGTGATGAGTTCAACCACGAATGGGGGTGGAAGCAGGAACTGGTGGTTCCGCCGGGCACCTACCAGATGACGATTCTGGGATTGGGATCAGAGGGGGAACTTTGGTCCGGTCCTGTCGAGGTTCCCGCGAACCAGCGCGTGGTCATCCATTTCCCCAAAGGGGTTGTTAAGACGGTCCCGTGGCCTCGTGGCGAAAAACTCGGCGCGTTGCCACGCTTCAACGTGGGTACGGCGAGTGCAACCGTGGCAGTTGCCAAGCCGACCGCAGAACTGTCTGCAAACGCCGCACAAATCAATTGCGGGGATGCGTCGCAGCTTAAGTGGTCTTCTACGGATGCGCCGAGCGTCGAAATTACTCCGGTTGGCGCGGTTGCGACGTCCGGCGACCAGTCCGTGCAGCCCAAACAAACCACTACATATCAACTCACCGCCGTGGGCCCGGGTGGAACGGTTAATTCCAGCGCGACGGTTAACGTGAACACTGCTGTCCAAGCCGATCTCCGGTTGGCGTCTCCCGAGATTCGCTACAAGCGCGTGGGGGATAAGGTAGTCGAGGAGAGCAATGCTGCGCTCAACTGGACCGCGGCGAACGCCTCATCCGTATCGATTGACCCACTCGGCACGGTTGATCCCAACGGCAGCCGCACCCTGCCGATAACTCCCAAGAAGACCGATGCCGGCCCCATCGATGAGACCGTCACCTACACGCTCACCGCGTCGAACGTATGCGGCGGTTCCGAAACCAAGACGGCAACCCTGCACATTGTTGGTTTGATCGAAGTGCCCGATACCGGCCTCGCCTTCAACAGCGTTTACTTCCCAACGGATGTTCCTAGGTCAATCAAGGACGGAAAAAGGTCTGGTGCCGAGCCAGCAGGCGGTGCTCACCTCAGTCGCGGACGCTTTCAAGAAGTATCTCGAGAGCAAGCCTGATGCCCACCTGACGCTTGTTGGTCACGCCGACGAGCGCGGGCCGAACGGTTATAACAAGGATCTTTCGGATCGGCGCGCCGAGATTGCCAAGAATTTCCTGGTCGACCAGGGAGTACCGGCCGATCACCTTGACACCCAGGGCCTAGGCGACGATCAAAACCTGACGGCCGATCAAGTCAAGCAAATGGTAGAGCAGAATCCTGAGCTGAATGAAGAAGAGCGGCAGAAGGTTCTGGAAAAACTCCACACCCTCGTCTTGGCCAACAACCGCCGGGTGGATATCACCCTGAGTACGACCGGGCAGGAATCGGCTCGTCAGTATCCGTTCAAGGCGGAGGATTTCGCGACCTTGGTGGATCGAAACGCTACCACTAAAGAAGTCGTCCAGCAGGCGGCAGAGAAAGAGAAGATCGAGAACTAACGATGACGGGCAAGAATCTCCGTTCGAGAGTGGTCCGGGTACTTGGCAATGTGCCCTAGTAAGGGAAATGTCGATTCTCGGTCAGCATCGATTACCGCGTTGTCCTCTCGCTTTTTGACCGGTATTGATAAAGCTGGCCTTGAAGACATTCTCGGCGTGGCCCAACTCCGCAGATTTCCTGTTGGGCACGACATCACCACTAGCGGCTGTCGAGCAAGTAGTTTGTACCTTATTCAAAGCGGGCGGGCCCGTCTCTACCATCTTACTAAAGCGGGGGAGTTGGTTTTGCTGGCCTGGCTGGTGCCGGGAGATGTTGCGGGTTTGGCAGCCTCACTAAAGATACCGCCTTCCTATATGGCAACCGCAGAGTCAACCTGCGATTGTGAAGCCTTGGCTTGGGAGCATTCAGCGATCCGCAAGCTTGTTTCGTGCTACCCTTTGCTCGCCGAGAATGCGCTGCACATCGCTCTTGAACATCTACGAACCTATATCGACCGCCATGTTGCCTTAGTGACTAAGAATGCAGAAGCGAGGTTGGCAGAGACCCTACTTAGGCTTAGCGAACAAACCGGCGAGTTTCATCCCGAGGGGATCGAAATCCGTGCCACCAACGATGAACTTGCCGCATTCGCGGAAATTAGCCCTTTTACCGCCAGCAGAGTACTAAGGAATTGGGACCGAGCCGGAACTCTTTCTAAGGCACGTGGTCGCATCCTTCTCCAAGATCCCGAAGCGCTGATGGTTGATTGAAGCGACAGATATTCCACTGACTCACTTGGGAATATCCGTAAGCGCACGACCGAGACCGGCGTCGCCCGCGAGGTGCCAGCAGCTTTTGTGTGATGTCAGGTTCGCCTGCCACCTCTAGGCGCGTTGACAACCAATCTTCGTGGGAACAAGCATCGTTGATTAATATTGCCGAATTGTCACGCCGGGCCAGCGAACACCGCGGGTACCCAGTAGCCGCCTTCCCAACTGGTGTTCTTCTCACCGTGGACGGCGCGGGCCACCATCAGGCCAGGAGAGTGCCTCGGCAATCCGGATGTTAAGGTGCCACTCTGAGAGTGGCAGCCGCCAACCGCTCGTTTTGTGACTTCTAGAACCCAACCGACGGACAAGCGCGTTCGGCAATACTCATGAACCCGCAAAGCTTTAGCGGCCCACTGTCACTAGTGGCAGTGTATTCATTCACACTCCAAAACTAACATCAATTGCGCCCAGCCATGATGACCCTAGACTTGGCACATTCAGACAAAGTGATCATGGACAAATAAGCTTGTGCACACTCTCTCCGCCACTAAACGAGTACGGCCCCGGTGGGCGGTGTTTAGCCTCCTGCTGGTGGCATCATCCAGCATAGGGGCTTTGGCCGGATTGGCGTTGGTATATTCGGTCGACCTTCCACAAATCAACGACCTCGGCCACTATCGCCCGATTTCAAACACGGTGCTATATGACGATGAGGGCCGCGCATTTGGATCGTTCGCACTGCAACGTCGCACGATCGCGCAGTATGAAGATTATCCACAAGTGCTCTACGATGCAGTTCTCTCAATGGAAGATAAGAACTTTGAGAAGCATTCTGGATTTGAAATTTGGCGCATGCTGGTGGCTGCCTGTCACAATCTCCGGTCCCGCGGAAACGTTCAGGGTGCTTCCACTTTGACGATGCAACTGGCGCGTAATTTATTTCTTTCGCCAGAGCGAACTTTTCAGCGCAAATTTCGCGAAATAGTGTTGGCTGTCCAGATTGAGCGCCACTTCACAAAACCTCAGATTTTCACCCTCTACGCAAATCAGATTTATTTGGGCCATGGAGTGTACGGATTCGCCACTGGCGCCGAATATTACTTCGGGAAAACTGTGAGGGATCTAACTCTTGAGGAAGCGGCTATGCTTGCCGCGTTACCCAAGGCCCCAAACAATTACTCTCCGATCAAACACCCGGAACGAGCCTTACGCAGGCGCAATTTGGTCATTGATGCAATGATAGGGGCCGGTAAAATCAGTCTAAATGAGGGTAATGCAGCCAAGGAGATCCCAATACGGCTGCACATACACGACGATCCAAACTCGCTGGCGCCATATTTTGTCGAGGAGATCAGGCGGTATTTGGAGAAAAAATACGGCACCGAGGAAGTTCATGAATCCGGCCTGCGAGTTTATACCACTCTCAATGTGGACCTGCAAAAAACCGCGAATGCCGCACTGCTGGATGGACTTGCCGATTACGAACGACGTCATGGATGGCGGGCTCGTCTGCAGAGCAAGTCTAGCGGCGCAAGCACGGATCCCTACAGTAGCATCGAACCAAGCGAGGCCATCGCACCCGGCAACTATGTTCATGCCGAGGTGAAGTCGGTGTCTCCCGCATCGGCCTTGTTAAGAATCGGTCAGTACACCGCGAGCATCGAAGCCGGCGATGTTTCCTGGACTGGCCGCACTCTTCCTCAACTGCTATCAGTAGGGGACCTCGCCTATGTAAAGATCCTGTCCGTCGGTCCAGACTTGAAAGCGCGGGTTGTCTTTGCAGAAGACTCCGGGGCCCAGGGCGCATTGCTCGCGATTGACAATGCCACCGGGGAAATTAAGGCAATGGTGGGAGGTCGGGATTTTAGGCAATCCAAATTCAACCGCGCGACACAAGCGCTGCGCCAGGTCGGATCTTCTTTCAAGCCATACGTCTACACCGCTGCTATTGATCAAGGTGCGACGCCTGAGGACACAATATTGGATGCTCCGGCCACGTTTATGACTGCTTCCGGCGCTTACAGCCCTCACAATTACGATGAAAAATTTGAGGGCGAGATTACGCTGAGACACGCACTAGCCGAGTCGAGGAATATTCCAGCTGTGAAGCTGGCACAACGTTTGGGCATTAAGACGGTGATTGGGTACACACGCCGTTTCGGTATCAGCGAACGTATACCGGCATACCTGCCCATCGCCTTGGGAGCTGCTGAGCTGACTTTGCTGGAACACACCTCCGCCTTTAGCACGTTTCCGAATGATGGCATGCGAGCGATCCCGCACTACATTTTGAAGGTAACAGAATACGATGGCCGCATACTTGAGCAGAATTATCCCGCCGCTTCAGGAAGCGATCAGCGTACGCACCGCCCGCATCATGACATCAATGCTTCGAGAGGTCGTATTACACGGCACCGGAGTTGCGGCTGCTAGCTTGAAATATCCCGTGGCGGGCAAAACGGGTACGACGAACGATTTCACGGACGCCTGGTTCATCGGTTTTTCGCCCTCCATAACCTGTGGTGTATGGATCGGGTTTGATGAGAAGAAAACTTTAGGCAACAAAGAAACAGGAGCCAAAGCTGCTCTGCCAATCTGGATGAGACTTTATGGCAACCGCACTGCCTCGAGAGAAATCCCGTCGTGATTTCCTCCCGATTCCCGAAGAGATGAACCAGGAATTGGCGGCACAAGTGAATGAAGCATCGCCTCGCGTCACGCTGCGAAGGAAGAATTTAGAGCCAGAAGGTGGCGACTCGCCCGCGCCTCCTCTTGTACGTCCTGCGAGCAAGACAAATCTCGATCAGCCCGACGTTGCCTTACAAGAACCCCAGAGGCAATGAGTAAATGCTGCCGGTCTTGTAAATGCATGTCTTTCATCAGGTCTGATTGGCTCTGATATGAGTGCCCTTTGCCAGATCGAACTCGGCCCGGTTCCCGTTCGCACCGCGCTTCTGGTAGGCGAAAACGCCGAGCTCAAAAAACAGTTGCGCGGAATTCTGGAACCCGGCCTATGGGTTCTGCAGAACGTGACGGGCAACGCCGAGGCCCTGGTCATGGCGAGCAATAGAAAGTTCGACCTGATCTTGACCAGCGCGAAGACCTCGGGCAGAGAAGACGTAGAACTACTTCGCAAGCTGCGATTCGCACGGCCTCACGTACGCCTGATCATTTTGGCTGAGGAAAGTACGCCTGCAGATGTAATTGCGTCGATGCGCGAGCACGCCTTCAGTTATTTTTCCATGCCATTTTCGCCAGACGCTCTCGCCGTAATGATTCATCACGCGATAGAGGAACCCTGCTGGGACGACGGCATCGAGGTAGTATCGGCAACCTCGGAATGGATTCGCATCAACGCCCGCTGCGACATAAAAACGGCCGATCGCGTGCTCCAGTTTTTCGACGAAATCGCCGAGTTGCCGAACCCGGAACGGAGTGCCGTTGGAATGGCGTTCCGTGAAATGCTTTTGAATGCGATCGAACATGGCGGTGGTCTTGATCCCGACCGGCAAGTTGAGATTTCTTATCTACGGGTCCGCCATATGGTGACTTGCCGGATTAGTGATCCGGGGGAAGGTTTCACGCTGGATGAGATTCCGCATGCCGCAATAGCCAATCCAGCGGACGATCCGTTACGCCACATCGAATACCGGGAGGCGAAAGGCATGCGCCCGGGAGGGTTTGGCGTTTTAGTTACCCAAGGACTCGTGGACGAACTCGTGTACAACGAGCAAGGCAACGAAGTGGTGCTCATTAAGTATCTCGATCTTGAACCGCGAGTGTCGCAGGACGGGCATCTGTCTTCCGCGGATAAGCCCAGGAAATAATGTTCGGGGCGAGTTACGATTTATGCGAGGGGTGCGTCCTAACCCTGAAGAAACAAAGTAGGACACACTACCTATTGCACTCCGAAATAAGACGGAGTATAAAACTGGGTTAATACCTGTCTCACAGCAATTGCTCTAAGCTCTGTGAGTATTGGGTCTGAAGCGGCCGCCAGCTGTACCCTGTTTCAAACGTGCGCGCCCCCCACATGCTCGACCCCCCTTGGGAACGCGTTTCATCGTTTGGAGCCGCCATGTCGTCGCAAGTGTTGCCAGCACCAGCCGAGCAACTTTTCCGCTATCTTTTCGAGCAAGCTTCCCTGGGAATTGCGCTGGAGGATTTCGAGGGAAAGATCTTGCGTGCCAATCCAGCGCTCTGCTCCATGTTGGGGTATACGGAGCAGGAACTGTGCGCCATGAGCTGTTCCGAATTCGCTAATCCCGAGGATTCCCAGGACGATTGGGCTCTCTTTCAACAGCTTCGCGCAGGGGTCATTGACCATTACTCTCTGGAAAAACGCTACATGAAGAAGGATGGCGCCCGGATTTGGGGACGTTTGAATGTCTCGCTCTTGAAGGGAGGCGACGGAGGATCATCCCCGCTGGTCTTTGCCTTTGTCGAGGAGATCACGGAGCGCAAGTTCGCAGAACAAGAGCTGATTCGAAGCAACGAGCGGTTTCGTCTGGCGGTGGAAGCCAGCAAGTCGGTGGGATGG
Source organism: uncultured Acidobacteriaceae bacterium (assembly GCA_963791445.1). Classification (GTDB taxonomy): domain Bacteria; phylum Acidobacteriota; class Terriglobia; order Terriglobales; family Acidobacteriaceae; genus Sulfotelmatobacter. Next base: position 8,872 of record CAWBSN010000027.1, read on the forward strand.
GAATTGGACGTTAAGACCGGGCGAGATTCCTGGTTCGGGGACCTCCAGACGATGTTCGGAATTCCGTCCGATACGTTTGTCGGACGGGCGGAGGATTTTTATGGTTACGTCCATCCAGACGACCGCCAAAGGGTGGCGAAAGCGGTCGCCGATGCCAGGCAAACACGGAAGCCATACGCTGCGGAGTTCCGGGTCGTTAGGCGCGACGGGATGCTGCGTTGGGTCTTCGCGACGGGAAAATTCTACTACGGAAACAGTGGCGATGCCGAGCGGATGCATGGCATAGCGACGGATATTACCGAGCGCAAGCAGGCGGAAGAAGCCCTGGGTCAGAAAGATAAGGAACTCGCTGAAGCGCAGCGTTTGGCAGGAGTAGGAAGCTGGCAGTGGCAGCCACGGACAGATACGTTGATTTGGTCGAAGGATTTACCACCTCATGGGCGTCGATCCAACCTTCCCCGCGCCCTCGTACAAGGAGGAGCATGCCAAACTATTTACTGCTGAAAGTTGGGAACGGCTGCAGAGCGCCGTTCAGGAAGCCTTGCAAACCGGAACATCATATGAGCTTGATCTGGAGGTTGTCAGGCCCGAGTCCATCGTCAAATGGGAGATTGCACGAGGCGAGCCAGTGCGTGATGCCGGCGGCCAAATCATCGGGCTCCGCGGCACGGTTCAGGACATTACCGAGCGCAAGAGGGCGGAGGAAGCACTGCGGGAAAGCGAGCAGCGATTACGTCTGGCAATACAAGCTGGCAGAATGTACGCGTTTGACTGGAATGTGGCAACCGATGTGATTGTGCGGTCAAAGGAAAGTGTAGAGATTCTTAGTTGGGAAAAGCCTGAGACTGATACCGGTAAGGCGTTTCATGCGAGGATTCATCCTCATGATCTCGCGTTGTACACCGCTACGGAGGCTAGGCTCACTCCTGAGAATCCTACTTATCAAATCATTTTCCGAACGTTGAATCCTGCGGGGAGTGTGACTTGGCTCGAAGACAGTGGACGGGCCCTCTTCGATGGGCAGGGCACGCTGATAAGAGTGATCGGCATAGTAGCCGATATCACGGAACGAAAGCAGGCAAAGAGGAACTTCACGAGAGCGAAGAACGCTTTCGTTTGGCGGCTCAGGCTGGAAAGATGTTTGCCTATGAGTGGGATGCCGCCACCGACAAGATTGTGCGCTCGGAAGGGGTCCGCGCAGATTCTTGGGGTAGATGCGGGGGCACACACTACTGGTCAGGAGCTATTGAAAATGGTGCCCCCCGAAGACCGAGCAAGACTGATTGCTGCGATTGCCGAGTTGAGTCCTGAGGAGCCGCACCTTCGAATTAGCTATCGCATGGTACGTTCCGACGGTAGCGTGATTTGGGTCGAGAGGACGAGTCGAGCGTACTTCGACGAACAGGGCAGGATGCTGCGGATTGTGGGCATGATAGCGGACATCACCGAGCGCAAACTGGCGGAAGCCGCACTTTCAAACGTGAGCCGCAAGTTGATCGAGGCACAAGAACAGGAACGTACCCGGATTGGCAGAGAGCTTCACGACGACATCGGTCAACGCCTCGCCCTGCTGGCCGTCGAGCTACAACAACTGCGCGAACACCCTCTCATTTTGCCGCGAGTCCGCAGCTTGCATAGGCAAACTCCAGAAGCAGATTTCGGAAATAGCCAGCGACACCCAATCCTTATCCCACGAATTGCATTCGGCAAAACTGCAATATTTAGGTCTTGCCGCGGCCACGAGAGGTTTTTGTCGAGAGTTCGGCGAGCAGCAGAAAGTAGAGATTGACTTCAAAGCCCACGATGTACCTGGTCACTTTATCGGCAGACATTTCTCTTTGCTTCTTCCGAGTACTGCAAGAGGCCCTCCACAACGCGGTCAAACACAGTGGGGTACGGCACTTCGAAGTGCGCTTGTGGGGAACATCGGATGAGATGCATCTCACGGTTAAGGATTCCGGCGTAGGCTTTGACCGCGAAGCCGCCAAGGCGAGCCCAGGGCATTGGACTCATCAGCATGGAAGAGCGAGTGAAGCTGGTGAATGGAACTCTGTCCATCGAATCCCGCCCCAAACGGGGTGCCACTATTCACGTTCGCGCTCCTGTGGGTTGGGCAAGCGATTCCGTCCGCGCTGCCGGATAGATAACTCTGCGACATGTCATGATTTGATAAGTACTGCGCCATTCACAAAGGTAGCCGCAAGGTGCAACCGCTAGCGATGCCGAGTTCTTATATGTGCGCGAATGGAGCGGTAGGATGCGCGTGACGTGTGCCCTTCCTGCTTGTGACGCTCCTCGCTGGCTGTGGCTGCTCGGGATCTCCCTTTTTCTCGGCGGCGGGAGAGCCTCCTCATCAGTTAAAGAGTCGGGGCCTTGCGCTGCCGCGTCACCACTGAAAGCAAGACCCGACAATCCTGCACTGATGAATCGTTTCCCCTGTCGAACCGCTTCCACTGCAGCTAACAATTCGCTTCCGGCATATGCTTTCACTATGTAACCTGCCGGTCCCAGGCTCAGAGCTTCTTCCACGACGTCAGCGGATGATTCCTGGCTGACAAAAAGGATTTTGGATTGGGGAGCGACCTTGCGGATTCGGCGGGCGGCTTCGATTCCATTCAACGTGGGAAGCCCGAGGTCAAGCACAATCAAGTCCGGTTGCAGTTCTTCGGCTTTTTGAACCGCTTCCAGCCCGTCTGCAATCTCGGCAACGATCTTTAATTCGGGATTTTTGCTCAGCGTCGAACAAAAGAAACTCCGAAAAGGGACGTAATCATCGACAACAACAACCCGCACGAATGTCACGCAATCACCACCCTTTCATCGTTCGAACCGCACTTTCCCGTGGCGCGGGGGTCAATATGAGGAAATCATCATCCCTTCCCCCGGATGTTGTCAATTCCACAAAAATGGTGCTTATCAAAACAACAACAGGCGAGTGTTTCGTACCACACGAGAGCCGAGGCGCAGGATAAAACTGTCTTTCCTCACAGCGTCCCACCGCTTGTGTCCTACTGGCATTTCTCACAGTGGCATTGCTTGTCGTTTGCGGTAATCATTTTGGTGCGCTGGCAACAATCCAAACATCGCCATCTCGCCGAGAAGACAACAAAAGCAAGGTGGCTACCGGTGCCTTTTCAAGGGACTTCGCGCGACTTTGGCTTTCGAGCGCGAATCTTTAGGCACTAAGTACAGCCAGACAGGAGTTATCTCGTGAAAGTGTTAATGATACTTTGCGCTCTGTGCGCCTTGCTAATCTCTTCGGCTTTGTCTCAGACCGTGGAGGTCTCAGCAAAGCCCATAACCGACGCCGACATCCAATTGCTGCGCTCGGATGTGCAGGCACAAAAAAACCAGCTCATCGCTCACAACATGCAATTTACCGACTCGGAATCGGCCGCTTTCTGGCCGGTTTACCGGGACTATTCGCGCGACCAGAGCGCGATCGGTGACGAACGCGTGCAATTGATCAAGGACTATGCTCAACACTACGATACCCTCGACGACGCCAAGGCAGACAACATGACCCAAAGATTGCTCAACATTGAGGCCAAGGTAGTGAATCTGCGCCAACAGTACTGGCCGAAATTCGTCAAAGCTTTGGGCGCAAAACGCGCAGCGAAGTTCTTTCAGGTGGATAATCGCCTTTCTCTTCTTGTCAATTTGCAACTGGTCTCGGTGATTCCTCTCGTACCTTAACTGCATCTTCGGAATGCGAAATGGCCGGCCAGGCGCATGCGGCCAGGCGGGTAATTACAGAGTCGGCGCCGCTTGTCGGGATCGGCACACGCGGTGATGGTGATGGCTTGCTCGATTGTAGGCAGGTCCATGACAGCAATGGCCGGTGGGTGTGCCCTGTTGAGGGGTAATTTCCTTCCCCGAAACAAAAAAGGCGCACTGTTCGTGCGCCTGGGCTGATTATTTGCCCAAAAGCTTCAGGTCAAGGTTATGCGAGTGCAGGGACGGGTCGAAGCCCGTCCCTGCTCGCGTTGATTAGTTTTGGAACAAGGTGTAGAACAAGCCCAATTGCACGTTGTCGGTCTCAACGCCGAACGCGCGGTTAGGGTCAATAACGTAGAGATCGAACGTGTCGGAGGTAGGTGTGCCGGAAGCGTCGCTATCTGCGCCGAGGCCGGTGATGGTTGACGGAGCCACTGCTGCCCATTCCTGAGAGAGTGACACCGGCTATTGGGTGTGATGCTTTTAGATAGTTGGAGTCGGTGATACCGCTTCCGCTGGTGGAAACTTGGCCGGCGGCGCTCCAGGCGTCAGCGGTCGTAGCCGAGATTCCGAAAGCGTTCAAGGCATAGTTGCCGGCCAGAGACGAGCCAGTGGTCTGCTGGAACGCAGGACCAGCGAACGAGTCGTTGTTGTCCATCGAGGCGGAAACGGCATCACCGGCTCCGTCAAGATAGAGCTGAAGGGTTATGGGTCCATAGAGGTTGGAGGTGGCCGTATCCTTTAGGAACAATCCCGTGACAGTGACGCGGCCGGTTGTATCGACGGTATAACTGGAGCTGGGAGAGGCTGCAGTGCCGGAGAACTGGTTGACAATATCGTTGAAGTCAGCGGTGCCCGACGTTGATCCGTCGGAGTTAAAAGTGAGAGCAGCGGCAAAGGTGAGTGATCCATTGGCGTCGCTACCCTGGCCAGTGACTACGTAGCTATTGCCACTTAAAGACGCATCGGTGAAGCCTCCAGTCATGCAGCCCTGTGCGAAAGCAGTTCCGCCGGTATCGCCGCCCAGTTCGTCGGCAGTTTCGACCAGAACGATCTTCCTCGAGCTAACAATGTAACCGGCGTAATTGACATCGAGGGATGCCGGGTTGAAGTTGACAAGGACACGTCCGAGCGAATCGGGGCCAGTGACAGGTACTCCCCGGGAGAAGTCGTTAGATCCTGGCTAACTGTGCCGCAGAAATTTGTGTCGAAGACGCTGCCGGCGACTGAGATGATCCCTGCGACTTGTGACGTTGACGACACCTCCGATCGCGAACGCGCAGCCATTAATAGCACCGCCAGTGGTGACGAAGGCATACCCTCCGCCCGGAGCGGATTTCGCCGATGCTGCATTCTGAAGGCTGAGTTGCCCGCTGCCTGTCGCGAAAGCATCGAACCAGCTGACCAAGCCGCCAGTTGTAAGCGTCCCGCTGCTGATCGAGGTTAATGCGAGATTAAGGGTCTCTTGACCGTTGCCGCCAACTCCGATTTTGGAGTTGTTGGTCTGGAGAATAATCTGGAGGTTGCCGTCAGGCGTAGCCGTAATGGTGCTGGCATTAGTAATGGTGACATCCACGAGGACGAAGAGCGAGTCAGTGAAATCCTGTTCCCCGCCCGTAATTGCGCCACTCGCAAGCGTAAACACACCAGCGACGTTAAAGGTACCGTTTCCGTCTTGGCCAGACAACTGGAAGACATAGTTGCCATCAGGCAACGCGACCACTGATGGGGCGCCAACTGCGAAAATAACGGCGGCGAATTTAGTGTGGTCGTCGACCGAGGTCGCAGTAAGAGTAACGTTACCCGTCAAAACGCTTACCGGTGCCTGATAGGTCACCGTAAGAGCAGTTGGGTTCACTAAGGTTCCACACTGGGGGGTCGGATTGCTGGATGTGCTACAAGACAGCGACCAGGTGACACCTTTCGGGCCGTTGCGACGGTAACGGTGAAGTTGGCGGTGCCAGCCGCGCTGACCGAACCAACCGGTGAGACAAACATGACGGCCGGGTGCGAACTGCTGCCGCAAGCAGTCAAGAAGGCGAAGGCCGCCGCAACGATCAGCAAGAAGAATAAGCGTATTTTCATCGCACACCTCCGTTTCCATCTGTGCCTTGGAGGACTTCAGGGTGGGAAGCCGGACTGACGAAGAATCCGCGCTCATTGCGGACCGTAACCTGGCGGCCGCCATAGATCAACTGCCGGGCGAGTAAAAAGTTCTTACCGTGGGCGTTCTCGCGAACGCCAACGACCTGCACTAACTCGCCAACGTGCAGAGTCTCCTGAACCTGTTTGGAGAGCATGGGGCCAATGTGGGCGTCGACGGTTTTGCCCGAAGTGGAGATCAGTACGTGCAGCCCCATCGGACTTCCCGCGACGTGTTGGGTGACGAACTCCTGGACGGTGCCGACGAGAGTGACCTCGCGGGCGGGGTCATAAATGAAGCCGAATCCCCGACCGGCGGAGGAGGACTCTTTGGAAACGAGGCACTTGCGGATAGAACCCCTAGGAATATGCACGCCGCCATACAAGCAAGCGCATGAGCAGTTCTGTGGGTGGTGGGAGTCATTGTGCCGCTCCTTTCGATGGACCTTCGTGAGCCATGTAGGTAAAGTCACACGCACCGATGCATCGCCTCCTCACTGAAAAGACGGAGACGTACTGTCTCCAAACACAAGACGCAACAGGTGCATGATCATCGGGAGAAGCGTAATGCTGAAGAATGGGAGAGGGGAACTGTCAATTGTTACGGGTAGGTTGCCGCGCTCAACGGGACGGAACTGGCCATGGAACTGCGAGTCTCCACTTGCGCGAGGCGAAAGTAGCTAGGCTCGTGAACTGTGTTGTTGATCGACGGACTCTTCGGAGGAGGGCACCACCGGAGCGTGCGGGCAGGCGAGAGGGGATCGACAATTTTTTCCTCACGGAATAACCCAGTGCTCCGTTTGACACGGAGAGCCATGGGGCGCCGGGAAAATTCCTACACCCTCTCCCGGCACAGAACCGATTTTAGAGGTAATGATGAGTCAGGACTTTACTGAACGGCTGGCCTCTCTACTAGTGTGGGTGTGAAATAGCGCACCGTGACGTCATCCCCGATATATACCTCCCGGTATAAGACCCGACCATCGGCGGCCAGCTTCTGTTGGGGCGCTGGTGGATGCGTGAAATAGCGGATCGTAACATCTTCTCCAATGTAATCGATTTCGTTCTTCCCTACGTCCACACGCCGGAACCTGGCGCCCCCAGGCCTCGGCGCTTTCTCGGACGCCGACGCGTGGTCGACTGCGGACGTGGCTTTCTCCGGAGCCTGTTCGAGCGGACCCTCAAACTTCTGCCTTGCAGCGAGGGATTCACCCAGTTCGGCGCTCAGCTTGGATGCGGCCTCCCCCAGCGCGTCCAGCACCTTCTCCTTGGACGCTGCCGTGACCTGCTCCTGCGCCAACGTGTCTCCGCTCTGGCAATCTACCGCCTTCAACCCCAGCACATATTTGCTGCCCTGATTGCGAATGGACCCGGCAAGGTAGGCTTTGCTGCCCGCGCGCCGGCAAAGCTCGCGGGCTGTCTTCGGCGTGAGTTTCTTGTCAGCTGGAATGTCCATCTCATGCAGGATCTCCGCTACTTCGCTGTCTGAAAGGACATTCTGGAACGACGATTGCCGCAGAGAGACGCTGAGCGCCGTCTTCAGCGCGTCACCGAAGATTGCATCGCCCGTGCTGTTGGCAAAATCAACGAGAACGACGGTGTCCTTGCCGGTCAGGCGCTTCGCTTGCTCGTGCGAACGATAGTAAAACCCACCCGCTATCAGCGCGGCAATCACCAAGACCGCTCCAGCGAATAGGCTCAGCCTCCAACCACGAGGAATAACCGAGGTCTGCTCTCGGTTGCACTCGGGCGTGGGAGCCTGTACAAAACACGCAGCGTAGCTGCCCTTGGGGACCTCGATGCGAACGGCGGCTCCCAGACCGTCATTCTCGTAGTGCTCCTTCAGCTTGGCGCGAAGGCGGCGGGCCGTCATCCTTACGACGGGGTCTATTTTCGGATCAAACGAGTCATCGCGGTCAAATACCTCCAAGCCCAGCCGGTATTCCTTCAGTGCATTGCCCTCGCCCGCAAGGGTGTGCTCTACGATATAGCGCAAAAAACGCTTCAGGTGATCGGAGTCACGAAGTGAAGGGCTGGTCAGTAGCTGTTCGAGTTCGTAACGCACAGCGGCAGCGCGCGCGTCGGGATCCACCGCCTGCGGGAGAGATACAGCTGGCGAATTCGCGGAGGGCAATCCCATCCAAGTACTCCAGAAGTCGTTGACTTTCTGAGGGGAGAGCTTTCAGCCGGCCATCAAACTGCACAAGTTTACCCCAAGTTTACCCCAGAATACTTCCCGGAAAAGGAGTGGGAAGCCAAAATCGCGGGGCAAGCGGTTTGTTTCCAAATATGGAGAACGTGCGTTCGACTGGAAATAGCGGGGTGTCGGTATGTCAGCCGCTTCGCGTTCTCGTAGTCGATGATTACGAACCGTTTCGGCGATTCGTCTGTTCGAAGCTGGGAACAAGACGGGAATTGCAGATCGTCGGCGAAGCCTCAGACGGACTGGACGCGGTTCACAAAGCCGAAGAACTGCAACCAGACTTGATTGTGCTCGACATCGGGCTTCCGACCCTGAATGGAATCGAAGCCGCTCGACAGATTCGCAACTTTGCCCCAGAGTCGAAAATAATATTCGTGACTCAAGAGTCCTCACCTGACGTAGTGCAAGAAGTCCTCGGATTGGGGACTTGCGGCTACGTTGTAAAAACCAGAGCTGAAAGCGACCTCTTGGCTGCAGTGGACGCAGTCCTTGACGGCAGAAAGTTCGTCAGCATCGGATTGTTGGCTTCCTGACGCAACCATCGGCAGAAAACAATTAGGCCGCCTGAGACCGTGCGTTTCCCGCTTTTAGCTTCTGCAATTCGGCTTAATCGAGTCCATAGCCACGGCTCTTCTCCCTCCCGAAGAGTTTGACGAAAACAGATGCTGTTATTTCTGCCAGACCCTTTCTTAAAGCGGACCTTTTACCCTGCACTACACGCGAGGATGTGGATTTGGCTTTGTACAGATTCCTTGAATGCGACGAGTCAAAAGCCTGCCTGGTTCCTGCTGACTCCTGGTTTTTCGGCGTCACAACTCTCGGAGACGCCACAATTCTGCGGAGCGAACTGTCGTACGATGAATCTTGAGCTGGCTGCCTATCAGAATTCGCCACACTCCGGGGTGCAGTGCGTTGAATGTCCGAGGTAGAGCGGCAACCATGGACGCATTCTTCACTTCTTCCGGTCTGCTCGCGCTCATCACGCTGACGTTCCTTGAGATCGTGCTGGGTGTCGACAACGTCATCTTTATTTCGATTCTGTCGAGCAAACTTCCCAAGTCGCAACAAGGCCCGGCTCGGCAGACGGGACTCCTGGCGGCGATGGGGATGCGCATCCTGCTTTTGCTTTCCGTTGTCTGGATCATTAGGTTGACGGCTCCGCTTTTTTTTATCTTGGGGCGTCCCATCTCCGGACGCGATTTCATCCTGATCGGCGGCGGCCTGTTTCTACTCGCGAAGGCGACTATCGAAATTCACGAGCGCTTGGAGGGCGAAGAAGGCCACAGCTCGGCGCGAGTACCGCCGTCGTTTGTCGCTGTCATTATTCAGATCGCTGTGATGGATATCGCTTTTTCGCTGGATTCAGTCGTTACCGCCGTCGGCATGGCTGACGAAATCACTATCATGGTTACAGCCGTGATCCTGGCAGTCGGCGTGATGATGTTGTCAGCGCGGCCCGTCAGCTCCTTCATTAATCTCCATCCGACGGTAAAGATCCTCGCGCTGTCATTTTTACTGCTGATTGGCGTCTCGTTGATCGGCGAAGGCCTCGGCATGCACATACCGAAAGCCTATATCTACTTCGCGATGGGTTTCTCAGTCTTTGTGGAAGTGATCAACCTGCGCGTCCGGAGACTCGCCGTGCCTGTTCACCTGCATGAGCCGTACGTTTGAGCGCCGAAAGCAGACTCTGCCCGGGTGTTCCGACGAATTGACATACCCCGCCACCCGCCGATGCGGTTGTTACGAATTGCGAACAATCGTACCTCGACGGAGCAGATTTGTTCATCGGGTGTTATTAGTGTGGTTAACGTCTGTAGCCGGCCAACCACAGCGACAGTCATCACAGTTCTGAACCAGTCGTAGCAGGGTGAATAATCGGGGGTGTTATGACTTGCAAGTTGTGCTCCTCAACGAACAAAACAGAATTTGATGCCGAAGTCATGATCCATTTCAGCGGCCGCAGGCATCTCGAGAATCCTGGTGTTCTAATATTCCCAAGAATTTCTGTCTGCCTGGACTGCGGCTCGACGTTGTTCACGATTCCTGAAACCGAGCTAAGACTGGTGAGGGAAGGCAATGCGCCTTGTACGGCGGCGCAAGACGAGGCAGCCCGCATCGACAAAGTTGGTTAGCCCGGTGTGCCCTTTTCAACATAGCGAAAAAAACGCATTTCTCCTCTTTTTGCCCAGTATTGGGACGTATAAGACGACAAGCTCACGCCTTTAGCAAGGGCACTCAGGAATATGTGTTGTTCCGGTCGGACGACGATGCCCACATGGCCGCGCCACACGATCAAGTCACCCGCCTGGGGCGCGCTAACACGTCGAAACTCTTGCCACCCACGATAAAGGTTGCGTGATGTGGCGTAATCGTAATGTAGTCCTGCACGTTCATACACAGCGTGCACAAAGTGCGAGCAATCTAGGTTTGTGTGACGTATTCGTCCGGCGAAATTCAAGAGGAGATCAAACGATCCGGTAGAACGGATGCTCGGCTGAATGTTACGCTCGACAGCTGTGCTTTTCAGGGTTAGAAATAGCAAGCAAACGGCGACCCAGGCTGCGCAATATCTTCGGTTCATTGGTGGTCTTGAGACTACCAAGGCCGGATAGCCAGGTCGTTGCGCCAGATCAATCAGTTTGCGATTGACCTGGTGAGGTCAGGGCTGAGAACCAAGTGAAGCTTCCTATTTCCCCTTCTGCTTTCTTGTGCTGCTCTGGGGGGCCCGTGATCAGGCCTTTACACTCAGAACACTTCGCAGCGGTCAATGAGCGATATCGTGATGTTGCAACAGGAACGCGTCGTACCTCAACGCGGATGTAGGGACTGAGAGAGCGCTAACAGGTTCTGCGGAACGACCCGAATGACGCCCCTGCGCGGACTGTCAATATCGGCAATGAAGAAGAATGAGATGGAGATCACGAGCGGCAGAATGGATAACAGGCCCCGAGCCTTCCGATGCGCACCATAGCCGATCAGCAGGTTGCAGCCGATCGCGATGGTCATCATCAGAATCCACGCTGCGACAGGGATGGTATTCCACCAGGCAGCCTGTGTGTATCCTTGAGAATCCAAGACATTATTCATGCCCGAAACCGCCAAGGCAACGACGGGGTTGGGCTGGAGCGCAGCCCCATGTCGCACCGTGGACCATAGCTTTTGCTGTATTTCTGCTGTATCGGCGTCGATCTTTCTGAGCTCCACGGTGTCGCGGACTGTATATGACTGCACACGCAGGTCGGTATACTTCTTCAGCAACTCTCGCACAAGCTCGGCATCGTCCCCAGGCAACACGTCGGCCCGAACGTATTCTGTACTGATTGCGTTTGCCTCCGCCTCTTCGTAATCCTTGCGCTGATCGTAGCGGCTGATCGCCATCGAAAAACTGAATCCGATGATAAGGCCCAGGAGTGTCAGGGTCGCGGCTTCGACAGTGCCGAAATCGCTTCGATCCTGCTCTTGCATGGGGCCTCTTTTCTCGCGATAGAAATTGCCCATCTGCGCCGCGAGCCACTGCACGAGGAAAGCGAGCACAAATGCAAGTAATGGGAAACGGAAAAGATTCATAAGTAGGACGAGCCAGAACTGCGGGACAGGCTCGATTCACACTGAACTACGGCTTGCCATCAGATCTTAAAAACCGGTTTGTGTTTAGGGTTGGCCCGGAACCGAGTTCAGGGTCGGTGAGTGCTGCGGTTACGAACTTGCGTCCGCACACGGCCGCTTCAATGGCGGGCAGGAGTTCCCTGGTGACCTCCCATTTTAAAACGTACCCCTCCGCCCCGTTGCTCAAAACCGTCGCCAGTGCATCGGAGTCCTCGTACGCACTGATGAAAACGATCTTCGTCATGGGAGCAGTTTCGCGTATTCGGATAGCAGCTTCTACTCCGTTGAGCGTTGGCAGGCTAATATCCAGCAGGATCAAGTCCGGCTTTAACTCCTCGGCCTTCATGACGGCGTTCAGGCCGTCCGACACTTCGCCAATAATCTGCAATCCGGAGTACCTCAGCAATAGCGAAGACACACAACGACGCCAAGGCTCGTAATCATCTGCCAGCAGCACTCGAACTTCTCGCAAACCGGTCTCCTACGGGTCAAGTGTCTCTGGCTTTGGAAGTCGTGCAGAACAGCACCTTTGACGTGAATACCAGCCCCAGCAAGTGAGCGACTATCCCCATCCAACATCCCGCCACGGCTAGGTCGGGCACAACTACAAGAAATACCGATGGGAAGCCGCAAGCGGATTTAGAGAGATAACAGTCGAAAACAGGCGCTTACACTCATTCAACCCCCAGTAAGTGGAATGGCGATTAACGCCAGCTATGGCCACTACACTAGTTCGGCTTCTCCTTCCGCCAAATCCCCGACGCCGGTGTTTTACCGATTGTTCACCCAGGAGAATACTGTCAGTAAACGCAGTTCACGAAACGACGCCATCCTTGATAAAGGTGTCTGAACCCCTGAGAGTTTAGGTGTGGTGGTTGCAGATAAGGAGTGTCAGCAAATGAAGCGTGCATCCACTATGCCCCACCAACCTAAGGCAAGCCGGACACCTGACTCTAGCATTGCGCGCCGCGAGCGAGTCCGTTGCCGTGCTTACGAAATTTATGAGCAACGCAGAAGAGAAGATGGGCATGACCTCGACGATTGGCTACAGGCTGAATCGGAGATAACCCAGCAGTTCAGGAGGAGAAGAACCATGGCAGCTACATTCGACTTGAAGCAGGGCGGAAGTGGTCAATTCATGTTCAACCTAAAGGCGGGGAACGGTGAAGTGATTCTTACCAGCGAACTTTACAAGCAAAAGCAGAGCGCTATTGCCGGCATCGACTCTGTAAAGGCTAACGCCGGCGACGATACCCGCTACGAACGCAAAACGGCGAAGAATGGACAGCCGTACTTCGTTCTGACAGCAACGAATGGCCAGATTATCGGCAAGAGCGAAATGTATTCTTCGGTCTCGGCAATGGAGAACGGGATTGCGTCGGTCAAGGAGAACGGACCAGTGGCAGCAATCGAAGACAATACTAAAGAGCTTAAAAGCCCTGCCGCGTGAGCAATGATGGTGGGGGTCCCGTTTATGGCGATCGATTAGCACCGCAAGTTTACCTTCGAAGGTGATAATGCGGGACTCTCCATTTTTTGCTGTTGTCCAACCGCGCACGCCGAAGCATGTTCAGACTATCGCTAGGCGCAACGCCAACCTGCGAAAGGCCGTTCGCCAACCGTTCCAGCTTTCTGAATCTCAGGCCGCACGCATATCCCCTGTCATAATTGACAGTTCACAAGAACTTGCAAATCTAGTGAACTCGCGAACACTGAGAGTTCACCGAGTTGATACAGGAGAGTGAAATGACGCTTCCGATCACAGAGCTAGGCTCTTCTACAGCGGAGGAGCTACATCAGGCGCTTGCCGCCTTGCTCGCGCGCGCACGGGAAGAAGTGCTAAACGACACTGAAGTGCAGGAGTTCTGGCGGATAAGCCAAGAGATTGAACGGCGTTGCTCGCGCTCTGCGGCTGCCGCGTAGCTGGCTCCTCGCAGAGCCTCTGATAGGCGAGTTATCGGGCTGGTGCCGCCAGAGCGGACCTGACAGAGTTCTGCCACGCTCGTGTCTGGCTTGAAGCCGTATCAGATGACTAAGGACACGATTCCGGTCAAAACGGCACAGCCTGCTGATACCCCTTTTCACGCCTGTCCTCCACAACGACCGCAATGAATCCTACCCGGTAGCGTATGACCCCAGAACTGCCTGATCCTCGGGTTCGCCACTGAGAACAGCACATCGGTAGGGGAAGTTTCGGTTATGTGAGGGAGTTCGTTTTGCGCATTTCTTGTTTCACCAAAAGTCTCACCAAATGGGGCAAAAAAGGGCTAAAGGACTCTAAGACGCTCTAATTTGTTTTCAATCACTTATGAAAAACTAGCGGCACAAAATAAGATCGAGAATCTTCCGTCCTAACCCCTAGACGATAGCGCCATCCCCGGAGTGTCGAATTAAGACCTTCGATTACAACAAAGCCCTTGCCGCCAATTTCTTCGCGAAGGCACGCTTCCACAGCCTCCGGAGGTTTATACTAGGTGTACTTCTGCCACAAATTTCAATGTTCTCCTAAACGTTGCGGGACAAGTGTATGTGGTTCGTTCAACAGTTCGATTCATTCCTAAATTTAGGTATATGTAAGGAGTATCCAATTATGGCAAGGTCGAAATTTACCCCCGGCAGCAAGACAAATCGCACAAATCCGAGTCAAAACCAAACCGATAACAGCAGTCTGCCCGAAGTGAACGCAGTCGTGGCTGGAGCCACGCCCGCCGAAGTTGCAGCGGCAGAAGTCAAAAAGACGCCCGAACCCCGGAAGATGGAAGTCGTCAGGAGCGAACCGCGAAAAAACGCCGCGCCACCGATCCCCATCAATCTGGAAGACGAGATCCGGCGCCGCGCCTATGAACTCTACCAGCAGCGCGGAACCGCGTCCGGCAGCGAAGCCGAGGACTGGCTGACCGCCGAACGTGAAATAAAGCAGCGCTACCGTCAGCAGCAGAGCGCATAGTCGGGTCCTGTCAAGACATGCGGCGGTGCCAATTCGGCCGCCGCATGCCCTTTCGCGGTTGCCTCGACGCGACATTTCTGAAAAAATACCCGGGGTTCCCCCACCATGGCGGAAATTGGGTAGTTTCGCACTGCTTCTCGCTTTGGCCCTGAGCGTCTACTCGTTCCTCGCCGGGATCATCGCCCTAGCTTTTCAGAACCAAACCTCTTCGCTGGCCGCGACGCCAGGGGCGCAGGCTGCATACCGCTCCAGCGCGGCTCGCTCCGCCGCCGAGGCATCCTTCGTCGCGATGCTCCGCCGAGGTTCGGAACGCATCGGCGAAACCGCCCGCCGCGCCGGCGTAGCCACCTTCGTCGCAGTCTTTCTCGCCGCCTTTGTCCTCGTCGTCTGCGCCTTCCAGGACAACTTCTCCATCGCCTACATCTTCCACCACAGCAATCGCGATCTCTCCGCTCCTTATAAGTTCGCCGTGCTGTGGTCCGGCCAGGAAGGTTCGCTGCTGTTCTGGTCGCTCTTGCTTGCGGCCTACGGATTCGTTCTGCGCCTGCGTTACAAAACTGACCCGCGCCTCTTCGCCTACGCTTCGGTCGTCCTGGCCGGCGTGCAGATCTTCTTTCTGCTACTGGTGAATTTCGCCGCCAATCCGTTCGGCATTCTCGCAGGCCCGCTCCGCGCCGATGGCAGCGGCCTGAATCCGCTGCTGCAGTATCCCGAGATGGTGATTCATCCGCCCATGCTCTATCTCGGCTACGTCGGCTTCACCGTCCCGTTCGCCTTCGCGCTGGGCGCGCTGATCATGAAGTATCCGGGCGAGAAGTGGATCAACATCACCCGCCGCTGGACCATGGTCACCTGGGCATTCCTCACCTGCGGCGTCTTTCTCGGCGCCCACTGGGCCTATTCGGTCCTGGGCTGGGGCGGCTACTGGGGATGGGACCCCGTCGAAAACGCCTCGCTCATGCCCTGGCTCACCGGCACCGCCTTCCTGCACTCGGTGATGATGCAGGAAAAGCGCGGCATGCTGAAGATGTGGAACATGTGGCTGGTCTTCGCCACCTTCTGGCTGGCCATCCTCGGAACTTTCCTTACGCGCAGCGGCATCATCAGCTCCGTCCACGCCTTCGCGCAATCGTCCATCGGCGACATGGTTCGGCTGGTTCCTCCTGATCACCCTCGCCGTGTTTACGTTCTTTTTCTTCAAGAACAAGTCTCACCTGAAGAGCGAACATAAGCTCGAATCGCTGGTCTCGCGTGAATCGAGCTTCCTGTTCAACAATCTCCTTTTCGTTCTGCTCTGCTTCACCGTCCTCTGGGGAACCTGGTTCCCGAAGATTTCCGAACTCGTGCAAGGCAATCAGGTGACGGTAGGCGCGCCGTTCTACAACCGCGTCGCGATCCCCGTAGCTTTGCTGCTGCTGATCCTCACCGCCGTCGGCCCGCTACTCGCCTGGCGCAAGACGTCGCTCGAAAGCCTGAAGCGCAACTTCATGTGGCCGACCATCGGCGCCATCGCGGTCGCCATCTTCCTGATGCTCACGCCGCAAAGTTGGGGCTCAGCCTTCGGCCTCAAGCCCTGGCGGGACATCTCCAATTTCTATTCGCTGATGGCCATTGCTCTCGCGGTCCTAGTGACTCTCACCGTGGCCAGCGAGTTCTACCGCGGCGGCCGCGTCATCGCGAAGCACACCGGCCAGGGCATGTTCGCCTCCATGGTGCAGCTCACGCACCGCAACACGCGCCGCTACGGCGGATACATCGTCCACTTCGGCGTGGCGGTCGTGATCATCGGCTTCGCCGGCTCTGCTTTCAATCAAGACAAAGAAATGGAGATGAAGAACGGCGACCAGATGACCATCGGTCGCTACACCCTCATCTGCCGCTCCTCCACCGAGGATGACAACCCAACTATTTCAGCCAGTGGGCGATTCTCGACGTCTACAAAAACGGCAAGCAGATCGATACCATGAGCCCCGGTCCGCCGTTTCTATCATGCCAGCCAGCAGACCTCGACCATGCCCGACATCCGCTCCACCCTGAACGAGGATCTCTACCTGGTATTCGAAGGAGTGAATCAGGATAACGGTCATCCCATCCTGCGCGCGCACCTGAACGCGCTGGTAATGTGGATCTGGCTGGGCGTCTGGATCATGCTCGCCGGAACGGTTCTGGCCCTGGTTCCAAACGCCCCCGCGCCAGCCGCGTCCCCGCACCCGCGCGCGTGGGAGGGCGAGCCGAACCCGCTCCCGTGGCCACAGGAGATTGAGCGGCTTGAAGTAGAAATTGGGACGGCCGCCCTCGGCCGTCCGCCGGGCGCAACCCGGATGTTTTGATGGCACCATCGGTGAAGATGACAAACTTAACTCCGAAAACGAAGCCAGACAGGCGAGGCCGCAAAGCAGCCCAGACCCTCCTGCTCTGCCTCGCCGTCTTCGCTCTCCTCGGCGCCGGAGATCCCGCCACGCCGCTTCAACGAAATCGGCCACCAGATGATGTGCATCTGCGGCTGCAACCAGATTCTTCTGGAATGCAATCACGTCGGCTGCCCTGACTCCGACGGCATGCGCAACGAACTCATGGCCGCGGTCTCCCGCGGAGATAGCGACAGCCTGGTCGAGCAAAGCTTCGTCCAGAAATACGGGCCGACGGTGTTGGCCGCCCCGACCATGCAAGGTTTCGACCGCGCCGCCTACATCATTCCTCCCGTCGCTCTGATTCTCGGCTTCGGCTTGATCGTGCTGGTCGTCCGCTCCTGGAAGAACCGTCCAGCCCCCGCCATCGCCGACGGCCTGCGCCCCGTCCGCGGCGCCGAACTCGAACAGTTCCGCGACCAGGCCCGCAAGGAGACTGACCTATGACATG
The DNA here is from genome assembly GCA_963791445.1 of uncultured Acidobacteriaceae bacterium. Lineage (GTDB taxonomy): Bacteria > Acidobacteriota > Terriglobia > Terriglobales > Acidobacteriaceae > Sulfotelmatobacter. The sequence continues at coordinate 26,349 of CAWBSN010000027.1, forward strand.
GATTCCGATCATGCTGGCCTCTGCTCTGCTGCGTCGCATCTCTCTTTTATGTTTTCTATCTGCCCGGAAGAGTCTTCCTCGGTCCGGAGAAAACCCGTGCCGGTTATCTCCGCGAACGCAAAGACGCAGTCTACGAAAATCTGCGCGATCTCAACTTCGAATACAAAGCCGGCAAAATACCCGACGCCGACTTCGCCTCGCTGAAATCTTCCCTGCAGGACGAAGCCGCCACCATCCTGGCCGAAATCGCCCGCCTGGAAAACAATCCCGCGCCTCAAAAAGGAACCCGATCTTGAACGCTTCCCCTGTCATCGCGAGCGGACTTGTCATCCTGAGCGGAGTAAGTGCTCCGCGAAGCGAAGCACTTACGCAGTCGAAGGATCCCTTGCGCCTCAACCGCTCCGCAAGTCCTCGCAAGGAGTTCCCTCTCACTCCGCTGTTGTGCACCTCAGCGCTCGTTGGAGCAAGCATGCGCAGCACTCTCATCCTCCTCCTAACCACCCTCGCCTCCGCCCAAACCCTAACCGGCACGGTCAAGAACTCCACCACCAACAAGCCCGCCGCCGGAGACGAAGTCGTCCTGCTCAAACTCGGCCAGGGCATGGAAGAAGCCGGCCGCACCAAAACCGACGCCCAGGGCCACTTCAGCTTCAAGCTCGACGACGCCCAGTCTCCGCACCTGGTCCGCGCCATCCATCAGGACGTCACCTACCACCGCATGGCCCCTCCCGGAACCACCTCCGTCGAACTGGAGGTTTTCGATGTCGGAAAAAAGATTGACGGCATCCAGGTAGTCGCCGACATCATGCGCGTCCAGAACGCGCAGGGTCAGATCGAGATCGTTCGCGAATTCGGCGTGCAGAATACTTCCAACCCGCCGCGCACCCAGATGAACGAGCGCAACCTCGAGTTCTACATTCCCGACGGAGCCCACATCATCGAAGAATCCGGCTCAGCCACCACGGAAAATGGCAACCCGCTGAAATCCGCTCCCGTGCCCGAAGGCGAGAAGAACCGCTACTCCTTCATCTTTCCCTTGCGGCCCGGACTCACCCGCTTCGAAGTGGCCTACCAGCTTCCCTACACCGGCAGCGCCAATCTCGATCCCAAGTCGGTGTATCCCTTGGAGCACTTCGTGGTCATGATCCCGAAGACGATGCAGTTCACCGCCGCCGCTGAGTCAACCGGATATCAAGTCATGGAGCTATCCGGCCGAGCCCAACGCCATCATGGAAGTCGCGTCCAACACCAAGGCCCGGCGAGAATCTCGCCTTCAAAGTTTCCGGCGAGGGCACACTCGAAGATCCCCAGGAAGGCCGGCGCTCAAGGGCAGGGACAAGGACAGGCAGAAGGACAAAGCTCGGAAGGCGCACAGACGAGTCCCGGCGCCCAGGCCACCGACCGCCCCGGCGGCGGACTCGGCCCGCCCATCGACGCTCCCGACCCTCTGCAGAAATATCGCTGGCAGATCCTCGGAAGCATCGCCGCAGCTTTGATCATCGGCGGCGTCTACGTAGCCGTGCGCCAACAGTCCGCGGCCCGCGCTCTGGCCCGCCAAACGCCAGGTTCTTCCGCGTCAGCAACCATGCGGTGGAAGACGACTACGACTCCCGCTGAAGCCTGGACGCACCCGCGGGCGCGCCCCACCTCCATGCTGCTCGAAGGATTAAAAGAAGAACTCTTCCAACTGGAAGTCGAACGCCGCCAAGGCCAAATCTCGCAAGCGGAATACGAAAAGGCCAAGTCCGCCCTCGACCAAACCCTGGAGCGCGCCCTGAAACGCGAAGCGCAAAAAGCGTAAATGCAAAACGTAATTCGGAAGGCATAACGTGAAGCCACACAGTTTGTCATTCCGAACACGCGCAAAGCGTGGGTGAGGAACCTGCTGTTTCCCCAGCCGCTCGCACCCTAAATGCTCTAATACCCCATGGCCTACACCTGGTTCATACTCCTGCTAGCGATCGCGGTAACAGCTCTCCTGTTGCTCTTGTCCTACGGCACGTCCCTGGGCAAGGCGATCCACGAACGCATCCCCGACCGACCGCGCCGCCGTCTCTTCGTAGCTTCCGTCAGCTTCTTCCTGACGTTCGCCGGAGTCCGCGCGGTAGTCTTCGCCGTTCTGCACCATATTCCGCCCTTCCATTTCATCGAGCACGGCGGCCGCCACATTCATCACCTGGTCTTCGGCATCATCATCCTGCTGGCCGTGGGCTACGGATGGCTGGCCGACATCGGCACCGGCGAGGACGATTCCTCGCTGCTCTTGAGCCGCCTGATGTCGATCCTCTACGGCGTAGGCGCAGCACTGACGCTCGACGAATTCGCTCTCTGGCTGAATCTGAAAGATGTCTACTGGTCGCCCGAAGGCCGCTCCAGCATCGACGCCGTAATTCTCTTCGGAGCACTGCTATCAGCAGGCACCTGGGGCTCCCCACTATTCAAACGCCGCCCCAAGAAAAAACTCCTGTAGAGCCGATCAGCACTGTCATCCTGAGCGGAGCAAACCGATTCGCAAAGCGAATCGGTTTGCGGAGTCGAAGGACCCCTTACCGATTAGCGCCGCCACAAGCCTCTCAGGGCATTTCCATTTCGTGTGCGTCCTCGTGCGAGAGGCTAGCCACTCCCGCGCTGTGACATCTAACCTTGCCATCCACAACCCGTTTCGCCGATCATCGCCGGGAGGAAGCTGCGCGATCGTTCGCAAAGCAAAGCAGGAACTACCTTATTTTCAACATTTTGCCCGCAAGTGATTGATTCGAAGAGATCAATTCGAAATTTCCTCCCAACACCATGATTCCAATAGATCGAGGGGGAGGGGGTATATCTCGGTCTACCGCAAATTCCCAGAACGGACCGAACTGCATCTCCCCGCAAGGCGTAACATCAAATAGGTGAGATCCGATTATGGGGAACACTTTCAAGACCGCGTTTCTGCTGACCGCACTCACGCTGCTGCTAATGTTCATCGGCCAACATTTTGGCGGGCAGAATGGGATGATGCTGGCGCTGGCAGTCGCCGTTGCGCTGAACTTCGGCGCCTACTTCTTCTCCGACAAGATTGCGCTGGCCACCTACCGCGCGCAACCGGTCACGCGTGAACAACTGCCCCGCGCTTACGAGATCGTCGAGCGGCTGACCCAGAAGATCGGCCTGCCCATGCCGAAGATTTATGTGATTCCCACCGAGTCGCCCAACGCGTTCGCCACGGGACGCAATCCGAAGCACGCCTCGGTAGCCGTGACCCATGGGATTCTGGGTTTACTGAACGATGAAGAGTTGGAAGGCGTGCTGGCGCACGAACTCGGGCACGTCGGCAACCGCGACATCCTGATCAGTTCGGTGGCGGCGACCATCGCGGGCGCCATCACTCTGCTGGCGCGCTTTGGAATGTTTTTTGGCGGCGGCAGCCGCGATCGCCGCGGAGGTGGGATAGGCGGCCTGTTGATGCTGATTCTGGCACCCATCGCCGCTGCCATGATTCAGATGGCAGTGTCGCGTTCGCGCGAGTACCAGGCCGACGCCACCGGAGCCCACTACACCGGCAATCCCTACGCCCTGGCCAGCGCCCTGCAAAAACTCGACGCCTACTCGCGCCGCATGCCCATGCAGGCCACGCCCTCGACGGCACACCTGTTCATCATCCAGCCCCTGCTCGGCGTGAACTTTGGAAATTTATTCTCGACTCATCCCCCAATCGCCAAGCGCATCGAGCGCCTAACGGGACGCCCCGCAGAGTTCACGCAGTGAAAAAGCTGATAGCTCCTACTTCTAGCTTGAATCGTCGCAAGGTTTGCTCAACGCTTGCGTTCTCAAAGAGACGAGTAGCCGGTCGCTAGCTGCAATCTCATAAAATAGTTTCGGGAAGGGCACGACTTCAGTCGTGCCGTACAGAGGCAACAAAGATGCCGGCTTTAGCCGCTGAGGGGCTCGACGTCTTATCTTCTCCGGCTCGGTATCAGAGGACAACACAATGGATACGAAGACACTAGTAGTTGGTCAGAAAGTTTACATGACAAGCGGGAGGTTTATCACCTGCGCCGGCGAAGTAGCCAAGGTTACGCCTGAAGGCTTAGAAGTTCGGGCTACTGTTCAGTCGAATCTAACGATGATTGGAGATTTGCTACATTTCGACAAGGATGGAAAGGGCCGCGATAACGAAGGTGCGCACGAAAGCACGCTTGGGAGATTACGTGCGCCAGCGAAGATATCGTCTAGTTGCCAGAGCTGAAGTCCAGTGACATCGGTAACTCTGCCGCCGCAGCGCCAGCTAGTAAAATCCAACCAATGTCCCCAGAGACCGCAATCGCCGTATCCCACAAGGCTGCCGAACTGGAAAAAGCTCTTCGCCGCGTGATTCGCGGCAAGGACGACGTCGTCCGGCTAGCGCTCGTAAGCATCTTCGCCCGCGGACACCTGTTGATCGAAGGCGTCCCCGGAGTCGGTAAGACTACGCTGGGACAAGCCCTCGCCCGCGCCATCGATTGCACCTTCCAGCGCGTGCAGTTCACCAGCGACATGCTGCCTTCCGACGTGCTCGGCATCTCGGTGTACTCGTCTTTGGAGCAAGAATTCGAGTTCAAGCGCGGCCCCGTCTTCACCAACGTTCTGCTGGCCGACGAAATCAACCGAACGACGCCGAAGACGCAATCCGCGCTGCTCGAAGCCATGAACGAAGGCCAGGTCACAGTCGACGCGCACTCGTACGAACTGCCGCAGCCGTTTCTCGTGATCGCTACGCAGAATCCTGTCGAGCATCACGGAACATATCCTTTGCCAGAATCACAACTCGACCGCTTCCTGATGCGGGTGCGCATGGGCTATCCCGAAGCCGCAGCCGAGCGAGAGATTCTGCGCTCTGAAGCCGGCTCCGGAGTTCTGCAGGAAATGCGGCCAGTGCTTACGGGCGCTGACGTGCTCGAGATGCAGGAAGCCGTGAAGCGAATTCGCGTGGACGAATCTCTGGTAACTTATGCTCTCGAAATCGTGCGCCGAACGCGCGAGTCAGAATATCTCTCGCTCGGAGTTTCACCGCGCGGAGCGCAGGCGCTTTACCGCGCGGCGCAAGCCATGGCCTTCCTCGATGGCCGCAGCTTCTGCACTCCGGAAGACTTCAAGCCGCTCGCCGTTCCGGCCTTCGCCCACCGCGTGGTCGTCAACGGAGGCTATGCTTCGACCCTGAAAAAATCCGAGCAGGCCGATCAGGTACTGCGCGAGATCGTGGAGAATGTGCCTGTGCCAGTCTGAGAGCAGCGGTCAGTGATCAGTGGTCAGTTGCCAGCGCACGATCACCGTCGAGATATAATTCTCTCCTCATGTCTTTCCTCCGCTTCCTCATGTTGCTCTCGCTGATCGTCTGGATCGGCGGCCTTATCTTCTTTGCATTTGTTCTCGCGCCCACAGCATTCACGGTCCTGCCCACGACTCATCTTGCCGGCAACGTGGTCGGTCGCGCTCTGGGCAAGCTGCACTGGATCGCCATCTTTTCCGGGATCGTCTACCTGATCAGTTCGCTGCTCTACAGCCGGTTCACCGACGGCACAGCGCATGTCTTCGCCGCGCGCCACATGCTTCTCTGCGCTGATGCTGGCGCTCACTTTGATCTCGCAGTTTGGCATCATGCCTCGCATGGATGTTCTGCGGGCGTCGCTCGGTGAAGTGAGTTCTGCGCCGATCGACAATCCTGAGCGCATTCAGTTCGACGCGCTGCACGTATGGTCGACGCGCGTGGAAGGCGCGGTGTTGCTGCTGGGATTGGTCGTGGTGTATTTGACTGCGCAGCAGCTAGGGTTTCGCTAGGATGCGTCTATGAGCTCAGCAGCCTTCCAACCCTCTGCACGATCGCACCCTGGCTAACGGTTCGCAACGGTGAGCAAGCTCTCCGCTTCTACCAGGTGGCATTCGGAGCGAAGGTAGTCTACCGCCTGCCGGATCCCGAAGCAGGAGTTGTAGCGCGGCTCTCAGTCGAGGGCGCCGAGTTTTGGCTGAGTGATGGACAGCCCGTTGAGCCGCACGCGGAGTCTCTTGGTGGTGGCTCGGTGCGAATGATCTTGACCGTCGCCGACCCTGACACGGTTTTTGCTAAGGCGCTGGCGGCGGGCGCGTCCGAGGTGTTCCCGGTGGGCGAGGAACATGGCTGGCGATTGGGACGCCTGGTTGATCCCTTCGGCCTGCACTGGGAGATCGGCCATCCGCTCGCCGCTTAACTGAAATCCGTCAGCCGAAATTGAAACCGAGACACCAGCGGCTCCCTAGTCGCGTTGGGCAATATCCCCGTCATCATTTATCCTGAAAGGTTGTCCGGCAGTCACTGAGGCCACAATGCGGGTTCGCAGTGAACTCGCCTTGGCGTGGCAAACCCAGAAGTTAGAAGCTTTCTTATGAAAACCGGCATTATTGGCCTGCCTCAGGTGGGCAAGACATCTTTGTTTCGGATTCTGACCAAGGCGCACCTCTCGGATTCGGCGCGGGCCAACCCGCGCGAGGCGCATATCGGCGTCGCCAAAGTTCCCGACGACCGGCTGGACCGACTGGCCGCGCTGTATAACCCGAAGAAGCTCACTCACACTTCGGTTGAGTACGTTGACGTGGGCGCAATCGGCCAGGAAGCCTTGAAAGACAGTGCCTATGCTGCGCATCTGCGCAACGTCGATGCGCTTGCCCACGTGGTGCGTGTGTTTGACGATCCTTCCGTGCCGCACACGGGCGAGATCGATCCGCTGCGCGATATTAAGAACGTGGAATTCGATCTGCTGGTCAGCGATCTTGGGCAAATCGAAAAACGGCTGGAGCGGCTGGAAAAAGATCTCAAGAAGATGAAGACGCCAGAGCTCGAAAAAGAATTCGAGCTGCTCAAGCGCGCCAAGGTGCAGGTGGAATCCGACAAGCCGCTGCGCGAGATGACGATGACTGCCGAGGACAAGAAGCGCATCAAGGGCTTCATGTTCCTCAGCGAAAAGCCGATTTTCTACGTGCTCAACATCGGCGAGTCGACCGAACTGGGCAAGGAACTGGAAGAAGCAGTGAGCAAGTACAAGCTTACCGAAATTGCGGCGCGGCCAAACGCCGCGGCCACCGCGATCTGCGGCAAGGTCGAGGCCGAACTGGCCGAGATGAGCGATGCCGACGCCGCCGAGTTCTTGTCGAGCTACGGACTCACAGAAAGCGGGCTGGTGCGGCTGATTCGCACGACGTATAAACTGCTGGGCCTGATTTCATTCTTCACGGCGGGAGAAGATGAATGCCGCGCCTGGCAGGTCCCGGCGAATTCCCGCGCGCAGGATGCGGCAGGAGCGATCCACTCCGATCTGGAAAAACATTTCATCCGCGCCGAAACCATTCGATGGGATCAATTGCTGGAAGCCGGCTCCGAAGCGAATGCCAGGGCAAAGGGAACTCTCAGACTCGAAGGCAAAGATTACATCGTGCAAGACGGGGACGTCATGCACATCCGACACAGCGGTTAGTCCTGAGTCTCGAGTCCCGAGCATCCTTTGTAATGCACGCATGGGTGGCAAAATCAAAGTTTCGGTGTTCTGTTTTGGGAACTGACATCAAATTGGGGATTTGTAAGTGGTCCACCTCCTGAACGCTACTTGTAAGCTGAAGTGGTGGCCAGACACTACAAAGATTTAATTGCATGGCAGAAATCGATGGACTTGGTATCCGCGCTCTACGACGCGACTGAATCATTTCCCAAGCGCGAGACATACAGCTTGACCGATCAAATGCGCAGGGCTGCAGTTTCCGTTCCAAGCAATATCGCAAAGGGACAAGCCCACTATACTGATCGCGAGTTTCGCCATTTCCTTCGCCGTTCGAGAGGATCAGTTGCCGAACTTGAAACTCAGGTAATGATCGCGCGGCAAAGAAATTATCTTTCTGAATCCCAAGCCTCAGAACTTCTAAAACGAACGGACGAAGTAAGCCGCATCCTAAGCGGCCTCATCAATTCGCTTGGACAGCAACTTCCATCATCATCGATTTGACGACATTCCTCGTTAATCGATACCTTTACTCGGGACTCGCGACTCAGGACTCTAAACTCAATGCATCCCATTGCTACCAGCATCCTCCTCGGCCTCACCGCTGCCGCCGCTAACGTTTTCGGCGGGGCGATCATTGTGCAGCGCAGTTGGGAGCGGCGTTATCTGCGCTATTTCGTCGCCCTGGGCGCGGGATTCATGCTGGCGACGGCTTTGGTTGAGATGGTCCCGGAAAGCCTTGAGCTGCGCGGCCGAAGCGCTGCGTATCTGATTCTGCTGGGTTACCTCATCATTCACTTCTTCGAGCATACCCTCACACCGCACTTCCACTTCGGCGAAGAGACCCACAAAGATGAGTTCATGCATTCGCACAAGAGTTACTCCGTACTGCTCGGCCTGATCATCCATACGTTTTTCGACGGCATCGCGATCGCTTCTGGATTTCTGGTGTCGAACGCTCTGGGCTGGATCATTTTTTTCGCCATCTTCCTCCACAAAATTCCGGAAGGCTTTACCGTGAGTTCGGTGATGCTGGCCAGCGGCCGTAGCCGGGGCACGGCCTGGGGAGCATCAGTGATTCTGGGAGGGGCGACGCTGGCCGGGGTTCTGACCATGGCGATCTTCCGCCAGCATGTTGACGCAGGACTACCGTTGGCGGCAGGAGTCACGATTTATGTTGCGGCTTCCGATTTGGTTCCGGAAGTGAACAGAGAACCGGGAGCCAAGATGGCGCTGTTGGTGTTCGTTGGAGCGGGAGTCGTATTTCTGCTGGACGCGTTGTTCCATGGGCACTGATGGCGTTTCTCAGTTCTCGGAGAAGGACATGCAGGGTCGGATCGAGCGCCAACTCAATTCTTCGCTTTGTGTTCCGGGAGCGGCAAGATGTGCAATCCTGGGATTTTCTTGAAGTCCTTCGCATCCGACGTGACCAGGATGTTGTCTTTCGCAGTAGTGGCGGCTGCAAAACAGTCGGCATAGGGCAGACCATGACCGGCCTTGAGCTGGGCAGCACGGGCCGTCACCCCCTCCCCTGCGTCGAGAACTGTAAGAGGGAGCAGCTTCACGCGGTTCATGACCCTGACCGTCTCCGCGAAGCCCTCTGCTTTGGCGACGGTGTAGTAAACCTCACCCCAGTTGATCACCGACATACGGAGCGGTTGCTCAACATCGCGGGCTTCCTTGAAGAGCCGGTTCACCGTGTCGGCGCCGGGCCCGCCGGTCAAAAAGCGATAGAGGGCATTGGCATCGAGCACGTGTACCTTCATTACAGATCCCGATCCCGGCTCCGCTCTACCCGCTCGGGCAGACCACGCCCCGCGAGCACACCCTTCATGCCATCGATAAACTCATCCGTTACCGGCTGAATGAATAATCGGCCTTGCTCTTCCAGAAACGCGACTCGCGTGCCTTCGTCGATCTGGAATCTGCGCCGGATGTCCACCGGGATCACTACTTGTCCCTTGGCTTTGACGGTTGCATACTCGATCGCCATAGTTAGACATTCTATGATCGAGTTGTACTTTTGTCAAGTGGTTGGACTTTTAACAAATTAGTTGTACTGTACTCAGTTCTTCCTAAGTCGCCGAAGGCCACCTCCACGGCACGAGTGAACCCGTGCGCCTCCCGATCGATGGAGTTCCCAGCTAGAACCGCTCTTAGTCCACCGAATGTTTGGCGGTGTAGCCGTCGCGGGAGACGACTTCGATTTTCTGCTCTTTGCCCTTCTGGTCTTTCACCTTCAGCGGAGCGCCTTCGGGCGTAAGCACTTCAACCTTCAGCTTGCGGTAGGTGCCGTCCAGCTTGGTGTTCGTGGGATGATAGGCGAGCGAGTACTGGTTGCGGATGTCGTTGCCAATATCCCGAAAATCCTCGCCATACTCGGCCTCAAAGCGGGGGAAGTAGGCACGGCCCCCGGTGATGGCGGCGAAGGTTCTCATTTCGTTATCGGCCTGCAGATAATCCATTTCGCTGGCGTGAATGCCCATGCTTCGGTTCCCGGCGTTGCCCATGATCCGGGCGATTTGTCCAACGCTGATGGGGAAAATGGTCACATCCTTCGTATCTTTAACCTTCTTGGTGATCTGGTCCAGCGTCAGCTTGCTGAAGCTGTCGTACCCGGTCGTGATCAATATAATGTATTTCTTCCCTTCGACCCGGTCGAGTCGATCCAGCGTGTCATACAAGGCGTCGAACAGATTGGTCTCGGCGAATCCCGGCATGCGCAACTGGTTCAGCGCGCCATAAATGGCTCTCTTGTCCTGGGTGAAATCCACTAGAATGTGCGGCTGCATATCATAGTAGGAAATCGCAACCCAGTCGTCTTTGGTGAGGGTGTTGGCAAATGCGTAGGAAGCCTGTAGAGCGTTAATCATAAAACTGTAGCGCGTGGCTCCAAACTCCACCAGCAGAACGGCGGTGATGGGCGCCTTCGTAACATTAAAGCTGGAAATCTGCTGTTGGGCTCCATCTTCGAACAAGCGGAAGTTTTCCTTCTTCAAGCCAGGAACGAACTGGCCGCCCTTCGTGGTGACCATCACGTCCACGTTGACCAGGGGCACATTGACCTTGATGGAATAGTCTGGCATGCCCTCGACCTTGGGGGTCGAAGCCGGCGGCGGAGGCGGCGGGGGAGCTTCGTCGGGATTTTTCTTCGGGATGGCGTAAGGCCCTACGTCGCCGGTCGGCCCACCCGCATCCGGGGGAACGTCCTGCTTAGGTTTGCCGTTATTTTGGGTGTTGTCTTGAGGTGGGGCTTGCGACTGGTCTTGAGCAAACGCTGGGGTGACTCCACAAAGCAGAACGCCGCAAAGCAGAATTGCGATCATCATAGCCAGCATGAGGCGAATGAAATTTTCGAAACGCGACCGCCGGTTCAGGACCATCCATTTAGCACGCATATAAACCTCTGAGGAGATGGAGATTAAGACGCTATGGAGCGAAAATTCCCTGTGCTAGTATAGACGCAGGGATTCGCGATTGGGATGTTTGCCCGGCTTCCGGTATTCCCCCTCCTGGCAACGACTTACAATCTGGCGGAGTCTAATACGAAATAGGGACGGGCCGGCATCGTCCTTCCCGGCGTGGTTCATGAGAAAACTAGCTTTCTTCGTCGCTGTCGCTTGCGTGTCTTTTTCTTCCTTTGCCTCTGCCCAGGCTGTTTCGGTGCAGAAGGCTCAAAATCCTGAAATCATTACCGTTGGCCAGATTCACGCCGGCATGCGCGGAGTCGCCTACACCGTGTTTGAGGGCGTGAAGCCGGAAGCCATGGAAGTGGAAGTGCTTGGCGTGCTGCACAACGTGAACGGACCGAAGGGCGACATTATTCTGGTGCGGCTGCACGGGCAGAAGGTGGAATACACGGGCGTGGTCGCGGGCATGAGCGGCAGTCCGGTTTATCTCGACGGCAAGCTGGCTGGAGCGCTCGCCTTCCGCATCGGAGAATTCTCGAAAGAGCCGATCGCTGGAGTTACGCCCATCGCCGACATGCTGGAAATCAGTGCGCTGGACCGCTCGCCCGCCGAAGACGCAGCTGCTATCAAGCCTTCAGTGACTGCGGTTGCGGGCAAGACTGCTGCGCCCGGCGAAGTGTCCGGGCTGGCGGGTTCCGCGGATTCTGCAGGAAGAGATTTTACGAATTACCTGAAGCCGATCGAGACTCCGCTGGTCTTCAACGGATTCTCCGAGGAGGCGATTCAACTTTTCGCGGGACAGTTTGCCTCGGCGGGAATCGTCCCTGTCATGGGTGCGGGATCGGTGAGCAACGACAAGCAGCCAGAGCCGCTTGAGCCTGGGTCGGCCGTGAGCGCGATCCTGGTCCGCGGCGACATGGACATTGCCGCGACCTGCAGCGTCACTTATGTCGATCCGCAGCGGCTGCTGGCTTGCGGACATCCTCTGTTGCAGTTCGGCTCCGTCGACCTGCCCATGAATAAGGCCGAGGTGCTCGCGACGCTGGCGTCGCCGCTCAACGCTTTCAAGATCGTCAACACCACGGAGTCCGTGGGAACTTTCGTCCAGGATCGCCACACCGGAATCATGGGCGTCTTCGACCGGCAGCCGGAGATGATTCCGGTCACGCTCAGCATTCACAGCAGCACGGGAGAGAAGCAATTTCACTACGAAGTGCTGAACAATCCCAAGCTGACGCCGGTGGCGCTGATGGTAACGGTGTTCAACGCGCTGCATGGGGTGAACGAGTTTGGCGAGGAGATTACGTACCGGCTCGCGGGCAGCATCGGAGTGAAGGGTTTCCCTGACGTCACCATGCGCAACATGTTCGCTCCTACGGAGAACGGACAGCCCGCAGCCATGCAGGCGGCGATCTCGCTGGGCGAACGCTTCGGCAGCATCTACGATAATCCCTACAACGCTCCTGCGATCGAGGATGTGAAGCTGGATTTCGACCTGGTGCGCGAGCGCCGCTGGGCGCGGCTCGAAAGCGCACGCACTGACGTGACGGAGGCTCGCCCCGGCGACAACATTACGCTCGAAACCGTGCTCGCTCCCTACCGCGGTGAGCGCATCGTGCAGCAGATTCCACTGAAGATTCCAACCTCGGCGAGCAAGGGGACGTTGCGCATCCTGGTGAGTGACGGCGAGACGCTCGATCGTATCGGACACGGCAATCCGGCTTTCGGCCACAAGCTCGACCTGGCTTCTACCATCGCGCTGCTCAACAAGGAGCACTCCAACAACCGCCTCTACGTCTCGCTGCTCCAAGCCGACCCGGAAGCCCGCGTCGCCGACAAAGTGATGCCTACGCTTCCCATCTCGATCATGAATGTGATGGATGGCATGCGCGGCAATCAGGAAATGATCGTCAGCGGCGAATCGAACGTGGATGAAACGGCAACGGCACCGCTGGATTACGTGGTGTCTGGAGTGCAGTTGCTGACGATCACGGTGAAGTAAGCAGGATTGTCATCTTAAGGGCGAATTGTCATCCCGAGCGAAGCGAGGGATCTTGGTGTTCGCCCGCGCCACAGCACTGACGCTGCAGGCAAGAACCAAGATCCCTCGCTTCGCTCGGGATGACAGTTTTAATACCAAGCCACACAGTCAAAATAATCCAAAAGCGGCTTTCTCCATGTGCCGGAAGCCGTCGGTCTGCAGGGCGGCCAGCACCATGAGCGTTCCGTTGTAGCCCACGTGAGCCAGAAAACTTGAGGCCACGGACTTGGTCACCGCGCGCACGGTGGTCAGCACTACGCCTACTAAAAAGATGATCAGCACCGCTCCCCAGGAGCGCCCGTACTGAAAGAAGTGGATCAGGCCGAAAGGCAGAGCGGTGAGAAGAATTCCCCAGACTGCTCCCATCCGCCGTGCTATCACCGGATAAAGAAATCCGCGAAAGAAGAGTTCTTCCATCAGCGGTCCCAGGCTCACGGCGAAAGCGGCGGTGAGATAGGCATCGGAAGGATTGGCGAAGAATTGATCGAAGGGCGTCTCTTTCGGCATGGGCAGAAACCGCCCCAGAAAGTCGAGGCTGAGCATGACCACGCCCAGGCCCACCAGGCTTACTCCGGCGATCCCCGGCCAGTTCCAGCGAATTCCCAGCCAGAACCGCGTGCGGTATTTCCCCTCGACCAGCAGGATCATATACAGCGCAACCGCCGCATAGGTCAGAAGCTGGGAAAGCAGCGCCAGTACCGGCTTCTGCGCCACTTCGAACCAGCTCTCGTGCGGATAGGCGAACCGGTGCGCTCCGACAATAACGAGGAACTGTACGATAAAAAGTGTGAGCAGCGTCAGGCCGGTGATCTGCAGCACATCCCAGCCGTTCCATACGGGGTCTTCGCCGGCCTTCGGGGCAGGCCGGGTAGAAACAAGCGCAGGCGCGGGGAATGGTTCGACCATCAACGGCAGCGGCGTCTGCAGCTCACTATTCACAGGAGGCGGTTCAAGGTGCGGATTTTCCGGGAATGCCAAGCATGTCCTTTCCCACAACTCAGCGCGGAGCAGTACTGCCCGCACCTATCTGATGCTGCGAACTCGAAATTGTTGCGTGTATTCAGAATTCTACGACACTCGTCGCCGCTGCGCAGGACAGTACGCATCATTTCAATCGACTCTCACCCAGCAAACACCTCGACCTCCAAAGCGCAACAAAACCTTGGAGGTCGTGGAAGTTGCGAAACTGCAACTAGTCGGCGGTTGAGTAATACCCCTGGATGCTGGCTCTTGCCAGCACGTGGTCGAACATCGCGCGATACAACGTCTCGCCATTGGCGGGAAAATTCGGCGGCGACGAGGGCAAGTTGAGCCAAGTGTCGAGAGCGTAGACAGTAATAACGTAGTCATGGATGTACGGGGTGTAGTTGTTGGGCGGGCACGGACCGTCGTATTCGGCGCCAAGGTAGAAGTCATTGAAGACCTGCTGGCCGTAAGTGCTTCCGGAAACACCGGCGTTCTCGGGAAGTTCGTTCGTCTTGGGAGAAATGTTGTACATCCCCCAGTGCGTGAACGCCGCCGTCACGTCATACAAAGTTACGACGAAACTCTGCGTGCCGAACGGAGCATGCTTCCACGACACCTCGGGCGACTGATCTCCGCCGCCGCTAACGTAGCTGCAGTAGCTCGAACCGAGAATCATGCTGAGCGGCAGGTCGCCGCCGTTGGTGAACGTCGTGCTGCTAACCTGGAATTTGTGCTGCCAATCCGAGTTGGCGCCGCCTTGCTGAGCAACGGCGGTTAGAGACGCCAACACGAGGGTGAGACAAACCACGTACTTTTTCATAGGCTCTCCTTATCTTGAGTCAGGTTTCACTGGGGACGAACCTCATCCCGGCGTGGGCCGGGAAGCCGCGGAATTGCTGGAACTGGGAAGACTGGCGCGGCTCAGGTGCCCATTAAACACCCGTTTCGGCCCGCTGTGAAGAACAAATGTGGAAGGAAAATCGACGGATTGCGGCTTTGCTGGCGGGTTACAGGTGATGACCCTAGGCGCTTCGTTTGCCGTTGCCCGTAAAATATCCCGCCAGCGCCTGGCCGGTATACGACTTCTTCACCCGCGCCACCTGCTCGGGCGTGCCCTGGGCTACGATCCGTCCGCCTTCTTCGCCGCCTTCGGGGCCGAGGTCGATGATCCAGTCGGCGTTGCGGATCACGTCCAGATTGTGTTCGATGATGATGATCGAATTGCCCAGGTCGGTCAGCCGGTGCAGCACGTCGAGCAGCTTCTTTACGTCGTCGAAGTGCAGGCCGGTCGTGGGTTCGTCGAGCAGGTAAAGAGTTTTGCCGGTCTGCCGCTTGCTCAACTCGCGGGCCAGCTTGATGCGCTGGGCTTCGCCGCCGGAGAGCGTAACCGCAGATTGACCGAGATGAATATAGCCGAGACCCACATCGACCAGCGTTTGCAGCTTCTGCTTTACCTGCGGAATGTTTTCGAGAATCGGCAGCGCGTCGGAAACCGGCATCTCCAGCAGGTCAGCGATCGAGTAGCCGTTATATTTCACGGCCAGCGTTTCGTGATTGTAGCGGCGTCCGCCGCAGACTTCGCAGAGCACGTAAACGTCGGGCAGGAAATTCATTTCGATACGGCGCTGGCCTTCACCCTGGCAGGCCTCGCAGCGTCCGCCGGAAACGTTGAAGGAAAATCGTCCCGGCTTGTAGCCGCGCTCGCGCGCTTCCGGCAGCATGGCATAGAGATCGCGAATCGCTGTGAACACTCCGGTATAAGTTGCGGGATTCGAGCGCGGCGTACGCCCGATCGGCGACTGGTCGATGCGAATGACTTTGTCGATGTTCTCCGCGCCCATGATCGCCTTGTGCTCGCCAGACTTCTCGCGCGAACGGTAAAGCTGGCGCGCCAGCGCGCGGTAAAGAATGTCATTGACCAGGGTTGATTTGCCCGAGCCGGAAACTCCGGTCACCACCGTCATCACGCCGAGCGGGAAAGTTACATCGAGATTCTTGAGATTGTTTTCCTTCGCGCCGAGAATGGTGAGCGCCGCGCCGTTCTTTTGCCGCCGCTCGGGACGCATCTCGATCTGCACTCTGCCGGAAATGTAAGCCCCGGTCAGCGAATTCGGCTCGCGCATGATTTCTTCGGGTGTTCCGTGCGCGACCAGCCCTCCGCCGTGACGTCCTGCGCCGGGGCCGAGATCGATTACATAATCGGCGCGCCGAATCGTTTCTTCGTCGTGCTCGACCACGAGCACGGTATTGCCCAGGTCGCGCAGGTTTTCGAGCGCCGTCAGCAATCGCCCGTTGTCGCGATGATGCAGGCCGATCGAAGGTTCATCGAGCACGTAGAGCACGCCGCGCAGCTTCGAGCCGATCTGCGTCGCCAGACGAATGCGCTGGCCTTCGCCGCCGGATAAAGTCGCCGCCGAGCGGTCGAGCGAGATGTAGTTCAGTCCCACTGCATTTAGGAATTGCAGGCGCTCGACCACTTCATGCATGACGCGGCCGGCAATCTTCTCTTCACGGCCTGCGAGCTTGATGCTCCGCGCCACTTCGAGCGCCCGCGAAATCGGCAGCGCCGTGAACTCGGCAATCGACATGCCGTTTACTTTCACCGCCAGGCTCTCCGGCCGCAACCGCTTGCCCTGGCACGCCGGACATTCCGTCGCCGACATGTGATCCATCAGCCAGTCGCGGTAGCCTTCCGAGGTCGACTCCTCAAGATTCTGTTTCAAGTATCCGAAAATTCCGCGGAACCCGGTCTTGCCGCGGCCCTGACTCGCCGTTCAACAGCAGGTCCTGAATCTGCTCAGGAAATTTCTCGAAAGGCTTGTTCAAGTCAATGCCGTGCGCCGCCGCCACAACCTGCAAACTGTGAATCAGACCTTGCGACGCCGAACCCGGCCCCAGACCGCCCTCGAGCAGCGGCTTCGACCAGTCGGTGATCACCTTCGCGGGATCGAAATCGTAGCGGCTGCCCAGGCCGTGGCACTCGGGACAAGCTCCATACATGCTGTTGAAAGAAAACGACCGCGGCTCGAGTTGCGGCACGCTGATGCCGCAATCCGGACAAGCCAGCTTCTCGGAATAAAGTTGCTCGTCGCCGCCGACCACGGCCACCTGCACCAGACCGCCCGCCAGCTTCATCGCCAGACCCACCGACATTTCGAGCCGATGCTCGATTCCCGGCTTCACCAGCAGGCGGTCGATGACCACTTCGATGGTGTGGTTCTTGCGCTTGTCGAGGTTCAGGTCGTCATCCAGATTCACGATTTCGCCGTCGACCCGGGCGCGCTCGTAGCCGTGCTTGAGCAGGGTCTCCATTTCTTTCTTGAATTCCCCTTTGCGGCCACGCACGATCGGCGCCAGAACCATTACACGGTCCTCAGGCGTCAGCTGCATCACGCGCTGGACGATCTGCTCGGCCGACTGGCGGCTGATGGGCCGGCCGCACTTGGGACAATGCGGCACTCCGATCGAAGCGAACAGCAGGCGAAGATAGTCGTAGATCTCGGTGATGGTTCCCACGGTCGAGCGCGGGCTGCGGCTGGTGGTCTTCTGCTCAATCGAGATGGATGGGCTAAGTCCATCAATTGCATCGACATCCGGGCGTTCCATCTGGTCCAGAAACTGCCGCGCGTAGGTCGATAAAGTCTCTACATAGCGGCGCTGGCCCTCGGCATAAATCGTGTCAAAAGCTAGCGAAGACTTGCCCGAACCGCTCAGCCCGGTAACCACCGTGAGGGTGTTACGCGGAATCTCAACGTCGATGTTTTTGAGGTTATGCTGGCGCGCCCCGCGCACCGAAATCTTGGTAATAGCCATTTAGTCTGGGGTGGATTGCCCTTCCGTAATGTCGACAGTTCTACAGACATGTTCGACATTAGGAATGCACAGCTCTACTCCGTATCTTAGTCGTCAATAGCGGCCAGCGTCAACGCAGGTAGATTGAAGAAGCCGCCCTTAGCGAAATTGAGATGCGCGCCGGCTGCGGCAATCGGCATCTAATTCTGTACAGGGTGGTTGATCTTGATTTCGTTCTTCATGCCTCTGATTCTCTGCCTCACGGTAGTCGCCTCCGTTAGCATTGGCGTTCTAGCCGCATATACCGCGGTCATCGTCATCCTGAATGCCTTCGGCCGAAGCTCGCAGCAAGTGCCTCGTGCCGCGGAGGAGCGCCCGCGTCTGGTTCTGGTGCCCACGCATCGCCACGCCAGCGGCGACTAACTTCCATGCTGAGCCGGTCGTTAATGCGAATCCGGCGTTCCACAATCCGGCGTTCCACAATCCGGCATTCCACAATCCGGCGCTTCAGGTGGGTTAACTCCAGCAAATTTGTTGTGGCAGTCTTGCTGATATTGGGACTGCCATCTGCCGTGGCGGCAGCGCAGACTCCCGGCCAACACGTAATTCTGCCAGACTCCAAGCTCATCGGATGCAAAGCTTCCACTTGCTCCCAGGTGATGCCGGATCCGATCGCCGATTCACGCGCGGTATATCCCTGGCAGGTATTGGTTGATATCACCGACGGCGCCATCATCGGACTGATTGCACGCTACGATCCTGTTACGCCAATCGACGTCATAAAGGCGGCCATCGACGATCGTACGGCAAATGGGCGGTGCCCGGACTCGATAAAGGTCCAGCAAAGACTTGGCGCATCGAGCCTGAGAAGTTCGTTATTCAATTAGGAACAGACAACAACGGAATGATCCAGGTTATCTATCTCGCGTTCGGTGCAAAGCATCCAGCATCCGCGCTTGTCCCATGCGTGCAATACCTGGGCCATACGTTCCAGCAGAACCCCTGCGCCGCGGGCCCGGAGACCGGCAAGCACAACCCATAGCTCAGGGTGCGACCAGAGCCAGCGCAGGCGCTCCGCCGATTTTCAGGGTGCGAATTTCGTGCATCCTTGCGGTGTCGATCACCAAAATGCTGTCCTTCTGCGGGGCCATCGCGTACAACATGCTGCCGTCGTTCCCAGTCACAGCGCTCCAGAACGGCATCTTGGTCTTGATGGAACCGATCTTCTGCCAGGTGTGCGTGTCGAACACACGAAATTCGCCTGCCAAAGCATCATTGGGGCGGAGGTTCGGGGGCCGGCCATAATCCAGATAGAAGCGGTTGTCGTAGTGGCGGTCGTAATCCCGGTTGTATCCCAGATAGACCCGGCTCCCATCGGGCGAAGTAGGCCAGGCAGAAGGGAGAACGCGGTCGGGAAGATCGGGATGCGCCGAGGTCTCGGCAAATTCGTGCGTAACCAAATTCATCTGGGCAACGCCGCCGTCTCCACGAATGATCGCGATACCTTGAGACCCGGGAGCCTCAATCGCCTCGGCAGCGCCGATTCGCCTTTCCCACGGAAGCACGACGTCGAGTTTTGCAGTTCGCGGGAGTCAGCGTCCACGCTAATTAGCCTGATCCTGTTGCTTCTCGGACAGAGGACGTCGAAATGATTTGCGGTTGCATAGGCGATGAAGCGGCCGGGGCCGCAGTTATGCAGGCGCACGCTCCCCGGCAGAAACTCGCCGGTTTGCGTGTCGAAGGTGGCGAGCAGGAACATATCCCTGTCTGCCGATTCAGGTGTGTCGACCAGGATTCGCAGCGCCAACCCATCGCCTGACACCGCCATGGCTGAAAATGCCGGCAGCACGTTAGCCACTTCGCGGTCCTCGATCGTGCCCCTCTGCAGGACCGTGCCCTGGGCGGTATCGATGGCCGCGAGTTCGCTCGAATCACCTTTGTGATCGACGCCACATAGAGGCGGCTTCCATCCGGCGAGAGGGCAAAATCCGCATTGTTGCCGGTGCGAATGCTGCCCATCACTTTGGCGGTTTCAGGATTGATCAGCCAGATTCGCCCACCCGGTCCGGCCGCATCCGGTTTCGGATCGAGCACGTAGAGCCAACCGGGCTGGGGCTTGGCCCAATTCTCTACTCCAATCTTCGAGTCTTTGGGCGCATCGGTGGGTGCTGGGGCGCTAACCTCGCCGCCGGTCGCTCCCGCTTGGGCGGGGCGCGCCGCGAAACTCTGCGCACACGAAACGGCAAGAAGACAACACAAAGACGGCAAGAGATTCGCTTTCATACATTACCCTCGAAGCTCTCGATTTAGATCTCCAGTCAGGCCGTCCCGCATTGTAATTGGACTTGAGATCAGAAAGACAGATGCGTTGATGTGCGAAGCAAGCGCCTTGCCAAAAGCGGGGACGAGGGAAAGCCCGGTAACTCATTTGTTTTCACAGAAGAAAGTCACAGCGCGCAGGCGAAATTAAGGGCTTGATTTGGAATCGGTGGCCGCGCTCAGCCAATCTGGTGGTTTTCAGCCAACTCAAAGAATGGTCACCGGGTGTTCCGCAGACCAATCGAAGCAAGATTGTGCACCCACCGCGCGGGGCGCTTGTCGTCAGAAACAATCAGCTGAAACGGGCCATTTTTTTCGAGAGGCTTGCCCTCACGCGCGTCGGCCACCAGCACCTGACCCGGGTGAAATTCTGGATCGACTTCGGCCAGAGAAAGCACGACAGAATACCCGTCGGAACCCGTGGCGAGAACGTAGCTGGTCATCGCTTCTCCGTGAAGTTCCTTGCCGAGGGGCGCATTCACCTTGGCCAGTAAGGTGGCGAGCGGAACACCGGAATAGGTTTCATCCGCGTTGGTATGGCCGTTGTGCACAGTAACCGTGATGTGCGGCAGCGCGCGAAAGTCCGCAGGCGACAGCACGATAGGAGCGCGAGAGGCATCAGCAGTAAGAACCAGGCTACCTTCGACGGCCGCAGTTTCCGGCCGTTGAGCTGGGAGAGCGAGGGCAGCGAACAGCACGGCGCAGACTATCCCGATCTTCCAGTTCAGCTTGCGCATACTGCAGAATACCGCCAAGACAATCAGAAAGCGAAACGGCCACCGATTGTCGGAGCACAGTTGTTGTTGTAGTTATATGGGACGCCAGGGCCATGAGGAATGGCGATGGCCAGACCGCCGCTCACCCAGGAATACGCAACTCCGACAAAACCGTCGAAACGCTTGGTGAAGTGATGATCCACATAGAACGACCCCTCGTTAAGGGTGCCCGCGCAGGAAGCGCGGAAGCCGGCTGCGGGCGAGCAGGTCGGCGGAAGACGGAAGTCGTTCTGCCGCTGTTGATACCAGGAGAAAGTGAAGTCGGTTTTGCTGAGG
Organism: uncultured Acidobacteriaceae bacterium; assembly: GCA_963791445.1. GTDB lineage: Bacteria > Acidobacteriota > Terriglobia > Terriglobales > Acidobacteriaceae > Sulfotelmatobacter. Next base: position 47,410 of record CAWBSN010000027.1, read on the forward strand.
TAGGTGTACTTCACGCCCGTCCACCAGATATTCACTAACTTTTCGGTATCGAGATTATTGTCTTCGACCCCGCTCATGATGTAACCGCCCTGGTCCGAGGCGCCAACGCCCAGCGGGTCGTGCGGGTTGTTCTGCCAGATGTATTCGTACCCGGCAAAAAACTTGAACGGGTCCCGCACATACTTGGCAGCGAACATCACTGCGTTGTTGTCGGTCACGATGCCGTAGACGGTGTTGTCGGTCGAGATCAGATTGGGTCCGAGGCCGTCGCCGCCGTTGATAGGGGTTGTATCGATGCTGTCAGTGAGCGACTGCGTATACCCCAGATGCGGCGTCGCCGGACTCTGCGGCCCGAGCAAGGGGTTCAATACGCTGATCGCCTGGTTGTAATGTTGGAAGACGACGTCGGCGGAGAACTTACCTTTGTCTGGGCCTATGGTTCCGCCGAGGTCGAATCCGTAGGCGTTGTTGTGTGCCGATTGCGGCGTGCAGGAGGTCGTGGTCCAGGTCGCCCCCGTGGCCGCCGCGGGGTCGTAGCAGCCGCCAGAACCATCGGCGAATTTATACATCGCTCCGAAATGGACCGGGCCATAGGCGATGCGATACTTCACGGCGTCGTCCCAGCGGGAGTTCTCGGTATCGCCGCCGCCGGCCATCGTGCCGTTATACCCAATGTAGGAAAACGCATAGGCACCGCCCGCCGGATCGTAAAGGAGCATCGCATCTGTGCCCAGAGAGCGCTGACGACCGAAAGTCAGCGTCGCCGAAATGCTCGGACGATATCCCTCCATAGTATTCGTCATTGAAGGGTTGGCCCGCGCGCGCTCCGTCGATGGCAAACGAATAGCTGCTCCGGGGAAGGCCGTTGTTGACGATCTGGGTGGCCGATGCGTTAGCGAGCAGGCCGGACTGCGGATTGATGCCCGTTGAAGCGTTGAACACAACCGACCATCCCGGCAGAAACTGTGCCTTGCCCCTGATGCCCAAACCGGTCTGCTGCAGGTTGTTCGGTGCGACCAGGAATCGATGTTGATAGCCGTTTCGGTTCACCAGAGATTCGCCTTCATAGTTATAGCCATTTTCCGGCAAGCCGTGGCTGACATAGCCGAAGCCGACGTCATACGCACCGTAGACCGTGATGCCGTGCCAGGTCAGCGCGCAATCAGTCGTGGCGAACTCATGGCCGCTCGTGCACGGGTCCTTTTCCTGTGCCGAGGATAACGTGGACGAAAGCATGACAATGACGGCGGTGAACAGCAGAGCAATCTTGCGCACGAGGGCCTCCAACATTAGAGATTCAGGCGAAGGAATTAAGAAATGTATATTAAATATTGTTTCCATGTCAAAGCTGATACGGATATATGCGTTTGCTTTCGGACGAGAGGCAGAAAGCCGTCATATTGACCGTCCTTCGTGTTGACTGTAGGATTTCGTCCCGATGCCGAAGAATCGCAAGTCCGGACGCAAGGATCACCCGTTGCTAAAGCTCCGCGACGCGGCCCTGCAGCTGGGCATCAGTTTCCCCACCATCAAGCAGTGGATTTATAAGAAAAAGATTCGCAGCGTCCCGACTGCGGGCGGACATCACCGCATCCCGCAAGGTGAACTCGACAGGCTGCTCTTCCGAACCCGAGGCAGAACGGCTGCGGAACGAACTCAGGCAGCGCGCCGCGTAAGCGGGCGCAATCAACTCGTAGGCCGCATTGATCAGGTTCGCATCAGCGGCCTCATGGCAGAAGTGAAGATTTCCATCGGGGAGCAGCAAATCACTTCCATCATCACCGCAACCTCAGCTCGCGAAATGCACCTCAAGGCCGGCCAGACCGCGGTCGCCCTGATTAAGGCCACAGAGGTGATGATCCTTCGCGTGGGAGATTAATTCCCGGTCATTCCGGAGGGTTCCAGCGCGGCCGGGGCGGCCATCGTGTTAGCATTTACCTGTAGTCGCATTTCTCTCTCCGCTCTCCGCAGGCGTGCGCATGGCCCGCTCTCTTGGCACTTCCGTTCGCGTTCTCCTGGCAGGTTGCGTGCTCCTTTTGAGTCTCGCCTCCCGCGCAGCCGAGCCTTCACCGTGGCTTGAGATCCACTCCACGCATTTCACCGTCATCACCGACGCAGGAGATAAAAAAGGTAAAGAAGTTGCCCTGCGCTTCGAGCAGATGCGGGCGGTCTTCGCCGTCCTGCTGATGAAGGAGCGCCTCCACGAGCCGCTGCCGCTAACGATTATCGCTTTCAAGAACGACAAGGACTATTACCAGACGGCTGCCGCTGCGCCAAGGTCAGCCTATGCGCGTTCCCGGCTTTTTCCTGCCCGGCGAAGACCAGAACTTCATCGTGCTGAACCTGGCCGAGGAGGAATCCTGGCGCGCCGTCGCCCACGACTTCGCCCACCTGCTTCTCAACTACAACTATCCCGAAGTCCAGGGATGGTTCGACGAAGGCCTCGCCGAATACTTCGGTTCCATCCGCGTCGACGACAGAAAGTACGAAATCGGTGGCGACCCTGAGCTGTATTCCACCTCAGGCAGCAATGAATCGAAGTCGCTCACCGAACTTCTCGGCGGACAAAATGGCGGGCAAAATGGTGGACAAGCCTGGCTCGCGCTGCCCGACCTGCTCACCACGAAGCCGGACAATTCACGACAATGCAAACTACACCGAAAGCACGCACCACACGCTCTTCTACGCCCAATCCTGGATGACGATGCATTACCTGCTTCACGAGAAAAAGTTGCCGGAGACAGGAACCTATTTTGACCTGGTCGAGAACCAGCACGTGCCAGTGGAACAAGCCGTGCAGAAGGCCTATGGCATGTCTCCCGAGCAGTTCGACCAGGCGGTGAAAGAGTACTTCCATTCGCTCACACCTTTGTTCCTGGCGCTGGACGCTTCGAAGCAACCGGGTTCCCATGCCAACATGCCGCAGGTCTACGAATTCCCTGAGATCGTGGGGCCGAGCGACAGCGCCATCACATCCAAGTTTCTGCCCGAAGCGGATGCGCGCGCCACAGTGGATGAGGTGAAGATCAGAATTCCCGATCGCCGCGAAGCCGCGCTGCAGGAATTGCAGACGCTGGCCACGGCTCCCAACCCAACTCAGGCCAAGAAGGCCAATGAGAAAAGAGTCAGAATGCGAAAGACGAGGACTTCGCGGCTCTTCCCGTCGCAGTCGCCGGTAATGAGATCGCCCATCGCGCTCTGGCCTGGGACCACCTGCAGCACAGCGAGTTTGAAGACGCCGCCGAAGAACTGGGTAACGCCGCTGCGCTCAACCGGAGCGATATGTGGATCCGCTACTACTTCTCGGTGCTGAAATACCGCATGGCGCAGGCCAAACACACCGACATTCAGGGACTGCCCAATATGATGCAGGATCTGCGCGCGGTGCTCGAGTGGTATCCCGAATTCGCCGACGCCTATGACCTGATGGCCAGTGCGCGCCGCGAAGGCGGTGGGCCGGTGGCCGCGATGCAGGCCGAGCGCGCTGCCATCCAACTCAGCCCGCGCAACCAGCAGTACGTTTACCACATGGCGGAAATTTACGTCTCCGACAAAAAGTGGGTTGCGGCGCAAGCCTTGCTGGAATTGTTGAAGACCAGCAGCAATCCGCAGGTCGCCGCCGCGGCCGGCCAGCAGCTCGCGCAACTTGCCAACGAGCAGAAATACGGCCTCTCACCCGCGACCGCCGCTGCGGCCAGCAAACTCTCCAAGCCAAGTTCCCCGTTCGACGTGCTCGATCAGGACGCTGCCAAACGCGCCGCTGCCGAGCAGGCGACGCAATCCGGCATAGCAGACAGACGGCCTACGAAGTTCTTCGAGGGCAAGCTGGTGGACGTGGATTGCTCCCAATCCCCGGCAGCCGTTCTCACCGTGAGTTCCGGCAGCGCAGTTCTCAAGCTGCGCACCGCCGACTACAAGTCAGTGCTGCTCATCGGCGCCGACACCTTTTCCTGCGAATGGAATAACCGCTCGGTCTCGGTGAATTACAAGGCCAGAGGAATGTCCGACGGCGATTTGGTGTCGTTGGAAGTACGGTGAACCGGGCTTCGGGCTTCGGCTCTCGACACCTTCACCATCCTTGTCATTCCGACCGGAGCCGGAGCGCCGGCAACGGCGGAGTGGAGGAACCTGCTGTTTGCGTGCGCCTCCACAGTACCAGCGCGCCGGTGGATTTCTGTTGCGAAATAAATCTTGCGTGCGCTCGCTGAAAGGCTTGTTCTGGGCTCGTTTTTCGCTCTGTTTCTTGATACCCCCTCCCCCTGGGGTCTAGTGGAATCATCGAGTTAGCGGGAAATTCCCCGCAAAATCCGGATGTCAAAGAACTTAGAGGTCAAAATCTAGACAACAAAGGACTTAGGGCGTGGCGAGTCGCTGTGTAGCGAACCGTCATGGCCTCGACCATCATCGCTGATTTGAATTTTGGGGGGAAGGTTACATGTCACATGCTGGTTGTGGAAAAGTTAAGGGTCGAGTGTTGAGGTCCGTGGTTCCCAGCTTTGCAAATCCAGCAAAGCTGGGGCAGCCTTAGCTAAATATGGCGCTTGGCAGAGATGGGCCAGCCCCCACTCAAGCCAAAACAGGGCTTGAATGGGCCGCCCGCGGTGGAACTTTCCGGACTCTTCGTTCTCTATCCGCTTCGCCTTCATGGTTATGAAGCCGCCTCGCCCCATAACAGAGGCTCGCGCCTGTTGTTTTTCGGAGGAAACCTTTCCTCTAATTGTTTCTTGAGTTCGGCGGCGAAGTCACCGCCCTTGGCAACCAAATCAGGCACGATCCCCTTGGCCCGTAGCTCCTCGTAAATGCGCTGCACTCGCAGCAAGGAAGCTTCCAGTATCTCTGGCGTGACCTTTTCCAACTTCAAGTTCGCAAGCGCAGAGCGGTGGACACTGTTTCGCCTTGTCACGGTGCATATAGCATCGAGCGCCAAGTAATACTTGAGGTTGGCGCGGTCGGTCTTTGCCTCAATCCGTGAGGCAACGAAGTCATCGACGCATTTCATCAGTTGCACGGTGCGTCCGAATACTTCTGGCTTGCTTGAATGGCTGAAAATCTTTTTGTAATGCCGTTGTACGAATTGACCTGGACTCCCCCGCGCCTGTTCCGGTTTTTGCATAAGTATCGCAACGAGGGCTCGTGTTAGGTAGTCGAGAGTCACGATCTTTGATCGCGGCACCTTGTCGTCATCGTAATATTGGTTCTTGACTCGCTCATAATAAAACCCAAAGGTCGGCAACGCTGCTTCAATCCTGTCGTGAATGTCATCGATCGTGGTCCGCAGGTAAATGGGATCTATTTTGGTCTGATTGTTCGTGGTCTGAGTAATGTTCCTCGCAGCTTTGCTGTCGGCCTCGATAACCTTAACGAGAATATGCCTCTGGTCAGCCGTTGCCGCTTTAGATTTTTGTTGCGAGTAATGATAGATCTCCCGCGACGTTTGCAGTCCATTAACAACTCGCGCGTCTTTTAACAGCAACGAACTGATTCCGGGTGTGATTTGCGAAGAAGTTATTGTCACGCCGTTGTTCAACCACCAAAACTCTTGCACTTTCGAGCCGGTTAGGAGCGTGGTAAGAATCTCCGCATTGACGCCCTTCTGTCCTAAATAGCCTCTAACGTTAGGCTCCAAAACGTAGTCACGCAACTCGCCAGTCGGGGTCGTGATGAGTTTTATATAGTCCTTCAATCTAACCAGGCAGACGAAAGCATTGCCCCACTGATCGGATGCCAACTGCTTAGTAAATTTCAGTTCCACTGGATGCCGCCGCGATTTTTTCGCCAGCTCTAAAAGGGTTTTTGCGTTGTAGAAATTTACGCTACATTCGCAGTGATAAAGGCTCTTGACCAAGCCCCTCAGCCCTTCCGCGCGCGTCGCAACATCGGGGTGCACTTCGTCTCCCTTGCTTGCTATGTGGAAATATATTGATAAAGATGGCAGTTTCATCTTCAGGTCATGCCACCAAATGCGAAATTTTCGAATCGCCCCCCTTACGTCTGCGTTATACGTTTGGGCTTTTTCATCGAGATCATTTCGCAGGTCTAAAAGGTCTTTACTTAAATCCTCCAGCTTTCTAATGGACTCCTTCTGAAAGTGGGGGATTCCTCGTTGCCTGAATAAGATGGAGGCTCATCGTAAGCCCCTCATATTCCAGAAACTCGGATGTAGTCATATCATCGGCGATGAGTTTTCCTGCCACGAAGAAGTAAATTGCGTCAGCGCCGCCATCGTGCGGCCCGTCGGTATAGCCGCTGGCAAGTTGGTCTATATCCAGGTCTCTGGTTTTCAGAATTTGGGCGATGCAAAATCTGGAAAAGAAAACATCGTCCGGCAGATCGGGATCGGTTTTCTCTTTCAGGTTTGCAAGGTAGGCGTCAAGATAGTCGCGGTCAACGTCGGACATGACGTACTCCTTCCGCCGGGAGGTGTCGATCATCGTACACCTCTAACGGACGCACGATCCCCGTCACTCTCATCGTCAGAGCTTCCATCTTCTAAATTGTGCTAATGTTTGGATGATTCGGCAAGTATATTATTGCTCTCGGTTGTGGAGGTGATGGGAACGGCCCGTCAGGGGGATTCTCTCATCTTGGCGAAGCGAAGCATTCACGCAGTCGAAGGACCCCGTAGCACTTACCCTTAGCACAGGCGAATCAGGGAGTTCCTACCACTTCGACGGCGGCCTGGGAACTCCTTCGCAGGTCTATCTTTACGCAAGCAGGTAAGGGGTCCTTCGACTCCGCAGGCTCCTTCGCTTCGCGAGGCAGCCTGCTCCGCTCAGGATGACAGGTTTTTGGGTCATTTCACTTCTACCGTCGGAGTCTTGTTGTGACGTTTCCCAATAAGAAACCCTCCCGCTGCAAACGGGAGGGTCTGGTAATTGCGGTACCAGCAGGTTTAGGCGCGGACTACGTTGCCCGCCTGAAAGCCTTTGGGGCCTTTGAGCAGATCAAACTCCACGGTCTCACCCTCGTTCAGCGAGCGGTAGCCGTTCTCCTGGATGGCGGAGAAATGCACGAAAACGTCCTCTCCCGTGGAGCGCTGGATGAAACCATATCCCTTCGCCCCGTTGAACCACTTTACTGTTCCCTTCTCTCTCACAGAAAAACTCCTTTCCCCTGATCATTGATCATAAGAATTAGTTCCCTGGAGTTCTCGCGTCGTAGCTCCGAGTGATGGAACGCCCCCTCGAGAAAACCAGTGAAACCCGGTTGCGTCTCTCAGAGAAATGTGCCGGAGAAATTGCCCCAAAGCAAAAGACTCCTCAGTTCCACGACGCGTAAAGAAAATGCGGCGAGAACTTCCGGAGCCCTGGACCATCGGCGCTGATTTCTACCGCCCTGCTCAAGACATCAACCTGCCTTACCGATTCATTCCCCGACTCTCATCGGGTCATGCGCAACAGATAATAAGGAGTATTAAATCGTTTCGCAACAAAAATTAGTGAAAATAACCACGGGTCACATGTAAATCTTTAACAAGGTATAAGAAACGCCGCACTCCAGACCCCCGACCTTGGTTCCCCGGGAAGTCTGACCCGGCCGCAACCCTTTGATAGGATTAGACAAGCGCCCGTGCCTACTCAAATCATAGCTCCCGCTCCCAAAGCCGCAAAGGCCGCACCGGCTCTGCCGCGGCGCCAGCCCCGGCCGCGTTTCTCAGGGATGGCGATTTCGACCGCGAAATACCTTCTGCGCACCGACGTGCACACCTTTGCCTTCTCGGTCGCCGCCAACTCGATCCTCTCGTTCTTCCCTTTCGTCGTGCTGTTGATGACGCTCATCCGGCGGGTTTTTCACTCGCGCGTCATGTACGACGTAGTGGTCGAGTTGCTGCGCGATTACCTTCCCGCGGGTCAGGAGTTCGTCATCCGCAACCTGAACGCCATGGTGGATGCGCGGCAGCGGGTGCAGGTAGCGTCGCTGGTCATCCTGCTGGTAACTTCGACCGGAGTATTCGTGCCGCTCGAGGTCGCGCTCAACCGCATCTGGCGCATCCCTAACAACCGCTCTTACCTGGGCAATCAGCTGGTCTCGCTCGGTCTGGCGTTTGCTTGTGGCGTTCTGGCTCTGCTGTCTATTGGAATGACCGCAGGAGTCGTGCGGCCGTTCGAATTCCTGCTGCGCGGCCACGCCCCGGCGGTTGTACGCCTCGCGGGATTCCTGGCGATGAAGGTCTTCGCCATCGGCGCCAGCATCGCCATCTTCTTCCTCATTTACTGGATACTACCGAACGGCAAGGTCCCGGCGCGCGCTGTGCTGCCTACGGCCATCATCATGGGATTGCTGTCAGAGGCGCTGAAGTACGGCTACATCCTGGCGTTGCCCTGGCTCAATTTCGCCGAAGTCTACGGGCCGTTCGCGCTCTCGGTGAGTCTGATGTTCTGGGCATTTCTGACCGGGCTGCTGCTGCTTGCCGGGCGCGAACCTGAGCGCCGCAGAATATCAACGTCACAGCCCGCCCGAATTGGGAACGACTCTTTAATCCACAGGCTCTTGGTGACATCCGTCACTGCACCGCGCCGCAGGCGCCAATCTAGGATGGCGTCGGTTTCCCAGATTTCCTTCGAGCAGGCATTCGTTCCCTAAGGGATGGCCATGGCCAGAAGTTGCCGGCGTCTGCTCGCCGCTTGCTCGCTGATCTTCACCAGGACGATCTTCACTCGCACGATCTTCACTTGGACGATCTTAGCCGCGACGATCTTCGCGGCGACGATCTTGGCGCCGCCGGTCTTTCTGTGCGGGCAGGAGAGCGCTGCGGATCGCTCCTCTTTCTTGGCTCCTGTGCCGCTCCCGAGAACTCTGTCGTCAAGCTATGCCGTGCCGATTTCGCCGGTCTGGATACCTGATCCGCCGCCGCGCTACCCGGGAACTCCCGGCAATAGCGACTTTCAGGAACTCCTATTCCGGCAGCTGGTTCGGAGCGCCGGAATTATTTTTTCCGGCCGTGTTGTCTTCATCGGACATGCCGCGTCACCCTTGCGCCCAAATCCGGCCTCCACAGCGGTCACCTTCCGGGTTGAAAATGCCATCCGCGGCACTTTGCCCGGTCGGAATCTGACGATCCATGAGTGGGCCGGCCTTTGGACGAGCGGCGAACGCTACCGCGTCGGCGAGCGCGTCTTACTGTTTCTTTATTCCCCGAGCCGGCTCGGCCTTACCAGTCCCGTGGCCGGGGCGATGGGCAAATTCATGATGGATTCCCATGGCCAAGTTGTGATGGGCGCGCGGCACTTCGCGATCTTTGCCGGGGATCCCATCCTGGGCGGGAAAGCTGTTGTCTCTTATGCCGACTTCGCGCTGGCGGTTCGGCGTTCCATGCGGGAGGAATGAGACAAGACGTGAATAATCTGGCCGCACGCTCATTCTTCTTCCGGCTGGCAACGGCTCTGGCGATTGTGGTTCTTTTCGCCGCGCTCGCGCGTGCCGGCGGCCCTGCGTATGTAGCAGGTTCCAGCTACTTCAACCCTTCAACCATGGGCCAGCCTCTAACCTGGTCGCTGGGTCGGGTGAACTATTACACCGACCAGGGAGACCTCAGCCCGATCCTGCCGAACAACTCGGCCAACGTCTTGGTCGCCGACGCCTTCGCGCAGTGGACTTCTTCGTCGACGGCAGCCCTCACCGTCGCCAGCGCCGGCCAGCTCGCCGAAGACGTGAATGGAAGCAATATTGCGGTCGACTCCGCGGGCACGGTCACCGCCCCGGCCGATATCACTCCGAGCGCCACGCAAACTCCGGTGGGCATCGTCTATGACTTCGACGGCACGGTCACGGACGCCCTGCTCGGCGCAGGCGCCGGCGCCACTTCGCAATGCTTCTGGAACGCGGTTTACGGTGGCGTGGATAACTTCGCCGTTACGGCCAATTTCAGCCACGCGCTGGTGGTGATCAATGGCCAGTGCGCAATGCAGTCTTCACAACTCGCGGACGTGGAATACCGGCTGGTGCGCGTGCTTGGCGGCGTGCTCGGCCTGGGTTGGTCGCAGATGAATCTGAACGTGATCACGCTTAGTCCACCCCCGACGCCTGCTGACTATGCCGGGTTTCCTGTGATGCACTATCTCGACCCGCTGAGTTGCGTGCCGATCACGGTCTGCTATGCGAATCCCTACCAGCTTGCCGCCGATGACGTGGCAGCACTCGACCGTCTTTATCCTGCTTCGCCTCCGGCTGCAACCAGCGCGCGCATCTATGGGTCAGTTTATTTTGTGAATGCTTTGGGAAGCGTTGCCCAGCCGATGCAGGGTGTGAATGTGGTCGCGCGCTGGATCGATCCTTCCACCGGCCAGCCCTCGGGCCAGTATGGGGCTTCGTCCGTCTCCGGATTCCTTTTCACCGGCAACGCCGGCAATCCCATCACCGGCCTGGCTGATCCTCTGGGAAATCTGTACAGCGAATTTGGATCAAGCAATCAAACTCTCGAAGGATTCTTCGATCTTGGAGGTTTACCCATTCCGAATGGCGCGAGCACTGCGCAGTACCAGCTTGCGGTCGAGGCTCTGGATCCCATGTGGTCCGCCGGGGTGTGCCCCTACGATCCGTCGCAAGTCGCGCCCTCAGGAACTTTCGAGACTGTCGTTGTGACCGTGGCAGCAGGTGGCGACGTTGAACAGGACGTCCTCATGTCCGGCAGTGAGCAGCCGGTCCCTCCCTTGGCAGCGACGGAGACCTGGAGCGCGCCCGCCCCGGTTCTTTCCCCGGGCGATTGGGTCGGCTCGCTGAGCGGCTACGGCGACGTTGGTTATTTCACAATCACTGCCCGGGCGGACCGAACGATGTCCGTAGCTGTCACCGCGCTGGATGAGACCGGCGCCGCCAGCGAATCGAGAGCCGCGCCCGTGGTTGGCATGTGGAGCGTCGGCGATCCTGTCGGGACGGCTCCGCCGGCGCTTACCACGGTCCCCTTCAATTCGGACACGTTCGGCATGAGCCGTCTCGACACGCAAATCGTGGCTTCGAACAGCTTCATCATCGGCATCGCTGATCTGCGCGGCGACGGCCGCCCCGATTACCACTACCACGCCCATGTGCTCTACGGAGATTCCGTCAGCCCACAGCGAGTTCCAGTCATGGGCGGCCCGGTCGTTCTGCAGGGTACCGGCTTCGCGCCCGGGCTTACCGTGGCGGTGGGCGCCGCGAGCGCTCCGCTGCTGGCGACCAATGCGAGCCAAATGCTGGCGGCCATTTCCGGCCAAAGCGACGGACCGCAAACCATCACCATTGCCGACCCGGTGAGCGGAGCATTCTCGATCATGACCGATGTGCTCACATTCGGAGCCGCTTCCACCGACAGCCTCGTTTTGCTGCTGGGAGTGAATCCTCCAACGCCGGTCGGAACCCAGGCCACGAATCCCGTGACGGTGCGCGTAATGGCTTCTGATGGCATCACTCCGGTGAACGGTGCAACCGTGGGATGGACCGCGACCAACGGCGCCATGCTCTCGGCGTGCGCTGGCGCGTCCGCCTGTTCAACGATCAGCGATGAAAGCGGAATGGCATCCACCTGGGTCACACCTGCCGCCACGGGGAACGCGGTCATCACGGCGACTCTCGCTCCCGGCGTCTACAGCCCCGCGCAGTCGGTGGGGTCTACGCTGAGCGCTACCTCTACGTCTTTGGACATCGGCGTCACCACGCCGAACCTCTGGATCGCTGCGGGAGCATCGCTCAGCGTGCCGCTTACAGCGCGCCTGGTAAACCTGGGCGCGCCCCTGAGTGGAAAGCAGGTGAACTTCTTCATCGATCAGGGCTCGGGATCGCTCAGTTCCGCCAGCGCGGTAACCAACGGCAGCGGCTATGCGTCGGTCAATCTCACGGTGACGAACTTCACCGTCAGCGTGCAACTCAGCGCCTGCGCCGCGCCAGGAAATAACCCTTGCCAGAACATCTCTGCGAACGCGGTGGCCGCGGCCGTGATGAACCTTCAAGCTGTGGCCGGCGCGGGCCAGGTGGTGACAGGAGCGGCGTTTCAGCCCCTGACGGCACGCGTCACCGACTCCTCCACGCCGCCGAATCCTGTGCTTGGAGCGAGCGTGCTGTTTCAATCTACCTTGCTGCGGCCTGCGGGAGACGATTTGATCCTGACCCCGGGCGACCCCACGGTCACGCAGCCGGGTCTACCCGTCTTTCTCAGCGCGACCCAGAACACGGCGCAGAGCGGCGTCAACGGCCTCGCCAGCTTCACGCCTTCGGTGGGATCATTTACCGGGCCACTGGAGCTTGAGATTCAAGTCTCGGCTGGAACCACGGCTGCGCTGCAGGGTGTGATGGAAACTTTTCCGCCGACGGTGACCGTTGAGGCCGTGGATTCGTCCTTCAAGTGATCGGAAGGGCACGGCTTCACCGCTTACTTTTCCTTCGTCCATTGGTCCACCCAGTCGTTGACCGTCTTGTACCAGAGCTGCGAATTCTGCGGCTTCAGCACCCAGTGGCCTTCGTCGGGGAAATAGAGCATCTTCGACGGCACGCCTTCCATCTGCAGCGTGGTGAAAAGCTGCAAGCCTTCGCTGACGTCGAGTCGGTAGTCGCGCTGGCCGTGGATGACCAGCGTCGGCGTCTTGAAATTCTTTGCGTACTGGTGTGGCGACCACTTCTCATAACTCGCGCGGTTGTCGTAGGGAGTGCCTTTGAACTCCCAGTCGTTGAACCAGAGTTCTTCGGTGGTACCCCAGGCGGATTCCGCGTTGAACATGCCGTCGTGCGACACGATGCACTTAAAGCGGTCGGTGTGGCCGAGAATCCAGTTGGCCATGTATCCGCCGTAGCTCGCGCCCAGCGCGCATTCCCGGGACTTATCAATAAAAGGGTAATGCTCTTCTGCGTAGTCGAGGCCCTTCATCAGGTCTTCAAACGGAGCGCCGCCCCAGTCGCCGTTGATGGCGTCGATGAACTTCTGTCCGTAGCCGGTCGAGCCGTGGAAGTTGATCATGATCACCACGTAGCCATTAGCCGCAAAAAGCTCGGGATTCCAGCGGTAGCTCCAGTCGTTTCCCCATGCGCCCTCCGGGCCGCCGTGGATGAGGAACTTCACGGGATATTTTTTGCTGGGGTCGAAGCTCGGAGGTTTGACCAGGAAGCCTTCGACTTTATCGCCGTGGGCGCCGGTGAACCAGAAAGATTCGAGCGGGGACATGGCAAGTTGGGAGAGGACGGCGTCGTTCAAATGAGTAAGAGGATGGACCATGCCTTCGGGAGGCAGCGCCAGTTTGTAGATCTCGACGGGATACTGGAGCGACATCCGAGTAAAGAGCAGCGTCTTACCGTCGTTGGTGACTGAAAGGTCGTCGCTGTAGCCCGCTGCATTGTCGCGCACGAACAGTGCCTTAGGCTCCGGCCCAGTCAAGTGAACCGCGAAGACCGGAGAGATTCCCGAGCTTTCCGAGCCGAAGTAAATACGTGAAGAGTCCGGGGACCACGTGAATGTTCCAACCCAGCCACCAAACGCTTCGGTGAGTTCCTTCTTCTCGCCTGTCTTGCGGTCATACAGCATCAGCCGGAAGCGGTCGCTCTCGTATCCCGGACGCTGCTGCGCATGGTAGGCGATGTAGCGGCCGTCGGGTGAATAGAGCGGCGTCGAGTCGCTGGCGGGATTGTCGGCGGTGATGTTTTCAGCCGGAAGCGGATAGGTGCTATGGCCTGAAATGACGCCAACATTAAACTTTACGATCCACAGATCGTTGTTGGTGGAGGCTGCCGGGTTCTTATCGTGATTCGAGGAGTAGCAAATTTCCTGGCCATCGGGCGAGAACGCGTAGTTATCCTGGCCGCCGAGCGAAAATACGGGTGAGTCGTAATCGCCGGGAGTGAGGTCGCGGGATTCTCCGGCTGGACAGCCGGGCGCAGCTTTCAGCGCACAAAACTCGGGGATTACGAAGATGTGTGTGCGCGTGCCCTCCTTGTAAGCATTCCAATGGCGATAGAGCAGGGAGGTAAAGGTCAATGCCTTGACCTTTGATTCTTCCTGCTCTTCGCGTGTTCTGGCATTGCAACTGGCTTCTTCGGCGGGCTTGCCGTCGCATTGCGGATATACGTCCGAGGTGAATAAAATATTTTTTCCATCTGGTGACCAGAGTTCGCCGCTCGCTTCAGTGGCAATCGAAGTGAGCTTGCGGATTTCCGCTACTGTACCGGCTGCCGCATCAAAATCAGCAACCCAGATTTGCGATCCACCTTCCTTCGTCGAGACGAAGGCAAAGTGCCTGCCGCCTGGCGACCAGCGCGGCCGATCCCCATCCTGATCGGCGATGATCTCGCGCTCCTGACCTCCGGCCGTGGGCACGATCCAGATGTGCGGTGTCTTCGTGTTGGCCTGGAGATCCACATCGACCACGCTGAAGATCACCCACTTGCCGTCGGGCGAAACCTCAGGCTCGCCCACGCGCTTGAGCTTCATCATGTCTTCGAAAGTGAAGGGATGCTTGGCCTGCGCGACGGCGGGCATCATGAAAGTGATGAGGGCGAGAAAAACAGGAACGAAACGGCGCATGGGAAGACTCCTCGGCAAACGGATGAGTTTAGCAGGAGGAAGCTTCTCGCTTCTAGCTGCTGGCTACTGGCGAAACCAAGATCCCTCGCTTCGCTCGGGATGACAATGCAGAAGGTCAGTCGGCAAACCCTTTTGCTCGTCCGGCATCCAAGTAAATGGCAGAACTGCAGCGCCCTTACCCCGGCCTCACTGAGCGGAGAGGGGTCGGGGGAGGGCCGCCGCGGTGTGCGCAGACATCCCTACGCGATGCTCAAATCCAGTAAACTGTACCTATGAGACTGGCTTGCCGCAGTGCTCTGTTTTTGCTCATCCTCTTCCTGCTGGCGTGTGCGCTGGCCATTCTGCCCGCCGCCGCGCAGGAAGGTGCGCTCGACAGCGCGCCGCCGAAGGGTGCGACGCCCGAAGAAATCATCACGCGTTTTGCGGCCCGGGAAAAACTGTTCAAGGAAGCGCGCGACCATTACACCTACCGCCAAGACATCAAGGTGCAGACGCGCGACGGCGACACCGTTACCGGCGAGTATCACGAAGTGTTCGACGTGCTTTACGACGACAAGGGCCATCGCATCGAAAATGTCGTCTTTGCGCCGCAATCGTCTCTCGAGCAGGGCGGACTGTCGCTCGACGAAGGCGACGTGCAGGACTTTCGCAACCGCCTGCCCTTCGTGCTCACCACGGATGAAATTCCGGAATACAACATTCTCTACGTCGGCCAGCAGCAGGAAGACGAATTGCACTGCTATGTCTTCGATATCGCTCCCAAACAGATTGTCGGCAAGAAACGTTACTTCCAGGGCCGCATCTGGGTGGACGACAAAGACTTCCAGATCGTGAAGACTTACGGGCAGGCCGTCCCGGAAATTCGCGACACGAAAAGGAAGGGGAAAGAAGAACACCTCTACCCGAAGTTCACCACCTGGCGCGAGCAGATCGACAACCAGTACTGGTTCCCCACCTACACTCGCGCCGATGACACCCTGCACTTTAACACCGGCGATATTCACATCCGCGAGATCGTGAAGTATGAGGACTACAAGCGCTTCGGTTCGAGCGTGAAGATTTTGTATCAGGGCCAGGAAGTGCAGAAGGGCGCGCCGCAGGATCAGAAATCGGCGCCGACTCCGGATCAGAATCCGGAGCAGAAGAAGCCGGATGCGCCGCCGCCGAACCCGCAGAAGTAAGGTTTCAAGGTTTCAGAGTTTCAAGGTTTCGAACCGGGCTGGCCCCGGCTCTTGCGCAAGGACTCGATCAAGCGATTTAGGAGACCCAGGATTTGATAGGTATCTTGGTCCAGCGCCTTGTAGCGATCCGGTTGGAGGTAATTCAGGTCCAACGCAATGGCCAACTGAGTATCGAGTTCCAATAAAGAGCCGCGCGCTTGCCCTAGGAAGTGACAGAATTCGCCAGACGTTAGTCTACCTTGGCCCTCCGCGAGGTTTGAGGGCACCGAAACCGCTGCCCGTCTAATTTGAGAAGTTAGGCCGTAGGTCTCAGGCTTGGGGAATTGCTCCGTAGCCCGGTAAATCTGAGCAGCCAGCACCTTGGCCTTCTGCCATACGAGCAGTTCACGATAGGAACGCGCCACAGCTAAGTCTAAGTTTCAAGGTTGCAAAGTTTCAAGGTTTCAATGCAAAAACACTGGCCTTGGTCCCACTTTGAAACCTTGAAACTCTGAAACCTTGAAACCTTAGTAGAAAAGATACTTCCTCCACTTATCATCCGACCGTCCCATGAGCCGCATGATGTGCCGGCTGGTGTGGAGGTTGAAGGCGCGGGGTTCGCGCATTAGCTTCATGCCGGCTTCGAGCGGAAACTGGTTGCCCTTGCGGCGGTTGCAGAGATGGCAGCAAGCTACAAGGTTTTCCCAGGTAGATGACCCGCCGCGGGAGCGGGGGATCACGTGATCGAGCGTCAACTCTCCCGAAGGCAGCACGGTGGCGCAATACTGGCAGGTGTTGCGGTCGCGCAGCAGGATATTTTTCCGCGACAAAGCGCGGCTTTGGTGCGGGATGCGGCGGTACTCCAGCAGGCGAATCACGGAAGGCACGCGCATAGCGATGCGCGCCGCATGCAGGAAGTGTCCATTCTCTTCTTCCGTCATGGCCACGCCCTTTAGCACCAGCACCAGGGCGCGGCGCGCCGCGCAGACATTGATGGGCTCGTAGGAAGCATTCAGCACGAGCACGGGCGCGTGCAGCGCGTTGCCGTTGCTGTCGCGATGCATCGCCGCCGCCGCGAACAGGCCGGCGGCGTGGCGTCCCGGTGGTCCTGCGTCGCTTTCAATCCTGGTTGACATAAATCCAGCTGACGTAAATCCGGCTGACGTAGATCTTAAGTTCCGACGGCCTTAGCCAATGGAACGGGCTCCGCTCCGATTCTTTCAAGCATCAGACGGTCTTCGGCCTCAGGCCCGATCTCCGCATGCTGCGCGGAGATTTTCAGCGTGCGCGCCACGGTAGCGACCCAAACTTTGGTAGCGCCGGCGCGAAGCAAGACCCGTGAGCACTCCGAAACCGTAGCGCCGGTGGTATAAACATCGTCCACCACCAGCACTTCGCGGCCTTTGACCAACTCGGGCTGCGCCACTGCAAAAGCACCGCGCAAGTTCTCGCGGCGCTGGTGGCTGGTAAGTCCAATTTGCGATGCGGTATCGCGCTTTCTCTCGAGCACTCCGGCGCACAAATGCAGTCGCTCTTCCCGCGGCCTGATTTTCATTGCGGCCCGAGCAATCAGTTCCGCCTGGTTGAAGCCGCGCTGGCGAAGCTTGGTGCGATGCAACGGGACCGGGATCACCGCCACGGAGTCCGCTGGCAACTCAGGTTCGAGCGTCGCGATCGCCTCGGCCAGCATTCGTCCAAGAACGTTGGCAGCCGGGCGCACCCCGCCATACTTCAGCAGATGAATCAGTTCGCGCAGCCCGCTCTCGTAGCTGCCATAGGCGGCCGCGCGCGCGAAGGGAGGTTCGATGCGGCGGCATAACCCGCACCGGGGCTCGCCTGCAGCGCCGGCAACTGCGTAGGAAGAAAATAGCCGCTCGCCGCAGATGGCGCAAACTCCGCCGCCGATCGCGTGCATGGCATCGAGACAGTCCTGGCAGACCGGCAGGCGCGAAATTTTTACCAGCGGGGTTTGCGCAAATGCGGCAGTCGGAAGGAAACAAAACGGCGAAGAGACTTGCGGCAACCTGGGCGGCCCAGCTTTGTTCAGTCCGAACCTCATGAATCCGAACCTCATGAGTTTGAACCTGATGAGTTTGAACCTGATGAGTTCGTGAAGCAATAGAGGGGCCTGCCACTGCGGATCTGGCCTGGCTAGCCCGAGTTCTGTCCCCAGTACTGCTGAAGACGGCCTCCGTGTGGCCCGCAGGAAAAAGTTCTGGGCGGGCGACTGTGCGATTGCCTGCTTAACTAGCAGTATAACGGCGGCCGGGTCCGCTAGGCAACGTTACGATTGGGTCGCGGTGCCGGGGTCGGCACCTTCTTGACCGGTTCGGGCAGCCGTTCCTTCACCGGCATAAACAGCAAACGATAGTCCCGCCGGAAGCATTCTGTGCAGCGCACTGGCTGCAGAAGAAAAACCGGCAGCAGCCAGCGTTCCAGGAACGTTCGCCTCCGCGAGCGGAATCCGGTGTCGCTGCCACAATCGTCGCAGTGAAATTCAAAATATTTCTGGAACCAAACCTGGTCAGGGGAGTTCTTCAGCACGGTACACCTCGGAATCACTGAACTGCGAAGGGGCGAAGACCAATTAGCTGTCATTTTACGCCTAAGGAAGAAGCAAGCCAATCCGGTTTTGCCCTGGTGGTCCGAAACCGGAACCCGCACCGCACTTGTAATGCAGCCCGTCCGCATGCTAACGTGCCGCCGTTTAGTGTTTTGAATAAGTTACGCGCGACATTGCTTTCATCTCACACCCTACGAGGATTCCACCTATGAGCAGTCCAGTCCCCGGATCAGGAACTGGAGTCAAGAAACACGTTCCTTTCGTTCCCGAGAACATGGAGATGAAGGAATTCACTTTGCGCGCCGTGCTGCTGGGACTACTCATGACGGTCGTCCTCGGAGCGGCGAACGCATACCTGGGTTTGCGTGCTGGTATCACGATCGCGGCCACTTATCCTGCGGCAGTCATTGCGATGGCGGCAATGCGGGCATGGAAAGGATCGCTGCTCGAAGAGAACATTGCTCGAACCGCGGGCACTATCGGAGAGGGCCTCGCTGCGGGCGCAATTTTTACCATCCCTGCGTTCGTGATCGCAAAAGCGTGGCCTTCGTTCCGGCCAGCCGACGCCTACTGGAAATCGACTGCACTCATGATGGTAGGCAGCATTCTGGGAGTGCTCTTCATTTCATTGGTCCGCCGCGTCATGGTGGAAGATCCGGAGTTGCCCTTCCCTGAGTCGGTCGCGGCAGCGGAAATTCATAAGGCCGGACAGGCGGGGCGCGGACGCCGCGAAATATCTTTTCTGGAATATTGGTGTCGGAGGCGTGGTTTATATCCTGGGACGCTTTGGGCTCTTCGCCGCCGACAAGGACATTCATTTTGCCGTCGGGAGTCTGGGCCGCAGTCAAGTGCGTCTCGGCACGACGGGCAGTGCGAACGTCGTGGCCGCAGGTGGCACCAGCACGTTCGCAGCTCCCAGCGTAAGTCCGGCATACCTGGGCGTGGGTTACATCATTGGGCTTCGGCTGGCGTCGATTCAGTTTGCCGGCGGCGTGCTGGCCTGGGGATTGATGGTTCCGCTGCTCATATTCTTCCTGGGACCGAAGATTAAACATTATCTTCCTGCCGATACACCCGACAATTGGGCGGCGATCGCGATTGCGGTATGGAGGTTTATCGTGCGCCCCATCGCCGTCGGTGGAATGCTGGTGGGCGCGGCTTATACGCTTTTCAAGATGGGGAAGAGCCTCACAGCAGGCATTGGCAGGGCATTATCGGATCTGCGCCAGACCGCAGACCAGCGAGCCAAGCTCTCTCGCACCGAACAATACATGAGTTCGAAAGTCGTCTTTGGTTTGATTGCATTGATGTTCGTGCTCATGTGCTTTCTCTACATCCGTATCTCAGGCCTGATTTGGCCGGCGGTGTTGGCAGCAGTGGTCATGCTGATCGTCGGGTTCTTCATGGCTACGGTGTCGGGCAGTCTGGTTGGATTTATCGGTTCTTCTAATAATCCGGTTTCCGGTTTGACGCTTTCGACTTTGTTGATTGCGGCGCTTCTGATGGTGTCACTTGGCGCCTCTGGAATTAAGGGCGTGGCGGTGGTGTTGGGCGTGGCTGCGGTAGTTTGTGTTTCATCTTCTGTAGCCGGCGAACTGCTGCAGGACTTCAAGGTCGGTTACATTCTGGGCGGCACGCCGCGCAAGATTCAGATGGCGGAACTGATTGCCGTGGTCGTCGCAAGCCTGGCCATGTACTGGCCTCTTTACCTGCTGGATACGGCGTTCGGGTTCGGCAGCCGCCAGCTTTCGGCGCCGCAGGCGGGCCTCATGGCTACCTTGGCCATCGGCATCGTGGGCGGCGATATGCCTTGGCCGTTGGTGGTGGTGGGAGTTTTCTTCGGCATCGCCATGATTATGATGCAGGTGCGCAGCCCCATGCTGGTGGCGGTTGGCATGTATTTGCCGTTTGAGACCACGTTCGCGATTTTCATCGGCGGGGTTTTTCGCGCGCTCGGAGATTGGATGGCTACACGACGCGGATTGAATGAAGCACAGCAGGCGCGGGTGGAAAATGCAGGAGTTCTTACGGCGTCGGGCCTCATCGCGGGCGAATCAGTCTTTGGACTTATTTGGGCGGCTTTTATTGCATTGTCGTTTGCGCATCAATCATGGCTGAGGGTCGCTGCAGCGTGGGCAACGCGGATCACCTCAGCGCAGATCTTCGAACATCCGCTTTATCTTGCAGGGATTGGTGTGATGGTTCTGTTGGCCGGCTCTGATGATTTTGTTGCCGCTTACCAGCGCCGGCGATCCGAACGAACCGGCGCCGCCCACGGCCATCATGTAACGATTTGTGTGGCGCGGGTGCCCCCGCCCGCGACCTTCGCGCTGCGAAGGGTTTTCGTGATTTACTTTTCTAATGTCGGTAGCCGCAAACATTGCATCGATCCGCGAACGCATCGCCATTGCGGCGCGACGATCCGGACGAAACTGGGCGACATTGCGCTGATGGCGGTCACCAAGACGCAGCCTTCGGAGCGCATCCGCGAAGCTTATGATGCAGGGCAGCGACTATTCGGCGAGAATCGCGTTCAGGAATTCGCGGCCAAAGCGGGATCGCTTCAGGATTTGCAAGACGCCGAGTGGCATATGATCGGCCATCTGCAAACGAACAAAGCTGCAAAAACCGTAGAGCTATTCAGCGCCGTGGATTCGGTAGATTCGGTGAAGCTCGCCGAGAAACTGGACACTGCCGCTCGCCAACTCGGCCGGAAACTGGGCGTGCTGATCGAAATCAACGTCGGGGGTGAGTCCGCTAAGAGCGGTGTCGCGCCGGATTCGTCTGCACTCGAAGAATTGCTGCTTGCAGCGCCCCGGCTGGAGGCGCTGGTGTTCCGCGGGCTGATGACCGTGCCGCCGTTCACCGACGATCCCGAGGATGCGCGGCCCTACTTCCGCAAGCTGCGCGAGTTGCGCGATGCGATTGCTGCTCGTAAACTTCGCGGCGTCGCCATGGAGCAGCTCTCCATGGGCATGTCGCATGATTTCGAGGTGGCGATCGAAGAAGGCTCGACTTGCGTGCGCGTGGGAACAGCGATCTTCGGGCAGAGAATAGAGACGTAACCGCCAGGAACTCAAGGGAGGAATACCGTGAAGCTTTTCGACTGCCTTTGCGCGGGAGTCCTTTTTATTCTGGCGATCGTGGATTGCCTGCTCGTGCCGAAGAACTATACCGGCAGAATCTGGATCTTCGGAACATGCCTGGCTCTGCTGTTCACCGCCATGTTGAACGCGCTGCGCATTCGAAACGCCGGAGGAGTAAAAGGTCTGAAGCTGTTTTGCATTACTGCAAATGTGACGATGCTGGTACTCGTAATCGCGCTGATAGCGAGCATCGGAAAACCACGAACGCTGCAGCATCCGCAAATCCCGCTGGTTGGCGCCCTCTTGCTGGCCGAGACTGCATTTTCTTTAGGCAAGAACGATTGATTCCCCTTCAAGAATCGGAGCGCGGCGTGTCGTTTGCGGTCAAGGTCCATCCCCGCGCCAGGAAAAACGCCATCACCGGCGAATTCGGTGACGCCCTCAAGCTCTCCCTAACCTCTCCACCCGTCGATGGCCGCGCCAACCAGGCCTGCATCGAATTCTTCGCAAAACTTTTGATGGTGCCTCGATCTTCCGTTACCATTGCCTCCGGCCAGACCAGTCGCCAGAAAGTCATCCGCGTGAAGGGATTGTCGGTCGGAGACTTGAGAAGGAAGATGGGGTTTGTTGGCAAATAAGACGGCGATGCAGCGAGTGCCCATTGGCGTGCTAGGAATCCCCGTGGCTTTCGTCACTCTGGCAGCCTCTGCAGTTTGGGGGAACAAGGGGCACACAGACCGAGCCGTCGCCGGACTCATTGCAGGCATGGCGCTTCTTGCAATCTGCACCGTATGGACGTCGACTTCGATTCTGCGGAGGGGCCGCGTATATCAATGGCTTCGCCCAGAATCGCGTCCACGGCGATGGATCCTGATCTTGTTGCTGATCGATTTTGCGATCTTCTGCGTCTGGTTTCCAGTCTGGATGATGTGGCCGGCCGCGCTTGTCTCGCGGGCGTTGGCCTTGCTTTTCGGACTTGTGTTCTTCGTCGTGGGCATAACTATTAAATGGTTTACGCCTGCTGTCGATCGCCTTGTGACAAGAGCAGGATGGCAGCTGAGATAACTGAGCAGGGAGCCACTCTTGAGCTTTTCCGAACGCTTGCAGGAAATTCGCACCGGATTCGAGCGGCCCTTCTGGGTCGCCAACATCAGCGAGCTTTTCGAGCGCCTCTCCTACTACGCCGTGTTCGCCGTCCTGGCGCGCTATCTGCACGAGAGCCTTCACTTTGACGTCGAGCGCGCCAGCAGCCTCACCGGAATGTTTGGCGGCTGGGTCTGGTTTCTCGCCATCGGTGGCGGCGCGCTCGCCGACCGGCTCGGTTTCCGGCGGGCGCTCTCTATCGCATATCTGATCCTCAGCTTCGCCTATTTCCTGTTAGGGTCAATTGGATCCCCCTGGCTCGCTCCATTGCGTAACAGTGTGCCGTTGGTGGCGTTGGTGGCTTTCGTCCTGATCCTTCCTGCCTTGGGCGTAGCTCTCGTAAAGCCTTGCGTGGTCGGAACCACGGCTCGTGCCTCGAAGGAAAATGTCCGGTCGGTCGGATATTCGATCTACTACACTCTGGTGAATGTTGGCAGCACGGCGGGGCCGCTGCTTGCCTCGTGGGCCCAAGAGCATGGCGCCGTAGAAAATGTATTTCGCATCGCCGCGTTGAGTGTGTTCCTGATGCTCTTCGTCGTGCTGCTGCTGTTCAAAGAGCCGCGCCGCGCCGACGAAGGCGAAACCGCAAGTCTCAGCCAGGTGGGAAAGAACTTCCTGACTGTGCTTTCGAACCCGCGCTTCATGATTTTCCTGCTGATTTTCACCGGATACTGGATCGTCTTCTGGCAGGAGTTCATCGCCTTGCCGCTCTACATTTCTGCGTACATCGATCCCAAGGCGGACACGGCGCGAATCCTGGCGACCGACCCGATTGTAGTCATTTTGTTCACTCTGTTGATCGGCTTTCTGACCAAGCGCATGCAAGCGTTTCACGCCATCATTCTCGGAACGCTGATCTCGAGCCTGGCCTGGATCCTTCTGATCGTGCATCCCTCCGTCTGGATGGCTGTCGCCACGCTGGTTGTGGTGGCGATCGGCGAAATCGTGCAACAGCCGCGCTACTACGACTACATCTCGCGTCTCGCTCCCAAGGGGCAGCAAGGCACATATATGGGGTTCGCGTTCCTTCCGCTCGGCATCGGATCGTTTGTCGCCGGCAGGTTCAGCGGATGGCTCATGCATCACTTTGGCGAAGAGATGCACCGGCCCGAGATGGTCTGGTGGTCGGTGGTCGCGGTTGGCATAGCCACGACGGCGTTGCTATGGATTTACGACCGCGTCGTACGAGTGGAATGAGCGCACTGCTTGACTTCGCGGCTCGCCTCTGGAATCATTCGCTCCGCAAGTGAAATCGAAGGAGGCTCTATGCCACATTATCTTCACCAAGTCGCGTATTCCCGCGAGGGCTGGGAAGCGCTTCTGGCCCATCCCGAGAACCGCATTGAGGCGGTACGGCCCGCGATTGAGAAGTTGGGAGGCAAGATCGAGACCGCCTGGTTCGCCTTCGGAAAGTACGACGTAGTCGTAATCACCAACCTGCCCGACAACGTAAGCGCGGCGGCGATTTCCATCGCGTTTGCTGGCGGGGGCGCCTGCAAAGCCGTCCAGACCACGCCGCTGATGTCTGCCGAGGAAGCTCTGCAAGCCTTCAAGAAGGCCGCGGAATGCGGCTATCGGCCAGCAACTGTCACCTCTCGCGCCGCGTAAGCCGATTGGAGTGAGCAACAACATAGGCGGCCTCAGCAGGCCGCCTTTTCTTGCTTAGGAAATTTAGCTAAGTTAAACCTTGCCGCAACTCAAGACCACGCCCGCCGCCGTCGCAGCACAACTTCGCCGCGTGCTGAAAAACGGCGGCTCGGCTCAGCATGCTGCCGGCGTGCAGTGGTTCTTCAAAGATGAAATCAAATCGCACGGCTGGTACACGGCTGACTTACGGCGCGCTGCTGTCTGCTTCCGCCGGGAAGTGAGGAAAGAGCACGGACTCGATTTCCTGATCGAGGTCGCCGATCGCCTTTTCTCCGGCCCGGTGCTGGAAGAAAAGATCGCCGCCGTGTTTTTGCTGGAGAAACTCGACGGCGAGTTCGGCGACGCTCAGTTCAAACTCTTCGAAGCCTGGCTCGATCGCATCGGTAGTTGGTCTGATCATGACGCGCTGGTGCATGATCTGATTGCTCCGATGATCGCGTCTAAGCCTGCACGCGCAAAAGCTGTTTTCCGCTGGGCAAAGTCACGCAACCGCTGGCACCGCCGCGCGGCCTGCGTGGCCCTGATTCGCGGGTCACGCGCAAAGATGTTCTTTCCGGAGATCACCAAGCTTTCCGATTCCCTTCTCGCTGACGGAGATGACATGGTGAAGAAAGGCTTAGGCTGGCTGCTGCGGGAAACCGCAAAGTTTGATGCCAAGCGGACAGTTCCATACTTGATGAAGATTTGCGGACGCGCGCCGCGACTTGTGTTGCGGACTGCTTGCGAGACTCTGCCGCGCGGTGAGAAAGCGGATTCTGGCTTCGAACGCTGACTAGCTGTTCAACTCTGCCCCTTCAGAAATAACTGAGCCAGGCATCGCTGCGGCGCTGCTTCAAGCCTGCAAACCAGCGGCACAGTGGATAGAGCGTAATCACCACCACAGCCCAAACCAGATAAACGATTGGCAACGAGTATCCCCATCCCGGCGGCGGGGTAATGGGAAACTGGCGCAGCGTCGGGGACTCGAACATCCAATGCACCTGCCCGTAGCGGGCATAGCACACTGCGACGGCCAGCAAGTGGATCAGAGGTATATGCAAGAGGTAATAAAACATGGGCACTTTGCCGATGATGAGCGCGGGCCGCAGCCATTGTGGCGTTCCGGCGTCGACCGCCCACAAGAAAAGCAGCGCTGGGCCCAGAGTCATCAGCAGATACAGCAGTGACGGCGGGTACTTCGTAGTATTCAAAAATGATAGAGACGGTAAAGACTGCTGATTTTTGCGTGCTCCAGGGCACCGGATCACCGTACAAATTGACGCCGCGCAAAACCACAAATGCCGCGCTCAAGCCGGCACCCAGCGGTAACAGAAATGCCCTGCGGCGGGCCGTCGGCCAACTAAAGACCTGTCCCAGACCGTAGCCTGCGGCAGTGACTCCGACCCACGGGATCAGTACATAGATCACACGAACGACTCGGCCCGGATGGTTCACGATGACATTGGGCGAGTGCAGAATGGACCAAAGCGGATTGGAGGAATCGACAGAGTCCAGCAGATTGTGCGTGGCGATCATCAGGACGCCGAACGCCGTCACCACGGAAGCTGGCAAGTAAACCAGCACCGAAAGTACAATCATCGCCCAACCCAGAGCCCACAAAACTATGAGCATCGTCACGTGATAGTCGAAGTTAAACTGCCAGCCGAGACAGCGCGTCACGGTGAGTTCCAGAAAGATCAGCCAGAGCCCGCGCGTGAAAAGAAACCGCGATAACTCCCGTTTGGTTTGCTTGCGCAGCGATAGGTAAGCGCCGGTGCCGGTCAGCAGGAAGAACACGGGCGCGCAGAAATGCGTAATCCAGCGCGTGAAAAATAGCGGGATCGTCGTGGTGGCAGGATCGGTGGGATTCAGGCCGGAATTCCCGAAGAAATCCCGCACATGGTCGAGCGCCATCAGAATCATGATGACGCCGCGAACCACGTCGATCGATTCAATGCGGACGCGTTTCGCAACCGCAGACTCAGCCACGGGCTCGGCGATCGCAGCCATCTAGCGTCCTAGTGTAACCAAGAATCAGCCTCAAATGAACGGGACTTTTACTGCGGATCTTCCTGGCCACAGATGCTACGCGCAGATTCGCCCAAATCCCTCTCATTGTTTACAATAGGGGTTTGCCCATGGACCTGGCTGCCATCCAATCTGCGCTGCGCGAACGCAACATCGACGCGTGGCTGTTCTACGACCACCATCATCGCGACCCCATCGCCTACCGCGTGCTGGGCTTGCCCCCAGGTCTCATGGTCACCCGGCGCTGGTTCTATTTGATTCCCGCGCAGGGTGAGCCGGTAAAGCTGGTCCATAAAATCGAAGCCGGCCACCTCGATTCCTTGCCCGGCAGCAAGCGCCAGTATTCCGGATGGCAGGAACTTTTTGACACTTTGAAGTCGATGCTCGCACCCTACCGCGACATCGCCATGCAGTATTCGCCTAACAATATCGTGTTCACGATTTCTCTGGTCGATGGCGGGACCATCGAGTTACTGCGCGGCTTGGGGAAAAATGTGGTCAGTTCCGCCGACCTGGTTGCGCAGTTCGAAGCTACCTGGAGTGAAGAGCAAATCAAGACTCATTTTGCCGCGCGCGACAGCGTGGATTCAATCGTGGCGGCCGCCTTCAAGGAAATCGGACAGCGCGCTCGCAACAGTGGAACTACGGAACACGGAATCCAGCAGTGGTTCATGGAAGCGTTTCGCCGCGAGAATCTGCTCACCGATGATCCGCCGATCGTTGCCGTGAACGCCAATGCCGGCAATCCACACTACGAGCCTCGAGCTGATCATTCCGTCCCGATTCGCGAGGGCGATCTGATCTTGCTCGACGTCTGGGGGAAAAAAGACGTTCCAGGAGCGGTCTATTACGACGTCACATGGATGGGTTTCGTCGGCAAGGCGCCATCGGACCGCATGCGCCAGGTATTTGAAATCGTCCGCGACGCCCGCGACGCCGGAGTGAAGACCGTGAGCGATGCGATCGATGCCGGGCGCCGCATCGCGGGATGGGAAGTCGATCGCGCCACCCGCAACCACATCAAGCAGAAGGGCTACGGCGAATATTTCATTCACCGCACCGGACATTCCATCGGCACCGACGTCCATTCCAATGGGGCCAACATGGACGACCTGGAAATCCACGACGAGCGCCAGATTCTTCCCAATTCTTGTTTCTCCATCGAGCCGGGCATTTATCTGCCGGAATTCGGCGTGCGCAGCGAGGTCAACATGCTGGTCCGGCCGGAGTCGGCAGAAGTCACCGGCAACATTCAACGTGAGATCGTAATTATCTGATGGCAAATCAAACTACAGCGAAGGCAAAGGCGGCCGAACCAGCGCAGCCCGCCAACACCATGTCGGTAATCGCGCCCGCCCTGGGCTGGCTGATTCCCGGGGCCGGCCACATGATCCAAAAACGCTGGATTCGCGGAGCTCTGCTGTTCGTCTCCATCGGCACCCTCTTCGTGCTCGGCTTGATGATGCAGGGCCATATCTACAAAGCCAATGGCGGCGATATCCTCGACATGCTCGGATTCATCGGCGACCTCGGCGCGGGTGGAATGTACATTGTGACTCTCGCCATGAACTGGGGCCAGGGAGCGATCGCTTTCGCGATCGCAGATTATGGAACCAAGTTCATGATCGTCGCCGGATTGCTGAATTTCATTGCCGTGGCCGACGCCTACCACATCGCCATCGGAAAGAAACAATGATCTGGGAAAAACAAAAACAATGACCATCCAGCTCACTCATTTCAGCGCCGCTTTTGTTTTCGCGCTATTTGCCTCCATCGTCTTCGGCATCACCCACCGCGAGACCACGCGCGAGATGGTCCGCTACGGCCTTTATTGTTTTGCCTTGTTCCTGGGCGGACTGCTGGTAGCGGGATGGGCGATGTGGCTGGTGCGGAGATAGTTGAAAGGTTCTACCCTTCCCACACGAAGGCGTCAAACACTCGCTTCGATTCAAAATTCAGCCGGCGATAGAGAGCCACCGCTCCCGCATTGGCCTCGGTCACGGTCAGCGACAGCATCGCGAAGCCGCGCTTGCACAGGTTAAGAGAGGTCGCCGCCAGCAGCGCCTCTCCGATCCCGCGTGAACGGTATTCGGGGAGCACACATATCTGCGTCACGTGTCCCACGTCGTTGCGAACCCGCGAGCACAGGATCAATCCGATCAAATTTTTCGCCTTCCGGTCGACCGCGGCATAGGACGATTCCGCATCGAACAAACCGCACCCCGGAAAACGCACAATGTTATTCAGAAAGCGCAACGATCCGCTCAGCGTGTGGTACTGGTCGTTGATCTGGGCGTCGACGTGCCCGCGGTACGCCGCAGTAATCACCGCGGCGGCAGGCTGGTAGTCAGCCTCGGTCCAGGGCCGGATTTCGATATCCGAAAACGCAGTTGAAGCCGGCGGCGCGAAATCGCTCAGCCGGAGAACCATGAACAGCCGCCGATGACGCTGGAATCCCTGGTCGAGAAATGGCCGGGCAACGCTCCCCGCCTCATGCGCCAGCAACTGAGCTTCGACCCGATGAATTCCAGGAGACTGCTGCAGCGTCTCGATCACATGCGTCAGCAGCTTGATTTCGACTTCGCGCGCGTCGGACAAGCGCCCGCCGTTCGCCACGAAAAGGTCGCCGACCACTCCCTTGCTGCCCTCGTACACGAAAAAGCTGTAACCAAAGATGCGCCCGCGTTCAATCGCCGCATATCCCGGAAGGATTTTCGCGTCGACATAGCGCAGGATCATTTCCGCCGATCCGTTGTAATCCCAGGAGAGCAGGCTCGCCCAGGCTCGCGTCTCATCATCGAGCAGGGGGCGCAGGTCCACCGAAGAAAAATGTCTGAGGTCGAGAATCTCCACGGAGCTCCTGCAAAATCAGCCCAAACCAACCCACGGCGTCATTCGCGATGGCAGAACTCCGAGTTTAGTGCGTTCCACGACGCGAGGCAAACCGGCGGAACACAGGGCAGCAACGGCGATCTTAATGCGTTGGCCCAATTCTTGTTGACCCAGTGCCCGCTGCGGCAACCCAGTAATAATCCACGTGCTGCGGAGCATAATGCCCAAGGTAGGAGACTCGACGGCCCGCCACCAGCTTCGCAATCTCCCGCTGCGAATTCTCCGGCGCCACCAGCAAGTGCTCCTCCGATGGGACGCTGCCCCAGTCGTAGTTGAAGGTGAGCTGGTTGCGATAAAAAGTCAGCCCGTATTCCAGTTCCCGCCGAACATGGTAGACCGCCAGAGGCAGCGGATGGGTCTCCATGCCGGCAATTTCGAAAGCCAGTGGGCGCGCGGAAAGCGTCTGATCCAGAGGCATGCCTCCCAGTCTCAAAACGATTCCTACAGTAAGCAGAACCGGTATCACCGTGACAAACCGCAGCATGCGCAGGCCCGCCTTGCGAAGCAGCGTAAGCGCAATTCCGGCGGTCAGTATGAACGCGGCGACAAGCGCTACCAGCATCGGCCGCACTCCCGGAGGCCGATGTTGCGCTATGTAGCCAATCAGCAACGCCGGAATGATTAGCCCCCCGGCCAACAGCGCGTGCAACACCGCCAGTCCAGTCGGGGTTGGCCTGGCATCACGCTCGTTCAGATGTTGCCGCAGGTAATCCGCTAACAGCAGCGCTCCTGCCGGAATCGCAGGAAGAATATAACCGGGCAGTTTCGATTGGGAGATCGAAAACAACAGGACCGGCACAATCAGCCAGCAGCACGCGAACACCCCGAATTGATTTTCGCAATCAAGATCGGCGCCATTCGCCGGACACCGTTTAGTCCACCACGAGCGCGCTCGTTCGAGAAACGACGCGATCACGAAGACCGTCCACGGGACCAGCGCCAGTGCCGTTACCGGCAGGTAATACCAGAACGGCTCGGTATGGTGATAGAGATCTTTCGAGAACCTTCCCAGATTGTGCTCGAGAATGAATACCCGAAAGAATTCCGGGTTGCGTAATTGCACGGCGACATACCAAGGCATGGCGATCGCGCAGAACAGGAGAATGCCCGGCAGCCAGAGCGTCTTGAGCACCAGCCGCGATTCGCGAACCGCGGCCGCATAGAGGAAGATCACTAGCGCAGCGAGAAACAGCGCGACCGGCCCCTTCGCCAGCGCCCCCCATGCCATGAAGCCGTAAAAGACCGTCAGGTAAATTCTTTTTCCACTTGCACGCCAGGCCCACCACCCGAGCAGTCCGATCGTAAAAGCCGCGGCCAGCGCCATATCCATCGAGGCGGCGCGGGCATAGCCGATCACTCCCGCGGAGGAAGCCGCGATCAGAGCGCCATCCAATTCAAATCCCGGCCGGAAGCGCCGAAGAAAAAAGTACACTGCAAGCACGAGGACACTGGCATCGACTGCCGAAGGCAGTCGCGCTGCCCAATCGCTAACGCCGAACACCCGGTATGCCATCATCGCTTGCCAGTAATACAGCGGAGGTTTCTCCAGCCATGGCTGGCCCCCGAGCACGGGAGTGATCCACTCGTGGCGTTCGAGCATTTCGCGCGCCACCTGCGCGTAGCGTGGCTCGTCGGCTCCGATGAGCCCGAACTGCGCCAGTCCATACAAAAACAGAAACGCGCAGAAGCCCGCCAGCAACAGCGAGTCGGTACGGGTGCGATTCGTCATGGAATGAATCGGTGATTGATAACAATCGATTGTACGCAGGAGGACCGCTCTTCGTCGCAGGTCCGGAGTTAGACCGCCGAACCGTCGGGGCTGGCCAGCACAACAGCGTAGCCATCAGGATCGTGCAGCCAGCATTCCCAGTGGTTCGGCCCGCCGTCGCCGGTCGGCGGGTTACGGTGGCGCGGTAGAAAGATATCCGCCTTCATCGCCATGGCGCGAGCAACGGCCGCATCGAAGTCGTCGACCTCAAACCATAGCAGGACGCCGTTGCCATAGGGCTTGGTGGCTGCATCGCCGATCCGGCCATGGTGATGTTCGACATCGAATCGATGCAACTGAAGAACCAGAATCTCCTTGAAGACCAGTCGCTCGTATTCCGGCCCTCCATGCGCACTCTCGCAGCCGAGTAGCTGTTGATACCAGCGGCTGCTCGCCTCGACGTCGCTCACTGCAATAAGCGGTTGTGGGTGCATCTCAGGAATTATAGCGGGCTTGACTCTGCTGACTGAATTGTCGCTGCTTGGGCATGGCAGACAATTTCAATCTGACTGACCAACTAGCGAACTATTGTACGGAAGGACCGCGGTGCAACAAATCCAGAACCTGTTGCACCGCCTGGGTAAGCGGACCTTCCAGCGAGCAACCGCTGGCGCATTCGTGCCCGCCTCCGCCAAATCGCTCGGCCACTCGCGCCACATCGAGTCCGCCCTTGCTGCGCAGGCTCACCCGATAACGTCCGCCAGGAAGCTCGCGGAAGAATGCCGCAACCTCGACTTCGCCGATCGAGAGTACGTAATTCACCAGGCCTTCGCAGTCCTCTTCCTTCGCTTCGCAACGGTCCATTTGCTCCTGCGTAACCCAGGTCCAGCCGACGTGGCCATCGGTGTTAAGGTTGCGCAAAGCTTCCCCGAGCAGCTTCATCTTGGCTACAGAGTGGGCGAAATAAATGCTGCGCGCGCAGTGCGAAGGATCGGCGCCCGCCAGCACCAGCTCGCGCGCCAGAGCGAACGTATTCTGGTTCGTTCCCTGAAACATGAACGACCCGGTATCGGTCATGAGTGCGGTATAAAGGCAAGTAGCAATCTCCGGAGAGATCTGCGCTCCGGCTTCGCGCGCCAGGCGAAACACCATTTCCGCCGTCGCCACTGCATGCGGATCGATCCAGTTTACGTTGGCAAACGGACGCCCGCTGACGTGATGATCGATGCTGATCAGGAAGCGGTTCTCCAGACCTTCGAGCCGGGTTCGGTGAATGCTGTCACACTCCAGAATGATCGCCGCCTCATAGCTGCCCGTGATGCGATTGGCCTGGAGTACCTGATCGGCGAAGGGCAGCGTGCGATAAATCCTCGGCACGCCATCGTGCAGCACTACGTCTGCCTGTTTGCCCATGGCACGCAAAACCTGGCAGCACGCCAGCGCCGATCCCACGGCATCGCCATCGGGCCGCGCGTGTGACGTCAGTACGAACCGGTCGCGCTGCTCGATTTGGTGTAAAACATCCTGCAGCATCGCTATGCCTTTTGTCCGTCCGTCTTCGTTTTTGACTTCATCCTCTTTTTCGAGCGCGCCAGCAGTTCTTCTACCCGCGCCTTCTCGCGCTCCGAACGGTCCAGCCGGAAATACAATTCTGGCGCGCGTCTGCGGCGCAAACGCTCCACCAATTCGTGCCGGATGTATTCTTTCGCGGCCAGCAAGCCCTCGATACTTCGCTCGGCTTCGCGGTCGTCGCCGTCCACATCCACGAGAACTTCCGCGGAGCGGCCATCGTCGGCGACATGCACTGCAGTCACCCTGACGAGTCCAATGCGCGGATCGGCCAGTTCGCCTTCTACCAGCGTTTCGATCTCCTCGCGCAAGGCTTCGCCCAACCGCCCACGATGATACTTTACCCCGCGCTTCTCCACCCTTCACCTCGAAGTAAAACGCATGAGAATATCAGAAAACTGGCCCGAGATGTTGGCTCTGACATGCTATTGTCGCGCATAAAGGACTGATCCGGGTAAGTACAGAGGTAACAGGGCGATAGAAACAGCGGCCAGTAGGCCGTGGTCAGCGGGACCATTTTGTAGCCTGCCGCGTCTAGGGAAATTAATCTACAAATACTCCACAAACGAATCCGCCACTTCCGCCCCGTGATTATTCGCGATACGTGTGGCGGCGCGCTCGACGTTCTTCATCAATCCATCGAGATAATCACGCGAATCGGAGATGGCAACCACGCCAACGGTGGCTCGATTCCACAACCCGCTGGCCTCGAGTTCGGCTACCGAAACATTAAAGCTTGCCCTGAGCCGGTCCTTCAGACTACGCACAACCTGTCGTTTGTCCTTGAGCGATTGCGCCGCTTCGATGTGAAGTTCGAGGGTGAGGAAGGCGATCAAAGTCAGTGGTCAGTGGCCAGTGATCAGTGGCCAGTAAAAACACAACTAACAAATTGACCGGGTTAACTGGCCACTGATCTTAAGCGATTACTTCCGCAGCAATTCTTTCTGTGGCGAAAGCCTCAATCACGTCGCCGACCTTGATGTCACCGTAGTTGGAGATCGAGATGCCGCACTCCATGCCGTTCGTAACCTGGCTGGCATCGTCCTTGAAGCGCCGCAGCGATCCCACCTTGCCTTTGAAGACCTGCACGTTGTCACGCAGCAGGCGCACTTCGGAATCGCGTTTGATCAAGCCATCGCTTACGCGGCATCCGGCCACGGTCCCAACTTTCGGGATGCGGAAAACGTTCAGCACCTCAGCACGGCCCTGGTAGGTTTCCTTGATCGTAGGCTCAAGCAAGCCGGTCATAGCGCGCTTGATTTCATCCTGCAGTTCGTAAATGATCGAATGCAGCCGAATGTCCACCTTCTCCTGCTCCGCGATTTCCTGCGCTTTGCGCTCCGGCCGCACGTTGAAGCCAATGATGATCGCATTCGAGGCCGAAGCCAGCAGCACGTCGGTTTCCGTAATCGCTCCCACTCCAGATCGCAGCAGCTTCAACCGTACCTTCTCGTTCGAGAGCTTCGTAAGCAGGTCGGTAATCACTTCCACCGATCCCTGCACGTCGCCCTTCAGAATTACGTTCAGTTCTTTGGTGCCCGCAGCCTTGATCTGCTCCGCCAATCCTTCCAGCGACACGCGGGAACTCTTGGCCAGCGCGGCCTCGCGCGACTTCTGTTCGCGGTATTCCGAAATGCCGCGCGCCTTGTCGCGGTCGGCGACCACCACAAACTGATCGCCAGCTTGCGGCAGCGCCTCCATACCAATAATTTCGACAGGAGTCGAAGGCGGAGCGGTCTGCAACTGCGCGCCGCGGTCGTCGAACATAGCTCGCACCTTGCCGTACACGTTTCCCACCACAAAATTGTCGCCCGCGTTCAGCGTGCCGTTCTGCACCAGCACCGTCGCCACCGGACCTCGCCCTCGATCAAGCTTCGCTTCCAGCACGACGCCGGTCGCCGCACGTTCCGGCGTCGCCTTTAATTCGCCGAGATCGGCGACCAGACAAATCATTTCCATCAGCAGATTCAGATTCGTCTTCTTCTTTGCCGAAACGTCCACGAACACGGTCTTGCCGCCCCACTCTTCGGGAACCAATCCGCGGTCAGCAAGCTGCTTCTTCACCCGGTCAGGCAAGGCGTCCGGCTTATCGATCTTGTTCACCGCCACAATAATGGGAACTTCCGCGGCGTGCGCGTGATCGATCGCTTCAACCGTCTGCGGCATGACGCCGTCGTCGGCCGCCACCACCAGCACCACAATGTCGGTCGCTTTCGCTCCGCGCGACCGCATGCGCGTGAACGCTTCGTGACCCGGCGTGTCGAGGAACACAATCTCGCGCCCGAATGCCGGCGATTCCTTGTCGGTAATCCGTACTTTGTAAGCGCCGATATGCTGTGTGATCCCGCCGGCTTCCCCCTCCGCCACACTGGTCAATCGGATGGAGTCAAGCAGCGTAGTCTTGCCGTGATCGACGTGCCCCATGATCGTGACCACCGGCGGACGTATCCCGGTTTCCGGAACCAACTCTTCGCTCGCGGCTGCCGCATCAATCTCTTTTGCCGTCTGCTCTTCGAACGTGATCACGTTCGTGTCGGCGCCGAAGAAGCGCGCCATCTCGCTCGCCAGCTCCGCATCCAAAGTCTGGTTGATCGTGGCGAATACACCCTTCGACAGCAGCCGCGAAATCAGATCCTTGGCGCGAATCTCCAGCTTTTCCGCCAGATCCTTCACGCTGATTCCTTCCGTGATCGTGATGCTGCGCGTGATCGGCATCGGCTCATTCGACACCACCATGCGCGGCGGCGGCGTGTAGCCCTTCATCGGGCCTTCCTTCACACCGCGCGGAACATAACGCTGACCCGGCCGTCGCGACGGGCCGCCAGGACGAGCGCCAGGCCGCGTGGTTCCCGGAGGTGGAAGAGCTGGACCCACGCCCAAGGGGCGCGCACCCGCAGGCGACTGCCGCGTGGGATGCATCGGTCTCCGCTCACCCGGACGCAGCGGCGGACGCGGCGCACCGGGAGCTCCACCAGCCATCGGCGGACGGCGCTGAAAAATTGGCTGCCCGGGCACGGGACGTCCCGGTACAGGACGCGAAGCGCCGCCGATCGGCACTCCTGGCTGCACCGGCGGCGGAACCGTTCGCAACGGAGCTTTGTACACCGGCCGCGGCCCAGTTTGCGGAACGATCATCCGCGGCGGTGGAGGCGCAGATGGAGGAGCAACTGGACGCGCCGCAGTAGGAGCCGCTGGCGAGGCGCTCGCTGAAATTCCCGAAGGCGCTCCAGCAACTGGAACTGGTACCGATGGAGGTGGCGTCGCAGGGCGTACAGGCGCACTCACAGGCGACGCCGAAGCCGGTGACGATACCGCGGCAGGAGGAGCAACCGGGCGCATGGGTACAACCGGCGTTGCTGGCGTAGCAGCCCCCGAAGCTGCCGGAGCCGTAAGCACTGGCTTCGTCACCGGAGGCGCAACCGTCGCGGGCTTTTCTGCCGGAGCATGCGCAACGGGCGGCGCCGTCGGACGGGGTGGCGCCGCCGGCGCCACAGATTCTTTGCGCTGCGTAATTGCCTTGAGCACATCCCCGGGACGGGAAATGTTTGACAGATCAATTTTGGTCTTGATTTCTTCTTCGCCGCGAGGTGTGCGCGAAGTGGACTTCCCGGCCGCCGATGAACCCTCCGCCGAGGAACGGAGATATACACGTACTTTCTCCGCTTCGTGCTCTTCCAGAGAACTGGAGTGCGTTTTCTTCTCCGTCACTCCCACCAGCGGAAGCGTGTCGAGAATGGCTTTGCTCTTGACTTCCAGCTCTCGGGCAAGATCGTTGATTCGAACCTTACTCATCCGGCCTTTCGTTTCTCCGTGCTGTAGTTAGGTCATCATCGACCTCACGGAGTCAGTTTCTTCGGTCTCACGCCGTCGAACTTATGCCAGCGCGTCATGATTATTCTCTGGTTTCGGAGGTGGATTCCGCTTCCGGTTCGGTCTGCTCCCCGGAAGCTTCCGCCTGCCCTTCGTTCTCGTCCGCGGCAAGCGTATCTGCTTCGACTGTGCCTTCTTCGCTCACGCAACTTCCGCCGCAATGGGAACTTCCGCAGTAATGTCTTCCGCAGCCCGGCTCAGAGGCTCCGCCACAGCGGCTTCGCCCTCCACCGCCACTTCACCTTCAACTTCGCCTTCCACTGCCGCACCTTGCTCCAGACTGGCAAAGTAATTATTCACCGCAAGACTGATCTTTTCCACCGTCTTCGGCCCAATGCCTTCAATCGCCTCTAATTGTTCCGGCGTCATGTCAGCCAAAGCTTCCACCGTGCTCACGCCAGCGGCACTCAGCTTCTCGACCAGTCCCTCACCAAGACCCGGCACACTCTCCAGCGGCGTGGCCGTCTGCGTGACCATCGCCGACATCTGCTGTTCCACTTCCTGACGCTTCTCTTCCTCGCTCTTGATGTCGATCTTCCAGCCCAGCAGCTTCGCCGCCAGGCGCACGTTCTGCCCCTTCTTGCCGATGGCAAGAGATAGCTGGCTGTCGTCGACCACCACTTCGAGATGCTTGCCGCCGGAATCGACCACGGTGACCTTGCTGACTTTCGCCGGCTGCAGAGCTTTCTCGGCAAACGTCACTGCATCTTCGTGATACTCGATGATGTCAATCTTCTCTCCGTGCAGTTCGCGGATGATCGACTGCACCCGCATCCCCTTCATGCCCACGCAGGCGCCCACCGCATCCACGTCCTTGTCCTTGGACATGACGGCAATCTTCGTGCGCTCTCCGGCCTCGCGCGCAATCGCGCGGATCACTACCGTCCCGTCATAAATCTCCGGCACTTCCGTCTGGAACAAATGCTGCACCAGATCGGGCACGGCGCGAGAAACTACCACGCCCGGCCCCTTCGAAGCTTTTTCCACGCGAGCAATCACCACGCGCACTCGCTCGCCGATGGCAAACGATTCCAGCCGCGACTGCTCCTTGCGCGGCATGCGCGCTTCCGCCTTGCCGATGTCGAAGATCACATCCGGACCTTCCACCCGCTTCACGGTCGCATTCACCACTTCGTTCACGCGTCCGATGTACTCGTTGTAGACGGTGTCGCGCTCCGCCTCGCGCACCTTCTGAAAGATCACCTGCTTCGCCAGTTGCGCCGCAATACGGCCGAGAATCCCTTCCGTAACCTTCGGCGTCCGCAACTCTCCGCCAACTTCCAGGTTCGGATCCACCTTGCGCGCATCTTCCAGCGTGATCTGCAGCAAGGGATCTTCCACCTGCTCCGGCGTCTCGACCACCGTCTTCACCGCAAAGGCATTGATCTTGCCGGTTTCTTTATCCAACTCGGCGCGCAGATTTTCCTGCGTCTTGTAGTACTTGCGCGTA
This sequence comes from uncultured Acidobacteriaceae bacterium, assembly GCA_963791445.1. Lineage (GTDB taxonomy): Bacteria > Acidobacteriota > Terriglobia > Terriglobales > Acidobacteriaceae > Sulfotelmatobacter. Next base: position 84,987 of record CAWBSN010000027.1, read on the forward strand.
GCCATGACAATGGCATCTTCCACCGCACTAACCACAATCTGCGGATCAATCCCTTTTTCGCGGCTCAACGCGTCGATCGTGTTGTAAAGCTCACTAGCCATAGACGTATTCCGTTAAGAAGCCTGCTGCTGCGTACCAGGTTTCAAAGTTTCAAGGTTTCAAAACCGTGTGCCGACGACCCTCAACTTTGCAACCTTGAAACTATGAAACCTTAAGAACCTAGATCTCCGGCACCAGATTCGCCTTCTCCACATTGGCGAATTCAATCCCGATCTTCTGCCCTTGCTCCGCGCCCATTTTCATCTTGCGGCGCGACTTGTGGCTGGCCACGCTCAAATCGAGCGTAAGCCGGCCGTCGCGAAAACTCTCCAGCCGCCCTTCGAAGTACCGGTTATTGCCGACCGGATTCCTCGTCGTCAGCTTTACCCGGCTGCCGACAAAGCGCTCAAACTCAGACGCCTTGGTCAGCTTCCGGTCCAACCCGGGCGATGAAACTTCCAGCGTATAGCTTGTCGGAATCGCGTCCTCAACATCGAGGATGGTGCCAAACTCCCGGCTGAAGTTCGCGCAATCTCCGTGCGTCACTCCCGCCAGCACATCACCGCTCGCCGCTCCCGGCTTGTCCAGAAACACGCGCAGCATGCGGGCTTTGCCGCTCCCGCGAAACTCCAAGTCGACCACTTCCAGCCCGCTGGAGGCCGCTACCCGCTCCGCGATCTCTCGTACCCGATCAAGCTCAAGTGCCATGCATCCAATAACTTGCAGCCCAACCCACCCGGCCGATTCCTCAGCAACGAAAAAGTGGGCTTGCGCCCACTGGTGTGCTTCGCCAAACTCCGGTACTACACAACAGTTCTCAGCTTTCTAATATACGCCCCGAGCAGTGAAAAAGACAAATCCCCCAAGCTTCAGGCGGTGGCCCTAGGACAATGGCTCCCCTCCAATTTCACGGGAAAAACTAGGCGGCGTTACCCGGCCGCTCACCGTAAACGTCAGTTACCAGAGGCGGAATAGTTCGTATTCTCAACGCAAAAGCCTCGAAAAGAAGCAACTGCGCCTATAATGGCGACGCGAAGTGGTTCCGCCTCCGCACCGGGCCCTAATGATATCGGCGTGTCCCCATAGAAAAGGAGATCACCATTCTTCCGCCCCGTTATGGGCAGGACTGCTGCTTTTCCAGATTTTCCTGTGTCTTCCCTCAGCGCGCGCCCAGCACGCGCCAAGCTCCCCGCCATCGGCAGGCCCCCTGACATCGCCAGGCTCCCTGACATCAGGACAGCCCGCAATCGATCAACTCCGCATGCATGAGAAAGATAAAGCATACTGCGACGGGGAAACTCTTCAGCTGACGGTTCGAACTGAGAAGAACGCTCTTCTCGATCGCCAGGCAGTTGCCAAACTGTACGAACAAAAGAAGGATGTCACGCTTTGGCAGAGTACGTCGAAGGAATCCGAGGCAACGTTTTGCGTCGACTTTGGAGATTACGACCTTGAAGTCAGTGCAGTCGGATACTTGACTGGGCACAAGGAAGTAGAAGTACAAGTCGCCCACACACGGACTCTTGACGTGGAGATTATCCTGCAAAGCGACCCGTCCGCGGTCGAATTGAGTGCCAGCGACGATGCAATCCCGCCCAAGTTGCGCAAGGATGCGAAGCGGGCGGTTGACGAACTCAAGTCGGGAAATTTCACAAAGGCGCAGAAAAACCTCGATAAAGTTTACGCCGCCGTTCCATCCAGCGCCCAGGTGAACTTTTTATATGGATATCTGTTTCTGCAGTTGAAAAACATGGAGAAGTCGGGGGCCTACCTGAAGCGCGCCGTAACTTTGAATCCGCGGAATGTCCAGGCTCTCATTCTGCTCGGGCGTGAGCAGTTGGACCAGGAACAGACGGAAGAGGCGCGCAAGACGCTGGAGCAGGCAGTGATCGCAAATTCCGCGGACTGGATGGCGCACAACCTTCTCGCCGATGCCTACTTGCAGCAGAAGGAGTTCGAAAAAGCTCGGCAACAAGCTCAAATAGCAATTGAAGCGGGAAAAGGCTCCGCAAGCGCCGCCCAGGTGGCTTTAGGGCTAGCCTTGGCTAACCTTGGGCGCACGCGGGAAGGCATTGCCGCTTTGAACGCATTCCTGGAAACTAACGCGAATAATCCCACCGTTCCGCAGGTAAAGAAACTGGTTGTGCAAATCGAAGCCCGTCATGCTGGCAATGCGGCACCTGGCGGCGAAGAGCCGGATAGTGATCTGGTGCTGGCATCCTCCAGCCCCAGCCTGCCGCCAAGCGCCTGGGGCCCTCCAGGAGTCGACGAGGTAAAGCCATTGGTTGCGTCGGGCGTAACCTGCCCCACCCGGCAAGTGTTACAGATGGCCGGGGAGAGGGTGAAGGAACTGGTCGATTCCATGTCACAATTCAGCGCCATCGAAGACCTGCTCCATGAGCAGCTCGATCGGGCTGGCAATCCCCTCACCAAGGAAACCCGCAAGTTCAACTATGTGGCTTCGATCACCGAGGAGATCCCTGGGCTTTTAGCCGTTGACGAATATCGTGACAACCCGGACGCACTCCCTAGTCTTCCCGATCACATCTCCACTCAGGGATTTATGGCCGCGGCGCTTATCTTCCATCCTGACATGCAGGAAAATTTTGATCTGACTTGCGAGGGCCTGGGCCAGTGGCATGGAACCGCGACCTGGTTGGTACACTTCCGCCAGCGGGACGACAAGCCCAAACGGCTGGAAGATTACGGCGACGGGAACCAAACTTATGGTGTGAGCCAGAAGGGACGAGCCTGGATCAATTCCGACAATTTTCAGATCGTGCGCGTCGAATCGGAACTCGTGAATTCCGTTCAACGGCTTACCGTCCAGCATCAAATTACTGAGTACGGTCCGGTCCAATTCCAAAAGAAGAACGTTCAGCTTTGGCTACCGCAGAGCGTCGATCTCTTCCTCGAGATTAATAGGCACCGCTATTATCGCCGGCATAGTTTTGACCACTACATGCTGTTCTCGATCAATTCAGAACAGAAGTCAGCGACGGTCAGAGATGCACAACACAAGGAACCGCTGAGTCAGTAGCCGCCTCACTGAGCAATCCGGCAGGATTCAATTTGGCTCATAAGCCGGCCCGGCCGCAGGCGCCCTTGTTTTGCGTATTACTGCCGAGCCAACTTTCCCGGCCCCAAGAATCGCCCGTCCCGGAAACACATCCGGCACAATCTTGCCCTCGTCAACCACCATCGTTCCCCCCACCACCAAATACCGCACGCCCACGCTCGGCTCCATCGGCTTCTCGAACGTGGCCCGATCGCTGATAGTCGCCGCATCAAACACCACAATGTCAGCGTCACAACCCTCCTGCAGTCTGCCTTTCCGCCGCGCCGCTGGCGTCGACCGCTCCAGCATCTCCGCCGGCATAAAGCTCATCTTCCGGATCGCATCCATCAGCGTCACGGTTCCCTTCTCGCGCACATATTGCGCCAGCACCCGCGAGTAAGTCCCCGCATTGCGCGGATGCCCTTCCGCTCCATCGCTGGCAATCATCACCAGAGGATGAGGAATCACTTTGTCCACAATCTCTTGCGTGTTGGCGAAAACCAGCACCCACTGCGTCGTATCGGAATTATGCAGCTCGTCGAAACGCTGCTTGGTGAGGTGCTCGCCAGTATCCGGCAGTACGAGATCGCCATAATCGATTCCGAGTTTCTCCCGCCAGCCCGGATTGAACAACGCCGAGTTCACCGCAGTCATACCCGCGATATAGGGATACGCCTCAGTCGTGACATCCAGCCCCCGCGCGCGCGCTCCCTCCACCATCGAAAGACACTCCAGCGAATCGCGCAGGCATGTGCTGTTGATGTGCACGATATGCAGCGCCGCGCCCGTAATGGCCGCCGCTCCAATCACCTCACTGACCGCCTCAATCGCGGACCCCGGTTCAACCCGTCCCGCGCTGCGCATGTGGGTATAAACCGGCAGCCCCCGCTCGGCCGCCAGGCGGAACATGTCAATCACTTCCAGGCGCGTCGCTCCCGGGACATACTGAATTCCCATACCGACGGCCAAGCCGCCCGCATCAAGCTCCGCGCGCAGCCGCTGCCGCATTGCTTCGATCTGCTCCGGAGTGGCGGGCAGATCGGTCGCCGGTCCGCTCTTAGGCAGGATCGTCCCAACCGGCAGAGGTGCCCCAAACACCGCAGCCCGAGCCGCTACATGGCTGGCCGACGTGCCGTAATGAATCAGCGAGTGCCCTTCTTTAGACTTCAAGAACTGGGCAACATCGGGCGCACCGATTTCTAATTCCAGCGCGCTGGTGACCCCGTCCAGCGCCTTGACCCGCTGGCTTGCCATATCCTGGCCATGCTGGTGCAGATCGATGAATCCAGGAGCAACCACCAGTCCGCCGGCATGAACCACGCGCCGCCCGCTCAAAGTCTCAGTCGAGACGCGCACAATCTTCCCATCGCGAATCCCGACATTGCGCACCCCATCCAGCCCGGTCTCAGGGTCAATGACGCGCCCACCCTCGATCACAAGATCGTATTGCTGCGCCGCGACCATGGTGGTTGCGAACACTAGAAAACAGAAAAAGAAAAACAGCTTGCGCATAGTTGCTCCGTAAAGACTAGCGATCATATCAAGAGTTGTCCGTAACCAGGCGTCGTCATTCCGACAGCGCGTGTTTTGCTTCACGCGCGGAGGAATCCCAGTCGGCACGGCATCTTGGGCGCAGGTCAATCCTGCCCCCTGCCGTAGACTGGCGCCGATCCCCACGAGCCCGATCTCAGCATTTGCCTCAACCCCGCGCTCTCTCTAGAATAAAGATTCACCCGCCACGCCAGGGAGAATTTCCGAGAACCCTATGATTCATTTTCCCGTACCCGAAGCTCTAACCTTCGACGACGTCCTCCTCTTACCCGCGCGCTCCGACGTAATTCCCGCGACCGCCACCACCCAGACCCAACTCACCCGCAACATCAGCCTGAACATTCCCATCGTCAGCGCCGCCATGGACACCGTCACCGAATCGCACATGGCGATTGCGCTCGCCCAGCAGGGCGGTATCGGCATCATCCATCGCAACCTGAGCATCGAGCAGCAGGCCGATGAAGTCGACAAGGTGAAGCGCTCGGAAAGCGGCATGATCGTCGACCCGGTCACCATGTCGCCCACCGACAAAGTCAGCGACGCGCTCGAGATCATGCGCCGCTACAAAATTTCAGGCGTGCCCATCACCGAGCACGGCAAACTGGTCGGCATTCTCACCAACCGCGACCTTCGCTTCGAGAGCCGCTTCGACATTCCCATCGATCGCGTGATGACCAAGAAAAATCTCATCACCGTTCCCGTTGGAACCACGCTCGAAGATGCCGAAGAAATCCTCCACGAGCACCGCGTCGAAAAACTTCTCGTAGTCGATGACAAGTACAACCTCAAGGGACTGATCACCGTAAAAGACATTCAGAAGAAGCTGAAATATCCCAACGCCGCCAAAGATTCTCAGGGACGTCTGCGCGTAGGCGCGGCCATCGGCGCAACCGGCGACTTCCTCGAACGCGCCCAGGAATTGGCCGAAGCCAAAGTCGACGTGCTCGCCATCGACAGCGCCCACGGCCATTCCACTAAGGTCTTGGAGGCCGTCAAGCTCATCAAGTCGAAGCTGCCCGAGATGCAACTACTAGCCGGCAACGTCGCCACCTTCGACGGCGCCTGCGAACTCGCCCGCGCCGGAGCCGACGGCATCAAGGTTGGCATCGGTCCTGGATCCATTTGCACCACGCGCGTAGTCACCGGCGCCGGCGTGCCCCAGATCACCGCCATCGCCGAAGCTTTCCGCGCCACCAAAGACGCGGGCATCCCCATCATCGCCGACGGCGGCATCAAGTACTCCGGCGACATCACCAAAGCCCTGGCGGCAGGCGCCAGCGCGGTAATGATCGGCTCACTCTTCGCCGGTACCGATGAAAGTCCCGGCGAGTTGATCCTCTACCAGGGCCGCTCTTTCAAGTCCTACCGCGGCATGGGCTCGATCGGCGCCATGGCGCAAGGTTCCAGCGAACGTTATTTCCAGAACACTGAAGGCGATTCCTCCGCTGCCGTCTCTTCAATGGACGGCGAATCCAACCGCCTCGGCAAACTCGTTCCCGAAGGCATCGAAGGTCGCGTTCCCTATCGCGGCTCCGTCGCGATGATCGTCCACCAGATGGTTGGCGGATTGAAATCAGGCATGGGCTACTGCGGCTGCGCCACCATCGCCGAACTCCTGCAAAAAACCCGCTTCGTGCGCATCAGCGGCGCCGGACTCCGCGAAAGCCACGTTCACGACGTAATGATCACCCGCGAGGCTCCCAACTATGGCGTCGAGTAGGATGAACCCCATCGCGGGTGCGCGACCCGCTTGAGCAACGATCGACATGAGGTTCTCAAGGCCTGGGTCGCCGCCATCCTCTGGCTGATCGTCATCGCCATCGAATCCAGCGCCCTGCTCTCGGCCCACAACACCGGCCGGATTCTCTATCCTGTGCTGCATTTCCTCTTCGGACTCGACCGGGAGCACTTCGGGGTTTGGCACTTCTACATTCGCAAGTCAGGCCACGTCGTCGGCTACGGCACGCTGAGCATCCTGCTTTTCCGCGCCTGGCGCGCCACTTTGCCCGAGCCGAATCACCTGGGGTGGAGCATGCGCTGGGCAAACATCGCCATCCTCGGAACCGCTCTGGTAGCCAGTCTCGACGAATGGCACCAATCCTTCATCCCTTCGCGCACGGGACGCTGGCAGGATGTTGTTCTCGACACCTGCGCCGGGATCGCAGCGCAGGTGCTCGTTTTGTTGTGGATAAGAAGTTTCGGAAAGCGCACGGTCTCCACTTCCTAGTTGGTCTCAGTGGGTGGAGCAGGCCTTCAGGCCTGCGTTACTGCCAATGTTTCGGACCGGGGCTTTAGCCGCTGATGGAACGCCTGTGCCCGGCCGGCCCCAGCTGCAGAATCCCCGCTGCAACCAAAGCCATCCCCGCCGAAAAATAAAACGGAATCGCAGCGCCGTAATGCTTCCACAGTTCGCCGGTGATCAAGCTCGCCGCCAACGTCGCCACACTGGTCACAAAAAAATAAATCCCGAGCGCCCGCCCGCGCACCTGCGAATCAACCGTCTCCACCACCAGAGCCTTCAGCACAGGCTGGGTCAGAGCGTAATAGAAGCCATACACCGCCATCGCGATCCAAATGGCCAGCGCAGACGGCGCACGGCCGAAAACAAAATAGACCACGGCAAAAATCACATAGCCCGCCGAGCCAACCAGCCGCCGCGAGACATGGTCGCTGAACCATCCCGCTGGCCACGATGCAAGCGTGTAAGTAATGTTGAAGACCAGCCCAAGCAGGGGCGCAAGCGCCACACGGATCCCAACATTCTGCGCCCGCAGAACCAGAAACATATCACTCGAGTTCCCCAGAGAAAACAGCGTCACCGCGACCAGCACAAGGTAAAAGGACGCGGGCAGGGCGATCCTCTCTCCGCGCGAGGCAGCGTCAGGCTCGAGCATCTCGAAGTGTGGGGACAGCCGCCCTCGGCTGTCCGCCGGGCGCAGCCCGGCGCTTTTCCCGAATCCCTAGCAGCGCAACCAGCACGCACAACGCTCCCGGAACCGCCGCTGCCCAGAACACACTCCGGATTCCAAAACGTCCCAGCAGGATCAAAGCGACCAGCGGCCCGGCAATCGCTCCAGCCGAATCCATCGACTGAATCAGCCCATAAGCCGAGCCCAGCCGCTCCTTCGGCACGGACTTCTGCGACCATCACGTCACGCGGCGCTCCCCGCACGCCCTTAGCCAGTCGGTCGGTGAAGCGAATCAGCAGAATTTGCGGCCAAGCCGTGACCATCGCAAGCAGCGGCTTCACCGCGTTAGCGGCAAAGTATCCCGCCACGACGACCGGCTTGCGGCGTGAGATGTGATCAGCAAGGTATCCAGAAAAAAGCTTGGCAAATGACGCCACGCTCTCGGCAATACCCTCAATCAATCCCAACTGCGCCGGCCCCGCGCCCAGCGACGCCAGAAACGCCGGCAACACCCAGTACGCCATCTCGGAAGCAGTATCGTTCAGAAAAGAAGTGAGGCCGAAAGCGTAGATGTTCCGCGCAGCGGAAGGCTGACACTCAGCAGAACGATCTGGCATGAAGAAGTTTTACCACGAGGCGGAAAAAGCTAGAAACGGAACTGAGAACTGTTCTCAGTACATGGCGTCGTACTTAGACACCACCCACTGCCCATCTTTGTTTTCCTCAGTAACAGTGAAGAGTTCCCTGTAGGTAGTGGACTGGCCTGGGCCGGTAAGCCGCTTGCCGCGGTAGTGAAGAATGGTCAACGGCGGCGCGCTCTCCCACTCCGCCAGTTCCCAGGAAAGCAGCGGATGCTGCGCCTCGGAGTTGCAGATGAAGTGGGCATACTTTTTGCGGTAGTCGTGCTCCCACCCGGAGAGCAGTTCGTCGCAGTGCCCATCGCGCAACTGGCGAAGAAAAAGGTTGGCGCTGTGCTCAATCGTTCGGTCGCGCAGCGGATTCATCCGGATACTGACCGGCAGTCCAGTCAAAGGATCGTGGTCCTCCGACCGCGCCAACACCGGCCCCTGATTGCTCAGCCACCAGATGTAGCCGAGAAATCCAAACACCAGCAGCGCGCCAGCGCTGACGGCAATAGCGATCTGTGTGCGAGTAAATCCCATCCTGAGAGAAAGTTTATCTGGATGGCAAATTACGGCAAGATTACCGTCGGAAGCCGCGAGAGTACATGTACGAGTGGTGAGTTCGGACGCCACATAAGATTTGTCATTCCGAGCCGCTCGCAGCCGCGCAACGCGCGGAGAGAGCGAGCGAGAAATCTGCTGCACGGCAGCGTTCCTGCTCGCAAAGAAAAAGGGCACGGCGGAAGCCGTGCCCTCAGGTGAACCCATGATCGATGCTACTCTTTCTTATCTTCCGATTCTTCCTTCACTGGCTCGACCCCGCCATCGTGCTGAGCCTGCGCCTCGGCATCTTCCATCGCCTTCTTGGCCTCGGCAACTTTCTTAGCGCGGGCTTCGGCGCGCTTCTCGCGCTTCTCGTCCAGCACCTTTTCGCTGCCCAGCAGTTCGAGAAAAGCCTTGTCGGCGCCGTCGCCCTTATTCCACCCAGTGCGAATGATCCGCGTGTAGCCGCCTTCGCGGTCGCCAAAACGCGGTCCGACCGTGTCGAACAACTTCACCAGCGCCTCGTCAGTCATCAGGTAAGCGCCCGCCAGACGGCGCGCCGCAAGATCGCCGCGCTTGCCGAGCGTAATCATCTTCTCGACGATCGGCCGTGCCGCCTTGGCCTTGGGAACGGTCGTCTCGACCCGCTCCTCGACGATCACCGACGTGACCAGGTTCCGCAGCAGCGACCGCCGGTGCGCGGTGTTCCGTCCGAGTTTGTATCCAGCAACTTTATGACGCATGGTGAACCTCAGTGGCTAGGGGTTAGTGGATCAGTTCCAGGGATGAGCAATTCGACATGCAGCTGGCCACCCGAGACCCTGATCACCCTGATCCCTGCATTCTTACAGCTGATCGTCCGGACCGTAAGCCGAAGCCGGCAGAACCAGATTCGAAGTCGGTCCAGGCACGGCGTTCCCGTGCTCGTCAATCTTCATGCCCAGACTCAGACCCATCGAGGAAAGTATTTCCTTGATCTCGTTCAGCGACTTGCGGCCGAAGTTCTTGGTCTTGAGCATTTCCGATTCCGTCTTCTGCACCAGCTCGCCGATGGTCTGAATGTTCGCGTTCTTCAGGCAGTTGTAGCTGCGCACCGAAAGCTCAAGTTCCTCAACGGAACGGTTCAGGTTCTCGTTGTGGATCTCCGGCTTGCGATCGTCCGACGACGACGTGCCGGTTTCGATCTCTTCCTCGAAGTTGATGAAGATGTTCATGTGGTCCTTCATCAATTTCGCGGAGAGGCCGATCGCATCCGCCGGAGTAATGGACCCGTTGGTCCACACTTCGAGAGTCAGCTTGTCGTAGTCGGTAATCTGGCCAAGACGCGCCGCTTCCACCGTGTAGTTGCACTTGCGCACCGGCGAGTGCACGGAATCGATGGGAATGAATCCGATGCCAAGATCCTCATCGAAGTTCTTGTCGGCGGAGGTGTAGCCGCGGCCGCGCTTCAGCCGCATTTCCATGTCGAGCTTGCCGCCTTCGCTGACCGTGGCAATGTAAACGTCTTTGTCGAGAACTTCCACGTCGCCATCGGCTTCAATCATGCCGCTGGTAACCACGCCGGGCTGATCGGCGCGCAGATAAATCGCCTTCGGAGCATCGCCCGCCAGCTTGAACGGAATCTGCTTCAGGTTGAGGATGATGTCGGTAGCATCTTCCACCACGCCAGGGATCGACTGGAATTCGTGCAGCACGCCTTCCATCTTCACCGCGGTAACCGCCGCGCCTTCGATCGAGCTCAGCAGCACGCGCCGCAGGGCGTTGCCCACGGTGGTGCCAAAGCCGCGCTCAAACGGCTGCGCCCAGAAAATGCCGTACTTGTCGGTGAGGGTGGAGGTGTCAACTGCGAGACGTTTCGGTTTCTGAAAACCTTTCCAAAGCATTTGTTTCTCCTTCGGCCGTTTGGCTCAATCCCAGCTCGCTGAGTGGTCCAACTCAGGTCAACGCCGGGACAGGCTGATCTGGCTCGAAATGTGTACTAGACCAAGGTTTCAAAGTTGCAAGGTTTCAGTGTTTCAAGGTTGCGATAAACCGCGCGATTTTGAAACCTTGAAACTCTGAAACCTTCGAAACTTTGAAACTTTACTTGCTATACAACTCAACGATCAATTGCTCATTCACCGGCAACTGAATATCTTCGCGCTTGGGCAACGACAGCACCCGCGCCGTGTACGCATCGCGATTCACTTCCAGCCAGTTGGGCAGCGTGCCGTGGCTGGCAAATTCCTTGGCCAACTCGAGCACGGCGAGCTTCTTGCTGTTCTCGCGAATCGAAATCTCCTCGCCCGCACTCACTTCATAGGAAGGAATGTTGACCTTGCGATTGTTCACCGCGACGTGCCCGTGACGCACCAACTGCCGCGCCTGCCGCCGCGACTGCGCAAAGCCCAGCCGGAACACAACGTTGTCCAGACGCCGCTCCAGTTGCTGCAGCAACAGTTCGCCGGTAACGCCCCGCGAGCGCGCCGCCTTCTCAAAGTAGTTGCGGAACTGGCCTTCCAGCGTGAAGTAGATGCGCTTGGCTTTCTGCTTCTCGCGCAACTGCAGCCCGTAGCCAACAATCTTGGCCTTGCGGTCTTTCCCATGTTGTCCGGGAGCGAAGTTGCGCTTCTCGATGGGGCACTTATCGCTAAAACACTTTGCGCCTTTGAGGAACAGCTTCATGCCCTCGCGGCGGCATAGACGGCAAACTGCATCGGTATAACGTGCCAAATTGTTCTCCTTTTAGATGACCGGTTTACAGGTTTGGCTTCACCCTTCGTCCCGGACGAAAATCAAAGTTTCAAGGTTCGAAGGTTTCAAAGGTTTCAGGTCTTCACGATGGCTCTGAACCCTGGAACCCTGACCACCTAGACACTTCTTACACTCTTCTTCTCTTCGGCGGCCGGCATCCATTATGCGGAATCGGCGTCACGTCGCGAATCGATCGCACTTCAATGCCGGACGACGCCAGCGCGCGCACCGCCGACTCGCGCCCCGAACCCGGGCCGCTCACCCGCACATCCACGCTGCGCACGCCATGATCGCGCGCCAGGTTGGCCGCATTCGAGGCCGCCTGCTGCGCCGCGAACGGCGTGCCTTTGCGCGATCCGCGAAAGCCCAGCGATCCCGAACTCTTCCACGACAGAACGTTGCCGTTCATGTCGGTGATGGTCACGATCGTGTTGTTGAAGGAAGCCTGCACATAGCACAGCCCATGCGGAACGTGCTTGCGCTCCTTCTTCTTGAACGTCTTCTTCTTGCCTTTTTTCTCCGGTGCGGCCGTGCCGCCCGCTGCTACTGGTTTCGCCATAGAGAGCTTCTCAGTTCTTAAGTTTCGTTCGAGGTTTCAAGTTTCAGAAGTTTCAAGGTTTCGAAACCTTGAAACATTGCAACTTTGAAACCTGCTCTTAGGTCTTCGACGTCGCCTTCTTCTTGGTTGAGACCGTTCCCTTGCGCGGGCCTTTGCGGGTGCGCGCGTTGGTATGCGTACGCTGTCCCCGGACCGGCAGATTGCGGCGGTGACGGAACCCGCGATAGGAGCCGATTTCGATGAGCCGCTTGATGTTCATCGAAACTTCCTTGCGCAGATCGCCTTCCACCATCCCCTGCGCCTCAATCACGGTGCGGATGCGGTTCACTTCCTCTTCGCTGAGGTCCTGGACCTTCTTCATCGGGTCCACCTTGGCCTCGTCGAGAATGCTGCCGGCGCGCGGATGCCCGATCCCGTAGATGTAGGTCAGCGCGATGTTGATGTGCTTCTGGCGCGGTAAATCAACGCCTGCGATACGTGCCATTGTTCCTGACCTCTCCCAGCTGTTTAGCCCTGGCGCTGTTTATGTTTCGTGTTGACGCAGATCACCCGCACCACACCCTTGCGGTGGATGACCTTGCACTTGTCACAGATTTTCTTTACCGATGCTCGTACTTTCATAATTCCGTTTCCAATTCCTAAACGCTGTTCTCTATTTATACCGATAAACAATCCGGCCGCGATTCAAGTCGTAAGGCGAAAGCTCCACCGCAACCTTGTCGCCGGGCAGTATGCGAATAAAGTTCTTGCGCATCTTGCCCGACACATGCGCCAGCACCTGGTGCTTGTTCTCCAGTTCCACCTTGAACATGGCGTTCGGCAGCGGTTCCAGAACCACTGCCATCACTTCAATCGCGTCCTCTTTACTCATCGACTCCTTAAAATCAGTGGTCAGTGGCCAGAATTAGCGCTCAGTGGCCAGCAACCGCTTTTGATTCTACTGGCCACTGGTCACTGACCACTGGCCACTATCTTGTCAAAATCACCGGCCCATCTTTCGTCACCGCCACGCAATGCTCGAAATGCGCGCTGAAACTGCCGTCCACCGTGACCGCCGTCCACTTATCGCCCAGCACTCGCGTTTCCGGCTTGCCGAAATTCACCATGGGCTCAATCGCAAGCACCATGCCTTCGCGCAACTTCGCGCCGTGGCCCCGCGCTCCGAAGTTCGGCACCTGCGGCTCTTCGTGCAAGCGCGTCCCAATGCCATGCCCCACAAATTCCCGGACCACGCTGAACCCCGCCGCCTCCACGTGCTCCTGCACCGCCGCTCCCACATCGCCCACCGAGTTTCCGATGAGCGCCTGGTCAATCCCGCGGTAAAGCGATTCCTCGGTCACCGTCAGCAGCTTGCGCAACTCCGGCTTCACCGCATCGCTCACCGGAACCGTAATCGCCGCGTCGCCGTAGTACCCGTCCAGCACCACGCCGCAATCGATCGAGACGATGTCGCCGTCTTTCAGCGCCCGCTTCTCCGACGGGATTCCATGCACAATCTCTTCATTCACCGACGTGCACAGCACGCAGGGATAATCGTAATATCCCTTGAACGCCGGCTTGGCCCCAAGTTCCGCAATCTTCTTCTCGGCGGCACGCTCCAAATCCATCGTCGTGACGCCCGGCGCCACCATCGAGCGCACCTCGTCGAGAACCTGGCGCACGATGTGGCCGCTATGCCGCATCCGCTCAATCTCTGCCGCCGACTTGCACACAATCGCCATTCTTATGCGCGACCCTCAGGCATTATGGTCCTCAATAATCCTGAAAATCTGCTCCGTGACCTCGTCCATCGGCCGGTCGCCATTGATCGAGATCAATCTCCCCGTGCGCTGGTAGTAATCCGCCACCGGAGTAGTTTGCTCCTGATAAGCCGCCAGCCGTGGGCGCAATCACTTCCAACCGGTCGTCATTGCGGGTCACCAGCTTCGTCCCTTCAATGTCGCAAACTTCATCGACACGGGGCGGCTGGAAGTGGACGTTATAGATCCGCCCACAGGTGGGACAAGAACGGCGTCCAGAGATCCGGAGCAACAACTGATTATAGTCCACGTCCAGGCGGATCACAATTGGCCAGGCCCGAGTGGGACGCGAGTTGTCAAAGAACTTGTCCTCAAGCAGCGCATCCAGCCATCCGGCCTGGGCCGCGGTTCGCGGAAACCCGTCCAGAATGTAGCCCCGCTTGCAATCCGGCTGCTTCAGTCTCAGCCGGACCATTTCACAAACCAGATCGTCGGAAACCAACTCGCCTCGAGACATGACAGCCTTGGCAGCCATGCCGAGTTCCGTACCCTCGGCCACATTCTGCCGCAGCATGTCTCCGGTAGAAACCTGCGGAATCACGTACCGCTCCATGATGCGCTTGGCCTGGGTGCCTTTACCCGCGCCCGGCGGTCCAAGCAGCACCACGGGACCTACGTCACGTGAGGTTTCCTGCGCCATCGAGTTGGCCAAAGCCTCCCGAACAGTGTTCAGCAACCCCACAAACAAATTTGTAATTGAGTAATTTTGTAATCTGGCAATCTGCTACCGCGTTGCCGTTGATCTTCAATTACCAAATTACGCAATTACTAAATTACAAAATCTCTTACGACCAGTTTCTGCGCCCGCGAATCCGTCCGCTGCGCGGCGTGAATCCATCGTAATGCCGCATGATCAGCTGTGCCTCGACCTGCGTAACCGTATCCATGGCCACGCCCACCACGATCAGCAGCGACGTTCCACCAAAATAGAAATTCACTCCCAGCCCGTTCGTCACCCACACCGGAAGCCGCTCAAACAGCCAGCCTCCCAGCCAGAACGGCAAATGGTTCAAGTGAATGCCGGTGATCATCCACTCGGGGATGAACGAGATAATAATCAGATACAGCGCGCCCACCAGCGTGATCCGCGTCAGAACTTCGTTGATGTAGTCGGCCGTGCGTTTCCCCGGACGAATGCCCGGAATAAACCCGCCATACTTCCGCATATTGTCGGCGACTTCGCTGGGATTGAAAACGATCGACACATAGAAGTATGCGAAGAAAATAATTCCCACCGCGTACAGCACGGTATAAAGCGGCTCGCCCCACCCCAGCATCCGAATCATGTCGCCGAAGTAGCGGCTGTTCTTCAAGCCATAACCGATCGTCTGCGGCAAAGTAAGAATCGAAGACGCAAAGATGACCGGCATCACGCCGCCCGCATTCACCCGCAACGGAAGATGCGTGGACTGCCCGCCCATCACCTTTCGTCCCACCACCCGCTTCGCGTATTGCACCGGAATGCGCCGCTCGCAGCGCTCGACGTACACGATGAACGCCACCACCGCAATCATGAACACAACCAGCCCCGCCATCAGCACCGGTGTGATCGCTCCCCAGGTTCCGTTCTTCGCCTTCTCGATCAGATCCTGCACGCCGCGCGGCAGCCCCACCACAATGCCGGCAAAGATCAGCAGCGACATGCCGTTGCCGATCCCGCGGTCGGTGATCTGCTCGCCCAGCCACATGACAAACGCGCTGCCCGTGGTCAGGGTCAGCATCGTCATCAAAATGAATGGGGTACCGGGGTGAAGGACAAAGTCTCCAGCTTTCTCCAGTCCGATGGCAATGCCGAACGACTGCACCGCGCTGAGAATGACAGTGATGTAGCGAGTCCACTGCGTAATCTTCTTGCGTCCCAGCTCGCCTTCTTTTTGCAGCTTGGCCAGCGGTTCATACACCACGGTCAACAGCTGCAGAATGATCGATGCCGTGATGTACGGCATGATGCCCAGTGCAAAGAGAGTGAGACGGCGCAGATTGCCGCCGGAAAACAGATCGACAAACCCCAGCAGCGATCCCGCGTTCTGATTGAAATACTGTTCCAGCTTGAGAAAGTTCACTCCCGGCGTCGGAAGATGCCCGCCCAGCCGGTAAACCGCCAGCATCGCCAACGTAAACAGGACCCGCTTGCGCAGGTCAGGGATGCGGAAGATGTTCGCCATCTTCCCCCAGATTGGGAATACTCCACTCTCGCCAGCCATTACTGCAAGACCTCAACCTTTCCGCCCGCCTTGGTGATCTTTTCCTGCGCTGACTTGGAGAACTTGTGCGCGTGTACGGTAATCGCAATCGTCAGCTCGCCATCGCCCAGAATCTTTACCGGATGCTTAGCCTTGATCACTCCCGCCTTGCGCAGCACCTCGGGCGTAATCGGCGCGGCGTGCAGGTCCGCACCCAGCGCCACCAGCCGCTCCAGGCTGACGATGTTGAATTCCTTGCGGAAGATGTTGGTGAAGCCGCGCTTCGGCATGCGCCGGTGCAGCGGCATCTGTCCGCCTTCAAATCCGCGGATCAGCCGCATACCGGTGCGCGAGCGCTGCCCCTTGTGTCCGCGCGTCGACGTCTTGCCCATGCCGGAGCCCATCCCGCGCCCCACGCGCTTGCGCTTCTCCGACGCCTTCTTCGGTGCTCGAATATTGGATAAATTCATAATTAAACCTTCAAAGTTTCACGTTTCAAGGTTTCAAGGTTTCAAAGTTTCGAGGATCTGAGTCCACATTGAAACCTTGAAACATTTCTACTTCAATATCTCCACCAGATGCGGAACCTTGGCTACCATGCCGCGAATCGCCGCATTGTCCGGACGCTCGATCACCTGGTTCAACCGCGTGAATCCGAGTCCCTTCACCACCAGCTTCTGTTTCACCGGGGCGCAAATGGAAGAAACCACCCACTTCAGATGAATCTTTCCGGCCACCGCTTTCGGCTTCTTCGTAGTCATTGTTAATTCCTCAATCTCGCGAGTCCCGTTTTTCCGGCACTGGGTACAAGGTACTCGGTACTTTTTATAACTCCTGCATCGACTTCCCGCGCATGGCAGCCACGCTCTCGCGGCTCTTGAGGTGCCGCAGCGCATCGAAAGTCGCCTTGATCACGTTGTGCGGATTGGTCGTGCCGATCGACTTAGTCAGCACGTTCTGGATTCCCACTGAGGTCATCACCGCGCGCACCGCGCCGCCGGCAATCACTCCTGTGCCTTCCGGGGCCGGCTTCAGGAGCACTCTCCCAGAACCATACCGTCCCACAATCAGATGCGGAATCGAAGTCTGCGTCAGGTTCACCTTGATCAGATTCTTCTTCGCCGCCTCGATCGCCTTGCGGATGGCCTGCGGAACTTCCTTAGCCTTGCCCGCGCCATGCCCCACCACTGCCGCCGAAGGATCGCCCACCACCACCAGCGCGGCAAACGAAAGGTTCTTGCCGCCCTTCACCACTTTGGTGACGCGGTTGATGGCCACCACCTGATCTTTCAACTGAAACGAATTTGGATCGAGCTTTTTAATTACAGTTGGCATTCTGAAACCTAATTTCGTAATTTTGTAAATTTAGTAATTTTGCAATCGAAACCGCCTATCGCCGGGGTTTCAAATTACCCGATTACCAAATTCCCAAATCTCCTAGAATTGCAATCCCGCCTCGCGCGCCGCATCCGCCAGCGCCTTCACCCGCCCGTGATAAATATAGCCGCCGCGGTCAAACACAACTTTGCTAACGCCTTTGGCTTTGGCCCGTTCCGCGATCGTCTTGCCCAGGGCCTTCGCCGCCGCCACATTGCCGCCGGTCTTGCGCTCTTCCTTCTTGCCCTCGGCTGAACTTGCCGAAACCAGAGTCGTGCCGTGCAGGTCATCGATCACCTGCACATAAATATGATTCAGCGAGCGGTACACATTCAGCCGCGGACGCTCCGCCGTCCCTTGCATCTTCTTGCGGATGCGATCGTGAATGTGCTCGCGCTTCTGATTCTTCGATTTCTTCGTAAACATAAGCTCTGTCCTTGGCCGCCAAAAAAGCGATCTTAGGTGATAGGCCGTAGGTGTTGGGTTTCCTGAGACCCAAGACCTGTGACCCAAGACCTGCTCTACTTCGCTCCGGTCTTACCCACTTTCTTCTTCAACCGCTCGCCCGCATACCGCACACCTTTATTCTTGTACGGATCAGGGGGACGCAGCGACCGCATTTCCGCCGCTACCTGCCCCACCTGCTGCCGGTCGATTCCAGTCAGCGAAATCTTGGTCTGCTTGGGATCGACCGCCGCCTCAACGCCTGTTGGCAGCGGATATTCAATGGGATGCGAGTACCCCAGGTTGAACACCACCGTCCCTTTACCCTTCATCTCGGCGCGATAGCCGATGCCGACAATCTCCAGATCGCGCGTCCAGCCCTTGGTCACGCCTTCAACGGCGTTATTCACCAGCGCGCGCGCCAGCCCGTGCAAAGCAGCCTGCGAATCATTCTCGCGGATGGCGACAATGTTCCCATCCTTCTGCTCCACCTTGATGCCCGTGGGAAGAGCCGTGTCCAGCTTGCCCTTCGGCCCCTGCACCAGCACCGTGTTGCCTTCGATTTTGACCGTCACCCCTTTGGGGATCGGGATCGGCTTTTTTCCAATTCGTGACATAAGTTTTCGGCTCTCAGCTTTCAGCTCTCAGCTTCTTCCCAGCCGCGCTTACTGAAAGCTGACGGCTGATAGCTGAAAGCTGCTTCCCTACCAGATCTCGCACAACAACTCGCCGCCCACGCCTTCCTTGCGCGCCTGCCGTCCCGTCATCACCCCGCGCGGCGTCGTAAGAATGTTGATCCCCATCCCGCCCAGCACGCGAGGAATCTCGCTGCGCCGCACATAAACCCGGCAGCCCGGCCGCGACACGCGCTCCGCCTTCGAAATCGCCGCCTCGTTGTGCGCGCCGTACTTCAAATAAATCCGGATGATCTTGTGACCTTCTTCCTCCGTGGCCTTGAAATTCGAGATGTAACCCTCTTCCTTCAGGATGCGGGCAATCTCCACCTTCAGCCTGGAAGCCGGAACGTCCACCTTCTGGTGCCGCGCCTGCAGCGCGTTGCGCACCCTCGTCAGCATATCTGCGACCGGATCGGTCAACCTCATCGTTTGCTTCTCCTCTCGCCACCCGTTCGCTCCGCACTCACCGGAGAACCTGCAGCGGCTCGCTTACCATTTACTTCAGCCTTGTCATCCTGAGCGAGACGCCTTTTTGTCTCGCCTTGTCATCCTGAGCGAGATGTTCTTTGTCCCGCATTGTCATCCTGAGCGGCGTTCTTTGCCGCGAAGGATCTCCCGCTCCACAAACCCGGAAGCTCTACCACGACGACTTCGACACTCCCGGAATCTCCCCCAGCAGCGCCAGCTGCCGGAAGCACATCCGGCACAAGCCAAACTTCCGCAGATAAGCGCGCGGCCGTCCGCAGCGCTTGCAGCGATTGTGCTTGCGCGTCGAAAACTTCGGTTTCTTCACATTTGCTGGACGTTGAGTCTGCTCGGTACCGTCCTTAACCCGCTTTGCCATTGTTGCCATGTTTATCCTTCAACTCCTGGCCTTCCAGCCGCCTATCGAAATCTTGAAACGTTGAACGAAACTTTGCTCTCAAGCTCTAAACGGCATCCCCAGATGCTTCAACAGCGTCCGCGCCTGGTTATCATTCGCCGCCGTGGTCACGATCGTGACGTTCATCCCCTTCTGCTTGTCGACCTTCTCATAGGAAATTTCCGGAAAGATCAACTGGTCATGCAGCCCGATCGTGTAATTTCCCCGCCCGTCGAACGACTTGGTAGAGACTCCCTTGAAGTCGCGCACCCGCGGCAGAACAATGTTCACCAGCCGGTCGAAAAACTCGTACATGCGGTCTCCGCGCAGCGTCACCATGGTTCCAATCGCCTGCCCTTCGCGCACCTTGAATGCCGCAATCGATTTCTTGGCCTTGGTGATGATTGGCTTCTGTCCGGTAATCTGCCCCAACTCATTCACCGCCGGATCCATTACCTTCGAATTCTGCGTGGCCTCGCCCATGCCCATATTCACCACGATCTTGTTAAGCCGCGGAACCGCCATCGCATTCTTCAGTTCCAGCTCTTTCAACAAAGCCGGAGCAACTTCCTTGTCGAACTTCGCGCGCAGCCGCGGCCGCTCTTTCGCGCTGTGCCGCGCCTGCTCCGGAGCCTTCTGCTCCTGCGCCGAATCTTTCGATGATTTCTTGTCTTTAGCCATCGCGTCTCCCGATACCATTTAGTAATTGTGCAATCGGGTAATTTGGTAATTCGAAACCCGGCCCGCTCTCTTCGCTGGTTTCAAATTACAAAACTACTCAATTACTCAATTGCCAAATTTACTTATCCAGCGTCGTTCCGCACTTCTTGCAAACCCGCACCTTCCGGTCGCCGCGCACTTCGTGTCCAATGCGCACCGGGCCGCAGGTCGTGCACACCAGTTGCACGTTTGAAATCGCAATCCGGCTCTCCTGCTCGGCGATGCCGCCTGCGATATTACGCTGCGGGTTCGGCCGCACGTGCTTCTTCACCACCATCACGTGTTCGACCAAAAGCTTGGCGTCGTCTGGAAACACGCGCAGCACGCGCCCTTCCTTGCCTTTGTCCCGCCCCGTAATCACCTTCACGGTATCGTTCCGGCGGATATCCACTCGCTTATGTACTGTGCTGACAGTTCTCATAAAATTCAAAGTTTCAAGGTTTCAAATTTCAAAGTTTCAATGTCAAGCTACCGCTCTCCAAGATTTCCACTGATTCAAGGCACCTTGAAACCTTGAAACTCTGAAACCTCGAAACCTGCCTTCAAATAACTTCCGGCGCCAGCGAAACAATCTTCAAAAACTTCTTCTCGCGCAGTTCCCGGGCCACTGGACCAAACACTCGTGTCCCCACTGGCTCGCCCGCATCGTTGATCAAAACCGCGGCATTCTGATCGAAGCGGATGTAGGTCCCGTCTCGCCGCCGATGTTCCTTGCGCGTGCGTACAATCACCGCCTTCACCACTTTGCCCTTCTGCACTTGCCCATCCGGAGCCGCTTCTTTCACCGCGGCCGTGATTATGTCGCCGAGGCCGGCATTCAGTCCGGTCGAGCCACCCAGCGGCAGAATCATCTGCAGCTTGCGGGCGCCGGAGTTGTCGGCCACCTCCAGCATGCTTCTCATCATCACAGCCATAGCGAATCTCCTCGATCCTGCCTGCCACCCTGAGCTTTGTCATCCCGAGCGAGGCATTCTTTCTCTCGCCTTGTCATCCTGAGCGAGACGCCCTTTGTCTCGCTTTGTCATCCTGAGCGGCGTTCTTTGCCGCGAAGGATCTCAGTCTCATCGGACCCATCCCCTGAAGGGCGCCCGATCGCTTCCTTACTTAACGTCCTGCTCCAGCACGATCTCCGGCACCAGCGCCGTCTTGCGCACAATGTCTTTCAACTTCCAGCGCTTCAACTTCGACAGCGGACGCGTCTCTTCCAGCCGCACCACATCGCCCACGTGCGCCTCATTCTTTTCGTCGTGCGCATAAAATTTCTTGTTGCGCGCCACCACGCGCCCGTAGAACGGATGCGCCTTCTTGCGCGTCACCTGGACCACAATGGTCTTGGCCATCTTGTTCGAGACCACTTCTCCCACTACTTCCTTGCGCCGGCCCTGAACGCTCTCGCTCGGCGGCGTTGCGGACTTCTTGGTTGCGGTTTCCGCCATCAGCGTTTCTCCGTTGCGGCCGAGCGCGTGCGCTCGCCCAGAATTGTCTTCACCCGCGCAATGTCCTTGCGCAGCCCGCGAATCTTCTTCAGGCTCTCGGTCTGCCCCATATTCAACTGAAACTTTAGCTTGAACAGCTGGTCGGCGAGGTCCTGCCCCTGGTGCTGCAGCTCGGCGTCGGTTAAGTTACGTATCTTGTCGGATTTCATAAAATCAGTTTCCAGTTCCTAAAACCTATCCTGCAAATCACTCGGGAAGGGCACGACTTCCGTCGTGCCGTCCCAGGCCCACAAACAGGGGGCTTTAGCCCTGAGGTTCTCAATGCGCCGTCTCCCGCTTCACCAACGTTGTCCGCAGGGGCAGCTTGTGCGACGCCAGCCGCATAGCCTCCGTCGCATCCACAATGGTGACACCTTCCATCTCAAACAGAATCTTTCCCGGGCGCACCACCGCGACCCAATGATCCGGCGCTCCCTTGCCCTTGCCCATACGGGTTTCGGCCGGCTTCTTGGTCACCGGCTTGTCGGGAAACACCCGGATCCAGATCTTCCCGCCGCGCTTCACAAAGCGGGTCATGGCCACGCGGCTGGCTTCAATCTGCCGGTCGGTGATCCACCCAGGCTCGAGCACCTTCAGCCCGAAGTCGCCAAACGCCAGCGTGCTGCCGCGCCAGGCCTTCCCAGTCATGCGCCCGCGCTGCTGCTTGCGGTACTTAACTTTCTTTGGCATCAACATAAAGTCAGCTCTTAGCTTTCAGCTCTTGGCTCTTAGCCAAATCTTTTCGTCGCTCTTGATCC
Organism: uncultured Acidobacteriaceae bacterium; assembly: GCA_963791445.1. Taxonomy (GTDB): domain Bacteria; phylum Acidobacteriota; class Terriglobia; order Terriglobales; family Acidobacteriaceae; genus Sulfotelmatobacter. The sequence goes on from CAWBSN010000027.1 coordinate 107,297, forward strand.
TACTGGCCACTGGTCACTGACCACTGGACACTTAATTCAAAACGCTCCCACGCCCGTCTGCTGCTCGCGCTTCTTGGTCGGAAGAATCTCGCCCTTATAAACCCAAACCTTCACGCCAATCACGCCGTAAGTCGTCCTGGCTTCGGAGAATCCGTATTCAATATCGGCCCGCAGCGTGTGCAGCGGCAATCGTCCCTGCAAGTACCACTCCGAGCGCGCGATTTCATTTCCGTTCAACCGCCCGCTCACCCGCACCTTGATCCCCTTGCAGCCAAAGCGCAGCGCCGAATCCACGGCCTTGCGCATAGCGCGCCGGAATCCCACGCGCTTCTCCAGCTGCAAAGCAATCGCTTCCGAAACCAGCTGCGCGTCAAGCTCTGGCTTGTGCACTTCCTGGATGTCGACAAACACTTCGCGCGATGTGCGCTTCTGCAAATCGGCCTTCAGCTTGTCGATTTCTGCGCCCTTGCGCCCGATAATAATTCCGGGGCGCGCCGTCTTGACAATGATGCGCAGCTTGTTGCCCGGACGCTCAATCTCAATCGAGCTCACGCCTGCAGACTTCAGCTTTTCCTTCAGTTCTTTCTTCAGCTTGATGTCTTCAAACAGCAGCTTGTCGTAGTCTCGCTCCACAAACCAGCGCGACTTCCACGGCTTCGTATAACCCAGCCGAAAACCATAAGGATGGACTTTTTGTCCCATTGCTTCTCCTAATCAATCCCTGAACCCTAATCAAACTCTTGTCATTCCGAACTCGCGCAAAGCGCGGGTGAGGAACCTGCTGTTGCCCTACTCCACCTGGTGCCCCATTTCTCGCGCGTTCTTTGCGCGAGAAGCGGGAACTCTATCCCTACTTCGCGGCCGCTTTGCTCTTCTTCGAAGCGCCCGCGGATTTCTTCGCCACCGGCGCGCGCCGCTTAGCCGGAGCAGCCGCACCGGTCCGCCCTTCACCAGAAACCCGAGCCGCCCCGTTCCCGCGCTCCGCCAGCACCAGCGTGATATGCGAAATCCGCCGCTGATACCGGTAAGCCCGTCCCTGCGGTGCCGGACGAATCCGCTTCATCCTCGGACCATCATTCGCAATCGCGCTCTTCACATACAAATTGTCGATCTCAACATCGAGATTCTTCTCAGCGCTAAGAAAATTCGCATTGTCGAGCGCCGACTGCAGCAGCTTGCCCACATGCGCCGCCACCCGCTTCTTGGTGAACAACAGCGTGTTGCGCGCTTCTTCCACCTTGCGCCCTTTGATCAACTCCAGCACCAGGCGCGCCTTCTGCGGCGACACTCGCAAGTAACGCATTTCCGCTCGAAATTCCATAATCTCGTCTCTGTTCTAAGCCTTTTTCTCTTCGCTTCATTCACCCTTGGCTAACTGCTAAGGGCTAGGGCCTAAACCCCTTTATGCCTTCGGCGGCGGTGCCGCCGGGGCCGATGGAGTAATCGCTCCCGGACCTCCCGGAATCCCCGCCGGCTTCGCCGCCACTTCCGTAGCCGCCCGCATCGAGTGGCCCTTGAAGTTGCGCGTGAAGCTGAACTCGCCCAGCTTGTGTCCCACCATATTCTCGGTGACGTACACCGGAATAAACTTCTTCCCGTTGTGCACCGCAATGGTGTGCCCCACCATCTCCGGAACCACAGTCGACCGCCGCGACCAGGTGCGCAAAACTTTTTTCTCGTTGCGCGAGTTCATGCCCTCCACCCGCGACATCAGGAAGCCATCCACAAACGCGCCCTTCTTGGTTGAACGTGCCATAAAATTGTCTCGACCTCAAACCAACTTTGTCATTCCTCAGGTCGCGAAGCGACCAAAGGAATCTGCTTCCCGCGGCAGCTACTTACTCCGCCGGTCATTCACAATAAATTTGTCCGTCCGCTTGTTATTCCGCGTCTTATACCCGCGCGTCGGCTGTCCCCAAGGCGTCACCGGATGCCGTCCACCTGAAGTCTTGCCTTCACCACCGCCATGCGGATGGTCCACCGGATTCATCGATACGCCCCGGTTATGCGGCTTCCAACCCATCCAGCGCGAGCGTCCCGCCTTGCCGATGGTGATGTTTTCGTGATCCAGATTTCCCACCTGCCCGATGGTCGCCATGCAATCCTGCGAAATCTTCCGCGTCTCACCCGAAGGCAGCTTGACCAGCGCGTACTCTTCTTCCTTGGCAACTAACTGCGCCGATCCGCCGGCAGAGCGCACCATCTGGCCACCCTTGCCCGGCTTCAGCTCCAGATTATGAATCTGCGTGCCGGGAGGAATATTTCGCAGCGGCAACGCGTTGCCTACTAAAATGTCAGCCTCGGGACCGCTGATTACTTTCTGCCCCACCTTCAATCCTTCCGGCTGCAGGATGTAACGCTTCTCACCGTCGGCATAAGCCAGCAGGGCAATGCGCGGTGAACGGTTGGGATCATATTCGATGCTGACCACGGTCGCCGGAATCCCTGTCTTGTCGCGCTTGAAATCAATGATGCGCAGCTTGCGCTTGTGGCCGCCTCCAATGAAGCGCATGGTCATGTCGCCCGAGTTGCGGCGCCCGCCAGTGCGCGGCTTGGGCTCGAGCAGCGGCTTATGCGGATTCTTCGTCGTAATGTCGTCGTTAACGATCGTCGTGCGGTACCGCAGCGTCTGCGTTGTCGGTCTATAAGTCTTGATTGCCATAATCTGCTCTCAGCCCAAATCTCTTGTCATTCCGAACACGCGCAAAAGCGCGAGTGAGGAACCTGCTTCCTGCCGCTACAAATTCTGCGCGTACTCCGGCATCTTCTCTCCGGCCCGCAGCCGCACATAAGCTTTCTTCCAGTCCGGACGGTAGCCGGCAAACTTCCCCCGCCTCCGCTCTTTTCCCGGGTAGGTGGCCGTGCGCACCGAAAATACTTTTACCTTGAAAATCGTCTGCACCGCTTGCTTAATTTCAGTCTTCGTAGCCTTGGGCGCAACCTGAAACACCAGCGTGTTCTGGTTTTCCTTGATCGCCAACCCTTTTTCCGTAATCACCGGACGCCGAATAATCTGATATGCGGATTTCATATTGATTAGGCCCTAGGCCACCTCCGCCGCTTTTTCATGCCGCGCACGCTTCCGCGGAGCCGCCGACGCCTTCTTCGCGCCCTCATCTCTTCGCAGACTTGCGCTGCCGCTTCGGCAAACTATCCTTCAAGCGTAAGCTGCAACTTCTCAATGGCGGGATGAGAAAAAATCACGCGATCATACTTCAGCAAGTGATAAGGATGAACCTCATTCCCCGGAATCAATTCCAGCCCATGGATATTGCGCGAGCTCAGCTCCAGATTCCGGTTCGCCGCATTCGGCGCTTCCACAATCAACACCGTCTTCTCAACCTTAAGCGCATCGAGCGCCGCCCGGAACGCCTTCGTCTTCGCATCCTTCAGCTCAAACGAATTCACCACCGTCAGCTTGCCGTCGGCAAACTTAGCCGCCAGCGCCGAACGCAGCGCGCCCAGAAGCTTCTTGCGCGGGAACGCGTAGTCATAAGACCGCGGCGTCGGACCATGCACGGTAGCGCCATGCCGCCACAGTGGCGACCGGATCGAGCCGATGCGCGCCCGCCCCGTGCCCTTCTGCTTCCACAGCTTCTTGCCCGAACCGGAAACCTGCCAGCGAGCCTTGGTGGCGTGCGTGCCGCGGTGCTGCCCGGCGCGGTAATGCTTCACCGCCTCCCAAAGCAGATCTTCATTCACTGCGCCGAAAACTCATCGGCAAGGTCAAAGGTCCCGACCTTCTTACCGCTTAAATCGTATATATCAATAGTAGCCATTGTTTTTGCATTTCTGATCACTGGCCACTGGCCACTGACCAGGTTTTTACGCTTTTTTCGCCGCTCTCTTAGCCGCCTTCAACGGATCCACCGTAGCCGAACCCGCAAATCCCCGCCGCTCTCTAGGCGGCTTCTTCGCCTTGATGATGACAATGTAGCCGCCCTGCGGCCCCGGCACACTGCCCTCCACCACCAAAAGATTTTCGTCCTTGTCCACACCCAGCACGCGCAAATTGCGCTGCGTCACCCGATCATGTCCCATGTGCCCCGACATGCGCATTCCCTTGAACACACGCGAAGGAAACGCCGACGAACCAATCGATCCCGTAATCTGAAACATCGATCCATGCGATTTCGGACCGCCGCCAAAATGATGCCGCTTCACCACACCCTGAAAGCCCTTGCCCTTGCTCACTCCCACGATGTCAACAAACTTCTCGCCTTCGAAAATCTCGACCAGTACCCGGTCGCCAACCTTCACCGTAACGTCGCTGTCGGCACCGCCATCGGTCTCAAGCGGCACTTCGCGCATGAACTTCACAGGAGGAAGATTATTCTTCGCCAGGTGTCCGCGCGCCGGCTTGGTCAACCGCGACTCCTTCACAAACTCGACCAACCCAATCTGCGCCGCTTCGTAACCATCCCGCGTAGCCGACTTATGCTGCGTAATGACGCAAGGACCAGCCTGCAGCACCGTGACCGGGCGAACATCGCCCTTCGAGTCAAACAGCTGCGTCATCCCAACCTTCTTGCCCAAAATCCCAGTAACTCTCGTTGCCATATTTGTCTTCTCTCTTCAACCCAGCTTGGCTCTTGCCAGCTTGGCTGGGAGCTCTGCTCAGCGGAAAGCTGAGAGCTCGAGGGCTGACAGCTATTTATGCTCTTTCCCAAAAGCCTTAATCTCCACATCCACACCAGCCGGCAAATCAAGCTTCATCAGCGCATCCACCGTCTGCTGCGTAGGCTCGAGAATATCGAGCAGCCGCTTATGCGTGCGGATCTCAAACTGCTCCCGCGACTTCTTATCCACATGCGGCGATCGCAGCACTGTGTACTTATTCTTCATCGTGGGCAAAGGAATCGGCCCCGCAATCTGTGCCCCAGTGCGCCGCGCCGTTTCCACAATCTCGCCCGTCGACTGATCCAGAATGCGGTAGTCGTAAGCCTTCAACCGGATGCGAATTCTTTCTTTTCCAATCACGTTTCACTCTCTCTAACCCCTCCCGGCGTCTCCGGAAGGAAAGAACCAGCGGCAAGAAGCAAGCCGCAGCATTTAAGTTGTCATCCTGAGCGAGACGCTTTTTGTCTCGCGAAGGACCCGTGCGCGCCGCGCGATCATCTCGCGTTCTTTGCGAGAATGCAAAATCGCGCGTTCGGCGCGCTTCCCTACTGCACAATCTCCGAAATCGTTCCCGCGCCCACCGTGTGTCCGCCTTCGCGAATGGCAAACCGCAAGCCCTTCTCCATCGCCACCGGCGTAATCAACTCAATCACCAGCGAGACGTTGTCCCCAGGCATCACCATCTCCGTTCCCGCAGGAAGCTCGGCCACTCCAGTCACATCGGTAGTCCGCAGATAGAACTGCGGACGGTATCCCTTGAAGAACGGCGTATGCCGCCCACCTTCTTCCTTCGTCAGGATGTAAACCTCAGCCTTGAACTTCGTGTGCGGAGTAATCGATCCACCCTTGGCCAGCACCATGCCGCGCTCCACATCTTCTTTCGCAATGCCGCGCAGCAACAGCCCAGCGTTGTCCCCAGCCAGCCCTTCGTCCAGCTGCTTCTTGAACATCTCGACGCCGGTGACGACAGTCTTGCGCGTGTCGCGGAAACCGACGATCTCCACTTCCTCGCCAACTTTCACTTTGCCGCGCTCGATACGTCCGGTCACGACCGTGCCGCGTCCCTGAATCGAGAAGATGTCCTCAATCGGCATCAGGAACGGCTTGTCCAGCTCGCGCGCCGGCTGCGGCACACTCTTGTCGACTGCGTCCATCAGCGCGTCAATCTGCTTCTCCCACTTTTCTTCTCCGTTCAAAGCCCCTAACGCCGACAGCCGAATCACCGGCACATCGTCGCCAGGAAACTTGTAGCTCTTCAGCAACTCGCGGACTTCCAGTTCAACCAGGTCCAGCAGCTCAGGATCATCGACAGCATCGCACTTGTTCAAAGCCACCACGATGTAAGGCACACCCACCTGCCGCGCCAAAAGCACGTGCTCGCGCGTCTGCGGCATCGGACCATCCGTCGCAGCGACAACCAGAATCGCGCCATCCATCTGCGCCGCGCCCGTGATCATGTTCTTGATGTAGTCCGCGTGCCCCGGGCAGTCGACGTGCGCATAGTGTCGGTTCGCCGTCTCATACTCGACGTGTGCGGTCGCAATCGTGATTCCACGCGCCTTCTCTTCCGGCGCGTTATCAATCGAGTCAAAAGACCGGAACACAATCTTCGGATTATGTTTCTGCAACACCTTGGTGATCGCCGCCGTCAACGTGGTCTTGCCATGGTCAATGTGACCAATCGTCCCCACATTGCAGTGCGGCTTATTTCGATCAAATTTCTCTTTCGCCATATTCGTCCTCAACTTTTACTTTGTCATCCTGAGGCGCCGTTCTTTGGCGCCGAAGGAGCTATGCAATTTTTCGCGGCGACAATCTGCCGCCTCTACTTCGTAGTCCCCTGCACCTTGGCGATGATTTCCTCCGCCACAGATCGCGGAGCTTCCTCATAACGCGCAAAATGCATCGAGTACTCAGCCCGCCCTTGCGTCGACGACCGCATGTGCGTCGCGTAACCAAACATCTCCGCCAGAGGCACAATCGCCTTAATAACCTGCGATCCGGCGCGATGCTCCATGCCTTCAATGCGTCCACGCCGTGAACTCAGGTCGCCCATGATCACGCCGGCGTAGTCTTCCGGCGTCACTACTTCAACCGCCATCACCGGCTCCAGCAGCACCGGAGAAGCCTTCCGCGCCGCTTCCTTGAACGCCATCGACCCGGCGATCTTGAACGCCATTTCGTTCGAATCGACATCGTGATAGCTGCCGTCATACAGCGTAGCTTTCACATCAACCATCGGATAGCCCGCAAGAATCCCGCCCTCGAGCGCTTCCTGAATTCCCTGATCGATCGGCTTAATGAATTCCTTCGGCACCGAACCGCCCACGATGTCATTGACGAATTCGTAGCCCGTCCCGGCAGGTTGCGGATCGAGCTTGATCTTGGCGTGCCCATACTGCCCGCGTCCGCCGGTCTGCCGAATGTATTTGCCTTCCGCCTCGGAGTGCTTGCGAATGGTTTCGCGATAAGCGACCTGCGGCTTGCCGACATTCGCCTCAACCTTATACTCGCGCATCATGCGGTCGACGATGATCTCGAGATGCAACTCGCCCATGCCGCTGATGATGGTCTGTCCGCTGTCGGGATCGGTATGAACCTTAAAGGTAGGATCTTCCTGCGCCAGCCGTCCCAGCGCCATGCCCATTTTTTCCTGATCGGCTTTCGTCTTCGGCTCAACCGCAACTGAAATCACGGGAACCGCAAATGTAATATTCTCAAGCGCAATGGGATGATCTTCATTGCAGATCGTATCGCCCGTGCTAACACCCTTCAGTCCGACTGCCGCGCAAATGTCACCTGCCAGAATCTCGCTAATCTCTTCGCGTTTGTTGGCATGCATCTTCAGCAGCCGTCCAATGCGCTCACTTCGGCGCCGACCCGTGTTCAGCACGGAGTCCCCAGTCTTAAGCTGGCCCGAATAAACGCGGATAAACGTCAGCTGCCCAACAAACGGATCGGCCATAATCTTGAACGCCAGAGCCGAAAACGGTTCTTTGTCATCCGCTTTGCGGAAAATCTGCTCCCCGTTGTCGGGATTCAGTCCATGCGTTTCCGGCACATCGAGCGGCGACGGCAGATAGTCAACCACCGCATCGAGCAGCGGCTGCACGCCTTTATTCTTGAACGCCGTCCCCACCACGACCGGAAACACTTTCAAAGCAATCGTCGATTTCCGCAGCGACGCTCGCAGTTCATCCGCGGTAATCTCTTCGCCTTCTAGAAATTTGTGCAGGATTTCGTCGTCGTTCTCGGCAATGCTCTCAACCAACTGTGCGTGGAATGCTTCGGCTTTCTTCTTCAGCTCGGCGGGAATTTCTTCGGTGAGGTACTCGGCGCCCATCGTGTCGTCCTGCCATACGATGGCCTTCATATTGATCAGATCAATGACGCCCTTGAACTTATCTTCCTGCCCAATGGGAATCTGAATCGCAACTGGCTTCGCACTCAATCGCTTGCGGATGGTATCGACCGCATGTTCGAAATCCGCGCCCATCTTGTCGATCTTATTAATAAAGCAAATTCGCGGAACGCCGTACTTGTCAGCCTGACGCCAGACTTTTTCCGACTGCGGCTGCACCCCGTGCACTGCGTCAAACACAGCAACGGCGCCATCGAGCACGCGCAGCGAGCGCTCCACTTCCGCCGTGAAATCCACGTGGCCCGGCGTATCAATAATGTTAATGCGAATGTCGCGCCAGGTGCAGGTCGTCGCCGCCGACGTAATCGTAATTCCGCGCTCCTGCTCCTGCTCCATCCAGTCCATGGTCGCAGTGCCTTCGTGCACCTCTCCGATGCGGTGCGTCTTTCCCGTATAGAACAGGATGCGCTCCGTCGTAGTGGTCTTCCCGGCATCAATGTGCGCCATGATGCCGATATTCCTGCAGCGTTCTAATGGGACTGTTCTAGGCACGACTCTCTAACTCTTTCTGGGCTCCGATACTGCGATTTGGCAATTTTGTAATCGGGTAATCTGGTAATTTAAGAATCAAAATCACACCGGGTTTCAAATTACAAAATTACCCGATTACCAAATTACAAATTTCCTTACCACCGGTAATGCGCGAACGCCTTGTTAGCTTCCGCCATCCGGTGCACATCTTCCTTCTTCTTAATGGCCGCGCCTTTTCCATTCGCCGCGTCCAGCAATTCATTGCTCAACTTGTCGACCATGCCGCGCTCTGCGCGCCCGCGCGCATAAGTCAGCAGCCACCGGATCGCCAACGAAGTCCGCCGGTCAGCATTTACTTCCACTGGCACCTGATAGTTAGCGCCACCAACCCGCCGCGTCTTCACTTCGAGCAGAGGCTTCGCATTCTCGACAGCCTTAGTGAACAGCTTCAACGCTTCGTCGCCGCCTTTTTCCTGAACCTTGGTCAGGGCCTCATAAAAAATGCCCTCCGCGGTCGAGCGCTTGCCCTGCCACATCATCGAGTTGATAAACTTCGTCACCAGATTCGAGCCATAAACGGCGTCGGCTGGCACGGTCCGCTTTGCTGTATGTCCTTTACGAGGCATTCAAGACTCCAGGTTTCAATGTTTCGCAGGTTTCAATGTTTCAAAGTTCTCGGCGATGTCACCTTGAAACTTTGAAACCTGCGAAACCTTGAAACTCTTTTCTTACCCCTTCTTCGCCCGCTTGGCGCCGTACTTCGACCGCCCCTGCTGCCGGCCGGCCACACCCACCGCATCCAGCGTGCCGCGAATCACGTGATAGCGCACGCCCGGCAGATCTTTCACTCTGCCGCCGCGGATCAGCACAATCGAGTGCTCCTGCAAATTGTGCCCCACGCCTGGGATGTAGGTCGTAACCTCAATCCCATTGGTCAATCGCACCCGCGCCACTTTGCGCAACGCCGAGTTCGGCTTCTTCGGCGTCTGCGTATACACGCGTGTGCAAACCCCGCGCTTCTGCGGACACCCCTGCAGCGCCGGACTGGCCGTCTTATATCGCGGCCGCTTCCGCCCATCACGCACCAATTGATTAAAAGTAGGCACTCTTCGCCACTCCTTATTTACCGCATTACTCCACGAACGTCGGGTACCGCAATCGCGCCCAACCTTCCCTTCCGGGCAGGCAGCGCACGGCGTCATCACCGGGGCGCCGCACTCGCACGATCCGGACTGGCAGGCACAATCAGCCAGCCATGCTTCTCGCCGCACACGAATCACGGAGAGAGATTCTTGGGTCCCAACTTAGATTTATGCTGCCGACGGTGGCACCCGGCAAAACTCGGGGGTACTCCGTATCGCCAGCTCTGTCCTGCATATCCTTCCGCAGACCACTTTCGCGCCTGACTCAGGCGCTCGAGCAGCCCTCGTGATAGGGCGGAAGGCAGCGCAGGAACGTTTCAGCGAGGAAAGTTTCCGGCACTTACTTCACTTCACCAGAAACGCATTTCTCAAAAGCTCTACCGCAAGTTCCCGCACACCTCCACCGGAACTCACGGCACACAGCAAGCCTGGATTAACTCGCGGAACCTTACAAATATAGCAACTGGATGGAAACATCGTCAACCCATCTTTTTGCATCCCACTGTCGGAACCGGAGCGATCCGGCAAAGCCACGCCAGCTTGCTGAATCCGTCTCCATTCTCTACACTAAAAGTTTTCCATTCCAGTAAAAGCGGTTCGCCTCCTCTGATGACCACCATGAGGCGACGAGAGGATGCATGGGAAGGTTGCGTTTCGGTCAGTGTTTTTTGTTGGTCGTCACTATCTGTTCATTCGTGTTCCTGCCGGCGTGCGGCGGCAGCAAGCCACCTGGAGGGCCGTCCTTCGCGGCAAGAGTCACCCTGAATCCCGCCCTCAGTTATTCCATGCAAGCCGGGACCGTCATTGTGTTCAGCGCCAGTGCCCAGAACGCAGGAAACTCTAACGTCCGGGCTTCGTTCACCTTCGCCTCGAGCAATCCCGGAGTCGTCGACATCTCTTCCAACGGCGCTGCCTGCGCTGGCACCTGGAACGCCCCACTCTACACAGTTTGCAGCCCCGGCGGCGTCGGCACAGCCGAGATCACCGCCCAGTCCGGCGGAACCACCAGCGCTCCCACCCTGGTCTTCGTCCATCCTTTTATTGCCAGCATTCAAGTAAGCATTGTTCCGCCAGTCAATTCTCCACCTCCCGCCTGCCCCGGCCAGACTCAGCTGCCCGCTGCCTGCACACTCCCCTTCAAGGCCACAAATTCCTGCCTTTCGCAGAACCAGATACTCACTCTGCAGGCCAACGCGTTTGACAGCCAGGGAACTGATATCACCGCTTCTGTCGGGCCTTTTAGCTGGGGTCAGGGCAACGCCGGAGTCGCCACGCTCACTCCTATCGTAACCAATAACACCTACGACGTACCCACCAACCAGGCCAACGCATCACCCAACACGCCGGGACAGACCCCGGTGATCGCCTCCGCTTCCGGCGTCGCCAGCCAGCCCTTTTACTTCGAGACCTGCCCGGTGCAGTGCATCGCGCTCGAGCTCAATGTCAGCGGCTCGCAAAGCAGCAACTTGACCAATTTTGTAGTCAACAAAGGAACAACGGAAACCGTCACCGCCTACGCTGTCGACGTGCAAGGCTGCATCGTGCCCAAACCTCCGCTGACTTGGATCTCTTCCGAGCCGGCAGCCCTCATCGCCGGCAGCTCCACCTCTGGATGCAGCACCGCCTCAACAACTTGCACCATTGCTACTACCCAGCCAGGCGTAGCCGCCATTTCAGCATCCTGCACTCCACCCACGTGCAACGTCGGATACCCCCTCAACATATCGGGAGTTCCCCCCCCACTCGTCCCGGAACCGGTTTATCCCGTCACCGCCATTTCGGGCCTGGTGACCGGCGCGGCGACTCCCACCAGCGTGCTGGCAACCAGCCAGAACTGTTACAGCAACATTCAATGTGGAGTGGGACTTTATAACGTCTCAACCAGCACCAATCTCCCCGGCGGCGCCACTCCGCTGCCCACCCCGCCCAATTCCATGATGTTCGACCCTCCAGGAGACAAAGCTTACATGGGCAGTCAATTCGGCGCGATCACCGTCACCCCCAGCGGCCTCGGGAGCACCGCAAATCCGTTCTCCTATCTGTCGGCGCCCGGAACGCCCATGGGCCTGGTAACCGGCAAGGTCATCGCCGTTTCGCACAATGGCGCCCAGGCCGTCTTTGCCGATACCGTCTCCACTCCCAACCAGGTATACCTCTTCGGCGCCTCATCAACAGCCCTGCCATTCAACATTAATAGCGCAACTGCGGCAGCATTTTCTCCCGACGGATTGAAAACCTTTATCCTCGGCGATGGCGGGAACACTTTATATATCTTTTCCACCCTGCAGTACTTGGAACCGCCCATCGCTCTGCCCGCCGCGGCGTCCTCCATTGTTTTCAACTCCACCGGCTCGTTCGCCTTGCTCTCCGGCGGAAGTTCCCCGGGCACTCTCGCTATCTACAACACCTGCGACAGTTCTGCGGTAACGCCGGCTCTATCCGCCGGCAACGTCCCCGGGCCGCCAATTTTCCTGAAGATGGTGCCCTCCGGCAACGTCCCCATGGGCAATCCGACCATCCCGGCTCTTCAAACCCAGGGTCTCGACTTTTTCTTCGGCGTTGACAGCACCGGCATTGACATCATCGCCACTACTACTTCCCTGGCGCCGCTCAACATGCTCTGTCCGCAGCAAATAACTCTCGCCCAAACTTCCCTGGACACAACCTTCCTGCCCATCCACATCGATCTCGGCGTGGGCTCTTTCACTCCCATCAACTTCTTCATTTCGCCGGACTCCACCAAGGCCTACATCGTCGCCAGCGACAGCAGCGGAATCCTGGTCTACAACTTCGACACCAGCTCCACCTCCGCCATCCCGCTCGTGAACAACGCAACACCCCTTTCGGCCGACATGACGGTCGACGGCTCCCTGATCTACGTGGCTGGCTCCGATGGCCTGCTGCACGAGGTCAACACAGCTCTATCCCTGGACCGCATGGATGTAACCTTCACAGCCCTTCCCAACTCTTCCAACAGCTTCTGCTACGACAGTTCCAACTGCGCCCTGAACATGATCGCCGTCAGGCCCTAGATGTTTTTGTCGGAGGCGCAAAGACAGAAAGGCCGGCGTAAGAATGGGCTTGTGTTCGGGACGAGCTTGTGTAGGGACGGGCGCCTCGCGAGCCTGCCCTGTTCTGCCGAAGCCCCGCGCGAAGCCGAGGGGGAAGCCGAAGGGTCCAGGCCTGGGCAAAGCCCGGCCGCATGCTGTGCCGCGCGCTTTAGCGCGGCTCTATGATTTCGTGCGTTCCAGGTCTACGATTCTTGGTGGCGCAGCGCTTCAACGCCGCGGTACGCCCTACGCCGTCTTCTCTAAATCCTTAGCCACACTATCCAGCACACCGTTCACGAACTGCACCGATTCCAGACTGGAAAACTTTCTGGCAATCTCAAGCGCCTCATTGATCACCACTGCCCGCGGCGTCTCCGGATATCCCAGAAACTCCGCCACTCCCGCGCGCAACAGATTTCGATCCACCGCCGCCATGCGCTCCATGCGCCAGTGCTCCGCATGCTGCTCAATCAGTTTGTCGATCTCTGCGCCGCGATCGGTAGCCACGCGAAATAGATCGTCCGCGAACCCGCGCACCTCCGCGCTCGTCCCGCTATGCTCCGCCCAAAACGTTTGCTGGACATGATCCACCGTCTGCTTGCCCATGTCTGCCTGAAACAGCATCTGCAGAACCAGTTCGCGAGATTTGCGCCGCGTGCCCATAAGAACAAGTTGCCAGTGTCCAGTTGCTAGTTGCCAGTTTACTTTAGAGTTGGACGGTTTGTACTCAGGAGGGACTATCTACGCTTCGTCTTCTTTTTGGATCTGTCATTCCGACGCTTAGATCTGTCACTCCGACTTTTGGATTTGTCATTCCGAGCGGAGCGAGGAATCTTGGTTTTGCTGACGGCTGATAGCTGACGGCTGATACCTTGCTTCAGCGACGCCATCTCCACCGCCGCCAGCGCCGCTTCAAATCCCTTGTTCCCCATCTTCAGCCCAGCCCGGTCGATGGCCTGTTCCAGGTTCTCGCAAGTAAGCACTCCAAACGCATGTGGAACTCCAGTCTCCTGCGCCGACTGCCCAATCCCGCGCGTCACTTCATTCACGATCACGTCGTAATGCGCCGTATCGCCCCGCAGTAAACAACCGAGACAAAGAATGGCGTCGTACTTCCCGGTTTCCGCCAGCTTCCGCGCCGCCAGCGGAATCTCAAACGCCCCTGGCACTCGCACCAGATCAATGTCTTTCCTGGCAGCGCCGGAGCGCATCAACCCGTCGACAGCGCTCAGCAGCAGCCGCTCAGTGATAAAGGCATTGAACCGGGAAACGACAATCGCGAAGCGCTGGCCCGAAGCGCTCAGTGACCCTTCGAGCGCAGCAAGATCAGATTCAGGAAGAGGCTCCACAACGAAATCTTCTTTGTTTTTCATCTCGGTGACGGTGCCCGCCCTGAGCGGAGCCGAAGGGTGCCTCCGTGGTGGGTTGCTCGTATTACCCTGTGTAACTCTGTGCCCTCTGTGTTGAGGACTTTGACGCTACTTTCCCTGAAACACCGCAGCCCGCTTCTCCAGAAATGCCGCGGTACCTTCCTTCTTATCCTCAGTAGCGCAGGCCACGGCAAACAAGATCGCCTCCAGATACAACCCCTCACTCAAAGTCATCTCCATACCTTTGTTCACAGCCTCCATCGCATACTGCACCGCCAGCGGAGCATTCGCGATAATCTTCGCCGCAATCGCCTCGGCCCGCGGAATCAACTCCGCCGCCACCGTAATTTCATTCACCAGCCCGATGCGGTGCGCCTCCTGCGCCGTGATCATCTCCCCGGCCAGTACCATCTGCATGGCAACGCCCTTACCCACCAGCCGCGGCAGCCGCTGCGTCCCGCCATAGCCCGGGATAATCCCCAGCTTCACCTCCGGCTGCCCCAGCTTCGCATTCTCACTAGCCAACCGCATCGTGCAAGCCAAAGCAATCTCGCATCCCCCACCCAAAGCAAATCCATTGATGCAGGCGATCACCGGCTTGCCCAGATTCTCAATCAGATTGAGAACATTCTGCCCGCGGTGCGTGTACTCCTTGCCCGTAACCGCGTCTTGCTTGGCCAGTTCCCCAATATCCGCCCCGGCAATAAACGCCTTCTCGCCAGCGCCGGTAAGAATAACAACGCGAATCGACGAGTCATTCTTGATGTCATGAAATGCCGCCCGCAACTCCTCCATGGTAGCCATGTTCAGCGCATTCAAAACCTTAGGCCGGTTCACGGTGACGTAAGCAATCGAATTTTTCTTTTCCAGAAGAATGTTTTCGAAGTTCATAAATTTCGGATTTCAAGACACGTCATAGCATCGCGAAAAACACGCTCAACTCTTCGCACGCATGATCTACGGACCGGACCCTCCCAGCCACAGGTTCCATGTCGCTCCCAAAATGAAAACGAGACCAAGAACGATGAACGACGCCCTCCAAAACCTCTGGTTTGGAAGCGGCACCTTCCAGTTCCGATAGCAGATCGGCGCTTTACGGAAGCCGTGGTAAATGAAGAAAGGCCCAAGCAACAGCCACACAACATTCATCCACTTCGATCCATGAACGACCATCTTCGCATTTCCCTCGCTAATCCACGCAACCGAAACGATAGAGTTGAACGGGGCCAACCTGCTATAATCGTATAGCGAAGATAATCCATGCTAGCCATCCGCCTTCCCGACAACATCGAAAAACGCCTCGGACGCCTCGCCAAGCGCACCGGCCGCACCAAAACATACTACGCTCGCGAAGCCATCCTTCAGCACCTCGAGGAGCTCGAAGATATCTACCTCGCCGAGAAGCGTCTCGCAGAGATTCGTGCCGGCCGGGTTCGTACCATCCCACTCGAAAAAGTGATGCGCCGCTATGGCCTCAAGCCCAAAGTGGAAGATTGAGTTCGATCCCGCCGCGCAGAAAGAACTCGACAGCCTCGATAAGCTCATCGCCCGCCGCATTTCGAAGTTTCTCTACGAACGCGTTGCCAAACTAGACGACCCACATCGGATCGGCGAACGGCTGAAGGGCACATTGAGCGAATTTTGGAAATATCGCGTCGGAGACTACCGCCTCATCTGCTCCCTGGAGAACAATCGTTTAGTAGTCCTGGTTCTCCGCATCGGTCACCGCAAAGAAGTTTACTCACGCTGAACATCAGATTCGCTCTATCGCTGTAAATCCACCGCGGCAGCCGCCGCCATCTGGGCGCTTCCAACCCAATAGAGCCTTCTCACCTGGGGCAACAACAAGTAAACCACCGGGACCACCCCGATCGCGGTCAAAACCAAAACGTCCCACTCAATGTTGTGCCAGCCGTCATCCATCATGCTATACACCAACACAGCAACCAGCCCCAGGTCGGTCAAGATGGTCAGCCACCATCCCCACAGTTTTCCCTTCCACAGTCCGATCCATCCGACCAGCCCAACCAGCGCCGGACCGCCTATAATCGCGGCGGCAATCTCTAATCCAGCAATACTTGCCCGCGCATCAGGACCACTGCGGGTCTCAGGCGCACGGGTAAGCACCAGCAGATACACCGGAAGCGCCAGCAGCATCAGCGTGTAAAGAAGCTGCAAGACCACTGCGGCTGTAATCCAACCCGAGCGCTTCGTAGCCATGAATTTCAATCCAAAACAGATTCCGGATCCGTGTTAAATCGGTGCAGATCCGTGGCCAGGATTTACTTCCGCGCCATCGCCTCCACATCATCCTTGCTCAAATCGCAACTGATGCAGCTCTGCGTCCACAACCGGTGCCCAAACACCTTCCCGCATCGCGGGCACTTCCACTCCGTCAGCCACCACCCGCCCGCCAGGTACACCGCGATCCAGCCCACTAAAATCAACGAATCCGCCGGCTCCCCCAGCTTCAGCTTCCCAATCACCAGGCCGAGGATGATAAAGCTGAGAAACAGCACCACCACCAGGTTCCGCCGCGCCACATAGCTCCGCCACGCCCGGCGATAGGTTTGCAAATCCTGCGGGTTACTCGGATCAGGCATCTGATCGGCTTTTCTGCGTTTCTCCATACTCTTATAGATCCCCAAATGGATGGCGTCATCCCGAGCGTAGCCGTTTCAGGCGTAGCGAGAGCCTGCCCTGAGCGAAGCCGAAGGGGATCTCAATCTCCTCTGGCGCCGGCGTTCCACGGATGCACAAACTCGCCTCTACAGCTTATTCGCCTTCGGATTGCTCGGGTCCGAATAATCATAGAACCCGCGCCCCGTCTTCTTCCCGTACCACCCCGCCATCACCAGCCGCTTCAGCAGCGGAGGCGAAGCAAACCGCCGCTCCTTGAACTCGTCAAACATCACCTGCGTAATGTAATAGGTAGTGTCCAACCCAACGAAGTCGAGCAACGTAAACGGACCCATGGGATACCCGCACCCCAGCTTCATCGCATTATCAATATCCTCAATCGACCCCACACCTTCCTCATAAGCCCGGATCGCATCCAGCAAATAAGGCACCAGCAGCCGGTTTACGATGAAACCAGTCTTGTCCGAAGTCCGAACCGGAACCTTGCCCAGCTTTTTCGCAAACTCGTAAGCCGTCTGATAAACCTCATCAGCCGTAGCAATCGTCCGCACCACCTCCACCAGCTTCATCAGCGGCACCGGATTAAAAAAGTGCAGCCCAACAAACCGCTCCGGCCGCTTCACCGAAGTAAAAAGCTCTGTCACCGAAATCGAAGAAGTATTCGAAGCAAAGATCGCCTCTTTCTTCACCACCCCATCAATCGACGCATACATTTTCTTCTTCTCATCCACATTCTCGATGATGGCCTCAATAACAATGTCGCAATCAGCCAGGTCAGCCTTGTTGGTAGTCCCCTTAAGCCGCGCCCGGATAGCATCCTTCTGCCCCGCCGTAATCCCACCCTTCTCCACCGGCCGCTCCGCAAACTTGGCCAAAGATTTCTCGATCCCGGCAAACCCCTTATCCAGAAACCTCTGCTCCACTTCCAGCACAATCACATCAAATCCAGCCGTGGCGCAAACCTGCGCAATCCCAGATCCCATCAACCCACAACCGAGTACACCGACTTTTTTGATTTCCATAAATACCCTTCGATCAAGCGGAGGAAACGGACCTACCTCGAATTTCGGACATCAATCTCGACGGGCAGCCCACGTGCATTGATCTCGTGAATCAGATCCACAAAATCAGCAGCCATCTTTTTCGCGCCAGCGCCGATCAAATCAAAGTTGAGTATGACGAGCCTGTAAGGTACTTCGACTTTATTGATCTCACCATTCGCTATGCTGTCGTTGAGGGCATCAAAGTTTCTCCCATGCCAATCTGGCGAACCAACGGCTCTGAAGAACGCGTCGTAAACATCGTCCTTGCTGCTCCACGTCGCCCCGTCCATGATCAACTCGAGCATGACAGACGTCCAACTGATTTTCTCTGTGCCTCTGTGTCTCTGTGGTGAAAACATCCCCGGCTAGAAATTCAGCAGCGTCTCCACAATCATCGCAATCCCCTGCCCGCCGCCAATGCAAGCCGTAGCCAGCCCATACTTCTTCTTCCGCCGCCGCAATTCATACAACAAAGTAATCACCAGCCGAGTCCCGGTAGCCCCCAGCGGATGCCCCAACGCAATCGCCCCGCCATTCACGTTAACTTTTTCGCGATCCAGACCCAATTCTTTTTCCACGCCCAAATACTGCGCCGCAAACGCCTCATTCACTTCAATCAAATCAATGTAGTCCAAAGAAAGCCCAGCCTTCTGCAAAGCAATCTTAGTAGCCGGCACCGGCCCCCGCCCCATCACCTTAGGCTCAACCCCAGCCACGCCCCAACTAACAATCCGCCCCAGAGGCACCAGATTTCGCTTCCGCGTTTCCTCCAGCGACATCAACACCACCGCCGCAGCTCCATCCACAATGCCGCTGGCGTTCCCCGCGGTCACCGTCCCACTTTTTCCAAACGCAGTCTTCAACTTAGCCAGACCCTCCAAAGTAGTCTGCGGCCGACGGTGATCGTCCTCGGTGAAGGATTCCCCGGTAGCCTCACCCTTGGAATTCTTCAGCACAACCGGAACCAACTCTTCCTGAATCCGTCCTTCTTTATAAGCCGCATCCGCCTTTTGCTGCGACCGCAAAGCAAACTCGTCCTGCATCTCCCGCGTAATGCCATGCTCCGACCCGTAAAGCTCTGCGGTGTTAGCCATATAAGACCCACAATAGCTGTCGAGCAGCGCCACCATCAGCGAATCCTCCAGCTTCCCGCCCGGAGCCAGAGTAAATCCATCCCGCCCGCGAATCACAAACGGAGCCTGCGACATCGCCTCCATCCCGCCCGCCAGCACAATCTTCGCCTCATCGACCATGATCATCTGCGCCGCCGACACAATCGACTGCATCCCCGACCCGCACAGCCGGTTCACCGTCAGCGCCGGAGTCTCAATCGGCAGCCCCGCCCGCAACCCCACATGCCGCGCCCCATACAAAGCATCCCCCGAAGTCTGCTGCGCGTTGCCAAACACGACGTGATCAAATTCCTTGGGATCAACCCCGGCCCGCTCCATCGCGCCCTTGGCCGCCACCGCGCCCAACTCCTGCGCCGTAAAATCTTTCAGCTTCCCGCAATAGCGACCAAAAGGCGTGCGCGCCCCGCTGACAATCGCAATATCACCCGTCTTCAACATGATTTTCCTGAAAGAATCACTTGATGAGAACGCATCAGAGCAGATAGAAAACACTGATGCAGACTGGTTAGTGTAGCAGCGCCCGAACAGATTTGACCACCCAAGAGATCGCCGTACACCGAGCGGTGTTAGTGTGGGGACGGACGCATTCGTCCGTCCGTTCGAGCGCAGCTCGAACGCTTTTTCCGTCCCCGTCCAAGGAGGAATCCCATGGAACAACGCATAAGCCTAATCACTCTCGGAGTAACAGATCTAAGTCGCAGCCGCGAATTCTACGAGCGCCTCGGATGGCGCCGCTCCATGGCAAAAGCCGAAGGCATCGTGTTCTTCCAAACCGGAGGCATGGCCCTAGCCCTCTACCCGCGCCCCGAATTGGCCAAGGATGCAAACATCACGCCCGAAGGCAACGGTTTCAGTGGAGTAACGCTGGCCTACAACGCCCGCAATCACGATGAAGTGGATTCAGTGCTGAAAGAAGCGAAAGCCGTCGGAGCAAAGATCGTGAAGCCCGCCCAGGAAGCCTTCTGGGGCGGCTATTCCGGATACTTCTCCGACCCGGACGGTTTTCTATGGGAGGTAGCCTGGAATCCACACTTCCCGATCGCAGAAGACGGAAGCATCCGAATTCCGGACTAGCCATGAAATTCCCTCGCCAAGAATGCTAACGGTCTTTCCGCCTGACAGTTCTCGTGTAAGAGTAGATCAACAGGAAGGCAATGGCGGAAACAAAGGAAAACAGAAAATATGTCTCATCACGCGGATGCCTGGTTTGGTAAGAGACATAGGGATGATTCGTCTCCAGATCGCATGTCATATTGGAATAGTTAAAACTCCCATGGTGGGCAGAGAGGCATCGGTCGACCGTGAACTCTTCCCGAACAAATCGAGAAGCGACAGAAACAAGAACACACGTGGCCAGAAACATCGGCAACAGGAGTCCCACTCTCGCCTTGTCTCTCACGCTGCGGCTCCTATCGCTTTATCCTTGGAACCTTCCAACGCTCCTTGAAAATTGGAGTTCGGTCGATTGAATCGCCCAATGACTCATGCCAGCTACGCCACGGCCCCCGCAGCCCGCGCCGCCGCCAGCGCCACGATCTTCCCATGCCCCTGCCCCAGCGAAGTAGCCAGCGCATGCTCCGCCCGATTGATCACTTCGGTCACGATGTCCACCGGATCATAAATCTCCTTCACCACCGCCTCAGCCAGCCCGGCCGAGAATTCCATGGCGTGGCCTTTCGCCGCGCCCTCTTTCGCCGGCAGATGCACTCCCGCGATGATCTTGCGCAGTTTCTCGACAGCCATCATCGCTTCCTTCTCCGCCGTATCCCCCAGAATGATCGCAATGGTCGTCGTGTCATAACGAAACGCTAAATCGTTAGTCCGGATATTCGCCGCAAACTGTTGCCCAATCTTTTCCATCGCGCCTTCGACCGCAGCCTCGCCATATTCCTTGATCAGCGCCGCGCTCCGCCCAAACTGCATCAGCAGCACCGAAAGCGGCGCCGCATTCTGCACCGCCCGCTTGCTCTCCGCCAAAAGCAAATCAAGATAGGATCCCCGCTTCAGCAGTCCCGATTTCTCCTCCGTCACCGAAAGATTCTTCACCAGCCGCCGCAGCCCAGCGTTATTCAGCGCAATCACCATCTGATCCGCCAGCGTCTTCAGCACCACCGCATCGGTATGGGGCCAGGTCCGCGGCTTGTTGTGCATCAGCGCCAGCACGCCCACCGAATCCTCGCCATTGCTAAGC
This sequence comes from uncultured Acidobacteriaceae bacterium, assembly GCA_963791445.1. Classification (GTDB taxonomy): domain Bacteria; phylum Acidobacteriota; class Terriglobia; order Terriglobales; family Acidobacteriaceae; genus Sulfotelmatobacter. Next base: position 128,378 of record CAWBSN010000027.1, read on the forward strand.
GGCAACGCCAGGATCGCCGACGTTCCCAGTTCCGCCAGCGCCTTGTGTGCGGTCTTCAGCTCCGGGCTCTTCTGCGCGTCGGCAATAATAATCGGCTCGGTCGAACCCATATCCTGCAGCGCGCACAGTACCTCTTTGATCGCCCCAGAACTCCCCGCTTTCACTCCCCGCCCGCAGAACTCCTGCACCGCCGTCGGCGGCGACCCAGGTGTCCGCATCAAAGCCACACATCGCGAAATCTCCCAGTGCCCGCCAATCTCGTTCACCGCCGTAGTCAGCACCGCCGGAGCCGTAGCCTGGTGATACAGCTTGCGCGTGATCTCCGCCACCCGAGTGACGTTCCGCATCTCCGCCGCCGGATCGGGCGCCGGCGCTGCTGTTACCGCCGCCGCAGCCGGTGCCGGAGCCCCGGCCGTAGCCGCCACGGGCAGCGGCGTCGACCCCGCATAACTCGGCGTCATCCCCGCCGCCATGTACAGCCGCTGCAAATCCTCGTTGCGTTCTTCTTCCCGCGGAAACAGTTCCTGAATCCTCTGCAGCCTCTCGACCGCCTTGTTCCGCATCCCGTACTGCACCAAAATTTCCGCCTGCAGCATCAGATCCTGCAACGTCGAGGCCCCCAACGTCGCTTCCTGAGCCTGCGCCGACTCGACCGCCGTGTTGCTCTGCGTAAACCGCGCCGCGATCGCCTTGAACTTGCTCTCGTCAATCTTGCCGTTCAACATATCCAGCCGTTTCTTGTGACCGGATTCATACGGATCCACTTCCGCCGCCCGGTCCAGGCACTCCGCCGCCTTCGCAAAATCTCCCGTGCCGCAATACACATCAAAAAGTTTCAGCAAAGTCTGGCAGTAATCGCCCTCGCGGTTCGAAGCGTTGAACAGCTCGCCCAGAAACTCCAGCATCTCGGGCGATGCCTTCCGCGCCGCCGTAACCTCCTGCATCACCGCCACAAACTGCCGCCGCTCGCCTTTTTTCGCCTGGAACTGCCCCAGCTTGCGCGCCAGTGCCACCGCCGCTTCATCCTGATCCGCATCCGCCAACTGCCCAATCAGCGCCGTAACCTGCGGCATCCGGTTAGGATTCTGCTCAAACAGCTGCCACACCAGCGGCTCTGCGTCAGCATAGCGACCCGCCGCCAGCAAGGCCTCCGCATAAATCTCCCGCAGTTGCGGCGAATTTTTTCCAGCGTTTATCTGCGCTTCAAGAATAAAGATCGCAGCTCCCACCTGCCCTTGCCCCAGCAGGCTCTTGCCATAGGCCAGCGTGATCTCTTCGTCCGAGGAATCTTCCTGATAAGCGCGCTCATACCACTGCGCCGGATCGCCGCCCGCCGTCGCAGCCAGCTGTGCCACCCGCTTGAACGCCGCCGCCGCAGCCTTGCTGTCGCCCAGCTCCGACGACAACTCCGCAACCCGCAAGAAATTCGCCTGCACCGGTTCCAGCGCCACCACGCGCCCCAGCACTTCCAGCGCGCCCTTCTTGTTTTCCAGCTTCGCCAGATCGCTCAACGCGGATTCATAAGTGCCTACGGCAAGCTTCTTGTTCGATCCCTCCAGCAACTGCCCAAAGCGGAATTTCTGCTCCCAGGTCGGGCTGCCATGCCGCGCCAGCTTCTTATAAGTCAGGCTCGCCCGCGTAGCGTCTTCGGCCTTCACCTGCCGCTCAAACAATTCTCCCAGCAGATTCACCGCATCGCGGGTCCGGTTCTGCGACAAACACAAATCGGCCGCCAGTTGCCGCACCGTATCGTTTTCCGCATCCTCGCGCAGGGCCAGCAGATATTCTTCCAACGCCTCAGCAGCCTTCCCTTTTTGCAGCAGCTTTTCCGCACGCTCAATGCGCTTAGCCATCTCGGCTCGGTCAGGACGTTTTGTGATCTCGGGCATGGGTAAGTTTTGGGCAGAGTACTGCTCCCTCGATTCTAGGAGCCACTCCCACCCCCAGCAATCCGTAAGCCCCGCCCCCGATTACGAAAGTCACTGGAACCCCAGTGGTCAGTGGCCAGTGATCAGTTGCCAGAAAAACCGAATCGTTCGCACTGACCACTGACCACTGGCCACTGACCACTTGTTTTGCTATCGTGCCGCATGCCCCAACCCCCAGACCTGGTCCACGAACAAGGTCTCCACCATCAACTCACCGCCGGCCAAATGACCATGGTCGCCGTCGGCGGCTCCATCGGCACCGGACTTCTCCTCGGCTCCGCCGCAGCCCTCGAAATCGCAGGACCCAGCGTAATCCTCAGCTACCTGCTAGCCGCCTTCATCGCCTACACCGTCGCCATGGCTCTAGGCGAACTAGCCAGCGTGCATCCCGCCGCTGGCGCCTTCGGCCTCTACGGCGAACTCTACCTCAATCAGTATCTCGGATTTCTCTGCCGCGCCGGATACTGGGCCGCCATCGCCTTCTCCATCGGAGCCGAACTCACCGCCTCCGCCACTTACATGTCCTACTGGTTCCCCGCCGTGCCCGGCGAACTCTGGGTCTTCGTATTCTCGGCCCTGCTCCTTCTCGTCAACCTGCGCAGTGTAGGTTCCTTCGGACGCTTCGAATTCTGGTTCTCCATGATCAAGCTCGCCACCATCGTGGCCTTCATCGTCGCCGGCGCAGCCCTGCTCCTCGGCGGCCGTGTAGCTCCGCAGTTCACCGCTCAGGGCGGATTCTTTCCCAAAGGTCCAATCGCTCCTCTGCTCGCGGTCTTCTGGGCCATCTACGCTTTCGGCGGCATAGAGATGCTCTCCGTCACCACTGGCGAATCACATTCCTCAAAGGACATCCCCCGCGCCACTCGCCTCTCCATCTTCCTGCTGGCCGTTATCTACCTCGGCGCCATTACCATCCTGGTCGGCGTGATGCCCTGGAACCACACAGCCGTCTCCGAGAGTCCCTTCGTCAGCGTCCTGCGTTTAGCCAGCGTTCCAGCCGCAGCCTACTTCATGAATTTCGTAGTCCTGACCGCCGCGCTTTCCGGAGCCAACGCTAAACTCTACGTAGCCTCCCGCCTGCTGTTTTCCATGGGCCGCACCGGATGGGCTCCCGCAAAATTAGGCAAGCTAAATGCCTCCGGCTCGCCCCGCCTCGCGCTGCTGGTCTCCTCCTACGGCATCGTAACCGCTCTCATCATCGAACACTGGGCCGGGCAACAATCCTTCCTCTACATCATGGGAGCCGCATTCTCCGGCTTGATCTTCTCCTGGGTAGTATCCCTGGCAGCCCACATAAGTTTCCGCCGTCGCCTCACTCCGGCAAAAGTCGCCGCACTCCCCATGCGCTCCCCGCTCGGCATCTGGGGATCGATCATCGGCTTCATCCTGGCCTCTGCCACAGTTCTCCACACCCTATTCGCCACCCGCATAAACGCAATAGGAGGCCTAGTCTTCTTCGCCGCCCTAACCGCAGCCTACGTCGTACTAAAACGCCGGCGAGCAACGTAACTTAAGGTGGGATGTGGGGACGGGCGCCTTCGCCCGTCCAGACAAGCGCAGCGGGTCGCAGCAGCGCCCAACTCCAATCCTCCATGGGATTTTACGTGGCGTAAGATCTTGCACAGGTAAGATCTTGGCGAGCGCAGCATTTGGGTGGCGCAGCGTTTCAGCGCTGCGATCGAACTCACCAGGATAAAGGGCTTCAGCCCCCGAGGTACTTAAACGAAACTCCTCAGCGTCCATTACCAATGTAAGCCCGCCCCAAACTTTCCACTCCCAACCCCCGTCTGGCTCCATTAGCCTCGATAAAGGACCGCCCCAACCCAAAGGCTCAACGTGACCATCGCAACCATGCTGCTCCGTTCCTCGAACCCCGGCGGATTCATCCTCTGGTGCCTGATCGGAATTTGCGCCGGAATCTACCTGTTCGTCCAAGGCTTCCGCCTGCTGCAGCGCCGCCGCCTCATCCTCGACACCCCAGCCTCAAGAATTCGCAGCGCATCCATGGGGATGGTCGAACTCAACGGCCTAGCCGTCGGACCCTACACCATGGTCGCACCCATCACCGCCCGCCCCTGCTACTGCTACCGCACGTTCGTCTGGGAGTGGAAGCAATGCGGCAAAAACAAGCAATGGGTCAAGGTAGCCGCCGAGTGCATGCACGTCCCGTTCTTTCTCGACGACAACACCGGCAAGGTCATGGTCGACCCCCGCGGCGCCGATCTCGACCTGCATCAGGATTTCCAGCAGGAATTCTGCGACTGCGTTCTTCACCACCAAAGAAGAAGCTCCGCCAAACGTCCGCAGCTTCCTCTCGCGCCACGGCATAAGCACCAGCAACAAAATCAAAGTGGAAGAGTTCTGCATCAAGCCCAAGAACGCCTTATTCCTGCTCGGCACGCTCGACGACAATCCCGGCCTCGAACTCACTCCCGAACCAGTTCATGACGCCGAAACCACACCGCTAATCGTCGGCAATGCGCTGTCGTTCTCCATCAACACAGAAATGTTTCGCAACGGCTTGTCGCCCGTGACCGGAGGCGACAACGGGTTCAGCGGACTCTCTCTCTCCGGCGGCCTTCAGCACGATCCAGCCTTCGACCCGATCTACGACAAAGCAATATCCACAACTCGCGCAATCCGTCCGTCGCCAGATCCGAGCACCACCAAAACCGCAGACCCAGCCACAGTCGCCGCCGCACTTCAGAAGGCAGGCATCACAAGCCCGGCAGCCTGGGCCGCAGCCCAAGTAAAGCCCACCGCCGGCGCGACATCCTCCGCAACCGACGGCTTCGACCCGCGCCCCGCCGTCGTGCTGATGAAGGGCAAGAACAACCCAACTTTCCTGATCTCCTGGCGAAGCCAGCGCGACCTCGCCCGCTCGCTTGGATGGAAATGCGCCGCTAATGATCTGGGGCGGCCCCGCGCTAGCCCTGCTAAGCCTCTACGTCCTGCTAGCCATAACCCATCTGCTCTAACCGTGTGGCGCGGACACTCTTGTCCGCGTGCATCCAGCGGCATCGCACTCGCCTTGGCGAAACGTCCGCAGTAACGTGGAAGAGCGGCGCTTCAGCGTCCTGCCCTGAGCGAAGCCGAACGGCCGCGCCAATCCAAAAATACGAACCGGCCTTAGCCCCGGAGAGCCATCACCTATCGCCAGCCCAGCACCACGCCCCTAACCGCGACCCACCAACCACCCCAACACGCTCTAGTACAATGACGACGTGAGTAACGCCGTTCGCATCGGAATCCTCGGAGACTTCAATCCTAAATTCCGTTCCCATCCCGCCACCACCGAAGCCCTGCAGCACGCCGCCCGCAAACTCGATTTGAAACTCGAATCCGAATGGATTCCCACGCCATCGCTAACCACCCCCGGCGCGGAAAAGATTCTCGAAAGCTTCGACGGCCTCTGGGCCTCGCCCGGCAGTCCCTACAAAAGTTTCGACGGCATGCTCAAAGGCATCGAGTTCGCCCGCCGCCGCGACTGGCCTTTTCTCGGAACCTGCGGCGGCTTTCAGTACGCCCTGATCGAATTCGCCCGCAACGTCCTCGGCATCGCCGACGCCGACAGCGCCGAAAACAATTCCGCATCAAAAAACATCGTGATCTATCCCGTAGCCTGCGCCGTCACCGGCATCAAAGGCGACGCGCCCAAGCTCTCCGGCAAGGTGCCCGAGATCCGCCTCCGCCCCGGCTCCTACCTGCAATCGTTCTACGGCAAGGACGAAGAAGTCGTAACCGAAGAATTCTTCTGCAACTTCGAAGTCAATCCCGAGTACGAATGGGCCACCATGGAAGCCGGCTTCCCGATCGTAGCCCGCGGCGCCCAAGGCGAAATCCGCGCCATCGAATCCCCCACCCACCGCTTCTTCATCGCGACTCTCTTCCAACCCCAACTCTCCTCCACCGAAAAAAAGCCGCATCCCGTAGTCCTGGCCTTCGTCCAGGCCGCAGCCGACTGGGGCCGCAAAAAACTAGACGACAGCGTCCTCGAATAGCCAGTGTAGAGCGGACGCCCCTGTCCGCTGCCTTTGACCTTGATCTCTTGACCTTGCCTGCGATTCCGATTCAGTCTCGAAGTAAATAACCGCCCCGTACTGTCGATGCCCTACCCTGTGTTCCTCTGTGCCCTCTGTGTTAAAGATCTTCCCGCGCAGTTACCAAAGTCTCTCCATAGCCACGTTCTAGCCCCAGCACCATGCGCATCTAGAGCCCCCACATTCCGCTCATTAGACTTTCCTAAGCCCGAAAGAACGAGGCCAAAACTCAGGGGCGAAAACGACCGAGCGCCCCAGCAGCCTTCCCCCTTATTGATCTAGAGTCGCGCGCTGCGCGCAGAGAGGAGCCAAGCCATGCAGTGGATCAACTCATTCCGCATGTCGTTCACCACTCTGGTCAGCTATATTCCGATCATTGCGACCATCGTGACCTGCTTCTTCAGCGTGATCCTCGCCCGCGCCACCCTGCGTTACGTGGAGGCGACCGACAAAGGACTGGCCCTGGCCCGCGAAGAATTCGAGCGCGAATGGTCGCCCGATCTGCACATCAAACTCGAGCGCATCTCCACCACCGAGGCCAAGATCATCGTCACCAACCTGGCGAAGAGTTCCGTCCTGCTGCAATTGCTGCAATTGCGCAAGATCTCGCACGCCGTTCCCTTCGAGCGCTGCCGCCTCAACGATCCCCTGGTCGGCGGCATGACCTGGACCGAAGAAATGGGCAAGCGCATTCTCGCCTGCACCGGAAAAGAATTCGAAGGTCCAATCGCCGCCTCCATGACTTTTTATTGTTCCGGACGAATGTTCCGCACCGATTGGTTTCGCTCCCACATCCAGGTGCGCGATGGCCGCATCATCAGCCTCGAACCCAGCAACATGCCAGCTCGCCGCGTGCGCGTGATCGAGCGCAAAGGCCCGGAACGCCGCCGCGACTTCGTCCAGGACGTAACCGCCGACGCCGCCCCCAACAATCCCGAACAGAAGCCCGAAGAAAACTTCTTCGTAACCGGCGCCTGAGTCAGAGGGCGGAGCAGGCCTTACAGGCCTGCGTTACGGGCAACGACCTCGAACCGGGCTTGCAGCCCTGAGGTATGCAACAGAGAGCAAAATGCCAATAATCCGCGTTAAGAATCACCAATAACCTCCGCTTCGACTAAAGCTTCTAACACATCGCCGATCTTCCTCACATGGTGAACCCAATCAGCTCCAACATAAGCCACGCCAGCGAAACCGCGAAACCGGCCGCACCCAGACCTCAGCCAGCGCAACAGAAAAACGCTCCGCAACCTTCAGACACCGTCACCCTGAAAAGCACCAGAACCGCAGGCGACTGTCAATAACCATTAGCAAAACTCTCAAACGCTTGAACAAGAAAAATGGAGTGACGGGCACACTGCCCGTCCTCCATTTTTTCAGAACCAGTGACCAGCCAGCTACTTGCTTTCCGGCATCGTCTGCTCCAGCGTGCGAATGTACTCGACGACGGAATCACTCCAGCCATCGATGTGCGTCCACTTGCCGTAGCCGACGCCGTTCTTGTAGCTGGCTACGTTGATCACGTAGCCCTTGCCCTTAGGCGCAGGCACCTTGTCGTGCGCCTGCTCGTCGGTGATGACGATCAGGCGATCGTAGCTGTGCTTGCGGTTGAGCTCGTCCACTGCCTGGCCGAGCTGCGTGCTGTTGTGCGCGCTGCGAAGCATCGATGGCGTCGCGCAGCGCGAAGCCGCGACGCGCCGGCACCTCTACCAGCTTGTCCGAGAAGCTGAATACGCCCACCTTCTCCCCGATCTCGCGCAGCAACACCGCCAGTCCGTAGGCAGCATCGGTCCGCTGCATCTCCGACCGGTGAGAAAGCGGCGCGGTCATCGAGCCGGAAACGTCCACCAGCACAATCGTCTTTCCGGCAAGCTTTTCTCGCTGTCCGAAGCCACGCACTTCAGCATGGCCTGCTCCAGCGCCTCTTCCCACTGCGGAGCGTAACGCGCCGCGGCCAGGAAACGGAACGGCAGCACCCGCGACCGTGCTCATCGAGCCGAGCGCAGCCAGCACCAGGTCCTCCTCAACACCTGCCTCGCGCATGTTACGCAGGTTGCGGAGCAGGGCCAGCGCGCCCAGCTTCTGCTCGCGCAGCAGACGCTCCCAGGCCTCGCGCTTGTCGGCGCCGGACGAGAGTGCAACCTCCCACGTGTCAGGCGCAGCCAGCTCCCCCGCGATGAGCCGCTTCCACAATTCGGCCTGCGCCTCGTCGCGCGGCTTGGCGTGGGCCAGGAACAAGCACATCGCGCAGCTTGACCGGTCCGCCGCGGTCGTACTTCGCCAGAGCGTACTCATCAAACTTGGGGAACGCCGCGGCCAGCCCCTTCTTCACCTGCGCTGACAGCGGCACGCGCCCATCCTTCCAGTAGATGGCGACGAACTCCGCCAGCTCGTCGGCACGCTGGATGACGCGCGCCAGCGTTTCGGCCACCAAGCGCGCGGTGCGTCGCATGACGCGCCATCTCGCGCACCAGCAGCAGCGGCGCGTGACGTAGCTTCATCTTTTCGCGCGCCTCGACTGCGATCGCGGCTACCTTCTCCGCTGCCACTTTCGGCACCAGCTCCGCGATGCGGCCCGCGATCTCCACTCCGTCCTCGTAAAACTGGTTCTCCCAGAGCAGGCAGGCCAGCACCGAGCGGCGAAGTTGCAGTTCGGTCGAGATATTGCGCGCCGGCGCACCCTCATGCGTGCGCGCGCCAAAGTTCAAGTTCAGTCAGGTTCAGTCGAGCCATGTACGGCCTCCTCTCAGCGTGTGCTCTTCGGCCTTCAGCAGAATGCATCCGGCAAAATCAGCCTTGTCATTCCGAACCGCGAAGCGGTGAGGAATCTGTTGTCGTTTCAATCGCCGGGGAATCATTTGACGACGGTCTTTGCTTTCCGATGCTCTATCCGGGCTGAGCTACACGGTTTCGCAACCATGGCGGGATTCGAACCCGCGACTTTCGGATTAATCGAAGTAACCCTCGTCTTCACCACCGGCGAAACTCAGGATTCCGCGCCTTCCATCGCGGCCACGGATTCCTCGGTCTGTTCGTCCCGCGCTTCAAAGCCGGCGCCGGAGCGGAAGCCTGCTCGCTTGCGCGCCGGCTCCACGTTGATCAGCAGCGCCATTTCCTCTAACTCCCAACGAGCGGGCAGCGTGCGGTTCGTATAGTCGGTGCACGCAGCAACCCTGAATTTCACCGGTCGCAGAACGGCATCGTTATACCCGCAAAATACAGTCTCCTCACTCTCGCGAAATCCTCTTTGGATATGCGCGTACCGGCACGTTCGGCACAGCGACTCTCCGTCCTGTGGCGGCGCTCCTTGAATTTTGATTGTCGTGCTCATGATTCTATGTTTTCTAACCGGCGCCAGCCGGAGTTGCGTTGTTGTTGTCAATCAGCTGGGGAATCAGCGACAAAGGTACAGGCGCTCTACCCCTGAGCTACACGGGAACAAATCCCGCGGCAGGATTCGAACCTGCGACCTCCCTGCGTGACAGGCGAAGTATCCCTCGTCTTCACCACCGGCCGAACTCTAGCGTAAAACTTCTTTCAAAAACTCGCCGGGGAACCCGCGAGAAGAGAATCGACTCGCGGCCGGTCTCTGCGGCAACCCTGTGCCTCGGGACAACGCCCCCAGACCCTCGAATAAGCAAAGGTCCCGGCATTGCCGCAGATCAGCACCGTCGGCGGGGCTCGCAACCCTGCAGCGTCGATCGTCCTGTGCGAAGTAACTCTCCTCTTTCACCACCGGCGAAACCAATGTAAGTGCAGCGCAGGCAAGAACGCCCCGAGCCAAACCAAAGGCAAAGCCCGCGCCGCACCAACACAGTCAGGGAACGACGAACACGGCTGAGGGCTCGAACCCCGCCCCAAAACCACAGGCACGCCACGAAGTTACCGTGAACTTCACCACTGACCGAACTCGTTCTCAGCCGCGGGCAATTTCCCCGTGGGCTGTTACAACGGTCTATCACTGGCCAGGGAACGGACGATCACAGTCGAGTTGTGCATCTGGAGGATTTGCACCTCCTCGCCTTGCGGCTTACGAAGTAACCGTGATCTTTCACCACTGGCCGCACTAAGCCGCGGGCAATTTCCCCGTGGGCTGTTACAACGGTCTATCACTGGCCAGGGAACGGGCAGTCACGGAACGGGCTTGCGCCCTGAGGATTCGAACCTCACAACCGAACCTCCGAAGAAGTCCAGTGGTTTCACCCAAGAAGTATCCGTAACCTTCACCACTGACCGTGCTAATCCCTCACAAGAAGACGAGGGAATCCCTTCGCGCGCCACGTTCGCACGCTGCGACAATTGTTCAAGCTGGGGGAATCAGCGACAGCGGTGTGTCGTTTCCAGCGAAGGAACCGCGGCCTTCACCACCCAGCACTTTATTTTGTTAGCTTTGCGTTAAGGGCGTCGAGGAACTAACTGACGCGTTCGAGTGACGCCCTGAAGCAACGCAGGCTTGTAATTGGCCGTCGTTGCCCGCTTAGCGATTTGTAATTGTGGTCCGCCAAATCGGGCGTCCTTTCGTAAGAGAAGATGTTTGAAGATGCCATAACTTTAAGTTTTGTGCAAGAGGAAAAATAAAAAATCTTGTAAGAATTTTGTCAGCCGCCACCCAACCCGTCCAGCCTCCAAAATTGTTAAGCTCGCATGGGTCCCCCCTACACTGCCTTCACAAACCGCAGCGACGCCGAATTCATGCAATACCTCAGCCCCGTCGGCTGCGGACCATCGTCGAACACATGCCCCAGGTGCGCATCGCATTCCGTGCATGCAATCGCAGTCCGCTCCATGCCAATCGAGTTGTCGCGTATCTCCCGCACATTTTCCTTCGCAATCGGCGCCCAGAAGCTCGGCCAGCCGGTTCCCGATTCAAACTTCGTCGACGAACTGAACAGCGCGTTGTCGCAGCAGATGCAGCGATAAATCCCCGTGTCGTGCAGATTCCAATACTTCCCGGTATAGGCAATCTCGGTATCGGCGTGCCGCGTGATCTCAAACGCTCCCGGCGAAAGCTGCCTCCGCCACTCTTCCTCGGACTTCACCACCTTGGCGATCTTCACCTTTCCCAGCCGCTTGCCCTCATCGGAGAACTGCACAATCGTCACTTCTCCCGGCTCCGCCTTCGCCTCTACCGCAATCACATAAGGCTTCCGCCACTTCCACAACAGCGCCCCGCCGAGCGCCGCACCGATGCCCGCCAGAAACACGCGCCGCCCAACATTCGTCTCGCTCTTATCACTACGACTCACCGGTTCAAACATAGCTCCTCCAACTCACTTGTCATCCCGACCGAGACGCCTTGTCTCGCGAACGATCTGGCGGGCTGCGAAGTCGCGCTTTGCGACCACTGATCGCGCTTATGCCTGCTTCCCATACTTGTTGTAAAGCTCCGGAAATTCCTTCCGCAAATTCGCCACCTTCGGAGCATCGTTAAACACTATGTAAGGATCGCTCGGATGGATCGTCGCATAGTTCTGGTGATAACCCTCCGCCTCATAAAACGCCTGCAGCGGCACCACCTGCGTCACGATCTTGCCGCGGATAAACTTTCGCCTGGTCGAGCTGCGCAATGTAAGCCTCGGCAATGTGTTTCTGCTCATCATTGCCATAAAAAATCACCGACCGGTACTGCGTCCCTTCATCCGGCCCCTGCCGGTTCAGTTCCGTCGGATCCAGCGCCACCGAGAAAAACACGCGCAGCAACTCTCCATAACTCACCTGCGACGGATCGTAAACAATCTGCACCGACTCCGCATGCCCGGTCTCGCCGCTGCTCACCATCTCGTAATCCGGATTCTTCACCGTTCCGCCCGAGTATCCCGACAGTCGCGCTCTGCACGCCCTTCACATGCTGAAACACCGCCTGGATTCCCCAAAAACATCCCCCAGCCACCACCGCGGTCTCTTTACCCTTGGCCGCAGCCTTAGCCTCATCCACTACCGGACTCGGCACCGCGGCGCTCGCTCCGCTTCCCGCCCGGCAAGCCAGCGTCCCCGCCAGCACCGTCAACATCATCGCCACCATTCGTACTGAAACTCTGGACATAATTCCTCCCCGGCCGAAGATGGCCGTTGTCGTCACCTGATTAGAGTTACGAGTCGAAAGGAAGTTTCGGATGTTCAAAAAGTCGGTTTTTCAGGCGCTGGACTCGGCAGACCGCTGCGCCGCGCTCTCAAACAAACGTGCCGTGACAGCCCCGAAAATGAAGCCTCCCACGTGCGCCAGATACGCCACACCGCCCGTCTGCGCGTGCGCCACCTGGCCTGCGTTGAAAAGCTGAGTGAGAAACCAGAAGCCAATCAGCAGCGCCGCCGGGATGAATGTGATCTTCACGAAGATAAAGATCACCAGAATCGAGCGAATCCGGTCTCGCGGATAGGTAACCAGAAACCCGCCCATCACCGCCGCAATCGCCCCGCTGGCGCCCAGGTTGGGCACGGTGGAATGCGGAGTGGCCGAAACCTGCGCCAGCATGGCGACGATCCCGCCGACCAAATAGAAAACCAGATAGCGCCCGCGGCCCATCGCGTCTTCCATCTCCGGTCCAAACGCCCACAGGAAGATCATGTTGCCGATGATGTGCGACCAGCTGGCGTGCATGAACATCGCCGTAAAGATCGTGATCCAGCCATGCCCGGAGAAAATCTGCGCCGGAATCGCCGACCACTGGGTGACGAAGGCTTCGCCGCCCATCAACTCGCGCACAAACACGAAGACATTTACCAGGATGATGAGGATCGTAACCAGGGGGACGCGACGCGGACGTCGAGACACGTCTCCTAACGGAATCAAGCCTCCCATCTAGTCGTCCTCCATGTAGGGACACAGCCGCGTCGGCCCCGCTGAAGCCGCACCAGCCACGCTAAGCCGCCAACGACGACTACGCCGTCCGCAACCTTGCGCACTGCCAGCGACATCATCACCCGCGCCACTCCGCTGAAGATCAGGCTGATCCCGACCAGCGTGCCAATCGCCCACGCCGAACTCGTCGGCCATTGCAGGTAGATCAGCGCTCCCAGCAGCAGCGTAACGATGCCATCCGTCAGCACCCAGCCCGATCCCTGCATCGGGCGCATCTTGAAGAACAGAATGATATCGAGCACGCCTTCCACCAGGAACAGCGTCGCCAGCAGCAGCGTAAGCGAAGCCACGCCCACCAGGGGACGCCAGATCAAATACCCGCCGAAGCAAACATAGGCAATTCCAACCAGGAGTTTCCAGATCATGCTGCCCGCGCCATGCGCGCGAAAAGCCAGCATCAGGTGGACCACACCCGCCAGCACAATCAGCCACGCCACCAGCCCAGTAACCGCGACCGCAGCCAGAAATGGCAAACCTACCGCGACCATACCAAACACAATCAGTAAAACTCCCCACAAAATCGAAACCGTCGAAGCCTGCTTCACAACATCACCCGAAGCGTTCAGTGCCATAAAGCCCTCCTTAAACGGCGGCCCTAAGCCTACCGCAAAAAGCTCGCGAGTAGAAGTCCAAGCTTGATTGGGAAAGCCAAAATGGGCCTGTGGATTTCTCCCGTGAAAAAAATTCCCGAACGATCGTCCGGGGGCAGAGACGGAGAGGAAGAAATATCGACTTGGCTCGATACCCCCTCCCCCCGGGGGTCCATTGGAATCATCGGATTAGCAGGAAAATCTCCGCAAAATCCGGACAACAAAAGACTTAGAGGTCAAAATCTAGACAATAAACGGGTTAGGGCCGCTCTCGCCTGACTTGGCTGTGCTGCCTTCGCCTCGATCATGATGAACTGATTTGTGGTGCGGCACAAGGTTAGATGTCACAGGGTGGGTGTGGATATCGGCGCGGCGATTTCGGATTGCGGCGCTGGGTGCGAAGTTCCGGATGCACGCTAAAGGTGCAGCCCAATATCCCTCATCGGTCGCCGCGGGACACCGCCTCCGCAACGCGATGTCCCGCTGGCAACTTCTCAGTCTAGGTTCTAGGGACAGGACAGCTTGTTATAGGCGGTCAACAGGTTATCGAAGTTGTAGCCCTCAAACTCCGGGCCATTGATGGAATACGGGTGACTTGGGCTTGTCCACTTGAAGGAGTTCAGCCCGTTTATGAAGTTCCCCCCTCCGGTGCTGTTGTTTGAGGGAGCCGGAATAGATTGAGACAAGGGATTCAAGCCAATGATCCATGGGCCACCGCTGGTGCCGCCGGTTTGCGGATTGCCGATTTCGATGACATTGTTATACCCGAGGGGATTGACAGCGCCAGTTGCGGCCTCGTCTTGCCACAAGTGGGCGCCGGCAAATGGGGCTGCCGCGGGATAGCCAAACACGTCCCACTGCCGCTCGGTGAAGTCGCCACCATAATACCAGCCAAACCAGCTCGTGTAGTCCCCAACTGGTTTCGTGCCACTGCTTCCGTTGCAACCGGTGCCATTGTTGTCGTGCATCTGGAACATGGCGATGTCGTAGTCGAAGGTTGCCGCGCCCGAAACCCAGGTTATCCACTGGTTCGGGGTCCAGCCATTCCCATAGGTGGGGTTGGGGCCGGAGTTATAGCCGGGATAGAAGACCCAACTGTTGTAGGTGATCCCGGTGGCGTAGTCGAACACGCAATGCCGTGCCGTGATAACGCTGTAAGCGTTATTGAAGACGGACGCGGAACAAACATAGTCGCCGGCGGGCTCGGAGGCGCCGGCCGGTATGACGAAGAACAGTTTTCCGACAGCCGCATAGGGGAAGGCGTTTGCCACTGGCGGCCTGTAATTTGTGAACGGGTATTCGTAGCTAAACGGGCTGGTGGTTGGTTGTACCGCCTCGTCGCTCCGGTTCAGCATCTCGGATGTTTCCGAGGCGGGCCTCTCGGTGGTAGTTAAAGAGGACTTGGGAAGTCCTCCTGCCGGGGAGAACCGCGCCGGCCCCGCAGGCATCAGCGGGCTCGTAACAGCCGTCGCGATGGCTGGGTCGACCGTAGGCAGCGGCATCGGTTTTGCGTTCGCCATCCGCTCCGGAGTCCAATAAGCTTGCGTTGCAGCCATCATCTCGGCGGTGATTGCACCATGGCCAGTCTTCGGAGTTTCCTTATCTTGAGCAAAGGCCATCGCTGCGAGCCCGCAAAGGAACGCAGTAAGAGCCCAGAGAGTCATCTTCAAAGCGTTGGAACGTTTCTTCATCGGAGTTTCCCTCTTTTCTCGTTGAATTTCTCGTTGAATTTCGATTGGCGTTGACATCGGAACTTCTCACCAACTGTGGTTTGCTTTTCCCCGTGGTTGCTGATCCCCACTTATACAGAAAGGCGGAAAGCGCATGCGAAACGCCTCATCGGAAAAAAATATTTCGTCCCGGGTAAGTTAAGGTTCAACAGATAAGGAGAGAGCTCAAAGACACCCAAAACTTGCGGAGGAGGAATATTTTCGTAGTTGTTTGCCTTTCAATCTGAAGGAGATTAAGAGTCGTAGAGCGAGGTTGGCGCGCTGCTTAAAGGATTGTTGGTGAAACATCCCGACTCCACTCGTTGACCTCGGCTGATGGGGTTTTGAGTGTAAAGGCCTTGTTTTCGTGAACAACCAAATGCGGCGTAAAACACGGTAAAATCCAGCCCGGGGACAGGGAAGAGGAGGATACTTATGTTGAAAGAGACTGCTTTCGCAATTCTGCTCGTCGCGGGCAGCGGTGTCATTTCTTATGCTCAACAGGATGAAAGCAAACGCCCCAGCCCGGCGGCACAGGCCCAATGCAAATTCTCGGACGGAAAAACAATCACCGTCAATTACTCCAGCCCGCGCGCCAGGGGTCGCAAGATCTTTGGCGGACTGGTGCCCTATGGAGAGGTTTGGCGGACTGGCGCCAATGAAGCCACCGCTTTCGTCGCCAATGAAAACCTCATCATGGTTAAGGGGACAAGTATGCCCGCTGGTAGTTACACGATCTTCACCGTTCCCGATCCTGACAAGTGGACGTTGATCATCAACAAACATGTTGGCGAGTCGGGCACACCTACAAGTATGAATCTGAGGAACTGGCCCGCGTGCCCATGTCGGTTACGAATCTTCCGTCACCGGTCGAAAACTTTACGATTTCATTCGATCACACCGGCGGAAGCTGCATGATGCGCATGAGCTGGGAGAACACGCGGGCTTCGTTGGAGTTTACGGAAAAGAATACGGACTTGCGTGTCGAAAATTAAGCCGCAGCACGGACGGTGACGCGGTCGATAGATGATTGTTGGTGTAGCATCCCGATTACACTCAAGGAAGTCAGCAACCTCAAAAGTATAGTCGGGCCGAAATTCTGCCGGACTTTGCGCAATGTCCTTGAGGGATTGTCACCGAACGTCGCCGAATCGCCGTGGAATCCCACCCTTCGGCTTCGCTCAGGGCAGGCTGTTTCGCAAGGCACGCGAAACATGGGGCACCCATTTCGTGGGTTGGCAAACGCGAAATCGAGATCAAAACCAAAATCAACGTCAAAGGCAGCGGACAAGAGTGTCCGCTCCACACGACGCTTCCGACGCCGGTATACAATTGTGCCCTGCTCCGGTCAGGAAAACGAGTCCGGCGAGAAATTACAGACTGAATGACTGATTGCTCTGTGGGAGAAAAACTGATGAAGAAGAACTTTGTCTTTGTGGTGATGGCAATTCTGCTGGTGCTTGCTCAATCGCTGCAAGTCGCGGCACAAGGAGCCGAGAAGCCGGCGGATAAAGATGCGAAGGCCGCCGACGCCAAGCCGGCTCCAGAACCACCGGCGCCCAAGGAGGAATCGTCCGTCACTGATCACACCATCAAGATTGGCGGGCAGACCATCCCCTACAAAGCCACTGCATCCACCACTCTCATCAAAGATGACAAAGGCGATCCTACTGCGAGCATTTTCAGCATCGCCTACACGCGCAGCGACGTCAAGGATATGAGCCAGCGCCCCATCTCATTCGTGTATAACGGCGGTCCGGGGTCTTCTTCGATCTGGCTGCACATGGGCGCTTTCGGCCCGCGCCGGGTGTTGACCACTGACGCCGGCCCCACGCCGCCTCCGCCCTTCAAGTTGGTTGACAACGTTGACTGCCTTCTCGATAAGACCGATCTCGTGTTCGTCGATCCGGTCGGCACCGGCTTCAGCAAAGCTGTCGGCAAAGCGAAAGACAAAGACTTCTGGGGCATCGATCAGGACGTCAAATCCCTGGCCCAGTTCATCGCGACCTACATCAGCCGCAACGGCCGTTGGAACTCGCCCAAATTTCTTATCGGAGAAAGCTACGGAACCTTCCGCTCTGCCGCGCTCGGCGATTATCTGCAGAGCCACAACGGAATGTATTTCAACGGCATCGTTCTCATCTCCTCGGTGCTCGATCTCGGGACGATCTCCTTCCCGCCTGGCGACGACATGCCTTACATCTTTTATCTTCCCAGCTACGCCGCCACCGCCGCCTACCACAAAGTGTTGAAGGACCAGCCCGCTGATGTCACTGCCTTTCTCGTCGAGGCTCGCCAATTCGCCGTGACCGAATATGCCGCAGCACTGATGAAAGGCGCCAACCTTTCCGCTGCGGAAAAGGCGGACATCGCAAAGAAGGTCTCGCGCTTCACCGGCCTCAGCGAGGACTATCTGATCAAAGCTGATCTGCGGGTGAACCTTCCGCAGTTCATGGTGGAACTGCAGCGCAGCCGCCACCTTTCCACGGGACGCCTGGACGCGCGCTTTTCCGGCCCCGCTCCTGACTTGCTCGCCGAATACGCCGATTATGATCCGCAAAGCACTGCGGTCGAAGGAGCCTTTGTCGCGGCCTTCAACGGCTACGTTCGCGAAGACTTGAAATTCGGCAAGGACCTCACCTACAACACGTCGTCCGGGGACGCCAACCGCGGCTTGGGATTGGAAGCGTGCTGGAGACGGCAGAACCTATGGGTTCCCCGGTTCCCCCAACGTTGAGCAGGATCTGGTCGAAGCCATGGTGACCAATCCCAACCTCCACATCGAAGTGGAGAACGGTCTCTATGACCTGGCTACACCTTTCCTCGCCACCGAATACACCATGAACCACCTGGAATTGCCCGAAAACCTGCAGAAGAATATCAAGCTGCAGTACTACGACGCCGGGCACATGATGTATCTGCACGAAGAGGACCTGGCAAAGCTGAAGGCCAACATAGCCAGCTTCGTCGACAACGCCACCAAGCAATAGAGTTCCGAGGGGCGGGCGGCTGATCGCCATCAGCTAGCGGCTGATTCCGCTTGACATTCGCCTTCCCTTCGCCAACAATATCGGCATGGCGATCACACGCAGGCAGCGCGAAGTCTATGACTTCATCTCCCGCTTCGTGGCGGAGCATGGCTACTCTCCGTCGTTTGAAGAGATCGGCAACGGGCTCGACCTGAATTCGCTGGCCACGGTGCACAAGCACATCACCAACCTCGAGAAGAAAGGACTGCTCACCCGCGACTACAACCGCAGCCGCTCCATCGATCTGCTGCCGCCCAAGGGACGGCTCAAGCAGGCCATGAGCGTGAATACCGGGCTGGTGCTGCCGCTGCTGGGGCGCATCGCCGCCGGCCAGCCGATCGAAGCGGTGCAGACTACCGGAGACGATTTCGCTCGCCGATTTCGTGCGCTCGAAAGAAGTGTTCGTGCTCGAAGTGCGCGGCGATTCCATGCAGGATGAGGCCATCCTCGACGGCGATTACGTTCTGGTCGAGAAGCTGAAGACGGCGCACAACGGCGACATCGTAGTCGCGCTGGTCGATCCGAGCGACGCCACGCTGAAGCGCTTTTACCGCGAAGGCGACAACATCCGCCTGCAGCCTTCGAATGCGACCATGAAGCCGATCATCGTGCCGGCAGCGTCGGTGGAAGTGCAGGGGCGGGTGATTGGAGTGCTGAGGAAGTATTGAGAGCTTAGCTTCGAGCTCTGCCAAGCATTCGCAGCCTGTTGGCAGTCGAAAAAGCAAAACGCACGCGACTCGCAAGAGTCCGCGTGCGTTTGATGTTCTAAAGCCAGAAGCTAGCGAGCTGAACGCTTACCCAACGTGCTTGTCGAGGGCCTGCGCGATGGCTTCCTTGGGACGGTAGCCGACGATCTGCTCGACCACCTGGCCGCCCTTGAAGACCAGCAGCGTGGGGATGCCGGTGACTTTGTAGCGCATGGGAGTGGAGCTGTTGGAGTCGACATCCATCTTGCCGACTTTGATTTTGCCCTGATAGTCCTTGGCCAGTTCTTCGACGATGGGAGCGATGGCGCGGCAGGGGCCGCACCATGTTGCCCAGAAGTCCACCAGCACGGGCTTGTCTGATTTCAAAACATCCTGGTCGAAGTTTGCATCGGTGACTTCGACGATTCCATTGCCTGCCATTTACGTTTCTCCTCGTTGTAACGTCGCGCTGTCGGCGGACGCTCCATGTTTCGGAAACAACGAGCTGTCGTGGCCGGGCCCGGCGATCAATATCGTAATAAGTGCTTCCCCCAATCGGGGCCAACTATTATCGTACCACTGCCATTTGATGCGCGGGGGATGGCGAAAGTCGCAAGAAGCGGACTTCTGGGTGCGATCCTGGCAGCCCGACTGCGCCACTCCTAGGACAAGCAACGGGTCTAGAAGATGAACTTGACGGCGGCCTGCATCAGCCGGGGAGGGGCCGCGCTGACGACCTGCGCCGAACGATGAGCTGTTGATGTTGCCGTTCACCGAAGCTGGTCCAAAGAACTGGGCATGGTTGAAGACGTTGAATCCCTCGAAGCGGAATTGCAGAGACTTGGATTCGGTGAGCGGCACGTTCTTCAGCAAAGCCATGTCGTAGTTGTCGATGCCCGGGCCATAGAAGAAGCGGCGCTTGGCGTTGCCCGGCGTGCCCAGGGGCTGCAGGCTGAACAGAGGCTGGTATTGAAATAGGATTGTCCGTTGCGCGGATTGGAATTCAGCTCGAGCGGTCCCGGAGTGTATTGCGGCTCATCGACGCCGTAGTTGTTGATGCCGTTGGGCTCGGCTCCCAGCAAGGAATTGTCGCCGTAGTTGAGCAGCGTCACCGGAAAACCGCTGCTGAAATGGGTGATGCCGGAAATCGTCCAGCCTTTCGTCCAGCGGTTGGAAGCGCCGAACAGACGATCGAAGGGAAGCTCGTAGGCGTAGCTCACCACGAAGTTGTGCTTCACGTCGAAAGCGGACAAAGCGCGGCTGAGCGCGGGATTGACCGGGTTCACTTCTTCGCCCACGTTCGAGGACTGATCGATGGATTTGCTGAAGGTGTAGCTGGCAAACAATTGCAGGCGCTTGCTGGTGTGGCGAAGGCTGAGTTCCAGAGCGTTGTAGTTGGAATTGCCGATCGTGGACTGATTGGTGTCGCTGCCAAAATTCGGGCCCAGGGGTCCGCGGGTTCCATTCACGGTTTGTCCCGAAGCCGTCGTGAAGACATTGCTTTCTCCGAACGGTCCGCAGGTCGCCGATCCGGGAGCACCTGGCTGGTCTGGCTCAAGCTCAGGCACAGCGCGGGATCGCCGGGGTTCGATTCCACCAGCACCAGCAGGCGATGGGACTGATTGCCCACATAGCTGGCGCTGAACACGGTATTGTTCCCGAGCTGGCGCTCGATCGAGAACATGTATTGCTCGGTGTAAGGAATGCGGTTGCTGACGGGATACGCGGGGATGCCGCTGATGGGGATGTATTGCGACCAGTCGAGAGTGGAGTCGGGATGGCTGCTGGAGGAGTTCAACGGCGCGAAGGTGACGGGAAAATACTGGCCGAGAGGCTGTCCGTTGGAAGCGGTGACGAACGGATTGGAAAACAGCGGCGGAGCGGGACTGCTGTAGGTGGTTCCGTAGGGAGCGTTGGCCGCGAGCACTCCGATGGTGAGGGCTTCGATGGAGGTGTAATACATTCCGAAGCCGGCGCGAAGACTGGTTTTGCCGGGACCGCCTAGAGATCTTGCCGAGGAAAGCTGTCGGCCGATACATCCGGCGAATAGGCGAGACCGATGCGCGGCGAAAATTCATCGCCCGGAGGCGCGAGCGTGCGCCGCACTCCGGGATCGGTGGGATACAGGATTCCCGCCGGCGCGCCCGGAAAGACTACCGACTGCTTGCCCGGTTCGGTGGTTGAAATCTGATTGTACTTTTCATACCAGGGCTCGATGCGGTCCCAGCGCAAGCCGTAGTTGAGAGTGAGGTTGGGTCTTAGCGTGCCAACTGTCCTGGGCGAAGATGCCGGCGTATTTGTTGCGGCCATAGAAAGGATTGAGCTGGCTCTGGTTGTACTGGCTGGGAATCCCGAGCAGGAAGTCGGCGAAATCGAGGCCGGTCTCGCTTCCGGTAAACAGGAAGTTGCCGTTGAACTGGGCGATCGGATTCACGTTGACCTGGTCGTAGTGAAACTCGCCGCCGAATTTGATGGTGTGGCGTCCCACGACCTTGGAAAAATTGTCGAGCCACTGGAAAGTATTGTTGGCCTGCTTCAGCTCGTTGGTGTTCGTGCCGGTGGAGAAGTTGTTGAAGACGAGATTTTCCACTCCTTCGTTTTGGGGGCGAGGGCACGATGCTGGGTGCTCCTGAGGATGTGACAAAGCCCTGAGATACCAGGCTGACACCGAGTCCGCCTTGCGGTTTGCCGAGGTCGTTGAATGCCCGCATGTAACTGAAGTGGAGTTCGTTGACCGCGGTGGCGTTCAGCGTCTTCGTATCGCCCAGGCTGAACAGTTGCGCCCGGCCCAGATACAGCGCGTTGAAGCCGGGCACGCTGGCTCCGCCCTGGGCGACCGGATAGGGATTGTTCAGCGAATAGTCGTCGAGGAAGTAATAGCCGGAGATCAGGCCCCAGCCGGTGTTGGCATCGAGGCGCAGCGCGCCTTTGTCGTCGCGCAGCGCCTGGTTGTAGGCGGAGGTTGCGAATTGAGTCGCCGGAAGCATTCGGCGCGGGAATGTACTGCAACAGATGCTGCGCGGGCGCGGACCAAGCGCTGGCTGGGATTTGCAGCGTCGGGAAGAACACATGCCGTGGTGCTGCCGGGAGAATAGTTTGTGTTCGGTGCAGCCGGGAAAATAGTAAGGCTCGCCGGGGTAAATCTGTATAGCCGAAATTCGTCTGAGACAGCGTGCTGGCCCAGGCGGGACCGCTCACCAGAGTGGGCACTATGACCGCTTGCCCGTTCACGATTTGGGTGGTGTAGAAGGAGCTGGCCAGGTCGGAAAGATCGCCGGTGCGGTCTGCGGTGGAAGGCACAGGGATCAAGTCCGGTATCGACTCCCTGGCGCTGGCGCGTGCCCTGATAGTCGGAGAAGAAGAAGATCTTGTTGCGCTGGATGGGGCCGCCGAAGGTTCCGCCGAACTGGTTTTGAATGAAGGTGCCGCGGGTGGGGGAGAAGTAATTGCGCGCGTCCAGGTCGGTGTTTCGCAGGAACTCGAAAAGATCGCCGTGAAATGCGTTGCTGCCGGACTTGGTGATGACGTTGATCTGGCCGCCGCTGAATTCGCCGTACTCCGCGTCAAAATTGCTGGTAAGAATGCGGAACTCGGCGATGGAGTCGAGGTTGGGAATGATCGCCGTCCCCATGTTCACGTCTTCTTCGGAGTCGCTGCCGTTCACGATGAAGGCGTTGGCGAATTCGCGCTGGCCGTGGATGGAAATGGTGCCGGGATTCAGATCGCCGGAAGGCGAGAGCGCGCTGGCGCCCACATCCTGCACGGTGTTGGAGGTGATGGAAGTGGCAGGAGCAACTCCGGGCTGAAGCGAGAGCAGGTCGGTATAGCTGCGGCCATTTAAGGGCACGGCGGTCATCTGATCGCTGTTGATGACTTCGCCCATCTGGCTGCTGTAGGTCTCGAGGTGAACGGCGCTGTCGCTGACGGTGATGGCGTCGATGCGTGGGCCCACTTGCAGGACGACATCGAGCAGAAGCGCGCTGTTGGTGTCGAGGACGATTCCGGTGCGGCGGTAGGGTTTGAAGCCGGGCTGGTTGACTTCGAGAACATAGTTGCCGACGGGAAGGACAGGAAAAGTGTAGGCGCCGCGGCCGTCGGCGGTGGCGGATTGCCGGACGCCGGTGGTGGCGTTGACCAGGGTGACGGAAGCTTTGGCGATGGCGGCGCCGGATGGATCTTTGACCGTGCCGGAGATGCTGCCGCCCACGCCGGCCCGAGCCATTACCAGCAGAGAGAGAAGAGGCACAAGGCAGCCCAGAGAGCGGGCGGCAAGGCGTTGCATGGTGGTTAGGAATGGGAACCGCGATCGGGAAGTGCGGGTCGCCCCGGGTTGGGAATCGGGCAGTTGCGAATCGAGTCGCATCTAGGACTAATATCAATCCTCGGTTGTGAGGCTTCCGGATCATAAGGGATGAATTCGAAGTCAGGCTAGTTGCAAACGGGTCGCATCTGAACTACAGTCTTGAGTCTGACGGATATCCCCGCATTCCGTCAAGCGCGGGCAAAAGATTTCGTCGCAGCGCGGTTGCGACCAGTTGCGACGGCCTCAGGAGGGTGTAATGCCACTACCACAAACCGAAATCCCGGGCCGGCTGCAGTCCCATTTCGCCGACCGCGGAATCCGCATGACCGAACAGCGCCGCGCCATTCTGCAGCGTGATGGAAACAGCGACCAAACATCTGGATGCGGCCCAGCTTTTGCGCAAGGCGCAGAAACTGGATGCCAGCGTGGATCGCAGCACGGTTTACCGCACGCTGAAACTGCTCAAGCGGCAGGGCCTGATCGACGAACTCGACCTGATGCACATCCACGGCGAGGGACACTACTACGAGCGCAAATTGAACCGCGACCACATCCACATGGCCTGCCTGCGTTGCGGCAAGATCATGGAATTCGTCAGCGATATTTTCGAGAAGCTGAAGGGGCAGGTGGAGAAAGACTGCCGGTTCCGGATTGTGGTGTCGCGACTGGAGATTGGCGGATACTGCGCGGCGTGTTCGAAGTAGGAGCGATATGAAGCAGCGCGGACGTCATTGCGCGAGCCTGCGCCGGACTCTCCTCCACAGGGCGCGTGCTGGAAAGAACAGCAGCCCGCCCCAGAGGAGAAGGCTCGGCCCGTAGGAGAGCACGAATAATGCTGTGCTCACCACGCCATCGACCATGTCCCGGTAGCCCCCTACCGCGGCATTGTGAAGGCGGCCCAATGTCGTCGCCGGCACTACCTGCAACTGCGCCTGGTAGTCCTCGCTCACGGTCGCGGTAATTGTGGCGAAGGTCACCTGGTTTGCGAGGTTCTTTCTCTCTGCGTCCATCTGCTCGATCTCGCCGCGGACGCGATCGATCTCGGTTTCCACGGCAAGCACGTCTGACAGTTTTCCGGTGCGCTGGTGCAGGAGATCGGTCAGTCGCCCCTCAGTGTTACGAGCATTGGAAAGGCGCGCCTCCAGGTCCACGTGTTGCGCAGTTACTTCCTGACCATTCTGTGACTCAGATTCGACTCGGCCCAGGCCTTTCAGGTCGGCCAGCGTGGCTTCGAGTTGGTCGGCAGGGACCCGCAACGTCGCCGTGAAGGTGCTTCCATTGCCGAGCGGAGTAGCGACGCTCAATTCTCCGACATAGCCGTGGTGCCGCTTGAGAATGTCGTCCAGGCGTGCGCGAGCCATATCGAATTCTCTGGTCGTGAGGGTAAGGGCAGCGGTGCGGACGATCATCGGGCCGGTAATGGCTGTGCCGCTGGTAAAATCTCCGGGCGTTACCAACTTGGTGGTCACTGACGTGCTGGCAGGTAGAGCGCCGCGCGATGGAGTTAACTCTTCAAGTTTGTCGAACTGTCTTACTCCCCCCACGGGCAGCTTGCCCTGCGCCTGCTGGTTTAGCACAGAACGGGTTCTTCGCAGCGGAACGCTTCCAACCATCAGAAATGCAATCACAACCGCGCTCAGAGCTGCGACACCCCACGCTCGCAGGGACCAACGTCGGAAATCGAGTCGCTCTTGCCAACGCCGCTCGACGGTTTTGACATCATTGCTGGCGGGCTCTGGTTGGAAGGTTTCGAGCGCATTGGCGATGCTTTGCGCGAGCCGCGGACTGGAGGCCTCAACCTCCCAGGCCAAAAGCTTGCGGGAAACGCCCCTGAGGTCGGAGGCGATGGTTTGGCATTCCGGACACCGCTCTAGATGAGCCAGGGTGGCGGCCGCCCGATCGGTGGAAAGCTCGCCGTCCAGATAGGCCATCAGATCCTCTTGCTCGACAGGATGATTATTACTGATCATTTCGCGCCTCATGTTCTTCACTGCTGTTCGTCAGTTCGGCGGTTGCCACGCGGCGTTCGGGTTTCGATTCCGATTCGAGGTAACCTTTCAACGCCATACGCGCTCGAAAGAGGCGGGAGCGGACCGTATTTAAAGGCAACCGCAGCAAGTCCGCGATCTCCGAATAGCTGAGCTGCTCATATTCGCGGAGCATGATGATTTCGCGCTCTGATGGATCGAGCTTTTGCAGCGCCTGCCGGACCCACACGACCGCGTAAGGTGCACCGCTGACCGCCGGTTCCGGGCTGGAGTCGACAGGTGCGTCTTTCGATTGCCTGCGGCGTTCTGCGGCCAGCAGATTCAACGCGATACCGTAAAGATAGGTTCGGACGAGGGCGCGCGGCTCATAGCGAGAAGTCGCGCGAATGACGGCGAGGAAGGTTTCCTGGGCCAGATCTTCCGCTCGCTCGCAGCTGTTCAGCCTGCGCCGAAAGAAGCCGAAGAGCGGTTCGCGATAGCGGGCGAAAAGCTCGTCAAAGGCCTCGGCGGAGCCGCCTTGAAACTGCAGCATCAAAGCTTCGTCGCTGGTCATACGGTATGCCGCCTGGCCTCAACCCACGGCATCCGGCAAGTCTCGTTCATAACCCTGTAATGTCGCAAGCGAGGAAAAAGTTCCGCCGGGAAGTGACTTATTGGGCTGGCGGAGCCAAACAGATAAGTGGGCGGGGATCGGAGCAATAAAAAAGCGCCCCGAACTTTTCAGTTCAGGACGCCTCGGCAGCCCTCCCCCAGAACTGCCAAACCACGAAATGGATAGTAGTGAACTAACGAATTAGTGTAAACGTCACTTTGGTAACGGGATTTTGCCGGGTTTGGGAGTGTGCTGAATCGGTGCGTCAGTCGGATCTGAACCCACGGCACAAGACAGAGGCCGGGGCGTCGTGGAAACTCCATGCGAGGCCGACGGCACTGCACGCGAGCATGGGGTCCTTCGACGTGCGGTTGTACTTCGCGTCCGCGAAGCACAACCTTCGCTCAGGATGACACAGCGCGGGGCTGACCGGAAATTATGGTTGCTTCTGCCAGGTTTGGCCGTCATCGGGCGTGGTCCAGACTTCGGCGGTTGAGGTGGTGACGGTTCCGTTCCGCGGGTCTGAGAACTGGATGCTGAGAATGTCCCCGGTCAGAACGAGGCCAGCTCCAGAGGGAAGCACACCGACCCAACTGTTGCCGGCATCGACGGAGTGATAGAGCGTTCCACCAGAACCTCCGGCCCAGACTTCAGACGCATTGGAGGATACGGAAAGGGCGCGAAAGATCGTGGGCACGACCGCTGACTGCTTAGCCTTGAAGTCCGCTTGCTTTTTCCCCTCGGCACGGACTTCCGGCTGCACTTCGGAGTTTGAATCGGCCTGCGCTTCGACGGCCATCACTGCTGAACTCTTCGCTGCAACCTCGACATCCAGCCAGGTTTTGCCGCCATCGAAGGAGCGTTGCAACCCGCCGCCGGCGCTGATGGTCCAGCGGGGCGCCGGAGGGCCTTTCAGGAGACTCGGATCGGTGTGCAACGAAGGCGCGGGCGCCATGGCAGGAGAACCTTGCTGCAATGCGGGTTTTGCTTTGTCTACGCGATTCGCATAGGCCGGAGACTGCTCCGCGGTTTTGCTCTGAATGAGCTGGTCTTGGATCTGGCTCTGTGCCAAGGCCTCTGCGGGCTCAGCTATCTGTGGGGCCGGCGCTGGAATTGGATTCTGCCTGACGGCAGACCGGGCACGCCTGTTCCCGGCTAAGCTGGTTTGAACGTGGGGAGCGGCGAGAGTGTCTTTCTGGGTCCGGGTTTCAGGGGCGGCGTCCGGCGAAGGACGCTCGACGCTCGGAACTGGAGCGGCAATCGCTGGCTTCGCCTGGGGGATGTTCGACGCCAACTCGCTGCCCTGCTGACGGCGCAATTGCATCACTCCAATCGAAGCGATCAGCACCACGCCCGCTGCGACTGCGGTCCAGTGCCAGGCTGACCCGCGAAGAAGCGGCCAGCTGAACCAATTTTCGCTGCCTTGCGCTACCGGCTGCGATTCGACCTGCGCGGGGAAGAGCCAGCGAGACTACTTCGCGGCAGTCGCCGCATCGCGCCAGGTGCTCAACCATGTGGTCGCGCTCAGCACCGGCCAAAGACCGCTCGGCGAAGGCGGCGAGCAGATCGGCATCGGGATGCGAGTCTGCAACCGGCGACTGCGAACCGCTTCACGACGAGTTTTGGAAGGCTTTCCATTTGTCGGTATCGGCGCGGTTGAAAGCCGCGAACTTCCCAAAAACTTCTCAAAACTTCGCGAGGCCTATCCGGAGCCTTCGCGGGTTCTAATTTGCACTTCCTTGTCTGAGAACGCTCCTGCCGGGGAATCTTGCGCGAGACTGCGGCGAATATCTACCTGCAGGTCACGGACGTCCATTTCGAGCGCCTCTTCGGCCTGGCGGCGGGACATGCCCTGCTGCATCATGCCAGCCAGGATTTTCTTGCGCAAGGACTTAGCCAGTTTGTCCACTTTGCGGCTGATGGTGGACTCGTGCACGCCCAGCATGCGGGCGATCTCGGCCAGCGTCCGTCCGTCGAGATAATAGGCTGCCAGCACCATGCGGTCTTCGGGGTCGAGCGCGCTCAGGGCCGCGTCGGTGGCGGATTCCAGGCGGGAGTCGGCGGAAGGCAGGGGCTCGGGCTGGGGCGCGGCAAACTGCGCCCCCTCTTCGCCTTCTTCATCGAGGCTGACTCACGTTTGGTGCGGCGGTAGCGATTCACGAATTCCTGCGCCAGCACGGTGCGAAGCCAGCCTTCGAGCGATCCGCGGCCGGTGAAAGAGGCTAACTTTGAAATGCGCTCGCCGTTGCGGGTGGTGGTTCCATAGAGCTCTGCATAGAGACTGTCGGCGAGGTCGCGGGCGGCTGAATCTTCGCGCGCAATACGCAGCGCCGACTGGTAGAGCTTTTCACGATAGCGGGTGAGGAAAAGTTCCCACGCGGAATTGTTGCCGGCAGCGCAGGCCTGGGCTAACGCCAGTTCGTCGATGCGCAAAGTGAGAAGAAAGGTGCGCGTATCCGCGCGGGTCGTGCCTGCGGGCAGATACTTGGTGGCCACTTCACAGAGAATTACGGCGAAAGATTCGCGCGTGAGTCCGATCTTTTCGCAACCGCCTTTCGCGTGAAGATCCGGCAGCAGATCGGAGACTGCCGAGTGCACCGAAGCGGAGATCGGTTTGGTCGAGCGCATGTAGACAAAGATGAGAGTACGACGAAAATCACCCAACGCAAAGACTCGATTTTTGACCAGGCGCGGAAGGCCTGCTCCACCCGCCAATTCGTTAGACGCTTGAAAAGTTGATTTTGGCCGCAAGGCTTGCGTTCTTTTTCGTTCTTCTTCTCGAAGTCGGGATGCGCGATGAGATGGGTGGTGCGCCCCGTGGAGCTGACATACAGCCTCCTGGGACCGGGGCGCACCTGCCCGCCAAGGGGAAGACCTGCGTCCGATTCTTTGTGGCGTGGACCGCTTTGGCGGCCGTGGACGGGATGGTTGCAGTCGAGAAAAAGCTGTCCTTCTGCTGTTTTCCCTTGTTACGAAATCCGAAATTTCCTGGCGCGATGATTTGCCGTTTACGGTTTTGTGGTAGTTTCTGCTGGTTGTTTCCCAAAGGCGCGAGATAGCTCCCCCATCCCCAGATTGAGCCGGAATCATCCGGCTAGACAAGATGTTCCCAAAGCTTCCCCCCAAAGGAGCTTGCGTCATGACTGACTTCACCAAAGTAAAACTTGGCAAACAAACCGCTCACCACGACAACCGCGTACCCATGCTCAGCAAGTACACAGCGAGCCTTCCGCCCGCGCCGGCGGCCGTAAGCTACGACAGCAAAGTCACCAACCTGGGCATGATGTTGAACAACACGCTGGGAGATTGCACCTGTGCCGCGGTCGGCCATTGCATTCAACAATGGACGGCGGAAGCGCAAAAGAAACAGATCATCGTTCCCGATCCGGATATTTTGAAACTCTATGAGATTGTGGGGCACTACAATCCCGACAATCCCAAATCAGACCGGGGCGCGGTTGAGATCAACGTGCTCAACTACTGGCTGTCCAACCCGGTGGCAGGGAACAAACTGAGCGCGTTTTGTGCGATCGAGCCGCAGAATCTCGATGACATCAAGGACGCCGTATACATCTTCGGCAACTGCTACATCGGTCTGCAACTGCCGCTATCGGCGCAGAAGCAGACGGTGTGGACAGTTCCGTCGGGCGGACCCAACGGCCAGGGAGCGCCCGGCTCCTGGGGCGGCCACGCGGTTCCGATCGTTGCCTACAGCGCGCGCGGGCTCACCTGCATCACCTGGGGCCAGTACATCACCATGACCTGGCAGTTCTGGAATGCATATTGCGACGAGGCCTATGGGTTGCTCAGCCCGGACTGGGTCGAAGCCGGGAAGACACCCAAAGGGTTCAACTGGCAGCAACTCGTGACGGATATGAGCGAGTTGGAGACCGCCTTCCCGAAAGGCCATCCGGTCGCGGCCTAGGAAAAACTGGGTTGGAAGTGCTTGTCTCCTGATGTATGGAGCCGGGCACTTCTTCCCTCTCTAATCTTTACTTTTACTTTGACTCTTTGCGTCTCATTCCCCGGAGCTCGCGGAGACAAATCCGGCAAGCCAATCTAGCCAATCCAGGAGGATAAACAAATGGCAGAGCGCGCATTCACCCCTTTGCATCCCGTTGATGTCGAAGATCTCCGTCTAAACTACGATCCCGAGCATCCGCAAGAGCGTTTCAAAAAAGCGGGCGTCGAAGCTGCCTTTCTGAGCGAGAGTGAGCGGCTTCCCAGCATGGTTCCGTGGCCTGCCGCCACGAAGCCCACGCCCGAACCGCTGAAACCGGCTCCGGCTGAAAGCGCCGACCTGTCGAAGTTTAAGGGCTACGATGCCGTCGTCGTCACCTGGACGTCGGCCGAAGCCGCCGCACTGGCAGCGCTGTTCACGCCCGGCTTCCAAGTGTCGCAATGGTATGAGTATCGCCACGATGTAGCGAGTTACATTCCGCTGGTCACGGGATCCACTGCTCCCTTCAACGATAAAACAGCGGACATGGCGCGCTACTATCACAGTCTCGGCCTGTACTTTCCATGCCGCATCGGACAAGCCCGGGTCTTGTTAATGAAATCAGGCTTGCATCTTGACTATGACGGGCCCGCGTACCCGGTCAGGAGAATGATTACGGAGGTAGTGCAAACCGTGCAACCCAAGCTTTTCATCACTACCGGAACCGGCGGAGGAATCGGCAAACAGGTGAAGCTGGGGGATGTTGTCATCGCCGGCCATACCAAATTTGACTGCGTGACCCAGTTCAAGAATGAGTCGTGGGCGACGGCTTCTTATGCCACGTCTCCCATCCCAGCTGGCGCGGTTGCGGCGATTACTCCTGCGCTTACCAAGGTCAATGCTGCGCACATTTCAGGGGCGCTGCCCGTTCCCAAGTTGTGGGACACAGCCGGAGATAGGATTGTGACCACTGATTTCTTCGGCTTTGACGATTCCACTGACTACTACAAACTTCAGGGACTCGGCCAGGCATGTGACATGGGGGATGCGATGGTGGGCAACGCCTTGCAACAATTTCCGAAGCTGAAGTGGCATGCAATACGAAATGCATCCGATCCGCAGATACCGAATCCGAGACACGACATTGAGCAAGCCAAGCAGCAAGCTGGAGAAATTTACTCGAAATACGGCGCCTTCACCACGGCAGCGAGTGTCATCGCCACTTGGGCGGTGATACAAGCCAGCTTCGGCCATTAAACCCGATTGCCGGTGGAGGGACCCGTTCACGCTGGCTTCCACCGGCATTCAGGTGGGTTGCGTTTGGATTCTCAGCTAGCGCTTAGTTCTCTGAGCGGCTTTCGTACCAACTGCGCCAGGCCGCGGAGTCGTTGGGCAGGTGTTGCTTGGTGATGTCGGCCAGAGCCTGGAAGGCCCAGGCGCGAGTTTGACCGTCGAGGGTGGTGTCGGCGGAGTAGTCGATTAGTTGCGGCACGGCGATGAGGCGCTGCTCACGGCTCAACATGCCGGATTGCGCCAGGCTGCAGGCGGCGTGTTCGCGCACCACGGAGGATGGATCACTGCGCATGGTTTCGAGCAGGGGCGCGATGGTCGGCGTCGTTCCTACCAGAGCCAGGCCTTCGACGGCCCAGCGGCGCGCGTCTTCGTCTTTCTCTTTGTCGTTATTTCTACCCTTGCTTCGATCCGTGTCGGAATTTTTGCCGGGATCTTTCAGGTGTGCGGCCAGCACCTGGACGACGCGCTCGGGCTCGACTCCGCGATTGCCGAGCAAGCCCAGAGCCCACAGAGCCCAAATCTTTTGCTGGTGATCGCGGGAGTCGGCCTGCCGCACCATGGCATCGACTGTGGATTCCGTCTTGGTGAGCCCATAAGCTGCGAGCTGAACTTCGATGGCGGAGGCGCGCACGCTCAGGTCGTTGGAATTGAGTGCGACCGTCGTGAGGTCGCCGAGTTGCGAATCCCATTGGAGTTGACCGCGCCAGGCATCGCTGCGCGACTTCGATCTGGGCTTCGATCTGGGCTCCGATCCGATTCGGGTCTGCGGTGGAGTGGCTGACCGCGCGCTCGAGAAGCAGTTCCGCTTGTTTCTGCGGTCCCTGGTTATCGAGATCGGTTTCGGAAAGCTCAGCGGCCGGAGAGTTCAGAATTCGGACGCGATGAAAACAGGCCCGTGGTTTTTCCCCAAACGGCAACGGGGCCTCCACCGATCGCGACCAGCAACGCGAGGGCAATTCCCGCTATCATAGCGACGGAGTGGAGCGCGCGCCAGGCCGCGGGCGAACAGTCGGCGCTCGTGCGCGGCGGGCTCCGACGAGTTGGGTCGAAATACATCCACAGCCCAGTTTAGGGACGGCCCGGAGTAGGGTAAAGTTACTTCTGGGCTCCGCCCCTTGCGGTTAGATGCGGGTCGTCGTCGCGTGTCGTTTCGGAGGAAATCATGATTGAGAAGAGGAATAGCCTGCGCCGTTGGGTGCCGGCTTCGCTGGTTGTGATAGTCGCCTCTGTCGCTCTGGCTGCGGCGGGGCCGGGATATAAGGTTGTGAATACCTTCAAGATCGGCGGTGACGGAGGTTGGGACTATCTGATCGCGGATGCGGCGGCGCGGCGGCTTTATATTTCGCGCGCGACTCACGTCATCGTGCTCGACCTCGATTCTGGCAAAGCCGTTGGCGACATTGCGGACACGCCGGGCGTGCATGGTATTGCGCTGGCGCCGGAGTTGGGGCGCGGCTTTACCAGCAACGGCCGCGAAGGCACGGTCAGCATCTTTGATCTCAAGACGCTGGCAACAATTAGCAAAGTGAAGGCGGGCGAGAATCCGGATGCGATTCTTTACGATCCGGCGACCCAGCGGGTTTTCACATTCAACGGCCGCAGCCAGGATTCAACCGCCATCGATGCGGCTAAAGGCACGGTGCTGGGCACGATCAAGCTCGACGGCAAACCGGAATTTGCCGCCAGCGACGGCAAGGGCGAGATTTTTGTGAACATCGAAGATAAGAGCGAGTTGACGGCCATTGATCCGAGCAAGTTGGTGGTCAAGTCGACGTGGCCGCTCGCGCCTTGCGAATCGCCCTCAGGGTTGTCGATGGACCGAAAGAATCGTCGCCTCTTTGTGGGCTGCGAAAAAGATGATGGCCGTGGTGAATGCGGATACGGGCAAGGTTCTGGCCACTCCCGTGATCGGTGACGGCGTGGACGCGACCAGATTCGATGAAGAAACTGGGCTGGCGTTTGCTTCCTGTGGCGAAGGCGTTTTGACGGTGGTGCGGGAGGAATCGCCGGAGAAATTCAGCGTGGCGGAAAATGTTCCAACCCAGGCGGGAGCGCGCACCATGGCGCTGGATTCGAAGACGCACAACGTGTATTTGGTGACGGCGAAGTTCGGTCCGCCTCCGGCCGCTACGGCCGGATAATCCGCATCCCCGGCGGAGTATTTTGCCGGACAGCTTTGTGGTGCTGGTGGTGGGCAAATAAGGGAGGTAACTTTATCACCACAGAGGCACAGAGAAAACCTCTAATACCTCTTCTGGTTCTTCTTTGCCTTCTCTGTGTCTCTGTGACTCTGTGGTGAAAGGGTTTGACGGTCAAACTCCGAACTCGAACGACCGTTCGGTTGTCATCTTTCCACACGGCGTGTATTATCTCTCCACTTTAACCGCCAGCATTCTCTGCTTTCACCGTGGCATCTAATTGGTTCACGAGGTTAGGTTCTGAATTCATGACGACTTTGGACGACAAGTTTTTCCAGGCGCGGGTCACCAAACGCGTCGACTTCGCGCCTGACCTGTGGATGTTTCGCATTCAGCCGGGGGCGGAGTTCAAGTTTTCTCCCGGGCAGTACGCGACGCTGGGGGTGGAACACGACGGCAAGCGGACGGAGCGTCCGTACTCGATTGTCTCAGCTCCCTTCGAAGGTGAAATCGAGTTTTTCTTCGAGCTGGTGCCGGAAGGAGCGCTCACGCCGCGGCTGCACCAGCTGCAACCGGGTGACGGACTGCTGATGCGCAAAGTGCCGAAGGGCAAATTTACGCTGGATACGGAGAGCGGGCGCAAGCATCATCTGCTGGTTTCAACCGTCACCGGAGTGGCTCCGTTCGTCAGCTTTGTGCGCGCGCTGTCGAAAGACTGGAAGGAAGGACGCTTCGACGGCAGTCACAAGCTTTATCTGCTGAACGGCGCTAGCCGGCCGTGGGAGTTCGGCTACAAGGAGGAGTTGACGCGCTTCGACGCGGAACTGCCCTGGTTCAAGTATGTGCCCACGGTGAGCCGTCCGTGGGATCACGCCGACTGGCCGGGGGAGATCGGACGGGCCGACGACATCCTGCGCAAATATGCTGACCACTGGGAACTCGATGCTACGAATACGACAGCATATTTGTGCGGGCATCCTGACATGATCGCTAACAGCAAGGCGATCTTGAAGCGGCGCGGCTTCCTCGACAAGACGGGGGTCAAGGAAGAGATTTATTGGATTCCGGCGAAGTAGAACCGACTACCTTGTAGCGAGTTGCTGGTAAACAAGCGACTAAATGCCCACCGCCGTGCTTCGCCGCTCCAGCAGGAGCACATCTCTCCACGTCTCGCCGAGTTTGCCAATGCGTTGCCTTTTCCCAACTTCGTGGAATCCGCAGGACTTGTGGATCGCGATGCTCGGAGCGTTTTCGGGAAAAATTCCGGCTTGCAGCGTCCACACTCCGCATCGTTCGGATTCTTCGATCAACGCCTTTAGAAGCGATGTGCCGACTCCATTGCCCCGCGCTGCAGCGGCCACGTAGACGGAGACCTCCGCAACTCCCGAGTAGACACGGCGAGCGGAAACCGGGCTGAGCGCGGCCCAGCCTACGACCTGGCCTCCTCCTCGCCCGATCAGGCGGCAATCCTGGCGATGGCTGCTGTCCCATTTCTCCCAGCCAGGGAGCTGGGTTTCAAATGTTGCCTGGCCGGTGGCGATGCCCTCGCGTAGATTTCGCGAACCGCGGGCCAGTCCGAGGGCTGCATAGAAGTGATCTGGTAATCCATCGCTCTCGCGAGTTAGCTTTCGGCAGGCGCGAAGAAGACCAGGACTTCGAGCTCTTCGGTGATGTCGTAGAAGCGGTGGCCTTCCTCGGCTGCTACGAATATCACGCTGCCTCCGGAAACCTCGCGGTCTTCGAAGCCGGCTTTGAAGCGGGCGCGGCCGCGAATCACGTAGTAAATCTCGTCCTCGCGATGCGGTTTCTGATGGTCTGTGCCTCCGGCGGGCAGGACGAAGAGACCGGCGCTCATCGCCGGCACGCGCAGGAACTCGCGGTATGGCCTGCCGCTCACAGCGCGCTGCTCGGCGATCTCGGGAAGCGTGGCGAAAAAGGTTTTCATACTCATTAACCCCTCAAGCTCTTTAATCCCTCAAGCGAAGATGCCTCCGAAAATGAGGTCGGTAAATTGCGGAATAAGGTTCTGCGCCTGCAGTTCGCCCTCCGGCTTATACCACTGATAAATCCAGTTGATCATGCCGAGCAGGGCAAAGGCGGCGGCGCGCGGGCTAACTTTCCCTCTTGGCGTGATGTTTAGCTTTGTCTTGGACTTCGGTCATCAGGCTTTCGAGGAAGTGAATGTAATCCTTCTTGCGGATGTTGATGCGCTTGCGCAGGGCCGGCGGCAGGGGATGGTTTTCGTGCAGCATCACGGTGATTTCGCGATCGCGCGGACTGAGCACGACCTCGATGTGCAGGCGGATCAGGGCGCGCAGGCGCTCCTCAGGGTCGGCGATGCCGCGCACAGGATTGAGCACGCGTTCCTGGGTGATCTCCATGGCGTGGTTCATGATCTCGTAGAGGATTTCGTCTTTGCTCTGGAAGTGGTGGTAGAGGCCGCCTTTGCTCAGCTTGAGCGCCGCCGCGACGTCATTCATGGAAGTCGCGTCATAGCCACGCTGCTGGAACAGGCGCGCGGCGGTGCGCAGGATTTCCTGCCGGGAATCGACCACGGTCTCGCGGGTCATCGGGTGACATGGTAAACAGTTGCGCGGGGGAATGCCAATGGGCTGCTGGCCTCAGCTGTCAGCTGTCAGCTCTTAGCTTCTAGCTTGCTTCTAGCCAGGGCCATCCCGGCAATGTTTTCGCTGGCCGTTTGTGTTGGGCAATGTTAGTTTGTCGGAAACCAACGACAGGTTGGATCGCCAGCCGATGGAAACCGGGCCCCGGGTCAAGCCGAAATTTAGTTGTGAGGTGACGGGATGCAAGAGGCGAGAACGCGGTGCTGTCGTTCCCTGATCAATTGCGTGGCGACTGGATTGTTTTTCTTTTTGCCGCTGGCCTGTTTTTCTCAGAGCACGGTAAAGCCTCAGCCAGAGATTCCATTCGCCGACGAC
The DNA here is from genome assembly GCA_963791445.1 of uncultured Acidobacteriaceae bacterium. Classification (GTDB taxonomy): domain Bacteria; phylum Acidobacteriota; class Terriglobia; order Terriglobales; family Acidobacteriaceae; genus Sulfotelmatobacter. The sequence goes on from CAWBSN010000027.1 coordinate 164,409, forward strand.
CTGAAGAAATATCCCGGATTGCTAACGGAATTGGCACATCTGGTCGAAGCCCTCAAGAATAATGTTCAACTCCCTCCGGTTCGCACCGAGAGCCGTTTGTTGCCCCGCCTGCCGATGGAAACCACCTATTATGTCGCCTTTCCAAACTACGGCGAGACGGCCCATCAAACTGCGGAAACGCTGAGGCAGGAACTGCAGGCGAGTGCGGTGCTGCGGGATTGGTGGCAGCACGGCGAACTGAGTTCGACGGGACCGAAGCTGCAGGATTTCCTGGAAAAATTCTATGAGGTCTCGCAGTATCTGGGTGACGAAATAGTCGTGTCCGGCGAAATAGGCGGGGCGCACGAAGTGGGCGCCGCGAGTCGCAAATTGCTTATCGTTGCGGAGCTGCGCAAGCCAGGATTAAAGAACGCTCTTGAACAGATTCTGAAGGAAAGCTCCGGCGAAATGCAGTCGGGGGTGCGCGTTCTGGATCTTCAGCAGTTGGCTCAGGCGAAAAGTGGCTCTGGCGCGGAGCAACTCGTGGTGCTGGTACGCCCGGATTTTGTGATCGCGGCAGAAAACCTGCAGTCGGTGCGCGGATTCAATGCCTTTCTGGATGCCAGGACAACGGATTTTGCCTCGACGCCTTTCGGGCAGCGTCTGACGGAAGCGTATCAAGGCGGAACGTCCGCCTTGATGGCCGCCGATCTGCACACCATTCTTAACCAGATCCCACCCGGAAGGCAGCAGAATCAAAAGATTTCGATCGCACGGGTCTTAAAGATGCGAAGTATGTGGTCTGGGAGTATCGGCACCAGGCCCAAGGATCAGAGGGCCGAATGGAACTGAGTTTTGTGGGCCCGCGGCATGGCATCGCATCCTGGCTTGCGGCCCCTGCGCCGTTCGGCAGCCTGGACTTTGTCTCGCCGCAACCTTCCATCGTGAGCAGCGTCAACCTTAAGAATCTGGGAGAGATCTTCGATGACATCAAAGAGATCTCTTCCTCTTCGAATCCCAACGCCCTCGCCACCCTCACCCGCACGGAACAGGCAATGCACATCAATCTCAGGGACGACTTGCTGAGCCTGCTCCCAGGTGAAATCACGGTGGAAGCCGAAGGATTCGCCGAACCCAAACCTGACTGGAAGATAATTCTGCGCACCAGTGATGCGGATCATCTGCAGCAAACGCTGGCGAAGATGTTGGCGACCACGCCCTTCCCGGCAATGGAATTCGTGGAAGACGGAATCACTTACCACTCATTGACGATTCCTTCTACTCCGAAGCCGATGCAGATTGTCTACGCCTTCGCCGAAGGTTATCTGATCGTCGCCTCCAGTCATGAAACAGTGGCAGCGGCGATTCGACTGCACAAATCGGGCGAGTCGTTTGCCAAGTCGACCAAATTCACGGCATCTCTTCCCGCCGGTTACCCCGCAGATGTTTCCGCCTTGCTGTACGAAGACCCCACAGCAGTGACGGCTCTGAATCTGCGCCGCATGTCGCCGGAGATGGCAGATTCCTTCGCGCGGCTCTCCCCACCCACTACGCCCATCGTGTTTCGCGCTTATGGCGACCAGAGCGCGATCCGCGGAGTCAGTACGAGTGGAGGGGCGGACGTCAGTATGATGCTGGTGGCGGCGGCGATCGCCATTCCCAACCTGATGCGCGCGCGAATGGCAGCCAATGAATCATCCGCCGTCGGGACAATGCGCGTGCTGATCGCTGCCCAAGTCGGCTATTTCAGCAGTTATCCCGACAAAGGATACGCGACCGATCTGGCCAGCCTCGGCCCCGACCCGCGTGGACCGGGCTATCAGTCGCCGCAACATGCGAGCCTCATCGACGCGACTCTGGGCAATCCAAGTTGCACCACGGGCGCGTGGTGTTCCAAGACAGGATACAATTTCCGCCTCACGGCAGATTGCAGGCTGGCGGCACAGGTTTGTAAGGAATTCGTAGCCATTGCCTCCCCAATGAGCAGTAGCACAGGGACAAGAACCTTCTGTTCGACCTCGGACGGCGTCGTTCGCTTCAAAGTTGGCCCACCTTTGACTTCTCCTGTCGCCCCGTCAGAATGCCGCAAGTGGGCACCCGTCCGGTAAAGCGGACGGAATAGTTCCCGCTTGACATGGGGAACGGGCGAAGGTAGCATTTCTTTAGTAACCGACCGACCGGTCGGTTAGCGACTTATCCCCAAACAGCAAGGGCACTTCCTCCCCTTGTGACCGAGAGGAGCACGCTGGTGGCTACTATTTTTTATGAACACGACGCGAATCCCGATGCCCTGAAGGGCAAAACCATCGCCATCCTGGGCTACGGCAGCCAGGGACATGCGCAGGCGCAGAACCTGCGCGACAGCGGCTACAAGGTGCTCGTCGGCCTGGAGCCCAACCGCCCCAGCGCGCAGCAGGCTCGCGCCGATGGCATGGTCGTAGTGGCTCCCGATGAGGCCGCCAAGCGCGCCGACTGGATCCACGTGCTCACGCCGGATGAGACGCAGGCGGCGGTTTACGAGCAATACATCCAGCCTTACCTCCATCCCGGAAAGATTCTGGGCTTCTCGCACGGCTTCAGCATTCATTTCAAGACGATCGTCCCGCCGACTGATGTGGACGTGGTGATGATCGCGCCCAAGAGTCCCGGCCATTTGCTGCGGCGGGTTTATGCCGAAGGGCGCGGCGTGCCGTCGCTGATCGCGATTCAACAGGATTCGAGCAAGCGGGCCCACGAGTTTGCTCTGGCCTACGCGCACGGCATTGGCTCGACCCGCGCCGGCGTGCTGCAAACAACCTTCCGCGAAGAAACCGAAAGCGATCTTTTCGGCGAGCAGGCGGTGCTGTGCGGCGGTCTGACTTCGCTGATCAAGAAGGGATTCGAGACGCTGGTCGAAGCCGGCTACGCTCCTGAGATTGCTTATTTCGAGTGTCTGCATGAGATGAAGCTGATCGTCGACCTGATCTACGAAGGCGGCCTCGGGCGCATGCGGTATTCGATTTCGAACACGGCCGAGTATGGCGACCTGACGCGCGGTGAGAAAGTTGTGGGCGATGCCACGCGGGCCGCGATGAAGAAAACTCTGGCCGACATTCAGGATGGAACCTTCGCTCGCGAGTGGATCAAAGAAAACAAAGACGGCGGCTACAACTTTGCCGAGTTGCGGGAGAAAGAGCAGAAGCATCCGATCGAGATTGTGGGCGCGCAGTTGCGCGGCATGATGAGCTGGCTGCCCGGTCGCGAAGCGAAGAAGCCGGCAGAAGCTCCGAAGCCGGCGGCTAAACAGGTCGTGAATGCTTAAGGGAGCAGAAATCGTTCTGCGCTGCATGCGCGCCGAAGGGGTCGACCTGGTGTTCGGCTACCCCGGCGGCGCGATCATGCCGCTCTACGACGCGCTGGATGGTAGCGGAGTGCGGCACGTCCTCACGCGGCATGAGCAGGGCGCGGTGTTTGCGGCGGAAGGCTACGCGCGGGTTACGGGAAAAGTTGGCGTGGCCATGGCGACCAGCGGTCCGGGCGCGACCAACCTGGTCACGGGCATCGCCGACGCCAAGATGGACTCGGTTCCTTTGGTCTGCATCACAGGGCAGGTTCGGACGGCGATGATCGGCACCGATGCGTTTCAGGAGACTGACGTTTTCGGAGTGACGCTTTCGCTGACCAAGTGGAGCCGGCTGGTGCGCACGATCGACGAAATCCCCGACGCGATTGCCGAGGGATTTTACTGGGCGCGCAGCGGTCGGCCGGGACCGGTCGTCATCGACATTCCTACCGACATATTGAAAGCGAAGAAGGAATTCTCCGGGCCGGTGAAGTTCAAGCCCCACGCCCGGCCCGCCGACGCGAAAAGGGAAGGCGCTTTCGGCGATACGATCGTGGCCTTGCTGCAGCGGGCGACTCGGCCGGTAGCGCTGGTGGGTGCGGGGGCAAAGCTTTCTGGAGCGATTCCGGAGTTGCGGCGCCTGCTCGATGATTTGAATGTTCCAACGTTCGCCACCGTGCACGGATTGGGCGCTGTTCCTCCGCAATCGCCTTATTACCTGGGGATGGTGGGCATGCATGGGACGCGTGCGGCTAACACTGCCTTGCATGAAACCGACTTGCTGATGGTTTTCGGAGCGCGTCTTGATGATCGCGTCACCGGCGATCCGACGCGCTTTGCCCCCAACGCAAAAATCATCCACTTTGAGATTGATCCTTCGCAACTCGATCGCGTGCGCGCCTGCGAGTTGCCCGTGGTAGGCAATCTGGCCGACACGATTCCGGCATTCCACGAGCAAGCACGCAAAGCTTCCCTGCCCGATTGGAGCAGCTGGCGCGCCGTGGCGTGTGGAGCGGAACGCGCCGAGCTTGATCCGCGAGGACTGGCGCAGCCGACCATCCGTTTTCTCGACGAGCTTTTCAGCCGCCTGCCGCAGGATAACGTCATCATCGCCGACGTAGGCCAGCACCAGATGTGGGCGGCGCAGCGTTACCGTTCTTCGTCACCGCGCGGCTTTATTACTTCGGGCGGATTGGGAGCGATGGGTTTCGCCCTGCCCGCGGCCGTGGGCGTGCAACTGGCGAAGCCGGATACTTGCGTGCTTTGCGTTTCCGGCGATGGCGGATTCCAGATGAACATACAAGAGCTGGCCACGGTGCACCGGCTCGGGCTCCCTATAAAAATGGTGATCGTCGATAACAAATATCTCGGCATGGTGCGGCAATGGCAGCAGCTTTTCTACGAGCGCAACTATGCCGAAACGGATTTGAGTGACAATCCGGATTTCGTCGAGATTGCCAAGGCTTACAAGATTCACGGATGGCGGTTGAACGAGGCTGCCATGGTGGAGTTTCCGGTGTCGGCCGGGACGGGAGATCTCATCGACAGTTTTCTACGCTCGCCGGGGCCGGAGTTGCTGGTGTTTGATTGCGCTCCTGAAGCCAACGTTTATCCCATGGTTCCGGCGGGAGCTGCGTTGTCCGAGATGGTTTACGGGGACGAGTAAGGAATTGAGCGATTGTCCGATCGGGCGATTTTGTGATTGAAAACCGAGATAAGCTCGGCGGTTTTTCAATGACCCGATGACTCGATCGCTCAATGACTCAATTTAGTTCTGGGGAGCAACAGACATGCAAATCTTTCACATCCGCTATCGCAACACGCAGGGCACGCTGATGCGCATCCTCAACGCAGTTTCGCGCCGCGGCCTCGATCTGACTACAGTGCACGCTGAGGGCGCAGGGCAAGATTACGCGGTCACCATGCTGCTGGAAGTCAACCCCAAGCAGATTGGGCAGCTTTACCGCGAGTGGTATTCCATCGTCGATGTCATTGAGGTGCGGTCGCGGGCGGTGTTGCATGAGCAGGAAGTTCCGGCGTGGGGAGCGCATCCGCCAGCTTCAGAGAGTGTCTCTGACCGGGCGACACAGGCTGCGCTCGCTTAAGTGTGGTTTCGAATTTTCAGTGTCAGCAGCATGAACGCTCACTGGGCGAGCCTCATGCGATTGGGAACCTGCAGGCGGAATGCGGCTTCTGGGCATCGCAACAGCCGCGGGTTCCCGTTTTTCTTGCCCTAACCTTCAATTTGTCATCTCGAACCCTCAACTTGTCGTCCCGAGCGAAGCGAGGGATCTTGGTTCTTGCCAGCGCCATCAGTATCGTTGCTGCGGGCAGAGACCAGGATCCCTCGCTTCGCTCGGGATGACAACTCATGTTCTAATCCTTGTTAATTATGGATCTTAAACATCGCAGCCGCGGAATCACCGACGGACGCGACCGGGCTCCGGCGCGCTCCATGTTCAAAGCCATTGGTTTCACCGACGCTGACTTGCGCAAGCCGCTGATCGGCGTCGCCAACACCTGGATCGAAACCATGCCCTGCAACTTTCACCTGCGGCGGCTCTCGGCCAAGGTGAAAGAAGGCATCCGCGCCGCCGGCGGCACTCCCATGGAGTTCAACACCATCGCCATCTCCGACGGGGAGACCATGGGCACGGAAGGCATGCGGGCGTCGCTGGTAAGCCGCGAACTGATTGCCGATTCGATTGAACTGGTGTGCCGCGGCCAATTGTTTGACGCGGTGGTGTGCGTGGTCGGTTGCGACAAGACAATTCCGGCCGCGGCCATGGCGCTGGCGCGTCTGGATCTTCCCGGGCTCGTGCTCTACGGCGGCACCATCGCGCCGGGCAGCTATCGCGGCAAGGACGTCACCATCCAGGATGTGTTTGAAGCCGTGGGCGCGAACGCTGCAGGAAAAATTACTGACCAGGAATTGCACGATCTCGAAAACGTGGCCTGCCCCGGCGCCGGAGCCTGCGGCGGCCAATACACGGCGAACACCATGTCGACCGTGATGGAGATGATCGGGCTTTCTCCCATGGGCTTCAACTCCGTGCCCGCGATGGACGCGCGAAAAGACGAAGTCGCATTCCGCTGCGGCGAAGTAGTGCTGAATCTTCTGAAAACCGGCATTCTGCCGCGCCGCATTCTCACCCGCGCGGCTTTTGAAAACGCGATCGCGTCGGTGGCCGCGACCGGTGGCTCGACCAACGCCGTGCTGCATCTGTTGGCGATCTCGCGCGAAGCTGGCATTGCGCTCGAAATCGACGACTTCCAGCGAATCAGCGAGCGCACTCCGCTGCTCGCCGATCTTAAGCCTTCGGGAAAGTACGTTGCCGCCGATGTCGACAAAGCTGGCGGCATCCCCGTCATCGCCAAACGCCTGCTGGATGCCAAGTGCGCCGACGGCTCCACTCTTACCGTGACCGGCAGGACGTTCGCCGAGGAAGCCAACGACGCGAAAGAAACTCCGGGTCAGCCGGTCATCGCGCCGCTCGATCGTCCGCTCAAGAAAACCGGGGGGCTCGTTATTCTGAAGGGAAATCTTGCGCCCGAAGGCTGCGTGGCCAAAATCAGCGGGCATGAGCGGCTGGAACAGCGCGGTCCGGCGCGGGTTTTCGATTGCGAAGAAGACGCCATGACCGCCGTCACTTCGAAGAAAATCAAGGCCGGCGACGTCGTCGTCATCCGCAACGAAGGCCCCAAAGGCGGACCAGGCATGCGCGAAATGCTAAGCGTGACCGGCGCCATTGTCGGCGAAGGATTGGGATCATCGGTTGCTCTGTTGACCGACGGCCGGTTCAGCGGCGCGACCCACGGACTGATGGCCGGCCATGTCTCGCCGGAAGCCGCGCTGGGCGGCCCGATCGCCGCGGTGCGCGACGGGGACATAATTCACTTCGATGTCAGCAAGCGTTTGTTAGAGGTTGAGATCAGCGACGAAGTTCTGCGCCAGCGCATGAAAGAATGGAAGCCGCCGCAGCCGCGCTATCCCACCGGCGTATTCGCCAAGTATGCGGCGCTGGTTTCGTCGGCCTCGCAGGGGGCGATCACCCGGCCGCCGCAATGAAATGCACACGCTGAAATACGCTTGGGACTTTTCAAATAAATCAGGGAGCGGCATGGCCGCTCCCTTTGTTTTTCATCACTTTTCAAAACACTCTACTTCGCGCATGCAGGGCTGAAGGCGGTCAGCACGTTGGCCTTGGCGGCGATCGCACAGAAGTACGGCGCGCTGTTCGAACCCCAGGAAGAGTACTGCTGCTCGGCGGATTGATCCGAATTGAGGAAGGTGTTGTAGTCGACCGTGTCCACATGGTGCCCGGTATTCGACTCGAAACTGGTGTAGGTCGGCCAATTGTTCTTCCATATGTTCACAGACGCCTCGTAGGTCTGAGTCGCACTTGTGGTCAGATCCGTGTCTCCACTCGACGCCACAAATTCGTTGAGGTCCAGGATCAGGGGGAAACTGAACGACTGGCTGGTGACGGTGGTCTCGCCTCCACCTGATGTTGTCGTGGTTGACCAGACTGACGAACCCAGCGAAATGTTTTCCAAATACACGGTGGCGGTGATGTCGTAATACTGATTGTTGAAGAAGTTCACATTCTGCTCGATCTTCGTCGTTACCTTGCCATGGGAAGTGTTGACGTAGCCCGCGATGGTAAAGCTGCGGTGCGATTTCAGGTTGACTGTGCCCTTGGTGAAAGTTGGCTGCACGTTCAGGTTCTCGGTGACCACGGGAGACGGCGCTGCGGTCAGCGTGTCTTGAGTGACGGCGCCGGTAACCTGCGTACTGCCGGAATCAAGATAGAGCAGCAGTGACGCAGTATCTGAGAAATAATCGTCGGCGTTGTAGACGCTCACCGAAACCGTGTGCGGCTCGCCATTGCTCAGTTCCCCGGCGAAAGGCGTGAGGTCCACCCGATACGGCTTGAAGTTCAGCGTCTGCACGCCCGGAATCGGAAACCATAAATAAGGATCGATTCCACCGGTGAAAATCCAAGGCGAAACCGGAGCTACGCCCGCCGGTTTCCCGTCGATGGTGATCTCGGTCTCGCGGAAACCGGTATTGCCGCAGTTCTCCAGTTCTGCGGCAACGTCGTTGGCCACGCAGGTATACCAGAATTCATCATCTGACTGGCTTTGGGAATACACGTCCAGATACGCCTTCTCCACATTCGTGGGCAGGGTAAAGGTGCCGGAGAGCGTGCTGGAGGTTGAACTGAGTGCGACGGTTCCGCCAGAAGCGCCGCCGGACAGCGCGAACACCTGGTCAGCGGCTGCGGGCGGTTTCTCACCCTTGGCCAGGGGATAGAACTCCAGTTCTGCGGAAGCATAGATCGTCGAAGTAAGCCCGCAGCACAAAGTGTTTCCGATGTTCGCCTGACCGGTCTGCGCGGTGTAGAAGATCGAACTGTAATCGGTAAGATCGTTTTCGATATGCCACGACGGACCAATATTCGAGGGCTCCGCCGTGGTGCCGAAATAAATGTTCACCGGACCCAGCCAGAAATTGGCGGTGCGGTCGTATTGAATGCCGGCGTTCAGGCTGATGTCGGCTTCGAGCACCACCTTGGCCCAGGGGCCGGGACAGTCGGCGGGTGGAGCGTAGCTGAAGTTCTCCACATTGAAATCGTAGAACTGCGCGCCGCTGAAAAGCTGCACCACGCAGGGCGTGGTGGAAGGACGCGTGACGTTGGGATCGGCGGTCACCGTATTGGCCGAACCAATCACATAGGGGCCGGAAGCCGAAGCAAATGGAATGAAGACCGTTACCACCAGCAGAAGGGGAAAAACAATTCGCGCCAGACGAAAACTTCGGAGCATGGAATCCTCCTGGGAGATTGCGGCAAAACCCTTGCCAGCCGCCGCATTGCAGAAGCGACCCACCGTGCAGACGGGTCAGCGGGGTGCAGCGACGAAGTATGGCGCGTTCCGCCGGAACAAGTCAACCGCAGACGAAAGTCTCTAATGGCAGGCTGGGCGCGGATCTCGGCCTGTTCGTGCGCTCCCTCCCTCGATCGGGCCACGCAAAGGCACGTTCGTGGCGTTCCCAGCGCCGCGGATCGAAGCTAGACTTGGCGAGCCTTATCAGGACCAGCTGAAGAATTTTCAGAATCGTCTCAAGGCATTAAGAGTTTATGGCCGCTCATAGTGAACCTCTCCCGGCGAAGAAGCGTTTAGATTCCTGGAAGGAAATTGCTGCCTTCTTCGATCGCGACGAGCGCACTGTCAAACGGTGGGAAAAAGAACGCGGGCTTCCGGTGTACCGCGTGCCGGGAAGTGTCCGCGGCGGCGTGTTCGCCTATGCCGACGAGTTGGCAGAATGGCTGCAGGCTCCGCACCATAACTGGGAGCCCGTCGAGATCGCTGCCGCAATAGTTGCTTCCGCCGGTAGCGACCGGGGCCGAACCACCTCGGCTAATACGCTCACTCTCAAGCCTCCGGCCCATGTTCCGACCGATGTTCCAGCCCCCGACCTTCGCCTTGTTCCGGCACCCTCGGCGACCAAAGATTTCCTATGGATCCTGCCCCTGGTTCTGATCACCGGCTCGTTTCTTGCCCTTTCGTTCAGCCATCGCGAACCCCGGTACAAGAATGCGCTGGCTGCTCCGCAGCCGCCCAGCGCCGAAGCTCAGGATCTCTACCTCAAGGGCCGCTATCATTTCGAAAAGCGCACGCCTGACGATCTGAACCAAGCAGTGGATTTCTTCACCCAGGCCATCGTGCATGATCCCGCCTATGCGGCGCCTTATGTAGGCCTGGCCGACAGTTATAACCTGCTGCGAGAATTCAGCGTCTTACCCGGGCAGGAAGCCTTTCCGCGAGCCCGCGCCGCGGCCGCCAAAGCAGTGGAACTCGACCCCAACTCCGCCGAAGCGCACAACTCGCTGGCTTTTGCCAGCTTCTGGGGATTCTTCGACGTGGCCACGGCCGAGCGCGAGTTCAAGCGAGCGATCGAATTGAATGCGGGCTTGCCTCGCGCCCATCACTGGTACGCCACGTTTCTCATCGAGACAGGCCGCATTCAGGAGGGACTAGGGGAGATCGAGCGCGCGCGGCAACTCGATCCTTCTTCCACTCCCATCCTCGCCGACAAAGGATGCATTCTGGCGGCTGCGGGAAAAACAGAAGAGGCCAGAACGCTGCTGACGCAACTTGCAGCTTCTCAACCCGAGTTTGTTCCTCCACACCGCTACCTGGCAGAGGACATTTATTTTCGTGAGGGGAATTACGCGGGATACCTCACGGAAAGCGCGACGGTCGCGCGTCTGCGCCATGATGCCAAAGCGCAGAAAAACATCGACCTGGAGAAGGCGGCGTACGCGCGCGGCGGACGCCGTGGATTGCTTGAGCAGCGCCTGACCACCAGCCGGGAATCATTCGACCACGGCACCGGTTCGCCCTTCGACGTGGCCGATGCTTACGCAGCCCTGGGTCAGGACAATGATGCTCTGAAGTATCTCGAAATCGCCTGCCAGCGCCACGACCTTCGACTCACCACACTCACCACCAACGGCGAATTCCAACACCTGCATCAGAACCAGGAGTTTCGCGAAGTGGTAGCCCGCGTCGGCCTTCCGCCAATGCAGTGAGGGACCCTCAGAAGATAAATTTCAGTGCAAGGGGCCACTAACAGAGCCCGCACCTAATTGTTTGGGCTCCTGCGGTCGGAGGACTCGAAGCTCTAATTGTCGAAAGCAGACGTCTTGGAGGAAACGAGCGAGTACAGGAATAGCAGAATCCCCGATGCGAACAGCAAGCCGCCGATGACAACGAAAGACATGAAAGAGAATGCATTGTTCCAGAGGAGACTCAGCGCCTCGACGATCAGGCCAAGGATCACTAGAATTCCAGAGAGTCGCAGCTTCAGCAACATCACTCTTCCTCCCTTTCTTCCGTCATTCGGTGGGCTTCCAAAACTTTACGTGGCCAAGCTGGTCGACATTGTGGAAGGTATCGTGGCACCCGCTGGTGGCACAAGAAATCTTATTCGATTTCAAGTCGCTCATCATGGCCGTGTGCGTGGGACTCTCTTCAAACGACCGCGCCCCGGAATGGCAGTGCAGGCACTCCCGGTTGTTGTAAGGCTGGTAAAGGCGGATGGGGTTCATCGGAGTTCCAAACCAGTAGACGTAGACGTGGTGCAGCCCTTCCATCTTGGCATGAATGGTGCCAAACATGGCGTAATCGGTATGGCAGGTGTAGCAGGCTTTGTCCGCGGGGATTCGATGATTCTGGAAATGAGCAGCGGGGATATAGGACTTGTCGTCCACGTACAGGCTCTGCCCGTAGGGTTCCATGATGTGGCAAGAAAGGCAGAATTGCGTTTCTTCCGAACGTTCCATGTGCTCCGATGCACCAACCCCTGCCGCCACGACCGGAACAATGAAGAGCGCAACAAACGCAATGATCTTGCCCTCACGCGAAGCCGTGATGGAGGGCCGGATCACCACCACCAGGATCAGCAAGATGCTGGCACCGATCAAAAGAAACACGAGAGTCTGAGGACCGATCATTCGATGAGTGTCGCGATGAGTGTTGCGCGATGAGTATTCCGCTTATTTGTGCTTGCCCAATTCCCGAACATACGCCACCAGATCTTTGATTTCCGGGTCTTTCAGGCTCTTGCCGTAAGCGGGCATTTTGTTTTTGCCGGCCGTGACAATTGTGATGAGATCCGTGTCACTCATCTTTGTCACTTCGTCAGAACTAAAATCATGCACTCCGAGCGCCTTCCCAGGAGCGGTGCTTCCCTTTCCGTCTGCGCCATGACAGCCGGCGCACTTGGCCTTGTAAGTTGCCGCGGCATTCTGCGCACGAACCGCCGACGGTGCCATAACAACAACCGCCAAAACCAAGGCGAGGATAGAAAAATGGTTTTTCATATTTCTCATTGTCGAGCTCCATTCAGTTAGAAGTGACTTTCGATTCTTCACCCACCATTCAGAAAGCGTACCGAAATGCGAATTCGCTATGTTGCCGTGGAAATCCTTTGTAGGAATTCTCCGCCCCTGCCGGGGACTGATCCGGGCGAAGGAGTAATCGTTGTCCCGAACTGGAAGCCAGCAACTGCGCACTCCACACGAAAAGCTGAAGGCTACCGGATGTTTTTTAGAACTCATAATGCACTCCAACGGTTAGGTTGTTTGCATGGAAGTTCCGAGGAGCGGTGAACCCGTAGGCTGGACCGCTCATCGCAGTATTTGCCAGCGTGCTGCAGGGCACGACCGGAGCCGGCATTATCAGCGTCGGGAGCGTGCTGGAGGGATTGCAATACTGTGCTCCCGAAGGACCACCCTCGCCGTAGCCGAAGTAGTTATACTCGCCCTTCCAGATCAGATTCTTTCGCATCGCGTAGGAGAGATTCACAAAAGGCGACTGGTAGGTAGAGACCAGCGATCCGTTTACATCGCGCGGATCGTTGAAAAAGCGGCTGCCGTTGACCGAGCTTATTCGGTAGCCGATGTTGGCGTGGAACTTGACGTTCGGCGAAAGAGCCAAGGCCACTGACGCGTACTGTGTTGGAGAGTTCATGAAGTCCTTAGCCGGACCAAAAGTATAAGGGGTCCCCGGCACGCGGGGAGTCGGAGACGGGCAGGCCGTCCCGGTGGGCGTCGCGGCGCCCGGTATGGTGGGGCTTGAGGCCGTGCCCAGGAAGCAGATGTTGGTCGACGTGTACACGTCGCTGTAGGCATAGCCGACGTCGAACCCATAGTGCTCGTTCGGCATCAAGTCGGCGTTCAAACTCAAGATGCGGCTATGATCGACGTGCTGGAGCGGGCCGTCAACGGACGCTGTGCCTGTATTGTTCGTATTGTTGTGGCGCTCAAGGTCATTGTACGCGGCGGAGAACGTCGCCCAGGTCTGCGGCCGGTAAGTGGTGCGAATTCTGTAATGCTGAAGATCGCGGGGTGCGACCGGGGTCAGGGCATTGTCAACGTGCAGAACCTCGACCGAGCCGTTGATGTGCCAGTTGTTCGCCGGCTGCAAGTTGACGCCGAAGGTTCCGCCGTTCTCCTCGATGTTGAAGTTGGAGATACCGGACCCGTATCCGGTGGTGTTCGCGGCGCCTTCGCCGATGGTGTGCTCCTGGAAGTGATACGTGAGCGTGAACGTGGTGCGGTCCGTAACGTCGTACGCCGCGGTGAGGTTGTTGGTGATGAACTTCTGGCCGAAGAAATCAAACAGCGGCGTAGCGACGGCCGGACTGCCTGCAAACGTAGAAGTTGGCATGCCCGTGGCCGGGTTGATCGGAGTGTTGATCACCGTGGTGGTTAACGCCGTGTCATTGATGGTCGGGGGTACGGAAGTCGAAGTCACGGTGGTTAGACTCGTAATGTTGGCAACTCCCGGCTGGTGCACATTCGAGTAGTCGATCTGCTCGGAGATACCAAGCTTTTTCAGCACCTGCCAGGTGACGCCGTAGTCGGCGGCGATCGCTTCCCGGTTGGCGCGGGCGTTGCCGGCATATGTGAGTTCGCGGCTCGTTCCCGCCAGACCCTGAAAGTCGTCGTAATAGTTCGGCAGGCTCGTGTTCGCGTAGGTGTAGCGAACGTTGCCGTTCATCGTAACGTTCTTGATGCTGGAGCTTTGGAACCGGAAGATTTCGGTCGGAAAGATTTCGCGGGTTGGCTGGGAACGCGAATAGCTGGCAATCACATTACACGTCGGATCGACGATGGGTAGACCGTTCGGAGTCTGCGCCGGGTAAATTGAAGCGGCTCCAACGCCGGCGTTGCAGGTAATGCCAACGGGCTGGTTGATCGGATTGTCGTAGTTCTGGAGCACTGCGACCCTGTATCCGTTCGCTTCCTGCAGGTTGAAATACTGGGGCGCCATGCTGAAATAGGAATCGCCCTTGTAGTGAGTGATCTGCTCTTCATAGGTCAGCCGGGTCTGCGATACGGGCTTCCACTCGACCGATCCCGTCCAGTCATCCGTGCTGTTGCGCTGATACTCCTGGAGCAGCAGGTCGTAGGCGCCGGCAACCTGATAACCGCTGGGCGACAGGCTCGGACCCTCGAAGACGTTCTGCGAGTAGCCGGCGCGGAAGGTCACCTTCGACAGCGGAAGCAGTGTCACTTTCGTGTCCAACATGCGGCGCACCGTGTTGAACATAAACGGCGACTCCGTCACCTGCGGCCACGCGTAGGCACCCGTCGGGGCCGCGGCGGGGCCGATTGGAATCGACTGGCCGGGCGGAAGGTTCGGATTGCCCAGCAGGTTGTAGTCGAAGTACTGGCGGTCTCGCCGGAACAAGCCGGAGAAGTCGTAGAGCTTGCCCTTGGAAACGTCCATCTTTGCAACGTTGTACGGATCGCCCCCGAGCCCGCTGGCAAAGGCTTTCAAGCGATCGACGAGAGTGTTCTTCGTATTCGGCAGCGCGCGCAGTTCATAGGTCTCGCCCAGTATGCGCGGACCGGACTGCTGGTTGACCAGAGTGTCGTACATGGCACCGCTGCCGTCGATATTGGCCACGTGTCCGCCCAGATCGATTGACTCATGAAGCGTGTAGCCCTCCGGAGCGGCCTGGTGAGACGCAAATATTGGAACCTGCGCGACGGCAGTGCCCGCCGTCAAGCCCAAAATGGCTGCGGCCATGCCCCCGACAATGCGTCGGGCCGCCGCAAGAGAATGCTTTTCACTCAACAGCCGGGAAATCCATCCTGGGTTCATCATTGAAAGCCTCACTTGAAAAACATTGCTCGTCGAGACCTTGAATCCCTACGCGCAATCGAAACGCGGCCCGCGCCTCCGCAATTCTCCAGGCGCGTTGCGATCCATGACTCCTACCTGAGGAACGCCGCATTCATGTTCGAGCCATGAATATAGGTATGGCAGTTCGTACAAGTTATGGTTTCCGACGACCCCGCGCCCATTCCGTGAACCGTGTTGTTAGCTACGCCGCTGTGGCACTGGTTGCAGAGCGGGGCGATGGCCGGCATGTTCAGCAGGCGGGCGTTCTGGGAGCCGTGCGGAGTGTGGCATCCCAGACACCCCTCAGCCTTGACCGCGACGTGTTCAAAGACGAACGGCCCGCGCGTCTCGGTGTGGCACCTGGTGCAGATCGCGTTCTGGTCGGCCGTGGACTTCACGTTGTTGGCCAGGAAGGTGCCGTGCACGTCGTGGCAATCGCTGCACGTGATCAAGCCTTCGTTCACCTTGTGGTGGAACGGCATATTGAACGCCGGCTTAGTGTCGGAGTGGCACTGGAAGCAGAGCGTAGGCTGCGCAACCTTCAGCAGATTTTCTTCTTCCTTGCTCTGATGAATGCTGTGGCAGCTGATACAGCTGACGTTCGCCCTGGCGTGGGGCGAGCGGTCAAAGTTCGGGTGCGCTCCCGCGTGACAGGTCAGGCACTTGGCGTCAACCTCTTTGGCCGAGTGCTTCGCGGGATTGAATATCTTGGTTATGTCGCCGCCACCGGCAACGTGGTCGGCGCCGGGTCCGTGGCAGCCTTCGCAACCTTGGTGCGAAGGGCCGTCCTTGTATTCAGCGTGGTCTTCCAGTGCGGCGTTTTCTCCCAGTTGTTATAGATTTCCTCGTGACAGGTCTTGCAGGTCTCGGCTCCCACATACTTGGAGCTTCGGGCGAAGGAGAAGGCGCGGTGGTCGCGGGTGCGCTGGCGGATTGAGCGGCCTTAGCCGGTGAAGGCGTGGCAGTTTGACCCGAAGCCAGCGCGCCCATGAACACAAGAACCACCGAGAACGCGAGATTGAGAAACGCTCTGGACCCCGTTGGCATCAGCAAACTTTCCTCGACAAACACTGTTCGTCATGCACAATGACAAGTCGAACGTTGCGGCTCAGGCAAGTCACTCTATCTCGATTCATAAAAAGGTCGCTGTGCAATATTGCTCACTTAACGATCCGTAGGATCACTAAGTGTTCCCAAAACGGGAAACGGGACAGGATCTCTGACTAATCAGGTAAGGTTAGGCCGCGAGTAATTCCAGGAGACCAGTCTTAACTGGCGTTGACGAGGTTCGCGATGGCGAAACTGGATTCCTTTCCTGCTGCCAACTGTCAAAGAGTTATCAGATTCGCGACTCGGCCAGGGATGGGGTAGCTTGGCTCTTGATCCAAAGTTTGTCACGATTTTCGCTGCCAGGGACAATTCGTAAATTTCCGAATCCGGGCATTATTTCTGCTAATCCAACTGCTAAAATGTGAGACCTCACACGCCTTTCTTCTCGCAAGATTCTACGGCGGCCGCTCGCGGTAAGGAGGTGACCCGGTATGACCGAGAAGGCAAGTTCCAAGTCGATCCCGAACCTGACTCAAGAAGACCTGACTCGACAAGATCTGTCTCAAGAAGACGTTCCCAAAGCCGTCTCCAGGCGCAACTTCATCAAAGGCGTCATCACCAGCGGTGTGGCAGTCTCTTCCGCGAGCTATCTGTTTCGCGCCTCCTCTCTTCTGCACGGCCAGCAGTCGGCGGCGGGTGTAGGCGAGCGGCTGATTACGCTTAACGTCAACGGTCAGCAGCGGCGCGTCGACGCGATGAAGCAGGAGACCCTGGCGTCGACCCTGCGTTACAAGCTGGGCCTGACCGGCACCAAGCTGGGATGCGACCGCGCGGAATGCGGATCTTGCACCGTGCTTATCGACGATATCCCTTATTATTCGTGCTCGGTACTCACCCATACCGTGCGTGGCCGGAAAGTTGTGACCATCGAAGGCCTGGCCAAGGCTGACGGGACTTTGCACCCGGTACAACAGGGCGTCATCGACGAACAGGGGTTTCAGTGCGCCTTCTGCATGCCCGGCTTCATCATGACTACAGTGGGATATCTGAAAACCAATCCCAATCCCACCCGCCAGGAGTTGGCGCAGGGCATCTCCGGGAACCTATGCCGCTGCCAGGATTATGACAAGATTCTCACCGCGATGATGCGCGGCGCCGAGAATATGCGGAGGTCTAATCTTGGATAACCAGAAAGCCGGATAACAAGAAAGCCGTCGAGACTGCTAAAACCACTGAGCGCCAGTACGGAGCCGGGTACAAGCTGATCGGCAAGAACTACCAGACCCCGGATCTATATGCGAAGGTGACGGGCCAGGCGAAATATGCCGAAGATTTTCGCGCGGAAGGTATGTTGTTTTGCAAACTGCTGCTCAGCCCCATGCCGCATGCGCGGGTAAAGCGCATCCACACGAACGCAGCGCTCGCCATGCCCGGGGTCAAAGCCATTCTCACGGCGAACGATCTTCCCGCGCCAGCCGATACTCTTACCGACAATGGAACGGTGATCAAAGCCAGCAAGTGGGGCGAACGCGGCCTCACCAATGAACCGGTCTATCAGGGCGAACCAATTCTTGCCGTGGCCGCGGTCGACGAACTTACCGCCGCGGAAGCCATCGAGAAAATTGAAATTGATTTCGAACCGCTTCCCTTCGTGATCGATCCGCTCGACACCTTGCGGCCGGGCGGTCCTAATCCCCGAACGGATGGCAATGTCTGGACTCGGCCCGCGGGCCAAAATCCGGGTCCGCCCGCGGTCACGGAACTCAAATGGACCAAAGCCGACTTCGCGGAGCTGAAAAGAAGGCCGTCTTCCCATGGGCAAGGCGCCCGACGAATGGTCGTATGGCGATCTCGATTCCGGCTTCAAGAATGCGGCGCTGGTTCTCGACGAGACTTTCGTGACACCCGACACCAGCCATCAGACGCTTGAGACCCGCAGTGCGATGGCTTACTGGCAGAACGGCAAAGTCTACATTTACACGGGCACGCAAAGCACCGCGCAAACACTGCCCGCGATCGCGCGCTGGTTGAACATTAGTCCTGACAACGTTGTTTTCATCAGCGAGTACACCGGAGGCGGGTTCGGCAGCAAGATCACCGGCGGCGTGTCGATGATCATCCCTGCTCTTCTGGCCAAGAAAACGAATGCTCCGGTGATGATGCGCATCAGCCGCGAGGAGGAGACTTTCATCGGACGCGCCCGTCCTAGTTTTCAAGGACGCATGAAAGTCGGTTTCTCGAAAGAAGGCCGGATTACAGCTCTCGACATGTTCGTGATTTGCGATAACGGTCCATACGATGCGGTTGGTGATGCTCCTTCATCGGGCCGCATCGTCTCTCTGTTGTACCAGCCGCAAGCCATGCGCTGGCGCGGCGTGACGGTGCTGACGAATACACCGCCCCGCAGTGCGCAAAGTTCCCCGGGCGGCCTTCAGGGGATTGTCATCATCGAGCCCATCATCGCGAAAGCCGCGCGCAAGCTCGGAGTTGACCAGGTGGCGATTCGCCGCGTCAACTGCCCGGAAGGCAAGGCGCCGTTCGGACCAGCGGTGCAAGGAAAACGGCAGTATGCGACCAGCGCATTCCTCAAAGAAGCACTCGACCGCGGCGCGGAGCAATTCAAATGGAGCGAGCGGGTTGCGCGCACTCCGAAAAGGATGGGCACGAAAGTTCGCGGCGTCGGCGTATCGCTGAGCTGCTACGTTGGCGGCACGATCGGGTTCGACGGGCTTCTAGTCATCAAGCCGGATGGCCGCATCGCGTTCCAGTCTGGAATCGGCAACCTCGGAACGGAGTCGGTGATGGACGTGCACCGCGCGGGCGCAGAAGTTCTCGGCGTGCCGTGGGAAAAATGCGACGTCGTGTGGGGGAACACGACAAAGAACCTTCCTTTCACCTGCGTCTCCGGCGGCAGCCAGACGACTCACGCGATGACGCGGGCCGCATATGCGACGGCGATGGACGCCAAGAAGAAGCTCCAGGAAATCGCGGCCAAGAAGCTTGGCGGCAAACCGGAGCAATACGAGGTCGCCAACGAGCGTGTTTTCCGCAAGGGCGGTGGCGCCGGCATGACTTTGGCGCAGGCGGCGAAATACGCGATTCAACTGGGTGGCGTCTACGATGGCCACGAGGCGCCCGCCGATCTCCACAAATTGACGAAGGCGTCCGTGGCAGCGCTGGCGGGTCAAGGCCTGGTGGCGGCGGCCAAGGACAACTACCCACGCGATGGCTCGACATTTTCCTACGTCGCCAGCTTTGCCGAAGTTGAAGTCGACGTCGAAACCGGCAAGTACTACATCGTCGATTTCCTCGCTTCCGCCGATGTCGGCACGGTGATCCATCCCCGAGCGCTGGGTGGTCAGGTGCTCGGCCGTTCGGTCTTGGGCATCGGCCATGCGATCGGTCAGAAGTGGGTGTTCGATCCGCACTACGGCGAAATGGTTTCCAAGCGATTCCATCACAACAAACCGCCGACGATTCTCGATGTACCGGTCGACATGCAATGGACCGCGTTGGACATTCCGGACCCGGAGACGCCGGTGGGCGCGCGCGGTGTCGGCGAGCCGCCGGTTGCAGGCGGGTGTGCCTCGATTTTGAACGCGCTTTCGGATGCGCTCGGAGACGAGATTTTTCAGCGCGCGCCGGTGAACGCCGACACGATTCTGACGTCGCTCGAAGCGGGCCGGCCGATGCAGCATCCGCTCATGGCCCACATTTGATGGCTCAGATTTGATCGAGAAGGAGAGTTATGGCTGTCATACGAGACGTAATGCCCGCTTTCGAGCTGTATCAGCCGAGTTCCGTCGCCGATGCGCAGAAGCTTCTCGAACAGCATGGACCCGATGCCTGGGTGCTGGCCGGAGGGCTCGACAGCTTCGACTGGCTCAAGGATCGAATCAGGAAGCCCAAGGTTGTGGTCGATCTGAGCGGAATCGAGGAACTGCGGGGAGTTCGCACGACGGGCGATGGTATCGAGATCGGCGCGATGACCACGCTCACCGAGGTGGTGAATCATCCCATCATCAAGCAGAAGTATGGTCTGCTGGCGCAGGCTGCGGAAGTAGTGGCATCGCCGCAAATCCGCAATCAGGGAACGCTCGGCGGCAATGTTTCGCAGGATACGCGCTGCTGGTATTACCGTGGCGGTTGGCCGTGCTACCGTGCCGGCGGCAACATTTGCTACGCCGATACGCCGGAGGGCCGCAACCGCGAGCATGCCATTCTGCACGCGGACCGCTGCGTGGCAGTGAATCCTTCCGACACGGCCCCGGCCCTGATTGCGCTGGACGCCAAGTTCGTCCTCCGCACGCCCAAGGGCGAGCGCGTGGTGGATGCCGAGGATTACTTCATCGGTCCTGAGATCGATATTACGCGGCTGCACATCTTGCAGCCCGGCGATCTGCTTACTGCCATTCGGATTCCGTCCACCTGGGCGGGTGCGCAATTTTATTTTGAAAAAGTGCGAGACCGCAACGTTTGGGACTTTCCGCTCCTCAACGTTGCCTCAGCCATGGTTCTATCCGGTGGCACGATTGAGCGCATGCGAATCGCGGTGAACGGCGCCGCCGCCAGGCCGTTAAGGCTGAAGGCAGTCGAAGATGCAGTTCGTGGCCAGCCGCGGAATGCGGCGACTGGTGAGATGGCGGGAAAACTCTCCGTGCAAGGAGCGGTTCCATTGCAGTTCAATGCCTACAAGATCCCGCTGATGAGAAATCTGGTGAAGCGCGCCATCAGCGGAGTCGAGGAGGCCACATGGACTTCTTAGAGTGGGCGACGAGTCCGTGGGGGCAGAGCGTCCCCATCCATATTGCCTGGTTCCTGATCTGGGTTGCGGTGATCGCGGGGTTGCTCTTCTTGATCGTTCACGCCATCTACGTGATGTACTTCGCCAAGCCGAGAGTGTTCGCGGCAGATGATTCTTCCGCGGTCTCGGCCAGCATCCCCAAGCACGTTCCCCGGCACTCGCTGGTCGCGCGGCTGTTTCACTGGATCATGGCAGCCTCCATGTTCACGCTGCTGTTTACCGCCTTCCTTCCGAAGGTAGGCGTCCAGTTTAATTGGGTGACCTATCATTGGATCGCCGGCGCCGTGTTGACTGTTTCCATCGTTTTTCACATCATTCATGCCTCCTTCTGGCTGGATTTCTGGTCGATTTGGCCCGACAGAATCGATCTGGACGATGCACGGAAAAGGGTTCGCCGGTTTTTCGGAATGCCCGCGCCGCCGCCGCGAAAGTTTGCCAAGTATCCCCTGGAAAACAAGCTCTTCCACGGCGTCATTATCTTGTGCGGTCTATCGGTGATCCTTACC
The DNA here is from genome assembly GCA_963791445.1 of uncultured Acidobacteriaceae bacterium. GTDB lineage: Bacteria > Acidobacteriota > Terriglobia > Terriglobales > Acidobacteriaceae > Sulfotelmatobacter. Next base: position 185,773 of record CAWBSN010000027.1, read on the forward strand.
GGCGTTTTCATGATGTCTCGCGTGCGCACCATCTTTTTCCCTCGGAATCCGTATCTATTCAGCGACATGACCTGGGGCCTGATGTACGTGCTGCACGGATTGGCAGGCGTAGGACTGATTGCGCTGGTCATGATGCACGTCTACTTCGGGCTCCGGCCGGAGAAACGCGCGATCACGAAATCGATGATCTTCGGCTGGATGGACCGCGACTTCTATCTGGAAGAGCACGATCCCGAGCGATGGAAGGTCGAGACTGCTCCTTCGTCACCGGCATCCAACCGGGTCGAAGGCCGAGGACTAACCGATGCTGGCTGAGATCTGCGATCGTTGTGAAGCGGTGGAAGAATGCTACGAGTTCCTGCTGGCATATGCGGCCCAGGGGCTACCGAGTGACCAGGGCAGCAAGTCGGGTGGACAAGTCCGTGAGTTCCTGCGTCGCGCCGTGGAAGCCTTGACGGGGCTGGCGGAAGCTTGTGCGATGGCAGTCAAACAGGAAGGCCTTGAGCCCGAGGGCAAGTACCTGGCGTTCATTGCGGTGCTCGATCGCGACTCTCGGGACTCTCTTGCTGCCATTGAAATGGTTCTCGCTCAACCCGCAATCAGTTCCCAGTTGATTGACAACCTGAACGCTTCCATCCACCTCCGAGCGCTGCTCACCGATCTATTTCTGCTGGGTGAGATTCTGAGAAAGCAAAGCAAACCGGCGGTGGAGGTAGTCACGAGCGACGGCGATTGAAGAAATCGGCTCTTCCGTCTCTATGTTCTTTCTTTTTCGCTCACGCATCCGCTTGGTGGGGCAAGAGGATGCGGATGAAATGAGGTCTTTGAGCGCGCCCGGCACTCGATCGAGATTGCTCCGAGGTCGAAGCCCATCAGAGAAATATTCTTCTCGATCGTTGGCCAGAGCGCGTCGGAGGGAAGCGCATTTTGCTTGCCGCTGCGGGCGCCGTAGATGATCCATCGCCCGAATTGACCTAGCAGTGAGAAAACCTCAGTGAGCCGACGGATTCTAATTCGCGCTGAACTGTCGGTGCGCCGATTCCATAAATCGTACCAGGTTTGTGCAATGAAGGCCGCACCTGTGTGGTGCGGCCGCAGGGGAAGCGCTACGGATTGGGTTAGGTCGAGGCGACACGCGGCGTGTCGCCTCGAATTTCGGTAAGTTAGAAGCGAACGCGGAAGCCGACTTCGATCTGCCGGTTGCCGCCGAGTTGCTCCTGCGACGATCCGGGCAGAGCGCCAAAAACTGAGGGATTGAAGAGCCCGGTGGTCCCAGTCGCGCTCGGATCGAGCCACTGATTATGGTTGAAAACATTGGCAAAGACACCTTGGAATTCCAGGCCAATGCCCTCCGTCACCCGAATGTTCTTCTTGATGCTGAAGTCCATATTCCAGTACGGCAGGCCAAAGAATTGCCGTTGCCGCCGTCCCTGTTGTCCAGACCCAGAATCGGGTTACGCAAGTTGCTGACTGGCGCTACGCCCGTCTCGGAAAATAATTGACGGGAAACCGTTGGTCTGACCCGGCAGAGGTACTTGTCGTAAGTAGGCATGACCGTGGGCAACAGGGCCGATCGGAACGGCATTTTCGTTTCGTAGTCAGCGCAGCGATGCCTCGCATGCACCGAACGCCTGGTAATCTGCAAGGTCGTAGCGATCTCGAACGGAACGCCGCGACCCGCAGTGAACACGGACGCGAAGGTCCAGCCGCCCAGCGCTCGTCCCACGAATCCAGTTGTCCCTTGAAGAAAGGGGGCTGGTATACGAGGAACATGTTGTAGATGAATTTACGGTCCCAAGCCTGGCAGCCGTACGTTCCCTCAATTGAACGGATCGAGCGGCAGTGAGTTCGCTGGAGGCCTGCGCCTGTGCTCCCGTTCCCAGAGCCTTGGACCAGGTGAAGTTGGACTGCAACGTCAATCCCCGCCAATCGGCCATCTTGAGCGAGGCAAAGCCGGCATTGTAGTTGCCGTAACCGATGCTGGCGTTCTGAAACGCCGGAGGGAGAACTGGCCGGAGCAGCCGTATGCGTGGGTGCCCGAGCAGGTGGCGGGAATCGGATGCTCTGCAGCTGCGCGGGAAGTTGAACGCGCCGTGTGTCCAAGTCACTCCAGAGGCTCCAGACTTGAGCGTTGTTGAGGTTGCTGCCGCGTCATTCAGTAGCACATGCCTGGGTGCAACTTGCCGGAGTGCACCCCGCTGACAGCAAGTGCGTGCAGCTGTGAAGAGTGCAGTAGCCCGCCCGAGCGCGGTCTCGAAGAACGGCTGGTTGCTGACAGCGCCGGCATCGTGCTTGCGCGCAACCGCCGCCAGCCAGCCCGGCGATGCCGCCGCAGTATTGCAGCACTGTGTTAGCGTAGGCTTGCTTAAACTGCTGGCCGCCGAGCGTCATCATGTACGGAACCGCATTCAGGTTGACGGCTGGTATTCGTGGGTGATTCTGCGCCCGATGTAGCCGAATTCCAAGGTCACTCTGCGGTTCAACTGCCGCTGAACGGTGAGATTGAAGGAGTCAATCACGTTGGCCCGGAAATGCGGATCCAAAGCCTCGGGCTGAGGAGAACGTAGTTATTAAACCCTGGAAGACCGGTTGGGGCAAGGTAGCACTCGGGTATCAGACGAGGCACGGTCGGGCCCGCCGCAAAGAGGCCGGTTGGTCCCACGCGAAATGCGTTCGACCGGAGTGCGTCCGAAGGGCCTGCGTGCGAGGCCAGACGGGCACGAACCGTACCGAGATGATAGGTTCGAATTGCAAGCAGGGCTGTTCGGGGCCGAGGCCCAGCAACGGTACCAGCACCTGATCCACACCGTTCATACGGCCATAGATGCGGCCATATCCGCCACGGATCACCGTATCTTCATGGCCGAAGATTTTACCCGCCGATGGAGTCAGCATCGAAGTGCGGATTCCAGGCCACGGCAACACGCGGACTGAATTCGCCGTAGAACGGGTTATAGGGATACTTCCGACCGTTCCGGTATTGCCCACCAGGGCAAAGCCAAGTTCAGGATTGTAGACCTGGCCTATTAGCGCCGCGTCTCTTGACATGGCCAGGTAGGCGTCATGGTAACCGGCTGATCGCTCGCATCGACCAGCACCGCCTGTTTTCCCTTCGCCTCCGATCGGCGGCATTTCCAGCGCCCAGCCCAAACCATAGGTGAGGGTGAAACGTCGGCTTCATGTGCCAGGTGTCGCTGAAGTAGACGTTGTAATAAGGAATCGTGCTCTTGTCGAATGCTGGATCAGCGGAGGATTCAAGAGTGAGACTTGCTCCGGTGCGGGTTAAGCATCTGTGAAGCGATGGAAACGACGCCCAGCGCCGCCGCGGCAAGGGAGGGGCAGTTTGAGATAGTCGTGGAAACTGGTGGCCGGGTCGTGGCGCAAGGATAATCGCTAGATCGCTCGCAGTCCCGATCCGTTAGTTCCGTTGCCCAGCGAATACACCGGAAAAGCGTTGATGGTGCCGCCACTGTCGTTACGTTGATGTAGTCCCAATTGTGCTGATAGGTGCCGCCAAACTGGAACAGGTGGTTGCCTTTCAGCATGGAAACGTCGTCGCGCAACAACTGATCGTGTCCATCCCAGAAACGGGCGCGGATATTTTGATTGTTCACGTTGAACGGAGCCAAGATCCTGGCTCTGCCGACTGGCCGCGCATAATTCGAGCGCGCCGCCCAGCCCAGCGATCTGCGGCGGAGCCCCGTCGCGGACCAGGCCCACCAGTTTCGCAGGAAGCTGTAGTGGAAGTCGTTGGTGGTGTTGGTGGTGATGTTGGTGGTCAGGCCCGCAACCAGAACCAGTCTTGCACCGGATCGCCCGAGGCAGAAGCCGGCGTGCCCTTGGTGTCGCCAGGGAAAAAGCCGCCAATGTCAACCTGGTCATCGCCAGTCAGTTTGATGTTGTAATAGCGATAGCTGGCCATGAAATGGTTCTTGGAAAAATCATGGTCGATGCGCGCCACGGCGAATTTGCTGGTGATGGGACGTTCAGGTTGCCCGCAAATCCCAGAACATTAGTGCTGTCGCACAAGTTGCTGACTGCAGGCGGCGTTCGACGCGGGCTCGTACTTGTTCCATATCTGGGAAACTACCGGGTTCAGTCCGATGCCAAGCGGATCACATTGCCATCAGGGGCCCGGTGCAGCCGTAATTCGCCGGGTAAGTGACGCCGTTGTAGGTCACCGGAGGTTGTTCAGGTTGTAATCGACCGTGCCGGTGGCGGGTGTCAGTTAACAGCCCCAACCGCAAGGCTGGCGAGGGAACATTTCTGGTGATGGTCTCGGAGTTTGGAAACGGAAGCCTTCGTAGTTGAAAAAGAAGAAGGTTTTCCCGCCGAGAACGTCTTTCGGAATGAGTGGCCCTCCGATAGCGCCGCCGAACCGGCTGTAATGGAAGGACGGGAAGCCGATGTGAGTCGCGCCGGGCTACAGATCCAAATTGTTTTAGTTATTCTGCCAACATTCGACGACCAATTGTTGTCTTTGTAATACTCGTAAGCGGTGCCGTGGAAGTGTTGGTGCCGCGTTTGGTGACAATCTTGATTTCGGCGCCAGCGGAACTGTTGAAATCGGCAGTCTGGCCGGCGGTATTCACTTTGAACTCCTCGACACTATCGGCGGAGTGGGCAACACGCCCGACGGGGCGGCATAAGTCAAAGCTCTGCGTCGACAGCCGCCGGTTGGATCGCCGATCACGAGCGTTTGCGCAGACGTGTATACGCCGCCGCTGCCGTCCATGTCATTGGTGTTGTTGCCGCCATCCAGCGAGAAATAGCTCTGGTCGTTGACCGCGCCCGCAACGTCGCCGCCTGTACTTACGCCGGGCTGCAATTCGATGAACGTGTTGACATCGCGGCCAATGCTGGGCAGGTTGTCGATGGCGATCGCAGTGACCGTGTTGCCCACCGTGGCATTCATGGTCTGCAGTTCGTTGCCCGTGGCCGACACCTCGACGACCACATTCGCGCCGCCCACTTGCAAAGTCAGATTCAGCGTGTGACGTTAACTCCGACCTGTACCATCTGGTTCTCGGTCTTTGTGGTGGCGAATCCCGACTTAGAGACCGAAAGCTATAGGTGCCCGGGGTAACGTCCGCGAAGAAGTACCGCCCCGTCTGTGTTAGTGTTCGGGTTGCGCGAGATGTTCGTAGAGCTATCGGTCAGCATAATCGCGGCGCCTGCCACCACAGCATTCGACGGGTCGGTCACGAGCCGGAAACGGTGCCGGATGACGCCGATTGTGACCACAGGGGCAGAGCGCCTGCCCACACAAATCGCCAAGAGGAGAACCAGAGCCAACTTCAAGCTGCGGATTTGCATTGCTTCCTCCAACCAAGAATTGAGTGTCACGACTGACCGAGAAAATAGATGAGCCACTAAACACTCCCACCGCGTTGAGTGTTAGCAATCAGCGAACCAGAGTGTTGTCGTCGATGTTTTCAATCGGTTACATCAATGCTCGGATCCGCGGTTATGAAATGCGGGATGGCAACTGCACAGTGCTCACGGCCTACATCACTGCGCGTGAGGTCGCGTGTCTGTATGACTGTGACTGCGGCCTGTAGGACTACTCCAAACAGGAGATGAATTTCCAAAACTCCGGATTTCCGGAGATTCCTTCCGAGCTTGACCATGGTTATTCGCAGATGCATACTGGTTGGTATGTTAGCTATTAGAAAACGATCGCGACGCAGGCGGGCGACCTCGCGGGATCCGGAGCGCACACGAGAACTCCTGTTGCAGGCTGCCTTCCAGGAGATGTACCGCTCTGGCTTTCGAAGCGCTGACCTGGATGCCATTCTGGCGGCAGCGGGCGTCACCAAAGGCGCGCTGTACTACCACTTTGAAAACAAGAAGGCCCTCGGCTATGCGGTGGTGGACGAAGTCATCGCGAGTAACCTTCACCAGAAGTGGGTGCGGCCTTTACGGAACGCCAAGAACCCCATCGACGTTCTGGTCCGCATTATTCAGTCCGAATCGCTGAAAAGAGAAGACATTCAGCGTGGCTGCCCCTTGCTTAACTTGTCTCAAGAGATGTCAGGTCTTGATGAGGGATTCCGCAGAAGGACGGCAAGAGTTTATAAGAACTGGCACGACGCCATGGCGGAGGCACTGCGCGAAGGACAGAAACGCAGGTTAGTGCGGAGTGATATCAACGCGAATGAAACGGCTACGTTCCTGATCGCGGCGTAGGAAGGTTACGTCGTTTTAGGAAAGAATTCGCAGGATCCGCGGATGTTGCAATCAGGACAAAGAAGCGTGATTCGCCACTTGAGTCGCTGCGCCCGGCGCGTGCGGAGATCATGTTGATGAGATTGCAAAACACAGGAGGAATGGAACGGAGCGGGAACTTTTGGCTTTCTTGTGACATTAAAGGCATGAAGGATGTGAAAAATGCCGCACAAGGATTGCGCAGATTGAGCTGGCGCACCGACTATGACTAGCGACGAAGCCTTGATGCTGGAATTCCAGGGTGGATCACGCGCAGCCTTCGAGGAGCTGTTTGCCCGCTATCGCAAGCCACTGTACGGCTTCTTCGGGCGCCGGCTGAACAACCCCGAGCGGGCGGAGGATCTCGTCCAGGAAACTTTCCTCGCGGTGATCCGCGCGGCCTCCCGTTATGAGCCGCGAGCCTTAGTTCGAACGTATCTGTATGGCATTGCGTTGAAGCTGCTGGCTGCGGAACGGCGCAAGGTCTTGACGAGTAGCACATTAGGACAGTCCGCTCCGGAGCCTAAGACTGACGGAACTCCCGAGTGCGTGCTCTGGGTCCGGCAAGCCATGGAAAAGCTGGATGCGCCGGATCGCGAAATTTTGATGCTGCGCGAATACGAACAGTTGAGTTACTCCGAAATTGCCGAGCTGTTGCGAATTCCCGTAAATACCGTCCGTTCCAGGCTTTTTCGATCGCGTCTCGCATTGAAGAGTTATCTAGAGTCGGGGGCAAAAACCAATCCTGCCCTGAGAGCGAGCGCCGGGCAGCCGCACCCAGGAAGACGAGGCATGCAATGAGCACGAACAGACATCCGATCGAACAGGAAGAACTCATGGCTTATCTCGACGGCGAACTGCCCGCGGACCAAGCCACCGAGGCCTTGTCGCACCTGGAACTGTGTCCGGAGTGCCAGACCCTTGCTGCCGATTTCCGGGGTGTTTCCCAAGAACTAATGGCCTGGGAAGTTGAGTCACCAGAAGTAGGCATCTCCTCGGAGATCAACGCGGCGCTTGGGGAGCACCTCCAGAAGCGGGAAGCGGCAAAGGTCAGTTCGCCGAGATTGGAAAACAGAGTGATGACGAGCCGCTGGGTCTGGGCCGGAGCCTTGGCTATCGTCTGCGTGGCTGTGGGACTGATGTTAACGCTTACCAGCCGCAATCGGAATGAGGATCGCTCGACAGCGTATCCAAGCATGGCTTCGATCGAGCAATACCTGATGCCGGATCGCAATGCCGAGATCGCCTTGGCGCGAAGCGCTGCCCCGGCAGCTATATCCAGCGACGCAAAGATCCTGGTCCTCGGGTGGCGGGGCTATGAGACCGCCATCGAAGGAAAGAACGGTTTTGTTTGTATGGTGGAACGATCATGGATGTCCCCATTCAACTCCGCGGAGTTCTGGAACCCCAAGGTGCGTGTGCCGCTATGCTTCAATCCGGCAGCCGCGCGATCCATTCTGCCTCTCACGATCAAGCGGACGGAAATGGTATTAGCCGGGCTGTCGAAAGCTCAGATGATCGACAGCATCAAGGCCGGATTCGACAATAAAGAGCTACCGGCACCGGAGCCGGGCGCGATGTGTTACATGATGTCGCGGGCAGGCTACCTTAATGACGCCCTTGGGCACCACGTACCTCATCTGATGTTCTACTTTCCACTGACAGACAAATCCTCCTGGGGTGCGGATCTGCCCGACTCGCCGGTCACGCTGAATCCGCAGTTTCGGGGCGGTCCGGAGCCCATCACCGAGTTCGTGATTCCAGTTGGCAAATGGTCGGATGGAACGGCTGCACCGGTTATGTAGCAATGTCTGGATGCGTGAAAATCAGGAAACCAATTCAAAAGGGGTTTAATCGTCGTAGTCTGAAGATGTATTGGAAAAATCCATATCAAAGGGGAAATCAATGAACCGAAAAATGCTCACGGAAATCGCACTAAAAACACTCGCGTTGGTTGCCGTAATCTGCATGACGCCGCCGGTGCGCGTGCAAGGCGCCGAAACTCTCTACGCCACCATGGCTCCGCTAGACCAATATCTGATGGCGGATCGAAATGCTGAGATTGCTCTGGCTCGAAGCGCGGCTCCGCCATCGATTTCCAAAGACGCCGCAGTTCTGGTCCTCGGGAGGCATGGCTATGAAACCGCGGTGGAAGGAACGAACGGCTTTGTCTGCATGGTTAGTCGCTCGTGGACGGCCGGATTCGACCATCCCGAGTTTTGGAACCCCAAGGGTCGCGGTCCAGCCTGCTATAACCCGCAAGCGGTTCGGTCAGTGCTGCCAATCGAACTGATGCGGACAAGATTTGCGTTGGCGGGAAAATCGAAAGAGGAAATCCGCGAGAGTATGAAGGCCGCAGTAGAGCAAAAAGGAACTGCCGGCCCTCGAACCTGGCGCGCTGGTCTATATGATGTCGAAGCAAGGGCACCTTAACGACTCCGCAGGGCACTGGCATCCCCACCTCATGTTTTACGTTCCCTTGGGAGAGACCAAGACTTGGGGGGCGGCGAAGCCGGCTCCCCGATCATTGTGCCTCCACACTTTAATGGTGCTCCGGAGCCATTGACCGAGCTCATTATTGTTGTGTCCGAGTGGTCGGACGGAACGCCGGCGGATGATCATTCTCACTGACGTCGAGCTCAACGCGAATTCAGGGCATGACCATGCGAAGAAACTACGGTCGAAGGCTTTGCCTGCGTCGCAGAACGCGCATGGATGAGCCCATCGCGGATGAGCAATCCGAAGCCGTGGCTGGAACGCCGTCCCCAGTCAAGCAGGAGCAATGCGCACGAATGTGAGATGTGTTCTCAAGAGTCATCTGGGTTGGCGGCAAGTAGCTGAGTTCTTATTTTGAAAATCGAAGAGGAGATTGTGTTCTGTGAAGAGCGTGTTGTGTTCTATCCTGGTTGTGGTTACTTGCCTTGCGCTGCTAGCCGCCGCCCCTGAA